>JASBSS010000026.1 GCA_030148805.1 Thiogranum sp. | reverse complement strand
TTGATGGTGAAGACCTGGTCGCCGCTGAAGGCCACGTGGCGCAGTACGCCGGGCTGCGGATCGTCGTGGTATTTCCACTGACCGAAGTTCTTGCGCATCACCGGATGCATGTACTGGAAACCGTCGGGGCAACCCGATTCGATCGGCTCCCTCATGTCTGCCATTGCCATATTGCTCTCCTGAATTTGAGTACTGTCTAGCCTGCCCCGGGGCGGGCACAGCCGCCCCGGACCACCTATACCGGACTAAGGAACCGGGTGATTAGGCGCTGGCTTTTTCCGCCTGGCGCTGGAACCACTTCTCGGCTTCCTCGTCCCAACCGTCCATCCGGACGTAAGAGGACTGACGCGGGTTGTTGACCATGTTGGGGTCGACGTCCACACCGATGCCTTCGAGGAAGTTCACCAGGCCGATACGCTCGATCATTTCACCGCAGCGTTCGTGCTCAAGGCCGTTCTCGGCCCAGAAGTCGATGATTTCCTCGGCCAGTTCCACCAGAGACTCGTAGTCTTCCTCGGTCTCGAGCTTCTTGAACGGCACCACGACCGTACCCATCAGGTCGCCGATCTTCAGCGTGCGCTTGCCGCCGACCAGAATGGTCACGCCCTTGTCGTCACCGGGGTGCAGCGCCTTGGGCATGACGTTGAGGCAGTGCATGCAGCGCACGCAGTTGCGATTGTCCACCGCCAGGGTGTCGTCGTCGTTCAGGCTCAGGGCCTGGGTCGGACAGCGGGTGATGACATTATCAATGATGTACTGACGGCCTTTCTTGGCGACGTAGGCCTTGATCTCTTCCTGGTCGACCTTCATGTCGTCGCGCCAGGTGCCGATGACGGCGAAGTCGGAACGCTCGATCGAGTTCTGACAATCGTTCGGGCAACCGGAGACCTTGAACTTGAACTTGTAGGGCAGGGCGGGGCGATGGACGTCATCGGTGAAGTTGTTCACCAGGTGACGATGGATACCGTGCTCGTTGGCGCAGGACATTTCGCAACGGGCCGCGCCGACACAGGACATGGCAGTGCGCACGCAGGGGCCGGCGCCGCCGAGATCCCAGCCGTACTCGTTGATTTCATCGAAGAAGTGCTGGGTGTTCTCGGTGGTGGTACCGATGAACATGATGTTGCCGGTCTGACCGTGGAAGGTCTGCAGGCCGGAACCCCATTTCTCCCAGCTGTCGCCGAGCTTGCGCAGCATGTCGGTGGTGTAGTAGTTGCCCGGGGTGGGCTGAACGCGCAGGGTGTGGAATTCGCGGGATTCCGGGAAGGCGTCGCCGACCTCGGAGAAGCGCGGGATGATGCCGCCGCCGTAGCCGAACACGGATACCGTGCCGCCTTTCCAGTAGCCCTTGCGGGTTTCGTAGGAGTGCTCGAGCTGACCGAGCAGGGAATTGGTTACTTTACGGATACGCTCATCCGGGTGGTCGTCGCGCAGGCGCTTGATGCCGGAAATAAAACTCGGCCAGGGGCCGTTTTCCAGTTCGTCGAGCATAGGCGTTGGGTAATGCTTGTCAGCCATGGCCTTCTCCTTCCAGTCTGTTGGTTGGCGGATGCTGCGTACGTCAGTCAGAGCCGCCATTTACGTCACGTAAAACTAAAAATTCGGTACATCATCAAATTGATGAGCCGAGGTTCCCGTATCAGTACCCGCGGGGCCGATACGCGGAACCCCCTCATTGGGCACCCCGAAGTCTAGGTGCCGCACACCGGTTCGAGAACCCTACCCTTGGGGTGTACGCCTTTGGCAACACTATCTCTTTGGGGATAGGAGTTTAAGGCGCCTTTTGCGGCCGGCGATTATAAATTGGACCCGGCGAAAAAGCCATGACTATAGAATGCATTAATATTATCAAAAGCTTATGCGTGTGGGCGTCGTCCGACACCTTGTCGGCCACTCGACTGGCGAGGGAATCTGCATAAATTCCAGCAGCTTTGCGTGAATGAGGCGGCGTCGCTTCTGGTAAACTGGAGACTTCGAATGAGCGTCGACCGAGTGTGATCAGCGGCAAAATGGCCAGCTTGGCAGTACTACAAAACCCCGGCTTCGAGCACAGTCCCTTCAACCCGGACTGTGCGGCGGCCTATGCCGCCTGGCGAACGCGGAAACTGGCGGCCTACCCCGGCCGCCTGGAAGAGGTGACGGTGTCGATCGACGACGGTTTCGCCCTCAGCGGGGCCGAGCGGGCGGCACTGCTGCACGCGGTGAGTCGCGCCAATTTCGCCATCTACCAACTGCCGCCGACGGTGGCCGCCGACAAGGCGGTGCTGCGGGCGCTCGGCAGGCAACTGGGCCTGCGGCGGCTGGACAGTAATTTGTGCGCCGACGAAGATGGGATCACCTCCTTGCAGGTGGTGGGCCCGCGGGGCGTGGGGGAGTACATCCCGTATACCGACAAGCGCCTCAACTGGCACACCGACGGTTATTACAACAGCACGGCCGAGCAATTGCATGGGGTGATCTTGCAGTGTGTGCGTCCGGCGCCCAGGGGCGGCGAGAACGCGATTCTCGACCACGAGATCGCCTATCTGCTGCTGCGCGACGAGAATCCCGACTATGTGCGGGCGCTGCTGGCCGCCGACGCCATGACGATTCCCGCGAATATCCAGAACGGCGTGCGGCTGCGCGGCGAACAGACCGGTCCGGTGTTCTCGGTCGACGCCGCCGGTCACCTGCATATGCGTTATTCGGCGCGCGCGCGCAACATTGTCTGGAAGGACGATGCCACCACCCGGGCGGCGGCGGAATTTCTGCTGAACTTGTTTCAACAGGATTCGCCCTATATATTTCGCCACCGACTGGAGACCGGCCAGGGCTTTGTCAGCAACAACGTGTTGCACTGTCGCAGTGCCTTCGACCAGGCGGGTGACGGCGCCGAGTCGCGCCTGTTGTACCGCGCGCGCTATTTCGATCGTATCCGCGACATCGACCGGGACAGGTGAGAGACATGTTGTGTTTGAGTGAAATATTGTTACAGCATCATGAATTGCAGTCTTTCGACGAACTGAAACAGATCGTCGAGCAGAAGGCCCGCGGGGGCGAGTTGTTTTTTCAGATGGACGTGCGGCCGCCGTTTCCGGATACCCCGGAAAGCTGGGAGGACCGCCTCGAGGCCGCGTTTGCCGCGGCTTCCAAACGCTGAGCATTGTCAGGCGGCGAGGATCGGATGTTCTGGGAAGAGGATAAAGACGAGAGTGTCGTACAGGTCTCGGACGACGTAGTGGATCTGGTTTATCAGATTCGCTGCAAATGCCTGCCCCTGGATCATGCCTTCGAGTTGTCCAGCGCGATCCGCGCCGCGCTGCCCTGGATCGAAGACGAGGCGCAGGCCGCCATCCACCTGATTCACGGCGCCGAGTCGGGTAACGGCTGGATGCGCCCCGAGGATGATGACGGCAGCGCGCTGCTGCATCTGTCGCGGCGTTCGCGCATGATGCTGCGCATGCCCAAGGCGCGGATCGAGGATGCCCGCGCGCTGCGCGGACGCACCCTGGATATCGGCGGTTACCCGCTGGCGATCGGTGAAGCGAAGGTAAAACTGTTCAGTACGCTCTCCACCCAGTTCGCCCGCTATGTCGCGCTGCCCGGCGGCGTCGATCCGGCGGACGAGGAGGCCTTCATGGCCGTGGCGGTGGATCAATTGCAGGCGCTCGGCCTGCGGGTGCGCAAGCTGCTGTGCGGCCGTGCCCACGCCTTGCGTCATCCCGACGGCGATCTCTACACCCGCAGCATCATGCTGGCGGACCTGGAGCCGGCCGAGGCGATCAAGGTGCAGCAACACGCGCTGGGGGACCACCGGCTGCTTGGCTGCGGCCTGTTCATTCCCCACAAGGGAATCAGCGCGGTGCACCAGGCGGCCGCCGACAAGCAACGCTGAGATTTTTGCAAATGACCTGAATCTTGCTAGAGAATCAGGTTTAATAACTACCTCTAACTTTTTAATTTTTATGGAGAAAGCTATGGCAATTGAAGTCGACGGCAAAACCATCGAAACCACTGAAACCGGTTACCTTGTGAACACGGAGGATTGGAGCGAAGCGGTTGCCGAGGCCATTGCTGCGGCCGACAAACTTGAACTGACCGAGCAGCATTGGGATATCGTCCATTACCTGCGCGACCAACACTACAACCAAGGCGGGGTCGAGCCCAACGAGCGCACCATCCTCAAGGACATGGCCAAGAAATGGGGCACCAAGCCGACCAGCAAGGATATGTATAACCTGTTTCCCGGCATGCCCAGCAAGCAGGGGCGGAAAATCGCCGGTCTGCCGCAGAGCACCCGCAAGGGCGGCTATTGACCGGCCTGGCGGGCCTGCCCATATGGGATATAGCCCTCTATCAGGCCCCCGTAATATAGTGGCCCGCAATCATCGTGCCGCGCACGCCTTAGAAATGAACGCTTTGGAGGCTAAACCATGAGCGACAAGCAAGAGATGATCAAGAAAATGATCGAGATGCAGAAGAAGTTCATTGCCTATGAACAGGAACACGGCGTCTCGGCGCAGGAATATTTCGCTCCCAACGAAGGGCATGCGCTGAACAACTACCGTCAGGAGTATAACGATCTGGCGGTCAAGCTGGTTGATATGGCGCACGAAGAAAGGGGCTCCCACCGCTAAGCGCGGTTGGCCGGGCAATCACGGGCCGGTGCGTGCGCGTACCGGCCCGTTTTTTTTGTCGACGGCAATTTCAAAGTTCGGACCACATGCGCGTCAGATTGACGTAGACCTGGTCGACCTGAGTACTGACCTCGCTTTCGGGTTGTGACGCGCGCAGCGTTTCGCGCGCTTGATACAACTGGAAAAGCAATTCGCGCCGTTGCGGGTCGCGCAGCATACTCTGCGCCCAGGTGACCGCGACCAGCCGTTCTCCACGGGTGATCTCATTGATGTGGTGCAGGCTCGAGGAGGGGTAGAGCACGGCGTCGCCGGCGGCCAGCTTGATCGACTGTTGCCCGTAAGACGTGCGCACCACCAGTTCGCCGCCGTCGTACTGATCCGGTGGGTTGAGAAAGACGCTGGTGGATATGTCGGAGCGATACTGACCTCCGGGCGGCCCCATCACCGGGTCGTCGACATGATCGCCATAGGCCATGCCCCGGGTATAGCGGACATAGTAGGGCGTGGCGACCCGGTAGGGCATGGCCGCGGCCTGATAGAGCGGGTGTTGCACCAGCGCCCCCATGACCAGATGATTCAGCTGCTGCAGGTGGCGGAAGCCGGGGTCGAGTTCTTCGTTGCGCTTGACGCGGCGCGCGCTGTCGCCGGCCGAAAGACGCCCGTCGACGAATTCGCCCTGATCGAGCAGCGAGCGTACCTGGTCTAGTCTGGCGCTATCGAGTACCGCGGGAATGACGAGCAGCATGGGAATGTCCTGCCATTGACGAATACAGAGAGTGTACGATGATATTGAAACTCACCATAGACGATCAAACCTATGATATCGATGTTCCTGAGCAACTGATGCAGGAAGCGCAGGAGTTTTATCTCAAAATGGACGAGGATATGTCGCGTGGCTGGCAGATGAGCCGTATCTGGGTGGAAAAACCGGATGTGTATCAGCGCTGCCAGATCGTCGCCGACCGTGTTCTGGGCGCGTTTCACACCGAGAACAAGCGCATGGTGTTGTTGATGTCCGGCTACATACTCAGCCGGCTGCCGTCGGTGGAAGAGGTGGTCGTCGACACCTCCGGCGACATGACGCTGACCGAGATCGTCGCCTGAGTTCGCGCGCGACGACGGCGCGCGGCCGAGCCGGTCAGTCGTCGCCGGACCGTTGGCGCAATTTCGGGTGGCAGATGTCGATACCGGCCGCGCCCGCGGCGTGGGTCTTCATCAGTTTTTCGATCAGCTCGCGCGCGGGGTAGTCCTGCGCCAATTCCAGCAGGCGGTTCTGCCAGCAGCTGAATTCGCTCGCCAGTTCGGCGTCGGTGCCATGGCAGGCCAGTACGGTGACGATGGTGTTGCCCACCTTCCAGGGTCCGTCGCCTGCGATTGGCCCGGGCACGTAGCGCAGCGCCTCGTGCAGCGGCATCTCGGTCCAGAAGGTCGGCAGAAACAGCAGTCCGTCGGCGTAAGGCAGACGCTCCACCATGATCTGCTTTTCACCGCTGTCGCGATAGCGAATAGCCAGCGGCGCCGTGACGCTGAAAAGATCGGCCATGTCTCAGGCCTCCAGGTGCTTGCGCATGAGGTAGTGCTGGATCCGATCGAACAGCAGAAAGCTTTTTTCCACCAGTTCGTAGCCGCGCTGCTGATAAAAGGGCACCGCTTGCTCGCGCGCCTGCAAAATGAGCTGTTGCAGCCCCAACTCCCGCGCCGCCTGTTCCAACGACTCTAGCAGCACGCTGCCGTAGCCCTTGCGCTGCTCGCCTTCGGCCACCGCCATGAAACGGATCTGGCCGCGGCGCTGGTCGAGCCGGTGCAGGCGCCCGACGGCCAGCGCGGTGCCGTCCGGGGCGCACAGCAGCCGATGAACGCTGTCATCCTCGTCGTCCTCGCGCTCTGGTCCATCGGCCTGCCAGGGCGCGCGCAGGATGCGCCAACGCAAGGCGTAGTAGCGCTCCCACTCGGTCGGGTCGCGTGGCTCGCGGGGGGTCAACGCGAGCGTGTTCACGCGAACACCACCCAGGTGGTGGCGATGTATTTGGTGCCGGTGCGCAAGGTCACCGCGCGGTGTTCGTGGGTCCAGAAAGGAGGAAAGAGCAGCAATTTCCCCGCTTCGGGCCGTATTTTTACATTCTGGAACAGGAATTCGGTTTCACCGCCCGGTCCGGGAACGTCGTTGAGGTACCAGATCGCCACCAACTGGCGCTGGCTGAAATCATGGCTGCCCCCATCGATGTGCCAGTGATAGTGTTCCCCCGGCAGATAACGCTGCAGGCCGTAGCCCATGTCCTTGAACGGTCCCTTGAAATAGGGAAAGGTTTCGCGAAATTCCAAAATGGCGCGGCCCAGCGAGCGAAACAGCGCCTGATCGATGTCCTTCCAGTGCGCCTTCCCGCTGACCACCAGATCGGTGGTCTTCTTCAGGCTGCGATCGGTGTCCGCCAGCTGGCCGACACGGCCCTCGTACTGCTCGTCGGGGGTGCGCTCGAAGCGCTCAATGATTTCCCGGCACAACTCGGCGGGCAGCGCGTCGCGCTGCTCGAAAATGAAGGTGTCGCTCTTGACTTCGGCAATGGTGCGCAGCGGCGTGACGCGCCTGTTCTCTGGCATCGGTATCGCTCCGCTACAACTGTTTTTCTTCGATCAGCGTTTCCATGTCCCGCCAGGCATCCTTGACGCGGCTGCGGTGCAAACCCAGCAGCTCGCGGGCCACCTGCAACCAGTGCTCGCGCCCGCTGGCGATCTGCGCCTCGAGCGGGCCGGTGTCGTCGTATTCTACCCAGTGCTGATAGGCTTTATAAAGAGCCGGATAGATCTGCTTGCGCATACCGGAGAGATTGGCGAAATAAAAGTGCAGGGACGGGGCATGTCGTTGCTGCAGCAGGGCCGGCAGGGTTGAGAGGGCGTCGGCCAGATGGTCGCGCACGGCGCGCGCCATCAGCTCCAGGCGCGAGCGCGGAAACGAGTCGATCATCTCGCGCCAACTCTCGCCCAGTTCGCCGCCGGCCTGCACTTCGCCGATTTCGTGCAGCATGAGCGTGCGGATTTCGGTATCGGTCATCGCCTCCAGCGCGCCGTCCAGGTCGGCCTCGAAATCATAGCACTGCAAGGCCCGCCCCATGGCGTTGTCCAGGCGGTTCCAGCGCCACTCCTCCAGCCGTTCCCACAACATCCGGCGCAGCGACTCGCGGCGCACATAGATACGGCCGTTCTGCGACATGGCCGGCGGCGCGGAGAGGTCGCGGGCATACTCTTCGGCGGAGACGAAGATGCGCAGGCCCTGCTGGTGAATATCCCGCTCCAGGCGCGCCAGATAGAAGTGCGGCTTGGCCTTGGCGCCATAACCCGCGCTGTAGACGAGCCCGTGCGGGGCCAGCGCCTGGTTGATGGCATCGGCGTCGAACGGATCGTAGAGGCGAGCGTCGATTTCCAGCGGCACGAACGGCTTCTCCTCCAGCGTTTCCCACAACCGCTCGCGCTGCGTGAGCCACTCTCCCACCTCGGCGTGGGCCAGCGGCTCGCTGTAGTCGAAGCCCTTTTCCCAACGGTAATATTCCCGCATCTTCAACAGGTAGACGCACATGGTGAAATCGCTGGCGAAACGCGCATCGGAAATATGACAGTTGTACTGCACGCTGGCCTGCAAGTGCAGGTGCGCCGGAGACAGGGCTTTGTTTGGCGGTGTTTCCAAGGCCAATACCTGACTGAATCAGTATGGAATTTCATGCTAGCATGTTGTATTCTCCCGCGCCAGCCGCAAGTTGAGGAATGAACCGTCGTGCGCATCAGAAGTCGCTGGAACGACAAGAAAAAACAACGCTCGCTGGAGGAGGTCGCCGGCGTATTGGCGTTTATCGAATGGCGGATCGCCGGGCAGGCGCTGCTGAATCTGGAAAACGAGGGCTTCCAGACCGATACCCAGTTGCAGCGTCTCGAGGTGTTGCAGGAACTGTGCGCGTTTCTCGTGCATGTCACCGATCGGGTGATGCACACCCGCCTGGACGATGAGCAGCGGCAGCGTTTCATCGTGGCGCTGGCGCTGAAACTCGCCGATACGTACCATGACAATCGGGTCGATTTCGAAGGCCGCGGGCAGAACTTCCGCCAGCCGTTCATCGACCTGCTGAACCGGCGCATGGCCGATTACGCCGAATTCAGGTTCGAGGACGGCGCGCCCGGTTATGCCTTCAAACGCTATCTTGGCGAATGCGTGACCAACAGCATGGGCCCGCGCGACAGCAAGTGGATCAGTGATCAGGTCATGGAGATCGAGGTACCCGCCATGCTGAAGACCTTGCGCAAAGGCATTGACGACCAACTCGGTGCCGAGGACGACAAACCGGCTGAAGCCGCCGGCGGCAGCGCGCCTTCAGCCTGATCGAAGCCCGGCTGAGGACGACTTCGCGGGGGGGTCTCGCCGCCGCACGCGATAACAACAACAGCGCATCGGGACGGTTTTCATGTACGAGGCTTATTTCGGATTCACTGAACGCCCCTTCAGCCTGCTGCCCGATCCGGATTTTCTCTTTCCCAGCAGTAAACACCAGGCCGCCCTCGATACCCTGGAACTGGCCATCTATAGCGAAAGCGCTTTTTGCGTCCTCAGCGGCGAGATCGGCGCAGGCAAGACCACGGTGCTGCGCGAACTGCTCAACCGGCTGGGCGAGGACCTCTGTGTAGGCCTGGTGAGCAACACCCATCCCTCGTTCGGGGAACTGTTGCAATGGGTGGCGGCGGCCTTCGAGCTTCCCTGCCAGCATCGGGACAAGACCACGCTGCACGAGAGCTTCGTCGATTTCGTCATCTCGCGCTATGCCGCCAACCAGCGCACCCTGCTGGTGGTCGACGAGGCGCAGAACCTCAGCGGCGAGGCCCTGGAGGAATTGCGCATGTTGTCCAATGTCAATTCCGACAAGGATTTCGTCCTGCAGATTCTGTTGGTGGGACAACCCGAATTGCGCGCCAAACTGCGACAACCGGAACTCAGGCAGTTCGCCCAGCGGATCGCCCTGGACTACCACCTGGAGGCACTCGACGCCGAGGAAACCCGGGCCTATATCCGCCATCGGCTGCGCCACGCCGGTGGCGATCCCGGGTTGTTCAGCGACGCGGCCTGTCAGGCGGTGGCCGGTTACGCGATGGGTGTGCCGAGGCTGATCAACCGCCTGTGCGACTTGGCGCTGGTGTATGCTTATGCCGAGAAGCAGGGATCCATCGGGGACGAATTGATCGAGCGCGTGGCCATGGCGGACGGCCGCCTGAGCCCGATCCGCAGGCCGCGGGCGGATGACCTTGAACGCCCCGTCCCGGCGGGCGACGACCAGACCCGGGAGCCTGACGGCGCCCCGTACCCGCGAAGTGACACGATCGCGCCTGCGGCGCTCGCCGATGCCCCGGTGTCCGGTGGGCGACCGGCGTTTCCGAGCCGTTCTCCCGCGCCCGAACCGGCGGCTGTTGCCAGCGGGCCCGGGGCCCATGTGCCGGTTCCCCCCGGGCTTGCGCCGGAGCGCGATTGCGCGGCGGCGGAACCTTCTGCCGCCACGCCAGGGTGCGAAACGCAGGCAGCGCCAGAGCTGGGTTCCCCCTACGACCAGGTGCCGGTGGAGGTGGACCTGTATCCGTTGTTCGCCGATGCCCAGCTGCGGGTGGCCGGTTGGGATCGCGCCCGTGGGCGGCGGCGGTCCACCCGGTGGCTGTGGTTGCTGGCGTTGCTGGTGACCGGCGGCGTCGGTGCGTTGACCCACGAGTCCTGGGTTGCGCCGGCGCGCGGCTGGATCGAGCAGTTCACGTTCCGCGCCTGGGCGGCCGGTCGCGGATTGGTGGGGCTGGAGGTGCCGCGCAGATCGCCCGAGCCGGACGACCGGCGGAATGCCGTCGGAGCCAGGCCGATCCGATAGGAGCCCCCAGAAAGACACCCTGAAAGCCGGTGCGTGTGGAAAGGGGGCAGGGACGAGGGAGACAAAAAAAACGGGCCGTCGGCCCGTTTTTTCGCGTCGCTTGGAAGGCTTACTTCCAGTTCGAGTAATTGTCCATGTTGCGGGCCTTGCCATCTTCATAACCGGCTTCGTAAGCTTCGGTCATGTGCTGCTCTTCACGCGGCGGATTCAGGATGTAGCCGCTCTGCCAACCTTGCACGTAATCGGTATTGACGCCTTCATTTTCCATCTTGGTGGTAAAGTCGTAATAAGTTTGATCCATTGTAGCGATCTCCTTCGACAGGTTTCGAATCGTTGGGCAGCGAATGGCTCGCCGACATAAAGTTCCGCGCCACTTCCAGTGTGGTTGCGGTGCAAAAAGGGTGTGCGAAGGACCGGTCCTGACACCCTGTCCGTCGTCGCCGGCCACGACCGGCCCACCAGTGAATGGCGCGCAAGTATACAGGTATATCAGGATTTCTCTATATATCCCCAGCGGGATAATACGTCATTTATTTTGGGGATTTTGGGCGACGCGACGCTCACGCCTTGGCGGTGGTTCATTTGGTAAGGAAAGGATTCTCTAATATACTAGGGATTTTGCGCGGAGAGATGTATGGCGGACTCCAACAACGGGGAAGTCGATTATGCCAGCGGCATGGCGGCTTTCGAGGCGAGGCATTTTTCCCGGGCCGCGCAGCTGCTGTCGCCGTTTGCCAATGACGGCAACGCCGAGGCCCAACACCGCCTGGCCATCATGTACCAGAACGGGCTCGGTGTGGCCCAACACGACGGCCTGGCGCTGCGCTGGATGACCGCGGCGGCGGAAAACGGATACGCCGTCGCGCAACACGGCCTGGGTTTCATGTATCTGGAAGGCGAGTGCGTCGAGAAGGACCCCGCCAAGGCCGTGGAGTGGTTTGAAAAAGCCGCCGCGCAGGGACTGGTCGGTTCCATGACCACGCTGGCGATGATGTACGAGGAAGGCAACGGGGTCGAACAGGACATCGAGAAGGCCAACGAACTGTATCGTGCCGCCGGTTTTGAACGGTGAGAATCGCTCAGGCGCAGCGGCCAGCACCCGCTGGCAGGATTGCCGCGCCCGCAACCCACTTTATGCTATCGGTGTATGGAACTGTCCGCTGAAGACGCCTTGCGCCTGAACGTCCTGCTGGCCAACAAGCTGCAGGCGGTGCGCATCGACGAGTCGTCGATGACGGTGCATGCGCTCTCGGAACAAGGCGAGGCCAGTGTGCGCCTCAATCCCAATGGACGGGACGAGCAGTATCTGAAAAAGATCCGCGAGCTGCTCTCCAGCCAGGTGCTGGGCTCGCCCGGCGGCTATCCGGTGTTTTTGCGTCGCTGGACCCGCATGGGGCAGGCGCGCGACGACAGTCTGGAACAGCTGCTGCTGCTCGGCGAGCCGGAGGCGGTGGTGGCGGTGGTGCACGCGGCCGGCCTGAGCGATGAAATCGCCCGGCGCGCCTGGTGGGCGATGCCGGTGGCCGACAACGCCCGGCGCATGTTGGAGCGCGAATGCGTGGTCAAGGGCAGCATGGGACCGGTGTTGGCGGAATATCTGATCGAGTACCTGCCGTTCGAGACCGAACACCGCGCCATGATCGAAAGCGTCCGCCTGATGCTGCAACCGGGATTGATCGATCAGGCCATGCGCGAGAAACTCTGGCGCCAGGCCAAACGCCGCAACGCTTTTTACATCGGCTTCATGGACGCGTTACCCGACGAGCTGCCGGAAGCCGGCGCGCCGCGGAGGGATGCCACCCAGATCGGTGGGCGTCTGGCGCCGTTGCTCGAGGCGGGCAACCCGGTGGCGGCGCAATTGGCGCGCTGTGTCAGCGCCCAGGGCCAGCAGTTTCTCGCTACCGCCGAGACGGTGATGGCCAAACCGACCAATCAGGATGTGGTGGTGGAATTTCTCAAGTCGCTCCAGCGCTATTTCTCCGCCGTCTGTCCCCATGGCGACCCGGGCGCCGATATCAGGACCATCGTCGAGGACGCGCAAACACTGCTCGACGTGCCGGCGGTGTGCCCGACCACGCGCGCGGTCCAGGAGCTGCTCGAGGCGCTTCCCGAAAGTCGCGCTGACGTGGCCGCCATGCTCGCGCTGTCCTGGGTGGGCGAGCCGCTGGTCAACCCCGTATTCGCGCGCACTGACGCCATCGGTTCGGTGATGCGCAAGAAAATCGAACCCATCACCTGCGTACTGCAACAACAGTTCGATCAGCTGCGCGGCAGGCGCGGGTGAGCACAGGGTTCTCGTTTCCGTATTCCGGTGGGTCGGATCACCGCTACCTAACAGGTCAGGAAAGTATGTCTGAAGTCATTATGTACTGTACCCGCTTCTGTCCCTATTGCATCAGCGCGGACCGGTTGCTGACCCGAAAGGGGGTCGAAATCCGTAAAATCGCGGTCGACCACGATAGGCAGCTGTGGCGGGAAATGGAGCAGCGCAGCGGCCGCCAGACAGTGCCTCAGATATTCATCGGCGATTATCACGTCGGCGGTTATGACGATCTCGCCGCCCTGGAGCGTGACGGCGAACTCGACCCGCTGCTGGAACCCTTGCTCGACGAGACCAGGAACAACTGAGGCGCAGACAGTGGACTTCTTTCCCATATTCCTCGATCTGGAAAACCGAAACTGCCTGGTGGTGGGCGGCGGCACGGTGGCGGCGCGCAAAGCCGCGTTGCTGCACCGGGCCGGCGCCCGGGTCCATCTGGTGGCGCCGGCGCTGTGCGAGGCGCTGCAACAGCAGGTGCAAGCGGGCACCATGAACTGGTCGGCACGGACATTCGAGGACGAAGACGTCGCGGACAACACCCTGGTGATCGCCGCCACCGATCAGCAGGCGGTGAACCGGCGAGTGTCCGAGCAGGCCAAACAGGCTGGTGTGCCGGTCAACGTGGTCGATCAGCCGGAGCTGTGCACCTTTATCGTCCCCTCCATCATCGATCGCTCGCCGGTGCAGGTGGCGGTTTCCACCGGCGGTCATTCGCCGGTGCTCGCACGTCTGTTGCGCGCCAGACTGGAGAGCTACGTGCCGGCCGCTTACGGCCGACTGGCGCGCCTGGTGGAGAGTTTTCGCGAACGTGTGAAGCAGCGTTTCAGTGGCGTGCCGCAGCGGCGACAGTTCTGGGAGAACGCCCTGCAGGGGGAGGTCGCGGAGCTGTTGTTTTCCGGTCGCGACGACAAAGCCCGCGAGCAGTTGGAGCGAGAGCTGGCGGGCAGCGACGACAATCCGCATCCGCTGGGCGAGGTGTATCTGGTCGGCGCCGGCCCCGGCGACCCCGATCTGCTCACCTTCCGCGCGTTGCGGTTGCTGCAAATGGCCGACGTGGTGGTCTACGACCGCCTGGTCGCGCCACCCATCCTCGACCTGGCGCGGCGCGATGCCGAGCGCATCTACGTCGGCAAGGAGCGCGACAATCACGCCTTGTCGCAGGAGAACATCAACCAGCTGCTGGTACGCCTGGCGCAGGAGGGTAAGCGGGTGGTGCGCCTGAAGGGCGGCGATCCGTTCATTTTCGGCCGTGGCGGCGAGGAAATCGCCACCCTGATGGACAATGGCGTCACTTTCCAGGTGGTGCCGGGGATCACCGCCGCCTCCGGTTGCGCCACTTATTCGGGCATCCCCTTGACCCACCGCGACTACGCCCAGTCGGTGGTCTTCGCCACCGGGCATCTGCAGGACGGCACGGTCGATCTGAACTGGAAAGCGCTGGCCCACCCCAACCAGACCATCGTCTTCTACATGGGATTGCACGGCGTGGGCGTGGTCTCCGCCGAGCTGATCCGCCACGGCCTGCCCGCAGACACGCCGGTGGCCCTGATTCAACAGGGCACCACGCAGAACCAGCGGGTGGTGG
Source organism: Thiogranum sp. (assembly GCA_030148805.1). Taxonomy (GTDB): domain Bacteria; phylum Pseudomonadota; class Gammaproteobacteria; order DSM-19610; family DSM-19610; genus Thiogranum. Next base: position 275,770 of record JASBSS010000026.1, on the reverse strand, counting down.
TCACCGAACTGCACGCGCTGGAGGCGACGGTTCGCGACCAAGCGTTGAAGCCGCCGACCATCATTATCGTCGGCAAGGTGGTCGAACTGCACCGGACGCTGCAGTGGTTCAAACCTTTGCCGGGGGCGGATCCGCGGCCGTTCGGCGGCACGCCGCACGTCTGATCCCGCCTATGGACGCCCAATTCTGGCATCAACGCTGGCGGGAGAACCTGATCGGTTTCCACCAGGAAAGCGTCAATCCGCATCTTCAGCGCTTCTGGCCGGAGGTGGTCGCACCGGCCAGGGGCACCACCCTGGTACCGCTGTGCGGCAAGAGCCTCGACATGGTGTGGCTGGGAAAGCGCGCGCCGGTGTTGGGCGTGGAGCTCAGCGAACAAGCGGTCGCGGCGTTTTTCAGCGAACAGGGCCTGCAGCCCCGCCGAGACCGCGAAGGGGCTTTCGAGCGCTGGCACAGCGGCAATCTCACCCTCTATTGCGGCGACTTCTTCGAGCTTGAGACGGCGCAAACGCGTGCCGTCAGTGCCATCTACGACCGCGCGGCGTTGATCGCGCTGCCTGCGGCGATGCGGCCGGCCTACGCGGCCAAGCTGACCGAGCTGGCGCCACCCGGTTGCCAGCTGCTGCTGATCACCCTGGCTTATCCGCAGGCGCAAATGGAAGGGCCGCCGTTTAGCGTCGACGAGGCCGAAGTCCAGGCGTTGTTCGGCGGGCACTGGCAGATCCGCTCGCTGCTGCAGGAAGACATTCTCGAGCGCGAAAGCCGGTTTCGCCAACGTGGACTGAGCGCGTTGACAGAGCAGGTATCTCTGCTGCAAAAGACCCCGCCACCGCCGGCGTAGGCACCCGGTTTCAGGTAGCACTAAGCATCTGAATCTCAATTCAATCTTTTTTCTGCCGTTACAGGGACTGGGCGTCCGGCGCGACGCGGTTGAGTAACAGTTATTTTTTAAAAAGCAATGAGTTAAAGGATGTTGGCATGAACAGGACTTCAGCAGCGGGTACCGGTCGATGGGACCTGGGACGCTATTTCCGCGCCTGGCTGGCCTGCGCCGCCCTGGCATTTGCCCCGATCGCCGCGGCGGGGGTGGACGCAGTCCTGTTGATGGACAGCTCCGGCAGCATGGCGAAAAACGATCCGCACAAGCTGCGGGTGCCGGCGGCAAAATTGTTCATGTCGCTGCTGGGTAGTGACGACCGCATCGGCCTGATCAGTTTCAGCGACAATGGTTATCCCGTATTGCGGCTGACGGCGCCCCAGCCGGGGGAAAACCCGCGCCTTCTGGCGTCCGCCGACAAGGTCTCCTCCAAGGGGGTGTACACCAATCTGTACGCGGCCGTGCGCAAAGGCACGGATATGCTCGCGCGCGAGGGGCGCCCCGATCAGGAGAAAATGCTCATATTGATGTCCGACGGCAAGATGGATGTCGGCGACAACGACGAGGACTGGCGCTTGAGTCAGCGCCTGCAGGGCGAACTGAGCGAGGCGCTGAAAGCGCAACAGATCAAAGTCTACTCCATCGCCTTCACCGAGGCGTCCGATGTGGAGTTGTTGCAGTCGGTGGCCCAGAAGACCGGCGGACTGTTCAAGCTGGCCAAGACGGATGCTGATCTGCACGAGGTGTTCAGCGACATCTTCGAAACCGCCAAGGCACCCGACATGCTACCGATCGACGGGGGTGAGTTCTCTGTCGACCCCTCGATCGAAGAAGTCACCATCGTCGCTTCCAAGGAACGCGAGGACGTGCGCATCTACCTGCAGTCGCCACAAGGACGCAAACTGGGCGCGGAGGACGCGGGTGACAATCTGAAATGGTTCCTGTCGGAACACTTCGACATGATCACGCTGCGTCAGCCCCAGGCCGGTACCTGGAAACTGTTGTTCACCGGTGGCAAGAACCGGGCCTATATCGTCACCGATATGTCATTGAAGCACAATCCTCAGCTGCCGAACGTAGCGACAGGTGCGCACGTGGTGATCGAATCCTGGCTCGAGCAGGAGGGCAAGCTGCTGGACAAGGAGGCGCTTCTCACCAACACGCGCTTCCATATGCTGGTGCAGACTCCGGACGGTGCCGAAGCCAACTTCGAGCTGTTCGACAACGGCCAGTACGGTGACCGTGAGACCGGCGATGCCCACTATTCCAACACGCTGGCCTTCGACAACCCTGGCGCCTACAGTATCGAGCTGATCGCGGAAAGTCAGACTTTCAAGCGTCAGAAGACCTTGCATTTTGAAGTCAAGGCGCCCACCGAGAACACCCCGGCGGCGGCGCCGGCAGCGCCCGAGTCCGCCGCAGCGGAGCCGGCGGAGACCACCACCCCGGCCCCAGCGGCGCCGAGTGAGGCTCCCGTCACGGAGCCCCAGCCGCAAACGCCGGAGGAGGCGGCCCCCGAACCGGCGCCGGTCGAAACGCCGCCTGCGGCGAAGAAGGAAGTTCACCTGGGACTGGCGATCGGAGTGTTCATCGGCGTGAACCTGCTGCTGGTCGCGCTCGGCTTTGGCCTCTGGTGGTTCCTGAAAAAGCGCAAGCGCGCTGCCGAGGCTCAGGCCGAGAGCGACGACGACGATGCCGACGAGGCCCCGCAGTGAGCCTCAAGACCCACGCTTTGTGAGGAGTTGCGGCGATGGCGGATTTTCAGCTGGATCTCTACAGTCTGTTCGGCCTGATCGAGGTGATTATCGTTTTACTGGTGGCCGCCGGCTGGCTGCTGTTGCGCAGCCGGCTGCTCTCTTCGCGGGTGCGCAGTCTGCAACAGCAATTGAGCGCGCGGGCGAAGGAGTCGCTGGTCGATTTCTCTCATTATCTGCGCGAGGAAATCCTGCGTAATCAGGCTTTATGCGAAACCCTCAGCGCCGCGGGGACCGACGGTCAACAGGCCGCGGAACGCCTCTCGGTCAGACGGCAGTTTCTCGACCTGGAACTCAGTGCGCAGGAATTCGCCGACAATCCGCAACGCTTCCAGAACGCGCTTACCGCCGGAGTCGCGGACCTGTTGGAGCGCTGGCGACCCGCGCCCGAAACGGCCGCGGTTGCGCCTGACACCGAAGCGACAGACACGCCGGAAACCGCCGCGGCTGAGCCCGCGCCGGCGCCGGGCGGCACCGAAACCGACCCCGCCCCGGATACCCAGGAAGAGGAGTTCGACCGCCTCAAGCAGGTGATTCTCAACCAGCAGGACGCCATGGCGGCACTGAGAAAAGAACTGCGCGCGCGCGAAAGCGAAATCGACAATCTCGACAGCATCCTGAGCAAGCTCGACGAGTTCGAGCGCCACGACGTCGAGTTGCAACGCTGCCTGCAGATACTGGAGCAGGAGAACCAACGGCTCAAGCAGGCACGCGAAGGAGACCAGGGCAAGCTGGAAATGGAGACCCTGGACTCGGCGCACCTCAAAGGACTCAAGGCGATGATCGGCAACCAGCACGAGACCATCGCCAACCTGCAGAATCTGATCCAGGAGCTCGCCCCTGAGGCCAGCAAGGCGGCCGAGCTCGAAGCGGCGATCGCCGGGATCCAGCGGGCGAATCAGGAGTTGAGCGGCTGCGTGGCGGTCCTGGAGGACGAGAACGCCATGTTGCGCGCGGAATTGGACGCGGTGCACGCGCAACTCGAGCAGGACGCCGCGGCCCCAGCCGGCGGCGAGGCCGAGCCCGACGTGGCGGTTGTCGAAAGCGAACCGGCTCCCGGCGAGGCACAAGCCGACGAGGAAAAGTATCAGCTTGAGATCAAAGTGCAGGAACTGGAAGCGCTGGTGGAGTTCAAGGACGCCGCGCTCGAGGAACTGGAAAAGCAATACCACAGCCTGGAAGCCAAGTATCTGGCGTTGAGCGGGGAAAAATAGCCGCTGTTGCCGGATGCCGACGCTTTTCGCCCGGCCTGTACGCCGGCCGGCACCCGGGTATACTACCGCCTGACTCCTCTGTTCGACAGGATGCCGCTGACCGACGCCGCCCAGGCGTCGCTCGCCCGATCCAGACTGTAGTACTGCATGCCACGAAAAAAATCCAAAAGCCGTCGCCGTAGCCCGCGACGCCGTGCGCGTAAAAACCGCTCGCTGCCCTGGGGGCGCCTGCTCATCACCCTGTTGGTGCTGCTGACGGGGTACGTGGCGTTTCTGGATTTCCAGGTCTATCGAAAATTCGAGGGTCACCGCTGGACGCTTCCGGCGCGCGTATACGCGCGTCCGCTGGAGCTGTATAGCGGGCTGGCGCTGAATGCCACCCAATTCGCCACCGAGCTCAAGGCCCTGGGGTATCGCTTCGTCAGCCGTCCGCGGCGCCCGGGCGAGGTGGCGCGCAATGCCAGTCGCTTCCAGCTGATCAGCCGCGCCTTCGATTTCTGGGACGGCCGCGAGGCGTCGCGGCCGCTGCGGGTCAGTTTCGACGCCTCGCGGGTCACCCGCCTGCAGGACGATCGCAGCGGCGCCGACGTGGCGCTCGCGCGCCTGGATCCGTTGGAGATCGGCAGCATCCACACGGCGCGTCAGGAAGACCGGATCCTGGTGCGGCTCGACGAAGTTCCCGCCACCCTGGTCAAGGCCCTGATCGCGGTGGAGGATCGCGGGTTCTATCGGCACTGGGGAATCTCCCCGCGCTCGGTGGCCCGCGCGATGTGGGTGAACCTGCGTTCCGGGCGCGTGGTGCAGGGCGGCAGCACCTTGACGCAGCAGTTGGTGAAGAACTTTTTTCTCAGCAACCGTCGCAGCCTGGGGCGCAAGCTCAACGAAGCCATCATGGCTCTACTGATCGAGCGTCGCTACGCTAAAGACGAGATCCTCGAAGCCTATCTCAACGAAGTCTACCTGGCACAGGACGGACAGCGCGCCATCCACGGGTTCGGCCTCGGCAGCCGGTTCCTGTTCCAACGCCCCCTGGACGAATTGACCACCGCGCAGATGGCCCTGCTGGTCGGCATGGTGAAGGGGCCGTCTTACTACGACCCGCGCCGCCATCCGCAGCGGGCCCGGGAGCGGCGCAACCTCGTGCTCCAGGTGATGCTGGAGCAGGGCATCATCGACCGTGCCGCGTATCAAAAGGCACGCAACGAAGGTCTGGGCCTGGTGACACCCGAGGCCGGCACCAGCAAGACCTTTCCCGCCTTCCTGGATCTGGTGCGCCGCCAACTGCGCCGCGATTACAACGAGTCCGACCTGGTCGGCGAGGGCTTGCGCATTTTCACCACCCTCGACCCGCAAGTGCAATGGGCGCTGCAAAAGGCGCTGGATCGACGCATCACGCCTTTATTGCAGCAGCAACCCGAACTGCAGGGCGCCGGATTGGTGACCCATTCCGCCAACGGCGAAGTGCTCGCGCTGGCCGGCGGCAGGCAGGCCGGTTACGCCGGCTTCAACCGGGCGCTCGATATCCAGCGCCAGATCGGCTCGCTGATCAAGCCGGCGATCTATCTGAGCGCCCTGGAGCAGCCGCAGCGGTACAATCTGGCCACGCTGCTCGACGACTCGCCGCTGCAGTACGAGCAATCCGGCAAGCTGTGGTCGCCGGGAAACTACGATCAGCGTTACCACGGCCAGGTGATGCTGTATCAGGCGCTGGCACATTCCTACAACGTCGCCACGGCGCGCCTGGGACTGGAACTGGGCGTACCGCGGGTGATCGACACTCTGCGGCGTCTGGGGCTGGAGAAACCGCTCAATCCCTATCCCTCCTTGTTTCTGGGCGCGACCGATATGAGCCTGATCCAGGTCACGCGGCTCTATCTGGGTTTTGCCAGCGGCGGTTTTCAGTTGCCGCTGCGCAGTATCCGCGAAGTGCTCGACTCCCAGGGCAAACCCCTGCAACGTTACGATCTCAGCGTGCACCGGGTGATCGACCCGGCGCCGGCTTATCTGATCAGCACGGCGTTGCAGAAAGTGGTCGGCGAAGGCACCGCGCGCGCGCTTAACCAGCGGTTTTCGCCCCAACTCGGACTGGCGGGCAAGACCGGCACCACCAACGATCTGCGCGACTCCTGGTTCGCCGGATTCGACGGTGACAAACTCGGCGTGGTCTGGATCGGGCGCGACGACAACCAGCCGATGGGACTGACCGGCGCCAGCGGGGCGATGCAGGTCTGGGCGGATTTGTACCGCGAGGCGGGTGCCACGCCACAGCAGTTGCTCAAACCCGATACGGTGACCTGGCACGGGATCGACCCGGCCAGTGGCGGACTGGCCGACAGGGGTTGCGCAAATACCGTACAATTGCCCTTTATCGAAACCGGCGCGCTGCCGCCGCCAGCGCCTTGCGCCGGCCGCAGCCTGCCCGATTGGTTACCTGGATGGTTACGATGAAAAGATCTGTGGTCCTGATATGTTTGCTCCTCGGTGCCTGTAGCAGCGCACCGACCCGGCTGCCGCCGGTGATCGATGGGCGCACCGGGGAAGCGGTGCCGCCGCCGACCACCACACCCGATGACAGCGTCGCGCCCGGGGTGATCGTCACGCCGCTGCCACCCCCGGACGCGCCCCCCAACGGCGCGGTAGTCGCCTTGCTCGACCAGGCCGAGGACTACCACCGCGCCGGCGACAGCAACAACGAGGCGGCGACCATCGAGCGTGCGTTGCGTATCGATACCAGAAATGCCGCCTTGTGGCATCGTTTGGCCGCGGTGCGGCTGGAGCAGGGGCGCCCCCAGGAGGCCGAGCAACTGGCGTTGAAATCCAACGCCCTGGCCGGCGACAACCGGCTCCTGCTGGTGAGCAACTGGCAACTGGTGGCGCGCGCGCGCTGGTCGTTGAATGACAGCGACGGTGCACGTCAGGCCGAACAACGGGTACGCGACCTGGGTGGTTGAGCGTGGCGATGGGTGTACAATGCCGAGCAGGGAGCGGGTGCCTAGCGACTCAGACAAGAACAACGGACACAGTGGGCATTTATTCGGTTGACAAATTGATCGGCGAGGCGCGCCGCCTGGCAGCGGAATTCCGCCGCACCACCGGCAAGCCGCTGCCCGGCGTGAGCAATGAAATCGCCGAACACGATGCCGCCCGGCTGCTGGCGCTCGAAGTCTGTACAGACCGCTCGCTGGGCTACGATGCCCTGGGTACCGGAGAGCGCGAGGGCAAGCGCATCCAGATCAAGGCGCGGGTGATTTTCGATGAGGAGAAGAGTGGCCAGCGGGTTGGTCAGCTCAAGCTCGAACGTGACTGGGACAGCGTGCTGCTGGTCATCATGGACGAGGAGTACCAGCCGGTCGAGATACACGAAGCCGAGCGCGAGGATATTCTCCAGGCCATGGAGGAGACCGCCGATAGCTCTCGGCGCAAGCGTGGCGCGATGAGCGTGGCGCGTTTCAAAGCCATTTCGCGCCTGGTATGGACCCGCGAAGAAGGCCTCATCGACGACGAAATCTGGGACAATCGGTCCGGCCCTTGAGCAGTCACGATTCAGTCCCGCTCGAGAGCGGCGCGGGCGTGGAATGCGACGGCGAGGCCGCCCGCAGTCTGGGCGCCCAGGGCGAGCTGGCCGGCGAGATCGACGGCTTCGCGGTACGCAGCCAGCAGGTACGAATGGCGGCGGCGGTCGAGTCGGCCCTGCAACGACAGGCGCCGCTGGTGGTGGAGGCGGGCACCGGGGTCGGCAAGACCTTCGCTTATCTGGTGCCGGCGTTGCAGTCCGGGCGCCGCGTCATCGTCTCCACCGGCACCCGTCACTTGCAGGATCAGCTGTTTCATCGGGATCTCCCGCGCGTGCGCGCGGCGCTGGCGCTGCCGGTACGCGCGGCCCTGCTGAAGGGGCGCGCCAACTATCTGTGTCAGCACCGGCTGGCGGTGGCGCGCAGCGACGCGACCGGCTTGGGACGCGACTGGGTCGCGCAGCTGGAGGACGTGCACGCCTGGGCCGGCCGAACGCGGCGCGGCGATATCGCCGAACTGACGGGGGTAGCGGAGGATTCCGGTATCTGGCCCTGGGTGACCTCGACGCTGGAAAACTGCCTGGGTCAGGCGTGCGAATGGTTCCAGCAGTGCCATGTGGTGAAGGCCAGGCGGGAGGCCCAGGAAGCCGACCTGGTGGTCATCAATCACCACCTGCTGTGTGCCGACCTGGCCTTGAAGGAAGAGGGCTTCGGCGACCTGCTGGCGGGGGCCGACGCGTTCATCATCGACGAAGCCCATCAACTGCCCGATACCGCGGCGCGCTTTTTCGGCCTCAGTCTGTCGAGCCGCCAGGTGCTGGATCTGGCGCAGGACAGCCTGCGCGAATATGTGCGCGCAACCGGCTCGACCCAAGGGCTGGCGGCCGCCAGCCAGGAACTCGAGCGTCGCGTGCGCGACCTGCGCCTGGCGATGGGGGAGGAGGAACAGCGCGCACCCTGGTCGCGGCTGGCGGCCGACCCGGCGCTGGCGCAGGCGCTGGCGCCGCTGCGCCAGGCTTTGACGGTATTGCGCGAAGCGCTGGCCGAGGCGGCCGGCCTCGGCCGCGGGCTCGACAATTGTCACCAGCGCGCCATCAAGCTGGACGGCCTGTTGGAGCAGACCAGTGGCGCGACCCCGGAAAACTACGTGCACTGGTTCGAGAGCTGGAAAAACGCCTTCCGCATCCATCTGACACCCCTGGACGTGGCGGAAAACTTCGACAGTCGACGCCGGGGTCTGCCCGATTGCTGGGTGTTCACGTCCGCCACCCTTTCGGTCAACGGCGGTTTCGAGCACTTCACCCGTCGCCTGGGTCTTGGCCAGGCGCAGACCCTGCAGCTCGACAGTCCTTTCGATTACCACAACCACGCCCTGTTCTATCTGCCCAAGGGGCTGCCCGAACCGACCGCGGCCGATTTCACCGAGCGCATGCTCGAGCTGACGCTCAAGGTCGTGCGGGCCTCGCGCGGGCGCGCCTTCGTTCTGTTCACCAGTTATCGCGCGCTGCACATCGCGCAGCGGCGGTTGCAGGCCGAATGTCCGTTTCCGCTGCTGGTGCAGGGCAGCGCGCCGCGCAACGAACTGCTGGAGCGCTTTCGCGAACTGGGCAATGCCGTGCTGCTCGGCACCAGCAGCTTCTGGGAGGGCGTGGACGTGCGCGGCGAGGCGCTCTCGTGCGTGATCATCGACAAGCTCCCCTTCGCGTCCCCGGGCGATCCGCTGTGGCAGGCACGCATCGAGGCGCTGCAGGCGCGTGGCGGCAATCCTTTTATCGAGGAACAACTGCCGCACGCCGTGATCACGCTGAAACAAGGGGTCGGCCGTCTGATCCGCGACGTCAGCGACCGGGGCGTGCTGGTGGTCTGCGACCCCAGGTTGGTGACCAAGCGCTACGGCAAGGTGTTTGTCAACAGCCTGCCGGCCATGCGCCGCACGCGCGATTTCGATACGGTGAAAACTTTTTTTGAATCAACCCAGGTGGCGCAGTTGTCATGACACCCACACGGATACTCGCCCTCGAGACTTCCACCGATGCCTGTTCCGCTGCGTTGTGTATCGGCGAGGAAGTCCGTGAGCGCTTCAAGATCGCACCGCGGCGGCATGCCGCGTTGCTGCTGCCATTCGTCGAAGAGCTGCTGCACGAAGCCGGCCTGCGACAGCAGGATCTGCACGCCGTCGCCTTCGGCTGCGGGCCGGGTTCGTTCACCGGTCTGCGCATCGCCGCCGGTATGGCCCAGGGTATCGCCTTCGGTGCCGACTTGCCGGTATTGCCGGTCTCCACTTTGGCGGCATTGGCGCAGGGCTGCGTCACGCAATGCGGGCGGCGACCAACCCTGGCCGCGCTCGATGCGCGCATGGGCGAGGTATATTTCGGCGCTTATGCCGCGGCCGAGAACGGTCTGGTCAGCGCCCTTGGCGAGGATGTCGTCTGCGCCCCGGCGGAAATTCCGCTGCCGCCGGGGCGTGACTGGTGTGTGGCCGGAGATGCCTGGCGCAGCTATGGCGAGGTGATGCTCGCGCGTCTGCCGGCCCCGCCCGTGGCCTGCCAGGCCGCCGCCCGCCCACGTGCGGCCGCCGTGGCGCGGTTGGCCGCGCAGGCATTCAAGCAGCATCCGGGATGCGCGCCCGCCGAGGTCGCACCGGTCTACTTACGCAACAACGTCGCCGCCAAACCCGGCGTGGAGCGCTGAGATGTCACCAAATACCCTGCAACAGGTGGTCGAACTGATCCAGAGATCCCCTCAGGACGGCGCCAGCCTCACGCTCTACGCCCTGGTGAGCACGCTGCGCATGGAAAAGGGCGGCCACATGTACATGCTGCGAAAACTGCGCGACTTGCCGCCCGAGCAACGGCAGCTGGCTTACGGCCTGATGGAATTGATGGCCGAGCACGGCAACCGGGGTCCCGACTGGGAGGCAGCTTTGCAGGCCATGGACGCCGCGGTGCGCGGCGGCTGAACGCCACGGGGGCGGGCGATCGCTTGCTTGCCGGGGCCGACGGGTTTATGGTTCGCCGGGTCGAGCGATATCGGGCTGGATCACTGTCTTATGAAAATCCCTGAACTGCTGGCACCGGCCGGAACCCTGCGCAACCTGCGCTATGCCATCGCCTATGGCGCGGATGCCGTCTACGCGGGCATGCCGCGCTACAGTCTGCGCGTGCGCAACAATGATTTTAACCGTATCGAAAATCTGGCCGCCGGTATCGAGCAGGTGCACGCCCAGGGCAAGCGGTTTTTCCTCGCCACCAATGTCCTGCCTCACAACAGCAAGCTGAAAACCTTCCTTGCCGACATGCGCCCGCTGATCGAGCTGGCGCCGGATGCGCTGATCATGGCCGATCCGGGCTTGATCATGCTGGTGCGCGAACACTGGCCGGAGATGCCGATTCATCTTTCGGTGCAGGCCAATACCATGAACTATGCCAGCGTGAAATTCTGGCAGCAGGTCGGCCTCAAGCGCATCATCCTGTCGCGCGAACTGTCGCTCGATCAGGTCGAGGAGATCCGCCAGCAGTGTCCGGACATCGAATTGGAGGTCTTCGTACACGGGGCGCTGTGCATCGCCTATTCGGGTCGTTGCCTGTTGTCGGGGTATTTCAATCACCGCGACGCCAACCAGGGCACCTGCACCAACGCCTGTCGCTGGGACTACAAGGTGCATCCTGGGGAGGAAGAAGTCAGTGGGGACCTGCAACCCGCGCGACAGGCGCTGATCGAGCAATCCGGTCGTCCGGGCGAATTGATGGCGGTGGAAGAAGACGAGCACGGCACCTATATCATGAATTCCAAGGATCTGCGCGCCGTGGAGCACATCGCCCGTCTGACCGCCATGGGTATCGACAGCCTCAAGATCGAAGGCCGAACCAAGTCACACTACTACACGGCGCGCACCGCCCAGGTCTACCGTCAGGCGATCGACGACGCGGTGGCCGGAAGGGCCTTCGACCCCGGCCTGCTCGGCAAGTTGGATAATCTCGCCAGCCGCGGTTATACCGACGGATTCTTCCAACGCCACCACGCGGCCGACACCCAGAATTACCGGCGCAACCATTCCGACAGCGCGCAGCAGCGTTTCGTCGGCGAGCTGATCGGTTACGACGACGCTTCGGGCCTGGCGGAAATCGAAGTCAAGAACCGCTTCTCGATCGGCGATACCCTCGAATTGATCAGTCCGCGCGGCAATCGGGTGTTCCGGCTCGACGCGATGTGCGATCTGCAGGGAACGCCGGTGACGGTGGCCCCGGGCAGTGGTCATCGGGTCAGGATCCCGCTGACCAGCGAGTGCGAGATGGGCCTGCTGGCGGTGAATCTCTGAGATGAACCGCGCAACCGCCAGCGTCCGGCGACGACCATCCGGTCAGCGCCATTGGGCCCGGTCGGTGACCCAAGGCTGGTTGATCCTGGTCGTCGGCTTGTGGGCCCTGCAAGCGCGGGCGGCAGGCGAGAACGTGCGCGTCTGGTCCACCGGACAGCCGCTCGATGCCAGCTATCCGGTGATTTACGAACACCTGGAGGCCGAACATTTCTATGTCGTCTTCGAGCCCGATATCCAGGCCAACCTGAGTCGCTTCGCCACCCGTTGGGGGGAGAACTACAATCGCAATCAGCTCCAGGGTATCCGGGCGATGGTGTTCTGCAACGGCTGGTACGCCAACCAGGTGAGCAACGCCGATCCGGAAATGCTCGCGTTATGTCCTTTACACCTCACCCTGATCGAAACCGAGGGGGACACCCGGGTGCTGTTCTTGCGTCCCGGGGCGGTCGCCGCCGGAAGCCCGGCGCAGCCGATCGCCGCGGCGCTGGAGGCGGACGTGGTCAGGGCGGTCGATGCGGCGATTGCGAAACTGCGCGCCGCCGGGCAACCGGGAGCGGCGGATCCCAGACCCTGAAGCGGTCAGGTCTCGTCGCTACCGGATCGCCCGCCGTCGTCCGTCAGCAAACGGTGGGTCAGGCGCCGCGTCTGGATCGCCTGCGTTCGAATCTTGCGGCAGAGAGACTCCAGGGTCTGCGGGTCGGCGTCTCCTCGCTTGAAGCGGTTCAGCGCCATGGTGGCGTAGACCGCGATATCGATCAGGTTGTCGGTGATCAAATCGAGCGCGGCACTGTCGAGCGTGGCGGCGGGCGTTGCTGGCGGCTCGGTGGCAATCTGGGACTCCGCCGCGGGTTGTGCGACGACTGGCCCGGTAGTCTCCGGGGCGGGCCGCGCGGACGTCGGGCTGACGTCGACTGGCGCCGCCGGGAGAGGCGCGCGGGGCACCGCGCGCAGTTGCGCCACGTCGCGGTGAAAGCACGGCAGCGGGGGAGCGGTCTCGGTGGTATCGTCTTTGGCCCACGCGCGGCCCTGACGCCAGTTGCGCCAGCCGATACAGACGCTCCAGGGAAGCAGAAACAGGGCGAAACCGAAGGGCGCCCAGCTGGAAACCGGCAAGTCGGCGAAATCCGCCAGGTAGTCGTGCAGCTGTACCGCCGCCAGCCCGGCCAGGCCAATGGCGCCGCAACCGGCATAAAGCCCCTGGCGTCGACGCACCAGCAGCAGCAGGGCAGACAACGCCCACAGCAGGGACAGCGGAATGATCCCCTGGGCGATCGGCGCCCCACCGGGCCCCAGCGCGAACAGGCCGAAGCCAGCAGCGGGCATGCCGGCGCCAGCCGGACTTTCAGCAACGGCGAGGGGAAGCCACGGCCGCAATCCCAGAAAAATCCACGCCGCGGTGACCAGATCGAGGACCAGCAGGCGCCGCGGCGCGCCCAGCCGGGCGAGGTGCCACAGCAGGCCGATCCATAACAGAGCGCCACAGCCGAACACCAGCTCGGCATCGAGGATCCGCTGGACGCGCACGCCCACGCCTGCAACACTCAGACCCCAGGCGGTAGCGAACACGGCCAACAGCCCGTACAAGCCGGCCACCGGCAAGTGGGGCCAGGGCAGCCCCTGACGGGCGAGGCCCAGATAGAGGTGATGTCCGCCCGCGTACAGGGACAGCCCGGCGAGCAAAAAAACGGCGGCTTCGTTCATGGTGATCCAGTGGCGTTGTCGCTACCTGTACACAGCTTAGTCACAGTAGCGGTAGCTTTTTCTTTTTTTTAAGAGAATTGAGGATTTACCGCCACCATAGAGAAAGCACCGGAAGATAGGTCACCAGCATCAGCCAGACCAGCATCAGGGCCAGAAACGGCAAGGCCGCGCGAAACAGACGCAAAATCGGCTGTTCGAAGCGTTGCCCGGCGATAAACAGATTGATCCCCACCGGCGGCGTCGAATAGCCGATTTCGAGATTGGCGAGAAAAATGATGCCCAGGTGCACCGGATCGACGCCGAAACGCTGGGCCAGCGGCAGCAGCAGCGGCACGATGACGACGGTGGCGGAAAAGATGTCCATCATGGCGCCGACAATGAGAAGAAATATATTTAATATTATCAAAAATTTAAGAGGACTATCTATTGTGCCTTCTATCCAATCCAGGAGGCGCATCGGCAGCTGCGCGTCGATCAGCAGATTGGTCAGGCCCATGGCCACGGCAAGGATGATCAGGATACTGCCGACCAGTACCGCGGTGTCGCTCAGCAAGGGCAGGAGTTGCTGGCGCAGGTCGATGCTGCGGTGCACCCCCGCCTCCAGTACCAGGACATACAGCGCGGTGCAGGCCGCGGCCTCGCTGACCGTCACGTAGCCGCCAAAGATTCCCACCACAATGAGGATCGGCAGCAGGACGTCCCCAAGGGCCGAGCGCAGCGCGCGCAGTGCGATCGGCCAGGCAAAGGCGTGGTGGCCGACCGCGAAGCGCCGCCCGGTGAAAGTGGCGTACCCGCCGAGCATGAGCATCAGCAGCAGCCCGGGGACGATGCCGGCGGCGAACAGCTCGTCGATGTTCACTCCCGAGACCACGCCGTAGAGCAAAATCGCCAGGCTGGGCGGAAACAACAGGCCGAGGGAGCCCGAGGTGGTCAGCAAGCCCAGGTTGAAGCGTTGCGGGTAGCCGACTTTTTGCAACACCGGATAGAGCAGGCCGCCGAGCGCCAGGATGGTGACGCCGGAGGCACCTGAGAACGAGGTGAAAAAAGCGCACGCGGCGATGGCCACCACGGCCAGCCCCCCGGGAAGCCAACCGAGTAGCGCGTTGAACAGGCGGATGAGACGCTGCGGCGCGCCACCGGCGGCCAGCACCACCCCGGCCAGGGTGAACAACGGGATCGTCAGCAGATTGGGCGAACTCGCCAGGCGATTGAGTTCAATGATCAGCAACGCGGCATCGAGGCCGCTGTCCCGGGCGTACCACAGGCTGGCGCCGGCGAGGACGATGAACAGCGGCAAGCCGATCAGCGCCAGCGCCAGCAGAAGCGCGACGCCTACGAGCATGCACGCTCGCCGTCGGCCGGACCGAGCAGTGTCGCCAGCAGGTAGTGCAGACTCAGCAGCGCGAACCCCAGCGGAATGATCAGGCCGACCAGCACCTGCCAGCGCTCATGGGCCGGCGCATACTGCCAGGCGTCGCGCCAATAACGCAGCGCCGCCGCGGTAAGCAGCAGGCAGACCAGTGCCGCGAGCGCCTGCAAGGGACGATAGAGCCTGGCGCGGACGCCTTCGCTCAGGAACTGATTGGCGACATCGATGCGAATATGACGCTCGCCGGCGGTCGCCAGGGTGGCGCCGAGAAACATGACATACAGGACCAAGTGGCGACTGAGGGTGTCGGCGGTGGCGAAGCCGCTGTCGAACAGATTGCGCGCGACGATCTGCAACAGCGCCAGCAGCAGCAACAGCAGCAGGCTGGCCGCCGCCAGCCAGGTCTCCAGGCGGATCAAGCGATCGCGCAGCGCCCGGCAGATGCGCAGCGCCGCGCCGGCGTCAGGGCGTGGGCGAGGCGGGCGCGTCTGCATGGGTGGCGCGATACTGTTGCAGTAACTGGCGGACCTTGTCGAAGACCGACGCCGGGATGTAGTCGCTGTCGATCAGTTGGGTCGCGGCCCGGTCGCGTAATTCACGCAACGCCGTCTCGTTCATGCTGTCGTCCGGAGTGACAAACTTCAGGCCATATTCCTTGAGCGTCTCGAGACTTTTCCTGTTGTCCTCGCGGGTGGCGGCGATCAGTTTTTCGCCCGCGCGGCTACCGGTGGCGCGCAGCAGCTGCTGCAGCGGCGCCGGCAAACGAGCGTAGAATTTTTCACTGATCACCAATGCGCCCATGCCGTTGGTCAGGGGTACACTGCTGACATAGGGGGTGCGGGTGAACCATTGCAGCGCGATCGCGCCCAGCGGCGGGGCATAGACAGTGTCGATCAGCCCCGTGGAAAGACTGGTATAGACATCGATGATGGACAGCGGCACCGGCGCCAGACCGCTGGCGTCGAAAAACGCCTGACCCAGCGGGTCGCCCTGCCACAGCCAGACCCGCCGGGTCTTCATCTCCTCGAGGTTGCGCAACGGCTGTTTGGAGAAGATGTGGACGAAGCCGACTTCCATCCAGCCGAGCAGTCGATAGCCGTTGGCGACGAAACCGGCGCGGAACTCCTGGTCCAGCCGGGCGCGCACATAATCGACTTCGTCGGTATCGTGAAACAGGAAAGGCAGTTCCATGACCCGCGCCGGCGAGTACATGCGGCCGATGCCATAGCCGGTGAAGGCGCCGCCCTGCAGCTGATTGAAGCGCATTTTCTTCAGAATCTCGGGTTCGTCTCCCTGCACCCCGCCGGGATAGAACTTGAAGCCCAGGCGGCCGTCGCTTTTGGCCCGCAGTTCGCGATCCCAATCCTGCAGCAGATTCATCCAGGTGGAGCCCACCGGCGCCAGGGTGGCGAACTTGATCAGATACTCGGGCGCCGCGCCGGCGGCAAAGGGCAGTAACAGACCGAGCAGTAGCAGACTCCGGCGGAGCATGAGTTGACCCTCTGTTCAGAACCAGTCGTTTTGGTGGGCGAGCAACACACGGGCGCGCTGGCGTGCGATCTGATTGGCCAGCGCCATCTCCGCAAACGTGCCCAGCGGCCGCTCGATGACCGCGTGCAGCAAGCGGGCGAAGGCCTCCCCGTCCAGGCGTTGGCGCTCCAGGTATTCGGCCTGCAAGACATCGACCAGCAACAGCCTGCCGCCGGTAGCGGCGCGCGCGCGCGCGAACGCCCGCTCGGACTTGGCGTAATCGCCCCCCAACATCGGCGCGCGGCCACCGTAGTACACTCCGTAGAACAGATGCACGCCCCCATAGTAGAACTCCGGCTCGAGTTGTTCGACCCGGTGCATCAAGCGCTCGGCGCCGCTGAGCTGGGCGATGCGGCCCGGATCGCTGCGATTCAGATCGATCTGCTTGGCCCAGTTGGAGGCGGTCCAGAACAGCGCTGGTACCGCGTCCTTGCCCAGGCGCGCCAACGCGCGATCCAGCACCTCGGGGCGCGTGCGCGGAAGATCCACCGCCAACCCCTCGACCCGCAGGGCGCGCAGACCGTATTGCACCCCGCGCGCATACAACGCGTCGGCCCGCTCCGGGTCCTGTTGTTCGACGAAGCCGAAGGCATAGCCGTAAAAGGCCTGCGCGGCGTTGACCAGCAAGGTGGTATTGCGTGGGTCTTCGGCGATCAGGCCTTCGATGAGCTTGATGTTGGCGGGTATCGCGGCGGCCGCCAGCGTGAGGTCCGTTTCCCGGTTCATGGCGTCGATGCTTCCGTCCATGATGGACACCGAGGTGCGTGCCACCATCTGGCCCATGCTGCATCCGCCGAGCCCGATCAATGCCACTGTAAGCCACAACAAGGTCGACAACTTCATGGCTGTCTCGATGCCTCCAGGTTGGTTCGCCACGGCGCGCATGGACGTCAGGTCAGCAGCAGCTTTTGCAAGATGCGCTGATAAACCGCTGCCAGCAGGTCCAGATCGGCCACCGCCACGCATTCGTTGACCTGGTGGATGGTGGCGTTGAGCGGCCCCAGCTCCAGGACCTGGGCGCCGGTCGGGGCGATGAAGCGACCGTCCGAGGTGCCGCCGCTGGTCGACAGTTCGGTTTCGAGTCCCACCAATTCGTGGATCGCCGCGCGCGCGGCCTCCACCAGTTCACCCGCGGGCGTGAGAAACGGCTCCCCCGACAGGCGCCACTCCAAGGAATAATCGAGGCCGTGCCGATCGAGCAGGGCATGGACGCGCTGTTGGATGGCGGCGGCGTCGATCTCGGTGGAATAACGCAAGTTGAACAGCGCCCGCAGGTCACCGGGAATGACGTTTTCCGCGCCGGTCCCGGCGTTGATGTTGGAGATCTGCAAACTGGTGGGAGGGAAGTGGGCGTTGCCCTGGTCCCATTCCATGGCGGCCAGCTCGGCCAGCGCCGGCGCGGCCAGGTGTACCGGGTTGGCCGCCAGGTGAGGATAGGCCACGTGTCCCTGGCGGCCGCGTACGCGCAGCTTGCCGTTGAGCGAGCCGCGCCGGCCGTTCTTGATCACATCGCCGAGTCGTTCCCGGCTCGACGGTTCCCCGACCAGGCACCAGTCGATGCGCTCGTGCTGCGCCTGCAGATGTTCCACCACCTTGACGGTGCCGTCGATCGACGGACCTTCCTCGTCGCTGGTGATGAGAAAGCCCAGTGAGCCGCGATGCTCGGGGTGCTCGGCGACGAACGCCTCGCAGGCGGTGACCATGGCGGCGAGCGAACCCTTCATGTCCGCGGCGCCGCGACCGTACAGCAGGCCGTCGCGAATTTCCGGGGTGAAAGGGTCCGAGTGCCACTGCTCCAGAGGCCCGCTGGGCACCACGTCGGTATGGCCGGCAAAGACCAGCAGCGGCGCCTCGGTGCCGCGCCGCGCCCACAGATTGCTCACGTCGCCGAACGGCAGGTCCTGACAGCGGAAACCGATAGCCCGCAGACGCGAGCTCAGCAGGGCCTGACAACCGGCGTCCGCCGGGGTGACCGAGGCGCGGCCGATGAGGTCCTTGGCAAGTTCGACAGTGGGCGACATGACCCTAGTGTACTGGGTTTGTCGCCGTCGCAGTAGGTTGATCTGCCGCGCTGGTGCCGTTTGCACACGTCATCGTTCAAACGCGGCGGCGTAGTCCTCGGCGCTGAACCCGACCAGGCGCCGTGGTCCCAGATCCAGCAGCGGTCGTTTGATGATGCCCGGATTGTCCCGCATGCAGGCCAGGGCCGACTCGCGATCGATGGTCTCACGCGTCGCGGCGGGGAGCTTGCGCCACAGCATGCCGCGGCGGTTGAGCAGCGCCTCCCAGCCCAGCTCCTTTTCCCAGCCGAGCAGCAGCTTCTCGTCGAGCCCCTGTTTACGATAATCGTGAAAGCGATAGTCGACACCGTGCTCGTCCAGCCAACGCATGGCTTTTTTCATGGTGTCG
The DNA here is from genome assembly GCA_030148805.1 of Thiogranum sp. Taxonomy (GTDB): domain Bacteria; phylum Pseudomonadota; class Gammaproteobacteria; order DSM-19610; family DSM-19610; genus Thiogranum. The sequence continues at coordinate 257,086 of JASBSS010000026.1, read as the reverse complement.
CAATTCCTGATGCCGTAGATCGTGACCATGGGGTTGTCCGCGACTAGATATCCCGTAGCAGTTCGTTGATGCCGACCTTGCCGCGGGTTTTTTCGTCGACCTTCTTCACGATGACCGCGCAATAAAGACTGTATTTACCGTCCTTGGAGGGCAGGTTGCCGGAGACCACGACAGAGCCGGCCGGTACCCGGCCGTAGATGATCTCGTCCTTCTCGCGATCGTAGATGCGCGTGCTCTGGCCGATGTAGACCCCCATGGAGATCACCGAACCCTGTTCGACGATGACGCCCTCGACCACTTCCGAGCGCGCGCCGATGAAACAATCGTCCTCGATGATGGTCGGTGCCGCCTGCACCGGCTCGAGCACGCCGCCGATACCGACGCCACCGGAGAGATGGACGTTCTTGCCGATTTGCGCGCAGGAGCCGACCGTGGCCCAGGTGTCCACCATGGTGCCGCTGTCGACATAGGCCCCGATATTCACGTAGGAGGGCATCAGGACCACCCCCGGGGCGATATGGGAGCCAAAACGCGCGGTGGCCGGGGGGACCACACGCACGCCGCCGGCGCGGAATTCACGGGCGTTGTGGTCGGCGTATTTCGAACTGACCTTGTCATAGTAATTGGTGAACCCGCCTTTCATGAACTCGTTGTCCTGGATACGAAACGACAACAGCACGGCCTTTTTCAGCCAGTCGTTGACCACCCAGCCGCCGTCTTTCTTTTCCGCCACCCGGGCCTGGCCGCTGTCGAGCAATCGGATGGCTTCCAGGGTGGCTTCCTTGACGTGGGTTTCGACGCTGCGCGGCGTGATGTCAGCGCGCCTTTCGAAGGCTTCATCGATAGTGGCCTGCAAGTCGTTCATGGGTTTCTCCGAGTCATAAAGTTTCCACATAGCCGCGTATGCGTTGTGCGGCCTCGATACATTCATCCAATGGGGCGACCAGCGCCATGCGCACATGGCGCGCGCCCGGGTTGCCCGTCGCGGTGTCGCGCGACAGGTAGGAGCCGGGCAAGACGATGACGTTTTGTTGTTGCAATAATCCGCGGGCGAAAGCTTCGTCGTCCATCGGCGTGCGTGGCCACAGATAAAATCCCGCCGGCGGCGCGCTGGCTGCGAGTACCGGCGCCAGTATATCGGTAACCGCGGCGAATTTTTCCCGATACAGACGGCGGTTTTCGACCACGTGGGCCTCATCACCCCAGGCGCTTTGACTGGCCGCCTGGGTGGCCGGCGGCATGGCGCAGCCATGATAGGTGCGGTAGCGGAAAAACGCCTCGATCAGCGCGGCGTCGCCGGCGACAAAGCCGGAGCGCAGGCCGGGAAGGTTGGAGCGCTTGGACAAACTGTGGAACACTAAGCAACGCCGATAATCGCGATGGCCCATCGCCGCGGCCGCCTGCAGCAGTCCGACCGGCGGCTGAGTTTCGTCCTGATAGATTTCCGCGTAGCATTCGTCGGAGACGATGACGAAGTCGTGACGTTCGGCCCGCTCGATGAGCGCCTGCAATGCTGGCAGGTCGCTTACGCGTCCGGCCGGGTTTCCGGGCGAACACAAGTACAATAGCTGGCAACGCTCCCAAACTTGAGCGTCGATGGCGGTAAAATCGGGTAAATAGTCATTTTCCGGGGTCAGATTATAAAACGCCGGTTGCGCGCCCGCCAGTAATGCGGCGCCTTCGTAGATCTGATAAAAGGGGTTTGGCATCAATACAAGCGGCTGCCGCTGGCGCTCGACGATGCACTGGGCAATGGCGAACAAGGCTTCCCGGGTACCGTTTACCGGCAGCAGATGGCGTGCCGGGTCGATGCTGCCGGCCGGCAACCGATAGCGCTGGAGCAGCCATCGGGCGATCGCCTCGCGCAGACAGTCGCTGCCGCGGGTCGAAGGATACTGCGACAGACCTTGCAGCTGTTGCGTCAGCGTCTCGGCGACAAAGGCGGGTGCCGCGTGCCGCGGTTCGCCGATCGACAGGCGAATCGGCGCCAAGCCGGTCGGCGGCGTCACACCGGCGAACAATTGCGCCAGACGCTCGAACGGGTAGGGTTGCAGACGAGCCAGGTCCGGATTCATGAAAACGAGCAGGATATGACAGGAAAACAGGAAGTATACGGAAACTGATGCTGGGCTCCAATCACCGATTCCTACCGATAGCCAGTTTATTGCTCGCCGCCAGTCTCTGGGGGCTGGTGTGGTATCCACTGCGCCTGCTCGATGCCCAGGGTATCGGCGGGCTTTGGGCCTCACTGGCGAGCTATGGCGCGGCCTTGTCGCTGGGCAGCCTCTGGCTGTGGCGCAGCGCGCCGGCCTGGCGCGCCAACCCCCTGTTGATGACGCTGATGGCGCTCGCGGTGGGGTGGTGCAATGTCTCGTTCGTGCTGGCGGTCATCGACGGCAATGTGGTACGGGTGTTGTTGTTGTTCTATCTCTCCCCGCTGTGGGCGTTGATCCTTGGCTGGGCGTTGCTGGGGGAGCACCCGGGGCGGCAGGGGCTGGTGGTGTTCACCCTGGCGGTGGGCGGCGCGGTCACCATGTTGTGGGACCCGCAAATCGGCCTGCCCTGGCCGCGCGACCGCGCCGATTGGCTGGCGGCGTCCTCGGGCATGGCTTTCGCTTTCTCCAATGTACTGGTGCGCAAGCTGCACGCGGTCGGGGTGCGCGACAAGGCGGCAGCCGACTGGTTGGGCGTGGCGCTGGTGGCCGCCGTCTGGATTCTGGTGTCCGCCGAGCCCGTGCCGCAGGCCCAGGCCGGCGCCTGGCTGGGCGCGTTGCTGCTCGGTTGGTTGGGATTCAGTATCATGACGCTGAGCGTGATTTACGGGGTAACGCATATGCCGGTGCACCGCTCGGCGGTGATTCTGCTGTTCGAACTGGTCGTGGGTGCCTTGTCGGCCATGTTGCTGACCGACGAGCGGGTACTGGCGCAGGAATGGCTCGGCGGTGCGCTGATCGTCCTGGCGGGCTACCTGGCGGCCCACGCTCAAGTGAGAACCTGCGCATGAGCGCGCGCATTCATCATGTCAGCCTGGTGGTCTCCGATGTCGCCGTGGCGCTGCGCTTCTATGTCGGTCTGCTCGGTCTCGACGTCGACGAGAATCGGCCGGAGATGGAATTTGCCGGCGCCTGGCTGAGCCTCGACGGACAGCAGATCCACCTGTTGCAGGTGCCCAATTGCGATCCGGTGGCCGGCCGCCCGTCGCACCCCGGTCGCGACCGGCACCTGGCGCTGCAGGTGGAAAATCTGCCCGCCTATCTGCAGCGCCTGGAAGCGGCCGGCGTGGCTTTCACCCGCAGCCGCTCGGGTCGGCGCGCGGCCTTCGTGCGCGACCCCGACGGCAACGCGCTGGAGTTGATCGAGGCCCCGGCGTCCTAGTCGACGTTGTCCAGCGCGTCGATCAGGCTCGCGCGCAATTCACTTTGCTGTTTTTCGCCGAGCGGGCGCCCCTGCATGTCGGTGACGAAGAAAACGTCTTCGGCCTGCGAGCCGAAAGTGGTTATTTTGGCGTTCTGCAACTGAATGGCGTTGTTGAAAAACACCCGCCCGATACGCGAGAGCAGTCCGGGATAGTCGGTGGTGACCAGCTCGACAATGGTGCGCTGGGCGGTTTCATCGGGCTCGAAACTGACGCGGGTCGGCACCTTGAAATGCCGCAGCCGACGCGGCGCAGAACGGGTCACCGCCGTGGTTTCGCCCTCCGGCTCGGCCAGTTCCCGGTTGAGCAGGGTCATCAGTTCCTGGGCCTGATAGCGATCGAGAACCGGCTCGCCGGAGGCGTTGAGCACCTGATAGGTGTCCACCGCGTAGTCACGGGCGGTGGTGATGATGCGCGCTTCGGTGATCGTCAGGCCTAGCTGATCGAGCAAGGCGGTGGTGCGGCTGAACAGCCGGTCCATCACCGGGGTGTAGATAAACAGCGCGCTGCCGCCGCGCTCCGAGTGCGGTTGCAGCGCCACCCGGACCCCGTCGCTGGAACCGGGCTCGAGAATGACCCCGGCGTGCCAGACCACTTCGTTGACCTTGTGGCGCAGGAAATAGTCTTCCGGCAGGTCCTGCCAGAGTTTCTCCAGCAGTTGCGCATCGACACCCTGTTCGAGCAGCAGCGCCCGCGCGGCGTTCTTGATGTCCCCGATCAGCTCTTCGCGATGCAGCGGATTTTCCAAGCCGCGCAACAGCGCGCTGCGGGTGGCGTTGTACAGCTCCTTGAGCAGCGCATCCTTCCAGCTGTTCCAGAGCGTGGGGTTGGTGCCGCAGATATCGGCCACCGTGAGCAGATAGAGAAAATCCAGGCGCGTGCGCGCGCCCACCTGGCAGGCGAATTCATGGATCACCTCCGGATCCGAGATGTCGCGCCGCTGCGCCACGCTCGACATCAGCAGGTGGTTCTCCACCAGCCAGGCGACCAGATTGCAGTCGTACTCACTCAGGCCGTGGCGGGCGAGGAACTCACGCGCGTCGACGGCCCCGAGTTCGGAGTGATTGCCGCCGCGGCCCTTGGCGATGTCGTGGAAAAACCCGGCGAGATACAAAAGCTCGGGCTTGGGGATGCTCTCCGCCACCCGGCTGCACAGGGGGAATTCGTGGGTGTGCGCGGGCACGCTGAAACGCCGCAGGTTGCGAACGACGAACAGGGTATGCTCATCCACGGTGTAGGCATGGAACAGGTCGTGCTGCATCTGACCGACGATGGCCTCGAACGGCGGGTAATAGGCCGCCAGGATGCCGTAGCGGTTCATCCGCCGCAGCTCGTGGGTGAGCCCGCGCGGCTGGCGGAAGATTTCCATGAACAGGCTGCGACAGCGGATGTCGGCGCGAAACTCGTCGTCGATCAAATGCTGGTATTGGCGCAACAACCGGATGGTCGACGCTCTGATTCCCTCCAGTTCGGGCTGCTGTTGCAGTAGCAGGAACACTTCCAGCATGGCGAAGGGGTAGTGTTCGAACACGCTGTCATAAGCGACTTCGAGAAAGCCCTTGCGGGCCTGAAAGCGACGGTTGATCTTGCGTACCGTGGCCGGTTCATCCTCGGCGTACAGAATCGCTTCCTTGAACAGCTGCAACAACATCTCGTTGAGCAGGCTGAGCTGGCGGATAGCCAGATAATAATCCTTCATGAACCATTCCACCGCGAGATGGTGCGCCTCGTCGCGGTAGCCGAACTGCCTGGCCAGGGTGCGCTGGTGATCGAACAGCAACCGATCCTCGCGCCGCCCGGTGATCTGATGCAGGCCGAAGCGCACCCGCCAGAGAAAGCGCTGGCTTTCCATCAGCTCGGCGTATTCCTCGTCGCTGATGAAGCCGCGGGCGATAAGGTCCTGGAGCTGGCCGGAGCCGAAATGGCGCTTGAACACCCAGGCGATCATCTGGCCGTCGCGCAGACCGCCGGGGCCTTCCTTGACGTTGGGCTCCAGGTTGTAGAGCGCGTCGTCAAAACGTTGGTAACGCAGTTGCTGTTCCTCGAGCTTGGCGGCGAAAAACGCCGGACTCGGCCACAGGCTGTCCGGACCGGTGCAGCCGCGCAATTGCTCGAACAGCGTTCGCGAACCGCACAAACGCCGCGCTTCCATCAGATTGGTGGCCACGGTGATATCGGCGCTGGCCTGATCGTGGCACTCCTGGAGGGTGCGCACGCTGTGCCCCACCTCCAGACCGATGTCCCACAGCTGCGTGAGCATGCCTTCCAGACGGCTGCCCGAGGCCGGGTCTTCGGGGTGGGCCAAAAGCACCATGATGTCGATGTCGGAACCGGGCAGGAGCTCGCAGCGTCCGTAACCGCCGACGGCCACCAGGGTGCCGTCGAACTCGCCGAGCCAATGTGCCCAACAGCGTACTAGCACCTGATCGACGGCCCAGCTGCGGGCATGGATCAGGGCGATGATGTCCTCCCCGGCGGCGAAGCGCTGTGCCAGGACCTCACGCACCTGTTGCAGGAAACGGCGATAACCCTTGGGCTGGGCGTTCGCCGCATTGTCCTCGAGCAGACTGGTGTCGAACCACAGGGAGAAGGGCGGGTCGCCGGCGTGTCCCGCGCGCTCGGGCAGTGCCGGGGCCGAGTCACCGATCATCAGATGGACTCGTCCGGGCGCAGGGTGAGCACCTCGTAGCCCGAGGGGGTCACCAGGACGGTGTGCTCCCACTGGGCCGAAAGGCTGTGGTCCTTGGTGACCACCGTCCAGCCGTCTTTGAGCAGCTTGGTCTGGCGCCTTCCCACGTTCACCATCGGCTCGATGGTGAAGGTCATGCCCGCTTCCAGCGTCATCCCGGTCCCGGGCCTGCCGTAATGCAGTACCTGCGGGTCTTCGTGAAACTCCCGGCCGATGCCGTGGCCACAGTATTCCCTGACGATGGAATAGTTATGCGCTTCGGCGTGACGCTGGATGGCATGACCGATGTCGCCCAGTTGCACCCCGGGCCTGACCATGCGAATCCCCAGACACATGCACTCGTAGGTGACGCTGGCCAGCCGTTTGGCGATCACCGAGGGCTCGCCGATGAAGAAAATCTTGCTGGTGTCGCCGTGAAACCCGTCCTTGATGACCGTGACGTCGATGTTGAGCATGTCCCCGGCCTTGAGCCGGCGGTCGCCGGGGATGCCGTGGCAGACCTGATGATTCAGACTGGTGCAGATCGACTTGGGAAACCCACGGTAGTTGAGCGGTGCCGGGATCGCCTGTTGTTCGTTGACGATGTAGTCGTGGCAGATACGATCCAGTTCGGCGGTGGTTATGCCGGGCTGGACGTGGGGTTGGATCATTTCGAGCACGTCGGCGGCGAGACGGCCCGCGACCCGCATTTTGTCGATTTCTTCGTTGGTTTTGATACTGGCTGCCATGACTTTCCATCCCCGTCGCGCACGGCGGGTTCCAGCTGCTGGTGAGTGGTCCTAGAGATCCGGCTAAGTTGCCGGAATGATTGCTGTTAGGGGTAGTGTATGGTATAAAGCGCGGCTTGTTAACTACAGGTTCCGTAAAGCTCCGGCGGCGCGGAACGAATCCACACATACGCCGACACTTGCGGCCGGGTGCCCGCGACGGGTTGCCGCCAAGGGGCGTATGGAGGCTCAACCCTGCGATGAGGTTTATACTATGTCTACCGTAAGCATGCGCCAAATGCTTGAAGCTGGCGTGCATTTCGGGCATCAGGCCCGTTTCTGGAATCCGAAAATGGCGCCTTTCATTTTCGGCGAACGCAGCAAAATCCATATCATTAACCTGGAAAAGACCCTTCCGCTCTACAACGACGCCTTGAATTTCATCGGCAAGCTGGTGGGCAACAAGGGCACCATCCTGTTTGTCGGCACCAAGCGCTCGGCGCGCGACACCATCCGCAGCGAAGCCACGCGCTGCAAGATGCCATATGTCAATCACCGCTGGCTGGGCGGCATGATGACCAATTTCAAGACCGTACGGCAGTCGATCAAGCGCCTGAAGGATCTCGAGGCCATGGAACAGGACGGCACCTTCGAGAAAATGAGCAAGAAGGAGGCGCTCATGCTGCGGCGGGAAAAAGACAAGCTCGATCGCAGCCTTGGCGGCATCAAGGATATGAACCGTCTGCCCGACGCGATGTTCATCGTCGATGTCGGCCACGAAAAAATCGCCGTCGCCGAGGCCCGCAAACTGGGCATTCCGGTCGTCGGCGTGGTGGATTCCAACAATTCCCCCGACGACGTGGACTATGTGATCCCGGGTAACGACGATTCGATTCGCGCCATCCAGCTCTATGTCCAGGGCGTGGCGGACGCCGTCCAGGAAGGCCGCACGGCGATGGCCCAGGTCGGCGGCGCCAGCGAGGACGAATTTGTCGAAGTGGCCGGCGGCGGCGCCTCGGCTGAGTGATTTTCGTCCGCAACCCGGCAAAACAGAATTCAAGAGGTAACAGTAATGGCTATTAGTGCAGCGCAGGTCAAAGAACTGCGCCAGCGTACCGGCTGCGGCATGATGGAGTGCAAGAAGGCTCTGGTGGATGCCGACGGCGACATGGATACGGCGGCGGAGGAATTACGCAAATCCGGCTTGGCCAAGGCCGACAAGAAGGCCGGCCGCGTGGCCGCCGAGGGCACCATCGTGGTGGAGGTCAGCGGCGAGGGCAAGTCGGCGGTGGTCCTGGAGGTCAACTCCGAAACCGATTTCGTCGCCAACAAGCAGGAGTTCCAGGATTTCGCCCGCGCGGTGGCGGCGCGCATCATGAGCGATTCCCCGGCCGATCTGGAGACCCTGATGGGACTGCCCCTGGAAGACGGCGGCGCCAGCATCGAGGAGGCCCGGCGCGGGCTGATCGCCACCATTGGCGAAAACATCACCGTCAGGCGCTTCTCCCGCCGCCAGGCGGACGCCGGCAGCATCGCCAGTTATTTGCACGGCAGCCGCATCGGCGTGCTGGTCGAACTCAAGGGCGGAGATGCCGAGCTGGCCCGCGATGTCGCCATGCATATCGCCGCCAGCAAGCCGGTGTGCGTCGACGAGAGCGGGGTGCCGCAGGAAATGCTGGACAAGGAGCGGGAGATCTTTTCCGCCCAGGCCCAGGCCAGCGGCAAGCCCGCGGAGATCGTCGAAAAGATGGTCAGCGGCCGGATCCGCAAGTTTCTTGGGGAAATCACCCTCGTGGGCCAGCCCTTCGTCAAGGATCCCGACCAGACCGTGGGCCAGCTGCTGAAGGCCGCCGGCGCGACGGTGGTGGGCTTCGACCGCCTGGAATTGGGCGAAGGCGTGGAAAAGAAGACCGAGAACTTTGCCGAAGAGGTGATGGCACAGGCCCGGGGCAACTGAGCCTGTTTGCCGGACCGGGAGGACGCGAGGATCGCATCCCGGTATGATTCATGGGGTCGCGCTGCGGCCCCATTTTGCAACCGAACAAAGACAGGACCATGCCAGAAAACCAGTTTGCCTACCGCCGGATCTTGCTCAAACTCAGTGGCGAAGCCCTCATGGGCGAAGGTGACTACGGCATCGAGCCGAGCGTCATCGGACGCATCGCCGAGGAGGTCCACCGCCTCTCGGAGGCCGGCGTGGAGATCGGCCTGGTGCTCGGGGGCGGCAACATTTTCCGCGGTGCCGGCCTGGCTCAGGCCGGCATGGACCGGGTGACCGGCGACCATATGGGCATGCTGGCCACGGTCATCAACTCGCTGGCGATGCAGGACGCGCTGGAGAAGCTCGGCAGCCGCTGCCGGGTGATGTCGGCGCTGAAAATCAACCAGGTGTGCGAGGACTACATCCGCCGACGGGCGGTCCGTCATCTGGAAAAGGGGCGGGTGGTCATTTTCGCCGCCGGTACCGGCAACCCGTTTTTCACCACCGATTCGGCCGCCAGTCTGCGCGCCATCGAAATCGGCGCCGACATCATGCTCAAGGCCACCAAGGTCGATGGCGTCTACGACGCCGACCCGGTGAACAATCCCGCGGCGGTTCGCTACGAGAAATTGAGTTACGACGAGGCCATCGCCAAAAAGCTGGGTGTGATGGACGCCACCGCACTGGTGTTGTGCCGCGACCAGGGCATGCCGGTGCGCGTGTTCGACCTCAATCTGAGCGGCAATCTGGAGAAAGTGGTGGCCGGCGAGAATATCGGGACCCTGGTGGAGTAAGTAGCAATGATAGACGAGATCATCGCCGATGCGCGCGAACGGATGGGCAAGAGCGTGGAGGCCTTCAAGTCCGAATTGAGCAAAATCCGCACGGGCAGGGCGCATCCCAGTCTGCTCGATCACATCAAGGTCGATTATTACGGCTCCGAGGTGCCGCTGACCCAGGCGGCCAACGTGGCGGTCGAGGACGCCCGCACGTTGAGCGTCACGCCGTGGGAGAAACCCATGGTACAGGTGATTGAAAAAGCCATCATGACATCGGATCTGGGGCTGAATCCGAATACCGCGGGCACGGTGATCCGCATCCCGATGCCGGCGCTGACCGAGGAGCGCCGCCGCGACCTGGTACGGGTGGTGCGCGCCGAGGCCGAAGGCGCGCGCGTGGCCATTCGCAACATCCGCCGTGACGCCAACAGCGATTTCAAGGACCTGCTCAAGGAAAAGGAGATTTCCGAGGACGACGAACGTCGCGCCCAGGAGGCTATCCAGAAGCTCACCGACAAGTTCATCCAGGAAGCCGACAAGCTGCTGGCCGGAAAAGAAGCGGAGTTGATGGAGATCTAGACGGCGGCATGACACGGGAACCTGCTCAAACCACGCCGCCGTCTCTCGCCCGACTGCCGCGCCACGTCGCCATCATCATGGACGGCAACGGTCGCTGGGCCCGCACCCGTAATCTGCCGCGGCCGATGGGACACCGCGAGGGTGTCAAGGCGGTGCGTCGTGCCGTGGTCGCCTGTCGTGAGCGCGGTATCGAGGTGCTCACCCTGTTTGCCTTTTCCAGTGAAAACTGGCGGCGCCCCAAGACCGAGGTCAGCCTGCTGATCGAGCTGTTCGTGCACACCATCCGCAAGGAAATCGACGAGCTGCACCGCAACCGCGTCAAGGTGCGCTTTATCGGCGATCGCGGCGCTTTCGACGCCAAAATGCAGACCCTGATGGCCGAGGCGGAACAGCTCACCGCACAGAACGCGGGACTGACGCTGGTGATCGCGGTCAATTATGGCGGGCGCTGGGATATCGCCCATGCCGCACGCGCGCTGGCCGCGCGGGTGCAGGCCGGAGTGCTCGATGTGGAGTCGATCGATTGCGACACCCTGGGCCAGTCCCTGTCGCTGGCCGATCTGCCGGAACCGGATCTGTTCATCCGGACGGGCGGCGAGCAGCGCATCAGCAATTACCTGCTGTGGCAGCTGGCTTACACGGAGTTGTATTTCACCGACTTGTTGTGGCCCGACTTCGACGATGCCGCGTTTGCCGAGGCACTGGAATCCTTCGCTCGCCGGCAACGGCGTTTCGGCCGCACCGGCGACCAGGTGGAGCAGTCCCGGCGTGCTTAGACAGCGCATCCTCAGCGCCCTGGTGATGGTGCCGCTGGTGTTGGTCGCCGTTTTGTTCACCGGACAGAGTACGTTCGCGCTGTTGCTGGCGCTGGTGTTGCTCGGCGGCGCCTGGGAGTGGAGCGCGCTGGTGCCGCTGCGCGGCACCCGGGCGCGGCTGCTCTACCTGCTCGCCACCGTCATCGCGACCGCCGCGGCCTGGCTCATGGTCCGCTCGGAGGTGTTCGTCACCACGGTCCTGTGGGTGGCGATGCTGTGGTGGTTGTTCGTGCTGTTCTGGGTCTCGCGCCCCGCGCTCGGTAGCAGCGAAACTCGCCTGCACAGCATTGCTAAAGCCGTACTCGGCATCGGCATGTTGGTCAGCACCTGGATGGCGCTGGTGATTCTGCACGCCCGCCCGGACGAAGGGCCACGCTGGGTATTGTATGTGATGCTGCTGGTATGGGCGGCCGACAGCGGCGCCTATTTCGCCGGCAAAGTCTTCGGGCAGCGAAAACTCGCGCCCCAGGTCAGCCCGGGCAAGACCTGGGAAGGCGTCTACGGCGCCCTGATCGCCACCGGCGTGTTCGCGCTCGGTTACGCCTGGTTCCTGGGTCTGCCGGCGGCGACTTTCACCAGCTTCATTCTGGTCTGTCTGGTCACGGTCCTGTTCTCCATCGTCGGCGATCTGCTGGAAAGCCTGCTGAAACGCCAGCGCGGGGTCAAGGATTCGGGCTCGCTGATACCGGGGCACGGCGGTGTGCTCGACCGCGCCGATAGCCTGCTGGCGGCGGCACCGGTATTTGTTTTCGGCCTGCGCTGGGTGGGTCTGTGAACGGCCCGCGGCAAGGTGTCGCGGTCCTCGGCGCGACCGGTTCCATCGGTCTGAGCACGCTGGATGTCATCGAGCGCCATCCGGATCGTTATCGGGCCGTGGCGCTCACGGCCAACCGCGACGTCGAGGGTCTGCTCGATCTGTGCCGCCGCCATCGGCCGGATTGGGCGGTGATGGCCGATACGGATGCCGCCGAGCGACTGCGGCGGGAGCTGCGCCGTGGCGCGCCGGATACCCAGGTGCTGGCCGGCGCGCAGGGGCTGTGTGAAGTGGTGGCTCTGGCCCAGGTCGACACCGTGATGTCCGCGATTGTCGGCGCGGCCGGCCTGTTGCCGACCCTGGAAGCGGCCCGCGGCGGCAAGCGGATCCTGCTGGCCAACAAGGAAGCGCTGGTCATGTCGGGTGGCCTGTTCATGCAACAGGTGGTGGCCGGCGGGGCCACGCTGTTACCGGTCGACAGCGAGCACAACGCGCTCTTTCAGAGCATGCCGGCCGGTTATCTGCCCGGCGCGGGTCGCCCCGATGGCGTGACCCGCATCCTGTTGACCGCCTCCGGCGGTCCGTTTCGAACTACCGCACCCGAGCAGATGTCCAAACTCTCGCCCGAGCAGGCTTGCGCTCATCCCAACTGGGAAATGGGGCGCAAAATCTCAGTCGACTCCGCCACCATGATGAACAAAGGGCTGGAGGTGATCGAAGCCTGTTGGTTGTTCGCCTTGCCGGAAGAGGACGTGCAGGTCATTATTCACCCGCAAAGCGTGGTGCACTCGATGGTGCAGTATCACGACGGCTCGGTGCTCGCCCAGCTGGGCAATCCCGATATGCGCACCCCCATCGCCCATTGCCTGGCGTGGCCGCGTCGCATCGACGCCGGTGTCGAGCCACTGGATATCTTCGCCGTCGGTCGCCTGGACTTTGAGGCCCCCGATACACACCGTTTCCCCTGCTTGCGCCTGGCCCAGGAAGCCTGGCACGCCGGCGGTACGGCGCCGGCGATTCTGAACGCGGCCAACGAAGTGGCGGTGCAGGCGTTTCTCGACCGACGCTTGGCGTTCACCGGTATTCCCGCCGTGATCGAAACCACACTGGAAAAACTGACTCCGGGAGCGGCCGATTCGGTCGAGCGAATCCTCGAGGACGACGCGCGCGCGCGTGCCTGCGCGCTCGATCTGATCGGCGCTCCCAGCGGGCGAAAGGTGGTGATATGAGTGGCTTCGGAGCCTCATTGCTGGCATTCGTCGTGGCCATCAGTGTTCTGGTCGCGGTGCACGAATTCGGCCATTTCTGGGTGGCGCGCAAACTGGGCGTCAAGGTGTTGCGTTTCTCCATCGGTTTCGGCAAGCCGCTATGGTCGCGGCGCTTTGGCGCCGACGACACGGAATTCGCCATCGCCGCCTTGCCGCTTGGCGGCTACGTCAAAATGCTCGACGAGCGCGAAGCGCAAGTGCCCCCTCAGGAGGCCGCGCGCGCCTTCAATCGCCAGTCGCTGGCGACCCGCTCGGCGGTGATTCTGGCCGGTCCGTTGTTCAATTTTCTTTTCGCCATCGTCGCCTATTGGCTGATGTTCGTCAGCGGTGTGCCGGGCATCAAGCCGATAGTCGGCGAGGTGGCGCCACGCTCGGCCGCCGCCGTCGCCGGCTTTGTCAACGGCGATCAGATTCTGCGGGTTAAAGACACGCCGACGCCCACCTGGGACAGCGCCACCCTGGAGCTGCTCGACTCCGCCCTGGCGGCCGAAACGGTCGATGTCCTGGTGCAAAGGCCCGATGGCGAGCACAAGGTGTTGCGGTTCAATTTTGCCGCCCAGGACAACGCGCTCGACAAGGGAGGTCTGCTGCAGAATCTGGGTCTTTCCGTCTGGCACCCGGTGCTGGCTCCGGTCATCGAGCGCCTGGTCGCGGGCGGTCCGGCCGAGCAGGCCGGGTTGCGTCCCGGCGACCGCGTGCTGGCCGTGGACGCGACCAGGATCGACAGCTGGGGTGACTGGGTGGATTACATCCGCGCCCACCCGGGCAGCCAACTGCGGGTCGAGGTCGAACGAGACGGCCGGCGGCTGCCATTGACGCTGATCCCGCGCACGGTCGAAGAGCGGGGCGAAAGCATCGGCCAGATCGGGGCGTATGTGCGCCCGCCGCCGCCTGAGGTGGAGGAGGGGCTGCGCACCCAGGTGCGTTACGGACCGCTGCAGGCGGTGACCAAGGCGCTCGGCAGTACCTGGGAGATGAGCGCGCTGACGGTACGCACCTTGTGGGGCATGCTGGCCGGGAGGGCATCGGTCGAGAACATCAGCGGCCCGATCAGCATCGCCCAATACGCCGGCTATTCGGCCAGTATCGGCCTGGCAAGTTTCCTCAAGTTTCTCGCCATTGTCAGCATCAGCCTGGGTGTGTTGAACCTGCTGCCGATACCGGTGCTCGACGGCGGCCACCTGCTCTACAACCTGATCGAGTGGTTGCGTGGCCGGCCGCTGTCGGAGGCCGCGCAGCAGGTCGGCCAGCAGCTGGGCATCGTGCTGTTGCTGATGCTGATGAGTATCGCTTTTTACAATGATCTGACCCGACTGTTTGGAGCCTGAGTACCTTGGAAGTGACACTGCGCCGTCTTCTTATCGTTCTGTCGTGTGTTCTCGGCCTGTTATCGCTTCCCGCGCAGGCTTTCGACAGCTTCCGCGTCAGCGACATCCGCGTGGAGGGTTTACAGCGTATATCACCGGGTACGGTATTCAACTTCCTCCCGGTGCAGGTGGGCGATCAGTTCACCCAGTATGAATCGGAGCGCACCATTCGCGCCTTGTTCAAGTCGGGATTTTTCAAGAATGTGCGCCTGGAGCGCGACGGCGATGTCCTGGTGGTGGTGGTGACCGAGCGCCCGGCGATCGCCGACATCAAGATCCAGGGCAACGAAGACCTGGAAACCGAGCCGCTGCTCGACTCGCTGAAGGATATAGGGCTGGCCAAAGGGCGGGTCTTCGATCGCTCGTTGCTGGAGAAAGTCGAGCTGGAGCTGGAGCGGCAGTATTACAGCCGCGGCAAGTACGGCGTGAAGATTCAGACCACGGTGACGCCGCTGGAGCGGAACCGGGTAGATATCCTGATCGACGTTTCCGAAGGCGCGGTGGCCAAGATTCGCCAGATCAACATCGTCGGCAACAAGGTCTTCGACGACGAAACCCTGTTGGAGAAATTCAACCAGAGCACCCCCAACTGGTTGTCGTTCTACACCAAGGACGACCAATATTCCAAGCAGGAGCTGGCGGCGGACCTGGAAACCCTGCGCTCGTTCTATCAGGACCGCGGATACATCAAGTTCGCCATCAACTCAACGCAGGTGTCGATCACGCCGGATAAGAAAGACATCTACATCACCATCAATATCTCCGAGGGCAAGCAGTACAAGGTGCGCGAAATCCGTCTGTCCGGAGAACTGGCGGTGCCGCCGGAGAAACTCTACCCGGATTTCCAGATAAACGCCGGTGACGTTTTTTCTCGCAAGCGCGTCACCGACACCGTCACCCGCATCTCCAAAACGCTCGGCAACGAGGGTTACGCCTTCGCCAACGTCAATACCGTGCCCGAGATCGACGAGAAGACCCGCGAGGTCGATCTGACCTTCTTCGTCGACCCGGGCAAGCGCGTCTATGTCCGACGGATCAATTTCGCCGGCAACAGCAAAACCCGCGACCAGGTTCTGCGCCAGGAGATGCGGCAGATGGAAGGCGGGTGGTTCTCCGCGGAAAAAGTCGAACGTTCCCGCACCCGGCTGCAGCGTCTGGGTTTTTTTGAAACGGTGAATGTCGAGACCCCGGCGGTGCCGGGCGCCACCGACCAGGTGGACGTGAATTACTCGGTGGTCGAGCAGCCCTCGGGCAGTATCTCCCTGGGCGTGGGGTTTTCGCAGACCTCGGGCATCATCCTCAATGGCAGCATTTCCCAGGACAACTTTCTCGGTACCGGGCGTAGTGTCAGCGTTTCGCTCAATAATAGCAGCTACAACAGTGTTTACAGCTTTTCTTATAACAACCCATATTACAGTGTCGATGGCATCAGCCGCGGCTTCGGCGCCTATTACCGTAGCACCAACGCCAATCGACTCAATATCACGAGCTACTCAACCGATACCTTTGGCAGCAATCTCACGTACGGGTTTCCAATCAATGAATTCAATTCTTTCCAGTTCAGTTTCTTGGCCGACAGCCTGAAATTGAGCACATCACAGCTTGCCTCGCAGGAAGTATTGGATTTCATCAACCGTTATGGCAATGAATTTCTTAGCTTTGGGTTATCGACAAGCTTTACCCATGACACCCGCGACCGACGTATTTTTCCCAACGAGGGCGGGGTGCGACGGGTAAGTGCAGAGAGCAAATTCCCCGGCTCGGAACTGGAGTTTTATAAACTCAATTTGACCCTGCAGCAGTTTGTTCCGTTAACGCGCCTGTTTGTCTTCGAGTTGAAAACCGACATCGGCTATGGCGACGGCTTCGGCAATTTCAGTGAAATGCCGTTTTTCGAGAATTTCTATGCCGGTGGCGTGAGGTCTGGCTCTGTCCGCGGCTATGAGGATTACTCACTCGGCCCACGCGACAGCCGTAATCTTCCGATTGGTGGCAACTTCCGCACCGTAGGAACCGCTCAACTACTGTTTCCGCCACCCTTTTTGACAGAAAGCAATGCCGTGCGCTTGAGCCTGTTCACCGATGTGGGTAATGTATTTGCCGGTGCCGGCGACTGGTCGGCGAACGAACTGCGCATGTCCGTGGGTCTGGGCGCCGCCTGGTTGTCTCCAGTGGGTCCGCTGACTATCAGCATAGCGCAACCCTTTAACGACCAATCGGGCGACAAGCTGCAACAGTTCCAGTTCACGCTGGGTGCCGGCTTCTGATCGATCGGCCACGACCAGTTAATTTTTCGAGGAGAGACTTTGTGAACATGTTAGCGAGAATATCCGTACCGTTGTTGGCGGCGAGCGCGCTGATCGGCGCTCCGGCGATGGCGGAAACCCGCGTCGGCGTGGTGGACACGGTCCGGCTGATGGAAGAGGCGCCACAGGCGAAATCGGCGCAGGCCGACATCGAAACCGAATTTGCGCCCCGCGAACAGGAATTGGTGAAACTGCAAAAAAGCATTCGCGACCTTGAAGACAAGGCCGCGCGCGACGGCGCCGTGATGAGCGAGAAGGAAAGCAGCAAGCTCGAGCGCGAGATTCTCTCCAAGCGGCGCGAGCTCAAGCGCACCCAGGACGAGTTCCGCGATGACCTCAACATCCGCAAGAACGAAGTCCTGTCGAAGCTGCAACGGCAGATGTATGAAGCGACCGTGACGCTGGCGAAGGAGAAGAACTACGACGTGATTCTGGGGCAAGGCGTGGTCTACTCGAACAAGAGCGTGGATATCACCGATTTTGTCCTGGATAAACTCAAGGCCCAGGCCAAGTCCGGCAAATAACCGCGACGGCGCATGTCACTGACGCTCGCCCAGCTGGCGCAGGCACTGGATGCCGAGCTGCGCGGCGACGGCCGCACGCTCATCGAGGGCATGGCGACGTTGAAAGACGCCGTGCCCGGACAACTGAGTTTTCTCGCCAATGGCCGCTATCGGCGTCATCTGGCCGCCACCCGGGCCTCGGCGGTGATTCTGCGCGCGGCCGAGGCGGGGGCGGCACCGAGCGCCGTATTGATCTGTGACGACCCTTATCTGGCCTATGCGCGGGCCGCGAGGTTGCTCCATCCCGCCGACACGCTCCCGCGTGGAATCCATCCGCAGGCAGTGGTCGATCCTGCCGCTGAGGTCGACGCCAGCGCATGGGTGGGCCCCGGCGCGGTAGTGGAGGCGCGCGCCAGCGTCGGCGCGGGGGTTTTCATTGGCCCGGCCTGTGTACTCGCAGCGGGGGTCAGCATTGGTGCCGGCAGTCGCCTGGTGGCCCGGGTGACGGTGCTCGCCGGAGCCCGGGTCGGTCAGCGCGCGCTGCTCCACCCAGGGGTGGTCATCGGTAGCGACGGCTTCGGCATGGCGCGCGTCGCTCAGCGGTGGGAGAAGATCCCCCAGGTCGGGAGTGTCTCCATCGGCGATGACGTCGAGATCGGCGCCAACACCACCGTCGATCGCGGCGCCCTGGGCGACACGGTGATCGAGGAAGGCGTCAAGATCGATAATCAGGTTCAGGTCGCGCATAATGTCTTCATTGGCGCGCACACGGCCATCGCCGGCTGCGTGGGCATTTCCGGCAGCACCCGTATCGGCCGGCACTGTACGCTCGCCGGCGGCGTCGGGGTCGTCGGTCATCTGGATATCGCCGATCATGTGCACATTACCGGAATGTCGATGGTGACCCATTCGATTCGCGCCGCAGGCACCTATTCGGCGGGAACGCCGCTGATGGAAAATCGCGCCTGGCGCCACAACGCAGTCAGGATGAAGCAGCTCGACCGTTGGGTCAGGCGACTTGACGAGTTGGAAAAGAAATTTTCGATCAAAGAGTTAAGCAAATAATAGAGAAATCGAATTAATAATCAGATGATGGATGTGAACGCAATAAAAAATCTGCTTCCGCACCGCTATCCGTTCCTGTTGGTGGATAGGGTGCTGGAGTTCGAGCCAGGAGCCTCCTTGCGGGCGATCAAAAACGTGACGTTCAACGAGCCGTTCTTTCAGGGCCACTTTCCGCAAAAACCCGTCATGCCCGGCGTCCTGATACTCGAGGCCTTGGCGCAGGCGACTGGTCTGCTGGCCTTCAACAGCGAACAACGCGGCGCTGAGCGCGATACCTTGTATTATCTGGTGGGTATCGACAATGCCCGCTTCAAGCAGCCGGTAACGCCCGGCGATCAGTTACACCTCGCGGTGAACGTCAGCAAGCAGAAGCGGGGCATCTGGGTGTTCGACACCCTCGCCAGCGTTGGCGAGGCCACTGCCGCCAGTGCCGTGATTATGTGCACAGAGCGCAAGATCGATTGAGTGAGTCCTGCGCACTCCGAGCCCTTGATCCATGACACGGCCGTCGTTCATCCGATGGCCCGGATTGCCGCCGACGTCGTCGTCGGCCCCTATGCGGTCATCGGCGCCGAGGTCGAAGTCGAGTCCCAGTGCCGGATCGGCGCGCACGCCGTGCTCGAAGGGATCACCCACATCGGCGAGAACACGCGCATTTTTCCCTTCGCCTCCCTGGGGCAGGAACCCCAGGATAAAAAATACGCCGGCGAGGCCACCCGCCTGGAGATCGGCAGCAACAACACCATTCGCGAATATGTGACCATCAATCGCGGTACGGCGCAGGACCAAGGCATAACCCGTATCGGCGACGACAACTGGATCATGGCCTATGTGCATATCGCGCACGATTGTCGGATTGGCAGTCACACCGTCCTGGCCAACAATGTCACCCTCGCCGGGCACGTGCAGGTAGACGATTACGTCACCCTGGGCGGCGCGACGCTGATTCACCAGCACTGCCATATCGGCGCCCACGCGTTTGCCGCCTATGGCGCCAGAATCAACAAATGCGTACCGCCGTTTGTCACCGTCTGCGAGGGCCGGGCGCACCCGCGTGGGCTCAACCGCGAGGGGCTAAAAAGGCGTGGTTTCAGTCCCGAGCGCATTCGCCGTCTGAATCAGGCCTACCGCCTGCTGTATCGCTCCGGACTGACCCTGGAGCAGGCGCTGGCGCAACTGCGCCCGCTGGCCGAATCGTGCGAGGATGTGGCGGCGATGCTGACGTTTCTGCAAAGCTGTTCGCGCAGCATCGTGCGCTAGGCGATGTCGCCGCCGCTTTGTATTGCGCTTGCCGCGGGCGAACCCTCCGGCGACAGACTCGGCGCCTTGCTGATCCGGCGTATCCGCCAGCAACATCCCCAGGCCTGCTTTGTCGGCGTCGCCGGTCCCGAGATGCGCGCGGCCGGTTGTGAGGCGCTGGCGCCCAGCGAGGCGTTGGCGGTCATGGGACTGGCCGAGGTGCTACAGCATCTGCCCGCTCTGGTGCGCCTGCGGGCACGGCTGGCCCGGCAGCTGATCGCCCGCGCGCCGCAGGTGTTTGTCGGTATCGATGCGCCGGATTTCAATCTGGGACTGGAAAAACGCCTGCGTGGCCGCGCCATCCCCACGCTGCACTGGGTCAGTCCCGCGGTCTGGGCCTGGCGGCGCTATCGGTTGAAAAAAATACGCGCATGCGCCGACGAAGTGCTGACCCTGTTCCCCTTCGAAACAAAATTCTACCACGAACAGGGGGTCGCGGCGCGCTTCGTCGGACACCCGCTGGCAGACGAAATCGATCCCGACTGCGCCCGCGACGCGACGCGACAAACACTTGCTCTCGGGCCGCACCAACCCTGCCTGGCCTTGCTACCGGGCAGTCGCGCGTCCGAGGTAAGCCGTCTGTTGCCTCTGTTTCTGCACACCGCGAGCCGCTGTTCAAGCCAACTCCCCGGCCTGCAATTGGTGTTGCCGGCGGCCACTCCCGCCTTGTTCGACCACTGCCGTGACCTGTTGCGCCGAGCGCAGTTCGCCCACCTGGACGTCAAGCTGCTTGAGGGTCGGGCACGCGAGGCGATGTGCGCCGCCGACCTGGTGTTGCTGGCCTCCGGCACCGCCACGCTGGAATGCCTGCTCTTGCGCCGGCCGATGGTGGTGGCCTATCGTATGCACGGGTTGAGCTACCGGCTGATACGTGCACTGTTGCGTGTACCGGACGTGGCGCTGCCGAATATTCTGCTGGGCAGGCGCCAAGTGCCGGAGTTTCTCCAAGACGATGCCAACCCAGCGGCGCTTGCCGCGGCGGTACTGGAGTTGCTGCAAACCCCGGCGCTGATGGGCAAACAAATCGCGCCTTTCGCCGCGTTGCACCAGCAGCTGCGCCGCGACAGCATCGAACAAGTGGCTCGGCGGGTTTTGGACCATGCGCTCAGGCATCGGGGGCTTTGACAATAAGTAAGATCGACCGACAAGGGTAGCATGCAAACCTTCTGCTTCAGATCCGGCGACTATCCCGCTCCACTGGCCGGAGTGGACGAGGTGGGACGCGGTCCGCTGGCCGGCCCGGTGGTGGCAGCCGCCGTCATCCTCGACCCCGAGCGGCCGATCCAGGGGCTCGACGATTCGAAAAAACTCAACGAAAAGCGGCGGCTGGCGCTGGCCGCCGAAATCCGCGAGTGCGCGCTGGCCTGGTCGCTGGGGCGGGCGGAGGTCGAGGAAATCGACCGCATCAACATTCTCCAGGCGAGCTTGTTGGCGATGCGCCGCGCCGTCGAGGGGCTGTCGCTGGCGCCGGCCATCGCCCTGGTGGACGGGAACCGCTGTCCGGCGCTGGCGTGCCGCTCGCTGGCGGTGGTCAAGGGCGATTCGCTGGTGCCGGCCATCAGCGCTGCTTCCATTATCGCCAAGGTCTGTCGGGACGAGGAAATGATCAGGCTCGACGCCCATTATCCCGGTTACGGTCTGGCGCAACACAAGGGCTATCCCAGTCGCGAACACCTGTTGGCGCTGCACGATCTCGGGGTGTTGCCGATCCATCGGCGCACCTATGCCCCGGTCAGGCGTCTGCTGGAGCGCGCGCGCGGAGAAGCGGACTGAATCGCCTGGGTTTCATCCGCAGCTACCTGAGTTCGTGGCCGGCCGCCGAGGAATGGTCGCAGCGCCACCGTCCGTTTGACGGCGACGACAGCTTTTACTATTCCGGCGAGAGTATAGAGGAATACCTGCAGGCGGCGCGTCAACGGGTGATCGCCGCGCGCACCGACCTCGATGGCCGCCGCGACAGCTGGATCATCGAAGGAAATGCCCCTTTCACCCTGAGCCCGGACACGGATCGTCGGCCGCGACGGGCGATACTCATGACCCACGGGCTCACCGATTCACCTTACGCCATGCGCGATCTGGCCGGCTTTTTCTCCCGTCAGGGGTTCTATGTGCTGGCCATGCAGCTGCCCGGTCATGGCACCCGACCGGGCGATTTGCTGGCCGTTGGGTGGCGGGATTGGGCGAGATCCCAGCGGCACCTGCTCACGCTGCTATGCGCCGGCTACGAGGAGGTCTATCTCTGCGGATTTTCCGCCGGCGCCACGCTGAGCCTCTACACTGCCTTGCTGGAACCACGGGTGCGCGGACTGTTCCTGTTCGCCCCGGCGCTGCGGATGCCGGCGCTGGCCTGGCTGGCCAATCCCCTGGCGCACCTGGGGCGATGCTGGAGGCCCCTGGCCTGGTTCGACGTGCAACCGGACAGTGATTGTTTCAAATACGAATCGCTGCCCCAGCGCGCCATCGCCGAGGTCTGGCAACTGCGCCAGGCGCTGGCGCGACTCGAGCCGCTCAACCCGCGCGCGCTGCCCTTGTTCGTGGTCGCCAGCGAACAGGACGCCACCCTGAACGCGCCGGCCATCCTGACGTGGTTCCACCGCCAGAACGGGCCGAAACAGATGCTGTATTACAGCCGCCGTCGCCCGCCGGTGCCCGCCGGAGTGAAGCGCATCGCCTCGCACTTTCCGCAACAGCGCATCCGCAGCTTTGCCCATACCTCGCTGATCCAGTCACCCGCCAACCCCCACTACGGCGCGCAGGGCGCGCAACGGGTGTGCGCCCACTATTACCGCATGGATCCGGCCAGATACCAGCGCTGCAAGGCGGGCGAGGAAGACTGCCTGGGCGAGATATTCGATGAGACCCAGGCGTGCCGGGTCATCCGCCGACTGACCTACAACCCCTTGTTCGAGGAGATGCTGGAGGAAATGCGCGCATTCATGGCGCGGGCGATAGGCGACTGAGCACGACCCACAAGCCCGCTTGTCAAGCCTTGAAACCCCCGCGCCAAATGCGGACACTTGCGTCATGCGACCGAGCTTCGTCCACCTGCATTTGCATACCGAGTACTCGCTGGTAGACGGCACGGTGCGCATCAAACCCCTGGTCAAGGCCGTCGCCGCGGCGGGCATGCCGGCCGTGGCGGTGACCGACCAGAGCAACCTGTTCGCCATGGTGAAATTCTATCGCGCCGCCATGGCCGCCGGCATCAAGCCGATCATCGGCGTCGACATGTGGCTGCGCAATCCCGAACAGCCGGCGCGGCCCTGGCGGCTGTTGTTGTTGTGCAAGGATCGCGCGGGCTACCGCAATCTGACCGAACTGGTTTCCCGCAGTTATCTCGAAGGCCAGCACAACGCCGTGCCGATGATCGAGCGCGACTGGTTGCACGGCCACAGCGAGGGCCTGATCGCGCTGTCCGGCGGCCGCGCGGGCGATGTCGGCGAGGCCCTGCTGGCGGCCGACACCTCGTTGGCCGCCCAGCGCCTGGATTTCTGGCGGCAACTGTTTCCCGATCACTTCTACCTGCAGGTCCAGCGCACCGGCCGCGAGGGCGAGGAGGATTATCTGTACGCCGCGGTGGCCCTGGCCGGCGACCACGGGGTGCCGCTGGTGGCCACCAATGATGTGCACTTCATCCGCGCCGAGGAGTTCGAGGCGCACGAAGTGCGGGTGTGCATCCACGACGGGCGCACCCTGGACGACCCGCGGCGGCCGCGACGCCACTCCGATCAGCAGTATCTGCGCAGCCCGCAGGAGATGCAGGCGCTGTTCGCCGATCTGCCCGAGGCGCTGGAGAACAGCGTCGAGATCGCCAAACGCTGCAATCTGGAGCTGACTTTCGGCAAAAACTATCTGCCCGAGTTTCCCGTGCCGGACGGACTCAGCATGGATGAGTATTTCCGCGCCCAGGCCCGCGAGGGCCTGGAGCAGCGTCTGGCCACGCTGTGCGATCCCCACGCGGCGGATTTCGCCAGCCAACGAAAGCCCTACGACGAGCGCCTGGAAACCGAGCTCGAGGTCATCATCTCGATGGGTTTTCCCGGCTATTTCCTGATCGTGGCCGACTTCATCCGTTGGGCCAAGAACAACGGCGTGCCGGTGGGTCCGGGACGCGGTTCGGGCGCCGGTTCGCTGGTCGCCTATGCCCTCACCATCACCGATCTGGACCCGCTGAAATACGAGCTGCTGTTCGAGCGTTTTCTCAATCCCGAGCGCGTATCCATGCCCGATTTCGACGTCGACTTCTGCATGGAAGGGCGCGACCGCGTGATCGAGTACGTGGCCGAATACTATGGCCGGGAGAAAGTCTCCCAGATCATCACCTACGGCTCCATGGCGGCGAAGGCGGTGGTGCGCGACGTGGGCCGGGTGCTCGGCCAGCCCTATGGGTTCGTCGATCGCATCGCCAAGCTCATTCCCTTCGAGATCGGCATGACCTTGGACAAGGCGCTGGAGCAGGAGGAGGCGCTGCGGGAACTGTACGAACAGGACGAAGAGGTGCGCGCGATCCTCGACATGGCGCGCTCGCTCGAAGGCCTGTCGCGCAACGCCGGCAAGCACGCCGGCGGCGTGGTCATTTCACCGACCAAGTTGACCGATTTCACCCCGGTGTACTGCGAGCAGGGCGGTATCAACGTCGTCAGCCAGTTCGACAAGGACGACGTCGAGGCGGTCGGTCTGGTCAAGTTCGACTTTCTCGGCTTGCGCACCCTCACGGTCATCGACTGGGCCCTGCAGACGGTCAACGCCCAGCGCGCTCAGCTGGGTGAAGCGCCACTGGATATCAGCGCCGTCGCGCTCGACGATCGCGCCGCCTTCGAGCTGCTCAAACGCTACCAGACCACCGCCGTGTTCCAGCTCGAGTCGCGCGGCATGAAAGACCTGATCAAACGGCTCCAGCCCGACTGTTTCGAGGACATCGTCGCCTTGGTGGCCTTGTTCCGTCCCGGGCCGCTGCAATCGGGAATGGTGGATGATTTCATCAACCGCAAGCACGGCCGGCAGAAAGTCGAGTATCCGCATCCGGACATCGAGCACATTCTGAAGCCGACCTACGGTGTCATCCTGTATCAGGAGCAGGTGATGCAGATCGCCCAGGTTCTGGCCGGCTATACGCTGGGCGGTGCCGACCTGCTGCGCCGCGCCATGGGCAAGAAAAAGCCCGCCGAAATGGCCAAGCAGCGCGCGATTTTCACCGAGGGAGCGCTCGCGCGCGGGGTGGATGAGAAGACCGCCACCTATATTTTCGATCTGATGGAAAAGTTCGCCGGCTACGGGTTCAATAAATCGCATTCGGCCGCCTACGCCCTGGTGTCCTATCAGACTGCCTGGCTGAAGGCGCACTATCCGGCGCCGTTCATGGCCGCCGTGCTGTCGGCCGACATGGACAACACCGACAAGGTCGTCATCCTGATCGAGGAATGCCGCCACCTACGACTCGAGGTGGTGCCCCCGGACATCAACCGCTCCGGCTACGCGTTCACCGTCGAGGGCGACGCTACGGTGGTGTATGGCTTGGGGGCGATCAAAGGCGCGGGCGAAGGCGCCATCGACGTGATGATCCGTGAGCGGCTGGCGAATGGACCCTATGCTTCCTTGGCGGATCTTTGTCGGCGGGTGGATTCGCGCAAGGTCACCCGCCGCGTCTATGAAGCGCTGATCCGCGCCGGTGCCCTCGATGGCTTGGGCGACAACCGCGCGTCGCTGATGCAGCAGTTGCCGGAGGCGCTGAAATCCGCCGAACAGCATCTGCGCGACAGCGCCGCCGGCCAGACCGATCTGTTCGGCAACGTGATAACGCCGCCGGCCGCGGCCGGCGGCGCCAACGGCGGCGCGGTGCCGGAATGGGACGAGCAGACGCGCCTGGCCGGCGAGAAGGAAACGCTCGGTCTCTATCTGACCGGTCACCCGATCGAGCGCTACCGCGAGGAGCTCTCCCATATCGTCAGCGCGCCATTGGCGGAGCTGAGCGAGGAGGCACCGGCGGCCGGCGGTCAGCGGGGCAAGGAGAAAAGCGTCGTGGTCGCCGGCCTGGTGGTCGAGTTGCGCACCCGCCCGACCCAAAGCGGCGGGCGCATGGCGTTCGTCACCCTGGACGACCGCAGCGCGCGAATGGAGATGCGCATCTTCTCCCGGGTGTTCGAGCAGCACCGGGCGTTGTTGGCCAACGACAAGGTGCTGGTGGTGCAGGGAACGCTCGTGTTCGACGACTTTTCCGGTACCATGCGGTTGAACGCCAATCATCTGTACGATATCGATCAGGCCAGGGAAGTCTATGCCCGCCGGTTGGTCGTCACCGTCGCCGCCGGGAAAGCCGGCAATGGTTTCGTCAAGTCGCTGGCCAGCGTCCTGACACCTTATTGCCCGGGCAATTGTCCCGTCGGCATCCAGTACCACAATGGCGCGGCGCGTGCCCACATCACCCTGGGCGATCAATGGCGCGTGCACCCGACCGAGGAGCTGCTTTCCCGTCTGCGCGAACTCGCCGGGGATGAACAGGTCCGCCTTGTCTATAACTGAAAAAAAACCTCGTTCCCATAAACATATGATAAAACCCCCAATGTCACCTTCTGGAGACAACTGCTATAATCGCCGCCAATTGCGTCCCGCCATGGGATGCGAAATATGGGGGGTCGACCGGAGGCTCGGTCGACGGACGCAGCGAGATCTGGAGAAAAAGCTGTAAGTTTTTCTCGCAATTCGTTGATGTCCATGAAATAAAACGGAATCGTTGTCGGTTGCAATCCCGGTTGTGGCCAAGGGACGTCAGTTATGGGTGTCAATCTCGAAAGCCGTCATCTTCGCCGGCAGTACCAGCAACAACCGATCAGCGGCTGGAGCCGGCGCCCGGACGCGGGTCGCGTGGACCTCCCGGTGCGCATCTACACCCTGGGCCGCTTCAGCATCCAGCTGCACGGCCACGCCCTGTACAGCAGACAGGCGCGTCAGCGACGTCCGGTGGAAATGCTGCAGGCGTTGATCGCGCTGGGCGGCCGCGACGTCGGCATCGACATGCTGGCCCACGCCCTGTGGCCGGACAGCGATGGCGATCTGGCGCGCAACAATCTCGAGGTCACGTTGCATCGCCTACGCCGGCTGTTCGGGGTGAAGCATCTGTTCACGCTGCACGACCAACGCCTCAGCCTCAACAGCGGTCTCGGCTGGGTGGACGCGTGGAGCTTCGAGCGGCTGGTGAACCATGCCGACCGTCTGTTGCCACAGGCGGGCAACCCGGAAGTGGTGCGCCAACTGGTGCGCGTCGGGGAACGGCTGATGGCCCTGTATCAAGGCAACTTCCTGGAACGCGAGACCACCAGCACCTGGTCGCTGAGCTTTCGCGAACGTTTGCGCAGCAAACTGATGCGCCACATTCTGGGGTTCGGACGGGTCTGGGAAGAAATTGGCGATTGGGAACGCGCGGCTTCTTATTACCGCCGCGGACTGGAAATCGACCCCCTGACCGAAGCGCTCTATCAGCGGCTGATCATCTGTTGCCGTGAAACCGGGCAGCATGGGGACGCCATGACCGCGTACCAGCGCTGCCAGACCCTGCTGGCGCAACACTTCGGCATCCAGCCTTCGCCCATTACCCAGACGCTTTATTCCTCCCTGAAGCCCTGAGATCCGACGCCAGCCTGGCGTCGCCTGCGTTCAACTTCCTTTTCTCCGACAGCCTCGCCTGACAAACGCGGCTTTTGTCTTTCATCTGCGTCTTTTCGTGGCGTTTTGTAAGTTGTTTGTAAGTTCTGGCCTGAGATAGTGCATCCGTAGAAAAACATAAAACAGCATTCGGAGGGGCGAATGGAGAACTATATCGTGCGCATTTACCGGCGGGATTCCGCCGACCCGACCAAAGTGGCAGGCGTCTTCGAATCGGTCGAGCAGGAGACCGAGAACACCTTCACCAACCTGAATTCATTGGTTGAGCTGCTGGCCACGGATTGCCCCGATCGGGACCCGATTGAAGATTGAACAAGATCAACCGCTATTAGTTTCAGCCATGTCATAAAAGCAAAAATTGGAGGAAGAAGAGTATGTATAAAAGTAACAGAGCAAGCTGGGTGAAAACGTGCAGTTTCATGCTGGCGCTCGGCGCCGCCTCGACGGCGCAGGCAGCCTTCGTGGTCACGGGCGGATCGGTTCAGAGCCTGCCCATTGTCGACAATTCGTTCAACGCCGAAATCACCGGCCTGGGTTTCGATCAGATGACCAGTGGCGCGCAGTTGAGTGTCAGTCAGGACGGATTCATCGATTTCTTCTATATCGGTGCCGAGTCGGGGTTCAACAACAGCTTCAACGCCCAGAGCAGCGCGCTGTCGGGGAACAATAAGGGTTTCCTCACGGAGCACAACGAAGGTTTCAACTTTTCCGGCTATGCGGGATTCACCCTGGCGGTGTCGGCCAATGAGATCGTGAATTTCAACTTCACCAGCGACAACGCCCAGGCGCTCACGCCGGTGGATAACTTCAGTGCCACCAATCTGCAGGGGCTGGGCATCTACGCGAACAGCCAGTCCGGCTCCCTGATGCAGGTCCTGCTGGGGTACGATGACCAGATCTTCAACGACGACAACGATTTCGAAGACATGCTGGTGCGGGCCGAGTTCCGGCCGGCGCAGCCTTCGCCGGTTCCCCTGCCCGCCGCGGTGTGGTTGTTCGGGGCGGGGTTGGCGGGCCTGGCCGGTTTCGTCAGAAAGCCATCCAAACGCCGCTAAGACGAGCCTTCCAGGCGCAAAGCGGTCCGTCCAGGGTCCGGCGGGAAGCCGGCCCTGAACGGAAGGGTGCAGCGATGCCGACAATTGCGTAAAATTGTCGGTCATGAACCTGAATTTTCTGGATTTTGAACAGCCGATCGCGGAGCTCGAAGCGAAAATCGAGGAGCTGCGCTATGTCGGCGACGACGCCGAAATCAACATCAACGAAGAGATCGGTCGTCTCCAGGCCAAGAGCCAATCGCTGACCGAGTCCATCTTCGCCAATCTCAATGCGTGGCAGATCTCGCAACTGGCACGCCATCCCCAGCGCCCCTACGCACTCGATTATTTCAATAAAATATTCACGGATTTTGAAGAGTTACATGGTGATCGGGCATTCGCCGACGATCCCGCGGTGGTCGGCGGACTGGCGCGCCTCGACGGCCGTCCAGTGATGCTCATCGGGCAACAGAAGGGACGCGATACCAAGGAGAAAATCCACCGCAACTTCGGCATGCCCAGGCCCGAGGGTTACCGCAAGGCCAAGCGCTTGCTGGAAACCGCCGAGCGTTTCCGGCTCCCGGTGCTCACCTTCATCGATACGCCCGGTGCGTACCCCGGTATCGACGCCGAGGAGCGTGGTCAGAGCGAAGCGATCGCGCGCAACCTCTATCTCATGAGCAGCCTGAAAACACCGATCATCTGTACGGTGATCGGCGAGGGCGGCTCCGGCGGTGCTTTGGCGATCGGCGTGGGTGATCGCATGCTGATGCTGGAATACAGTATCTATTCGGTCATTTCGCCCGAAGGCTGTGCCTCGATTTTGTGGAAGAGCGCGGACAAGGCGGCGGAGGCCGCCGAGGCTCTGGGGGTCACGTCAGGCCGTCTGAAACAACTCGAGCTGATCGATGAAATCATTGAAGAGCCGTTGGGAGGCGCGCATCGGGATCCCGACGAGATGGCCGCACGTCTTAAAGCCAGACTGAGCGAACAGTTGCGGCAACTCGAAGAACAGCCCGTCGAGCAACTACTGGCCGCCCGCTACCAGCGCCTGATGTCTTTCGGTGAGTACCTCGAAAAGTGAGTTGATCGCCGCGCTGGCGCAACGACTTCCACCGGCTTCGCACTACTGCATCGCCTACAGCGGCGGTGTCGACTCCCATGTTCTGCTGCACGCCATGCAGGCCTTGTCGCGCCACCACGACTGGCGCCTCAGCGCGGTGCACGTGCACCATGGCCTGCAGGCTCAGGCGAGTGAGTGGACCGAACACTGCGGGGGGGTTTGTCGCTCGCTCGGCCTACCGCTGAGCGTGCTGCGGGTCGACGCGAGCCCGCGCCCGGGGGAGAGCCCCGAAGCCCGCGCGCGTGAAGCCCGCTACCAGGCACTGGCCCGATGGTTGCCCGCGGAGGCGGTTTTGCTCAGCGCCCAGCATCGCCATGACCAGGCCGAGACGCTCCTGCTGCAACTGTTTCGGGGCGCCGGCGCTCACGGGCTGGCGGCAATGCCCGAGCTCGCGCCCTTGGGTCAGGGCCGACTCGCACGCCCCTTTCTGGCGCTGGGCAGACCGTTGATTTTACGTTACGCGCGCGAGCAACAGCTGCAATGGATCGAAGACCCCAGTAACGCCGATACCCGCTACGACCGCAACCTGCTGCGCCAACGGCTGTTGCCGGCTATCCGCGAGCGCTGGCGCGGCATCGACCAGGTGCTGGCGCGAGCGGCCCGGGTACAGGCCGATCAGGCGGAACTGGCGACGGCGCTGGCCGCGCTAGATCTCGCCGACTGCGCCGTCAGCGGCCGGACGACACAATTGCATGGCTCCGCGCTGGGGCGGCTCTCGCGGGCGCGGCAACGGAATCTTCTCCGCCACTGGATCGTGGGCAACGGTCTGCCCGCGCCGCCCCTGGCGATTGTCGATCAGCTGATCGACAATCTGCTGAACGCGCGCCAGGACGCCAATCCGCTGGTGCGCTGGGCCGGCGCACAGCTGCGCCGCTACGACGAGCGCCTCTATCTGCTGGCGCCGCTGGCCGAGCCGGATCCGCGGTGGCGGCGGGTTTGGGATCTGCACCAACCGCTGTCCCTTCCCACCGGCGATACCCTTTGCGCCGTCCCGACGCAGGGGAGAGGTCTGCGTGCCCCAAGCAAGGGCGTGCTCGAAGTCGGTTTCCGGCGCGGCGGCGAACGCCTACAACCGGCCGGGCGACGCGGACACCATCGACTGAAAAAACTCTTCCAGGAATGGCGCGTGCCGCACTGGGCGCGCGCCCGCGTACCGCTGCTGTTTTGCGACGGTGCCCTGGCCGCGGTGGGAGACTTCTGTATCGCCGAACAATTCCGCGCCAGAGAGGATGAAACGGGGTTCGAATTGAGCCTGCAACCGGGCGCGGCGCAAACGGGTCCTTTGTCCGACGGACAGTGATCTCGGTCTCCGGGCGAGGGCCGCCGAGCGCGCGGGCGCATTGTGAGCGGGCGGCGATTCTGGTAGGCTGGTTTCCCGTCCAGTTGTCACAACTCCCGGCCCTTTCGGAGCTTCATGACTCAATTTATTTTTATTACCGGCGGCGTGGTTTCCTCTCTGGGGAAAGGAATCGCCGCCGCCTCTCTGGGTGCGCTACTGGAAGCGCGCGGCCTCAAGGTCACGCTGATGAAACTGGATCCCTACATCAACGTGGACCCGGGGACCATGAGCCCGTTCCAGCACGGCGAGGTCTATGTGACCAACGACGGTGCGGAAACCGACCTGGATCTGGGCCACTACGAGCGTTTCATCCGCACCACCATGGGCAAGTGCAACAATTTCACCACCGGCCAGATCTACGAAAGCGTGATTCGCAAGGAACGTCGAGGCGACTACCTGGGCGGGACGGTGCAGGTCATTCCGCACATCACCGACGAAATCAAGCGCTGCGTGCGCGCCGGTGCCGGCGACGCCGATATCGCCATGGTGGAGATCGGCGGCACCGTGGGCGATATCGAATCGCTGCCGTTTCTCGAAGCCATTCGACAGATGGGGGTGGAACTGGGACACGGCAATGCCATCTTCATGCACCTCACCCTGGTGCCCTTCATCTCCGCCTCCGGCGAGATCAAAACCAAGCCCACCCAGCATTCGGTCAAGGAGCTGCGCTCGATCGGCATCCAGCCGGACATTCTGCTGTGCCGGGCCGACCGCTCCCTGCCGGTCGATGAAAAACGTAAAATCGCGCTGTTCACCAACGTACCCGACAAAGCGGTCATTTCCGCCGTCGATGTCGACAGCATCTACAAGATTCCGCTGTTGCTGCACCAGCAACATCTCGACGACATTGCCGTGGAACTCCTGCGCCTGGATGTCCCCGAGGCGGATCTCAACGAGTGGGAGCGGGTGGTCTACAGCCTGGACCATCCGGAACGCGAAGTCACCGTCGCCATGGTGGGCAAGTACGTCAACCTCACCGAATCCTACAAATCGCTGTCCGAGGCGTTGATCCACGCCGGTATCCAGACCCGGACACGGGTCAAGATCCGCTATGTGGATTCCGAGGTGATCGAGCAGAAGGGCCTCGAAGTGCTGGCGCGTGCCGATGCCATTCTGGTACCCGGCGGTTTCGGCGAGCGGGGCGTGGAAGGCAAGATCATGACCGTGCGCTATGCACGCGAACACGGCATACCCTATTTGGGCATTTGTCTGGGCATGCAGGTAGCGGTCATCGAGTTCGCACGCAACGTCGCCGGCCTGGAGGGCGCGCAGAGCACCGAGTTCTACCGCCAGAGTCCGCACCCGGTCATCGGCCTGATCACCGAGTGGCAGGACCGCAGCGGGCGGATCGAGCGACGCGACGAGAACAGCGACCTCGGCGGCAGCATGCGCCTGGGCGGCCAACCCTGCCGTCTGGCGCCCGACACGCTGGCGCAACGCGTCTATGGCAAGACGGAAATCGTGGAGCGTCACCGCCATCGTTACGAATTCAACAACGCCTACCGCGAACGGCTGGAACAGGCCGGGCTGGTCTTTTCCGGCACGTCGGTCAACGGCGATCTGGTCGAGATTGTCGAACTGAGCGACCACCCCTGGTTCCTGGCCTGTCAGTTCCACCCCGAGTTCACCTCGACACCGCGCGACGGACACCCCCTGTTCACCGGTTTCATCCAGGCCGCCATCCGGCACCGGGAGTCGCTGCAACCCGACCATGTCGCCGCGGGACGCATCCGAGCCGATGCCTGAGCACGGATGACGATTTCGCCTATTTCAATTCTCTAAGGATGCTTCCAGAATGAAACTCTGTGGATTCACCGTGGGGCTCGATGCCCCATTTTTTCTTATCGCGGGCCCCTGTGTCATCGAAAGCGAGGAACTGGCGCTGTCCACGTCGGCCGCGCTCAAGGAAATCACCGCGGCGCTGGGCATCCCGTTCATCTACAAATCCTCGTTCGACAAGGCCAACCGCTCCTCGGCGGGCAGTTTCCGCGGCCCCGGCCTGGAAGCGGGTTTGCGCATCCTGCAGAAGGTCAAGGATGAAATCCAGGTGCCGGTGTTGACCGACGTACACGAAGACACCCCGCTCGATGAAGTCGCGGCGGTGGTCGACGTATTGCAGACCCCGGCCTTTCTCTGCCGCCAGACCAATTTCATCCAGAACGTGGCGCGCGCCGGGCGGCCGGTGAACATCAAGAAGGGACAGTTTCTGGCCCCCTGGGACATGAAAAACGTCGTCGACAAGGCCCGCGCCGCCGGCAACGATCAGATTCTGGTCTGCGAACGCGGGGTTTCCTTCGGCTATAACAATCTGGTCTCCGACATGCGCTCGGTGGCGGCGATGCGCGACACTGGCGCGCCCGTGGTCTTCGACGCCACCCACTCGGTGCAGCTCCCGGGGGGGCAGGGCCACGCTTCGGGCGGACAGCGGGAGTTCGTCCCGGTACTGGCGCGCGCGGCGGTGGCGGCCGGGGTGGCCGGGGTCTTCATGGAAACGCACCCCGATCCGGCCAGCGCGCTGAGCGACGGTCCCAACGCCTGGCCGTTGGGACGGATGCGGGAATTGCTGGAAACATTGAAGCGGCTGGACGACACGGTAAAATCGCGTCCTTTTGCGGAGACGGCGTTACTGGAGGGCTGATTATCCCTCGCGCGCCGGATGCGCACCGTTGCAACCGGAAAATCCACGGCATACTGTAATCTGGAGTCAGCATGGCAAGTATTAAGGACGTTAAGGGGCGTGAAATCCTCGATTCACGCGGCAATCCCACGGTGGAAGCCGATCTGTTACTCGACGACGGCGCCCTGGGACGGGCGGCCGTGCCTTCCGGCGCCTCGACCGGTACCCGCGAAGCGGTCGAACTGCGCGACGGCGATCCGGCCCGTTACGCCGGCAAAGGGGTGACCCAGGCGGTGGCCAATATCAACGGCCCGCTGCGCGATGCCGTGCTGGGCATGGATTCGGCCGACCAGGCCGCGCTGGACGCGCGCATGATCGAACTCGACGGAAGCGACAACAAGGGGCGTCTGGGCGCCAACGCGCTACTCGCCGTGTCGCTGGCCGCGGCGCAGGCCCAGGCCGCCTCGGCCGGGCTGCCGCTGTACCGCCACCTGCGGGCCGAGGGCCCCTATCAGATGCCCGTGCCGATGATGAATATCATCAACGGTGGCGCCCACGCCAACAACAGCGTCGACCTGCAGGAGTTCATGATTCTCCCGGTGGGCGCGGGGAGCGTGCGCGAGGCGGTCCGCTACGGCGCCGAAGTGTTTCATGCCCTGAAAGCGGTTCTCAACGCCCGGGGCCTGAACACCGCGGTGGGCGACGAGGGCGGTTTCGCCCCGGATCTGTCCTCCAACGAGGCGGCGATCGAAGTGATTCTCGAAGCCATCGACAAGGCCGGTTTCCGCGCCGGGGAAGACATCTACCTCGGCCTGGATGCCGCCAGTTCGGAATTCTATCGCGACGGTCGTTATCAGCTGACGTCCGAGGGCAAGGATTTCGACGCCGCCGGGTTCGTCGATCTACTGGCGGGATGGGTGGCGCAGTATCCGATCGTGTCGATCGAGGACGGCATGGACGAAAGCGACTGGGAGGGCTGGAGATTGCTGACCGAACGCCTGGGCGAGAAAGTCCAGCTGGTCGGTGATGATCTGTTTGTCACCAATACCAAGATCCTGCAGCGTGGCATCGACGAACGGATCGCCAACTCCATTTTGATCAAGCCCAACCAGATCGGCACCCTCAGCGAAACGCTCGCCGCCATCGACATGGCCACCGCCGCGGGCTTTACCGCCGTGGTCTCCCACCGCTCCGGGGAGACCGAGGATGTGGTCATCGCCGACATCGCCGTGGGCAGCACGGCCAGCCAGATCAAGACCGGTTCGCTGTCGCGTTCCGACCGGGTGGCCAAGTACAATCGCCTCATGCGTATCGAAGAACAGCTCGGTTCGGAGGCCGTGTATGCGGGGCGTGCCGGCTTCAACCAATTGCGGTGAACGGGCCGCGCCCGCGTGCACGGCCAGGCGGGCGGTGATCGCCCCGGCTGCCGGGTGAGACGGCCGACGCCATGCGCTGGTTGATAGGGTTACTGGTGCTGCTGCTGGTGTTGCTGCAATACCGGCTGTGGGTGGGCGATGGCAGTCTGGCCGAAGTCTGGGGTCTGTATCAACAGGTGCAGGCCCAGCGAGAGGAGAACCACCGCCTGCTGGAGCGCAATCAGGCCCTGGAGGCGGAAGTCACCGACCTCAAGCAGGGGCTGGACGCGATCGAGGAGCGCGCGCGCGAAGAACTCGGCATGGTTAAAGACGGCGAGACTTTCTATCAGATCATCGAGGAGCCGGCGCCGGAGGGCGCCAAGCGACCATGAGCGGGAGTGCACATTACTGGGCCGTGGTGCCGGCGGCGGGCAGCGGGCGGCGCATGGGCGCCGACGTGCCGAAGCAGTTCTTGCCGCTCGGCAACCAGACCGTGCTGGAACACAGTCTGGAGATTCTCTGGCAGAGTATCGATCTCAAGGGCATGGTGCTGGTCAGTGCCGGACACCCCGCGCTGGCCTCGATCCAGGAGCGCCATTCCCGCTATCGCCTGCTGCGCGCCGCGGGTGGCCAGGCGCGCTGTCATTCGGTGCTCAACGGCTTGCAGGCCCTGAGCGCAAAGGCCGCGGCCGACGACTGGGTTCTGGTGCACGATGCCGTGCGCCCCTGTGTCCGCCAGCAGGATCTGCACCGCCTGCTGGATTACCTCGGCGACCATCCGGTGGGTGGGTTGCTGGGGTTCCCCGCCTGCGACACCATCAAGCGCGCCGATGAGCAACAGCAGGTCTACGCGACCGTCGACCGCCGCGGTCTGTGGCACGCCTATACGCCGCAGATGTTCCGCTACGGCTTGCTGCAGCAGGCATTGGCAGGCGCGCTGGCCGACGGTTATGAAGTCACCGACGAGGCCTCGGCGGTGGAGCACGCCGGCCATCGGCCGCTGTTGGTGCAAGGGCACGCCGACAACATCAAGATCACCCATCCGGCGGATTTGCCGCTGGCCGAATTTTATCTGCGCCAGCAGGGTCGGCTGTGAGAATCGGCCAGGGCTTCGACGTCCACGCCTTCGAGCCGGGCGGCGTTCTCGTCCTCGGCGGCGTACGTATCCCCCACAGCCACGGACTGAAGGCCCACTCCGACGGCGATGTGCTGTTGCACGCGCTCTGCGACGCCATGCTCGGCGCGGTGGCGCTGGGCGATATCGGCCGTCATTTTCCGGATTCGGATGCCGCTTACCGCAACGCCGACAGTCGCGGGCTGCTGCGCCGCGTGGCCGGGCTGCTGCGCCAGCGCGGTTATCGGCTGATCAACGCCGACCTGACGGTGATCGCCCAGGTGCCGCGCCTCGCGCCCTATATCGACGCGATGCAAGCAACGATCGCCGGCGACCTCGAGGTCGCGCCCGAGGCGATCAACGTCAAGGCCACCACCAGCGAGCGTTTGGGCTTCACCGGCCGCGAGGAAGGCATCGCGGCGATGGCCGTGGTGCTCATCGACCGATAAACCGTCTTGGATACGCTACCGGCAGGCTTCACCCCGATACTCCAACCGCGGCCCAGCGCCTGGGGCGGAGCCGTCGGCAAGGGCCGCATCCGCGTTTCGGCCGAGGACTTTCGCGTCTGGGAAGTCCCCCTGGTCACCCCGGACGGGGCGGGCGAACACTGCTGGCTGCGGGTGCGCAAGCGCGACTGCAATACCGCCTGGGTGGCGCGACAACTGGCGGCTTTCGCCGAGGTGTCCCCGGCGGCGGTCGGCTACGCCGGTATGAAAGACCGGCGCGCGGTCACCGAACAATGGTTTTCCTTACACCTTCCCGGCAAACCCGACCCTGACTGGAGCAGGTTGGAAAACGCCGATTTCGAGGTTCTCGAACACCGCCGCCATGGACGCAAGCTCAAGACCGGCGCGTTGGCCGGCAACCGTTTTGCCATCCGCATCCGGGAGCTGGAGTGCGACGCGACGGCGCTGGCGCAGCGGTTGCGGCGGCTGGGCGAGGCGGGGATGCCGAATTATTTCGGCGATCAGCGTTTCGGCATCGACGGTGGGAATCTGGTGGCCGCGGCGCAGATATTCTCCCGGCCGCGGCGTCGCCTGGCGCGTGCCAAGCGCGGCATCTACCTCTCGGCGGTACGCTCGGCGCTGTTCAACGTCGTGCTCGGGGTCCGGGTGCAGGCCGGTACCTGGAACCAGGTCCTGGCGGGCGAGGCGTTGCAACTCGAGGGCCGATCGGCTTGTTTCGTCACCGAAACCCCGGATGCCCAGACCTTGCAAAGGTTGCAGACGCTGGCCGTCCATCCTACCGGACCGCTTTGCGGCGACGGCGAAAGTCTGCCGCGCGCGGCGGCCCTGGCCTGCGAGACGGAAAGCCTGGACGCATTCGCGGGCTGGATTAAGGGACTGCGCGAGGCGCGCGTGAACGCCGCGCGCCGCGCGTTGCGCGCCGTGCCCCGCGAACTCCACTGGCACTGGGAAGCCCCGGATTGCGCCCTGGTGTCGTTTTACCTGCCCGCCGGCAGCTACGCCACCAGCCTGTTGGCGGAGCTGGTCTCGGTGTCCGTGGCCGCATGACATCGCTGGCACAGCGCCTGGGCACGGTGCGCGAACGCATTCGCCAGTCCTGTGCGCGCTGCAATCGTCAGCCGGAGGAGGTGCGCCTGATCGCCGCGTCCAAAACCCGTGACAGCGACGAAATCCGCGACCTGCAGGCGCTCGGTGTGAACGACTTCGGCGAAAGCCGGGTCCAGGAAGCCCTGCCAAAGATCGCCGCCCTGCAGGAGCGTGCGCCGCAGTGGCATTTTATCGGTCACCTGCAATCCAACAAAGCACGCCAGGTAGCCGCTCGGTTCGCCTGGATCCATGCCGTCGACAGCCTGCACCTCGGGCAACGCCTGTCCGAGGCGGCCGTCCGCTCAGGGATTTCGCTGAATCTGCTGCTGCAAGTGAACGTGGCCCGTGACCCGGCCAAGCACGGTCTGGATCCGGACCAGCTCTACGCGGTGGTCGAAACGTTGCTCCCGCTCCCGGGTGTGGAGTTGCGCGGCCTGATGACGATCGGTTTCCAGCAGGCCGACCCGGCGCGTACCCGCGCCAGCTTCGCGGCGTTGCGCGGTTTGCTGGAAGGTTGTCGCCAGCGCTTCGGCGACGGTTTCACGGAGTTGTCCATGGGCATGAGCGACGATTACACCTTGGCCATCGAGGAGGGCAGCACCATGATACGGCTGGGCACCGCCTTGTTCGGCGCGCGTTCCTAAAACGCCCGGCGGCCCCACCCTCGGCTTAGTTGCGTTTGAGCAGGACATACAGTGCGCCGGTCCCACCGTCACAATTGCGCGCCGAACAATAGGCCAGGACTTCGTCGCGCTGACGCAACCAATGGCCTATTTTCCCCTTCAGTACCGGCGCGCGATGGCGCGAACCCCGGCCCTTGCCGTGGATGATGCGGGCGCACTGCACCCGCCGTTGCCTACAGGTGTAGAGGAACTGCGCCACCGCCGCGCGCGCCTGCGCCACGCTCATGCCGTGCAAATCCAACTCCGCGCCAAGCACGTATTGACCGCGACGCAACTTCTTCACCGTCCGTTGTTGCAAACCCGCGCGGGCGTATAGTAATTCCTCTCCGGTTTCCACGTCCGCCACTTCGTAACCCTCGGACAGCAGATCGTGCAGCACCTGTGCTTCATCCTGGTCGCGGAATTTCGGGCGCACCCCGGGCGCGCGTCGCACCGGCATGACGCGATCGTGATGCAGCCGACGTACTTCGCCGACGCTGTCGCGGAACAGGCGGCTGTCCTCAGGGGCCGGTTTCTTCATGCCGACATTAACCGGGAATGGGCGCGGCGGGTCAAGTCCGGTATGATTTGAGCGCAATGCATATTCTGATCAGTAACGACGACGGCTACCGGTCGCCGGGGATCCGCTGCCTCGCCGCGGCGCTCGAGACCGTGGCCCGGGTGACCGTCGTGGCGCCCGACCGTGACCGCAGCGGCGCCAGCAACTCGCTGACGCTGGACAGTCCGCTGCGCGCGCGCGAGGCCGACAACGGCTTCGTCTATGTCGAGGGTACGCCGACCGACTGTGTCCATCTGGCGATCACCGGGCTGCTCGACGAGGAACCCGATATCGTGGTTTCCGGCATCAACGCCGGCGCCAACCTGGGCGACGACGTGATCTATTCCGGCACCGTGGCCGCGGCGATGGAGGGGCGCTTTCTCGGTCTGCCGGCGATCGCCGTGTCACTGGCTTCCTTTCAGCCCCAGCATAACGACACCGCCGCTCAGGTGATTCTGGATCTGCTGGCGCGCATCCAGTGTCAACCGGTGCCCCCCAATACCATTTTGAACGTCAACGTTCCCGATCTGCCGTATGCCGCGCTGCGGGGTTGGCAGGTCACGCGCCTGGGACACCGGCATAAATCGGAACCCGTCATTCGCGAGCAGGATCCCCGGGGCCGGCCGATTTATTGGGTGGGGCCGCCGGGCAGCGAACAGGACGCCGGTCCGGGCACCGATTTCCATGCGGTCCGCCAGGGTTTTGTCTCGGTCACGCCCATTCACGTGGACCTGACGCGTCACGATGTCCTCGATAGCGTGCGTCACTGTCTGGGATTGGCCGCAGAGCCCGTATGAAGGCATTCGACCAAGGCATCGGCATGACCTCGCAACGCACCCGCGACCGACTGGTCGAACGGCTGCGCAGCGAGGGGATCCGCGACGCCCGGGTCCTGGAGGCGATACGCTCCACGCCGCGCCATCTGTTCGTGGACGAGGCGCTGGCCAGCCGGGCCTACGAAGACACGGCGCTGCCGATCGGGTACGGTCAGACGATCTCCCAGCCTTACATCGTCGCCCGCATGACCGAACAACTGCTCCAGGTCGCCCCCCGGACCGTGCTGGAAGTCGGCACTGGGTCTGGGTATCAGGCGGCGATCCTGGCGCGTCTGGTCGACAAGGTGTATTCGACCGAACGGATCGAGGCGTTGGCGACCCTGGCCCGGCAGCGCTTTCGCAAGCTGGGCTATCGCAATATCCGGGTACAGCAC
The DNA here is from genome assembly GCA_030148805.1 of Thiogranum sp. Taxonomy (GTDB): domain Bacteria; phylum Pseudomonadota; class Gammaproteobacteria; order DSM-19610; family DSM-19610; genus Thiogranum. The sequence continues at coordinate 217,334 of JASBSS010000026.1, read as the reverse complement.
AGCGACGGCAGCTGGGGATGGCCGCAATTCGCTCCCTTTGACGGCATCATGGTGACTGCCGGCGGCGAGGAGATCCCGCAGGCACTGCTCGAACAGCTGGCGCCGGGCGGGCAGTTGATCATGCCGTTGGGGGACCGCAACCGGCAGACGCTGGTGACCGTCACCCGCACGCCGAGCGCCTATGAGCGCGTCGACCTGGAGCCGGTGATCTTCGTCCCCCTGATCGGGGGCACCGGTTGATGGCGATTTTCACCCGCCTCTACGACGCCTGCCTGCACTGGTCGCGCCATCGCCACGCCGCGCGTTATCTGGCGGGCCTGAGCTTCGCCGAATCCTCGTTCTTCCCGGTGCCCCCCGACGTCATGCTCATGCCGATGAGCCTGGCGCGACCGCAGCGGGCGCTGTATTTCGCCAGCATCACCACCTTCGCGTCGGTGCTCGGCGGGGTGGCCGGCTACGCCATCGGCCATTTCGCGCTGGATTGGGTCGCCCCGCTGGTGGAGGAAGGCGGGCGTTGGGCCGCTGCCTATGCCAAAGCCTCGCTCTGGTTCCGGGAATGGGGTTTTTGGGCGGTGCTGATCGCCGGATTCTCGCCGATTCCCTACAAGGTCTTCACCATCTCGGCCGGTGCGTTGTCGATGGCCTTCCTGCCGTTCGTCCTGGCTTCGGCGGTTGGCCGCGGGGCCCGCTTTTATCTGGTCGCGGGATTGCTCGCCTGGGGCGGGGCCGGCATGGAGGAGCGCTTGCGGCGTTATGTCGAGCTTATCGGGTGGGGGCTGGTGGGCGTGGGGGTGGCCGTCTACATCGCTGTCAAACTCCACGGCTGATGCGCGTCATCCTGCCCTGGTTGCCGCTGATCCTGCTGCTCAGCGCCTGCGCGCCCCACAGCGTGCGGGCACCGGTCGGCGAGCGCGGCGATCGCCCCCTGCACACCCCGCAGTCGCATCAGGTCCGACAGGGTGAAACCCTGTATTCTGTGGCCTTTTTGTACGGTTTCGAAGTCTCCCAGTTGGCCCGCTGGAACCGCCTGCAGCCGCCTTACACCATCTACAAAGGCCAGCGACTGCGGCTCCGCCCGCCGCCGCCAAAACCGGCCCGGAAGCCCGTCTCCGCGCCCAAACCGCGGCCGCTGCCGCCTCCGGTCAGCGCCAGTCGCCCCAAGGTGCAGGTGATTGCACCGTCCCAGCCGAAAACGGCGGGGCGCACGGCGCCCGCCGCCAAGCCTGTCCCGGCCGCCCCCGCGCCGGCGCAGACCCACGCGATGCCACCGAGCGAGCACCTGAGCTGGGCGTGGCCCGCCACCGGCCCGCTGCTGAGCCGGTTCAACGCCCGTACCGAGGGGCGCAAGGGTATCGATATCGGCGGGCGCAGCGGACAGCCGGTGCGGGCCGCCGCAGCGGGCAAGGTCGTCTATTCCGGGAGTGGACTTAGCGGCTATGGACGACTTATCATCATCAAACATAACAAGGAGTTTCTGAGCGCCTACGCGCATAATCGGAAGCTGATCGCCAGTGAAGGCCAATGGGTCGGCAAGGGGCAGGAAATTGCCCTGATGGGTAACAGCGGTACTGACCGGGTACGGCTGCATTTTGAAATACGAAAACTCGGAAAACCGGTCGACCCATTGCAGTATCTGCCCAAGCGGTAGTTGCTGCCCCTGGCGCCGTCGAGAACCTCGGTTCCTTGGCGCGACATTGAGGAAACACTGCTCATGGCCAGAAAACGCCAGAATCAGAATCCCGCGATCGCCGGCGACGAACCCGAGGCCGGCGCGGAGTTGGAACTCGAGGAGGTCGAGTCGAGCGACGAGGCCGAAGCGATCATCGAACCGGCCACCCGCTACCGCGAGCCCCCGGACAACGACGCGCACTTCGACGCGACGCGTATGTATCTCAGCGAGATCGGTTTCTCGCCGCTGCTGACGGCCGAGGAAGAAGTCTACTACGCGCGTCTGGCGCAACGCGGCGACGAAAGCGGCCGGCGCCGCATGATCGAGAGCAATCTGCGCCTCGTGGTCAAGATCGCCCGGCGGTATATCAACCGGGGTCTGGCGCTGCTGGATCTGATCGAAGAGGGTAATCTCGGTCTGATCCGCGCGGTGGAAAAATTCGACCCGGAACGCGGCTTTCGCTTCTCCACCTACGCCACCTGGTGGATCCGCCAGACGATCGAACGCGCCATCATGAACCAGACCCGCACCATCCGTCTGCCGATCCACGTGGTCAAGGAGCTCAACAGCTACCTGCAGGCGGCGCGCCGACTGGCTCAGTCCCTGGACCACGAACCCAACGCCGAGGAAATCGCCGAGCTGCTCGACAAGCCGCTGACCGACGTCAAGCGACTGCTGAAACTCAACGAACGCGTGACCTCGGTGGATGTGCCCATCGGCCGGGACTCGGATAAAACCCTGATAGACGCCATTCCGGATGAAAACAATCTCGACCCGTCGGCGTTGTTACAGGACGAAGACGTGCTCGCCAACCTGGAGGTATGGATCTCACGCCTGTCGGAGAAACAACGCGAGGTGGTGGAACGACGCTTCGGCCTGCACGGCTACAAGATCTCCACCCTGGAGGAGGTCGGCAACGAAATCGGCGTGACCCGCGAACGCGTGCGCCAGATCCAGATGGATGCCTTGAAGCGCTTGCGCGAAATACTCGAAAGCGAAGGTTTCTCTTCCGAAACCCTGTTCGATTGACACACCTGACGCGAGTCGGGGCGGGGCTCACTCCAGCAGCAGCGCGGCGGCCACTTCGCGCTGCTCGGCCAAAAGGATGTTGAACGTCCGGCAGGCCGCCGCGGTATCCATGATTTCCACGCCGATGCCGCGCTGCAGCAAAGCGGCGGTGACTTGTTGCTCGGGAAACTGCAGAATCTGTCCGGTTCCCAGCAACAGGATTTCGGGCTGCCAGTCCAGAATCGGCGCGAAGTCCTGCGCACCCAGATCGCTCACCCGACAGGGACGCCAGTCGGCGATCAGTCGCTCGGCGGTGAGCAACAGACTGCGGTGATACTCCCGCTCGCCGATGCGCACGCAGCCGGCGTCGTAGGCGCGTATGCGTTGTTCGCTGCGGCAATCTTCCTGGGCAAAATGCATACCGCCGAGGATACTTCCCCAGCTTGTTACATTTCAATATTTTCAGTACCCTACGCGCTTTGTTTTCTCTATCTGGCGCATTGCCTGGCAGGCACTCCGTGGACGAATTTCTCAGAATCAAGCGACTACCGCCTTACGTCTTCAATATTGTCAATGAGTTGAAGGCAGCCGCGCGCGCCCGCGGCGAGGATATCATCGATTTCGGTATGGGAAATCCCGACCGTCCCACCCCCGCGCATATCGTCGACAAGCTGGTCGAGGCGGTGCGCCGACCCGACACGCATCGCTACTCGATGTCCAAGGGGATTCCACGGTTGCGCAAAGCCATTTGCGACTGGTACCGCCGCCGCTACGCCGTCGAGCTCGACCCCGACACCCAGGCAATCGTCACCATCGGTTCCAAGGAAGGGCTGGCGCACCTGGCGCTGGCGACGATGGGGCCGGGGGACGCGGTACTGGTGCCCAATCCCGCCTATCCAATACATCCCTACGGTTTTGTCATCGCCGGAGCGGACATTCGTCATGTGCCGCTGATCGGCGACGATGATCTGTTTTTCGCCGAGTTGGAGAAAGCGATCAAGGACTCCTGGCCGAAACCGAAAATGCTGGTGCTGAACTTTCCCGGCAATCCGACCACCCAGTGCGTCGAACTGGACTTTTTCCAGCGGGTCGTCGCCATCGCCCGCGAACACGGCATCTGGGTGGTACACGATCTGGCTTACGCCGATCTGGTGTTCGACGGCTACCAGGCGCCCTCGATTCTGCAGGTGAAGGGCGCCGAGGACATCGCCGTGGAGTTCTTTTCGCTGTCGAAAAGCTACAACATGCCGGGCTGGCGCGTGGGTTTCATGTGCGGCAACCGGGAACTGGTGGCGGCCCTGACGCGGATGAAATCCTATCTCGACTACGGCATGTTCACGCCCATCCAGGTGGCCGCCATCGCCGCCCTGGAGGGACCGCAGGACTGTGTCAGGGAAATTGCCGAGACCTACCGCCGCCGCCGCGACGTGCTCTGCGACGGCCTCAAGACCATCGGCTGGCAGATCGAGAAGCCGCGCGCGACCATGTTCGTCTGGGCGCCGATCCCCGAGGACTATCGCGCCATGGGCTCGCTGGAATTCTCCAAGAAACTGTTGCGCGACGCCAAGGTCGCGGTCTCGCCCGGCGTCGGCTTCGGCGAATACGGGGATGGTTTCGTGCGCTTCGGTCTGATTGAAAACGAGCACCGTACGCGTCAGGCCGTGCGTGGTATCCGCGACATGTTCCGTCGCGACAAAAAACAACTCGCGCAAGCGGGCGAGGGGGGCGTTTGAAACCGGTAAAAGTGGGCTTGTTGGGCCTGGGTACCGTCGGTGGTGGTACCTTCAATGTATTGCGGCGTAATGCCGAGGAGATCGCGCGCCGCGCCGGTCGTGGCATCGAGGTCAGTCACGCCGCCGCGCGCGACTACGACCCCGGTGGCTTGCCCGGCATCGAGCAGGTCACCGTCAGCGACGACGCTTTCGCCGTGGTGGACGACCCCGCGGTCGATATCGTGGTCGAGCTGATCGGTGGTTACGAGCCGGCGCGCGAACTGGTCCTCAAGGCGATCGCCAATGGCAAGCATGTGGTGACCGCCAACAAGGCGCTGATCGCCACCCACGGCAACGAGATCTTCGCCGCCGCGCAACGCCAGGGCGTGATGGTCGCTTTCGAGGCCGCGGTGGCCGGTGGCATCCCCATCATCAAGGCGCTGCGCGAAGGACTCAGCGCCAACCGTATCCGTTGGATCGCCGGCATCATCAACGGCACCGGCAATTTCATTCTCACCGAGATGCGGGATAAAGGCCGCGAGTTCGCCGATGTGCTGGCCGAGGCGCAGCGCCTCGGTTACGCCGAGGCCGATCCCACCTTCGACGTCGAGGGGATCGACGCGGCACACAAACTGGCCATACTCGGTTCGCTGGCCTTCGGTATCCCGTTGCAGTTCGACAAGGTCTATACCGAGGGCATCAGTCACATCACCCGGGAAGACGTCGGTTACGCGGGGGAACTCGGCTACCGGATCAAGCATCTGGGCATCACCCGGCGCAGCGGCGCGGGGGTGGAACTGCGGGTCCACCCGACGCTGATACCGCAGCGGCGCCTGATCGCCAATGTCGACGGCGTAATGAACGCCGTCCTGGTGAACGCCGATGCCGTCGGCCCGACCCTGTATTACGGCGCCGGCGCCGGCGCCGAGCCGACCGCCTCGGCCGTCGTCGCCGACCTGGTCGACGTGGCCCGCACCCTGACGGCCGATCCGGAAAACCGCGTCCCGCACCTGGCTTTCCAGCCCGACGCGCTCTCCGATCTGGAAATACTGCCCATGGAGGCGGTGGAAACGGCGTATTATCTACGCCTGTGCGCCAGGGACCAGCCCGGGGTCATGGCCGAAATCACCCGTATTCTCGGCGACGCCGGCATCAGTATCGAAGCGATCCTGCAGAAAGAGCCCCAGGAGGGAGAACAGGCGGTGACCGTGATCCTATTGACGCGGGCGGTGCGCGAAGGGCAGATGGACGCGGCCATTCGGGGTATCGAGTCGCTGGACTCCATCGACGGGACAGTGACGCGGATTCGGGTGGAACATCTTGCCAGCTGACCCTCTAACACTTTATTTTAGATTAAAATATTTATTTAATGCATTGTATTTAAAGGTAATTAAATATGCCGTTTCGTCCGCGCTATACCGGTCTGATCGACAAATACCGTGACCGTCTGCCGGTTCACGACGATACCCGCATTATCAGTCTGGGGGAGGGCAACACGCCCCTGATCCGGCTCAACAACATTCCTCGCGAGTGCGGCCGCGAGGTCGATCTCTACGTCAAGTACGAGGGGCTCAACCCCACCGGTTCTTTCAAGGACCGCGGCATGACCATGGCCGTGACCAAGGCGGTGGAGGAGGGCTGCAAAGCGGTGATCTGTGCCTCCACCGGCAACACCTCTGCCTCGGCGGCCGCTTACGCCGCGCGCGCTGGGATCGCGGCTTTCGTGCTCATTCCTGAAGGCAAGATCGCGCTCGGCAAATTGGCCCAGGCGATGATCCACGGCGCGGTGGTATTACAGATCCGCGGCAACTTCGACGAGGGCATGCGTCTGGTCAAGGAAGTGGCGCAGAACACCCCCGTGACCATCGTCAATTCCATCAACCCATTCCGCCTCCAGGGGCAGAAAACCGCGGCCTTCGAAATCATCGAGGAACTGGAACGCGCCCCCGACTTTCATTGCTTGCCGGTGGGCAACGCGGGCAATATCAGCGCCCACTGGATGGGCTACAGCGAATATTTCGAACACGGCATTGTCAATAACCGACCGCGCATGGTCGGCTACCAGGCCAGCGGCGCGGCGCCGTTTCTCCGCGGTGCCATGGTCGACAATCCCGACACGGTAGCCACCGCCATCCGCATCGGTCATCCCCAGTCCTGGGACCTGGCGTGGAAAGTGCGCGAGGGGTCCGACGGGTGGTTCGACGAGTGCAGCGACGCGGAGATACTGGCGGCGCAGAAACTATTGACCGAAAAAGAGGGCATTTTCTGCGAACCGGCTTCGGCCACTTCGCTGGCGGGGGCCTTGCGCGACATCGACAGCGGCAAGATTCCCGCCGGCAGTTCGGTCGTGTGCACGCTTACCGGCCACGGCCTGAAAGATCCCGACACCGCCATCAAACAGTGCGCCGGCGGTGTCATCAGCGTCGACGCCGCGCTGGGCCCGGTGCGCGAGGCCATTGTGGAGAATCTGGCCTGAGGCGCAGCGTCAGTCTGCTCATCCCCGGACTGGCCGCCGAATTCGACGGGTACTCGCATTCGGCGCTGCCGGCGGCGCCGGCACTCTCGCGCTGGTTGGCGCGCGCCGCCAGGCAGCCGTTCGCCGACCGCTGGTGCGAGCCGGCCACCGCCCGCCTGTGCGGCCTCGACCCGGGGTCGGGCAGCGGTGTCGCGGCGCTGAGCTATCTTCAGGACTTCGCCAGTCCGGCGCCCCAGGGTTGTCTGCGCGCCGATCCGGTCCATTTACGCGCCGACACTAGCGGACTGATATTGTTCGACAGCACCGCCTTTTCGCTCACGGACCAGGAAAGTGAAGCGCTCACGACCACCCTGAACGAACACCTGGCGGTCGATGGCTGCCGGATCGTCCGCGGCCACCCGAAGCGTTGGTATCTTGTGAGCGAACGCCCGCCGCGGCTGGACACACCCGCACTACCGCAGGTGCGCGGTCGGCGCCTGGCGGCCACGCCCTACACCGGTGCCGACGCCGCCCTCTGGACCGGTCGCAGCAACGAAATTCAGATGCTGTTGCATAGCCATCCGGTCAACCAGCAACGCGCGCGCGAGGGCCAGCCCGCGATCAACGGTCTCTGGCTGTGGGGCGCCGGGGAGATCCCGGCGCCGACGAGCGCCGGCACCCCCGACCGGCTACTCAGCGACAGCCCCTACACCCTGGGCGTGGCGCGTCACCTGGGCCTGGCCCAAGCGCCGTTGCCTGCCGGGGCAGAGGAATTTTTGTCGGCGGCGGCGACCGGGGAGCACAGCCTGATCGATTTGCAGACCTGCCGTGACGCCGCCGCCTACCAGCAATTCGACAGCTGGCAGTCGGCGCTTTGCGAGCTGGAACGCGGCTGGTTCGCGCCGCTGCTCGCCGCGCTGCGTGCGCGCCGGGTGGATACGCTGAATCTGTATCCGCTCAACGGCTTTTGCTATCGGCTCACGCGCGCGGGCCTGCGGGCGTTCTGGAAGGGCGGCGGCGACTACCGGCGTGTGCACGGATTCCGCTGCGCGGGTGCCGAGCGTGTCTAGCCGGCGGGAGTCGAGATGATGCGCATCGTCACCCGCACCGTTTCGCCGGACGATCTGCGGCCGCTTTCCGCCCTTGGCCACCCGGTGTTGCAGCGAATTTTCGCCGCGCGCCGGGTGCGCAAGCTGGAGGAACTCGATCACAGCCTGGAGCGTCTGCTGCGCCCCGAGGGATTGCTCCACATCGACAGGGCGGTGGCACTGTTGGTCGCCGCGCTGGAGCAGCGACAACGCATTCTGGTGATCGGCGACTTCGATGCCGACGGCGCCACCAGCAGCGCGCTGGTGGTGGCGGCCTTGCGCGAGTTCGGCGCCGCGCAGGTGGACTATCTCGTCCCCAACCGGTTCGACTACGGCTACGGGCTGACCCCGGAGATCGTCGCCGTGGCGGCGCAGCGCGAGCCGCAGTTGATCATCACCGTCGACAATGGCATCTCCAGCCACGAAGGCGTGGCCGCGGCACGGCACCGGGGCATACCGGTATTGATCACCGATCATCATCTGCCTGGCGCGGGTCTGCCCGCCGCCGCTGCCATCGTCAATCCGAACCAGCCCGGCGACGCTTTTCCCAGCAAGGCGCTGGCGGGTGTCGGCGTCGCCTTTTATCTGCTTTTGGCGTTGCGCGCCAGACTCGACGGCGAGGGTTGGTTCGAGCGCCATCGCCTGGCCCGACCCAAGCTCGGCGCCTATCTCGATCTGGTGGCCCTGGGAACGGTCGCCGATCTGGTGCCGCTCGATGCCAACAACCGCATCCTGGTACAACAGGGTCTGCAACGTATCCGGGCCGGACAATGTCGCCCGGGTATCCGCGCGCTGCTCGAAGTCGCCGGCCGCAACCCGCAGCGTGCAATCGCCGCCGATTTCGGTTTCGCCGCCGGACCGCGCCTGAACGCCGCCGGCCGCCTCGACGACATGTCCCTGGGGATCGAGTGCCTGTTGTGCGAGGACCCGCCGCGGGCGCGGGAACTGGCACAGCAATTGGACGCGCTGAACCGCGAGCGGCGCGAAATCGAAGACGACATGAAACGTCAGGCGCTGCTCGCCGTCGAGCAGCTGCGCCTGGACAACGACCCCCTGCCGCACGGCCTTTGTCTGTATGAACCCCACTGGCATCAGGGCGTGATCGGGATCCTGGCCGCGCGCATCAAAGAGCGCTTTCATCGCCCGGTCATCGCCTTTGCCAAAGCCGGCGACAACGCCCTCAAGGGCTCGGCCAGATCGATTCCCGGCCTGCATATCCGCGACACCCTGGATGCCATCGCCGCGCGCCATCCGCAGCTGTTGCGCAAATTCGGCGGGCACGCCATGGCGGCCGGATTGTCGTTGGCCGAGACCGACCTGGAGGCGTTCGCCAGCGCATTCGAGGAGGAGCTGCAACGGCGCCTGGACGGCGACGCCCTCCAGGGCGTGCTGGAAACCGACGGTTGTCTGAGCGAGGCGGATTTCGCCCTCGAATTCTCCGAACGCTTGCGCGCCGCCGGCCCTTGGGGCCAGGGCTTTCCCGAGCCGCTGTTCGAAGGCGAGTTCACGGTTCTGGCGCAGCGCATTCTCGGGGGCAAGCATCTCAAGCTGAGCCTGCGACCCGTCGAGGGTGAGCGCACCCTGGAGGCGATTGCCTTCAACCAGGCCGAACGCGCGCCCGCCTGCGGCGAACGCTGCCGCCTGGCGTTCCGTCTGGACACCAACGAGTACCGGGGCACGCTCAGCGTCCAACTCGTGGTGGAACACATCGAGGCGGCGGGCCGATGAATCCTGGAGGGGGTATGCGGGAATTCACCGTCGAGCTGGCCATCGACCTGGCCCAGTTCGAACGTCTTTATCGCGGGCAGGCCAGCACCGTGCTCGCGCGTGACGTACACGGCACCCGGGTCAGTTTTCCCGCCCTGTCGCTGCGGCCGTTCCTGCAACACACCGGCATCCACGGCACCTTCATCATTCGCGTCGATGGCGACAACCGCCTGGTGGAGATCAGACGCGCGGGCGACTGAAACTTTGCCACCACCTCGGCGAAACCGGTATGATAGGCGACTTTGTTGAACCAACGGCACGGCCGCTTCAGCGGGGTTATTTTGGAAGTCAATCCGGTCATTCAGCACATCAAGGATCTGCAAGGGCGCTCGCACTCCCTGAGGGGGTACCTTTGACTACGACAGCAAACGCGAACAGCTGATCGAAGTCTGCCGTGAACTGGAGCAGCCAGACGTCTGGAACGATCCGGAACGCGCACAAGGCCTGGGGCGCGAACGGGTCCGGCTGGAGGAAATCGTCGCCACGCTCGAGGCCATCGAGACCGGCCTGCAGGAGGCCGCCGAGCTGCTGAGCCTGGCGCAGGAGGAAAACGACGAGGAGACTTTCGCCTCGGTAAGCGCCGATGTCGAAAGCATGGAAGCGCGCGTCGCCGCGCTCGAATTCCGGCGCATGTTTTCCGGCGAAATGGACGCGGCCAACGCCTTTGTCGATATCCAGGCCGGCTCCGGCGGCACCGAGGCACAGGACTGGGCCAACATGCTGCTGCGCATGTACCTGCGCTGGGCCGAGCGACATGCCTTCAAGACCGAGCTGATCGAGGTCTCGGCCGGAGAGGTCGCCGGGATCAAAAGCGCGACCCTGAAAGTCGACGGCGATTATGCCTTCGGCTGGTTACGCACGGAAATCGGCGTGCACCGGCTGGTGCGCAAGTCCCCGTTCGATTCCGGCAATCGCCGCCATACCTCGTTCGCCGCGGTGTTCGTCTCGCCGGAGATCGATGACGATCTGGATATCGAAATCAACCCGGCAGACCTGCGCGTCGACGTCTATCGCGCCAGCGGCGCCGGCGGTCAGCACGTCAACCGCACCGAATCGGCGGTGCGCATCACCCACGAGCCCACCGGTATCGTGGTGCAGTGTCAGAACGACCGCTCGCAGCACAAAAACAAAGCCACCGCCATGAAGCAGCTGAAAGCCAAGTTGTACGAGCTGGAGATGCGTAAGCGCAACGCCGATCAGCAGGCCCTGGAAGAGAGCAAATCCGACATCGGGTGGGGCAGTCAGATCCGCTCCTATGTCCTCGACCAGTCACGGATCAAGGATTTGCGCACCGGCGTGGAGAGCGGCAACACCCAGGCGGTCCTCGACGGTGAGCTGGACGAATTCATCGAAGCGAGTCTCAAGAGCGGCTTGTGATCGCCCGAAGCAGAGAATCCACACCATGACCGATCAGGAAGAAGAACATAAACTCATTGCACAACGACGGCAGAAGCTGGCGCAGCTGCGCGAACAGGGAGTGGCCTTTCCCAACGATTTTCGCCGCAACGCCCTGGCCGCCGAGCTGCTGGCCGAATACGGCGACAAGACGCCCGAGTGGTTCGACGCCAATCCCGTAAGGGTGAAAGTCGCCGGACGCATGATGGGCAAGCGGGTGATGGGCAAAGCCAGCTTCGCCCACCTGCAGGATATGAGCGGACGCATCCAGGTGTTCGTGCAACGCGACAGTCTTGAGGACGGCGGCTACGCGGCTTTCAAATCCTGGGATCTCGGCGATATCGTCTGCGCCGAAGGCGTGCTGTTCGTCACCAGGACAGGGGAGCTGTCGGTGAAGGTCGACGAGATCCGCCTGCTGACCAAATCGCTGCGCCCGCTGCCCGAGAAGTTCCACGGCCTGACCGACCAGGAGACGCGCTACCGGCAACGCTATCTGGATCTGATCATGAACGAAAGTTCGCGCCAGACGTTCCTCATGCGCTCGCGCATCGTGCAGTTCATCCGCGATTTCCTCAACCGCCGTGGTTTTCTCGAAGTCGAAACCCCGATGATGCAGCCCATCCCGGGTGGCGCGGCGGCGCGCCCCTTCGCCACCTTTCACAATGCCCTCGACATGCAGCTGTATCTGCGTATCGCCCCGGAGCTCTATCTCAAGCGCCTGGTGGTCGGCGGGTTCGAGAAGGTGTACGAAATCAACCGGAATTTCCGCAACGAAGGTCTTTCGACGCGGCACAACCCCGAATTCACCATGCTGGAATTCTACGAAGCCTACGCCGATTACCATGACCTGATGGACACCACAGAGGCTCTGTTACGGGAAATGGCGCAGCATCTGTTGGGCGGCCAGCAGGTGAGCTATCAGGGAGAGCACTTCGATTTCGCCAGGCCGTTTGCGCGCATGAGCGTGCGCGATTCCATCCTGCACTTCAATCCCGACTTGCAGGCCTCCCAGATCGACGAACTCGAAGCTGCCACAGAGGTGGCGCGCGCCCTGGATATTCCATTGAAGAGCAGCTACGGTCTCGGCAAGATTCAAATAGAGATTTTCGAGAAAACCGTCGAACACCGGCTGATGGATCCGACCTTCATCACCGCTTATCCCACCGAGGTCTCACCGTTGGCGCGGCGCAATGACGCCGACCCTTTTGTCACCGATCGTTTCGAGTTCTTCGTCGGTGGGCGCGAGATCGCCAACGGCTTTTCGGAGCTTAACGATCCGGAGGACCAGGCGGAGCGTTTCCGCCGTCAGGTCGCGGAAAAAGAAGCCGGCGACGATGAGGCCATGCACTATGACGAAGACTACGTGCGCGCGCTTGAGCACGGCATGCCGCCCACGGCGGGGGAGGGGATCGGCATCGATCGTCTGGTGATGCTGTTCACCGATTCCGCTTCCATTCGCGACGTGCTCTTGTTTCCACATATGCGCCTCTAGGAGGCCGGGCGGTGGCGGGCGTCCTCCGCCGTCGGCGTTTCCCATTCGCCGTCTTTCAGATAACTCAGCAGATCGTCCGCCGACAGCGGGCGGCTTATCCAGAACCCCTGGGCGTAATCGCAGCCCATTTCGCGCAACTTCTTCAGTACCTGCTCGCTTTCGACGCCCTCGGCCACGGTGTTCAAACCCAGGTTGTGCGCCAGATCGATGGTGGAACGCACGATCATCGCGTCGTCGCTGTCCTGGATCATCTCGCTGACGAAGGAGCGATCTATCTTGAGTTCCTTGACCGGCAGGCGTTTCAGGTAGCTGAGCGACGAGTAGCCGGTGCCGAAATCATCGATCGACAAGTAGATGCCCATCCGGCGCAGTTCGTTGAGCACCGCCAGGCTGCGCTCGGGCTCCTGCATGATGGCGCTTTCGGTGATTTCCAGGGAAACGAGGGATTTGTCCAGATGATGGTAATCCAGGATGGCGGCGATCTGTTGCGCCAGCTCTGCGTCGCGCAGGTTGACCGCCGAAAGGTTCACCGCCATGGGCAGGCGATACCCCTTGTCCAGACACGACTTGCAGAATGCCGCGGCCTTGGCCAGAACATCCAGGGTGAAGGTTTTTATCATCCCGGTCTGTTCCAGTACCGGAATGAATTCGTAGGGCGATATCAAGCCATGGCGCGGACGTGCCCAGCGGGCAAGCACTTCGACACCGCTCAAACGGCCCAGCCTCAGATCGATCTTCGGCTGAAAGGCGATACGCATGGTCTGTTGCAGGATGGCGGTGCGCAGATCCTGCAGAAACTCCAAACGGTCTGGCCGGTGCTGGTCGTCACTCGGATTGTAGAACACGAAGTCGTCGCGGTTACGCTTGGCGATATACATGGCCACGTCGGCGCACTTCATCAAGGAGCCGGCGTCCTGGCCGTGTTCAGGAAACAGCGCCAGCCCGACGCTGGCGGAGACCGAAAAGCTGTTATGCTGCTCCAGGCTGACCGGCCGGCGCAGAATACGCTGTAACTTGGCGATGACCTCCTGCGCGGCCTCCCGGTCGGTATCCGGCAATACCAGGGCGAACTCGTCGCCGCCGAGACGACCCAGGGTATCGGCCTCGCGCAACACCGTGCCCAGGTTAGTTGCCACCCCCAAGAGCAGACTGTCGCCGACGCCATGCCCGAGCGTGTCGTTGACCTCTTTGAAATGGTCGAGATCGATCATCGCGAAAGCCATCTGTCTGCCGCCCCGACGCGCCTCGCGCATGGCCTGCTCGAGCCGATCGAGAATCAATATTCGGTTGGGCAGACCGGTCAGCGGGTCGTGCACCGCCAGGTGCTGCAACTCGTGGTTGGCGCACACGAGGCGGTTGTTCAGCGCCTCGAGCTTTTCCCGATAGACTTGCGCGCGCTGTTGCGCCGCGGTCAATTCCTCCACATACATGGCATTCTCTATCGCCACGCTGACCTGGCGCGCGAACAGCGACAGCAGTTCGAAGTCCCGTTGGTCGAAACCGGCACCATCCTGTTTGTCGATACCGGCAATTCCCCCCAGAATCCGGCCACGGCCGACGAGCGGAACGAGTATCACGCTGTCGGCTTTTTGCTCCCATTGATTGCGTTCCTGCTCGGCCAGATCCTCCAGCACCCCCCGCCACCAGGCCCGCTGATGACGGAACACCCAGCCGCAAATGCCCACCTCCACTGGCAGGGTCTCGTCGAGCAGTTCTCCGGCGTAGCGCCCCGCCGCCGCCCGGTAGGTATAGGACTTGCGATCATCGGCGATGATCGGGATGGTGACGGTGGAGGCGTGGATCAGATCGCGGGCACGGTCGGCGACCTTCTCGAACAGCGCCTGGAGCTTCTGATCCCCACCGATCAGACGGATGATTTCCCGCAACAGGCGGTTTTCAGATTCGCGCTGCGCCAGCTGTTCTATGAGCTTCCTGTCCCTAGCCACCGCAACCACCCCATGTGCTTCGCGTTCCCGTTATGCCTTCGGCCGGCCGGCGTCATTGCACCCGTCACAGAGATCGAAGGGTCTGACTGCGACCGAAATATCAAAAAAATAATTAGTATAAATATATGCTTATAGAAATTCACTCGAGTAATTTATGAACTTCGTCGATATCCCCGGCCACGTCGGTCAGCTCGATTTCATGGACATCGACGTCCAGATCCAGACGCTGAAAGGCCGAGATCGTACTCCAATCGACCTGACCCAGACGGTGATCGCTGTCGATGTGACTTTGCAGATTCGCCACCTGCACCAGATCGACCAGATCCGCCTTGCCCTCGTGGTGTCGTTGCAGGTCTTCGTGCTCGGCGGCGACGGCCACCAGCGCGTCGGGAAACTGCCAGTGTCTCAAAATGGCACCGCCGATGCGGGTATGCAGATGATCGATCAGTTGATCGAGCAGTCCCGGCGTGGCCAGCAGTTCATCGCGCTCCTCCGCCCGATAAAGGATTGGCAGCGTGCCGACGTCGTGGATCAGTCCCGCCAGCATCGCCTGATCGGGCACGACGCCGGGAACGCGGTTGGCCAGGGCGCGGGCGATCGCCGCCACCTGTACGCTATGTTCCCAGACCTCGCGCAGCCGCTGGTCGACCAGATCGCTGGTGGCCTGGAACATCTGCTTCATCACCTGGCTGGTCACCAGGTTGCGCACCAGCTTGTTGCCCAGCCGCGCCACCACCATGGGCAAACGGTCGATCTCGTGACGGCCGCGATACAGCGGGGAGTTGGCCACCTGGATGATGCGCGCGGACAAGGCCGCGTCCTGGGCGATGATATCGGCGATCTGTTGGGCGTTGGCCTCTTCGTCGTCGACCACGTCGCGGACCCGTAAAGCGACTTCCGGCAAGGTCGGCAGTTGCAACTGACCCGTTTCCAGATCGTGGATCAGTTCCTCGACGAAAATTTTCTCCGATTCCATGCGGCGGGCTCCTTTCGGCCGTATAGCTCTTTTCTTTAGCGGCCCCTCGGGGAAATCTTAATACCGCTTCAGTCCTGCGCAAACGGGTAGGGCAGCGCTTCCAGGGTCAAGGCGGGGCCATCGGCGCGACCCAGGCGCAGCGGTTGCCCGGGGTCCTCGGCATGGGCGATCTGCGCCACCGCCAGCAGCGCATAGTCGCCGTCGGGATGGCTGGCGACCGACACCAGCTGCCCGCAGCTCTGGGCCGGATCGGCGGCGCAAAACAACGCGTCGCCCGGCTGCGGGGGCTCGGCGGCGGCGACCCGGGCCCGGTACATCCGCCGTTTCAGCTTGCCCAGATACTGCATGCGGGCGACGATTTCCTGACCGGTATAACAACCTTTCTTGAAACTCACCCCGTCGATCAACTGCAAGTTGACCATCTGCGGGACGAAGGCTTCGCGGGTCTGCGGATAGATCGACGGAATACCGGCCTGGATGTCCAGCAGGCGCCAGGCTTCGGCGCCTACCGGCGCACAGCGTACATTGAGCGCGTCCCACTGGGATTTCGCCCGCTCGGTGGGGACGAACACCTCGTAGCTGGGCCTGCCGCCGGGAACCCGCACGACAATGCTGTCGTCCTGCGCGCCGGCCGCGTCGACCTGTGCCGGCAACACGCCGAACGACGCCTGCAACGCCGCCGCAGCCTGCTCGCCGGACACGCCCAGATGCACGAACGTCTGGCTGGCATCCTCGAGCGTCACCCTTGCCCGCAAGACATACATCCGCAGGCGCTTGAGCACGTCGTCGAGCATTTCCGCGGGCAAGGACAGATAAAACCCATCACCATCACCATGGCGGAACACGCGAAAACTGGCGAGCAGGCGGCCCTTGGGGTTGCACATACCGCTCAACTGGCTGCGTTGCGGGGTGAGCTTGCTGACGTCGTTGGTCAGCTGCCCCTGGAGGAAGGTCTCGGCTTCAGCGCCGTGGACGGCGATCAGACCGTAGTGCGACAGATCGGCGAAAATGTCACCGGTCAACGCGACGCTCAGTTCGCGCCTTGGATTGCCGTAGCTGCTGACACATCCGCCGTCGAATTCCGCGCCGGCTTTTTCCAGAAATGTTTTCCATTCGTCGATCATAGAAGCAGACCTGCTATTATCGCAGCGAATAGTAGTCAATCCGCCGGGCCGTGTCAGCCCTTGCAAAAGCTGGCGGTTTGCGGACACTGGTGGTATAAACCTTGAAAACCCGCGTATGTTCAATTCAATGGATAGACCTAAACAGGCGCCGAAATTTCTCAACCTGCTGCAGATCGACCTGCCTCCGGGCGGGATCGCCTCTATCGCCCACCGAATATCCGGAATCATCATGTTCTTGTCGCTGGCGCCGGCGGCCTGGCTGTTCGCGCTCTCGCTACACAGCGAGGCGGGCTACCGCGCCGCGCTCGACTGGCTGCAATCCCCGGCCCTGGGTTGGTTGGCCCTGCTCCTGGTCTGGTCTCTCGCCCACCACCTGCTGGCCGGCTGCCGGCACCTGCTGTTGGATTTGCACATCGGCATACGCCGGGGGGCGGCGCGCGCCAGCGCGTGGGTGGTCAATCTCGGCGCGCTGGCCCTGACCGCGCTGTTTCTGGTCAGCCGCCTGTGAGTCGCGCGGCACAAGGGCTGCGCGCCTGGCTGTTGCAGCGTTTCAGCGCGGTCTATCTGGCCTTGTACGTGGTGATCATGCCGGTGCTGATGCTCACCCGCGATGTCTCCGGATATGCCGCCTGGCGTGGCTGGTTCGGCCAACCCGGCACGGGCGTGGCGAGCGCGCTGTTCGCCCTCGCGCTGCTCCTGCACGCCTGGGTCGGCATGCGCGATGTATTGATCGATTACGTGCACAGGGTGTGGTTGCGCCTGTCGCTGTTGTCCCTGATCGCCCTGTTGCTGCTCGGCAGCCTGATGTTGGTGTTGCGCGCGCTGCTGCTGGCGGCGGTAGCCTCGGGTAGCTGAGCCGTGGAGAAACGCAGCTTCGACACCCTGATCATCGGCGCCGGCGGCGGAGGCTTGCGCGCCGCCCTGCAGTTGGCGCAGGCGGAGGCCCGCGTCGCCGTGGTCTCCAAGGTGTTTCCCACGCGCTCGCACACCGTGGCCGCCCAGGGCGGAGTCAACGCCGCGCTGGCCAATGTCCTGCCCGACAACTGGCACTGGCACATGTTCGACACGGTCAAGGGCAGCGATTATCTTGGGGATCAGGACGCCATCGAATACATGTGCCGCGCCGCGCCGCGGGCCGTCTACGAGTTGGAACACTTCGGCGTACCCTTTTCCCGGCTCGACACGGGCAAGATCTATCAACGCGCGTTTGGCGGACAAAGCCGGGATTTCGGCGGCGATCAGGCGGTACGCACCTGTGCCGCCGCCGATCGCACCGGTCACGCCATCCTGCATTCGCTGTATCAGCAGAACATCCGCGCACGCACCCACTTTTTCGATGAATATTTCGCCATCGAACTGCTCCAGAACCAGGCCGGCTATTTTCTCGGCGCCGTGGCCATGAACATCGCCAGCGGCGAACCGCTACTGATCGAGGCGAAAACCACCATCCTCGCCACCGGCGGCGTCGGTCAGCTGTTTCGCACCAATACCAACGCGCTGGTCAACACCGGTGACGGCATGGCGATGGCCCTGCGCGCCGGCATACCGCTGCAGGACATGGAATTCTTCCAGTTTCATCCCACCGGCGTCGCCGGCAAGGGCATGCTGATCACCGAAGGCGCGCGCGGCGAGGGCGGGTATCTGCTCAACGGCGACGGTGAACGTTTCATGGAGCGCTACGCGCCCAACGCCAAGGACCTCGCCAGCCGCGATGTCGTCAGCCGCGCCATCGCCACGGAGGTCCGCGAAGGGCGCGGCGTGGGCGCCAATCGCGACCATGTGCTGCTCAAACTCGACCACCTGGGCGCGGACATCGTGAGCAAGCGCCTGCCGGGCATCCGCGACATGGTGAGGACCTTTTTGCATATCGACCCCGCGGACACGCCGATTCCGGTTTACCCGACCGCGCACTACACCATGGGCGGGATTCCCACCGACCGCCACGGGCAGGTGGTGGTCCCGGTCCAGCAGGGGGCCGAGGAACCGGTACCGGGCCTGTACGCGGTCGGCGAATGCGCCTGCGTCTCGGTGCATGGCGCCAATCGGCTGGGGGGGAATTCCCTGCTCGATATCCTGGTGTTTGGCCGTGCCGCGGCCAACCATGTCATAGAACACCTGAAGCAACAACGCTACCATCAGCCGATCCCCGCCGACGCGCTCGAGCCGGCGCTCCAGCGGCTGGCACGCTGGAACCGGCAGGGCAAGGGCGAATCGATCGCCGGGTTGCGCGCGCAACTGACCAAAACCATGGAAGATCACTGCGGTGTGTTTCGCAACGAAGAAGTGCTGCAGGAAGGACAGAACGCCGTGCTGGCGTTGCGCGAGCGGCTGCGCGAGGCCACTATCGACGACCACAGCCAGGTCTTCAACACCGCGCGGATCGAGGCGATGGAGTTGGAGAACCTGATGGACGTGGCGTTGGCGACCGTCTCCTCGGCCCTGGCGCGGCGCGAGAGCCGCGGCGCCCATTCGCGCATCGACTACCCCGAGCGCGACGACCAGCAGTGGCTCAGGCACAGCCTGTTCAACCTGGACCCGATGAAAATGGACTACAAGCCGGTGCGCATGCAGCCGTTAACGGTGGATAGCTTTCCCCCGAAGAAAAGGACGTATTAGATGAAATTCTCCATCTATCGCTTCGACCCGGACAAGGACAGCAAAGCCTACATGCAGGACTACGAGCTCGACGACGCGCGCTTGAACCCCGGCATGATGCTGCTCGATGCGCTGTTGTTGCTCAAAACCCAGGACGAAAGCCTGAGCTTTCGCCGCTCCTGCCAGGAGGGGGTCTGCGGTTCGGACGCCATGAACATCAACGGGCGCAACGGTCTGGCCTGCATCACCCGGCTGAGCGAACTGAAACAACCGGTGGCCATCCGTCCGCTGCCGGGCATGCCGGTGATCCGCGATCTGGTCGTCGATCTGGAACAGTTCTATCGCCAGTATCGCAACGCCACGCCGTATCTGATCAACGAAGACCCGGTACCGGAGGTGGAGCGCCTGCAAAGCCCGCAGCAACGGGAACAACTCGACGGGCTGTACGAGTGCATCCTCTGCGCCTGCTGCTCGACCGCCTGCCCCTCGTTCTGGTGGAACCCCGACAAATTTCTCGGGCCCGCCGCGTTGCTGCAGTCCTGGCGTTTTCTCGCCGATTCGCGCGACCAGGCCACCGAGCAGCGCCTGAGCAATCTGGAGGGCCCGTTCCGTCTGTTTCGCTGCCATACCATCATGAATTGCGTCGAAGTCTGTCCCAAGGGACTGAATCCGACCCACGCCATCGGCCGGATAAAAGAGCTGATGGTCAAGCGCTCGTTGTGAACGAGCTGGCCCGCGTGCGCTGGAAATGCCGCCGCGGCATGCTGGAGCTGGATCTGCTGCTCGGTCAGTTCGTCGGCCACGGCTACCACCAGCTCGACCCCGCGCAGCGCGCCGAGTTCGACCGTTTGCTGGATTATCCCGACACCGTCCTGCTCGAATGGCTGCTCGGCAGAATCCGACCCACCGAGCGTGAAATTGTCCGACTCGTCGACAAAATTCGAGCGGCCGCTGCGCCTTGAGCTCGACGCCTCGCGGCGACTGGCGGCCTTGGCCGGCCTGGCGCACCTGGTGGCCGCCGGAGCCTGTCTGCGGGCAGCGCTGCCAGCTCCGCTGGCGGGATGGTTGCTCGCCGCGATCGCCCTCCATTACCTGCGTTTTCTGCGCCTGTACGCCGCGCTGCTGCCTGGGCCCGCGGTCGACGGCATTGCCTGGGACGCGCATCACGGCTGGCGCCTTCGGGTCGGCGGGGGAGCCTGGCAAGCGGCGCGGCTGCGGACGCCGTTTTTCGTCACTTTTCCCTTGGCGGTGGTGCGTTTTCGCCTGGCGCCGCGCAAACTGCGCACGGCGGTGATACTCGCCGATCGCCTGTCGGTCGATGATTTCCGCCGCCTGCGGGTGCGGCTGTTACAGACGCCGTCGACACCCCCGGGCTGAATGCGCGTGGCACGGCTGTCAGTGTGGCTTTGGATCTGCCTGCTGTGCGCCTGCCAGGGGCCGCCGGCGCAGGTCAGCGCCATCCGTTTCGGCCTGGCCGTCGCGCCGACCAATCTGGACCCGCGCAGCGCCACCGACGCCACCTCGGAGCGGATCAATCGGCTGATCTACGCGCGCCTGGTCGACTACGACGCCCACGCCCGTCCCGTCGCTTCGCTGGCCACCTGGGAAAAGCTGAGCCCAACGCAGTATCGCTTCCGGCTGGGAACACGCTGGCGGACCTTCGACGACGGCACCCGGCTCGAGGCCGATGACGTCGCCGCGACCTATCGCTCGGTGCTGGATCCGGCCACGGCTTCGGCCGCGGCCGCCGCGCTCTCGATGATCGATCGGATCGTGGTGCGCGACGCCGACACCGTCGATTTTCTGCTCACCCGGCCGGAGGCGCTATTCCCCGGCTACCTGACCGTCGGCATCCTCCCGGCGGAGAAAATCGCGGCCCGCTATCCGTTTCAGCGCCACCCCATTGGCAGCGGTGCGTTCCGCGTACTTTCGTGGCGGCAAGGCGGTCGTCTGCGGTTGCAACGCAAGGCCGACGGGCAGATCGTGAGCTTCGAGCCGGTGCAGGATCCGACCATGCGGGTGCTGAAACTGCTGCGCGGCGAAATCGATCTGCTACAGGGCGATCTGCCGCCGGAACTGCTGGGCTATCTGCAACGGCGGCCCGGCATCGAGGTGCAGCGCGTGACGGGCAACACCTTTGTCTATCTGGGTTTCCAGCTGCAGGATCCGGCCTGCGCGCGCCTCGACGTCCGCCAGGCCATCGCCCTGGGCATCGACCGCCAGGCGATTATTCGCCACGTCTTCCATGGCGCGGCACGCCCAGCCTCGGCGCTACTGCCGCCGGAGCACTGGGCGGCGAACGCCGCTCTGCCCCTGATCGAAGCGGATCCGGCACGCGCCAGAGCACTGCTGGCGCGCGCCGGTTTCGGCCCGGACAATCCCCTGCAATTGAGTTACAAGACCTCCAGCGACCCGCTGCGGCTGCGCATTGCCACGATTTTTCAGCAACAGCTGGCGCGCATCGGTGTCGACCTGCGCATCCAGAGTTATGACTGGGGAACCTTTTTCGGTGACATCAAGGCGGGGCGTTTCCAGCTCTACAGCCTGGCGTGGGTGGGGATCCAGTCGCCGGACATTTTTCGCTATGCGTTCGACAGTCGTTCGGTGCCGCCGGCTGGGGCGAACCGGGGCCGCTATGCCGACGCGCTCAGCGACCAGTTGATTCGCCAGGCGCAGGCGGCGCCGACGCCGGCCCGGCAGGCGCAACTCTACCGCCGGGTGCAACGGCGTCTGCTCGAACGGCTGCCCTACGTGCCCCTGTGGTACGAGGACCAGTACGCGGCGCTGGCCAGTCACGTGCGCGGCTATCGGGTGACGGCCGACGGCGCTTACGATGGGCTGATCACGGCCCGGCGGGTAAACTAGCCTCATCATGCCCCGCGACTACATCCATATCGACCTTGAGCGGCAACGTCTGCAACTGCGCCGCGCCGGCCGCGTGTACGCGCAATATCCGGTCTCGACCGCGCGCAAAGGAGCGGGGGAGCGCCTCGGCAGCGAACAGACGCCGCGGGGCTGGCACCGGGTGCGGGCCAAGATCGGCGCCGGCTGCGCCGCCGGCACCGTCTTCATCGCCCGTCGGCCCAGCGGCGAGGTCTACAGCGAGGCGCTGGCCCGCGCGTATCCGCAACGCGACTGGATTCTCACCCGAATTCTCTGGTTATGCGGCAACGAGCCGGGCAAGAACCGCCTGGGCCCGGTCGACAGCATGCGCCGCTATATCTACATCCACGGCTGTCCCGACAGCGAGCCGATGGGCGTGGCGCGTTCCCACGGTTGTGTGCGGATGCGCAACGCCGATGTCATCGCGCTGTTTGCCCAGACCCCCGTGGGTATGCCGGTATTGATCGAAGGGGGGGGGCAAAGCCCTGGCGCCGATGTGGTATCATGAGGCGCTACTTGGCACCCGAGACGAGTGAAAGCCCAATCAGGCCTCAGCCCAATGACAAGAATCATCACACTCACCGGCGGCGAGAACACGCAGGAAGGGCGGCGTCTGGCCGTCGACCTGGCCGGCCGCATGGCCGCCGCGGGGACACGGGTCTGCCTGGTGACCCTCGCCGGTGCCGCCAACCGCGATAATGGCGCCAAGCGCTGGCCGGATGTCACCACGCTCGCCGACAGCCTGACCGGCCACGGTCGGTTTTCGTTACTGCAGCTGGCACCCGGGTGCGATCTGGTGGTGGGTTGCCGTGAGGCCCGCTGGCTGAGCACCTTGCGCGGTGAGCAGTTGGAGATTTTCGGGGAACGTCTGCGGCAGCTCGCCGGCTATGACTTCCTCATCATCGACGCCGGCCGCGGCAGCGATCCGAATCGGCTGGCTCTGTTGCTCGCCAGTTCAGAGCTGCTGCTGACCGTCACGCCCGCGCCCGACTCCCTGGCCGCCGCCTACGGCCTGCTCAAATTATTGTACGCCGAGCAGTTCGCCGGCAGCATCCGTATCGTCGTGAATCAGTGCGACAGCGCGGACAGCGGGCGTCACACGCATGAAAAACTCCGCAGCCTCGCCGGGTTTTATCTGGAAATGCCGCTGCCCTTGCTGGCCACACTGGAGCCGCCCGAAGGAACCGGCAACGGCGCTTATGCCAGCGGGGTGGCGGAGATCGAACGCCGTCTGCGGGAAGACTCCCAGGCGCCGCAACAGGACATGGATACCTTCAGCCGGCGTTTTCTGGTGGCCGCCGGTCTCGCCGCCGAACCCGAAGAAGAACAGACCCCGGTGGACGGGATCCCGCGCTTCCGTGTCCCCACACGGCATAAGGAGCTGCAAGCGGAGCTGGACCGCCTCGCCTCGCAGGTCGATGACCTGATCGCCGAGGTCGGACGACTGCGCGGCGACGCGCCCGCGCGCCAGCGACCAGCCGCGCCCCAGGACCCGGCGCCGAGCGCGCCACGGCGCTGCGATATCGCCTGCATTGCCGATCTGGCCGACGCCAGCCAGCCGGTGACCGTGGCCGGCGAGACGTTCACCGTCTTCAGCGTGCAGCGCGCGCAAGGCGAATTGCGCTTCGCCTATCAGAGCATCGACGACGACCTTGAAGAACCCGAACCGCAGTCATCCCTTTCCTGAACGCCGATGCCCCGGTATCTGTTAGCCCGTCTTTTCGCCGCGCTATGGGTATCGCTGGGCGTGGTCACCCTGGTCTTCAGTCTCATTCACTGGGTGCCGGGCGATCCCGTCGAGGTCATGATGGGCGAGGCGGGCAGCGGCGCCGACCGCGAGGCCATGCGCCACGCGCTGGGTCTGGATCGACCCTTGGGGCAACAGTGGCTGCACTTTGTCGGCGGCCTGTTCCAAGGCGATCTCGGCCACTCCCTTTACAATCAGATGCCGGTCAGCGCGCTGTTGCTGCCGCGCCTGGTCGCCACCGCGGAACTGGCCGCCGCCGCCCTGGCCGTCGCGCTGCTGCTGGCCCTGCCGCTCGGCCTGCTGGCGGCGGCGCGACGCGCCAGCGTCTGGGACACCCTGGGCAGCGGCTTTTCGCTACTCGGCGTCTCCATTCCGAATTTCTGGCTGGGCCCCCTGCTGGTCCTGGTATTTTCGCTCGGACTGGGCTGGTTTCCGGTCAGCGGCCGCGACGGCTGGGCCTCCCTGGTGTTGCCCGCGCTCACCCTGGGCACGGCGCTGGCGGCCATCCTGGCGCGCATGATTCGCGGCAGCTTGCTGGAAGTCATGGGCGAGGATTTCATCCGCACGGCCAAAGCCAAGGGGCTGTCGCCCTGGCGGATCTGGGTCGGCCATGGTCTGCGCAACGCGGGGTTGCCGGTATTGACGGTACTGGGCATGCAGCTCGGCGCCCTTCTGGGGGGCGCGGTGGTCACCGAAAGTGTATTCAGTTGGCCGGGCCTGGGCACCTTGTTGATCGAAGCCATTCAACGGCGCGATTATCCGGTGGTGCAGGGTACGGTGCTGCTCATCAGCCTGTCGTATGTGTTGATCAATCTGCTGACGGATCTGTTGTCCGCGCGCATCGATCCGCGCATTCGCCTGGAAGCGTCATGAGAACCCCGTTTGCGGCCGGCCTGCTGCTGGCGCTCTGGGTGACGATGGCGCTGCTGGCGCCCCACCTTCCGCTGCATCCCGAGCGTATCGCGCTGGCGTCGATCCTGGGCGGGCCAGAGGTCGGCGCGTGGCTCGGCTACGACGACCTCGGTCGGCCGGTCCTCGACCGCCTGCTGGTCGGCGCGCGTACCTCCTGCTGGGTAGCGGCGGGCGTGGTCGGCGTGTCCTTGGTTGCCGGCACGCTGCTTGGCAGCCTGGGAGCCTACCTCGGGGGCTGCTGGGATCGGGCACTGGTAATGCTGTTGGACGTTTTCATGGCCTTTCCCGGCATTCTTCTGGCCATCGCGCTGGCCGGGCTGCTCGGTCCGGGAATCGGCAATCTGGTGATCGCTCTGAGCCTGGTCGGCTGGGTCGGCTTTGCCCGGCTGGCGCGCGCCCAGGTACTGTCGGTCAAACAGCGCGAGCATGTCCAGGCGGCCGTGGCACTCGGTTCGCCACGCCCCTACATCCTGCGGCGACACCTGCTGCCGTTGATCGCCGCGCCGCTGGTGGTGGAGGCCACCTTCGCCATGGCGGCGGTGATTGTCGCCGAAGCGGGACTTTCCTTTCTCGGGCTTGGCGTGCAGCCGCCCACCGCCTCCTGGGGCAGCATGATCCGCGACGGCGTGCGTTATCTGCTGGTGGCCCCCCACCTGGTGTTGGCGCCGGGCGTGGCCTTGTTTCTGGTCGTGCTCAGTATCAACCTGCTCGGCGACCGCCTGCGCGATCGCCTGGATGTCCGCGGGGCCCGCGCATGAGCATGGGGCCGGTGATGCTCGACCTGCGCGGCACCGAACTGCTGCCCGAAGAGCGCGAAATCCTGCTGCACCCGGCGGTCGGCGGCGTCATTCTGTTCAGCCGGAATTATCAGTCACCCGAGCAGGTACGCGAGCTATGCCAGCGTATCCACGCGCTGCGCCAACCGCCGCTGCTGATCGCCGTCGACCAGGAAGGGGGGCGGGTGCAGCGCCTGCGCGACGGGTTTTTCCGCCTGCCGCCGCTGGGACGCTGCGGTGAATTGTACGGACAGGAAAAAGCGCGCGCGCTGAGCCTGACGCGCGAGGCGGGTTGGCTGATGGCCAGCGAAGTGCTGTCGGTCGGCGTGGATCTGAGCTTCGCGCCGGTGCTCGATCTGGATAGGGGGATTTCCGCAGTGATCGGCGATCGCGCCTTCCACGGCGACCCCGCGATCGTCAGCGAGCTGGCGTCGGCTTATCAGCGCGGCATGCACGAGGCGGGGATGGCGAGCGTCGGCAAGCACTTCCCCGGACACGGCGGGGTGGCGGCGGATTCCCACCTCAGTCTTCCCCAGGACACGCGTCGGTTCGTCGATCTGGAGCTGGAGGATCTGGTTCCCTTCCGGCGTTTGGTGGGCAACGGGCTCAACGGCGTCATGGCCGCGCATGTCCTCTATCCGCTGGTCGACTCGCAGCCGGCCGGATTTTCCCAAGTCTGGCTGCAACGGGTGTTACGTCAGGGGCTTGGCTTTCAGGGCGCGATTTTCAGCGACGACCTGAGCATGGGTGGTGCGCAGTGGGCCGGTGACTATGCGCAACGCGCGCGCGCCGCGCTGGAGGCCGGCTGTGACATGGTGCTGGTGTGCAACCAGCCCGATCGGGCCGCCGAGGTGGTCGAAGCGCTCGCCGCCTATCACGATCCGGCGGCGCAGTTGCGCCTGGCTCGCATGCACGGCAAGGCCTTTCCCGCGCCCGAGTCTCTGCGGCGCGACGAGCGCTGGTTGAACGCCACCCGGCTGCTGGACAACTGTCAATCCGAACGCTGGCTCGATATGGACATGGAGTAGGCCGCGGGCGGAAAACAACCCTCAGGTGTGTATTTGTCACCGGACGTTGCATACACTAGCCGAACATTCTTCAGTGATAAGGCAATCAATGGAAAAGGAACATATTCTGGCGGTGCGCCGCGAGGCGGACGAATTGTACACGCCGCAGGAAGTCTCCGCGGCGCTGGATCGCATGGCCGCTGAAATCGAAACCGTGGTCGGCGGCCAGGACCCGTTGTTGCTGTGCGTGATGACCGGCGGATTGGTCGCCGCCGGCGAATTGTTCACCCGGCTGGATGGTCCCGTGCAACTCGATTATCTGCACGCCACCCGCTATCAGGGGACGCGCGGCGGCGACGAGCTGAAGTGGATCACCCCGCCGTCGCAGGCCTTGACCGACCGCACCCTGATCGTGGTCGACGACATCCTCGACGAGGGGCTCACGCTGGCGGCGATTCTGCGCTACTGTCGCGAGCAACGGGCGCGGGCTGTCTACAGCGCCGTATTGGTCGAGAAAAACCACGATCGTAAACACCCCGACGTGCAGCCGGATTTCGTCGGCCTGCAGGTCGCCGACCGCTACGTGTTCGGTTACGGCATGGATTACCACGGCTATTGGCGCAATCTCAAGGGTATCTACGCCGTCAAAGACGGCTGACTGGGAAAACACTATCATTATGGCAGAACTGGCAATTATCGGCGGTACCGGGCTGACGACGCTCAAGAATCTTGAAATCAGGAAACGCGAGGTGATGCGCACCCCCTACGGCGAGCCCTCCGGGCCGCTGGTGCATGGACGGCTGTGCGACAAAGACGTGGTATTCCTGCCGCGTCATGGCCACGGCCACACCATCCCGCCGCACATGGTGAATTTTCGCGCCAACATCTGGGCGCTTAAGGAAACCGGCGTCGACCGCGTCATTGCCGTGGCGGCGGTAGGAGGGATCGAGCCTGGCCTCAAACCGCCCATGCTGGCGATACCGGATCAGATCATCGATTACACCTGGTCACGCAAACATACCTATTTCGAGAGCAATCTCTCCCAGGTCACCCATATCGATTTCACCCATCCGTACAGCGAATCGCTGCGTCGTCTGCTGATCGACGCCGCGGAGAAACTGGGGATCGCGTTCGTCGACCACGGAACCTATGGCGCCACCCAGGGCCCCCGGCTGGAGACGGCCGCGGAAATCGACCGGCTGGAACGCGACGGCTGTACCATGGTGGGCATGACCGGCATGCCGGAAGCGGCGCTGGCGCGCGAGCTGGCCCTGGACTACGCCTGCTGCGCCGTGGTGGCCAACCGGGCCGCCGGTCGCGGGGAGGACGACGGGGAGATCAGTCTGGAGGCCATAGATGCCAACCTTTCCCAGGGCATGGAAACGGTGCGCCACCTGCTGGAAACGGCGATCCCGGCCCTGGATTCGTTAACAAACGACTGTAACTCATTGTGAAATATCGCTATAAAGAGTTCCATAAAATAAACAAATGTCAGCCCTAATACTTGACTTATTAACTCAGGATATACTATATTAGATTTTACTAATGCTACACCAACCCATGAGGAGTGAGCCATGACCGGACTGATTCAGAATTTCCCGCATAACGGTATTGTCACTGTGAATCGTGTCATTCTGAAAGCGGATTACACGGTGGACGATTTGCAGGAGCGGGTCGCGATCCTGTGCGAGAACGTCAAGACCTACCACTCCGAAACCGGATTTGTCGGCGGCTTCGTCTGTCTGAACAAGGGCGACGTATCCAATGAAGGCTCTACCATTGGCAAGGCGGTAGAGAGTGAACTGAAGGGGAAAGAAGCCCTTATCGTGACTTTCTGGAATACCTTCGAAGATCACGAGCGGTCTCACCGGAGTGAGACCTTTCAACCGCTGTTCCAGGACGTGCTCGAATTGTGCGAAAACGGCAACGAGGAAATCGCCTACGAAATGCTCTGGTCGGGCAAGGCCTATGATGCCGAGGAGGCGCGGGCGGCCCGCGAGGCGAAAGAAAAATACCAGACAGCCTCGTAAAGCAGTTGCAGCTCTGCATAAAAACCGGGCCAAGGCCCGGTTTTTTTATTTGCCTGAAGGTTTCAGCGCGCGGTGTCGGGTACGCTCGCCGGTGCCTCATAGGGCGTGATCACCGCGATGACGCCAAAGCGCGGATTGTCGAAATAGTGCAGCTCGCGGCTGCGCATGCGGCGCTGCTCGGTGAGACGAATCTGCGCCGCTTGCGCGCCCGTATCCGGAAGATGCAATTGCAGATCCAGGGCGAGGTGCAGATAACGCTCGACGGCCACGGTGGCGGTGCCGTCGATCCAGGCGCCATCGCCCGTGCGCTCGGACAAGGGCACCGGTCGGGCATCGGCCCTGTCGGTGACCGCTTGACGCCACGCCAGGTAGGCCAGGGTCCGGTATCGCCCCGAACGGTCGAGGGCGGCGCGTTCGGCCTGCAACCGGGAGCCGCCCCGCGGCAACCACTGCACCGTGGCCAGTGGTGACGAGGGCCTCGGGGCAGCCGCATCCTCCCAACCATCGGTAGCCTCGCGGGGCCAGAGCTCGCCGTTGTCACTGGCCGTCAGATTGCGGAAGATCAACAGCTCGACGTCGTATTGACGCGGCATCTCGGCCGCCTGTGCCGGCGCCAGGGCGCCCAGCCACAAGCAAGCGACGAACGAAACCTTTAGCAGATTGGTCATGACGCTATCGTGCCTGACTCGCCGCGAGGGCTCAAGCTGTCGAGTAGCCGCGACACCCGGGCAATACGCTGTTCGCGCTCACTCATATCGAACTGGAAACGGATCTTGTCAGCGCCCTCCAGGCTGTAGTGCTGCGGTTCGGACTGGATCAGGCGTACGATGGTCGCCGGGTCGGCGTCGGGTTGGGCACCAAAAATCAACCGGCCGCTGGCGGCGCCGACATCGATCTTGGCGATGCCCAGGGGCACCGCCTTGAGCTTGAGTTCCGTCACCGCGAACAGTTGCTTGACGGCATCCGGCAGCAGACCGAATCGATCGATCATCTCCACCTGCAATTCGCGCAGCTCCTCGGTGTCCACCGCACTGGCGATACGCTTGTATAGCACCAGACGTCCGTGCACGTCCGCAAGATAATCATCCGGGATCAATGCCGGCAGATGCAAATCGACTTCGGGGCCGTGGTTGAGCGGGCGATCGAGTTCGGGCTGACGGCCGGCCTTCAAGGCGGCGACCGCACGCTCGAGCAATTCGCTGTAGAGGCTGAAGCCGATTTCGTGGATCTGTCCGCTCTGCTCGTCGCCGAGCAATTCGCCGGCCCCGCGTATCTCAAGATCATGGGTGGCCAAGGTGAATCCCGCGCCGAGATCCTCCAGCGACTCTATCGCCTCGATGCGCTTGATGGCATCGGCGGTCATCGCCGCTCGGGGCGGGACCAACAAATAGGCGTAGGCGCGGTGATGGGAGCGTCCGACCCGCCCGCGCAGCTGATGCAACTGCGCCAGACCCAGACGATCGGCGCGGTCGATGATGATGGTGTTGGCGGTCGGCACGTCGATGCCGCTTTCAATGATGGTGGTGCATAACAGGATGTTGAAGCGACGGTGATAGAAATCCAGCATCACCCGTTCGAGATCGCGCTCGCGCATCTGTCCATGACCGATCTCCAGGCTGGCTTCCGGCAACAGTTCCCGCAGTTCACGTCCCAGCCTGTCGATGGTTTCGACCTCGTTGTGGAGAAAATAAACCTGTCCTCCGCGTTTTATTTCACGCAGGCAGGCTTCGCGGATGGTGCCTTTGTCCCATTCACTGATGAAGGTCTTGATCGCCAGACGTTGCACCGGCGGCGTGGCGATGATCGAAAGATCGCGCAATCCGGAAAGCGACATGTTCAACGTACGCGGAATCGGCGTGGCGGTGAGCGTGAGCAGATCGACCTCGCTGCGCAGCGCCTTGAACTTCTCCTTCTGACGAACCCCGAAACGATGTTCCTCGTCGATGATCACCAAACCGAGGTTCTTGGGTTGAATATCGTCCTGGAGGATCTTGTGGGTGCCGATCAGAATATCGAGCGTCCCCGCGCGGAACTGCTCGACGATACGCTCCTGTTGTTTTTTATTGCGAAAGCGCGAGAGCACATCGATGCGCACCGGCCAGTCGGCGAATCGGTCGCTGAAATTCTGATAGTGCTGCTGGGCGAGCAGGGTGGTGGGCACCAGCACCGCCACCTGGCGAGCGGACTGCGCGGCGATGAAAGCCGCGCGCATGGCCACTTCGGTTTTGCCGAAACCGACGTCGCCGCAGACTACCCGGTCCATGGGGCGCGGCGAGCGCATATCGTCGAGCACCGCTTCGATCGCCTGCGCCTGGTCCGGGGTCTCCTCGAACGGAAAGGCCGCGGCGAAGGCCTGGTACTCGTCATTGTCCACGGTGGCGGCATGGCCCTGACGGGCGGCACGCCGGGCGTAGATGTCGAGCAGTTCAGCGGCCACGTCACGCACGCGTTCCGCGGCCCTTTTGCGGGCTTTCTCCCACTGGTCGTTACCCAGCTTGTGCAGCGGCGCGCTTTCCGGCGCCGCGCCGGTGTAGCGGCTGATCAGATGCAACGACGCGACCGGCACGTACAATTTGTCGCCACCGGCGTACTCCAGGGCGAGAAATTCGGTTTCAAACCCGCCGACGGCCAACGTCTGCAACCCGAGATAGCGCCCGACACCGTGGTCCTCGTGCACCACCGGCGCGCCGACGTTAAGGTCGGTGAGATTACGGACAATGACGTCAGCATCCCGCCGCGGCCGCCGCCGACGCTGCTGCAGCGCGCGCTCCCCGAACAGCTGGGGCTCGGTGATGACGACCACCGGCGGCGTGATGCGCAACCACATCCCTTGTTCCAGCGGTGCCACGGTGATGGCCAGCTCGGCTTCGCCGGCGCAGAACGCCCGCCAGCCCTCCAGCGGCTTGGGTTTGAGACCGAATTCACGCAACTGGCCGAGCAGCGTTTCCCGCCGGCCCGCGGATTCGGCGCAAATCAGCACCCGGGCGTGCAGATCCGAGAGAAAATCCTGCAACGCCGCCGCCGGCCGTTCGGCGCGCGCCTGCACCCGCAGCGTCGGCAGGGCACGGGTGGCGAATTTCCGCACCCCGGCGTTCTCCTCGAGTGCCTCGGCGCGCTGCACTTCAACCCGGGCGTAGCCAGCTACGGCCCGGGCAAGCTCCGTCTCCTCCAGATACAGGCGTGCGGGCGGCAGCAACGGATGCTCGATGTCGTGGCGCAAGGACTCGTAACGCTCCGCCACCGCCTGGCGAAACCCCGCGATGGCGGTCTCGGCCGCCTGCGTCGTCACCAGGCAGGTGGCGCCCGGCAGATAATCGAACAAGCTCGCGGTGCGCTCCAGAAAGAGCGGCAGATAATACTCCACTCCATTGGGCAGCAGGCCGTTGCTGACGTCGCGGTACATCAGCGCGCGCTGCGGGTCGCCTTCAAACCCCTCGCGCCAGGCCTGACGAAAACGGGTGATCGCCTCGCTGTCGACGGGAAATTCGCGCGCCGGCAACAGGCGAATCTTAGCGACCGGTTGCTGCGAACGCTGGGTGTCGGGATCGAAGGTACGGATACTCTCGATCTCGTCGTCGAACAGGTCGATGCGGTAAGGCGCCTGGGAGCCCATGGGAAACAGATCCAGAATCGAGCCGCGCACGGCGAATTCACCGTGTTCCATCACCTGGGATACACACCGGTAACCGGCCTTTTCCAGACGCGAACGCATGCCGTCGAGGTCGAGTTTTTGCCCGCTGTCGAGGATCAGGGTATAGCGGTCGAGAAAATCCGGCGGCGGCAGCCGTTGCAGCAGCGTCGCCACCGGCACCAGCAAAATCCCGCGTTGCAGACCCGGCAGTCGGTGGAGCGTCTGCAGTCGCTGGGAGACGATGTCCTGATGCGGCGAGAACCGATCGTAGGGCAGGGTTTCCCAGTCCGGAAAGCACAGCACATCCCGGGCCATGTCGCTGCGGAAGAATAACAGCTGTTGCTGCAGACGCTCGGCGTCCTGGCTGTCGGCGGTGACCACCAGCAACGGGCCGTCACGGCTCTCGGCCGCACACGCGAGCACCAGCGGCAAGCTGTCGCCATAGAGTCGCGACCAGACCAGGCTCTGGCCCGACTCCGGGAGGGGTGGTCGCAAAGGATTGTCATCACCGACGGCGGCGCTGTCGGCGGCTGGCGAAAGAGTGGACATAACCGGCTGTAGGCTGAAAACGCGTCATTGTCGCACAACGTCGGCAAAAAAAAACCGGCGACTGGCGCCGGTAACAGGGTGGAGGTAGCGGGTATGTCAGATGAACAGACAGACGTCGGATTTCTGCGCCACCGGCAGAAAATAGGTGGCACCGACATAATCGGTGACTTCCGGAATGAATTCACTTTGCTCAAACCCGAAGACGTCGACCGTCATCTGGCAGGCGACCATTTTCACGTCGGCCTCGAGACACAGGCTGCGCAACTCCTCGACGCTGGCCACGCCCTTGTTCTTGAATGTCTTCTTCATCAACCCGGTAGCGACTTTCTCGAACCCGGGCACGCCGGCCATCAACAGGTTGGGCATCGGCCAGCTGAAATCCTGGAACCATTTGGGACCGAAAGGCATCTTCATCGGCATCGCCGGATTACCCAACGGCGAGACCTCGGAGGGAATTTCCTTCTTCAGCAGCAGCAGGCCATAGAAGGTGAAAAAGATGGCGGTATCCCAGCCCAGGGCGGCGGCCGTGGAGGCGAGAATGAAGGGCGGATAGGCCCAGTCGAGCGTTCCTTTGGTGGCGATGATCGCCATCGAAGGCGTTTTTTCGCTTTCAATTTGCGCCAGCTTCTGCGGCAAGAGTTCATCCAGTTTCTGGTTCAACCACTGATCCATGTTCGGGTTGTCTAACTGTGCGTTCATACTGTTACCTCCTGTCCGTATTGCGGGAATAGTGAGCTACGCGGCGTTACCGGCGAAGCCGTATTCGCCGAGCCACTGACGGGCACGAAAATCGAGCTTGATCCAATCCGGCACAAAGCGCTCGGGATGTCGTATCGGCATGGTATCGACCGGCGGCTTGCCGCCCGCATCGACAATGGCGCAATGCCGTGTTGTGACAGCGCGAAAACGCGTGTAGAGACCGGGCAGCACCTGTACCGGGGGGTTCTGAGATGCCTCGTCGGCCTCGAGTAGGCGAAAGCGCAACTGCTTGCGCACCAGACAACTGAAGTAGAGTTCCAATTCGACCAGCAGGGCCTGATCGCGTTGCGCGAGCGCTTTGACGGCCGCGGCGCTGACCTCGACATGCACCGGCTTGCCCTCCAGGTGAACCGTACCGGAGTAGGCTTTGGCGCCAAGCCGGCGCTCTGGGATATGATCTCCGATACGCAGGTGCAACAGTTGCTCTTGTGACATCGCGGCTTCCCCGGTGACTGGCACCGGTCGGGCAGGATGATTGCCAACCGACCGGTTAGTCTGTAGAATACGGACAGACCATCCGGTTTGTCAAGCTTCGGTGCCGTTTTTCGAATCAGGCCAAACAACATTAGGTAACTTGATGGATTCCTTGGATAATATTAGCCGCATCGAGCGTAACCCGGATATGACCCGGCAGCGTATTCTGGAAGCCGCCTTTCTGGAGATCTACCGCAACGGCTTTCAGGGTATGCGTTTGGACGAGGTGCTGACGGCCACCGGCCTCACCAAAGGGGCGCTCTATCACCATTTTCCCAACAAGCGCGCCCTCGGTTATGCCGTGGTCGACGAGATCATCCTGCCGACCGTCGAGGGGATGTGGCTGCAACCGCTGAAAAACGCCGCCGACCCGCTGCAGGGGCTGAAAACCGTGATCGAGCAGCTACCGGAAATGAAACCGCCGGAAATGATTCGTTACGGTTGCCCGCTCAACAATCTGGCACAGGAGATGTCACCGCTGGACGAGGGGTTTCGCCAGCGACTCGATTACATCTTTTGCGTCTGGCACGACGTTACCGAACAAGCCCTCGAGCGTGCCCGTCAGCAGGGCCGTATCCGGGAGGATATCGACTGCAATGAGACCGCCACCTTTATTCTCGCCGCCCTGGAAGGCTGCATCGGCATGGCGAAAAACGCCCAGAGCGAGGCGCGTCTGGTAGCCTGCAATCGTGGCCTGATCGACTATTTGCACTCGCTGGAAACCTGAATAAGGCGGACGACATGACCCGTTCTCTGGCCGAAGGCCTGGTACGTTGGCGCTGGTGGTTGTTTTCCCTGGCGCTGCTGGCACTCGGCTTGAGCGCCGCCGGAGGCCGCTATATCGGTTTTTCCAATGACTACCGGGTCTTTTTCAGCAAGGAAAATCCGCAACTGCTGGCTTTCGAAGAGCTGCAGAATACCTACACCAAATCGGACAACGTCCTGTTCGTATTGGAGCCGTCGGACGGCAGGGTGTTCACCCCCCAGACCCTGGCTGCCGTCGAATGGCTGACGCGGCAGGCCTGGCAGATTCCCTATTCCATACGGGTCGATTCGGTCACCAATTTCCAGCACACCCGTGCCCAGGGCGACGATCTGATTGTCGAGGATCTGGTCAGGGGCGCGAACGAGCTGAGCGCTGCACAGTTGCAGGAAATCAAGCGCGTCGCGCTGCACGAACCGCTGCTGGTCCATCGCCTGGTCGCGCCCGACGGGCGAGTGACGGGGGTCAACGTCACCATTCAGCTCCCGGGTCTGGACCCGGCTGCGGAAGGCCCGCAGGTCGTGGCCTTCGCGCGCGGCCTGGCAACGGACCTGGAAGCGCGCTTTCCCGCCATCAAGGTCCATCTGACCGGCATCGTGCTGCTGAACAACGCCTTCTCCGAGAACTCGATGAAGGATATGAGCACCCTGGTACCCATCATGTTCGCTGTGATCATGCTGTTCCTGGTGGTGTTGTTGCGTTCGTTGTGGAGCACGCTGGCCACCATGGCGGTCATCGTCGCATCGATCGTCAGCGCGATCGGTATCGCCGGGTGGCTGGGTATTCGTCTGACGCCGCCCTCGGCCAGCGCGCCGACCATGATCATGACGTTGGCGGTCGCCGATTGCGTGCACCTGCTGGTGAGCTTTCTCCAGCGCTTGCGGCATACACCGCAACGACGCACGGCGATGGTGGAGGCATTGCGCATCAACCTGCAGCCGATATTTCTCACCAGTGTGACCACCGCCATCGGCTTCCTGTCGATGAATTTCAGCGACGCACCGCCGTTTCGCGACTTGGGAAATATCGTCGCCATCGGCGTGGCGGCGGCGTTTTTCTATTGCGTGATGCTCCTACCCGCGCTGATGATCGCCCTCCCGGTACGGGTGCCGGCGGTGCGCAACCGCTCGGTCACCTTTATGGACCGCTTCGCCGATTTCGTCGTGGCCCGTCGCCGCCCGGTGCTGATCGGCATGGCTGCCCTGGTGATCGGGTTAATCGTATTCATTCCCAATAACGAGCTCAATGACGAATTCGTCAAGTACTTCGACCAGCGGGTACCCTTCAGGGTGGATACGGATTTCACCACCGAGAATCTTACCGGGCTTTACAACATCGCCTATTCGCTGAAAAGCGACGGTTCCGGAGGTATCAGCGAGCCGGCCTATTTGCGCAAACTCGAGGAATTCGCCCAGTGGTTTCGGCAACAACCGGAGGTCATCCATGTCAGCTCGCTGTCGGACACCATGAAGCGGCTGAACAAGAACCTGCACGGCGACGATCCGGCCTGGTACCGGATTCCCGATACGCGCGAGTTGGCGGCACAGTATCTGCTCTTGTACGAGATGTCGCTGCCTTACGGTCTGGATCTGAACAATCAGATCAACGTCGACAAGTCGGCCACCAAGCTGGACGTGTCGATAAAAAGCATCTCCAGCAACAAGACCATCGAGTTGGAGGAGCGTGCCCGCCAGTGGCTGGTCGACAACGCGCCGGCTTCGATGCAGACCCACGGCGCGAGTCCGTCGGTGATGTTTTCGCATATAGGTTCGAGAAACATTCGCAGTATGCTGATAGGCACCACCGTGGCGCTGTTGTTGATTTCGCTGATTCTGGTGTTCGCGCTGCGCTCCTTGCGCATCGGGCTGATCAGCCTGATCCCCAACCTGGTGCCGGCCGGCATGGCTTTCGGCTTGTGGGGTCTGCTGGTGGGCAACATCGGTCTGGCGCTTTCCGTGGTGGCCGGCATGACACTGGGTATCGTGGTCGACGATACCGTGCACTTCCTGAGCAAGTATTTGCGCGCGCGCCGCGAAGAAGGTTTGTCGCCGGCCGATGCCGTGCGCTATGCCTTTCACACCGTGGGCACGGCGCTGTGGACCACCTCGGTGGTGCTGATGGCCGGCTTCCTGGTGTTGACCTACTCGCCCTTCGAGCTCAACGCCGGCATGGGTCTGCTGACCGCCATCACCATAGGCCTGGCCCTGATCGCCGATTTTCTGTTGCTGCCGACTCTATTGATGACCCTGGACCAAAAGGACGCCTATGAAAGCGCTAAGCTTACTGATCCTGTTAAGTCTCCCGTTTAATCTCCTGGCGCAGCCGGCGCAGGAAAAGGGCTTGCAGATAGCCCGCGAAGCGGATCGCCGCGACACCGGCTTCCACGACCAGACGGCCGACCTGGAAATGATTCTACGCAACAGCCAGGGCGAGGAGAGTCGGCGCAAAATCCATGTCCGCACCCTGGAGCAGCTCGACGATGGCGACAAGAGCCTGACCACCTTCGAGCAACCCGCGGACGTCAAAGGCACGAATTTCCTCAGTTTCACCCACAAGACCGGGCCTGACGACCAGTGGCTGTATCTGCCCGCGCTGAAACGGGTCAAGCGGATCTCTTCGCGCAACAAGTCAGGCCCTTTCATGGGCAGCGAGTTCGCCTACGAGGACCTGTCCTCCCAGGAAGTCGAGAAGTACACCTACAAATACCTGCGTGACGAAAGTTGTAACGGCCTGGAGTGCTTTGTCCTGGAACGCTACCCGGTGGACAAGGATTCAGGTTACACCCGCCAGGTCGTATGGCTCGACAAACAAGAGTACCGTCCGCAAAAGATAGTGTTCTACGACCGCAAGAACAGCTTGTTGAAGACTCTCACCTACAGCGGTTATCGGCAATATCTGGATAAATTCTGGCGCGCCGACGAGATGTTCATGGAAAACCACCAGACCGGGAAAAGCACCCGCCTGATCTGGAGTGATTACCGCTTCAAAACCGGTCTACAGGAGCGGGACTTCGACCGCAACAGTCTTTCCCGAACCCGTTAAACGGCCGCATCGAAGGTACGCCGTTCAGCGAATCTCTTCGATGGCGTGTTTCTTGATCATGATGTTGGGCGTGATCACCGCGTACCCGCGTTGCTGCCAGTGTGCCAGGTCGGTAATGGCCGAGGGGACGATGGTGATGAAGTCGTGGAAGTCCTGGGCCGAGTAATCGTAGTCCTGAGCGGCCAGGGCGCAAACACGAAACTCGACGCCCAATGCCGCGTAGTAGCGCATGCGCTCGACCGCGTCGCGATACCTGGCCAGGTTGCGCTTGGCCACGGTGACGATCTCGGTTCCGTGAATGATGACTTTGATATCCATCATTTCCGGCGCCATGTCATAGGGCGATTCGAGCAACGGCCCGGTCAGCGAGCGGATCCAGAACAGCGCGGCGTTGATTTTTTCCGGTTCGTCGAAATAGAAATCGAACACCACGCGCGGCTCTTCATAGGCGGTTTGTTCGAACTCCGCCTGGGCCTCGGCCAAGCCGGACGGGGCGAACACCAGAAACAGTAGCAGCAGGCCTTTTGGGGTCATGGTAAACCCTCCGAGCTCCCTCCCTCTCAGTATAGCCAATCCGCGGGCCGGACAGGCCTGGAGGAAGCCCGTGGTCTCCTCAGGCGTTGCTGAGCAGGCCGGACATGACCTCTTTGGGCATACGCCAGGGGCTGGACTGCGCCCAGGGCCGCAGGTCGGCCGCGGGCATCGGCCGCGCGATATAAAAACCCTGACCGTAGTCGCACCCCATGGCCACCAGCATGTTCAATATCTGCTCGTTCTCTATGCCCTCGGCCACCACCACCATATCGAGGGTATGGGCCAGATCGATCACCGATTGGACAATGCGCCGATCCTGCTGTTGTTCGGCCATGTGGAAAATGAAGCTTTTGTCGATCTTGAGTTCCGAGACGGGGAGCTTCTTCAAATAAGTGAGAGAGGAGTACCCGGTGCCGAAATCGTCGATCGAAAGCGTAATCCCCATCTCGTGCAGCTGATGGAGCGTACGTAGCGCGGTCTGAGGATTGATCATCATGGCGCTTTCGGTGACTTCCAACACCAGAGATCCGGGTTTTGCGCCCCATATGTTCACCGCGTGCTCGACCATCGGCACCAGTTCGGGGGAATGCAGCAGCTGCGCCGAGAGGTTGACCGACACGGAAGCCGATTCACTGGCGATGCAGAACTGGAACCATTCCCGCAGGGCGACGTTGATCGACCAATAGGTCAACGAATCGATCATACCGGCTCTTTCCGCCACGCCGACGAACAACTCGGGCGAGACCCAGCCCATCTCCGCGTGCTTCCAGCGGGCCAACGCCTCGCAGCCACACAACACGCCTTGTTGCAGATTCAGTTGCGGCTGATAGTGAAGCATCAACTCCCCCCCATCCAACGCAGACCGCAGGCTACCCTTGAGCTCCGCCTGGCGTATGTCCTCACTGCGCGTGCCGGCGTCGTAAAGGGTATAGCTGGTCTGTCGCTCGCGGGCGATGAGCAGGGCGGCATCGACGGCCTTGAGCAGGCTGTCGCGATCCGAGGCGTGCTCGGGAAACACCGCCGCGCCGGCGGTGGCGCTCACCGACAGCACCTGTTGATCGATCTCTATGTTCTCGCCGATGCCGTGCAGTATTTTTCTGATCGCCAGTTCGGGCGCCTGGGGAATACGCAGTCGGGTCAGGATGACCGCATACTCGTCGTTACCCAAATGATAGAGAACATCTGTTTCCCGCAAAGCCTTGGCGATACGCTGATAGACCTCCGCCAATACCCGGTCGCCCACCGCGTGACCGAAATCGGCGTTGATCTGGCGAAATCTCACCAGGTTAAACTTCAGCAGCGCCAATGACTCCTTACGTTGCCGCGCCAAGGACAGTTCCTGCGACAGTCTCTCCAACAGAGGGCCCCGCTGTCGGTCGTTGACAAACAGTCCGCCGGGCTCGAAAGGGGGGACGGGGGAGGTCACAGGTAATAATCACCGACGTTGATGCCGTAGGCGCCGACCGGGAGCGGACGGCGTATTTCGATGGGCTGGCCGCGCTCGTCCACCGGCTCGTCAATGAGATCGAGCGTTGGCTTAATGTCGTAGGCGTATTTGTTCCGATCCAACAGGACCAGGACCTGTGGCCGCAAGCGACGCACCCGGTTCTGGGCCAACACCACGCCGACCTCGCCGGTGGTGAGTTCCACCAGGGTACCGGTCGGGTACAGGCCGATACACTGGATGAACTGTTCGACCATTTCCGCCTGAAAATCCTTGTCGCGCCATTCGTACAACGACTGAATCGCATCGTAGGTCGACATGGCCGGGCTGTAGGGCCGGTCACTGGTGATCGCATCGTAACAATCCACCAAGGCGGCGATGCGGCCATTGACGGGGATCTGGTGGCCGGGGAGGCCACGCGGATAACCCGTGCCGTTGTGGCGCTCGTGATGATGCGCGATCACCGATATCACTTCCTCGTCGATGCCGTCGGTCTCGGCGGCGATCTTGACCCCGAATTCGACGTGGCGGAGGATGAGCTTGTATTCCTTGTCGGTAAGGCGTCCCGGCTTGGTCAGCAAGCTGTCCGGGAGCTGTAATTTCCCGATATCGAACAGCAGGGTTCCCAACGCCAGCTGTTCCAGCTCCTTTTTCGCCAGGCCAAGGTGACGGCCGAAGGCCACCGCCAGTCCACAGGCGTCCACCGAGTGGGTATAGGCGTAAGAATCCTTGTTCTTCAGCCGCGTCAGCCACATGAACGCCGCCGGGTTGCGAATGATGCTGTCGATCATCGCGCCCACCCCGTTGCGCACCGCGGGCAGCGCGATTTTTCGGCCGGCCTTGAGGTCGGTCACCAATTCGCTCACCAGCTCCACGGTCGCCTCGCGACTGGCCCGCGCCGGCGCCATTTCCTCGTCGATCGGTGTGGTTACCGGATACACCTCCCGCTCCGGCGGCGAGCGGAAGATCTCCCCCAGCTTATCGGCCTTGCCTTGGTGCACGATGACCGTGGCAGCGGGCTTGGGCCGGGCTCCGGCCCGCGCGGCCGCGACCACGTCCGCAGCAGGGGGGGCACTGTCGCGCTCTTCATGATCGATGTAGACGTACTCGCAAAAATTGCGCAGTTCGTCGATATCCTCCTGGGTACTGATACGAAAACCCTGGAACAGGAAGCGGGTCTCCACCCACGGGCGATCGAGCCGGGAAACGTACATCCCGATCTTCAGATCCTCCACATAGATTTTCATTTCAGTGTGACTCATCAGCTGCCACTGCCGTCCTGCGTATCCACGGAAATACCGCCCGCTAAGAGCTATCGACCGGATTTCTCAACAGTTTACCCGTAATTGTGGATTTCCCGTACGGGAGGCCCGCAGGGGCGAAGGCCGGTCACGGCCCGAACCCGGGGTCAGGCCAGGAAGGTATTGGGAGGGAAGGTCGCGGCGAGCTTCGCCCGCTGTTCGTAGGCTTCGCGGGCAATCCGGACATCGTCGAGGAAATAGGGCAGTTCCTCCAACGTCAGCGCCTGGGGGCCGTCCACCAGAGCCTTGGACGGGTCGGGGTGAAAGTCCACCAGCACCATGTTGGCGCCGGCGATCACCCCCTGGGCGGTCGCGTGCATCAGATCCAACAGGCCGTCGGGCGCCTTGTCCCGGGCGCCCACCGAATGCGAGGGGTCGATACACACCGGCATGCGGGTGAGGCGTTTCACCACCGGGACATGGGCGAAATCGACGAAATTGCGGTGCGGGTCACCCATGTTGGTCTTCATGCCGCGCAAGCCGAAGACGACCTTGCGATTGCCTTCGCTGGCCAGGTACTCCGCCGCGTTGAGCGATTCCTCCAGGGTGATACCGAAGCCACGTTTGAGCAGGACCGGGAACTCGTGCTGCCGACCGACGTACTTGAGCAGCTCGAAATTCTGGGTATTGCGGGTCCCTATCTGCAACATCACCCCGGTCGGGTCTCCGGTCTGCTGCAAGGCCGCGCGAATTTCGTCGACGTGCGCCTCGTGGGTGATTTCCATGGCAATGACCTTGATGCCGTATTTTCCGGCAAGCTCGAAAACATAGGGCAGGCAGTCCTTACCATGCCCCTGGAACGAGTAGGGGTTGGTTCGTGGCTTGTAGGCGCCCATTCGGGTGCAGACCTGAGCGTGCGCCTGCAGGGCCTGCATCATGCGTTCGACATGTTCGCGCGTATTGACCGCGCAAAGCCCCGCGAACACCTGCAGGGTGTCCTGGCCGAAGCGCACCCCGTTGTATTCGAAGCTGGTGGAACGTTGATCGTCCTGATGCCGCCCCAGCACCCGGTATTCCTCCGAAATGCGCACCACCCGCTCGACCGTCGGCAGGGTGGCGATCTCGTCGATCGCCAGCGACGCCGTATCCCCGATCAGGTAGACCTCGGTCAGCAGTTGCTGCTCACCGACCTCCTGGTGCACGCGGTGGCGAATGTTCGGCATCTGCCGGAGAAAATCCTCCAGACGCCTGAAATCTTCGCTGTCGGTGCGGGTGTTGGGAGCAAGAATCAAAATCATGCCGGTTCCTTTGTTTTTCGGCCTAATCTAGCGGTCGCGGTAGCGCAGGGTCAAATCGGCGTAGGCGTCTATGCGCCGATCGCGCAGAAAAGGCCACAGGCGGCGCACGCGCTCGCCGCGCGCCAGATCGACTTGCGCGAGCAACAACTGCGCCTGCCCGGACGACGCCTGCGCCAGGATCTCGCCCTGCGGACCGGCGACGAAGCTGCTGCCCCAGAACTCGATTTCACCATCCCCGGCCGGAGACGCTTCGCGCCCGGTACGGTTGCACACCAGCACCGGAAGGCCGTTGGCCACCGCGTGCGCGCGCTGCACCGTCTGCCAGGCGTCGAATTGCCGTTGCTGTTCCTCGGCGCTGTCGTTGGGCTCCCACCCGATCGCCGTGGGATAGAGCAGCAAATCCGCGCCGGCGAGCGC
Organism: Thiogranum sp.; assembly: GCA_030148805.1. Classification (GTDB taxonomy): domain Bacteria; phylum Pseudomonadota; class Gammaproteobacteria; order DSM-19610; family DSM-19610; genus Thiogranum. The sequence goes on along the minus strand of JASBSS010000026.1, from coordinate 174,600 downwards.
CATCAACCGGGCGGCCTCCGGATACCACTGGTCCCAGCATACCAGCACACCGAGCTTGCCCACCGCGGTCTGCACCGGCTCAAAACCAAGGTCACCGGGCGTGAAATAGAATTTTTCGTAATAGCCGGGATCGTCGGGAATGTGCATCTTGCGGTATCTGCCGACCAGAGCGCCATCATCGTCCAGCACCACCGCGGTGTTGTGATACAGCCCCGGCGCCCGGCGCTCGAACAATGAGGCCACGATCACCAGCTGCAGTTGGGCGGCCAGGGCGCCCAGTTCGTCGCTGCTCGGCCCAGGGATCGGCTCGGCCAGATCGAACTGGGCGGGATCCTCGGACTGACAAAAATACAGACTGTTGTGCAGCTCCTGCAACAGCACCAGCCGTGCACCCTGTTCGGCGGCCTCCACCAGGCGCTCGCGGATATGCTGCAGGTTCGCGCGCCTGTCGGCCTGACAGGACATCTGGACCAGTGCGACTTTCAGCTCGTTGGTTGCTGCCTTCATTACCAGTCATCCCCATTGCGGCTACGCTACCGCGATTCTAGAAGATTCCCGCGATCACGAAAACGCCGGCGAGCCTACAGCGGGCCGGTCTGAAAACCCACCGCCGCGGGAAACTGCATGGTCAGACAGTGCAGACTGCCGTGCTGAGCGATCAAGGGGAGACAATCGATGCTCACCACCTCCCGCTCCGGAAAACAGGCCTGGAGCACCTCGGCGGCCTGCTCATCGGCCGCATCCGCGTAACTGGGCAGCAACACCGCCCCGTTGATGAGCAGAAAATTGGCGTAGCTGGCGGGCATGCGCGCACCATGCCGGTCGTGTTTGGGCCGCGGCCAGGGCAGTGGCCGCAGACGATAGGGGCGGCCGTCCGGGTCGCGCAGGTCTTCCAGTTCCGCCTGCATCGCCCGGAGCGAGCGGTAACAGCGATAGTCGGGCTCGTCGCAAGCCTGATAGACGATGGTATGCGGGTCGACAAAGCGCGCGAGCATGTCGATATGACCGTCGGTGTCGTCGCCCTCGATACAGCCGTGTTCCAGCCACAAGACCCGCCGGGCACCCAAGCAATCCCTCAGGCGGTGCTCGATGTCGTGACGTGTGAGCGTGGGATTGCGTTGCGGGTGCAACAGGCACGAGGTGGTGGTCAGCAAGCTGCCGCGCCCGTCACTGTCGAGGCTGCCGCCCTCGAGCACCAGGTCGCTGGCGCTCATCGGTGTCTCGCCGAAAGCACCGACGGCGTCCAGCGCGGCGTTGATGGCGTCATCTTTCGCCGCGGGATATTTGTTGCCCCAACCATTGAAGCGAAAGTCGATCAATCGGGGCCGGCTGCCGGTCACCACCGTCAGCGGACCGTGATCGCGCGCCCAGGTGTCGTCCGAGGCGAGCAGATGGAAAAACAACCGCGACGGGTGCGCGCCGGCCGCCTGCAGGGCGCCGCGCAAGCGTTTGGCCAGGCCTGGCTCGTGACAGTTGATCAACAGATTCTGCCGCTGCGCGACGGCGGCGGCCAGCCGCAGAAAGACCGCCTCGACCGCCTCCAGGTCGTCCGACCAGGCACCCAGAGGATGCGGCCAGGTCAACATGACCCCGCTCTGGGGTTCCCATTCTGCGGGTAGACGTGGCGAATCGGTGGCGTGGGACATGGCGGCGCATTCTATGACGCGCGCCGCGGATTTGCCATCGGCGCGGGGCGCCGGGCGCTACGGGTGCGGGGGGACTACCGCGTGAATGACCCAGTCGCGCTCAAAATAGACGACGAAATCCGGATACGTCCAGGTGGTGATCGGCGGTTCGCCCACCGGGCCGCGACGGCCGAGCGGTTCGCCGAAGCGCTGCAGCACGCTTTCCATGGTCATGCCCCGGGCGGGGCGGGGCAGGTCGCTGGCGGCCGCCGACGTGCCCAGGCGCAGGGTATCCCCGCTGGCCGCGCCCGCGGACAGGCCCAGGGCCAGAATTGCCAAAATGCCGATGCGTCGCATGCAGTCCATCCTTATCGCTCGCTAGTACAGTCAGTCGATATTGGTTTTCGGCAGCCCGCGCTTGTGATTTAATGCTGCGCCATGTTCCGACCCCTGGCTCTTTCGATCGGCCTGCGCTATACCGGCGCCAAGCGCCGCAACCATTTCATTTCCTTCATTTCGTCGATTTCCATCGCCGGGATCGCTTTGGGCGTGGCGGCGCTGATCACGGTGCTATCGGTCATGAACGGCTTCGAACAGGAGCTGCGCAGCCGCATCCTCGGCATGGCCTCCCACGCCAGCATCAGCGGCTATCGCGAACCCCTGCAGCATTGGCAACGCGCGGCGACGATCGCCAGCGAGCACCCGGAAGTCGTCGGCGTGGCGCCTTTTGTCCAAAATGAGATCATGCTCACAAAAGGCAACAAGGTGAGCGGAGCCCTGGTCAAGGGTATTTTGCCGGACCTGGAGCCGGCGGTCTCCACGGTCGGACAGCATATGCGCGCCGGCGAGCTCTCGCAGCTGCGCGCCGGCGAATACGCCATCGTTCTCGGGAGCGAACTGGCGTTCAACCTGGGCGCCCGGGTGGGCGACCAGATCACCATGGTGACGCCCCAGGCCAACTTCAGCCCCGCCGGCGTTCTGCCGCGGCTGCGCCGTTTTCGCGTCGTCGGTATTTTCGAGATCGGCATGTATGAATATGACCGCGGGGTGGCGCTGATCAATCTGCGCGACGCGCAGAAACTGTTCAAGCTGGGGGAAGGGGTGACAGGGGTGCGCCTCAAGCTGGCCGACATGTTCCAGGCGCCGCGGATCGCGCGCGAATTGGCCGGCCAGCTCGGCGGGAATCTGCAGGTGGAGGACTGGACCCGCCAGCACGCGAATTTCTTCCGCGCGGTGCAGACCGAGAAACGCGTCATGTTCGTCATCCTGACGCTGATCGTGGCAGTCGCGGCCTTCAACATCGTCTCCACCCTGGTGATGGTGGTGACCGACAAACGCGCCGACATCGCCATCCTGCGCACCCTCGGGGCCACGCCCGGGACCATCCTGCGGGTGTTCATGGTCCAAGGGGCGCTGATCGGCTTGTTGGGGACCGCGCTGGGGGTAACCGGCGGCGTGGCCCTGGCGCTGAACGTGGAAACCATCGTGCCGGCGATAGAAAACACCTTCGGCGTGCATTTCATGCCACCCGACATTTATTACATCAGCGAGTTGCCGTCACAGCTCGATTGGCCCGATGTCTGGCATATCGGCGGCGTGGCTTTCCTGCTCAGCTTCCTCGCCACCCTTTATCCGGCCTGGCGTGCCTCGCGCACCCAGCCGGCCGAGGCGCTGCGCTATGAATAGCGGCGCGGTGCTGAGCTGTCGCGGGCTGACCCGCCAGTTCAACGAGGGCGGTCTCGATGTCAGCGTGTTGCGCGGGGTCGATCTCAGCGTCGGCGCCGGCGAGCAAGTGGCCATCGTGGGAAACTCCGGTAGCGGCAAGAGTACGCTGCTCCATCTGCTGGGCGGCCTCGACAAGCCATCTGCCGGAGAAGTGCAGCTGGCGGGACAGACCTTCAGCACCCTCAGTGAAGCGGCGCGCAGCCGCTTGCGCAACCGCCACCTCGGTTTTGTCTACCAGTTCCATCACCTGCTGCCCGAGTTCACCGCGCTGGAAAATGTCGCCATGCCGCTGATTATCGGCGGGGCGAAAATCACCCGGGCGCGTCAGAGCGCTTTGGAGATGCTGCAGCGGGTGGGCTTGGAGGCCCGCATCGGACACAAGCCGGGGGAACTCTCCGGCGGCGAGCGCCAGCGCGCGGCGGTGGCGCGGGCGCTGGTCACGCAACCCGATTGCGTGCTCGCCGACGAACCCACCGGCAACCTCGACCGGCGCAATGCCGAACAGGTGTATCAGCTGATGCTGACCCTCAACAAGGACCTGAACACCAGTTTTGTCATCGTCACCCACGACAACGAGCTGGCGGCCCGCATGGACCGGGTACTGCACCTGGAAGACGGGAGACTCGCGCAATCCTGAAACCAGGGCGAAACGCCGCCCGGGCTTAAAAAAACCACCAGCCCTTTTTGCCCAGGTCGGCCTCGCAGCGCTTCAGTTGCGCGTAGTAGTTTTTTGCGCGCAAATCGACTTTCCTGGCGACCTTCTGCAACCAGGGTTTTTTCAAATAGCTCTTGCGCCGGTAGCCCCCTTGACCTTCATGGTAGGCCAGATACTGGCTGTAGGCGTCCCACTTGGAGATTCCCAGCAGACGGTGGGACATGCTGCCATACCAGCCGATGAAATCGACGACGTCGTCGAAATCATCGCGGTCGGCCCAGCGCCGGCCGGTGGACTTGAGATACCATTTCCAGGTGGAATCCTTGATCTGCCCATAACCGTAGGCCGAGGAGAGGCGCCGCCAGGGGATGACCCACAACAGGCGCGTGCGTGGCGGCTTGGCGTCGTGAACGAAGCGCGACTCCTGATAGATGATCGCCAGTTGCACATGGATCGGCACGCCCCATTTCTGGTAACTGTCGCGAGCCGCCTCGTACCAGCTGCTTTTCTCCTCAAAGATACGACAGCTGTCGACGATATTTCGCGGCGGCGCGTGCGAGCACGACACCAGCAGGCCGGCGAGGGCGAAACACACGAACACGATGACGATAGCCGGCTCAATCCGTCTGCGTAGCTTCATCGCGCGCGCGGGCTTCGACGAAAACCCGTTTCACATTGCTGTAGTTCGCCTTGATCTGACAATCGAGATCGGCCACGATGCGCTCCACGGCGCGTGTCGGCAGATCGTCGCGCAAGTCCACGCTGATGGTCACCAGAATGAACTCCGGTCCCATGTGCATGGTGAGCACGTCGTTGACGTGCCGGACGGACTCATATCCGGTTACCAGTTCGCGCACGCCGTCGACAATCCAGCGATTGGCGCTTTCCCCGATCAACAGGCCCTTGGTTTCCACCGCCAGCCAGATCGCGGTGCCGGCCAGAATCAGGCCGATGAGAATCGACGCCAGGCCGTCGAACCAGGCCAGGCCGGTCGCCTGACTCAACGCCACCCCGGCGAAAGCCACCATCAGGCCGAGCATGGCGGCCGAGTCCTCGAACAACACGACAAAGGTGGTGGGGTCCTTGCCGCGCTGCACGGCCTCGACATAGCCGAGCCTGCCCTTGCTGCGGGCAAACTCCTTCATGGCGAAGTACCAGGCGGCACCTTCAAACACCATTGCCAGCCCCAACACCACGTAGTTGACCAGCGGATTGGTGATTGCCACCGGATGGCGCAGGTGCTGAAACCCCTCATAGATCGAAAACCCCGGCGCCGAGGGCGAAGACCAGGATGGCGACGACGAAACTCCAGAAATAGATTTCCTTGCCGTGGCCGAACGGGAAGTGCGCGTCAGGCGGTTTGCGCGCCTGGCGCAAACCGAACAGCAACAGCCCCTGATTGCCGGTGTCCACCAGCGAGTGAATCCCCTCGGAGAGCATCGCCGAGCTGCCGGTGAAGGCGGCCGCGGCGAATTTGGTCGCCGCGACCAGCGCGTTTCCGATCAGAGCGGCATAGATGACTTTTTTCGACGAGCCGGCCATTGCGGCCTAGCTTACCAGTCCTCGCCTAGAAGTGCAGGTAGGCGCCGGCATAGGGGCCGGCAAACTCGAGATCGGCCGACGAATTGTCGATGTCGTCGAGCTTCAGGCGCAATTGGCGATAACCCAGATCGATGCCGATGCGCCAGGGAGTGAGATACGTTGCGCGCACGGTGAAATCGTAGAGGTGGCTGCCGCTGTAGGCCACGGCCGAGCCCTCGGCGCCCAGCGCCAGCCCACTGAGTGGCAGGTCGATGCCGACACCGGCGTAGGCCATCGGCACCCAGGCCGAGAGCTTGGCCTGTTCGCTGCCCGAGCTCTGGCCGGTAATGCGTGTCTGACTATCGATGTATCTCAGTGTCAGACCCAGATCCAGATTGGCGATGTTGTCCAAGGGGCTGTAGTAAAGCGTGATATCCGTTTGCTTCAACGACACGCTGCTGGTCACCGGCTCGCTGGCGGTGAAGGTGGTGTTGCCGAAAGTCACCGTCCGGCTGAGCACACCGGAAGCGCTTTCATCGATATCCGTGTACATCAGTCGTAGGTTGGGCAGCAGCGGCAGCGGATGCTCCAGCGCGGCGTATATCACCGGCGAGGATCCGTCGTTGTAGCCCAGGTCGTCGTTGACGTCGACGTCGTCACTGCGGTTATTGCTGCGATAGCGGGCGGTGCCGCTGATATCGTAGTTCCAGTAGTTCGCGCCCGCCCAGATACCGATGACGTCCGCCCGGGCGGAGGAGACGACAACGCCCAGGCAAAGCAGGGGAAACAACAAATAGCGCATGGAAAAAACTCTCCTTGTGACAGATAGCGGCCTAGCCTACCATAGAGGCGTCACCGACGTGTGATCGGCTTCACAACAATGACAGGATGTCATTCACACAGAGCCCAGGGATCGGATGCTCGCTTGCGCACTGACTTTCCTCGCCGGAATCTGTCTGCTGCTTGGCCTCCAGCGCCTGCCGGGGGCGGGCACGCTGGGCGTGGTTTCCTTGTTGCTACTGCCGGCCTGGTATTGGCGTCGACGCCTGAGCCGGTGGCCGCTGTTGCTGCTGGCCGGATTCTGTTGGGCGGGATGGCGTGCGCTGGTCACCGTCGCCGCTTCATTGCCGGCTGAGATGGAAGGACAGACACTGGAGGTGCGCGGCAGCATCCAGGCGCTGCCCGAGCGGCTCGCGCACGATCGCTTGCGCCTGCGTTTCCGGCTGGAGTCATGGCGCCGGCAAGGACGTTGGGAGCCGGTTTCACTGTCGCTGCGGCTGGTATGGTATCGCGACGCGCCGCCAATGCGCGCCGGCGAGCGCTGGCAACTGTGGGTGCGCCTGAAAAGACCCCATGGCCTGGCCAACCCGGTCGGCTTCGATTACGAACGCTGGTTGTTCGCTCAAGGAATCCGCGCCACGGGTTACGTCCGCCCGGCGGCGTCCAACCGGCGTCTGCGTGCCGCCCGGGCGCCGCCCTGGCGGTCGCTGCGCGGGCTTGCCGCGGACGCCTTGGGGCGGCTGGCGGTCGCTTCCGGCCCCCTGGCCCTGCTGCGGGCGCTGGCGTTGGGCGATCGTTCGGCGATGTCGACCCACCAATGGCGAGTGCTGCAGGCTACCGGAACCAGTCATCTGCTGGCGATCTCGGGGTTGCACATCGGCTGGGTGGCCGGCCTGGTGTTCGTGCTCATGCAACGGCTGTGGCGCTGGCTGGGCGGGGCACGCTGGATCGCCGCGCCGCGCGCGGCGGCCGTGAGCGCGCTCACGGCCGCCCTGGCCTATGCCTTGCTTTCAGGATTTCAGGTACCGGCACAACGGGCGGCCTTGATGAGCGCGCTGTGGATGCTCGCGATCGTCATCAGCGGTGTCGCGCAACCCTGGCGAGTGTTCGCCCTCGCGCTGTGGACGGTGTTGCTGACGCGGCCCTTGGCGGTGCTCAGCGCGGGCTTCTGGCTGTCGTTCACCGCCGTGGCTGTCCTCCTGTTTCTGTCGCTGGGATGGCGTGGCCGGCGCTCACGCTGGCGCCAGGCGCTGCGTCTGCAACTGGGGCTGCTCGTTGCGCTGACCCCCCTGGTGTGGGTGTGGTTCGGTCAGGTGTCTTTGCTCGCGCCGGTGGCTAACCTCATCGCCGTTCCCTGGGTCGGGTTTCTCCTGGTGCCACCGCTGCTGTTGGGCCTGTTGGTATTGCCGCTGGCCCCGGCCTTGGCCCAGCTCCCGCTGTCGCTGGCGGCCTGGTCGCTGCAGGGTCTTTGGGCCGTGCTGGAAACGCTCGCCGCGAGCGGCGATCTGATGTGGCCGGCGCCCGCCGTCGCCCCCGGGACGCTGGGGCTGCTGGTGCTGGCGACGGGACTGGCCACCGCGGCGGTCGCGACGGGTCTGCGCGCGCTTTCACCGCTGCTCATCCTGCCCTTGCTCAGCGCGCCCGCCGCGCCGCGTCCCGCGCCCGGCGATCTGTGGCTGACCCTGCTGGACGTGGGGCAGGGGCTGGCCGTGGTGATGGAAACCCACGCGCACGTTCTCGTCTATGACGCCGGTCCGGCGTTTGCCGGCGGTTTCGACAGTGGCCGTGAGATCGTGGCGCCGTTTCTGCGCCATCGCGGCCGGCGACAACTGGATCTCCTGGTGATCAGCCACAGCGACAACGACCACAGTGGCGGGGCGCGCGCACTGATCGGAAAATTCCCCGGCGCCGGCATTCACGCCGGACAACCGGGCAAAATCGACTGGGCGGCGGCGCAAGACTGCCACCGGCAGCCCGGCTGGAAGTGGGACGGGGTGAGCTTCGAGTATCTGCGCGCCGCGCCCGTTTCCAGCGACGACAATGCCTTTTCCTGCGTATTGAAGGTCTCCGCCGCCGACGGGCGCGCGGCATTGCTGCCCGGCGACATCGGCCTGGCCACCGAGCTGGCGCTGGTGGGGTGCTGCCGAGGAGGGCTGGCCGCCGATATCCTGATCGCGCCTCACCACGGCAGCAAGCGTTCCTCCACCGAGCCGTTCGTCGCCGCGGTGGAGCCCGCCTGGGTCCTGTTTGCCACCGGCTATCGCAATCGCTTCGGCTTTCCCCACGCCGAAGTTCTCGCGCGCTACGCGCGCGCCGGTTCCCGCGGTATCAACTCCGCCACCCGGGGTGCGATCAGCGTGCGTATCGAGGCCGGAGGGCCACTGCACGTCCAGGGCTGGCGCCGCGCCCGGCCGCGTCTATGGCGCGACCCGGGTTGACCGCGGCACCGGCGCTTTCGTCTCGCCACGGAAATCGCGTATCATGGCGGGCGTTCCGCAACCACCACGCGCAAGGACAAAGACAAGTGTTTGAACTGGTTACCGCCGGCGGCTGGCTCATGCTCCCGATCATCGCCTGCTCCATTATCGCCTTCGCCATCATCGCCGAACGCTTGTGGACCCTGCGGGTCAAACGCGTCATTCCCCGCCAGTTGGTGGCCCAGGTCTGGGACCAGGCCAAGAGCAAAAAACTCGACGTCGAGCGCTTGCAGGAGTTGCGCGCCGGCTCGCCACTGGGCCGCATTCTGGCCGCGGGCTTGATCAACCGCAACGCCAGCCGGGAAATCATGAAAGAGGCCATCGAGGACACCGGCCGTCACGTGGTGCACGAACTGGAGCGCTACATCAATACACTTGGCACCATTGCGGCGATTTCCCCCTTGTTGGGCCTGCTCGGCACCGTCATCGGCATGATACAGGTGTTCTCCACCATCACCACTCAGGGCGTCGGCAACCCCGGCGCGCTCGCCAGCGGCATCTCCCAGGCGCTGATCACCACTGCCGCCGGCATGGTGGTCGCCATTCCCTCGTTGATGGCCTATCGCTATTTTCGCGGCAAGGTCAACATGCTGGTCATTCGCATGGAACAGCAGGCGCTACGCATGGTCGAAGTGCTCCACGGCCAGCGCTCGCGCGAGAACGTCATCGAGGACGCGCTGTGAATCTGCGCCAGTCGCGCAGCGACGAACCCGAGGTCAACCTCACCCCGCTGATCGACGTGGTCTTCATCCTGCTGATCTTTTTCATGGTCTCGACCACCTTCCAGAAGGAATCGCAGATCAAGATCGAGTTGCCACAGGCCAGCGGGCAGCCGGCCGAGGAGCGCAAGGAATTGCTGGAAATCGTCATCGACGCCGACGGCCGCTATTTCATCGACCAGCAACAAGTCGTCAACACCCAACTGGATACGCTCAAGCGCGCCATCGTCAAGTATCTGGGCGATCAGACGGACGTGCCGGTGGTCATCCGCGCCGATAAACGCACCCCCTACGAATCAGTGGTCCGCGCCATGGACGCCAGCGCTCAACTCGGGCTGGCGAAAATGTCCCTGGCGACCAGCCAGCCGGAAAGCGGGGGAGAGTGACCGCGCCGCTCTCGGCCACCGCGGTCTATCAACGCCTGCTGGGCTACGCCGTTCCCTACTGGCGGCTGTTCGCACTCGCGGTGCTCACCATGGTTCTGTTCGCGGCCACCGATACCGGCCTGGCGGCGCTGATGAAGCCAATGCTGGACGGCAATTTCATCCAGCGCGACCCGCACACCATCCGTTTCGTGCCCCTGGCGCTGGTGGGCCTGTTCCTGCTGCGCGGCGCGACCGGTTTCTCCAGTCGCTATCTCATGACCTGGATCGGCCGACGCATCGTCCAGGAACTGCGCCGCGAGGTGTTCCACCGGCAGCTGCGGTTGCCGGCGCGCTACTTCGACCTGCACCCGGCCGGGCGCATGCTCTCGCGCCTGACCTTCGACGTGGAGCAGGTGGCCGAAGCGGCCACCAACGCGGTAACCGTGCTGGTGCGCGATTCGCTGACCGCGCTGTTTCTGCTTCTCTATATGTTCTGGATCAGCGGCTGGCTGACGTTGTTGTTTCTCGTCACCGGGCCGGTGTTGATCGCACTGTTGCGCGTGGTCAGCCGCCGTTTCCGGCTGCTCAGCCGGCGCATCCAGGATTCGATGGGCGAACTGACCCAATACAGCGAAGAGGTCATTCACGGGCAGCGTCTGGTCAAGTCGTTCAACGGTGAACGCTGGCAGGAACAACAGTTTGCAGCCGTCAACGAGCGCAACCGCAGTTTGCAGATGAAGATGGCGGCCGTGGTCGGCGCCAGCACGCCGGTGGTGCAGCTGATCGCCGCCTGCGTACTGGCGCTGGTGATCTACCTCGCCACCCTGGATTCGGTGACGCGACAGATCAGCGTCGGCAGTTTCGTCTCGTTCATCGCGGCGATGATGCTGCTGTTGCAACCGATCAAGCGGCTGACCAACGTCAACGCGCTGATCCAGCGCGGGCTGGCCGCCGCGCGCAGCATCTTTGAGCTGTTGGACCAGCCCGAGGAGCGCGACGAGGGGCGCCTGCCGCTCGCCCACGCCGAGGGCAGGATCGAATTCCGCCAGGTCGATTTCGCCTACGATGAGAGCAAGGGCGACGTGATCAGCGACCTGTCGTTCAGCATCGAGCCGGGCCAGACCGTGGCGCTGGTAGGGCGCTCGGGCTGCGGCAAGAGCACCCTGGTGAACCTGCTGCTGCGCTTCTACGAACCCCAGCGCGGCGCGATCGTGCTGGACGGACACGACCTGCGCGAATTCCGCCTCGGCGATCTGCGCCGTCAGATCGCCGTGGTGGGTCAGGACGTCGTTTTGTTCAACGACACCCTGGCGCACAACATCGGCTATGGCAACCTGCAGGCCGACCAGCGCGAGATCGAAGCCGCGGCCGCCAACGCCAACGCCTTGGATTTCATCCGTGCGCTGCCGCAGGGGCTGCAGACGCGGGTCGGCGAACGCGGGGTACTGCTCTCGGGCGGACAGCGCCAGCGCATCGCCATCGCCCGGGCGTTGTTGAAAGACGCCCCCATCCTGATCCTCGACGAAGCCACTTCCTCGCTCGACAGCGAATCTGAGCATCTGCTGCAGGCGGCCATCGCGCGCCTGAGCGCGAACCGCACGGCGCTGATCATCGCCCACCGGTTGTCCACCGTCGAGCGCGCCGACCGTATCCTGGTGCTGGAGCAGGGACGTCTGGCGGAGTCCGGCACCCACGCCGAGTTGTTGGCAAAAAACGGCCTCTACGCCGAGCTTTACCGTTTGCAGTTTCGCGACCAGGCGGCCGAGACGCGTGCGCAGGGCTGAACTGGAACGCCGCCTGCGGGAACTCTGGTACGGCGACTCGACCGCCTATCGGGCACTGTTGCCGTTGGCGTGGGTCTATGGCGCGCTGGTCGGCTTGCGTCGCGCAGCCTACCGTATCGGTCTTGCGCGCAGCCACCCGTTGGCCTGCCAGGTCATTGTAGTCGGCAACCTGGTGGTCGGCGGCGGCGGCAAGACCCCGTTGGTCATCGCGCTGGCGCACGCCTTGCGCGCGACTCGGTTGCGGATCGGCATTTTATGCAGCGGCTATCGTGCCCGGGCACGCCACTGGCCGCAGCGGGTGTACGCCGACAGCGATCCCCGCCGCGTCGGCGACGAGGCGGTACTCCTGGCGCAGGCGACCGGCCTGCCGGTCATGGCGGGGCCCGACCGGGTGGCCGCCGGACGCCAGTTGCTGCGCGAGAGCGCCTGCGAGCTGCTGTTATGCGACGACGGCTTGCAACACTACCGTCTGCGCCGCGATCTTGAGATCGTCGTCCTCGACGGGGAATACCCCCGTGGCAACGGGGCCTGCCTGCCCGCCGGACCCCTGCGCGAACCCTGGTCGCGGCTGCGCCACGCCGACGCCGTGGTGGCGCTGGGGCGCCGGTGTGCGCAAGCCGACACGGTGATGGAGTATCGACTCACCGAGGCGGTGAATCTGCTCGACCCCGGTCATCGCCTCCCGCTCAGCGCCTTCGTCGGACAACGGGTCCACGCAGTGGCCGGAATCGCCCGGCCGGAGCGATTTTTTTCCCAGTTGCGTGCGGCCGGATTGGAATTGAACTGCCGCGCCTTCGACGATCACCACGACTATGTCGCCGCTGATCTGCGCTTTCCCACCCCGGACCCGGTTTTGATGACCGCCAAAGACGCGGTAAAATGCCGTGATTTCCCCCTGCCGCACGCCTGGGTGGTACCGGTCGAGGCCCGCCTGGACCCGCATTTCACCGACTGGCTGACGACCACGATCAAACAGGAGCACTGAATGGACAAGAAGCTACTCGACATCCTGGCCTGTCCGGTCTGTAAAGGGCCGTTGAGCTACAACCAGAAAACCCAGGAACTGATCTGCAAGGCTGACAGGCTCGCCTATCCGATACGCGACGATATTCCTGTCATGCTCGAGGAAGAAGCCCGGCCACTGCCGGCCGAAGAAGAAGTCTGACCCCAGGATAACCAAGCCCATGGCAAACGACTACAAAGTCGTCATACCCGCCCGCTACGCCTCCACCCGCCTGCCCGGCAAACCGTTGCGCGAACTGCTCGGCAAGCCGATGCTGGAATATGTTTTCGCCAGCGGCTGCGCCAGCGGTGCCGAACACGTCGTCGTCGCCACCGACGATACCCGTATCGAGCAGGCAGCGCTCGGGTTCGGCGCCCAGGTCTGCATGACCTCGCCGGAACACGCCAGCGGTACCGACCGCCTGGCCGAAGTGGTCGACCGGCTCGACTGGCCGGACGAGGCCATCGTGGTCAACCTGCAGGGGGATGAACCCTTGATGCCGCCGGCGTTGATCGACCAGGTGGCCGGCGATCTGGCCGCCCACGAGGCCGCGGCGCTGGCCACTATCGCCACCCCGCTGGTGGCGGCGGGCGAGTTTTTCGACCCCAACGTGGTCAAGGTGGTCACGGACAGGGACGGCTTCGCCTTGTATTTCAGCCGGGCGTCGATCCCCTGGGATCGGGATCTGCTGCACGAGGGCATCAAGGCGCTGCCGGTCGGGGTGGTACCGCTGCGGCATATCGGTATCTACGCCTACCGCGTCGCCTACCTGCGCCGTTACGCCCAGATGCGTCCCTGTCCCCTGGAGCAGGCCGAGCAGCTCGAACAATTGCGCGCGCTCTGGTACGGTGAGCGCATCCACGTGGCCCAGGCGTGTCAACGCCCGGGGCCTGGCGTGGACACCGAGGACGATTTGCACATCGCCGAGCAGCTGCTGAAGGCCCGCGCGAACGCTTGAGGGGAAGGACCCTAGGACTCCAGCCAGGCGCGGATCACGGGATTCAGGCTCTGATGGTTATCGAACAAGGGCAGCGTATGGGTGCGCTTGACCCGCCGGGTGGCTTCACCGAACTGATTGCCCTGAATCACCCGTTCGTTGTCCTCGCAGCGCAGCACCAGGGCGTCCTCGTGATCGAGGATTTCGATAATGCGGCAGTTGTGACCGCTGTAGGTCAGGGTTCTGCCGATCAGCGCGCGCAATTGTTGCAGAAGTTCTCGCTCCATGGTCGCTACTGTGAACGGAATCCGGAAAACAATCAAGTTTAAGAACTATTTATAACTATGTATAAAGTAAGCGTTTTATTTGTCTGTATGGGCAATATCTGTCGCTCGCCGACGGCTCAGGGCGTATTCGAGTCGCTGGTGGCGGAGGCCGGCCTCGAAACCCGGGTGCGGATCGATTCGGCCGGCACCCACGCCTACCATGTCGGCGACCCCCCCGATCAACGGGCCACCGCGGCGGCGGCCCAGCGCGGTATCGATTTGAGTCGTCAGCGGGCGCGACGTATCGAGACGGACGATTTCGCCCGCTTCGACTATGTGTTGGCGATGGACAGCAGCAACTACGAGGACCTGTTGCGCATCTGTCCCCAGCCGCAGCGTCACAAGGTCCGCCTGCTGCTGGAATTCGCCGCCACCGACACGGTGCGCGACGTGCCCGATCCTTATTACGGCGGCGCGCAGGGCTTTGTCCGCGTGCTCGATCTGGTAGAACAGGGCACACGCGGACTGCTCGCCGACATCCGTCGCCGGTTGGAGCGGGATTCCGCCTAGCCCGCGCGGGCGGCGCGCGCCGACCGGCCGCCCAGCCGGGCGATCAGCAGGCCACTGGCGAGCAGGGCCCAGACGATCACCGCTCCGGCCGGAAAATCACCCAGCGCCGCGACCAGCAGACCCGCGCCATAGCCCAACGCCCCGGTGCTATATCCGGCGAGCAGCGCCCCTGAGCGGGTCGCCCGTCGGCGCGCCGCCAGGGCCGGCAGGATCAGGCTGGCAAACACCAGATACACGCCCACCAATTGCACCGAAGCGGTCACGCTCACCGCGAACAACACATAGAAGAGCACCGGGCGGCGTTCGGCTTGCCATGCGAACCAGGCTACCAGTATCGCGGCATAGAGGACCGCGACGGGCGGCAACTGGTCGAATCCAACCCACAGGATCTGCCCGACGAGCAGATCCTTGAGATGTTCTCCGCCGTGAGGATTGTGGGCCAGCAGCAGGATCCCGGCACTGGCTGCCAGGACGAAGACGCTGCCGATCACCGCCTCCAGGCTCTCCGGCCAGCGGCGCTCGCAGCCATAGAGCAGCAGGGCGCCGAGCAGGGCGGCGGAAAAGGCGATCAGCTGAATCCCCCAGCCGCCGGCGTCGAAACCCGCGACCGTAGCCAGCAACACCCCCAACCCGGCGATCTGTGCGATCGCCAGATCGATGAAAATGATGCCGCGCTTGAGCACCTGCAATCCGAGCGGCACATGGGTGGCGACGACCAGCGCGCCGGCGGCCAGCGCCGGCGCGAGAATGGTGGCATCGAGGCCGTCGAGATTCATCGCGCCACCCCGAGCAGCAATTGCAGCGTGCTGTCGAACAGCCCGAACAGGTCGTCCGCCTGAGCGTTGCCACCGACGGTGAAGGGCAATTCGAGCGCGGCGATCCCGGTGTGTCCGTGCAACCACTGCACCGGCCGGGGGTCCTGATAGGGCGCGCGGATGATCGCCTTGGCCGGCCGGGTCTTGAGCGTCTCCAGGATGCCCGCCAGGTGACTGCTGGTCGGGGCAACGCCCGGTAGCGGTTCCAACTCGGCCAGCTGCTTCAGCCCCAGCCAGTGGTTCAGATAGGTCCAGCCACGGTGGTAGACCACCACGGGCATGCCGCGCAGCGGGGCGGCCTGGCGCTGCCAGCGTTGGATGGCGGCCTGCCAACGGCGGGTGAAATCCTCAAGCCGCTGGCGGTAGAACTCGCCGTTGCCGGCGTCGATCTCCCCCAGGCGCTGACCCAGGGCTGCGGCCACTCGCTGGATGTTGCGCGGATCGAGTTGAATGTGGGGATTGCCCGCGGCGTGCACATCGCCGTCGGCGCGGTCGATCCGCTGGGGTTTCTCCAGCAGCGTCACGTAGTCGGTCGCCGCCAGAAAACCGCGCGTGCCGACCTGGATGCGCGGATTCCCGGCGCGCCGCAGCACCAGCGGCAACCAGCCGACTTCAAGCTCGGCACCGGTACAGACCACCAGGTCGGCGCGCCGCGCCTGCGCGATCAGACTCGGCCGGGCCTGGATGTGATGGACATCCTGCTGCGCCGTGGTGGCGGTGTACACCACCGCCTTGCCGCCAGTCAGCTCGGTGGCCAGCGCACCCCATTCCGGCTCGCAGGCAAAAACACGCAGCGCCGCCTGGGCGTTCGTCACCACCCCCAGACACAACAGGCTCGTCAGAACGAGTAATCTTTTTTGATCCATGATATTGACCTCTTTCAGAACAGATGCGCGCCGTGACTGCCGACGGTCATGATGTATTGCAGCATCCATTGATTGTCGCTGGGGCCGGGGCGGGAGGCATCGCGGTTGTACTGCGCCCGCAGCCGGCTGAATTCGCTGGGACTCCAGTCGAACATCAGACTCCAGCGATGCGGTTGATGTCCCTGGTCGTCGAGACCGGATTGAGCGAGCACGTCCGCCGCCGTGGCAAAACCCCCGGTGTCGCTGACTCGCAGACGGTTGTCGGCCCACAGTCGGTCATAGCGCAAACCGACTCTCCAGTGCGGGACAAACTGATAAATCGCCTGCGCGTAGCCGCCGGCCTGCGCACCCTTGTAATCCATCATCGCCGGCGCTGCCGCCTGCGCGACCTCGACAGCGCCGTTCTCCCGGCGGTAGAACAATTCCGTCTGCAGCTTCAGATTGCGCTGATCGGGATTGCCGCCGGGCGCCCATTTGTAGACGAAATCGGCGATGTACAGATCCGAGTCACCGGAAAAGAGCGACACGCTACCATTCGGGCTCGGCGCGGCCTGGCGATCGTGCACCGCGGCGCTGAGCAGCGACAGCCCTCCCTGCCAGGCGCCGCTAAGGCCGATGTCCCCCCCCAGTTTGACGAATAGCGTTTGCACATCCCCCTTGACGCTTTGCGCTTCTCCCGCCGGAAAGCTTTTCCCGGCCAGCGTTTCGCCACCCAGCATGAGATACAGATCGGTGGGGGCGGTCCAGGTGACGCGCACGCCATCGTCGCCGTACTGGCGCCCGAGAAAAGCGCGGTAGGCCAGCGGCTCGTCATGAAAGTCCCAGGCGTGGGAATGCATCTGATTGAGATAGCCCACGGCGGAATAAAAGCGTCCGAAGCGGGCCCCCACCCCGGCCGGCAGGGCGAGCGGATCGACGTACGCTTCCTCGACAGCGATTTCGCTGCCCGCCGCATCGTCGTGCAGGGCAAACGTACTTTGCGCGTAGAACACCTGATCGACGTTCGCCGACAGGGTCATTTCGCTTTCGTCCAATGTCATCCCCCGCGGCGCCAGGCCGGCCTCGTCGCCGAGCTGGAAACCGCCCAGGGCATAGGCGTCGGGATCCTGGGAATAGCTGTTTGCCGATCCTTGCAGGATCAGCGAAAGCGCCGGGTTGAAAGCGTTGCGACGTGCCTGGACGGCGGGTGGAGGGCTGGTTTCGGTGGCCGCTTCCCTCAGGGCGGCGCGATTTTCCTCGGCCTGGGATTCGGCCTTCTCCAGGCGGCTTTCCAAGGCCTTGATCTGGGTTTCATAGGTGCGCTTGAGCGCCTCGATCTGGGTACGCAAGGCATTGAGATCGTCGCCGGCGGCGAGCGTCGTCCCGGGTGCGCACAGGCACGCGCAGGCCGCGGCCGACAGTATCCGTTTCATCATGGAGCACTCCACATTCAGGCACGGGACCGCAGGCCCGCGCGTCAAATAACGAAAAACCAGTTAGCTGAAAGAATGCGGGTGTCGGGGAGGGGCGCGAGTGAGGTAATAACCGTCGGCGGGCCGGGAATGGCCCGCCACTATGAGAACAGGAGGAACGACGACGGTGGGCTTGTGCCTGGCGACCACCATCGCCGCCGGCAGCACGCTGTCGAGTCCATGTGCCTGCAGGCAGATCTCACAGTGACCTGCGCCGTGGGCGTGCGCGTCGACGTGCGCCTGGTGCACCAACACAAGAGTCTGGCACAGTACCAGTAACAGAGCCGGCAGGCAGTGTCTTAGGCGTAAGCGCAAAGCGCGGATTCCTGTTTCAGTCGTCTCCGATCGCCGCGGACTTCTTGTCCGCGGGCATTTTGGTGTCCTCGGGGGCGGATTTCGCCGCCATCGACGAGCCACCGTCAGCCGGTTTTCTCGGCGCCTGATCGGCACCTGGCGCCGCCGGCGGTTTCGGGGTCGAAGTCTCGCGGGCACTTTTTTCTGCCATCGGCCTGGATGCCGCCTCGGCGGGTACCGGCTTGGGCGCACTTGCGGGCACCGGCTGGTCGGCCTGAACACTCGCCGCCGGCTTATCGGCAGCCGGTGGGCTTGCGCCCGGGGACGTCCGTGGCGGCTTGTCAACGGGCGGGGCACTGGCATCGGTCGGGGGCGTCGCCGGGGTTGGCGCGGACATTGTTTTCGCCTCCTGGATCGGTGTCACTCGACCCGGCTCGTTGGCCTTGACCTCGGCGCTCTTTCCTGCGGACGCGTCGGTCGATGTCGCGGCCTGCTGCTTTTGCGCGCCCGCGCCACCGGCGTTGCCCTCGGTTTTGGCAACCGCTTCGCCGTCGCGGCGCCCGGAGCGACGGCGACCGCCGCGACGTCCGCGACGATTGCTCCGGCTCTGGCCGTTCTTGCTCTCGCTGGACTTGCTCTCTTTGGCCGCCGCTTTGGCGTCGCCCACATTGGCCTCGACGACGGGGGCGTCCTTCTTGTCGGCGCCCTCGGCCGCGTTGTTGTTCGCACTGGCGCCACGCCGCTTCGGCGCACCGGGACTACGCTGTTGCCCCCCTTCGTTACGGCGGGAACTCTGGCCACGCCGGCGGCCGTTGGAGCGGCCGCGACCACCGGCGGCCGGCTCGCGGCCGCGCCTTGGCGCCGGGTCGGTCTTTTCCTCGAGCGTTTCGACTTCCACCATTTTGCCGAAAATACTGCTCCACATGCGTCGCAGCAACCCTGGCGCCGCGCCGGCGTCTGGCGCGGGCGCCGGCTCGCGCACGATCAACGGCGCCGGAGCAGCGGGGGCGACCAGTTGCACGGCCGGTTTCTCCGCTTCGACCGGCCGCGCCGCGCCCAGGTCCAGCTCCGGCTCGCTCTCTGGCGCGCCCGGCAGCTGATGGCTGACAGCGCCGTCCTCGCCCTCCAACTCGTCGCTACGCACCCGCTTGATGTCGTAGTGCGGCGTCTCCAGGCTCGGGGTCGGGATCAGGATGACATCCAGCTTGTGACGCTGTTCCAGATTGAAAAGGATCTCCCGTTTTTCATTCAGCAGATAGGTGCCGACGTCGACCGGTACCCGCGCGATCACGCGCCCGGTTTTCTCCTTCATCGCATCTTCTTCGATAATGCGCAGTATCGACAATGCCAACGATTCCACCCCGCGTACCGTACCCTGGCCCTTACACCGCGGACAGACGATCTGACTGGATTCCCCCAGCGACGGCCGCAGGCGTTGGCGCGACATTTCCAGCAGGCCGAAGCGGGAGATACGTCCGAGCTGCACGCGGGCACGGTCCATTTTCAGCGCCTCGCGCAAGCGGTTTTCCACCTCGCGTTGGTGCTTGGTCGGTTGCATGTCGATGAAGTCGATGACCACCAGCCCACCCAGATCACGCAGCCGCAACTGGCGGGCGATCTCGTCGGCCGCCTCGAGATTGGTGTTGAGCGCGGTTTCCTCGATATCGCTGCCCTTGGTGGCGCGGGCGGAATTGATGTCGATCGACAGCAAGGCTTCGGTATGGTCGATCACAATGGCGCCGCCGGAGGGGAGGGTGACTTCGCGCTGGAACGCCGATTCGATCTGGCTTTCGATCTGGTAGCGTGAAAACAACGGCACCGGGTCATTGTAGCGTTTGAGTTTCTTCAGATTGTGCGGCATGACCTGGGTCATGAAATCCTGCGCGTGCTGGAAGACCTCGGCGTCGTCGACCAGGATTTCTCCGATATCGCTGCGCAGGTGATCGCGCAGGGCGCGGATGATGACGTTGCTTTCCTGATAGATCAGAAACGGCGCCGGGCGTTCGGCGGAAGCCCGATCGATGGATTCCCACAACTGCAACAGATAATCGAGGTCCCACTGCAGTTCCTCGGCCTGGCGGCCGACCCCGGCGGTACGCACGATCAAACCCATGTCCGCCGGATACTCCAGCTGTGCCATGGCGTCGCGCACGACGTTGCGATCATCGCCTTCGATCCGGCGCGAGACGCCCCCGGCACGGGGATTGCTCGGCATCAGCACCAGGTAGCGGCCGGCAAGGCTGATGAAAGTGGTGAGGGCGGCGCCCTTGTTGCCGCGCTCTTCCTTTTCCACCTGGACGATGACTTCCTGACCTTCGCGCAGGGCTTCCTTGATGCTGACACGGCCGCCGCCGTCCCCGCCGCCGTCGCGGAAGTACTTGCGCGCCACTTCCTTGAGGGGCAGAAAACCGTGCCGCTCGCTACCGTAATCGACAAAGGCAGCTTCGAGACTGGGCTCTACGCGAGTGATTTTACCTTTGTAAACATTCGATTTTTTTTGACCGCGGGACGGGACCTCAATATCGAGGTCGTAGAGTTTCTGGCCGTCGACCAGGGCAACCCGCAGCTCTTCGGGCTGCGTGGCGTTGATTAGCATACGTTTCATTGTATTTATCTCTCACGCGCTCGACCATGTCGGGCACTCGGCTGGCGACCGGAACGGGCAACGGCGGGGAACGGCGCAGTACCAACGGCGCGCCGAACCGCCCGGGCAAAGCGCGGGCTTTCAGACCGTAGATCAATCCAATCATCAAGGCGAGCGTCAAAGACACAGGAGCGTCCACTATGTTGATGTATCCACAGGTAGAGGCCAACAGACCTCTGCTCGATCCCCGTGTCCGGCCATCCCGGCACCTGACACGGTGGAAACGAAAACGGGTGTTCAGTCGGCCAACCGGCTGCCAAGCAGCTTTTCCAGTGGCTGGGCCCGACTTCCCGACTATATCAAGACATTGCCGTTATATCAAATGCTTATCGCGACTTTTTGGGCGCCTTCAAACCCGCGGTGTTAACGCGGAAATGAAACGAATTTGCGCGCAGTGACGGCGCTGGACTGCTAGAATCCGCGCCCATGGAAAGTACCCCGAAAGCGACCGTGCAGTGGCGGGATATCCTGCCGGAAGAAGCCGGTCAGCGGATCGACAATTTCCTCCTGCGGGAGCTCAAGGGGGTGCCGAAAAGCCGGATCTACCGCCTGTTGCGCAAAGGCGAGGTGCGCGTGAACAAGGGCCGGATCGGGCCCCAATACCGTCTCGCCAGCGGTGATCAGGTACGGATTCCGCCGCTGCGCCTTGGCAGCGAACCGACGCCCGCTGCGCCCGGCGAGGCCGCGCTGGCCCGTCTGGCGGCTGCCGTCATCTATGAAGACGAACGCCTGCTGGTCCTGGACAAGCCCTCCGGCATGGCGGTGCACGGCGGCAGCGGCCTCAGTTATGGCGTCATCGAAGGTTTGCGCGCCCTGCGACCGCAGGCACCCTTTCTGGAGCTGGTGCATCGCCTCGATCGGGACACCTCGGGCTGTCTGATGGTGGCGAAAAAACGCAGCGAATTGCGTGAGCTGCACGAATTGCTGCGCCGTGGGGCGGTCCTCAAGCGCTATTTGCTGCTGGCGGCCGGGGATTGGCGTCACGGCCCCTGGCAGATCGACGCGCCGCTGCGCAAGAACCAGCTCAGCGGGGGTGAACGCGTGGTGCGCGTGGATGCGACCGGCAAGGCGGCGTTGACGCGCTTTCGCTGTCTCCAGGCCTATGAGGAGGCCTGCCTGATGGAAGCCGAGCTGGCCACCGGGCGCACCCATCAGATCCGGGTCCATGCCGCCCACGCCGGCCATCCGCTGGCCGGCGACGAGAAATACGGCCTCGCGGCGTTTAACCGCAAGACCCGCGCCCTGGGGCTCAAACGGTTGTTTTTACATGCCCATCATCTGGCGTTTACCGATCTGGCGGGCGCGCGCAGCGTCGAGGTCAGCGCCCCGCTGGGAGACGATCTCAGGAATGTGATTCAAAAACTGGAAACAGCGCCCGATACAGGGGCGGACAATGGACAGGCCTTATGACGAAAGTAGACAGGGAAACGATGCCGCAAACCGTGAAGTTGATCGTCTTTGACTGGGACGGCACGTTGATGGACTCGGAAACGCAGATCGTACACTCGTTGTTGAACGCCATCGCCGATCTGGGGTTGGCTTCACGCAATGCTGATCAATGCCGTGACATTATCGGCCTCGGACTACGCGAAGCGATCGAGGCGCTGTACCCGGGCGAGGACGAGAGCTTCGCCGCACGTTTTGTCGAACGCTACCGCCGCCACTGGTTTGCCATGGCCGGGGAGTCCGACCTGTTTCCCGGCGCACGGGAAACCCTGCAAGTGCTCAATGAAGCCGGCTTCACCCTGGCGGTGGCCACCGGCAAGGGACGAGTGGGGCTGGACAAGGTGCTCGACCACACGCGTACGCAACACCTGTTCTCGGCCACCCGCTGCGCCGATGAAAGCCGCTCCAAACCGCACCCGCAGATGCTCGAGGAGATTCTGTACGAATTGCAGATCGATCCGGCGCAGGCGTTGATGGTGGGCGATACCGAATATGACATGCGCATGGCGCGTCAGGCGGGCGTGCACCCGGTGGCCGTCAGCTACGGCGTGCACGAACGGCAACGACTGGCACAACACGATCCGCTGGTCTGTCTCGACAATATCAGCGAGTTGATCGACTGGCTGGCCGAGCATAGCCTGCTGAACCCGGAGCTGTTGCCACAGCCGCCGCTGGCGGCGGCCGACTGAGGAACAAGGCATGAGTGAAAACAATCCCAACGAATCCGACCCATCCTCCACCCAGTGGCAGCAGGCGATGATCCGCGAGCTGGCTTTCGCTTCGCTCAAGGAGCAGCGCAAGGCGCGCCGCTGGAGCATCTTTTTCAAGGCGCTGATGTTCGCTTATCTGGCGCTGTTGTTGTACCTGTACTTTCCCTCGCTGGAAACCGTCCCGGGTGCGGCGGCCAAGCACACCGCCCTGGTGGAACTCAAGGGCGTCATCGCTCCGGACAAGGAAGCGAGCGCCGACAACGTCATCAAAGGCCTGCGCGATGCCTTCGAGGCCGGCCACAGCAGCGCGGTCATCCTGCGCATCAACAGTCCGGGCGGCAGCCCGGTCCAGTCAGGCTATATCAACGATGAAATCCACCGGTTGCGGCAACAGTACCCCAACAAACCGCTGTACGCGGTCATCAGCGATATCTGTGCTTCCGGCGCCTATTACGTAGCCTCGGCCGCCGACAAGATCTACGCCGACAAGGCCAGCATCGTCGGCTCCATCGGCGTGCGCATGGACGGCTTCGGTTTCGTCGACGCCATGCACAAGCTCGGCATAGAACGCCGCCTGCTCACCGCCGGTGAGCACAAAGGCTTTCTCGACCCCTTCCAACCGGTCAAGCCCGAAGATGTGGCCCAGGTGAAATCCATGCTCGAGGACATCCACCAGCAATTCATCGCCACGGTGAAAGCCGGCCGCGGCGATCGACTCAAGATCGATACCCCCGATCTGTTCAGCGGGTACGTCTGGACCGGCGAGCAATCCCTGGACATCGGTCTGGTCGATGCCCTGGGAAGCGCCGGGCAGGTCGCGCGCGACGTCGTCGGCGCCGAGACCCTCGTCGACTACACCCGCCAGGAGGATTGGTACGAGCGCTTCAGCAAGAAACTGGGCACGGCGATCGGACTCGGCCTGGCTCAGGTTCTGGGCGGGGAGTACCGCCTGCGCTGAGTCGCCGCCCCCGGTTTCAGGGAATGGGGATACCGGCCTCGTTCAACCAGGTGACTAGCCGAATCAACGGCAAGCCCATCAGCGCGTTCGGATCCTCGCCGCTGAGGCGTTCGAACAGGCTGATACCCAGTCCCTCGGACTTGAAACTGCCGGCGCAGTCGTAAGGTTGTTCGCGGCGCAGATAGCGCTCGATACTCTCGGGTTCCAGTTCGCGAAAGGCAACGACAAACTCAACCACCGTCGCGCGCACCCGATCCGCCCCGGCGTCATACAGACACAAACCGGTTTGAAAACTCACCGGCTTTCCCGACAGGCGGGCGAGTTGAGCGCAGGCGCTCGCGTGATCACCCGGTTTGCCCAGCACGTCGCCGTCGCAGACCGCGACCTGATCGGAACCGATGATCAGCGCCCGGGGATAGCGCACCGAGCCGGCACGCGCCTTGGCCTCGGCCAGACGCTGCACCATCCGCTCCGGCGCCTCGTTCGCCAGCCGGGTCTCGTCCACCGCCGGCGCAAACACCTCGAATTCGACCCCCAGGCGCGCCAGCAACTGCCGGCGGTAGGGCGAGGTCGAGGCGAGCACCAATTGCCTGGATTTGCTGTCACTGCCGGTCATGACTGGGAAAAATAGCGCTGCAGGTATTCGGGGAAGCTGATCTCGTCGGCGGCTTCGAGCGCCTTTTGATCTTCAATCGACTTCTGCGCCAACTCGCGAAAATAGCGCTCGCGTTGCTCGCTCAAGGGCAGGTTGGTGAAAAAATGCTGGTGGATTTCCGACATGCGACGGGCGAAGTGATAAAAACCCTCGCCCCGGGCGCGCATATCGTCGAGCATGCGTGCCGAGGGGGTGAGGCCCGGATCGGCCACCTTGCGCTGTTGTTCGGTCAGCGCCGCGCAGTAGGGCGCGCCCGGGCTGCCCTGATCGAGCAGCTCGCAGACCGGCTGCATCTCCTGCAGCAATTCCGCCGCCCATTCCCGCAGGGCGATCGCTCCCTTGCCGCGGATCAGCTTGAGCTGCGGATCCCGACCCCGGTGCGCGGCGCGCAGCTCGTTGTCGTCGATCGCCAGGCGCTCGTCGGCACTGATCGTCGGACTCTGATGCAGCAGGCAGAACAACAGGAAGCACTCCAGAAAATGGAGCTGGCGTTCATTGATGCCGAGCGGATCATAGGCGTTGACGTCCAGCGAGCGCAGCTCGACATAGGCGATACCCCGGCGCTTGAGCGCCAAGGTCGGCTTTTCATTGCCCTTGAGCAGCTGCTTGGGCCGGATGGTGCTGTAGTACTCGTTCTCTATCTGCAGAATGTTGGCGTTCAATTGGCGATACTCGCCATCGACCACCACGCCGATGGCTTCGCAGGCCGCGCAGGGGGTGTTGATCGCACAGCTCAGGCTGTCTATATAGGCAGACAAGGAATCGTAATTGGCCTTGACCCCGTGCTCGTTTTCCTTGTTGTTCTGATAGCCGATATCACCCATGCGCAGCGATGTCGCGTAGGGTTCGTAGTAGGTGTTCTCATTGAACTCCTTGAGCGTGGTGGAGGCATCCCCGAGAAAGGATTTGCAGATCGCCGGAGAGGCTCCGAAGAGATAGGGGATCAGCCAGCCGAAGCGCTGCAGATTGCGGATCAGCGCCATGTAGGATTCCGAAATAAAATCCTGCATGGGCAGGCGATTGCCCTCCAACTCGCTGTAGACGGTCCAGAATTCGGGGGGGAAAGAATAGTTGAAATGCACCCCGGCGATCACCTGCATCACCCGTCCGTAACGGTATCCCAGGCCCAGGCGATAGACGTGCTTCATCCGCCCGGCGTTGGAGATGCCGTATTCGGCCACCGGAATACTGGTCTCGCCGGCCACCACGCAAGGCATGCTGGTGGCCCACAAGTACTCGTCGTTCAAGTGCTGATAGACGAACTGCTGGGCGTCGCGCAGAAAATCCAACACCTCGCGAATATTGTGAAAGGGCGGCGTGATGAACTCCGTCAGCGCTTCGGAATAATCGGTGGTGATGTAGGGGTGCGTGAG
The DNA here is from genome assembly GCA_030148805.1 of Thiogranum sp. Classification (GTDB taxonomy): domain Bacteria; phylum Pseudomonadota; class Gammaproteobacteria; order DSM-19610; family DSM-19610; genus Thiogranum. Next base: position 148,961 of record JASBSS010000026.1, on the reverse strand, counting down.
CGCCGCGCCCAGCACCGCCGGATGCGGGCTCTGGGCGATCCCCCCCTCGCGGTTCACCCGCAGGCTTTCCTTTTCCACCCCGATGGCGCTGTTGCGCATCAGGTGGGTATGACCCAGGCCGAGCAAACGGCTCAGCCGCTTTCTGAGCTGCGTATACACCGCTAGAGCGCTTCGAGGTCCGGCGGGTAGGGGCCGTCGTGCCAGTCCGAGGCGGCGATCAGCTCGCGCAATACGGGTTGAATCGCCTCCTCGAGCACGGGGTGGTAGAAGGGCATGCGCAGCATCTGCAGCAGGGTCAGTCGCTGCTCGACACACCAGGCGAGCAGGTGACCGAGGTGCTCGCCGTGCGGGGCGAGCAGGCCCGCACCCAACAACCGGCCACTGAGCTTGTCGGCATAAAGACGCAGCAGCCCCCGATTCCGCCCCATGATCAGGGCGCGGCCGAGCAGGCCGAAAGAGACCGAGCCGATCACCGTGTTTGCCAGATCCAGTTCGCTGTAGTGCCGCCCGAGCATGACGATGTTGGGATCGCTGAAGGTGATCGTCAGCGGCGTCTTGCGGCGAAAGGCCACGGGCTTGTCGGCGAGCGCGTTGATCCCGGCGATACGCCCTTCGTCGGCCGCTTCATGCAGCACCTGGCGATAGAGATTGGCGTCACCGGCCAGAAATATGGGCAGGTCCCCGATCTGCAGGGTATTCGGATCGAACTGCGGTACCCCATCCTGGTTGAGTTCGATCCCGGCTTTGTGCGGATCGAGCGCCGCGAGATTGGGACGCCTGCCGATGGCCACCAGAACCTTTTCCACCTCGACACGGTTGTCACCCGCCGTGACCCGCAGGCGTCCTTCCTCGCCTTCTTCGACCATGGCCGGTTGCCCCAGCCACAGGGGCATCTCCTTGCCGATCAGCTGCACGGCCTGTTGGGCCAGCTCGGGGTCGTCGAGATTGCCGATCGTCTCGCGCTGGTCGATGCCCGTGACCCGGACCCCAAGGCGATTCAACGCCTGGCCCAGCTCCAGCCCGATCACGCCGAGCCCGACCACCGCAATGCTTTGCGGCAACTCTTCGAGCTCGAAGAGTTCATCGGTGGTCAGCACCCGCTCGCCGAATGGCTTCCACGCCGGCGGCACCAGGGGCGAGGTTCCCACGGCGATCACGATGCGACGCGCCCGAATCCGCCGCTCGCCCGCCAGCAGCAGGCCGGGCTCGAGAAAACGCGCGTGCGCGGCGATGAACTCGTCGCCCATTTCGTCGGTGCTGGTCGAGAGCACTTTGTCGACGAAGATATCCCGCAAATCCTGTACGTGCTCCATGACGTCGGCGCCATTGACCTTCAGTTGGTCGCCGCCGTCGATGCCTTCACGCGCGAACAGGGCGCGGCGATGCAGATCCTCCGCCACCTGGATGAGGGCCTTGGAAGGCATGCAGCCGACGCGCGCGCAAGTGGTGCCGAGTTCGCCACCATCGATCAGCACGCAACTGTCCGTTTTCCGCTTGACCTGGGCATAAGCGTACAGGTCGGCGCTACCGGCGCCGATCACGGCGACATCAACTTGTTCTTCCATCATCGAATCGTTACTTGGTTGGGAACGGGATTGTCAGCCGGATGACGCAGAAGTCGGCAGGGCATAGGCCAGCCCCCCTCCGGCGTGCCGGATTTTCGAATCATACATGGCCTGATCCACGCGTTCGAGCAGCGCGGCGAAATTTTCACCGTGGGTAGGCGCCTCGCCAAGACCGAAACTGACGCTGAAGTCGACCCCCTGTTCCCGGGTCCACACCCCGACCATTTCCTGGATACGCCGCGCGGCCACCTCGGCCTCCTGCAAACTGGTGTCTTCAAGCAGCACGACGAACTCATCCCCACCGAAGCGGGCCGCCACGTCGGTGCTGCGGATGGTCTGGCGCAGTATATCGGCGAAAGCCTTCAATACCCGGTCGCCGGCGGAATGGCCGTGCTGATCGTTGACCGCCTTGAATTTATCGAGATCGGCAAACAGCATGGTGAAAGTGGAGCGGGTGCGCCGCTGGCGCTGAAACAGCGTCGCGGCAATCTCATAGAGAGCGCGACGGTTGAGCAGTCCGGTCAGGGTGTCGAGGTTACTATGACGCTCGAGCTCTTGCCGGCTGCGCTCGATGCGCCCCATCAGGATATAGGCGTATACCAGAATAATGCCGCCGAACACATTGAGAAACAACAGGCCCGGCGACACTTCAGCGCCGCTCAAGGCGTAACGCGTCGACAACACCAGCATGGTGGCTATGAAACTCCCCACCAGCGCGATGGCGAACAGCCGCATGCCATAACGCATGCCGTTTCCCAGCACGACCATGATGAATACCAACAATGAGGGAGGGATCGCGTAGGGATCGTTCAACACACTGATGGTGGTGATGACGATATCCACCCACATGGCGAGATAGAACCGCCGATGGTGGATAGGATACCGACGGGCGTGCAGAAACGACAGGGTATTGAACAGCAAATAGATGGCAAAGGCCGTGTTGAGCGCAGCCGGCGACCAATGTGCCGGTTCGATACCCACGACGAAATTGAAAAACAAGACGCCCAGCAGGAGAAAAATATAGCGCGTCAGATACTGTACGCGTTGCTCTTGCCAGCTGGGATAACGGAAACCCGGGGCGGAAGGCGCGGGCGGAGCCCGCCGGTCGGCACGCCGGCGACGCTCGGTATAGGTGCGGCGATCCCCCGAATTGTTTTTATGTCGCATTTTAGAAAAAATTCATTATCCATTGAATAAAAACAATTTTTTTGGATCGACCGCGCGCTGCCGCGGCACCGTCGGCCGCTATAGTATACGGTCTAGCGCGGGGGAGACAAAACGGCCTACCAATAGTTCTCCACGGAAATCTGTCCTGGCTCACGGCGGCGATTGCGCTTCAGCCCGCGCGCCTCCAGGGTGGCAGTGGTGGCTTTCACCATCTCCGGATTGCCGCAAATCATCACCTGGGTGGTGTGCGCGTCGATACTCAGCCCCAGGCGCGCTTCCAGCCGGCCGTCCGCGATCAGAGCCGGAATGCGGGCGCGAAAGGCGAAGTCGGTATCCTCCCGACTGACCACCGGTACAAAATCGAACTGGGCCGGATGGTCCGCGCGCAGGCTGGAGATAGTTTCGGCAAAACTCAGCTCCTCGGCCAGGCGAACCGCATGAACCAACACGACACGCTCGAACCGCTGCCAAGGCTGGTCGGTTTTCAAGATCGACAGGAAAGGCCCGATCGCGGTGCCGGTGGACAAGAGCAGCAACTGCGAGGCCTGCGGCACTTCGTCCAGGGTTAGAAAACCGGATGCCTTGCTCATGACCTCGATGGGATCGCCTGGCACCAGCCGCACCAGGCGGCTGGTCAGCGGACCGTCGGGAACGGTGACAAAATAGAATTCCAACGGCGTTTGCGTCGGCGCGTTGACATAGGAGTAAGGACGCGAGACCAGTTGGCCGTCAATGAACAACCCGATCTTGGTGAACTGTCCGGCCTTGAACGGCTGCACCGCGGCGTCCACCCGCACGGAAAACAGTTTGTCAGTCCAGGCATGGAGTTCACGCACCTGGCCCTGGCACCAACGCTTGCGATCGATCGCCCCTTGGGTCATGGCTGTTCCTTTCTCAGTTGACATCGGATTGTATCCGCACCCGCTGGTAATGGGCCTGGATCAAGGCCAGGCGTCGCCAGGCATCATCCAGCTCGCGTTCGGGATCCGCGCGCTGCAACCATTGCCGCGCATCCCGGCACAGCAGGTCGAGCTGCTCGGCGTCAAACAAGGCCAGGGTCCGCTCAAGGCGGGCATCCTCTTCGCTGAGCAACGAAGGCACCAACTCGTCTTCGGCGATGGGCGAATCCGCGTGAGTCAACGCGGCCACCAGCGGCAGTTCCTGGAGCGCGAAGTGCGCTTCGCGCGCCAGCACTTCCTCCTCGAGCTGGCGCGCTGCGTAGGCGTCCTCGCCGATACCGGCGCGCACCGCGTTCATGATCACCACCAGCAATTTGCCTATGGCCTGCTTGATATGCGATTGATCGCCGGGCAGGGCACAGGCCATCTGGTAGCTGTGGTCGAGCTGTTCCTTGATTTCCAGCACTGTTTCGCTGGGCGCGTTCGGCGGCAACGCCACGGCGCGTTGCACCAGGGTCTGGAAGGACTGCATGAACCGGTCCAGGTCCTGTCCATCGTCCAGCCGCGCGCCGGCCAGCGCCTCGTTGCTGACGTCGCGTGAGGCCGGAGGAAACAAGGGGTTGTCTTTTTTTCGCAGCAGATGGGCCTCGCGCACCCCGGGCCGATAATCTGTCATCCTTCCCTCGGAAACTCGGTTTTCAAACGGGTATACGTTACTGGAAAAGCGGCCGTTTAAACACCGAGGATTGTTGAGCTTGCCGCCTGCGGCGGCACCCGAATCAATCGATCCAGCGGATTTCCCGTGCGCTCTGGCGACCGATCGCCGCCGCTTGCAGCGATTTTGGCATGACGGCGCGCCGGGGGGACAAGGGTATCCGGCCGCCCATGATTTCGGCCAACCGCTGCGGATACAGGGGCTGTCGTCGCGGCTCGGCATAGCCCTGGGGAAACAAGGGCTGGTTGTTGGCCGGGTCGTACTTGTCGGTAGCACCCACGGTGTGCAGCAACTCGTGGGTGATCACCACATTATTGCGCGCCGCCAAGGGGCGGCTGGCGAAGGCGTTGACCACGCCGATCATCCCTTTCTGCAGACCCAACGAATGGCGCAAACGATCGTTGAGCCGGGGGTCGTGATAGACCACAAACATCCGGATATCGGGGCTTGGCCCGGCATAGGCGTCGTGCCGGTAAGCCCAGTAACGCAGCTTCAGGCTCCACAGCATGATCGCCAGGGTGGCCCCGTCGGCCGGTGGGGGCGGCGGCAAATCGCGCACCTGGATCGCCAGGCGGACGGTCACCGGCTCGGCGATCGTCACCCCGTAGCGGTGGGCCTCGGCGGCGAGAAACGTTTCGATATCGCCGAAGTCCCCCGTCGTGAGGCTGTCGATGTAGCGTTGCGTGGCCTGACTGCCGTCGCCGTTAATAGGGTAGACCGCCATCCACAGACTGCGCTCCCAGGAGGTGCTGCGCCAGTGGGTCAACCAGGCATTCAGGGCGACCGCGAACAGCGTCAGTAGCAACAAGAGTATGCGTATCTGCCTGAAAAAACCGCCCGCGAACATCGCCCCTCCGTCTGCCGGTAGGTATCTCCCTCTTATAGTGGTAACTCGGCCAAATACTTGAGAATCGGTTAGAATACCGCGATGCGCAAACCCAGCTTGTTGTCTATCGTGGAAATCGGCGGCTATCCCAACTTCCGGCCTTTGTACGAAAAGGCCGGCTTCGAGGTGTTGGTGGAGACGCGCATGCGCAAGGCCATGGCCACCATCAAACGCCAGCGACCGCGGGTCATCGTCGCCGAGTTCAATTTTCAGTCGGATTTCCGCGACCGCACCAGCTCATTGGAATCCATGATGTCAGTGGTGGAGCGCCTTGCCGACACCCAGGTGGTGGTCTTCTACGAAAAGGAATACCAACATCAGCTGCAGCGACTGCTGGCGACCCGCAGCTTCTACCGCACCTTCGCTTTCCCGATACCGGAAGAGGAACTATTCGCCGCCGTCAGCGCCCTCAACCGCGGCTAGGGGAGAACCGGCAAGGTCCCGGTGTCGGCCAGCGCACTTTCGGCCCGGCTGTGATGTGACGCCAGATACTGTCGCCCGCCCAGTACCACCTCGATGCGCAGCACGATACCGGGCTTGGGCTTGAAATCCTGGTCGTTGCGCATCGCTATCTGGGGGTTCATTTCGTAAAAAAGCCATTTGCGCCAAAAATTCTGCCGGTAGCGCACCCGCACCACCGTACTCTCCAGGCGGTTGTGTGGATGGGTGCGAAACAGATTCGCCCACTGGTACTCGATCGCCTTGCGCCGGCGCAAGGCCTGGATCAGGCTGGTGCGAAATTCGTACTGATACCCCGGATCCTCTTCCCTCCAGCGGCCGTCGAGCGCTTGGCGAAAAAACAGATCGTCGCCAGCCAGGCGCTCGTAATCGAGCCGGGTGCGCGATTCCCACCCGCGCCGGGTGAACCAGCGCACCTCCTGGGTGAAGCGCGTCTGCCAGTTCTGATAGCGGAAGGTGTGACGGTAACGCGGGCCGGCGAACAGCTCCGCACTGGAGACCTTCACCCCGGTGGAAAAACTCAGATTCTGGTGCTCCGTGGCCTTGGCGAAAAATTGAATACCGGCGGCGGAACCGCCATTGTCGGTCTCTATGACACTGTCGGGGAGAACGCCGGAGGCCTTGTTGGTATCGTCCTCCCCGCCGATGAACACCCGCAGTTTTTTCTCCGTGCGTGGCACGTTCAGGGACAGATTCGCGTTGGTCTTGAGCTGCGGGTTGTCACCCGCTTCCAGAAACACGGCCTGACCCAGACGCAGCTTGCTGCTGGCGTCCTCTGCGGTGAAACGCTCGTCGTCGAAGAAGGAGTCTATCCATTGGGCGGCGTTGTTGAGGTTTACCGAGAGTCTGCGCTGCACCCGATCCGCCGTCAGCGCTTGCGCGTCCGCGGCGGCGGCCGGCAAGATGGCGGTTCCCACTCCTAAAACACACGCAGTCGACAATAACAGTGTAAACGCTGTTCTCAAAAGCCAGTCCGGTCATGGCCTGCGGAGCCAGGGGGCGACCGCGGCAGGGAGTACTCCTATCCCGGACTATCAATACTATACTTGGCCCCAGAAGGGAACAGCCGCGGCGCCGACCTGGAGGCGCCCTGTGACGTGTGCAGCAAGCCGCGGTTGATACTATAGTCAATAGGAGACGGGGTCGCTGTTGGCGAGTCTGCTCGACGGCGACATATTGACGACCGGAGCGATCGGCCGGGGTACGGCCACGGCTGCCACTGTGACTATCCGGGGAGGATAAAACTCATGGCGGAAAAACTTTCACTCAAAGTCCTGGCGGAAGAACTCGAAGGTCTGCGCAAGCAGTTGACCAAGCTGGAAACCCGCTTCGAGCGACGCCTGGAAAGCGCGCTGGAGAAGGCCAGCGAGAAACTGCGCTCCAGAATCGACAGCGCTGAAGCCCGCCAGCTCGGTCCGATCACCGACATCGACGCCCGGCGCCGGCTGGTCGAACAGTGTGCCTATCTGCGCGCTGAGCGGCGGGGCTTTGTCGGCGGCGATCCGCAACAGGATTGGCTGGAAGCGGAGATGGAAGTCGACCAGCTGTTGCTCGGCGGCTGGAACCGCAACCAGACGCAGACCGTCGCCCCGGGCAAGACCGCCGAGGTCACCGACATCCAATCGGCCGGCGAAAATCGGGCCTGAGCGGGCCGGTGAGGGTTACGCCGCATGCCGGCCGACGACGCGAGCCTCGTGGATGGACGCCATTGGCACCGCCTGGACGACGGCCGTCTGCAATGCGACCTGTGTCCGCGCTTTTGCAAGCTCCACGAAGGTCAGCGCGGCTTGTGTTTCGTGCGCCAGCACCTGGACGGGCGCCTGGTACTCACCACCTATGGCCGCTCCAGCGGATTTTGCGTCGACCCCATCGAAAAAAAACCGTTGAATCATTTCCTGCCGGGAACGCCGGTTCTGTCTTTCGGCACGGCCGGTTGCAACCTGGCGTGTAAATTCTGCCAGAATTGGGACATCAGCAAGTCGCGGGAACTCGCCACGCTGGCCAACGCGGCCGCTCCCGAGCAGATCGCCCGGGCGGCACGCGCGCTGGGCTGCCGTAGCGTTGCCTTCACCTACAACGACCCGGTCATCTTCCACGAATACGCTATCGACGTCGCCGCCGCCTGTCGCCAACAGGGCCTGAAGTCCGTGGCGGTGAGCGCCGGGTATGTCTGCGCCCGCCCGCGGCGCGAGTTCTACCGGCACATGGACGCCGCCAATATTGATCTCAAGGCCTTCAGCGCGGACTTCTATCGCAAGGTCACCGGCGGCCAACTGGCGCCGGTGCTGGAGACCTTGGAATACCTCAGACATGACACCGCTGTCTGGCTGGAGATAACCACGTTGCTGATACCGGGCAGAAACGACTCGACGCCGGAAATCGAGGCCCTGAGCCGCTGGATCGTCGCGCACCTGGGTCCCGACGTGCCGCTGCATTTCAGCGCCTTTCATCCCGACTGGAAAATGCGCGACCTGCCTCCCACCCCGGCCGCGACGCTCGCGCGGGCACGCACCATCGCCCGGGCTGGCGGCATCCGCTACGTCTACACGGGTAACGTGCACGATCCGCTGGGCTCCAGCACCTGGTGTCACCAATGCGGTAAAAAACTGATCGGTCGCGACTGGTACGTCCTGAGTGACTGGTCGCTGGACGCCAACGGCCGCTGTCGCCACTGCGGCGCACCCTGTCCCGGCGTCTATGAGCGCGCGCCGGGCGCATGGGGTTCGCGCCGCCTGCCGGTCAGGATCGAGGAGTTCGCCGCCTGAAGCGGATCAGGAAGCGGACGGGGAGACCGGCTGCTGCCGACTGGCATGGATGAGCTGTTCGACCGTACTGGCGTCGAAATCGATCCCCACCGCGACCCCGGGGTTGAGGGATATCGCCACGCCGCTGCCGATGCGCTCCAGAATCCAACTGAATTCGGTCAGCAGCCCGCCCTGATAAGCGGGAAAATCCGCCAGAAACGGCTTGGCCCGCTCCGGACTGGTGAACAGGACCAGGACATGCTGGCCGTCCTCGCTTTGCAGCGTCAGCGGATTGGCCCGCGCGCTGCGCTGGAACCCCTGGATGCCAGACGGTTCGTCCTCCACCGGCATGAACACCTGCGCCTGCAGCAACTCACGCATGAACTGTTCACTGTCCAGTTCCCCATCCTGCGCGGCCACCAGTTTGCTCTCCAACTCATTGTGGGCGGAAAAGTTATCGCTCATTCCTAGGATCCATGATCTGGTCTCGGGTCGTTCGCGTGCGACTATACCCCGGCACCTGCGCCGGGAGAAGGACGGGAGGGTGGAAATAACCGCCCAGGGGATGATGAATCCGCCTTAATTAACTATTTAAAAAACACTTACAGGTTGCTAAAGTAGCTGAAAAGTTAGAAATGCCTTCCGGAGGATGGAATGGACAATGCTGTTTTGCGCAGATTCTGCCTTGCCGTGGCCTGTACCCTGGGCCTGCCGTTCGGCGTGAGCCAGGCGGAACCGCCGCCCGGTTACGACTTCGTACGTTACGACGAAGGCTTGCGCGTGGCCCAGCGCGAGCACCGACAGATCTTCGTCTACTTCGGCCGTTATGGCTGCGGTTATTGCGACAAAACCAATAAGGTTGGCTTCGCGGATCCCCAAGTTAAGGCGGCCTATTCGAAGCATTACGTGCTGGTGTACGTCAATTCCGAAAGCATGGACCGGTTGACCCTGCCCAGCGGCGAGCGGATCACGGAGATGCAACTCGGCGAGCGCATGAACACCCTGGGCACGCCGGTATTTTTCTTCCTGCAACCGAGCGGCAAGCAGATCCTCAAGGCCTACGGCTATCAGGATCCCGCCAAATTGCTGGAAATGGACCACTATATTCAAGAAGGCCAATACGCCCGCGCGGACAGCGCCTCGCCTGGCGCGCAATGAGGTCCGGATTTCTGCTGCTGCTTGGCTGTGCGTTCACGGCAGCGGGGACCAGTGCCGCGGCCGATCCGAACGTACTCACGGTCGCCGTCACCGACAATACCGCCGATTTCTTCCAGATCGAGTCCTCGGGTCGCAAGAACATGGCCGCGGACGATCAGCGGGTGGGGTTGGTGTGGGAGGAAACCCGGGGTGGTCACACGGCCAGCCACCTGGCGTTCCGACCGTTGGCTGACGATCAGCCTTTCGGCGCGCCGATAGTGCTGGGCGAACAGGACGCCTTCAATCCGGTCATCGCCCGCTGTGGGCGCCACTTCTATGTCGCCTGGATTGAACAGGACAGCGTGCGGGCCACGGCGTTCACCGATGGCCAGGAACTTCCCGTCACCTCGGTAGCCGAGGGATCACTCAACGAGTTGACCATCGGTTGCCAGGCCGACAGCGCGTTGCTGGCCTGGAGCGCCCGCCACGGCAACGGCTACGCGGTCAGCGCCACCGCGGTTCACGCCGGCAAGGCTCAGCTGGAGCACCAGACACCCGTAGCGGTGGCGTCCACCGAAACCTATCGCTTTCAGACCAATCCCGGCGCGGCTTACGCCAAAGGCCGCGTCGTCATCACCTGGCATGACCGCAGTACGGGCACCAACCTGTTGTACGCCACCTCCGGTAAAAGTCTGCAACAGCTGGATCAACAGACCCAGATCAACGAGCTGATCAAAAAATCCTACGAATGGGGAAGCGGTTCCTCGGCGGTGCGCAACACCCTGGCGGTGGGCGAGAACGAGCGGCTGGTGGCGGTGTGGCTGGACAAGCGCGCCAGTCGAGCCGGCTACAAAGTCTATTCCGCCTTCAGCAACGACGGCGGCATCAGCTGGGGCGACAACTATGACATCATCGACGAATGGGGGGCGGTGGTTCCGCAATGGACCCCCGCTGTCGCCGCCGACGGTCACGAGCGGGTGACGGCGGTGTGGATGGACGCGCGCGAAGACCGCAATTGCATCTGGTCGGCGAAACTCAGCGGGATGACATGGGGTGCCAACACCAATTTGACCGACGACAGCGAGGAGGTCCACAGCCCGGTGATCGCCTACAGTCCCGACGGCACCCTGCACGTCGCCTGGATCGAGATCAAACAGGGCGAGGGCAGCCGGATCCGCTATTTTTCCCAGTCAGATTGAAGCTGGCGCTGAAACATCGGCGGGCCTCTCGACCCGGACTCGCTTCGAGCGCGACTAAAAAGGTCCGTGAATCCGCTCCAGGCCGCTATGGGACGGCCGCGACCCTTGCGTTTTCTGGGCCGCTGCGATGACCGAAAACACAACAATAAACACTAGTATATTCAAAAAGATAAATAGTTTTATTAATCTTTTGTCTTTGTTTTTGTTTCGCTTTTCCACTCCAATTTAGACGAACCATCGGGGGATTTTATTCGTCGCTGAGCGGGTGCATTTTTTTGCCCGTCCGGCTTGTCAAACCCGGGAGAGCCTCTTTAGGCTTGAAAGAGGGAATACGCGCCTGCGCACGAGGAGCGGAATGAATCTGGGTGGCGTTCTGTTGGACTTGGATGGCGTGGTGTACGTCGGGGAACAAGCGGTGCCCGGCGCCCCCGAGGCCTTGAGCTGGCTGCGCGCCTCGGGAATTCCGCATCGTTTCGTGACCAACACCAGTTCGCGCCCACGCCAACGTCTGGGCGACAAACTTTCAACCTTCGGCATCGAGACCCCAGTGGCGCAAATTCTCAGCCCACCCGTGGTGGCGGCGCGGTGGTTGCGCGCGCATGCCGCTACCGGGGCGCACGCCCTGTTTGTCCCCGCCGCCACCCAGAGCGAGTTCGCCGACCTGCCGGTGTGGTCTGGCGACCGGGATCAACCGGTCGCCAGCGTGGTGCTGGGCGATCTTGGCGAGGCGTGGAATTTCGCGCGCCTCAACCTGGCCTTCGAGCTGCTCATGCAGGCCGGTTCACCGCCGCTGCTGGCCCTGGGCATGACCCGTTACTGGCGCGCGGCCGACGGTCTGCGGCTGGACACCGGCCCCTTCGTGGCCGCGCTGCAATATGCCACCGGCAGACAACCCGTGGTGACCGGCAAACCGGAACGCACCTTTTTCCTCAGTGGTGCCGAATCCCTGGGCCTGCCACCCGAGCAAATCCTGATGATCGGCGACGACATCCAGGGGGATATCGAGGGTGCCCAGCGCGCGGGCTTGAAAACCATGCAGGTACGCACCGGCAAGTTCCGCACCGACGACCTGCAACGCGGTATCGAGCCGGATGCCGTCGTCGATTCCCTCGCCGACCTACCTGCCTGGTGGCGCGCGCATGTGTCGCCTTGAGCGGACTAGGAAGCCAATCCAGGCAGGCATGCGACCGACAGGCCAGTGATGTTGATTGTCGAGTATCTGCTGCTGGTGGGCATCGCCAACGCCACCCCGGTGCTGGCCCAAGCACTTCTCGGACGGCGTTTTTCCCGTCCGCTGGACGGGGGCTTGTGTTTTTTCGATGGTCAGCCGCTGTTCGGGCGGTCGAAAACGCTGCGGGGGCTGGTCCTCGCGGTACTGGTCACCACCCTCCTGTCGCCGCTGCTTGGCTTCGACTGGCCGGTGGGCGCGCTCACCGGTCTGTTCGCCATGAGCGGCGACCTTTTTTCCAGTTTCATCAAGCGGCGTCTGCGCCTGCCTTCGAGCGCCAAGGCGACCGGGCTCGATCAGATACCCGAGTCGCTGTTCCCCGCGCTCGCCTGCCAACCCCTGCTCGGATTCGATCTGCTCGACCTGGCACTGATCGTCGCGGCGTTCTTTGTCAGCGAACGGCTGCTTTCGCCGCTGTTCTATCGACTCAGTATTCGCAAACGACCCTATTGAGCTATGCCACGCAAAGCCGGTGCAGAGTGATCTCCGGCGGGCAGTTGAAGCGTACCGGCACCACCGAGGCGCCGGCGCCGACCGAGGTGTAACCGACCAGATCGGCGAAACGCCACGGGCCCGCGCCCATGTGGCGGGGCACCTGCGCATCGAGTGTGATCGGCAAACGCCCCGGCAGGCACACTTGCCCGCCATGCGTGTGCCCGCACAACAACAGCTTGAAGCCGGCGCAGGCCGCCAGCCTATAGATCTCCGGTGTATGCGAGAGCAACAGGGCGCAGCCCTCGGCGGGCACATTCGCGCACGCACTGGCGAGATTATGCACCCGAAAGTAGTGCGCGTCGTCGATCCCCGCCAGGTGAATCGCTTCGCCCTGGCGCACGATGCTCACGGATTCGTTGAGCAACATCCGGATACCCAGATCCTCCAGACCGGGCACCAGGCGCAAGGAGTCATGATTGCCCAGGACACCATAGACCTCACCGCGTAGATGCCCGCGCACGCGTGCCATTTCACGCAAGACACTCTCCTGGGCGCCGAAATCGTTACCGCAATAATCGCCCGTCAGCACGCACAGGTCATAGTCGATATCCTGCACCTTATCGATCAGACACGACATCGCCGCCTGGCTCATATCCACGTGCATGTCGCTGATGTGCAACAGCGTGAATCCATCGAAGGCGACCGGCAGACCCGGCAGGGCAACCTCATTGCGACGCAACTCCACCGCCGCGGCGTTTTTCCGGCCACGGGAATACAGACCCGTAAGTTTCAGCGTGTTGCGAATCAGGGCGTGAATGGAATACCAGCTTTCGAGGTGAAAAAAGTCCGGTCTGCGGCTGTCCAGCCGCGAACGATGGTCGTCCTCGATGGCCAGACGCTGGCGCACGTATTGCCGCCCGAGCCGTTGTTCGAGTCGTTGGACGATGTCCGGCTTCATTGGCGCCGGATCATATAGAGGATCCGGCACCAAATCCAGCCGCAAATCCCGGCCTTCAGCGCGAGCGACCTTCTGCCGACACCCGTTATCACATACACTGACAGCCCAGCCCGGGATTCAACGCATCACCTGTCGGCCATAGCGCGCAAGAGGCGCCTCATCCATGGACAACCTGGAAGCCAGCATCCTGATTGTCGACGACGAGAGGTGCTATACCGACGAACTGGCCGCACTGCTCAGCCCAGACTGTCAGATCAGCGTCGCCCACTCGGGCGAACAGGCGTTGCAGCTGGCGCTATCCGAACCTTTCCCGGACCTGATTCTGCTCGACTGGCGCATGCCCGGCATGAGCGGCCTGGAGGTATGCCGGGAATTGAAGCGCGCCCCGCGCACGGCCCTGATCCCGATCATCTTCCTCGCCGACGACCAGGACCGTGAAAGCGAAACCCTGGGCTTTGCCGCCGGTGGCGTCGATTACCTGCGCAAACCCCTGAGTCCGGCGATCGTCAGCGCCAACGTGCGCAGCTACCTTGCCCTGCTCACCAAGCGTCAGGGGCTGGAACAGCTGGTCGAGGCGCGTACCCAACGCATTGCCGATCTGCACGAGGAGGCGTTGCAGCACGCCCAGGAACTCGACCGACGCGTCGCCCAGCGGACCGAACAACTGGAACTGGTGAACAAGGAGCTGGAATCTTTCTGCTACTCGGTCTCGCACGATTTGCGCGCCCCGTTGCGCGCCATTCGCGGATTCGGTCACGCGCTCCTGGACGAAGCCCAGGAGCGGCTCAGCGCTCATGCCAGGGACTATATCCAGCGTATTCTCGCCTCCGGCCAACGCATGGAAGAACTCATCCAGGACCTGCTGGAACTGTCACGGGTCACGCGCTCGCACTTCAACACCGCGGCCGTCGACCTCAGCGCCTTGGTCGCCTCGGTGGCCGAACGGCTAGGGCAGGAGTACCGCGATACCGCAGTCGAACTGGTGATACAACCGAACATGCTCGCCCTGGGGGACGCGCGGCTGCTGCGCATCGTCATAGAGAATTTATTGAGCAACGCCTACAAGTTCACCGCCCACACCCCACATCCCCGGGTGCACTTCGGCTGCCGCGAGGAACGGGGCGATCAGGTCTATTTCATCGCCGACAACGGCGCGGGATTCGACGAACGCTACGCGGAAAAACTCTTCGTCCCGTTCCAGCGCCTGCACCATCCCAGCGACTACCCCGGCACCGGCATCGGTTTGGCGACCGTGCAGCGGGTCATCAGTCGCCACGGCGGCAAGATCTGGGGGCGTTCGGCAAGCGGGCAAGGCGCCGAGTTCTGTTTTACCCTGGCGCCCGGCCGCTTTTGATCATTGCAGATGTCCGGGGTTGTGCAGTTGCCGCTCGTCTTGCGGCGGCGGCGTCCATTGATAGATCCAGGTCTCGCTCAAGGGTTGGCCGTTCTGCTCGAGATAGAGCTTCAGGTTGATCGGCTCCGGGTCGCCGCCCGGCGGTACCAGGTCAAAAATCGCCCGATAGCCGCCGCTGTCGCCCAGCGGCCGCACCGATGTCGTTTCCACCCTGCCCGCGGAGGCCTCGATCACCGGTACGAGCGCCGCTTTACTCCCCAGCATGGGTAACTTTCCGCCCTTGAAGTCGACCACGAAGCGTCGACTGTAATATTTGCGCTTCTGACCGACCACGCCACCGAGGCCGGTAAAGGTGTCGACCACACGGGCCAGCTCGCTGGCGTGCGGCGGCTCGCCGCCCCAGTAAAGATTGTAGCTGTAGAGCAGCTCCTGGCCGGGCTTCACTTTTTCCGCCGGATTCCAGAAGGCGACGACATTGTCGAAGGTCTCGTCCTCGGTGGGAATCTCGACGAGTTGCACACTGCCTTTGCCCCAATCGTTGAGTGGCTCGACCCACACGCTCGGCCGTTTCTCGTAGAAAACACCGTCATCCTGATAATGATCGAAGTTGCGATCGCGCTGCAACAAGCCGAACCCCTTGGGTCGGGCATCGGCGTAGGCGTTGAAGCGCAGCGCCCGCGGATTGCTCAACGGTCGCCAGAGCCACTCCCCAGTGCCGGTGTGCATGGCGAGCCCGTCGGAGTCGTGGATTTCGGGTCGCCAATCCCAATTGGCGCGCCGGTCGTTTTCACCGACCATATACATGCTTGTCAACGGCGCAATGCCGAGGCGCTCGATCGCCGCGCGCGGATAGATGGCGGCATCGACATGCATCTTCAGCGTCCGTCCCGGGGTGATGGCAAAAGCGAAGGCTCCGGTGGCGCTGGGCGAATCGAGCAGGGCATAGACCGTGGCGGTGTCTCCGGCGGGTGGCGGCTTTTGCAACCAGAAGCGGGTGAACAACGGGAACTCCTCGGGTCGATCCAACGCCGTATCTATCGCCAGGCCACGCGCGGACATGCCGTACTGCATTTCGCCGCCCACGGCGCGAAAATAACTGGCGCCCAGAAAGGCCACCACGTCCCGCTGCCAGTCGGTGTGAAATTTGAAACGAAAGCCGGCGAACCCGAGGCGCTCGGACAGCGAACCACCGTTCACGCCTGATTTCCCATACTCGAACAAGCGCGGACTATAGGCGATTGCGCGCGCCTGCCCGTCGGCCAGCTCGTAAAGCGTCACCGGCGTGTCGAAATTGAGCCCGAGGTGAAAGAACTCCGCCCTGAACAAGGACGCGCTATCGTCCTTCCACAAGGCCTGATCGGGATCGAAGCTCACTTCTTGGTATTCATCCCAGCTGAGCTTGCGCAGCGCGGCGGGCAGCTCCCCGGCATGACTCACATAAGGCTGGGCGGCCAGCTCACGCGCCAGGCCTTTGAGTCCGGCGTAGTCGAAGGCCTCGGCCTTGCCCAAGGTCTTGGTGGCGCCGGCCGAGGCCGGCTGCGCGGCGGTCAGAAAGACAAAAAACAAGCCCAACAGCGTGTCCCAATGTTTCATGAATACCCTCGACGACGAGTGAAGAGGGCTATTTAGCCCGCGGGCACTGGGGCGCACAAATACATATGACAATCGTCGCCGGCGGCAGGGTTAACCCCCAATCCCCCAGCTACCGTCAGCTCCCACACGCCGCTTCCCGTTCGCCTACAGCCGCAAGCGCCGCGGACCGGCAGCCGGGCAGTCGTCCCAACAGGCATAACTGGGGCGGTAACGATTTCGGCGCTCAAACGAAAATACGCAGGCGACGCTTTCCCTACTTCCAGCGGTGGGCCACGCTGGATCGGTGCCCCGAGACGACTCGGATCGCCCCCTCCCGGGCGGCGCCAGGTAACAATCTGTTACAGCAGACTGCCGCCGTTAGTGGGCGCCTCGCCACGAAATTCGTCGGCTCGACAAGCCGCCGGCCCGACCTGCCCACCGGTCTTGAAACACACTGTAACAGGCACTGCGGGTGGGCCCTGTTATAACTGCGCCGCTCGCGCCGCGTGGGGCGGGCTAAGACCTAAGGAAAAACGGGGTTTTTGATATGCGGATACGTCATGCGATACAGATCGCCCTATTCAGTTCGGCGTTGTTGCTTCTCGGTTGCGGCGGCGGCACCACGGGCGGCACCGAGGAGCCTCCGAATCCGTCCGCCGCGGCGACGGTCACCTTCATTCATTACAACGATCTGCACGCCCATCTGACTGCGCACCTGGACCGGGTCGCTACCGCCACGGGCAGCGAAATCGTGGAACGCGGCGGCCTGGCGCGCATCGCCACGCTGGTCAAACAGATCCGTGCCGACAATCCCGACAGCATCCTGATGAACATCGGCGATACCTTCCACGGCGGTGTCGAGGCGACCTTCACCCTGGGCAACGCGGTGGTCGATCCGATCAATGCCCTGGGCGTGGATGTCGGGGTACCCGGCAACTGGGACTTCGCCTTCGGCCCCTCGGTCACGCGCTTGCGCTTCACCGGTACGGTTCCCAATCTGCCGGCGTTCCGTTTCGCCGACCCGGGTATCGAAATCCTCCGTCCCGACTATCCGAATCTGGCCGCCAACATCACCCTGGCGCCACCGGACCCCAACGCCGGACAACCGTTTCTTCCCGCCACCCTCATGCTGGAGCGGGGTGGGGTGCGGGTGGGAATGATCGGCATCTCCTCCGATATCGTGCCGTTGATGTACGAAGGCCTGGCCCTCGGGCTGAGCTTCGTCTCCGGCGAAAGTGCCTATCGCGATCTGATCAATCAACAGGCCGCGGCGCTGCGCGCGCAGGGCGCCCGTATCGTGGTGGTCATGAGCGAGCTGGGCATCCAGAAAGACTACCGTCTCGCGCAGGTCATCGATACCGGCGCCGTCGACGTGATCTTTTCCGCCCATACCCACGAAACGACCTTCGAGCCCCTGACCTCCGCCAGCGGCGCGCTGGTGGTGGAGGCCGGCAACGACGGCTATCTCGGCCGCATGGACATCACCCTGGAGGGGGGGAAGGTGAGCGCGCGCGATTGGCAGCTGCTGAGCGTGGACAAAAGCATCGCCGAGGACCCGCAGATGCTCGCCCTGGTCGAGGCGGCCCGGGCGCCGTTTCTGGTCCCCGCGCCGGACCTGAGCATACCGCTGCCGACTTCGGTACAACACCTGCGACTGCCCATCGATACCGTGGTCGGTTACAGCGACGTGCCGCTGGATCGGCGCAACGCGCTGGAAAGCACGTTCAACGACGCCTATACCGATATTCTGCGCGCCCGCCTCGGCACCGACATCGCCATCGCTCCCGGCTTTCGTTTCGACGGCGTGATACCCGCCGCCGGGGCCACGGTCGAGGACAATACCGTTGCCGACGGCGCGATTACGCTGGAAGACGTCTACCGCTTCTTTCCCGTGGAATTCAAGGTCGCGACCGGCGAACTCAGCGGCGCCGCGCTGAGACAGATCCTGGAAGGCACCCTGACCAGCGTGTTCTCCAGCGACGTGTTTCGCCAGGCGGGCGGCTGGATGCCGGGCTTCAGCGGACTGGAAACCACCCTGGACCTGACCGCCCCCGACGGGGCGCGCGTGCAATCGCTACGCAGCGCCGACAGCGGGCTGGAGATCGCCGACGGCGACACCCTAACCGCGGCGGGCTGTATCCGCCCGGGCGATCAACTTCGCGGGCTGCTGTGCAGCTATGGCGGTTTCACCAACATCCAGTTGATCACCAATCCAGCGACCGGCGAGCCGCTGACCGCCGTCGACCTGTTCACCGAGTACCTCGACGGACAGCGGGTCGACCAGGCCCGACGCAGTATCAACGACAGCAGCGGTTTTCCCCAATGGCCGGAGGCCGCGTTTGTGCAACCGCTGCAGGGAGCGACCGCCACTCCGTGACGGCTGCAGCGGTGCGGGGCCTCGTTGGCGGACGTCACAGCGCCCGGGCGGCGCATAGGCATCAGACGCAAAAGCAGAGCACCGCCATGCTGGCCAGCCGCCTCAAGCCGTTTCGCCGGGCAATACTCTCAAGGCCTGTTCGATGGTGGCGAAGAGGCGGGTTTTCGGCACGCCGACCTTCGCCATCACCGCCATCCCGGACATGAGCGCCATGAAATAATCGGCCAGCTGCTCGACCGAGCTGTCAGCGGGAAGACGGCCCTGTTCGCACTCCCGCTGCAGGCGGCCTTTCAACAGCTGCAACGAAGACTGGTTCACCGTCTCCTGGACGGCCACGGCGATGCTGGCGGGCAGGGCGCCGAGATCACAACCCGTGGCCGTATTGACCACCATGCATCCCCCGGGCAGCTCCCTGGCCGTCAACATGGTGGCTACCGAGCGCAAGAAGAGACGTAGGGCGTTGACCAGATCCGGATCGGACTCCAAGGCCTCGGCGTGTCGCCTGAGCTGTTGCTCCCGATAGCGATGCAAGGCCGCCAGGTACAACTGTTCCTTATTCCCGAAAGCGGCGTAAAGGCTGGGCTTGGTCAGCCCCATCGCGCGGGTCAGTTGCGACAACGATGCGCCCTGATAGCCGTTGCGCCAGAAGACGGACAAGGCCGCGTCCAGCGCGGTGGCTTTGTCGAAAGTGCGCGGTCGGCCTCTTGGCAAGGGTCTCCCCTGATACGTGGCTTATGGGTTGACAGATATTATACCAATCGGTAAATTAATACCAATCGGTACATTATTTGTACCCGATCCCGCCCACGAGGCCGTCCCAGCGTCCAGGAGATACTTCGCATGGTCCCATCCGCTACCCGAATTCTCATCACCGGCGCCACCGGCTTTTTAGGGAGAAACATCCTCGAATCGCTGGCCGGCGAACCCGGCGTGACCACCATTGCGGCGTGCCGCGATCCGCGCAAGCTGACGCCCGGCTTGGCCGACGAGGTCCGGGCAGGGGACTTGACCGATGGCGCCTACCGCCGCGCGGTGGTCCGGGATGTCGACGTCGTCTGCCACGCCGGCACCTGGGCGTCCATGTGGGGGCATCGGGAGCTCGAACACCAACGCTTCTACCTCCCGAGCCGGGATCTTATCGAGCAGGCCATCGTCCAGGGCGTACGACGCTTCATCATGGCCAGCACCGTCGCCATCGGCACGCCGGGCCCAACCGGCCAGCCACACGACGACCGCTCTCGCAAAACGCCCACCGGCTTCTGGCCGCACCTGGATTACCTCATGGCCATCGACGACCAGATGCAGGCACAGGCTCACCGCGGCACCCAGATGGTCACCCTGAGACTGGGGCATTTTGTCGGGCGGGGAAACCGCCTGGGGCTGGTACCCGCCATCGTTCCACGCCTTAACACCTACCTGGTACCCTGGCTTGGCGGCGGCCGCAGACATCTGCCGTTGATCGCCGATACGGATCTGGGCACGGCCTTCAAGCGAGCCGCCTTGGCCGACGGACTCAGCCACTATGAATCCTTCAATATCTGCGGCCCGAGTTTTCCCCAGCTGCGGGAAGTGGTCAGCTACATCGCCGCCCAGGCCGATGTCCCCAAGCCGTGGTACAGCGTCCCGTATTCCGCCGGCTATGCCTTCGGGTGGCTGATGGAAAAACTCCATCCGCTGCTGCCGGGTAGCTCGCCGTTTCTCACGCGCTCGATAGTGCGGTTATGCGAGGACTGGGTCTGTCCCAACGCCAGTGCCACGGAAAAGCTGGGATACGTGCCCCAGAAACCCTGGCAACAGGCCGTCGACGAACACCTGGCAGATCTGGCCGGCGAAGGCTATCCCTGGCCGCGTCTCTACCAGGCCTGACCCGGGTTGTTCGCCGCGAACGCGGGGGTGGCTGCGAAGATGAATATTTGTGCAGCGATACGGATGCTCATAACGAACTACGACGCAGAGTATTCCGTCTCAGATTAAGTATTCTTGAAGCTGACGCCTGTTGCTCGGATTTCCTCTACAAAGGTTGTGCAGCTTCTTGTCATTGGGGAAAAATGTTGCTAGGGACGGGAGAATTCCATCTGTTTCATTATTTAACATAATACACATTATACGCATATATGTAGGATAAAAATCCCACACACTCAATATCTTTTGCCTAAGTATTTTCCGCAGCCGGCCGATGACCCACATCAAGCATATACCCAATGAGATGCCTGCTGGTTTGCACGCCCCTCAGGCCGATAAAAATGTGCGGGACGCCAATGCGCAAACTGGTAGCAGCACTTTTCCACTTACTCCTGATGATGCTCCTGAGCGGCGAACTGCACGCCGATACGCTCAGGTTGTCGATCGCCTCCACGGCGAACGAACAGGGTCTGATAACCGCGCTCGCCAAACGTTTCCACGAGCGCCACCCCGAGCATCAGATCGAGGTCACCTCCGTGGGCGCCGTCTCGGCGCTGACCCGCGCCCGCCAAGGCCAGGCCGACGCGGTGCTCACCCACCATCCCGCCAGCGAGCGCTTGTTCATGGATGACGGGCTGGGGCTGTCGCGCACACTGATCATGTATAACCAGTTCGCCATCCTGGGTCCGAAGGACGATCCCCTGGGGATCTCCGGCGAGGACGAGCTGGCCAAGGTCTTTCAAACGCTTTCGGACAATCAGGTCGACTTCTTCGTCCAGGGCAAGCAATCGGGAACCTATCAGCGCCTGGCGGAACTGCTCAAGGTCGCCAACGTCGCCCCCGGTTGGCTGGGTTACCAGTCGATGCAATCGAGTTCGCGCACCACGGTTCTGGCCGCCGCCCAGTTCGGCGCCTATGCCTTCGCCGACCTGGGCACCTATTTTTCCCTGCGCAGCAAGATTTCGGAGACCATCAGCCCGCTATATCGCGACCACAAGGCGCTGCAGAACTTCTACAACTACATCATTGTCAATCCGGCCCGGATGAAGGGTGTCAATGCCCGCCTGGCGCAACAGTTTCTCGATTTCCTGATCAGCAGCGACACCCAGAACTATATCGAGGAGTTCGGCCTGGACACCTATAAAACGCGTATCTTCACCGCCGCCGCGCACCTCGATCCCGGGCTGCAGGTCGCCGAGGCACATCGCGAGGTGGAACGCCAGAAGCAGCGGATGTTCTATCTGAGCTTGTTCCTCGGACTGATCGTGGTCCTGTTCGCTCTGCTGAGCATCCTGCACATCAAGACCCGGCGACTGGAGCGGGAGCGGCGCGCGCAACAGGCGCGCTTCACGCTCGCCGTCTCGGGCACCAACGATGGCATCTGGGACTGGGACATTGCCGGTCGTGAGCTCTATCTGGCACAGCGTACCCGCCACCTTCTCGGCACCACGGAAAACGCCAACGATCTGGTGGTGCTGCTCGAAAGCGTGATGTTGCCCTCCGACGCCGCGCCCTTTCAGCACCTGTTCGCGCTGTTTCGCGAAAATTCCGTGGAAAACTATCTGGACACCGAATTTCGTATCCATACCCACGAAGGCGAACGTTGGATCCGCCTGCGCGGCAAGGCGCTGCGCGACAGCGGTGGGCGCATCGTGCGCATGGCCGGATCGGTGACCGACTCGTCGCATATTCACCAGCAACAGGAGGAAATCCGCTACCGCGCCCTGCACGATCCACTCACCGATCTGCCCAATCGTTCATTGCTGTTCGACCGGCTGACGCAGACCATCATCAGCAGTCAGCGCCGCGGCGAATCCTTCGCCTTGTTGATGATCGACCTGGATCGCTTCAAACAGATCAACGACACCCTGGGCCACAGCACCGGCGACAAGCTAATTCAACTGGTCGGCAAGCGTCTGGTCGCCGTATTGCGCGAAACCGATACGGTCTGTCGTCTCGGCGGGGATGAATTCGCCCTGCTCCTGCCCTGTATCGACGCGACCCAGGCCGGCCATGTGGCGAAGAAGGTCGGCATCGCGATGAAGCGCTATTTCAACATCAACGAGAATCATCTGATCATCAGTGGCAGTATCGGCATCGCCGTCTACCCGGAGCACGGGGACAACGCCGAGGCGCTGCTTCAGCACGCCGACGTGGCGATGTACGACGCCAAGAAAGAGACCGGCGGGATCTCCATGTATTCCGCCGAGCAGGACGCCAACACCATGCGCTCGCTGGAGCTGGAGACGCGGTTGCGGCTGGCGATTGATCGCGACGCCCTGGAGTTGTACTTCCAACCGAAAATCGACCTGCGCCGCGAGCGTATCGTCGGTGCCGAGGCGCTGCTGCGTTGGCAGGACCCGGAGTTCGGGCAGGTGAACGTCGAAGAGTTGGTCAAGCTGGCGGAAAAGACCGGCCTCATCCGTCCGCTGACGCGCTGGGTGATTCGCCAGGCGCTGCAGACCTCGCACCACTGGTCCACGCGCCTGCAAATCGATCTGCCGATCTCGGTGAATCTCAGCATCTGGGATCTCCAGGATCCGAACTTCGCCGCCTACGTCAGCAAGGAGGTGGAGCGTTGGTACCGCACCCCCCGCCACCTGGAGTTCGAGATCACCGAAAGCGCCATGATGTCGGACCCCGAGCGTACCATCGCCACGCTCTCGCAGCTTGCCAGCATGGGGCACGCCCTTTCGGTGGACGACTTCGGCACCGGGTTTTCCTCCCTGGCCTATCTGAAGAAATTCCCGGTACGCAGTCTGAAGATCGACAAGTCCTTCGTCATGGAAATGGACAATGACGCCAACGACCACGTCATCGTGCAGTCGACCATCGATCTGGCCCACGGCATCGGTCTGGGCGCCATCGCCGAAGGCGTGGAAAGCGAAGCCTCGCTGAACGAATTGCGCATGATGGGTTGCGACATCGCCCAGGGCTATTTCATCTCGCGGCCGCTGCCGGCGGCCCGTTTCGTGGAATGGGTGCATCAGGCCAAGTGGAAACTGGCCTCCTTGTCGAGCGCCGGCCTGCCACAACGCGCCGGCAATATGACGGTGCATTAATACAGTTTTGTTACCGTTTCATGACCGCATTTCATCACTTTTCTTGATTAAATAACTAATTCTGTGATATAGAAACACTTTCCAAGGACCATTCCCGCTACTGCCAGGCATCCGCGGCAGGCCGGTTCATAACTAAAATTTTGGGGAGAAGTGTTTATGGAATCACAACTTGGCGCCTTCCAGACGGCGCTGCAGAGCGATCTTGTGCCCTCCGTGCCTCCACGTCAGGCCCGCCGATTGACCGGTTTCGCCCACGGAGGCGGCTGCGGCTGCAAGGTGGAGCCCGCGGAACTCAAGCGCATCCTGGAACTGGTTCCCACCCTCTCCCCTCACCCCAGTCTGCTCGTCGGCGTGGAGAACAGCGACGACGCCGCGGTCTACCAGCTGAACGACGAACAGGCCCTGGTGTTCACCAACGATTTCCAGACACCGCTGGTGGACGACCCTTATATTTTCGGCTGCGCCTCGGCGGCCAATGCGCTCAGCGATGTCTACGCGATGGGCGGAACACCGATCATGGCGACGGCCATCGCCGGTTTTCCGGTCAACGAAGTCGATACGGAAAAACTGCAGGAAATCATGCGCGGCGGTGTCGAGGTGTGCACCCGCGCCGGGGTGCCGCTGGCCGGCGGCCACACCATCGAGAACCCCCAGCCGATTTTCGGCCTGGCGGTGGTCGGTACCGTTCACCCCAAGAAAATCAAGACCAATGCCGCCTCGCG
Organism: Thiogranum sp.; assembly: GCA_030148805.1. GTDB lineage: Bacteria > Pseudomonadota > Gammaproteobacteria > DSM-19610 > DSM-19610 > Thiogranum. The sequence goes on along the minus strand of JASBSS010000026.1, from coordinate 124,580 downwards.
GCCCGGTGACAGGATCATTCTCACCAAACCGCTGGGGATCGGCATCCTGGCCAGCGCCTATCGTATCGATCAACTGCGCGCAGCCGATTACCAGGTGTTCATCGACGCGCTGACCGAGGTCAACACCGCCGGGGCGTGGCTCGGCGATATCCCCGAAGTCCACGCGCTGACCGATATCACCGGCTTCGGTCTCGGTGGCCATCTGGTCGAAATGGCCGAAGGTGCGCGCCTGCGCATGCTGATCAACTCCGCCAAGGTGCCGATGTACGCCGCCGCTGAGGAGCTGGCGCGCGAAGGGGTCTTCCCCGGCGGCGCCTATCGCAACATGGAAGCCTACGACAGCCGCCTGTCTTTCGGGGATGACTGGGACATCGATCGTCAGCTGATCTATACGGATCCGCAAACCAATGGCGGCCTGCTGATCACTGTCGCCGCCGAAGCCACTGACGATATCCTGCAGCGGCTGCATCAGTTCGGCTGCGAGCAGGCCACGGTGATCGGCGAAGTGCTCGACGACGACGGGGACTACCAGGAACGCGTCTTGTTCCGCTAGAGTCTTGTATCGCTAGAAATGTTTGAAGCCCTGTTGTTTTTCCTCGGGCTGCTCGGTGGCGGGCTGTCCGGGCTGCTGGGTATCGGCGGCGGCATTGTCATGGTGCCGCTGCTGCTCTATGTTCCGCCGGCCCTGGGCTTCGCCCCGCTGGGGATGAAAATGGTGGCGGGAATGACCACCGTGCAGAGTTTCGCCGGCACCCTGTCCGGCGCGTTCGGTCACCAGCGTTTCAAGCGCATCCATTGGCCCCTGGTGGCCGCCCTTGGTCTGCCGATGACGGCAGCCAGCTTCATCGGTTCACGGCTGTCGGTGTATGTTTCCGAGCATCTCATGCTGCTGGTGTTCGCCGTCATGGCGCTGGCGGCGTCCTTGCTGATGCTGCTGCCCAAACGCGAAGCGGCCCACGAAGCCCAGTTGACGGACGTCAGGGTCAATGTGCCGTTGGCGGTGGCCATCGGCTGTGTCATTGGCGCGGCCGCGGGCGTGATCGGCCAGGGGGGCGCGTTTCTTTACATTCCCGCCATGCTCTATCTGCTGCACATACCGACCCGCATCAGCATCGGCAGTGCGCTGGCCGTCGGCATTCTTTCCTCCGGCGCGGTCCTGCTGGGACGCCTGGGCACGGGCCAGATCCCTTGGCAGTTATCCTTGATTCTGGTGATTGGCGTCATCATAGGCGCGCAATTGGGCAGCATCCTCAGTCAGCGAACCCCGCGCACGGTATTACGCCGGGTGCTGGCGATCGTGATATTCGCCACCGCGATCAAGATCGGCATCGACGTTTACCAGCAGGCAAATCGACTTTCCGAGTTGACGAAAACGCAAATTTCACACTTCTCCGTCTAGCGTCTATCTACCCGACTCCCGGATCGCCGGCACGACTTCGCCGTCAGGCAATACCGCCAAGAAATGTTTTTTACCGGACTGGCGCAATTCGACCAGATAATACCAACGGTTCTGCGCCTCAAAATTGTGCACTGGTTTGTAGCTGAGCGCGTGGATACGGGCGTCTCTCAACAAAGCGTTCTTTTCCACCCAGGCCAGCGTGCGCGACACCGCCTCGCCGAGCGACATCGGCGGATCGCCCTCGCCCGGCCGCCATGCCGGGATGCCCTGCAGCTGCTTGTTCTCGAGATACAGCACGACGCGATAGTGATCGACGTACTCCACAATCTCCACCGGCAACTGCGCCGCACGGGCGCCACCGGCGATCAGGCCCATTAGAATTAACCAACTGCTCACGCGCATGTACAAGACGCTCCGGGCGGATTCCACGCGCCCATGATACGCCATCGGGTCGGCGCTGTAACGGCCTGTTCAGTGACGGCACTTTTAGCTAGTATTGCGCCGGGCAGCATGCCAATCCAGCGGACTTCAAAAGCGGTTATCTCGTGCGTAGCGTCTTTCTTCTCGGACTTCTGTCGACTTTCCCCTTAACCGCCTTCGCCGCGTCCCCCGGCCGCTTGCCACTGGTCGACCAGTGGGTCGGCTACCTGGCCCTGGCAATTTTCGTTCTCGCCTATGTCCTGGTGGTCACCGAAGAGTTCACCGGCCTGCGCAAATCCAAACCGGTGATTCTCGCCGCCGGGCTGATCTGGGCGCTGATCGCCTGGGTCTATCACCGGCAGGGCTTCCCGGGTGCCGCGGAGGCAGCCGTGCGCCACGATCTGCTCGAATACGCCGAACTGCTGCTGTTCCTTCTGGTGGCGATGACCTATATCAACGCAATGCAGGAACGCCGGGTATTCGATGCCCTGCGCGCCTGGCTGATCCGCAAGGGTTACAGTTTTCGCGCCCTGTTCTGGTTGACCGGCTTCCTGGCTTTCTTCATTTCACCGGTGGCGGACAATCTCACCACCGCGCTGCTGATGTGCGCCGTGGTGCTCGCCGTAGCCGGCGACAATCGACGCTTCGTGCTGCTGGCCTGCGTCAATATCGTCGTCGCCGCCAATGCCGGCGGCGCTTTCAGTCCTTTCGGCGATATCACCACCCTGATGGTATGGCAAAAAGGCGTGGTGGAGTTCTGGCAGTTCTTCGACCTGTTCCTGCCCGCGCTGGTCAACTTTCTCGTTCCCGCGCTGATCATGCAGCTGGCCATACCGCGAGGCCTTCCCGGCGGCGATACCGAAAGCGTGCAACTGCGTGCCGGCGGCCTGGTGATCGTGGGATTGTTTCTCGCCACCATCGCCACCGCGGTGGCCTTTCACAACTTTCTCGACCTGCCGCCGGTGATCGGGATGCTCACCGGCCTGGGCTATCTGCAGTTCTTCGGTTTTTACTTGCAAAAAAACCATCAGCGGCTCGAAAACGGCCGCCTGGGCGATGTGACGCCGTTCGATGTCTTCCGCAACATCGCCAACGCCGAGTGGGACACGCTGCTGTTCTTCTACGGCGTGGTGATGTGCGTCGGCGGCCTGGGATTCCTCGGCTACCTCTCGATCGTCTCGCAACTGCTGTATACCGACTGGGGCGCGACGTACGCCAATATCAGCGTCGGCCTGATCTCCTCGGTGATCGACAATATTCCGGTGATGTTCGCGGTACTGTCCATGCAACCGGACATGTCGACCGGGCAATGGCTGCTGGTGACGCTGACCGCCGGCGTGGGCGGCTCGCTGTTGTCCATCGGCTCGGCTGCGGGAGTGGCACTGATGGGTCAGGCCCACGGGCGCTACACCTTCTTCGGCCATTTGAAATGGACCCCGGCGGTCGCCGCCGGCTACGCCGCCAGTATCGGGGTGCATCTTTGGCTCAACGCCGGATTGTTCTAGGCGGACTAGAACACCAGGTTGAGCATCAGCATCATCACCAGCAGGAACAACAGCGTCATGATGCCACCGGCACGCATGAAATCCGGCACCCGATAGCCCGCCGGCCCCATGATCAGCGCGTTGACCTGGTGCGTGGGGATGAGGAACGAATTGGAAGTGGCGATGGCCACGGTCAACGCGAACAGGGCCGGATCGGCCCCGGCACCGACGGCGATGTTGACCGCCAGCGGCACCAGCAACACAGTGGCGCCGACGTTCGACATCACCAGCGTGAAGAAAGTCGCCAGCAACGCGATGGCCAGCTGCAGGCCCCAAATCGGCACGTCACCCAACAGGCTCAGTGTACGCTCGGCGATCCAGGCGGCAGTTCCGGTGGTTTCCACCGCCAGCCCCAGGGGGATCAGACTGGCGAGCAGAAACACCGTTTTCCAGCTGACCGCCTCGTAGGCCTCCTCGATCGTCAGCACCCCCGAGAGGATCATGCCGATGGCCCCGGTGAGCAGCGACACCGACAGGCGCAGATCGGAAAACAGGACCAGGGACAAGGCGATCAGAAAGAATACCAGCGCGTGGGTGACTTTCTGCGGTCGCAGTTCCTCGTGCGGATACTCGGTGGTGACGACGACGAAGTTGCGGTCCTTGCGCAAGCGCGTCAGCCCCAGCCAGGTAGTGTGCACCACCAGGGTATCACCGGCCTGGAAGGGCATGTCGCGCACCCCTTCGCCGGCGAAATAGGTCTTGCCCACGCGGTGCATCGCCATCAGCGACAAGCCATAGCTCTTGCGCAACCAGACATCGCGCGCCGACTTGCCGATCAGTTGGGAGCCGGGCGGAATGACCACTTCGGCGATGCCCGCCTTGGCCGGCGACAGGGCGTCGGCGAAATTGTCCAGCGCCGGCAACACCACCATGCCGTGACGATGGGCGAAGGCCTCCAGATTGCTCGCCGTCCCCACTACGCCAAGCACCGCCCCGGCCTCGAGCACCGTATCGCGCGCCACGCCGCCGGCGCCGATGGCGATATCCTTATTGTTGTGGCGGATCACCGCGATCACCCGTAGCTGTTCGCTGTGCTCGATATCCTCCAGGGGCTTGCCGACCAAATCGCTCGACGAAGGCAGGCGCATTTCGCGCAGCACATAATCCATGCCGTAGGTGTCGCGGAAATAGCTCATGATATCCCCGCCGGTACTGCCTTCGGTTTTGGTCACCGGTAGCACGAAACGCCCAGCGACGACAAAATAAATCACCCCGGTGGCGACCAGTGCCAGACCGATGGGAGTGACCGAAAACAGCGACCAGGTGTGCATCTGCTTGTCCGCCGGCAAGGCGGTGTTGGAGGTCAGAATGAGGTCGTTGAGCAGGATCAGCGGGCTCGAACCCACCATGGTCACGGTACCGCCGAGAATGGCGCAGAAACCCATCGGCATCAGCAGGCGCGACATCGGCAAGCCGGTACGCGCCGAAATGCGCGAGACCACTGGCAGAAACAACGCCGCGGCACCGACGTTCTGCATGAAACTGGAGATAATCGCCACCGTACCGGAAATGATCGGAATGATGCGCTTCTCCGTGCTGCCGCCGGTTTTCAGGATAAACGCCGCCACCTGTCCCATGAGACCGGTCTTGTCGAGCCCTGCACCGATAATCATCACCGCGATGATCGACATCACCGCATTACTGGAAAAGCCGTTGAACAGATCCTGGTTGGGTACCAGGCCCTCCTCCAGCCCCATCAGCGGCGCCAGCAGCGACGTGAGTCCCAACAACACCATGATCGACACCGCCGCCACGTCGACGCCGACGATCTCGAAGGCGAACAGATAAATCGTCAACAACAACAAAGCGCACACCCAGGCAATCTGCAGCGTCGGCACCTGATCGGCAAGGAATAACCCCAGGGCCAGGAACATTATTGCAACGATCAGATTCTTATATAGTTTTGTTCGTGGTGTGGCAGTCACAAGGCACTCCTGGTTGAACCGGCCGGCAAGGCGGGGACGACGACCGGCATTCGTCCGATCCGGATCGAGAACGGCCCGTAATGATATTGAGAGCTATGTTAAGTTTTCGTTAGAATTTCTGCCATTCATAACCCCGCCCACACTCAGGCGTCGAACAGCAGACTGAAGCAGGTGCCGGTACCCAGCTCGCTGCTGACTTCCAGACTCCAGCCATAGCGCACACAGATCCGTTTGACCAGCGACAGACCAATCCCCTCCCCCCCCTGTTCGCTGAAAAAGGGTTTGAAGATTTCATTCAGGTGGTGATCGGCAATACCCACGCCGGTGTCGCTGACGCGAATACCGGTAGCGTCCAGGGCGATACTCACGCAGCCTTCGCGGGTGTAGGAAAAGGCGTTGCGGATCAGGTTGCCAACAACAATGCGTAGCAAGGCGCAGTCGACCGGCAGCTCGGGGCAGTCCTGAACGTCCACCAGCACCTCGACCTGTTTGCGCTCGAGCACATAGCGATGGGTCTCCACCACCTCCTGCAATACACTGGATACGCGGCAGCCGCTGGAGGTCTGACCGGTGGCCTGCTCGCGCGCCAGTTCCAGCAAGGCGGCTGTGGTTTCGGCCATTTCCTGCGCGGCGCGCATGATGCGCCGCACCCGTCGACGCTGGCCCTCGCCCAGCCCCTCGTCTTCCTGCAGAACCTCCGCCGCGCCCTCGATCACCGCCAGCGGTGTACGCAGCTCGTGACTGACATCGGCGGTGAAGGCCTGCTCGCGCTGAATGAACGCCTGCAGCCGTGCCTGATAATCATCGAAACTACGGGCCAGCACGCCGACCTCGTCGTCGGAAAATCGCCCCGCCAGCTTGATCTGGGTGTTTCCCGGGACCATGCGCCGGACCCGGCGTGCCAGCTCGGCCACGGGCGAAACCACCCGCCCGGCGAGCCAGTATCCCAGGGCCGCCGAGAGCAAGGTCATAACCAGCACCGAGGCGCTGAGAAAGACTTTGTATTGCTGTTCGCGATGGCGCAGCTGGAGGTCGTTGTAGAGCACCGCGATGCGCCGCCCGCTGTCTTCGACCACCTCCACGTAAAACGTGGAGCCTTCGAGCTCCAAACGGTGCAGCCCCGGCTTGAGCGACAGCACCTGGGGCGGTACGTCCGTGGTCCTCCCAGGCTCGATGAGATAGGTGCGCATGACGGTGCTGGAGGGAAGGCGGGTGTCGGGATCGTGCAGCGAGCGCTGTAGATAGTCGCCGATCTCCATCGTCAGGGTATCGGCCACCAGGCGCATTTCGGCGGAGACGGTTTCGCGGTAGAGCAGCATCGCCAGCATTATGCTGATGAACGCTCCCAGCAGGGTAAAAGCGAAAGTAACCCGATAGCGAAGACTAGTCCTGAACTTCATCGGGCGCCGCGAGCTGGTAGCCCATACCGTGTACCGTGCGCAGCAGATGGGTCTCGAAGGGCTTGTCAATGGCACTGCGCAACACATGCAAATGCGTGCGCAAGGCGTCGCTGTCAGGACGCTCGTTGCCCCAGATGCGTCGCTCCAGCTCCCGTTTGGGCACCACCCGCGGCGACTGGCGGATCAGCAGGGCCAACATCTTGAGCGGGATGGGCGGCAGGGTGATGTGCTTGCCGCCACGCTCCACCTTGAGTGTATCGGGGTCGAAAACCAGGTCGGAAACCCGCAGCGGCTCACGCCGCTGCTCGCAGCGCGCCCGCCGCACCAGGGCGCGGATGCGGGCATCGAGTTCCTGCAAGGCGAAGGGCTTGACCAGATAATCATCCGAACCGGCGGCGAAACCATCGAGCTTGGCGTTGAGCGTATCGCGCGCGGTCAGAATCAGCACCGGCGTGATATTGCCCGAATCGCGCAGGCGGCGGCATAACTCCAAGCCGTCCATACCGGGTAGCGTCAGGTCGAGAATGATGATGTCGTATTCCTTGTCCTGCGCATACTGGTAACCCGTTCGGGCGTCGTAGGCGGCGTCCAGCACGTAGCCCTTGGGCTCCAAAAAATCATAGAGGTTGGCGACCAGGTCGGGATTGTCCTCGATTACTAAAGCATACATACGTGTCACCTGCTTAGTCGGATACTTCACGTGGGACGGATGCACATTCGCGGAATATGCGTTTGTCACAGCGCCGGCACACATTTTTGTCCAGTTTCTGGAATATACCGGTGAGCGCTGCGGTTTTCGACTGAAAAACGTTGTTCGGGCCGATGGCATCGAGGCAGCTGCAGCTTTCCAGCGATTCCCACAAGCCCTGTTTCACCTTCATCAGGTAAAAACCACCGCCGCGGGCACGGCGCTTGCGCGCCTCCTCGACCATGATGGCGCCGCCGGTGATGTCGGCAAAATTGATGCCTTCGGCGACGATGGCGAGGTGCTTTTGCTGCGGGTAGTGTTCCTCCAGGTCGGCAAAAGCCTCCTGTACGTGATTGATGGACCCGAAAAACAGCGAACCGTCGATGCGCAGAATGTGCAGCTGCGGACACATCGGCAGGCTCGGATCGGTATTGAATTTGCGACCCGGCAGACGCGGATCGGGAACGCGCGAGATGATGCGCGGTTTAGACACCCGCATCAGGTACAACACCAGCGACAGGATCACCCCTGCAAAAATGGCGAACTCCAGCTCCAGGAACAACGCCCCGAGAAAGGTCACGCCCATGATGCCCGTTTCGCGCCGGCTCGATTTGAGCACGTGAGCGATTTCGTGGAAATCGATCAGCCCCCAGGCCACCAGAAACAAAATGCCGGCCATGGCCGCGTTGGGCAGATACGCCGCCAGCGGGGCCACCATCAGGACGATGACAATGAGAAACAGGCCGGCGAACATCGCCGCCAGCGGCGTCTTCGCGCCGGCCTGGAAGTTCAAGCCGCTGCGGTTGAACGAACCGGTAGCGACATAACCCGAGAAAAAACTCCCGGCGATATTGGACAGCCCCTGACCGATGAATTCCTGGTTGCCGTCGATACGTTGGCCACTGCGCGCACCCAGCGAACGGCCTATCGACACCGCCTCGGTAAGCGCAAACAGCGTCACGGCCAAGGACGCCGGCGCCAGGTTTTTGATCGTATCGAGCGAAAAACTCGGCGCCGACAGCGGAGGCAGCGAGCTGGGCAGCGCGCCAACCGTGGCGATTCCGGTGGTTTCGACACCGAACACGCTGGTAAGAGCGACCGAGACCAGGCTGCCCGCGACCATCGCCACAATCAGATACGGCAACTTCGGCCACCAACGCTTGACCGCGATGCCCGACAGCAGCGTCACCAGCGCCACCAGCGTCACGTACCCGTTGATATGGGGGATCTGATGCCAAAAGCTAATCAGAATATCGTGCAGATGGCCGCCACGCGGAATCTCCACGCCAAAAAAATTCTTCAACTGTTTGCTCGCGATCAAAATCGCCGCGCCCGCGGTAAAACCTACAATGACGGAATGAGAGATAAAGTTGACCAGCGCCCCCATCCGCGCCAACCCCAGCACCAGTTCGATCACGCCCACCATCAACGTCATGGTCAAAGCCAGGGTCACATAGTCCATCGAGCCCGGTTCGGCGTACACACTGAGCGAGGAAAACAGAACAATGGAGGCCGCCGTCGTCGGCCCCGAGACCAGATGCCAGGACGAGCCGAACAGGGCGGCGACAATGGCGGGCACCATACCCGCGTAGAGACCGTATTCCGGGGGCATGCCGGCGATGGTGGCGAACGCGACGCCCTGCGGCAGAACTACCACGGCGCCGGTGAGACCGGCGAGCAGATCGCCTCTGACGGTATGCCGGTCGAGTTTCGGCCACCAGATTAAAAACGGAAAAAATCGGGTCAACAGGTCAGAGCGGGTGCTCATCGATTTAGCTTACTCCAGTGATGATCGGTTCGCGACGCCGGACCTTATCAGCACATAGATGAAGAATCTGTTAAGCCTATGATTATGCAGGCCTGCCTCGCCTCGCGGCCCCGGGACACCAGCGACCTCGCTAAAGGAAAACGCTGCCTGCCCAAACACTTGTCCGACGGATTCCGGCGGCGTCCGCCGTTACCCCGGTCAAGTCGCTTGAGTTTGGGTCGCTACCCCCTTATTATCCCCGTAAATCGTATGCATAAGATAACCAACAAATTGTCGTTCGCCTGGTTGCTGTTGAGCCTCCTAGTCTCTCCGTTGCAAGCACAGCTCGCGCCCCTGGTCGCGGTCGCCGAACTGGCGAACTGTCCGATGCACGCGGAGCGCTCACCCGCGCACGCCGACGCCACCGACTATCAGGTAACCCAGGCGAAGGCCGCCTGTGCGCATTGCCAGCATAGCCACTGCGACACCGCCCAATGCGGGACCACGGTGTGCAGCAGTTTGCAGATGCAATGGAATGTCAGTCTGGCCACGGCGCTGACGGCGAAGCAACCCCTGTTCATCCCTTTCCCCACCTACAGCCAATTGTGGGCGTCCGTGCCGACCCCACCGCTGTACCGACCGCCGGTCTGACAATCTGCTTCGGGGCAAAGCGCCCCATCCGCTGACCGTGGCAGTTGGTTCAGGCCCGGTCGTCATCGATTTACCGGAGATCGGTCATGATGTTTTTTTCTTCGTCCGCAGGGCGGTTCACGTGGCGTAGCGCCTGTTTGTTGGCTGGCCTGGCCCCCTCTTTCGCGGCTCAGGCTGCCTTGACACTTGCCACCGCCGAACACCTGGCGTTGCAGGCCGACCCCGCGGTGCTTGCCGGCCAGGCCCGCGCCCAGGCGCTCGACGAGCAGGCAGTGGCCGACGGTCAATTGCCCGACCCGAAGCTGTTCCTCAGCCTGCGTAATGTTCCGCTGGACAATTTCAGCATGCGCAGCGAAGGCATGTCGCAAGCCGTCGCAGGTATCCGCCAGTCGTTTCCGCGCGGTCGCAGTCTCTTTTACAAACAGAAACGCACCCAGTGGTTGAGCAGCGCCGAGGAAGCTCAGGTGCAAAACACTCGCAAAACCATCCAACGCGACGTCCGCGAAGCGTTTCTGGAGTTGTACTACCAGGAAAAAGCCGACGCCATCGTCCTCCAGACCCGCGGCCTGTTCGAACAACTCGTCGAAATCACCCGGGCACACTACGCCTCCGGCCGCGTCAGCCAACAGGACGTATTGCTGGCGCAGTTGGAAGTGTCACGGCTGGACGACAAGAGCACCCAGATTAACAAGCTCGGTGACGTCCAGCGCGCTGTACTTTCGCGCTGGATCGGCGAAGCCGCCTGGCAGCCGCTCTCGGCAGGCCTGCCACGGCTGCCGGCCGTCCCTTCCCAAACGAAACTGCGCGCCTCTCTGCCCACCCACCCGATGATCCGGGCGGCCAGCGCGCGGGTCGAAGCCACGCAGCAGGAAGTCAATATGGCGCGCGAACAATACAAACCCGGCTTCGATGTGGGGCTCGACTACAACAAACGCTTTGGCGAGTTCGACAACGGGCGCGACCGTCCCGACATGGCCACCGCCATGATCACCATGGACATCCCCTTGTTTCCCGATAAACGCCAGGACAAACAACTGGCGGCCAGCCAGCAGATGGCCGGTGCGGCGCTCCAGACGCGGGAAACCGTTTTACGCCAACTGCAACGCACCTTGGCCGCGGAGTACGCTCAGTGGGACAGGCTCGGCCAACAGGCCGAACTCTACCGCAGTCAGTTGCTGCGCGAGGCGACCGCCAACGCAGAAGCTGCCGTCAACGCGTACCAAAGCGGCATCAACGAGTTCAATACCTTGATGCGGGCGCGCATTACCGAATTGGAAGTACGCCTGCAGGATCTGCGCATTCGGGTTGACCGGGAAAAGACCCGCGCGCGCCTGCTCTATCTGTTACCGCAATCGGCTGATATTCCCAGGCTTGAGTCCGGAGAAAAACCATGAATGTTCGTCACCCCTTGTTGCTCCTTATCGTCTTTCAGGCTCTGGGCCAGGTCGCTAGCGTGGCGTACGCCGCCGAGGAGCGCGAAATTCTCTACTGGGTCGCCCCCATGGACCCCAACTATCGCCGCGACAAGCCTGGCAAATCCCCCATGGGCATGGATCTGGTTCCGGTGTACGCCGACCAGGCCGATGGTGACGGTAACGTCGTCACCATCGATCCGGCGATGATGCAGAATCTCGGGGTGCGTTCCGCGCCGGTCGAGCGCGGCGCGCTCTGGCGCCGCATCAGTACCGTCGGATACGTAGCCTTTGACGAGCGCAAAATCAGTCATTTGCACTTACGCACTGATGGGTGGGTGGAGAAACTGTATGTGAAATCCAACGGCGAGCGGGTGCGCAAAGGCGATATCCTGTTCGAGCTGTATTCGCCGGACCTGGTGAACGCGCAGGAGGAATATATCCAGGCCCTGCGCGCCAACAACAGCCATCTCAAAGATGCCTCGCGCGAGCGGCTGGTCGCATTGGGTATCAGCCAGGAACAGATCCGCGAGATCAGCCGCAAACGCCGTGCCGCCCAACGCGTACGCGTGCACGCCAGCCAGGACGGCATCGTCGATAGCCTGAAAGTGCGCGAAGGCATGTATGTGAAGCCGGCCACTGAGGTGATGGCGCTGGTCGATCTCTCCAGCGTATGGCTGTTGGTGGACATTTTCGAGCGCCAGTCCGAGTGGGTGGCCCCCGGACAACCAGCCGAGGTACAACTGGGCTATCTCCCGGGCCGGGTCTGGGAGGGGAAAGTGGAATTCGTCTACCCCACCATCGATCCGAAAACGCGCACGCTGCAGGCCAGGCTGGTGTTCGACAACCCCGACGAAACGCTCAAGCCCGACATGTATGCCAAGGTCGATATCTTCGCCGGCCCGAAAAAAGACGTGCTCAGTATTCCCCGCGAAGCCCTGATCCGGACCGGCAACGGCGACCGGGTGGTGCTCGACCTGGGCGAGGGTAAGTTCCGGGCGGTACCGGTCAGCGTGGGCCTGGAGAGCGGCGATTTCGTGGAGATCGAGTCCGGGGTCAAGGAAGGCGACCGGGTCGTGACCTCGGCCCAGTTCCTGATCGACTCCGAAGCCAGCCTGCGGGCGAGTTTCAACCGCATGGAGCCGGAGGAGAACGACGCCCCGGCGAAACAGCCTCAAAGCGACCAGCCGATCATGGGCACCGGGGTGGTGAACGAAGTATTTACCCAGGAACGCAAGCTGAACCTATCCCACCAGCCTATCGCCGCACTCGGTTGGCCGCAAATGACCATGGACTTCGCGGTTACCGAGGCGGTCGATCTCTCGGCCTTGAAACCCGGTGAGTCGGTTCACTTCACCCTCATCCGCGGCGACGACGACCGCTACGTCATCGACTCCGTGCAACCGGGCGACGCGGAGGCGCAGCAATGATCGCTGACATTATCCGCTGGTCGGTCAACAACCGGTTTCTGGTTCTGCTGCTCACGGTGATTCTGGTCGGTTGGGGCGTGTATTCGATCAAAAACACGCCGCTCGATGCCATCCCCGATCTCTCCGATGTCCAGGTGATCATCAAGACCAGCTATCCCGGACAGGCCCCACAGGTGGTGGAGGATCAGGTGACTTACCCGCTGACCACCACCATGCTTTCCGTGCCCAAGGCAACCACGGTGCGCGGCTATTCGTTTTTCGGCGATTCCTATGTCTATGTGCTGTTCGAGGACGGAACCGACCTCTATTGGGCGCGATCGCGAGTGCTTGAATATCTCAGCCAGGTGCAGAGTCGACTCCCCGCCGCCGCCACCCCCGCGCTGGGTCCGGACGCCACCGGCGTCGGCTGGGTCTATGAATATGCGCTGGTCGACCGCAGCGGCAAGCACGACATCTCCCAACTGCGCAGCTTGCAGGACTGGTTCTTGAAGTTCGAGTTGCAGACCGTTCCCGGCGTCTCCGAAGTGGCCACCATCGGCGGCATGGTCAAGCAATATCAAGTGGTCGTCGACCCGGACCGTTTGCGCGCCTACGGTATTCCGCTAGCCAAGGTGAAAACCGCCATCCAGCAGGGCAACCAGGAGGTCGGCGGTTCGGTCATCGAAATGGCCGAGGCGGAATACATGGTGCGCGCCACCGGCTACATCAAGGGGGTTGAACAACTGCGGGACATCCCCATCGGTATCAACGCCAACGGCACCCCCATAGTCTTGAGCGATATCGCCGAGGTGCGCGTCGGCCCGCAAATGCGTCGGGGTCTGGCCGAACTCGATGGCGAAGGCGAAGTGGTCGGCGGCGTGGTGATCATGCGTTGGGGCGAAAACGCGCTGAGCACCATCGAGGGCGTGAAGAACAAGCTCGCCGAACTCTCCCGCAGCCTGCCCGAAGGCGTGGAGATCGTGCCTACCTACGACCGTTCCGGCCTGATCATGCGCGCCATCGACACGCTGCAGGAGAAGCTGATCGAGGAATTCATCGTGGTGGTGCTGGTGTGCGCCGTGTTTTTGTTCCATATCCGCTCGGCGCTGGTGGTGATCTTCAGCCTTCCGGTGGGCATATTGGTGGCCTTTATCGTCATGCACGCTCAGGGCATCAACGCGAATATCATGTCACTGGGCGGCATCGCCATCGCCATCGGCGCGATGGTCGATGCCGCCATTGTCATGATAGAGAATGTGCACAAGCATATTGAGCACAATGCCATCAATGACAAGAATCGCTGGCAGATCATGGCCGAGGCGTCCGCCGAAGTCGGTCCCGCGCTGTTTTTCTCCCTGCTGATCATCACCCTGAGTTTTCTTCCCGTCTTCACCCTCGAGGCTCAGGAGGGGCGCCTGTTTTCGCCCCTGGCTTTCACCAAGACCTATGCCATGGCGGGTGCCGCCGGTTTGTCGATCACCCTGGTGCCGGTGCTGATGGGCTATTTCATTCGCGGAAAGATCATCGCCGAGGACAGAAATCCGCTTAACCGTCTGCTGATCGCGCTCTACAGGCCACTTATCAACTGGATATTGCGCGCCCCCAAAACCGTCCTGTTGGTATCGGCCTTGACTGCCGTGTCGATGCTCTGGCCGCTGACGGGCTGGTGGCCCATGCAAAGCAGCCTCGGGTCGGAATTCATGCCGGACCTGGACGAGGGAGACCTGCTCTACATGCCCAGCGCCTTTCCCGCCGTCTCCATCGGCAAGGCGCAGCAGGTGTTGCAACAGACCGACCGACTGATCAAGACCGTACCCGAAGTCGCGCGGGTATTCGGGAAGATGGGCCGCGCCGAGTCGGCCACCGACCCCGCGCCGCTGACGATGGTGGAGACCACTATTCAGTTGAAGCCGCGTGACCAATGGCGACCAGGGATGACCATGGACAAGCTCCGCCGCGAACTCGATGCGCTGGTGCAGGTACCCGGAATGAGCAACGCCTGGGTGATGCCGATCAAGAACCGCATCGACATGCTGGCCACCGGCATCAAGACGCCTGTCGGCGTCAAGGTCGCCGGACCCGATCTGAAGGTGATCCAGAAAGTCGGCGAGGAGATCGAGCGCGCGTTGAAACCCGTGCGGGGTACCGTCTCGGTGTTTTCCGAACGTGTGGTCGGCGGACGTTACGTGCTGGTGGATATCGACCGTGTCGCGGCCTCGCGCTATGGATTGAACATCGCCGACATCCAGGAAATCGTCCGCACCGCGGTCGGCGGCATGAACGTCACCGAGAGCATCGAGGGCCTGGAACGGTACCCGGTGAATCTGCGCTATCCCCGAGCCTTGCGCGACTCGCAGACCAAACTGGCCGAGCTGCCGATCCAGACTCCCATCGGCGCACAGATCGCACTGGGCGACGTCGCCAAAGTCAGTATCGTCGACGGGCCCGGCATGATCAAGAGCGAAAACGCCCGACTCAACGGCTGGATTTATATCGACATCCAGGACCGCGACCTGGGCTCCTATGTCAAGGAAGCCAAACAGGTGGTCGCCGAACAGGTGAAGCTGCCCGCGGGTTACTCGCTCAACTGGTCCGGTCAGTACGAATACATGGAGCGTGCCAAGGAACGCCTCTCCACCGTCGTTCCGGTGACCCTGGCGATTATCGTGCTTTTGCTTTACCTGAATTTCCGTCGCATGTCAGAGGTATTGATCATTCTGGCCACCCTGCCGCTGGCCTTGGTCGGCGGTATCTGGCTGCTCTACTGGCTGCACTACGACTTATCGGTGGCAGTAGGAGTCGGGTTCATCGCGCTGGCCGGTGTCTCGGTGGAAATCGGCGTGGTCATGCTGGTCTATCTCAACCAGGCGTTTCGCCGCCACCAGCAACTGGCGCTGGCGGAAAAACGCCCGATGAACCGCGACAACTTGCGTACGGCGATCATAGAAGGCGCGTTATTGCGCGTGCGCCCCATCATGATGACGGTGGCGGCCATCATTGCCGGCCTGCTACCCATTATGCTGGGCCATGGCACCGGCTCCGAGGTCATGCGCCGCATCGCCGCGCCCATGGTCGGCGGCATGCTGAGCGCGACAGTGCTCACACTGATGGTGATTCCCGCCACGTATCTCCTGTGGCGGCAGCGAGCGCTGCGCCGTCAGGGCGGTGAGTAGGCACTGGCGGGGCTCGGCCCCGCGCCGATGTGGCTGATGTCACAGGAAATACGCGGCTTGCACCAGAACCCTTGCGGGAGTATCCGGGCCGGCCTGTGGGATATGTCCTGCGCGGCGTGTTGCCGCCAACGGGATTGTATTGCCGGCCGCGATTTCCTAGGCTCAAGGGCAGTCTATACTTCGACACAGAGAGCTACTGTAGTTGCTTAAAGAAGGAGCTGATTTATGTCTAAGACGTGGATTCTTGTCGCAGAAAGCAGTCGGGCCAAGGTTTACAAAGCCAATGGACGGCGTTCACCGATCACCGAAATCGACGCATTAGTGCACCCGGAATGCCGCATGCACGAAGGCGATCTGGTTACCGACACCGCGGGCAGCGACGGCGGCAGCGTCGGCCAGGGACGCCACGTACTGGAAAACAAAATCAGCGCCAAGGATCACGAGTCATTGGAGTTTGCCAGGGAACTGGCCAGTTATCTCGAAAGCGCCCGGACCAGCAGCAACTTCGACCGCTTGGTGTTGATCGCACCGCCGGCTTTTCTGGGCAACCTGCGACATACTCTCAGCAAGGAGGTCATGTCCCTGGTTTCGCGTCAGGTGGACAAGAACCTGGTGCAAAAATCACCAGAGGTGGTACGCGGCTATTTGTAGGAATATGCCGGAGGCCAATGCTCCGAGTTCGCTGACAAAGCGTGGTGGCCCGCCGCAGCGGGCCGCTGTCGACCGACCGTCTTGACGGGGGTAAACTTCGAGCTGTACACCGATGGCGACGCGTTGTACGACGCGATGCTGGCGGCGATCGCGGCGGCGCGAGAGGAGATTCTGCTGGAGTGTTACATCTTCAGCCTCGACGAGGTCGGCCGGCGCTTTGTCGCCGCGCTGGGCGAAAAAGCCGCCGCCGGGCTGAGGGTGCGGGTGCAGCTGGATGCCGCGGGGTCGCTCTTCTGGCACTCTCGCCAGTTGTCGCGCCGTCTGCGCGAATCCGGCGTCGCGTTGAAATGGTTCCACCGCTGGGACTGGCGCCGCCCGTGGCGCTATAACCGTCGCGATCACCGCAAGCTGCTGGTGGTCGACGGCGCCTGCGCCTTTCTCGGCGGCTTCAACATCCACCGCCAAAGCTCCCGCCGGGCTTTCGGCGACCAGTGCTGGCGCGACACCCACATTCGTTTTGACGGCCCGCTTGCCCAGGAAGCGCACTCTCTGTTCGAGCGTTTCTGGCGGCGACGCAAGCGCCCGCACGTCCCCCGGGCCGTTGGCAACGATCTGCTGCTGACCAACTACATGCGCGGGGCACGACGCCTGCTCAACGGCACCTTTGCCAGCATGCTGTCACACGCCCGCGAATCGATTCTCATCACCACACCGTATTTCGTGCCGGAGCGTCGCATCCGCCGTCAGATCGCCGCTGCCGCGACCCGCGGGGTCGACGTGCGCCTGCTGGTTCCCGGTGTCAGTGATGTCCGCCTGGCCCAGTGGGCCGCGCGCGCGGCCTACGCCAGGTTGCTCGCCTGCGGGGTGAGAATCTATGAATATCAGCCGCGGTTGCTGCACGCAAAAACCCTGGTCGTGGACAACACGTATGCCACCGTGGGTACCGCCAACCTCGACTATCGCAGTTTTCTGCTCAACTATGAACTCAACCTGTTCACCCACGACCCGCAGCTGTGCCGCCAACTGGTCGACCAGTTTCAAACCGACCTTGCGAGCAGCGAGGAAATCAACGCCGAGACCTGGGCCCACCGCCCGCGCAGCCAGAAACTGCGCGAATGGACCGGCTGGCTGGTGCGCCGCTGGCTTTAGCCAAAGCTACCCAAAGCGGCGACTGGCTGCCATAATCAAGCGAGCCGTTGGGCTGAAAAATTTCATGAACAACCATACTGTCAGCATTCGCCTCCATCTCCCCCGCCTGCGGGCACCTCGCGCCGGCTATTTGCCCAGTGCTCCACACTAACACGGCATGTACCAGACGGAATTTCCCCTGGAAGAGCGCTTGTGCTACCTGAATCATGCGGCGGTATCGCCCTGGCCGCAGCGTACTGCGCGCGCGGTGACCGACTTTGCCCGGGAAAACGCCGCCGTCGGCTCCCGCCACTACGCCCGCTGGCTCGGCGTGGAGCAGGAGCTGCGGGCTCGGTTGCGCACCCTGATCAATGCCGATGGCGAAGACGAAATCGCGCTGCTCAAAAGCACCTCGGAAGCCCTGTCGGTGGTCGCCTGGGGCATCGACTGGCAAGCCGGCGACGAAATCGTGATCACCAACGAGGAGTTCCCGTCCAACCGCATTGTCTGGGAATCGTTGCACGAACTGGGCGTGCGGGTGATCGAAGCCGATATCGGCGATCGGCCGCGAGCCGAGGAGACGATCATCGGCAGCCTCAGTTCGCGCACCCGGCTGGTGTCGGTCAGCGCGGTCCAGTACAGCTCCGGCTTCGCGCTCGATCTGCCAACCCTGGGGGCGGCCTGTCGCGCGCGCGACATCGCGTTTTGTGTCGACGCCATACAAAGCATCGGCGCCCGCCCGTTCGACGTACAGGCCTGTCAGGCGGATTTCGCCATGGCCGACGGTCACAAATGGATGCTCGGCCCCGAGGGTCTGGCGGTGTTCTATTGTCGCCGCGACTGGCTGCAGCGCCTGGCGCTGCGCCAGTACGGCTGGCACATGGTCGCGCAGATGGGTGATTTCGGCGCGCGCGAGTGGCGACCGGCGGATCACGCGCGCCGTTTCGAGTGCGGGAGCCCCAATATGCTGGGCATCCACGCCCTGCATGCCAGCGTTGGCCTGCTACTGGAAGTCGGGATCCCGACAATCGCTGAAAAAGTTTCTAGAAAAATATCTTATTTAATTGAAAAACTTGAGAATAATTCAGCCATTATTTTATCCGAAAAGCAGCCCGAGCGGCGCGCGGGCATTGTCACTTTCGCCCGCCCGGACATCGACCCCCCGGCCCTGTATCAGCACCTCCAGGAGGCGGGCGTGGTCTGCGCACTGCGCGGCGGCGGAGTGCGTTTTTCTCCCCATTTCTATACCCCTGAATCCGTTCTGGAGCGCGCGGTGACCCTGGCACTGGAGTACAACTGATTGGTTTCGCGGGAATTCATCAAGTCTCCTCAGCCCTGCGCGAAAAATGCCGCTATCTTTAAATATACCTGACCTGATTTGCCAGCCCGACAATGCAGCGCGCAGGGCGTGGTCTAACTGCAGGTACGGACATCGCGGCTTTGCAGGCACGGAGGTTGTATGGGGCTGAATCCCGCGGCCTGGCTGGGCAAGAAGATCGTCGCCTGGCTGACGAACGAACGCTATCGCGCTTCCTCGCCAATGTGCGATTTCGACCGTATCCGCTACGAGATACGCCCGTGCGATGTGTTGTTGGTCGAAGGCCGCAGCCGCATCTCGGAAATCATTCGCACCGTGACCCAGAGCCCCTGGTCCCACTCGGCGCTGTATATCGGGCGCATCCATGACATCGACGACGAAGAGCTGCGCGAGAAGGTCCTGTCGTTCTATACCGGCGATCCCAACGAACAGTTGCTGATCGAGGCGTGGCTGGGCGAAGGTACCGTGGTCAACCCACTTAGCAAGTACCGCGAGGACTCCCTACGCGTGTGTCGCCCGGTGGGCTTGTCGCGGCAAGACGCCCAGCAGGTATTGAAATTCGCGCTCCAGCATCTGGGGTTCGAGTACGATCTGAGGCAACTGCTCGACCTGGCGCGCTTTCTCTTTCCCTACAGCTTCATTCCCCGGCGCTGGCGCTCCAGCCTGTTTCAGCACAACGCCGGCTCGCCGACCCGCTCCGTGTGTTCGTCAATGATCGCCGCGGCATTCGCCTCGGTGAAGTTTCCTCTGCTGCCTGTACTGGAGCGCGACGACCTGGGCCGACTGCGGATGATCCCCCGCAATACGCGCCTGTTCACACCGCGGGATTTCGATTATTCGCCCTATTTCGACATCATCAAATGTCCGTTGCTGGATTTCAGCAAATATTCGTCCTACCGCGAATTGCCGTGGGCCCTCGACGGACGGATTTGCAACACCGAAGGCGATTGCTACGTCGAGACACTGGCCCCCCCTGCCGCGGCGGTCGCGACGGACCCACAGGAACCGGCTATGACGCCGGAGGTGGCGCCCACACCCATAACCGAGCCCGCCGGCGCGGACAAGGCCGGAACTTCCTGAGGGAGGCGAGATGGCGATTGTAATTGAACTGCTGGTATTGGGCGCCGCGGCGTGGCTGCTGGCCGCGGCCCGTGTTCCTGGCTGGGCCTGGGCGGTCGCGGGCGCTGGCTATCTGCTCGCTTGGCCGTTGTGGCACACCGCGGGGAGCTGGGTGTGGGCGCTATTGTGGCTGGTATTCCTGCCGCCGGCGCTAATCCTCGGTATTGCGCGCCTTCGCCGATCTTGGGTCTCAGCCGCCGTACTGCGACGCTTCCGCCAGATGATGCCGCCCATGTCCGAGACGGAACGCGAGGCGCTGGAAGCCGGCACCCTCTGGTGGGAAGCGCAGCTGTTCGGCGGCCATCCCGATTGGGCCCGTTTGCTCGACTACCCGCCACCCCAGCTGAGTGCCACGGAACAGGAATTCCTCGACGGACCGGTGGAAACACTGTGTTCCATGATAGACGACTGGCAGATCACCGAGCAGCTGCACGACCTGCCGGCGGAAGTCTGGCGCTATCTCAAGCAGGAGCGCTTTTTCGGTATGATCATACCGAAACGTTATGGCGGTCTTGAGTTCAGTGCCCACGGGCATTCCAGCGTGGTGATGAAAATCGCCGGACGCAGTATCACCGCGGCGGTGACGACGATGGTGCCCAATTCTCTCGGGCCGGCGCAACTGCTGCTCAACTACGGCACCGAGGAACAGAAAAACCACTATCTGCCGCGGCTGGCACGCGGTGAGGAAATCCCCTGTTTCGCCCTCACCGGACCGGAAGCGGGCAGCGACGCCGCCGCCATGCCCGACCGCGGTGTGATCTGCCGGCAAGGCGTCGACGGCGAACAACGACTTTGCATCCGCCTCAACTGGGAAAAACGCTATATCACCCTCGGTCCGGTGGCGACGGTGCTGGGCCTGGCCTTTAAACTGTATGACCCAGACCACCTGCTGGGTGAGACCACCGACCTCGGCATCACCCTGGCGCTGATCCCCACCGACACCCCGGGGATCGAAATCGGCAATCGCCATTTACCGCTCAACCAGGCGTTCATGAACGGTCCCAATCGCGGCCGTGATGTCATCATTCCCCTGGAATGGGTTATCGGCGGACGGGAGCGGATCGGTCAGGGCTGGCGCATGTTGATGGAATGCCTGGCCGATGGGCGCGCCATCTCGCTGCCCGCCCTCAGCACCGGCGCGGGCAAACTCGCGGCGCGCACCAGCGGCGCCTACGCCGCCGTGCGCAAACAGTTCAAAACGCCGATCGGCAACTTCGAGGGCGTCGCCGAGGTGCTGGGGCGCATTGCCGGCAATGCGTATCTGATGGACGCCGCCCGCGGTCTGACCACGCTGGCGGTGGACCGCCACGAGAAACCCGCTGTCGCCTCGGCCATTGTCAAATATCATCTGACCGAACGAATGCGCAAAGCCATCGACGACGCCATGGATATTCATGGCGGTCGCGGCATCTGCATGGGGCCCAGCAATTATCTGGCGCGCGTCTACCAGGCCATCCCCATCAGCATCACCGTCGAGGGGGCCAATATCCTGACTCGCAGCCTGATTATTTTCGGCCAGGGCGCGCTGCGCTGCCACCCCTATCTGCTGCAGGAAGTTCAGAGCGCTCAGCGCGCCGACCTGGTCGAATTCGACCGCGCCCTGTTTGCCCACCTGCGCCTGCTGCTGAGCAACATCGCCCGCGCGAGCTTCCACGGTCTCAGCGGTGCGCGCTTCGCCCGGGTGCCGGCAGCGCGGCAGGAAGCCTACTACTACCGTCAACTGACCCGGATGTCGGCCGCCTTCGCGGTGACCGCCGAGGTGGCGCTGTTGTCGCTCGGCGGCGGCCTGAAACGACGCGAATCGCTGTCCGCCCGGCTGGGCGACGTACTCAGTCATCTGTATCTGGCCTCCGCGGCGCTGAAACGTTTCTCCGATCAGGGCCGGCAGAGCGCCGACCGTCCATTGCTCGAATGGGCGCTGCACGACTGCCTGTTCACCATTCAGTCGCGACTGTTCGAAGTGTACGCCAATCTCCCCGCCGGCTGGCACGGTCGGGTTCTGAAATTCCTGCTGTTCCCTTTCGGAACTGTGTATGCCGCGCCGAATGATAAACTGCTGCAGCGCGCCGCCAAGCTTGTCCTGCGCTGGGGATCGGCGCGCGATCGTCTGACCGAGGGGCTTTACCTCCCGGCGAATCCCGACGACGCCTTGGCACGCCTGGAAACCGCTTTCGAAAAGGCCACCGCTGCGCAGCCGGTGTTGAAAACTCTGCGCCGGGCCATGCGCGAGGGCTTGCTGAGCGACGGAGATCCCGAAGACCGTCTCGTCGAGGCGGTCGATAAGGATATAATCGACTCACACGCGGCCGGCCAGGTACGATCGGCGATCGCCGCGAGACAGGCTGTGATCGGTGTGGATGATTTCCCGGCGAACTACCGAAAGGAGGAGCAAGTTTCATGGCAGAACGCGTCAACCCCCTCGCCACAGGCAGGCCAGTCTACCTCGTAGACGGTCGGCGCACGCCGTTTTTGCGCGCCCGCGGCGTCCCAGGGCCGTTTCACGCGGCCGATCTTGCCTTCCAGGCGGCACGTACACTGCTCTATCAACAGCCGTTCACGCCCGATCAATTCGACCAGGTCATTCTCGGTTGCGTCATGCCCGGAGCCGACGAGGCCAACATCGCGCGCATTGTCGCGCTGCGTCTCGGGTGCGGCGAAAAAACCCCGGCTTGGACGGTTCAGCGTAACTGCGCCTCGGGACTGCAGGCGCTAGACAGTGCCGCTCAGGAGATCGCCAGCGGCCGCAGCGATCTGGTTCTCGCAGGCGGCGTGGAGGCGATGAGCCATGCCCCGCTATTGTTCAGTGAAGCCATGGCCCGATGGCTGGGCCGGTTCAACCAATCGCGCGGCGCCGCGGCCAAGCTGAGAAGCGCGCTCGCCTTCCGGCCGACGCTGCTACAGCCGGTGGTCGCCTTGTTGCGCGGCCTTACCGACCCGGTGGTCGGTTTGAACATGGGTCAAACCGCCGAAGTCCTGGCGCACCGGTTCGCCATCAGCCGGGAACACATGGACGGCTTTGCGCTGCGCAGCCACCAACGCCTTGCCGCCGCCCAGGACGAGGGCCATCTTGACGAAATCGAACCTGTTTATGATTTTAACGGCGGTCACTACGCGGCCGACGACGGGCTGCGCCGGGACACCACCATGGAAAAACTGGCCCGCCTCAAACCGGTATTCGACAAACCGTTCGGCAAGATCACCGCAGGGAACAGCGCCCAGATCACCGATGGTGCGGCCTGGCTCGTTCTGGCCAGCGAGAACGCCGTGGAACGCCATGGCCTGGGCGTGCTTGGGCGCGTGCGCGACAGTCAGTGGGCGGGGGTCGACCCGAGGCAGATGGGCTTGGGGCCGGTGCACGCGATGGCCCCTATCATGACGCGCAACGGCCTGGACAGCACGGATATCAACTACTGGGAGATCAACGAAGCATTCGCCGCGCAGGTGCAGGCGTGCCTCAGCGCCTGGGCGGACGCCGATTACTGTCGCCAGGAACTCGGCCTGGCGCAGGCCTTCGCGCCTATCGATGAACAACGCCTGAACATCGACGGCGGCGGAATCTCGCTGGGGCATCCGGTTGGCGCCAGCGGCGCGCGCATCGTGCTGCATCTGGCCAACACCCTGAAGCGCACCGGCGCGCGGCGTGGGCTGGCCAGCCTCTGCATCGGCGGTGGCCAGGGCGGTGCAATGCTGATCGAGGGGGTAGACTGATGCAGGCGCAGACCAAAGACCCCGACCTGTATTCGGTCATAGACGCCGACAATGTCGCCTGGCTGCACTTCAACAAGCGCGACTCCAGCGCCAATGTGTTGTCGGCCGCGGTACTCGAAGCCTTTTACGCGGAACTGTTGCGGCTGACCGAAATGGCGCCACGCGGACTGGTGTTGCTGTCGGACAAAGCCAACGGCTTCATCGCCGGGGCCGACGTGCATGAGTTCGCCCGCCTGGAGAACCGCGACCAGGCACTGGCCGCGATCCAGCGTGGCCAGGAGGTGTTCGATCGCCTCGCCGCGCTGCCGTTTCCGAGCGTCGCGCTGATTCACGGCTTTTGTCTGGGCGGCGGTCTGGAAATGGCCCTGGCCTGCCGTTACCGCATCGCCCGCGATGATGCCGCCACCCGCCTGGGCCTGCCAGAGGTGCGTCTGGGCATCCATCCGGGCTTTGGCGGCTCCGCCCGCCTGGTCCCGCTGGTGGGCGCCCCCCGCGCCATGGACCTGATGCTGAGCGGACGCAGTATCGACGCGCGCCGCGCCCGAGGCATGGGCATCGTCGACTACGCGCTGCCGGAAAGACATCTACAGGAAGCTGCACGCCGGCTGATCCTGGAGCCCCCACCACCGCGCCGCGCCACCAGGTTACAGCGTCTGAGCAATCATCCCTGGGCACGACCGGCGCTGGCGAGCCTGTTTCGCCGACAGGTGGGCAAAAAAGCGCGCCCGGAGCACTACCCGGCGCCTTATGCCTTGATCGATCTTTGGCGCGAGCACGGCGACGATCCCCGCGCCATGATGCACGCCGAAGCCGAGTCGGTCGCCGACCTGATCGTCAATCCGACGGCCCAGAACCTGATCCGCGCCTTTCAATTGCAGGAAGCGCTCAAGGCGCTCGGACGCGACAGCTCCTTCCGTCCCCGGCACGTGCATGTCGTGGGAGCCGGAATCATGGGCGGTGACATCGCCGCCTGGTGCGCGCTGCGGGGCATGCAGGTCACCCTCTCCGACCAGTCTCCCGAACGTATCGCGCCGGCGATCAAGCGCGCCGCGGCCCTGTTCAAAGCCAAACTGAAGCGGCCCCAGCCGATCCAGGCCGCCATGGATCGGTTGATGCCCGATCACCGCGGACTGGGCGTGGCCCGCGCCGACGTGGTAATCGAAGCCATCTTTGAAGACGCACAGGCAAAACGCGAGCTGTACCGTCGCATCGAACCCCAGATGCAAAGCCACGCGCTGCTCGCGACCAATACCTCGAGCCTGCCGTTGCAGCAGCTGCGCGAAGGCCTGCAACGTCCCGGGCGCCTGATCGGACTGCACTTTTTCAATCCGGTGGCCAAGATGCAGTTGGTCGAGATCGTGCGCGACGAACATAGCGACGAGACCTGCGTGAGCCAGGCAATCGGTTTCACCCGCCGCATCGACCGCCTGCCGCTGCCAGTCAGCAGCACACCGGGATTCCTCATCAATCGTATTCTCATGCCCTATCTGCTGGAAGCGGTGGAACTGGAGACCGAGGGCATACCGGCGAGCGAGATCGACCGTCAGGCGCTGGCCTTTGGCATGCCGATGGGCCCGATCAAGCTTGCCGACACCGTCGGCCTGGATATCTGCCTGCATGTGGCGGAGATACTTTCCGTGCATCTGGAAACCGATGTCCCCCAGCGCCTGCGCGATCTGGTCGCACGCGGCCGACTGGGTCGTAAGAGTGGCCACGGTTTCTACCGCTACAACAAAGGCAAGGCGGTAAAGCAGAAGCTTCCCCGGGGCTATCAAAGCGACGCCGGAATCATGGATAGAATGTTGTTGCGCCTGCTCAACGAAGTGGTGGCCTGCCTGCGCGAAGGCGTGGTCGCCGACACCGATCAGCTCGATGCGGGCATGATATACGGCACGGGTTTCGCGCCTTTCCGCGGCGGCCCTTGTCATTATATCCGCAGCATTGGCGCCGATATCCTGTATCAGAAGCTGCAGGCCTTTGAACAAAGCCATGGCCGGCGGTTCAGACCCGACACCGGTTGGGACGAAATGGCCGGCTTCACCCGTCGCGACCAGGAAACCGAACACCCATGCTAGGCAAGCCCCGCCCCGAAACGCACATCACGCCGGAAGCGGCGAAAAACCTCTCCGGTCTGTTCTTCGAGCGCGTGCAGCGCAGTCCCGAGCGCCCCGCCTACTGTTTCTATGATACCGCCCGCGAGAGCTGGGAAACGCTGACCTGGCATGAAGCCGGTGCGCTGGCAGCACGGTGGCAGGCGGCCTTGGCCGGCGAGAAGCTGCAACCCGGCGACCGGGTCGCCCTGATGTTGCACAACTGTCCCGAGTGGGTCATGTTCGATCAAGCGGCCTTGGCCAACGACCTGGTCGTGGTGCCCTTGTACACCCAGGACAGGGCCGAGAACGTGGCCTACATCCTCAAGGACGCAAACGTAAAACTGCTGCTGCTGGGGGGACAGGAACAATGGGACGCCTTGCAGCCGGTGCAGGCGCAGCTCGATTTCATCCAGCGTATCGTCACCCTGGAGCACGTCGATTCCACCGGCAACACCCACCCGCCGCTGATCAGCGCCGGCGCGTGGCTGCCCGATCATGCAGAACTCAAGCGAGCCGACGTCGATCCCGCTACGCTGGCCACGATCGTCTATACCTCCGGCACGACCGGCCGACCCAAGGGCGTGATGCTCAGTCACGCCAGCATTCTCTGGAATGCCGCGCGCAGCCTGCAGATGGTGAAATGCGGCGACGAGGAAGTGTTTTTGTCCTTTCTGCCCTTGTCGCACATGCTCGAACGGACCGCCGGATACTATCTGCCGATCATTCTCGGCGCCACGGTGGCCTACAATCGCTCCATCCCGCAACTGGCGGAGGATCTGCTCGTGGTGCGCCCCAGCATCATGATATCGGTACCGCGCATCTTCGAACGGGTCTACAACAAGATACAGCTGGGCCTGGAAGAGAAATCCGCGCTGGCGAGAAAACTGTTTGCCCTCGCCGTGGACGTGGGCTGGGCACGCTTTCTTTACCGGCAGGGGCGCGGTCGCTGGCAACCCAGGCTGTTGCTGTGGCCGGTCCTCGATACATTGGTGGCCGGGAAGGTCATCGCGAAACTGGGCGGCAGACTACACATCGCGGTGGTCGGCGGCGCGCCGCTGCCCGCCGGTGTTGCGCGCCTGTTCCTCGGTCTGGGCCTGCCGTTGATACAAGGCTATGGTCTGACCGAGACCAGCCCCGTCATCAGCGTCAATCGCATTGAGGACAATGACCCGGCCAGCGCGGGCTGCCTGCTGGAAGACGTCGAGGTACGTATTGGCGAGCACGACGAGGTACTGGTGCGCGGCCCCGGTGTGATGCTCGGTTACTGGAACAACGAAAGCGCCACCGGCGAGCTGATCGATAGCGACGGCTGGCTACATACCGGCGACAAGGGCTGCCTACGCGACGGTCATCTGTATATCACGGGTCGCTTGAAGGAAATACTGGTGCTGGCCAATGGGGAAAAAGTGCCGCCGGCGGATATGGAAATGGCCATTTGCATGGACAGCCTGTTTGAGCAGGTCATGGTGATCGGCGACAACCGCCCCTATCTCAGCGCTCTGGCGGTGCTCAACCCGGAACAATGGCGCGCGCTGGCGACCAGCCTGAACCTGGATCCCGACGACCCCCAGGCCTGCCAACACCGACAGATCAATGAAACCGTGCTGGAGCGCATCGCCAGACGGTTGAGCGCGTTTCCCGGCTATGCACAGGTTCGCGCCGTCCACTGCCAGCTCGACCCCTGGTCGATCGAGGACGGCCTGATGACGCCGACGTTAAAATTGAAACGGGATCAGATCCACCAGCGCTACAGGGAAGAGATCGATCGGCTTTACACCGGTCATTGAGGTGCTCAGACGGACGGGTGCTCCGTCTCGCCCCGATGCAGCGCCTGCGATCCGCTCGCGTTGCCCGCGCCGCTCGCCTGGCGGCGGCGCTCGTGCTTCTGGTAGTGCATCAGGTCATTGACTATCGCTTCGGCGACAAAGTCGTGTTCGGTGAATTCGAGGCCGATGGTCTGGCTGTCGGAATGCACCACCCGCGCGTACATCTTGCGGTACAAGGTCTCCCGTCCGGTCCAGATCCTGAAGTTGAGAATCACCGAACGTTGATGCGCCGGCAGCTGCCCTTTCCATAGCTGCACAGACACACCTTGGCGGCTGATATCGACGGCAAACCCGTAGCAGCGCTCCTTCCCCGCCTGGGCGATTTCCACGTCCACTTCGATCCGCTTGCGGCTGAGTTGTCTTCGTTCCACGGTAGCGCCTCCGCCCGCGAAAAGTTGGCGTTCGTACTGGCACGAGGCGGGTGGAAGACGGTATCCCTGCGTGTGTTCCCGCGGCATCCCTAGCGCTCCCGGCGAGCAAGTCCTGGGGGGTCCGTCCCGGAACAATGGTGTTTGCTGACGACACCAGAATTTCTTTGTCCTGGTGAGACGATAACGGCCGCAAGGGCCAGGACTTGAAGCCCGCCGGAGGGAAAATAACTTTTAGAATTCACATTAAAAAAATAATGTTATATATTGATATATAACATTATTTTAAAATGTTTATTGCTTTAATTCACGGTGATTTGCTGCCGAACGCCGTATTCTTCGCCTGCAGCTTGGCAATCAGGCCGTCCAGGGAGCCACGGGAAAGCTCATTGGCGTATTCCGAGCGGTAGTTAATCAGCAGACTGATGCCGTCTGCCACCACGTCGTAGATCTTCCACGCGCCTTTGTTCTGATAGAGACGATAGTCGACCTTGATTTCCGGTTTGCCGGGTTTTTTCACCAGCGTGGACACCAGTACCCGATCGGATCCGCCGGACTGATGCATCCCCAGCATCTCCACCGCCTGCCCCTCGTAGCGTCCGAACACCGCCGCGTAGGTGTTGGTCAGCAACTGCCGGAACGCCGTGAACTGCTCGCGCTGAGCCTCGCTCGCGTTGCGCCAGTAGCGACCCAGCACCTGAGCGGACATCAAGTTGAAATCGAAGTAAGGAACGACCTGTTGTTCAATCAGGGCCACGAGCTGCTTCTGGCTCATGGCATTGTCGGCATTGTGCTCCCGCAGCGTTTCCAGAACGTTGCCGGTGACCGAGCGAATCATCTCCTGCGGTGATTCGTTCGCCGCTGCTGCGGCATTGACCCACGCCAGCAACACCACTAGGACAATGGAAGCAATTCCCCGATCGGCGATGGACATGCGGTTACTCCTTGGTCGAGTTGGTCAGCCAGCCTTATACCACTACGCGGCAGCGCTTTACAGCGGTCACGAGGCCCATGCGGCAACGTCAGAGCGCCCTGTCCGGGCGCGGCGCGCCAGTGAACAGGGCATAGAAATTCCTCGTCGTCATTTCGGCCACCGAGGCAAAACTTTCTTCCCGCAGGCCGGCGATGAATTCGGCGACATGGCGGACATACGCCGGTTGGTTGGCCTTACCCCGTTTCGGCACCGGAGCCAGGTACGGAGAATCGGTCTCGATCAGCATACGCTCCGCCGGGAGTCGCCGGGCCACCGCTTGCAGGTCGAGGGCGTTTTTGAACGTGACAATACCCGAAAAGGAGATATAGAAGTTCATAGCCATGGCCGCTTGCGCCATTTCCCAGTCCTCGGTAAAGCAGTGCAGCACGCCGCCGATCTCCGCCGCCCGTTCTTCGGCCAGGATCCTCAGGGTGTCGTCACGCGCCGCCCGCGTGTGCACGATCAGCGGCTTGTTGACGGCGCGGGCGGCGCGAATATGCCGGCGGAAACGCTCGCGTTGCCACTCCAGATCACCCTCGGCGCGGTAATAATCCAGCCCCGTTTCGCCGATAGCCACGATCCGCGGCTGATCGGCCAGGGCACAAAGCCGCTCCACGTCGGGCTCTTCCACATCGACGCCGTCGGGATGCACACCCACCGACGCGGAGATCTGCGGATACGGGGCGATCAGCTCCATCATCGACGGGAACCGCTCCAGACTTATCGCTACACACAACAGATGTTGAATCGCATCGGCCTGCGCTCGCTCCAGCACCGGCGGCAGATCGTCGGCCTGCTGGCACAACATATCCAGATGGCAATGGGAATCGACTAACATAACAGGCGTATCCGCACGACCGGAGGGTCACATGGTGTGGGTGGGGCGATCGGCGGTGAGCGCGCCGGCCAGATAGGTCTCGATCTTTTTCTGCGCCGTACCGCCGTCCTGATCGCTGAACTGCACGCCGATACCCGCGGCACGGGCGCCCTGCGCGCCCTTGGGCGTTATCCAGATGATCTTGCCCGCCACCGGGATCTTCTCCGGCTCGTCCATCAACGTCAGCAGCATGAAGACTTCGTCACCGAGCTGATAGCTCTTGTTGGTGGGAATGAACAGACCCCCGTTTTTGATAAACGGCATATAGGCCGCGTACAAAGCGCTTTTGTCTTTGATGGTCAGCGACAAGATGCCTTGTCGCGCACCTCCAGCGGATTTTGTGTTCATAAAGCCATCTTTCAGTCGCCTTTAGGCAAGCACTGATGCACGATCGGGCGTCATCGGACCCTCCAAAGGCCCTTCGCCACCGGCCTGCCGGTCGTGCGGCCCCCAACCCTTGCCTCAGCTTCAGGGTTCGGTCGTGGCGTCCAGTATTTGACGACAGTCTACAGAATCTAGAATCTCCTGCAACGTTTAAGCCAGTTTCGTCAAACCAACCACAAGCACCTGTTTTATTGTAAATTCCTTAGTTTAAACAGGGTGTGTCAAAGAGATTGCCGCGGCGCTGGCCCCGCCATGCCGATCCGACCGGTACCGGTTACCTTATGTTCCCGCCGCTGAGGAAAGCTTAAGTGGTCCTCACCTTCCTTGGCGGACCGGCAAGCCGGGCCCAGCGAATCAACAGGTCCTCCAGGGCCAACTGCCGATTCAACCCGCTATTCAGCGCCCGCTCGGTCGCGCTGATCCGATCGCAGAGTTGGAACATCTCGCGACTGTCGACCGTGTCCGCGATCTGGCACCAGCCCTGTCTCGCACCGGCCTCGGCCGGCGGCACTTGCGCCAGCTTGTAGCGCAGCAGCATCTGTAACCATTGGCGCCACCAGGGCAGCACCGCCGTCCCCGCATCCGCCTGCCAGTCGGCGGCGATTTTTAGCGGGTCGGCCCGTCCATGGAAGACGGCGATCAGTTCCTGCAGGCGCTGGTCGCGTTCGGTCAGCACCCCGCTGGCCGCCAGCTCGGCGGCGGCCAGCGGTGCGCCATTGGCTAGCGCCAGATAACGCTCTGGGTCGTCCACCTCCGCGACCGTCTCCAGCCAGGCGATCGCCTCCTGCGTGGGCGGCGCGGCGAAGTTCAGCACGCGGCAGCGGCTGCGAACGGTCGGCAACAGGCGTCCCGGCGCTTCGCTGAGCAGTACCAGCAGCGTCCGCGGCGTCGGCTCCTCGAGCGTCTTCAACAGACTGTTGGCGGCGTTGGAATTCATCGCCTCGGCCGGGGCGATGAGCGCCACTTTGTACCGCCCCGCGTGACTGGTCATGGCCAATTCCGCGCACAAGGCGCGAACCTGATCCACTTTGATCGCCTTGCCGGTTTCCTCCGGTGCCAACACCGTCAAATCGGGATGAGTGCCGGCGCGCAACCAGCCACAGGATTGACAGCGTCCGCAAGCATCGCCCGCAGGCGTGGGCTCGGCGCACAACAACAGGGCCGCGAGCCGCTCGGCGAGCCGCCGCTTGCCCAGCCCCGCCGGAGCGCCGAACAACAGGGCATGCGCCAGGCGCTGCTCGCGCCAGCTCAGCAGCAGTTGCTGCCAGGCCGGCTCGAGCCAGCTCGGGAAAGAAGAGGCCTCGGTCATGAGTCCAACAACTCGTCGATCAACAAATCGAGTCGTCGCCTCACCTCCGACAATGTTTCGCCTGCGTCGAGCACGCGGAAACGCTCCGGATAGGTTTTGGCCCGCTGCAGATAGACCTCGCGCACCCGTTCAAAGAAAGCACGCTCCTCGCGTTCAAAGCGATCCAGCGTTCCGCGTTCGCCGGCGCGCTGCAGGCCGATTTCCACCGGCAGGTCGAACAGCAGTGTCCGACAGGGCTCGAAGCCCTGCTGCACCCAGGCTTCCAATTGTGCGATTCGCTGCATATCCAATTGTCTTCCGCCACCCTGATAGGCATAGGTCGCATCGGTAAAACGATCGCAAAGCACCCATTCCCCGCGGGCCAGGGCGGGAAGGACCCGCTCGTGCAGGTGCTGCGCGCGCGCGGCGAACATCAACAACAACTCGGTATCCGGGTGCATGCTGTCGTGGGATGACTCCAGCAGCAATCCGCGGATATTCTCCGCCAGCGGTGTCCCGCCGGGCTCCCGGGTCTCCACGACTCGCGCGCCTGCCGCTCGCAAACGCTCGGCGATATAGCGCATGTTGGTAGTCTTTCCGGCGCCTTCCCCCCCTTCCAGGGTAATGAATCTTCCTCGTTCCCGATTATGCATGGTTCAACGTTTTCTCTGATATTTGTCAACGGCCTGATTGTGCTCGGCCAGGGTGCTGGAAAACTGGTGGCTGCCGTCGCCGCGGGAAACAAAATACAAGGCATCGCCCGCCTGTGGATGCAATACGGCGAGGATGGCCTCCTTGCCCGGCATCGCTATCGGAGTCGGCGGCAAACCGAAGCGGGTATAGGTGTTGTAGGGCGTGTCGCTGCGCAGGTCGCGAAAGCGGATGTCGCCATCGTAGTGCTCCCCCAGACCGTAGATCACCGTGGGATCGGTCTGCAGTTTCATGCCCTTGCGCAACCGCCGGATGAAGACGCCGGCGATCTGCCCGCGCTCGGAGGCCACCGCGGTCTCCTTCTCGACGATCGAGGCAAGGATCAACGCCTCGTAGGGCGTTCGCAGGGGCAGATCGTCGGCCCGCTTCTCCCACGCCTGTTGGAGAAAGCTCTGCATGGCGTCATAGGCACGGCGCAGAAAAACGACATCGGTGGTGCCCCGGGGAAAGGCGTAGGTTTCCGGCATGAAACGCCCCTCCGGGTGCTCGCCCGCGAGACCCAGCGCCGCCATCACCGTTTCCTCGCTGGGGTTGGCCAACGTATGCCGCAACGCCTGGTTGGCCATGACGCGACGCATCATGAGCTTGAAGGTCTCTCCCTCGATCAGGGCCAGCCGATGCTGCACCACCCTGCCGCTGCTGAGCTTCTCCAGCAGCTGCTGCGCCGTGGCACCCTGCTCGATATGAAACTCTCCGGTTTTGATGCGCGCGTCCAATCCCAGGTAGCGCCCCAGGATCAGCAGATAGAGCGGTTTGTCGATGATCCCCCTGAGCCGCAGCTCCTCGGCGATGCCCCTGAGGTGATCTCCGGGCTCGACGATCAGCGTCGCGCCGCCTTCGGGCAGAGGCAAGGGATTGGAGCGAAACGTCTGGAAATCCATGATCAACCAGGCGGCGGCAAAACTGGCACCCAATACCAGCAGGCCCAGAATACGAAAGCCGAGATCTCTACCCTGCGGCACCTTTTTCTCCTCCTCCCGATAGGTTATTCGCGATACCAGACACCGTCTGTTTCCCGTCGTTGCGCCAGGGCTTGTTGCAGCTGTCGCGTCAGTTCACCGGGAGCGAACCGGTAACGCCCATCGATATCGTTGACCGGCCAGATGCCGAACACGCTGTTGCAGACGAAAACCTCCGTCGCCGAGGCAAAATCCAATGGCGTCAAGCGCGAACGTTGCACCTCGATCCCCTGCGCCTGAGCCTCGTCGATAAGCACCGAGCGCAAGACGCCGGCAACACCACAAAGGTCGAGCCTGGGGGTGAACAGCCGCCCCTCGCGCCCGATGAACAGATTGCTCATAGTACCTTCGACAAGACGCCCATGACAGTCGAGCAACAGCCCCTCGGCGTATTCCCGCCCCCATTCGGCACGCGCGAGCACCTGCTCCAGACGGTTGAGATGTTTGATACCCGCCAGGGCCGGTTGAATCCCCATGCGCAACTGGCACAAACGCACCCGTATCCCCGCGCTCGCGTATTCCGTCGGCCGGGGAGGCGGTGGATGCGTGCTGATGATGCGGGTACAGGTAGAGTCCTCGGCGAAGCCATATCCCCGCCCCCCAGGGCCGCGTCCGACAATGACTTTGATCACCCCCTGGTGCAACTCCTCGGCAAGCCGGCGCACTTCCCCGGACAACGGCTCCCAATCGAGGAATCGCAATTGCAGACGCTCGCATCCCGCCCGTAAGCGCTGCCAATGACGGTGCAGATAGGCCACTTCGCCCCCATTCACGGGCAGCGTTTCAAACACCCCATCACCGTATTGCAGCGCACGCTCCGCCGGATCCAGGCCGCTGTCCGCGCGGCCGTTGATCCAATGAACACCGGGGCTCATGAGCCGCCCCGCAACGCGCGCAACAGACCCGCCGCCTTGTCGCGGGTCTCCTCCAGCTCCCGCCGCGGTTCGGAATCGTATACGATCCCCGCCCCGGCGCGGAAACTGAGCTGATCCCGGTCCTTCACCATGGTGCGAATCAAGATGTTCAGATCCATGCTGCCGTCATGATTTAAATAGCCGATCGAACCGGTATAGGCGCCCCGGGCCAAGGGTTCGAGTTCCGCGATGATCTGCATGCAACGTACTTTCGGGCAACCGGTAATGGTGCCCCCCGGGAACACGGCGCGGATCACCTGCCCCGGGCTGATATCGGGGCGCAATGTCGCCTCGACGTTGGAAACGATATGGTGCACGGTCGCGTAGGATTCCAGCGTCATGAGTTCGTTTACCCTGACCGAACCCGGCTGCGCGATTCTCCCCAGATCGTTGCGTTCCAGATCGATCAGCATGATATGTTCCGCCAGTTCCTTGGGATGATGCAACAGTTCGGCGGATTTGCGCTGATCGCTCTCGGCCTGCGCACCCCGCCCGCGGGTGCCTGCGATCGGCCGCGTCTGCACCCGGTCGCCGCGAACCGCGACCAACCGCTCCGGAGAAGACGAGACAATCGCCGTCTCGCCCCAGGTAACCAGACCGTTAAACGGCCCCGGATTGGCAGCGCGCAGCCGCCGGTACAAATCAGCCGCACTCACCCCGACGGGCCACTCGCCGTGCCAGAGTCGGGAAAGGTTGACTTGAAAAACATCGCCATCGCGAATGTATCTCAATACCTGTTTGACGGCGTCGAGGTAACGTTGCGCCTCCTCTTCCACGGGTTCGGCGAGGGGAAGCTCGGCGGGCTCCGGCGGATCGAGGGGCAGCCTCTGGATGTCTGTCTCGACCGCCTGCAGATACTCCCGCCGCTCCGATACGATCCAGCACCGCTGCTGGAGGTGATCCCGAATCACCGCGGCCGGTATCCGCGTCGCGCTCGCCACCGGCAGCTCGGACTCGCTCCGGTGCTGAACCACGCTCGGCTCTATCTGCCCGGCGAGCTCATAGCCCAGATAGAGGAACCAGCCACCCTGGAACGGCAACCCGTCCACGGGCGCCATGCCGCGCGCCGCTTGCGCCCAGCGTCGATCCAGGGCCTGGAGAAAATCAGCCCCGCCGGTGTCGGTCAAGCTCAGCGTCTCACCGGGAAACGCAAACAGGATATCGTAGCGTCCCGGTCCACCCACCGCGGCGCTTTGCAGCAGATGGGGGTAACGGGCGGGATTGAGGCAATGCAGGGAGAGCAGATCGAATTGAGACGCTATGGCTGACTGATACATCACCAAGACACCCACATCAGATGTACCCGCGCCCTGAACGCGCCGCGGTTACTCCGGGCGGGTGAACACAAGACAGCCGTTGGTGCCGCCAAAACCAAAAGAGTTCGACATGGCGACTTGAATGGCCATTTCGCGCGCCTGATTGGGAACGAAATCCAGATCGCATTCCGGGTCGGGGGTGAACTGGTTGATGGTCGGCGGGGCCACCTGATCACGAATGGCGAGCACGGTGAATATCGCCTCGATGCCGCCGGCGGCCCCCAGCAAGTGACCGGTCATGGATTTGGTGGAACTCACCGCCGTATGCCAGGCGTGCTCACCCAAGGCGCTCTTGATGGCCTTGACTTCGGCAATGTCGCCGGCGGGAGTGGAGGTGCCGTGCGCATTGACGTAATCGACCTGATCGCTGTTGAGCGCCGCGTCACGCAGCGCGTTGCGCATACACCGTGCCGCCCCCTCGCCGTTGAGCGACGGTTGGGTCATGTGATAGGCATCCCCGCTCATCCCATAGCCGGCCAGTTCGGCGTAGATCTTCGCGCCGCGCGCCCGGGCGTGTTCGTATTCCTCCAGCACCATCACACCGGCGCCGTCGCCGAGCACGAATCCATCGCGGTCCCGATCCCAGGGGCGGCTCGCGGCCTGTGGATCCTCGTTACGGGTCGACAACGCCTTGGCGGCGGCGAAGCCTCCCAGACCGGTGTGCGTGGTGGCCATCTCCGCCCCACCCGCCAGCATGACGTCGGCGTCACCATAGGCGATGATACGCCCCGCCTCGCCGATGCTATGGGTGCCGGTGGTGCAGGCGGTGACCATGGCGATATTGGGCCCCTTCAATCCATACAGGATGGAGAGGTTGCCGGAGATCATGTTGATGATATTGGCGGGCACGAAGAAGGGGGAAATCTTGCGCGGCCCCCCCTGCAGATAAGCGTCGTAGTTCTTTTCGATACCCGGCAGCCCGCCGATTCCGGCGCCGATGGACACGCCGATGCGCTCGGCGTTCGCCTCGGTCACTTCAAGACCGCTGTCGCGCAACGCCTGGGTCCCGGCCGCCACGCCATAATGGATGAAAGTATCCATTTTTCGCGCATCTTTTTTCGATACGTATTCGGTGACGTCGAAACCTTCGACACTGCCGCCGAAACGCACCGGAAAGTCACTGACGTCAAAGCTGGTGATCGGCCGGATACCGCTGCGCCCTGCCAGAATGGCGCGCCAGGATTCCTCCACGCTCAGACCGACGGGACAGATGATCCCCAGCCCGGTTACCACTACGCGACGCTGTGCGGCAGAAAACACTTCCGATCCTTAGCAGTTCAAGGGGTGCAAAATACAAACGGGCCGCCATGGACAGGCGGCCCGCCGGAAACGGGAACGGCGATTAACCGAGATGCGCCTGGACGTAGTCAATCGCTTGCTGAACGGTGGTGATTTTTTCAGCTTCTTCGTCCGGGATCTCGCACTCGAATTCCTCTTCGAGCGCCATGACCAGTTCTACGGTATCCAGGGAGTCCGCGCCCAGGTCGTCGACAAAAGATGCCTCATTGGTGACAGAATCTTCGCCGACGTCCAGTTGTTCCACAACAATCTTCTTGACGCGTTCTTCGACATTGCTCATCGCTGAAAAGTCCTCAGTTATATGTAATCAGTCCGGGCTGCGCGCGTATTTTAGTGAAAAGGCGATTACCATGCCAGTCGACCAAACCCGAATCTTTTCTCCGGCGATTCCCGGAGTGGCGCAAGTTATCAGATAATATTTCCTGTGTAAACAAAGCACTATAATCGAGATCCGACGGATTCACCGGTCACCCCATGAACATGCCACCGTTCACATGCAGGGTCTCGCCGGTGATATAGGCCGCCTGGCTGGAGGCCAGAAACGCCACGGCGGCGGCGATGTCCTGGGCCGCGCCCAAGCGGCCGAGGGGGATCTGTCCGATGAGCGCCGTGCGCTGGTTGTCCGGCAACTCGCGTGTCATGTCGGTATCGATAAACCCCGGGGCCACCGCGTTGACGGTGATCCCGCGCGAGCCCACCTCACGCGCCAGCGACTTGGTAAAGCCCAGCATTCCCGCCTTGGCGGCGCAATAATTGGTTTGACCGGGGTTGCCGGTGGCGCCGACCACCGAGGCGATGTTGATAATACGCCCGCGTTTGGCCTTCATCATTCCCCGCAGACAGGCCCGGCTGAGGCGGAAAACCGAACTCAGGTTGGTGTCGATAACCGACTGCCACTCCTCGTCTTTCATGCGCATCAACAGATTGTCGCGAGTGATGCCGGCGTTGTTGACCAGAATGGTGGGGGCGGCGAAGCGATCGCCGATGGCTTTCATTGCCGAATCGATCGACGCGATCTCGGTCACGTTCAGACACAGACCGAGTCCTTCGCCGCCATGGGCGGCCAAATCGTCCTCTATGGCCGCGGCGCCCCGGTCGCTGGTCGCGGTGCCGACCACCTGGGCGCCGAGCGACGCCAACTGCCGCGCAATCGCCTGACCGATGCCGCGGCTGGCGCCGGTGACCAGCGCCACCTCGCCCGCCAATGTCCTCATGGTTTGCGCTTGCCCACTCACGTCAGCCCCTCCTGTGCGGCTTGCAAATCCTCGGCGGTCTGCACCGCCAGGCTCTGGATCGATTTTTCAATGCGTTTGTTCAGTCCGGTAAGCACCTTGCCGGGCCCCATCTCGAGGATTCGCTCCACCCGCCGGGCTTGCAGGGCGCGAATGGTCTCGACCCAGCGCACCGGCTGGTAGAGCTGCGCGGAAAGCGCCGCACGCAGCGCCTCCACACTGTCGTGGCTGGCGACATCGACGTTGTGAAGTACGGGAATTTGCGGCACCCGGAAGTCGGTGGCGGCCAGTGCTGTGGCAAACGCCTCGGCCGCCGGACGCATTAGCGCGCAGTGCGAGGGTACCGACACCGGCAGGCGCAGCGCCCGGCGCGCGCCGGCTTCGCCGGCCAGCGCCATGGCCCGCTCGACTGCGGCGCTGTCGCCGGCGATCACCACCTGTCCCGGCGAATTGAAGTTCACCGCGCTGACGACCTCGTCGCCGGCCGCCCGGGCGCACAGATCGATCACCTGCTCGTCATCCAAGCCCAAAATCGCCGCCATGGCGCCGCTACCTTCCGGTACCGCGCTCTGCATCGCCTGGGCCCGCGCCGCCACCAGGCCCACCGCCGGCGCGAAATCCAGTGCGCCGGCGCACACCAAGGCGCTGTACTCTCCCAGGCTGTGCCCGGCCACGGCCGCCGGCACGGCGTCGCTGGTAGCCTGCCAGCAGCGCCATACCGCCACCCCCGCGGCGAGCATCGCCGGCTGGGTGACGGTGGTCTGGTTCAAGGATTCAGCCGGACCCTCCTGCACCCGTTGCCATAAATCGTAGCCGAGGACTTCGGAGGCCTGGGCGAAGGTCTCGCCCACTTGCGGGAAGGCTTGCGCAAGCTGGGCCAGCATGCCGACCGATTGCGAGCCCTGCCCGGGAAACACCATCGCGAATGAATTGGCGCGCGTCGACATCATCAGAACTTCAGCAACACGGAGCCCCAGGTGAAACCACCACCGAAGGCCTCCATCAACAAGGTTTCCCCGGCTTTGATACGCCCGTCACGGACGGCCACATCCAGCGCCAGTGGCACCGAGGCACTCGACGTGTTGCCGTGTTCGCCTACCGTCACCACGACCCTGTCCATGGGCATTTTCAGCTTCTTGGCCGTGGCCTGGATGATGCGGATGTTGGCCTGGTGAGGGATCAGCCAGTCGATATCGCTTTTGTCGAGCGCGTTGGCTTCGAGGGTCTCGTCGACGATACGCCCCAAGGTGTTCACCGCGACCTTGAACACCTCATTGCCTTTCATGGTCACGAAACCCTTGCCATCCTTAAAGCTGTCGTATCCCTGACTGACGCCACCGGGAACCGAAAGCAGATGCTCGTAGGCGCCATCGGCGTGCAGATGGGAAGACAGAATACCGGGCTCCTCACTGGCCTCCAGCACCACGGCGCCGGCCCCGTCGCCGAACAGCACGCAGGTGCTGCGGTCCTTCCAGTCCAGTACCCGGGAGAGCGTTTCGGAACCCACCACCAACGCGCAACGCGCGCTGCCGGTGCGGACGAATTTGTCGGCCACGCCCAGGGCATAGACAAAGCCGGTGCACACGGCCTGAAGATCGAACGCCGCGCAGCCATGGCGATCGAGTCGCTTTTGCAACAAGCAGGCGGTGCTGGGAAAGACACGATCGGGGGTGGTGGTGGCGACGATGATCAGATCGATATCCTGGGGATCGCGCCCCGCGGCCTGCAGCGCCCGGCGGGCGGCCTGTTCGGCCAGATCCACCGTGTTCTGGCCGTCGGCGGCGATATGCCGCTCGCGGATCCCGGTGCGTTCGCGGATCCACTGATCGCTGGTATCGACGATTTTCTCCAGGTCATAATTGGTCAACACCTTGTCCGGCAGGTAACCGCCCGTGCCCGTTATGCGTGAATAAATCAAACTACCTGTCTCTCCACTATCGCCGCCTGCAATTGCGAACTGATCAGTTGCGGCACATTGCGCTCCACTACCACCGCGGCCACCTCGATGGCGTGGCTGAACGCCAGCGCGTCCGCGCCGCCGTGACTTTTGATCACCGAACCGCGCAAACCGAGCAGACTGGCGCCGTTGTAGCGGCGCGGATCGATCTGTCGTTTGAAGGCCTTCAATACGGGCAGCGCCACCAGGCCCGCGATCCGGGTAAGAATATTACGCGTGAATTCACGGCGGATGAAATGATAAATCAGTTTCGCCGCGCCCTCGGTGCTTTTCAGCGAGATATTACCGGCAAATCCGTCGCAGGCCACGACGTCGACTTTACCGCTATAGACATCGTCGCCTTCCACGAATCCGATATAGTTGAGCGGACTCGCCGAGAGCAATGCGGCGGCCTCGCGCAAGGTATCGCTGCCTTTCATTTCCTCCTGGCCGATGTTGAGCAAGCCGACACTCGGATGCGGATTGCCATCGACCGCGCGCGCCAGCACCGAACCCATCAGGCCGAACTGAAACAGATGTTCCGGCGAGCTGTCGATGTTGGCCCCCAGGTCCAGCATCCAGGTGTGGCCGGTGATACTCGGCAGGGAGGTGCAAATCGCCGGGCGGTCGATACCGGGCAAGGTTTTGAGCACGAAGCGCGCCGTGGCCATCAATGCGCCGGTGTTGCCCGCGCTGACACAGGCCTCGGCCCGCCCCTGCTTGACCATGTCGATGGCCACGCGCATGGAGGAGTCCTTTTTGAAGCGCAGCGCCCGCGAAGGCAACTCGTCCATCTCAACGGTCTGGGAGGCGTGCTGGATCTGCAGCCTCGGATCGTCCTGCGCCCCCAGTTTTTTCAAACCGGCGCGCAGCACATCAGCATCGCCCACCAGCAACAGCCTGAAATCGCTGCGCTTGGCGAGAAACCGCACGGCCGCGGGCAGCACCACCTCGGCACCGTGGTCGCCACCCATGGCGTCCAGAGCGATTGTGCGCACTTCGGTCATGCAATAAAAACACACGCCGCTTCACACAACGGGCGAAGCAGCGTGGAGGATGACCGGGAAGCGTAAGCGGACGGGCCGCGAGACGGATTAATCAAGGTCCTTGCTGATGACCTTGCGGCCACGGTAATAACCGTCAGGGCTTATATGGTGACGAAGGTGCTTTTCACCCGTGGTCTGTTCGACCGAAAGCGCACTCGCCTTGAGGGCGTCGTGGGAACGACGCATGCCCCGCCGCGACGGAGTTTTACGACTTTTCTGGACCGCCATGACATATTCTCCTGCGTATAGCTGTCTGACTAGGTTTTCAGTTTTTCCAAAATGGAAAACGGATTGTCTTTTTCCTGTGCCGGTCGATTCCGATATCCCGACTCGCAGCGCGACTCGCCGGCGTGCATCGGCACCGCCGGGATAAGCAACAGTATCTCGTCCTCGATCACCTCGGCGGTGCGCAGCAACTCGCCGTTGGCCAGCAGCGGCTCATAGCCCTGCGGCAAGCGGTCGATCTCCGCCTCGCTGGCGACGATACCGAGGCTGAACTCCAGCTGCAGCGGAAATTCGAGCGCCTGCAGACAACGCTGACAGATCAAGTTCAGCCGCCCTTCTATCCGACCCGTCAGCACCCGCAAGCGCCTTTCATCGCGTCGAAACACCAGCGCAACCCGCAACCCGCCCTCGGTGTCGGCCAACAGCGGCCGCAGGCGCGCAAAAGCGGCGATTGCGATCTCGCCGCGGAAAGAACGCCCGGCATCGGCAAGGCCGACAGGCTCAACAGTCTCCGGGAGACAATCCAGCATAAGCGCGGAATAATACGCTGAACAGGGTCGGGGTGTCAAAGCTAACATGCTGAAAAATGGGCAGGTTAGGCGGTCGTCCTGGTCCCGGAATCAGTTGACAGGACGAACGGATTTGCGTAGAAAAACAAGCTCTTTCGGTGAAATCCGGGAACAGGGCGGAATCCGTCGGCCGCAGGGGGCGGCGTCAAGTGTTCAAGAGAATCCTGATCGCCAACCGCGGGGAGATCGCGGTGCGCATCGTGCGCGCTTGCCAGGAAGCCGGCATCGAATCCGTCGCCATCTACAGCGACGCCGACCGCCACGCGCTCCACGTCAAGAAAGCCAGCGCGGCCTATAACATCGGCCCCGACCCGGTGGCCGGCTATCTCAACGCCCATCGCATCGTCAATCTGGCGGTGGCCACAGGTTGCGACGCCCTGCATCCGGGTTACGGGTTTCTTTCGGAAAACCCCCAGCTGGCGCGCATCTGTGCTCGGCGCGGGGTCAAATTCATCGGACCGCCCGAGCCGGTGATCCGCGCGATGGGCAATAAAATCGAAGCCCGTCTGAGCATGCAAAAGGCCGGCGTGCCGGTGATACCGGGCAGCGACCGCAGCCTGGGCAGTCTCGAGGAAGCACTCGCGCTGGCGCAGGACATCGGGTTTCCGGTGATGCTCAAAGCCACCTCCGGTGGTGGCGGGCGCGGCATCCGTCGCTGCAACGACCCGGCGGAGCTGCAACGCAACTACGAGCGGGTGCTTTCCGAGGCGCGCAAGGCCTTTGGCAGCGCCGAGGTATTTCTGGAGAAGTGCATCGACCGTCCGCGTCACATCGAAGTGCAGATCCTGGCCGATGAACAGGGCAATGTCGTGCACCTGTTCGAACGGGACTGTTCGATCCAGCGGCGCCATCAGAAACTCATCGAGATCGCCCCCTCACCGCAGCTGGACGATCGCCAGCGCGAGCGCATCGGCGAGTACGCCATTCGCGCGGCGCGCGCCGTGGGATACCACAACGCCGGTACGGTGGAGTTCCTCATGGACGCGGACGGGGATTTCCACTTCATGGAAATGAACACCCGGCTACAGGTGGAACACACGGTCACCGAGAGCATTACCGGCATCGATATCGTCGGCGCCCAGATCCACATCGCCGCAGGCAGGCCCCTGCCCTTCACCCAGGCCGAGATCCAGCGACGCGGCTATGCGATGCAGTTTCGGATCAACGCCGAGGACCCCAAAAACGACTTCCTGCCCAGCTTCGGGCGTATCACCCGCTATTTCGCGCCCGGCGGACCGGGGGTGCGCACCGACGCGGCGATCTACACCGGCTATAGCATACCACCCTATTACGACTCCCTGTGCGCCAAGCTCACCGTCTGGTCGTTGCACTGGGAAGAGCTCCTGCGCCGCGCCAGCCGTGCCTTGCACGACACCGGGGTCTACGGCGTGAAGACCACCATCCCGTATTACCTGGAAGTCCTGAAGGTCGAGGCCTTCAGATCCGCCAGATTCGATACCGGATTCGTTGCCGACCACCCGCAACTGGTCAACTATAAAACCAGTCGACCGGCGCGCGAACTCGCCGCAGTGGCTGCCGCCGCGCTGGCGGCGCACGCCGGCCATTGAAGCACTGAAGAGGCATCAGCGTCATGTCCAGGGTCCACATTACCGACGTCATCCTGCGCGACGCGCACCAGTCGCTGATCGCCACCCGCATGCGCACGGCCGACATGCTACCAGTGTGTGGCCAGCTCGATGCCATCGGCTACTGGTCGCTGGAAGCCTGGGGCGGCGCCACCTTCGATGCCTGTCTGCGCTACCTGAAGGAAGACCCTTGGGAACGTTTGCGCCAGTTGCGCGCCGCGCTGCCCAACACCCGCCTGCAAATGCTCCTGCGCGGCCAGAATCTGCTCGGTTACCGGCATTATTCCGATGAAGTCGTCCGCGCCTTCGTCGCCAAGGCCGCCGGCAACGGTATCGACGTGTTCCGTGTCTTCGACGCGCTCAACGACGTACGCAATCTTGAAACCGCGGTGCAGGCCGTGCTCGCCACCGGCAAGCATGCCCAGGGTACGATCTGCTACACCACCAGTCCGGTTCATAGCACCGATCAGTTCGTCGCGATGGCGCGTGAGCTCGCCGCCATGGGGTGCCAGAGCGTGGCGATCAAGGACATGGCGGGTTTGCTCACGCCCATGGTGACCGCGGAGCTGGTCGCCAAACTGGTCGCCGCGCTGGACATTCCCGTGCACCTGCACAGTCACGCCACCGCCGGGGCGGCGGAAATGTGCCAGTTGAAGGCGATAGAAAACGGCTGCCGGCATATCGACACCGCCATCTCCGCCTTCGCCGGCGGCGCCTCGCACCCACCGACGGAAAGCATGGTGGCAGCGCTCGCCGCAACCGTATACGACACCGGGCTGGACCTGAAGAAACTGCAGGCGATCGGCTTCTATTTCCGCGAGGTGCGCAAGAAATACCGCCAGTTCGAGAGCGAGATGACCGGACTCGACACCCGGGTTCAGGTCTATCAGGTACCCGGCGGCATGATTTCCAACCTCTACACGCAACTGCGCGAACAGGCGGCGCTCAACCGGGTAGAAGACGTGCTGCAGGAGATTCCGCGGGTGCGGCAGGATCTGGGCTATCCGCCGCTGGTGACGCCGACCTCGCAAATCGTTGGTACCCAGGCGGTCCTCAACGTGCTGACCGGCGAGCGTTACAAGACCATCAGCAACGAAGTGAAACTCTACCTTCAAGGCCGCTACGGACGGGCACCGGGTGAAATCAACAGGGTGCTGCGCCAGCAGGCGATCGGCAACGAAGAGACCATCGATGTCCGCCCGGCCGACCTGTTGCGCAACGAAATGCAGACGCTACGCGAGGAGATCGGTGAGCTGGCGCAAAGCGAGGAAGACGTGCTCACCTACGCCATGTTTCCGGAACTCGGCCGCGATTTTCTCAAGCAACGCGCCGCTGGCACGCTGCAACCGGAGCCGCTGGAAAACACACCTGAAGCCGGCGTGGATCAGCACAAACCCACCGAATTCAACGTGACGCTGCACGGCGAAACCCATCACATTCAGATCACGGGCACCGGCCACCGCACGCAACAGGAGCGCCCGTTTTATCTGACCGTGGATGGGGTGCCGGAGGAGA
This sequence comes from Thiogranum sp., assembly GCA_030148805.1. Lineage (GTDB taxonomy): Bacteria > Pseudomonadota > Gammaproteobacteria > DSM-19610 > DSM-19610 > Thiogranum. The sequence continues at coordinate 79,771 of JASBSS010000026.1, read as the reverse complement.
TCCTGGTGGAGACCCTGGCCGAACTCCAAGAGAGCTCCGGCGCGGCGTCGGCGAAGATCAGCGGCAGCAAACGTCCGAAAGCGACCGCGCCCGGCCACGTCACCACCTCCATGCCCGGCACGGTGATCGACGTGCTGGTACAGATAGGCGCCGAGGTCAACGCCGGCGATCCGGTGCTGGTAACCGAGGCGATGAAAATGGAAACCGAAATCCAGGCACCGGTCGGCGGCCGGGTCCAGGCGATCCACGTCGCCAAGGGCGACAGCGTCAATCCCGATGAGACCCTGATCGAAATCGAGTCATGAACCCTCCCCCGACCTGGCGCCTCACGCCGAGCTATTCGGGATCGATGCGCGTCAGGCCGTTCATATACGGCTGCAGGACCGTCGGCACTTGCACCGCGCCGTCCGCCTGTTGATAGTTCTCCATGATCGCCACCAGGGTTCGGCCCACCGCCAGTCCGGAGCCATTGAGGGTGTGCACCAGCTCCGGTTTACCCGTGTCGGGATTACGATAACGCGCCTGCATGCGCCGTGCCTGGAAGTCCACGAAATTGCTGCACGAGGAGATTTCCCGGTACGCGCTCTGACCGGGCAACCAGACCTCCAGGTCGTAGGTCTTGGCAGCGGAAAAACCGATATCGCCCGTACACAGCGCCATCACCCGATAAGGCAGTTCCAGGCGCTGCAGGATGCTTTCGGCGTGCCCTGTCAGTTCCTCCAGCGCCTGCCAGGACGCCTCCGGTCTGACGATCTGCACCATCTCCACTTTCTCGAACTGATGCTGACGGATGAGGCCGCGCGTGTCCTTGCCGTAGGAACCGGCCTCGGAGCGAAAGCAAGGCGTGTGCGCGGTCAGGCGCAGCGGCATTTGCGCCGCTTCGAGAATCGTCTCGCGCACCAGATTGGTCACCGGCACCTCGGCGGTGGGAATCAGGTAAAACCCTGGTTCGCCGCGGGTGGCGAACAGGTCTTCCTCGAATTTGGGCAGCTGTCCGGTGCCGCGCAAACTCTCGGCGTTGACCAGATAGGGCACATAGCATTCCTGATAGCCGTGTTCGCCGGTGTGGACGTCGAGCATGAACTGGATCAGGGCGCGCTGCAGCCGGGCCAGAGGACCACGCAGCACCGCAAAGCGCGAGCCAGAGAGCTTCGCCGCGCTGTCGAACTCCATGCCACCGAGCCCCTGACCGAGATCGACGTGATCCTTGACTTCAAACTCGAATGCCGGCGGCTCGCCCCAACGCCGAATCTCCTGGTTGTGCGTCTCGTCGGCGCCTTGGGGGACGGACTCGTGCGGGATATTCGGCACCTCGAGCAAAAGCGCGTTGAGCTGCTCCTGGAGCGCTTCGAGCGAGCCGCGCGCCTCGTCGAGCGCGTTTCCCAGTCCGGCCACCTGGTCGAGCAACGGCTGGATATCCTCGCCGGCGGCCTTCGCCTTGCCGATGGCTTTGGAGCGCGCGTTGCGTTCGGCCTGCAATTGCTCGGTGCGCGTCTGAATGACTTTGCGCTCCGCCTCCAAGCGCTCGATGCGGGCGCTGTCCAGCACAAAGCCGCGCGTGGCCAGCCGCGCCGTGACTTCCGGCAGATGATTACGTATCAGTTTGGGATCGAGCATAGGTCTTCACTTCAGGGACAGGTTCAGACGTTCATTTGCGCTTGCCATTGGACGATATGCCCGGGCTCGAAGCTGGTCTCCAGTTGCGGCAGGAGGGCGGCGATTTTCTCCGGACTGTCGAAGAATTCGACGCTGACCGGCAGATCGAGCGACAGATCCAGCAGCGACGAGGAATGCACGGTGCCACTGCGGCCAAAGCCGGAAACGGCGCGAAACACCGTCACCCCGCGCACCCGCGCCTCGTCGTGCAGACAGCGCAGCAAATCCTTCAGGCTTTTGTCTGCTTCGGTCAGATAGACGCGTACAAAAGTAACCGTTTCAAATTTCATAGCTGCCTCGCCAACAAGACGCCAAGCGCGGCGGCGGCCAGGCACAATACCAGGCTCAGCGCCATGTTCATCAGCGCCCGCCCCACTTGTCCGGTCTCGATCAGGTTGAGCGTTTCCAGCGAGAAGGTCGAGAACGTAGTGAAGGCTCCCAACAGGCCGATGAGCAAAAACGCGCGCCAGGCCACCCCTCCGGCCACCCGCTCCAGCAGCCAGACGCTGAAAAACCCGATCGCCAGACTGCCGAGGACATTCACCACCAGGGTACCGTAAGGGAAACCGCGCCCGGCCAGCGCATACACCCAGCCCGAAACCCAGAAACGCAGCAACGCGCCGATGGCGCCCCCGCCCGCTATCGCCAGCATCTGATTCATCGGGCGCCCATGTTACCGGAAGACCGGCGGGGTCGCATTTATTTGTTTTCCTTGGCGGCGCGCCGATCCAGTTCGCGCAGATGCGCCAGCTTCTGCGCGATGCGCTGTTCGAGGCCGCGCTCGACCGGCCGGTAATAGCGCGCCGCTGGCATCTCGTCGGGAAAATAGCGTTCGCCCGCGGCATAACCTTCCGGTTCGTCGTGGGCGTAACGGTAGTGACGGCCGTAGTCGAGCTCTTTCATCAACCGCGTGGGCGCGTTGCGCAAATGCAGCGGCACCTCCAGCGAGCCGTGGCTGCGGGCGTCCTTCATGGCGGCCTTGAAGGCCGTGTACACCGCGTTGCTCTTGGCGGCGCAGGCCAGGTACACCACCGCCTGGGCGATCGCCAGTTCGCCCTCGGGGCTGCCCAGGCGCTCCTGCACCTGCCACGCCTCGAGCGCCAGCGTCAGGGCCCTTGGATCGGCGTTGCCGATGTCCTCGCTGGCCATGCGCACCACACGGCGCGCCAGGTACAACGCATCGCAGCCGCCGTCGAGCATGCGCGCCAACCAGTAAAGCGCCGCATCCGGCGCCGAGCCACGCACCGCTTTGTGCAGGGCCGATATCTGATCGTAAAAGGCCTCGCCGCCCTTGTCGAAGCGGCGCACGCCGCCGGCCAGCACGTCGGCCAGGGTGGCATCGTCGACGGCAGCCTGATCGGCGCTGAGATCAAAGACGATCTCCAGCATGGTCAGCGCGCGACGCGCATCCCCGTCGGCGGCCGCGGCAATTCGCGCCAGCTGCGCCTCGGCGATCCAGGTCGGCGCCCCGCCCAGGCCACGCTCGGTGTCGGCCAGCGCCTGGCGCAGGACGCTCAGCAGCTCTTGCTCGCTGAGCCGCTTCAACACATAGGTCCGCGCCCGCGACAACAGGGCGTTGTTCAGCTCGAAGGAGGGATTCTCGGTGGTGGCGCCCACAAACAGCACGGTGCCGTCCTCCACAAACGGCAGAAAGGCATCCTGCTGCGCCTTGTTGAAGCGGTGTACCTCGTCGACGAACAGCAGCGTCTGACGCTGTTCGACCTGCTGGCGCTGACGCGCGAGTTCGACGGCCTGGCGCACCTCCTTGACCCCCGCGAGCACCGCGGAGAGGGCGACGAATTCCGCGCCGGAGCTAGCGGCCAGCAGCCGCGCCAGTGTGGTTTTACCGGTCCCGGGCGGCCCCCAGAACAGCATGGAATGCAACTGCGCGGTCATCACCGCCCGGCGCAACGGCTTGTCGGCACCCAGGATATGGCTCTGGCCGACGAATTCGTCGAGATTGCGCGGCCGCATGCGATCGGCCAGCGGCCGGAATTCACGCGCAGCGGTCATTGGCCGGGGCCGATGACATCGGTTCCTTCGGGTAGCTGTATATGAAACAGATCGCTGTCGAGCTTGTGGTTGCGCTGCATGGCGCTGAACCGGATGCGCGTGTGGTTGCCAAAGCCGTCTACCACCTCGATGGTATCCAGTTGGCGACCGGCGAAACCGATGCGCACACGCTCCACCGAAGCATCGGCCGCCCGGGGGCGCAGGCGATACCATTTCAGCCCTCCGCTCTCACCGTCCGCTTCCCAGGTCATGATCTCGCCCAGCGGCCGGTAACCGCTCAACAGCATGGCCGGCGTGCTGCTCAACGCGGCGTCGAGATCCTTCACCGTGGCCTGCTCGAGGTCTTCGTCATAGGTCCACAGTCGTTTGCCGTCGGAGACGATCAGTTGATGATAGGGTGTGCGGTAATCCCAGCGGAAACGTCCCGGACGTTGAATCCACACCTTGCCCTGCGAGTCCTGCATCTGCTCGCCGGAACTGTCGAACACCTGTTGGCTGAAATCCGCCTGGATCGACTCCAGACCGGAGAACCATTCGCTGACCAGATCGGCGGCCGTGGCGGACGCCGGCGTCAGGCCGAGCGCCAGCCAAAGCGTAAAGACAAAACCGCGCCAGTCTCGCATTATCTGAATCCGCATCTAGTCATACCTCGGGCGGTGGCGGTGCCAGCACTTCGCGGTTGCCGTTGGACTGCTGCGGTCCGACGATGCCACTGGCCTCCATCTGCTCGATCATACGCGCCGCCCGGTTGTAACCGATCTTGAGCCGCCGTTGGACACCCGAAATCGACGCCCGCCGGGTCTCGGTGACCACGCGCACGGCGTCGTCGTAGAGAGGATCGCTTTCGGCGTCGTCCTCGTCACCCGCGGCGCCTCCGCCAGGCAGGAAATCGGTGCTGGTCTGTACGATATCCTCAATATAGTCCGGCTCGCCACGACCCTTGAGGTGATCGACCACCCGGTGGACTTCCGGATCGTCGACGAAGGCACCGTGCAGCCGGGTGGGAATACCCGTCCCCGGCGCCAGATAGAGCATGTCGCCGTGCCCCAATAGATTTTCCGCCCCCGCCTGGTCCAGAATGGTCCGGGAATCGATTTTCGACGATACCTGAAACGCGATTCTGGTCGGAATATTGGCCTTGATCAGACCGGTAATGACGTCCACCGACGGCCGTTGCGTGGCCAGAATCAGGTGCACCCCGGCGGCGCGCGCCTTCTGCGCCAGCCGGGCGATCAACTCCTCGACCTTCTTGCCCACCACCATCATCATATCGGCGAGCTCGTCGATAATGACCACAATGAACGGCAGCGGTTCCAGGGTCGGCGGCTCGGGGTTTTCTTCCAACAGTTCGTCGGGTTTGAACAGCGGATCGGGGATGGGCTGGCCATTGTCGATGGCCTCTTGCACTTTGCGGTTGTAGCCGCCGATATTGCGCACCCCGAGGGCGGCCATCAGACGATAGCGCCGCTCCATTTCGCCGACACACCAGCGCAACGCGTTGGCAGCCTCTTTCATATCGGTGACGACGGGCGTCAACAGATGCGGAATTCCCTCATACACGGACAGCTCCAGCATCTTCGGGTCGATCATGATGATGCGCACGTCTTTGGGCAGCGTCTTGTACAACAGGCTCAGCACCATGGCGTTGATGGCCACCGACTTGCCCGAGCCCGTGGTACCGGCCACCAGCAGATGGGGCATCTTGGCCAGGTCCACGACCGTGGGCAGACCGCCGATGTCCTTGCCCAGTGCCAGGGTCAAGGGGGAGTTGGAGCTGTCGTACTCAGGCGATTTGAGGATCTCGCTGAGCGAAACGATTTCCCGCTGTTCGTTGGGGATCTCGAGCCCGATGACCGTCTTGCCGGGAATCACCTCCACCACGCGGACGCTGATCGCCGACAGGGCGCGCGCCAGATCCTTGGACAGATTACTGATCTGGCTGACCTTGACCCCGGTACCCGGCTGCAGCTCGAAACGGGTGATCACCGGCCCCGGCTGCACCGCCACCACTTCGACCTCGATGCCGAAATCGGCCAGCTTCATCTCCACCAGCCGCGACATGGCTTCCAGCGCCGCCTCGGAATAGCCCTCGGTGTGTTCGTAGGGATCGTTGAGCAGTGACAACGGTGGAAGCTCCGTGTTGGGCGGCGAATCGAACAACTTCACCTGGCGCTCACGTTCGACCCGGTCACTGACTTCGACTTTCTTGATCACCGGCTCGATACGCGGTGGCTTGCGCGGCACGCTCTGGCGCTTCTCCTGCTTGGCGGCAACCGTCTCCTCGCGCTGACGCCGCGCCCGGTGGGCCTGATACCGCAAGCGAAGATCGCCCACGCGGGCATGGACCCAGGCCAACCCCTGGAGGCTGACGCGCCCGGTCCAGTCCATCAGACTGAGCCAAGAGAGCCCGGTAAACAGCGTGACACCGGACAAGAACAGCGCCAGCAGAAACAGCGTGGCGCCCATGAAGCTGAACAACGCATCCAACTGGTGCCCCACCAGGTTGCCGAACACGCCGCCGGCGTCCAACGGCAACCGACCCGGTTCGATCTGGAAGTGCAGCGTGGCCAGAGCGCAACCGGAAGCCACCGTCAGAAGGAACCCGGCCCAGCGCACGGCGAGAACATGAATGTCGATGCCGCCGCTCGGGGTGCGGCCACGCAACACCAACCAGCCGCTGAAGGCCACCATCAGCGGGAACAGATAGGCCAGATAGCCAAACAGATAAAGGAACACGTCGGCGAACCAGGCGCCGACCACGCCACCAAAATTATGGACCGTCTCGGTGGGGCCGCGATGAGACCACCCCGGGTCGCGCACGTCGTAACTGAGCAACGACAGTAACAGGTACAGCGCCAGTGCCGTGGTCAGGAACAGCGTCCCTTCCCGCAGACCTTTGCCGACGTGGGAAGGCAGCTTTTGCGTTTCCGCTTTTTTTCGACGCGCTTGAGCCAAAGTAAGAAATATCGGTAAGTATGTACGTTAACGTATTAAATATCTGAGAATTTTAAATCCGATCTCATCAGCGGGCAAGAGAAAACTCGCCGCTTTCGCCAACGAGCGGCGCGGCGCACGCGCGGCCCTCATGGTAGCAGGATTGTTCTGGGGTGGCACCGGCCGCCGCTCCCGCCGGTGGCGGGATTTCTTTACCCCTTCCGACACATTCCGTACCATTGCCTGCCAGCTTTCAGGGCGCAGCATGTGTGGCCGACAGGCTTGCGCGCCCACACGCCATTTACCGCGGAGTCAAGAATTTATGAGCGATAACAAGCATTGCCGCCTACTCATCCTGGGATCCGGTCCGGCCGGCTACACCGCCGCCATCTACGCCGCACGGGCGAATCTCGACCCGGTGTTGATCACCGGACTGGAGCAAGGCGGTCAGCTCACCACCACCACCGACGTGGAAAACTGGCCCGCCGGCGCGGAGGGTCTGCAGGGGCCCGGGCTGATGGACGACATGCGCGCGCATGCCGAACGTTTCAATACCGAGATCATTTTCGATCATATCAACAAGGTCGATCTGAACCGCCGCCCGCTATGGCTGCAAGGCGATTCGGGTGCCTATACCTGCGACGCGCTGATTATCGCCACCGGTGCCTCGGCACAATATCTCGGGCTGCCCTCGGAGGAAAGTTTCAAGGGCCGGGGCGTCTCCGCCTGCGCCACCTGCGATGGGTTCTTTTATCGCGGCAAGCCCGTGGCCGTGATCGGCGGCGGCAACACCGCGGTCGAGGAGGCCCTCTACCTGGCCAACATCGCCTCGCATGTCACGCTGGTGCACCGACGCGACCAGCTGCGGGCGGAAAAGATCCTTCAGGATCGGCTGTTCGCGCGGGAGCAGGAAGGCAAGGTCGAAATCGCCTGGAATCACGTCCTGGACGAAGTGCTGGGCGACGACAGCGGCGTGACCGGCATGCGCATCAAGCAGGTTCAGGACGGCAATACCCGGGATATCACCCTCGATGGCGTCTTTATCGCTATCGGACACAAACCTAACACTGCGTTGTTCGAAAATCAGCTGGAGATGCACAAGGGCGGTTATCTCAAGGTGAAAAGTGGTGTCGACGGCGACGCCACCGCGTGCAGCGTGGAGGGCGTGTTCGCGGCCGGGGACGTCGCCGACCACATCTACCGCCAGGCGGTGACCTCGGCCGGCTCGGGCTGCATGGCGGCGTTGGACGCGGAGAAATATCTGGACAATCTGGATAAACAGGGCTGAACTGGCGAGGCTAAGCGGGCGCCGACGGGCGGCTACTCCGAATGCGCCCGTACAATCTGCTCGTAGACGAAGCCGTGAAGGGCGAAAACGTCCTGCTCGTCGGTGGCCGCGAACTCCAGGCCGTGATAATAGCAGCCGCCGCCGTATTCCTCGTTCTGCCCGCTGTAGATGCTACGGATCAGCGCCGGCAGCGACAGCAGCTTCTCCTTGCCGCCGATTTTCAGGGCACAGCGCACCGTGACCGCGTCGCCGACCGCTCCCAACTGCTCGGCCGCCACCATGAGGGCGCCACTGGTGCTGATATCGACAATCGTCGCCGAGCGTGGCTTGGCCGACGGGAACTCGGGATTGGGGTTGCTCAGTGAAGCAAACAGTTTGACCCGCACCCGCTCGGCCTGGCGCACGGTGATCTGTTCGACTTCCTGCGGATAGGCCAGGTGCAGGTACGGAAACGGTCTGGCACAACTGCGCAATATGGTGGTGGTGAATCCGACTATCCGCTTTCCCGAGAGCATGCGTACCACGAACGGTTGCCCCTCGCGCATGATCATGGTTTTGCCACCCACCGTGGGTGTGGTCACGAGCAGACTGGCCCCCGGCATGTAGCCGACCAACTTTACCTGAAGACGGCGCGAATCCTCGCCGTCACGCGTTTGCAGCTGCAGGGTTTCACCCACCTGGATTTTAAGCTCGGCGTAATCCACCTCGCCATTGTAGAACAAAGACTTGATTCAAATATAGCTATTGGGCGGGAAAGATTGGTTAAACTAGAGCCATGGAACTGCGGGTACTCAGCGGCATTGACGAACTGGAGCGCGACGCCTGGAATCGGGTCACGGGCATCGACAACCCGTTTCTGCGCTACGAATTTCTCGCCGCACTGGAAAACAACGACTGCGTCGGGCCGCGCCATGGCTGGTTGCCGCGCCACCTGGTCGCGCTCGAAGGGGGGCTCCCGGTGGGAGTGGTCCCTTTGTATCTCAAGGACAACTCTTACGGTGAATTCGTCTTCGACTGGTCCTGGGCCGAGGCGTACCAGCGCGCCGGCCTGCCCTACTACCCCAAGGCGGTGGTGGCGATCCCTTATACGCCCGCGACCGGTCCCCGGATACTGACCGCCCCCGGCAGCGATCGCGATTCGGTGGCCAGCGCCCTGATCTCTCTGGCGCGGGAATGGTCGCAGAGCGAACAGCTGTCCTCGCTGCACTGGTTGTTCACCGACCCGGAAGACACCCGGCGTCTGCGCGAACAGGGGCTGTCGCTGCGCCTGGGCTGTCAGTTCCATTGGCACAACCAGGGTTACCGCGATTTTGACGATTATCTGGATTCCTTCAATGCACGCAAGCGCAAGAAGGTTCGCCGCGAGCGACGCTATGTCGATCAGGCCGGCATCGAAATGCGCATCGTCCACGGCCACGAAGCCAGCCCCGGGGAACTCGATATCATGTATGGCTTCTACCGCTCGACCTTCGACAAGAAGTGGGGTTACGCCACGCTCAGCCGCGGTTTTTTTCACCAAATCGCGACTACCATGGGAGAACAACTGGTACTGGTGATCGCCAGCAAAGCCGCGCAACCGGTCGCCGGAGCCATCTGCCTGCGGGGCAGAAACGCCCTGTACGGGCGTCACTGGGGCTGTAACGAGCACTACCACAGCCTGCACTTCGAGGCCTGCTATTATCAAGGTATCGATTATTGCATTCGCCACGGCTTGCGCCTGTTCGAGCCGGGCGCCCAGGGCGAGCACAAAATCAGCCGGGGGTTCCTGCCCGTTCCCACCTGGTCGGCGCATTGGATCGCCCACCCGGGTTTCCGTGGCATCATAGACCGTTATCTGGACCAGGAAGCGGATGCCATGCGCGATTATATAGAGGAGTTGACGTGTCGCTCACCCTTTCGCGAAGGCGCCGCGGCATGACCGCAATCGGGCCATACTGGCTCAGAGCGGACGACCCGCCGTCGGAGTTTCCAGACGTCAGTCTGGCGATGCGCGATCCCAACGGCCTACTGGCCGCGGGCGGCGATCTGAGCAGTGACCGGCTGTTGAACGCCTACCGCAGGGGTATTTTCCCCTGGTACAACCCGGGACAACCCATCCTCTGGTGGTCGCCGGATCCACGCGCGGTGCTTTTCCCGCACCACCTGCGGGTCTCGCGCAGTCTGCGCAAGACGCTCAACCGGCGCCGCTTCCGACCGACCCTGAATCAGGCCTTCGACGCGGTGATCGCAGCTTGCGCCGAGCCCCGGCGAAACAGCGAGGGAACCTGGATCAGCGACGCGATGAGCGCGGCCTATCGCCGGCTACACCGTCAGGGCTTCGCTCATTCGCTGGAGTGCTGGCATGACGGCGTGCTGGTCGGCGGATTGTACGGGGTGGCCATCGGCCGGGTGTTTTTTGGTGAATCCATGTTCAGCCGCGTAACCGACGCCTCCAAAGTCGCGTTTTGTCATCTGGTCAGGCAGCTGGGCGCGTGGAATTTCGGCTTGATCGACTGCCAGGTCCATTCCGCCCATCTGGCCAGTCTGGGCGCCAGCGAAATACCGCGCCGCCAGTTCGTGCAATACCTCGACAGGTACTGTGAACAAGCCCCGCACAGCCCCTGGCGTTTCGACGGCGGACTACTGGAACAGGCGTGGCGGTGATGAACGGCAGGCATTCTTCCAGTACCGAGGAACTGCGTTTTTTCGCCACCTTACCGCGCCCCTGCCCTTATCTCGACGATCGTTCCGCGGTTTCGGTATTCGCCGACCCCCAGGCGCGCTTTTCCATGACGCTGTATGCCCAACTCGCCCGCTACGGCTTTCGGCGCAGCGGCAACGATCTATATGTTCCCGCCTGCCCGGGTTGCTCGGAATGCGTTCCGGTGCGGTTGTCAGTGGCCCAATTTCTTCCCAGCCGCAGCCAGCGACGGGTCTGGCGCCGCAACCGCGACCTGGACTGGGAGATACGCCTGCCCCGCGACAGCGAAGATTTGTTCCCGCTGTATCGTGACTATCTGCGCGCACGCCACCCGGGAGGCGGCATGGACGAACCCAGCGAAACGGATTACCGGCAGTTTCTCGACAGCGACTGGAGCGATACCCGTTTTCTGGTTGGCAGCCTGAGCGGACGCCCGCTGGTGGTGGCGGTCACCGATATCATGCACAACGCCTTGTCCGCGGTTTATACCTTTTATGATGTTGCCGAAGCCAGACGCAGCCCCGGCACCCTCGCCGTGTTACGCCAGGTCGAATTGGCCAGATCCGGCCACCGCGCCTGGCTCTACCTGGGTTACTGGATCGCGGGCAGCGAAAAAATGGACTACAAGAATCGCTTTCGCCCGCTCCAGGCTTATCGGCACGGCCGCTGGCACGACCTGGCGGCGATCGCCTAACCCTATCTCCATTGGGGAAGTGCCAATTTTACTCCAGAATCGGTTATACTCCGCCGCTGTCGTGGGCCAGATCCAGAGAAATAATGGCAAGAGAAGACCACATTGAGATGGAAGGCACCGTCGTCGAGACGCTGCCCAATACGATGTTCCGCGTGGAATTGGAAAACGGTCACGTGGTGACAGCGCACATTTCCGGCAAAATGCGCAAACACTACATTCGCATCTTGACCGGCGACAAGGTAACCGTCCAGCTAACGCCTTACGATCTCAGCAAAGGCCGTATTACCTACCGCGCGCGTTAAACCAACGGACGGATCGGCCACCGGTGCCGCGCTCCGTCACAGCACTTCTTCCTCAATATCCACATCGTGCACCAGGCGCCCCTGTTCGGCGCGAATCCGCAAGTGCCCGCCATTGGCCAGGCGGCCGAACAACAGCTCCTCGGCCAGCGGCTTCTTGATCTGCTCCTGGATCAGGCGCGCCATCGGTCGGGCCCCCATCTTCGCGTCGAAGCCGTGCTCGGCCAACCACTCGCGGGCCGAGTCCTCGACATCCACCGTGACACCTTTCTCCTGCAGCTGGGCTTCCAGTTCGTAGATGAATTTGTCCACCACCCGGGTGATGACCGCGGGGTCCAGGGGTTTGAACTGAATGACCGCGTCCAGGCGGTTGCGGAATTCGGGCGTGAACAGTTTTTTGATCACTTCCATGCCGTCGCTGGAATGATCCTGAGACGTAAAACCGATCGAGGGACGGCTCATCTCCGAGGCGCCGGCGTTGGTGGTCATGACAATCACCACGTTGCGGAAATCCGCCTTGCGTCCGTTGTTGTCGGTGAGGGTGCCGTGGTCCATGACCTGTAGCAGCAGATTGAACACATCCGGGTGCGCTTTCTCGATTTCGTCCAGCAACAGGACGGCATGCGGATTACGCGTGACCGCCTCGGTCAACAGACCGCCCTGGTCGAAACCCACGTAGCCGGGAGGCGCGCCGATCAGACGCGACACGGTATGACGCTCCATGTACTCGGACATGTCGAAACGGATCAGTTCGATGCCCATGATCAGCGCCAGTTGGCGGGTGACCTCCGTTTTGCCCACCCCGGTGGGCCCGGCGAAGAGGAAGGAGCCGATGGGTTTGTCCTCGGTGCCCAGACCGGAACGCGACATCTTGATGGCGCTGGCCATGGTCTCGATCGCCTCGTCCTGGCCGTACACCACCATTTTCAGATCGCGCTCCAGGGTGCGCAACGCATCCTTGTCGGAGGAAGACACCGTCTTTGGCGGAATCCGCGCGATTTTGGAGATGATGCTTTCGATATCGGACACCCCGATGGTCTTCTTTCGCCGCGACGGCGGCAACAGGCGCTGGTTGGCTCCGGCTTCGTCGATGACGTCGATGGCCTTGTCGGGCAGGAAACGATCGTTGATATAACGGGAGGACAGCTCCACCGCGGCGCGCAAGGCCTTGGCCGAATACTTGACCTCGTGATGATCCTCGAAGCGGGTTTTCAGCCCCTTGAGGATACTATAGGCCTCATCCACCGTTGGCTCGGCCACGTCGATTTTCTGAAAACGCCGCGCCAGGGCTCGATCCTTCTCGAAAATACCCCGGTACTCGTGGTAGGTGGTCGAGCCGATGCATTTCAGCTCGCCCGAGGCGAGCATCGGCTTGACCAGATTGGAGGCATCCATGACGCCCCCGGAGGCCGCGCCGGCGCCGATGATGGTGTGGATTTCGTCGATGAACAGAATCGCCCCCGGTTCCTTGCGTAACTGCGCCAGCACGCCCTTGAGACGCTTTTCAAAGTCGCCCCGGTATTTGGTGCCGGCGACCAGCGAACCCAGGTCGAGGGAGTAAATCGTGCTGTTGAGCAACACCTCCGGGACCTCGCCGTCGACGATCAGCTTTGCCAGCCCTTCGGCCAGTGCCGTCTTGCCGACGCCCGCTTCACCGACATACAGCGGGTTGTTCTTGCGCCGCCGACAGAGAATCTGGATGGTCCGCTCGATCTCCAGGCGACGGCCGATGAGCGGGTCGATCTTGCCCTTCATGGCCATTTCGTTGAGATTGGTGGCGAAGCTCTCCAGCGGCTTCTTGGGAGCGTTGTCCGTGGTCGCGGCGCCTTCGGACTCCGCCGCCGCCTCGTCCTCGCTCTGCTCGCCCGCCACCTTCGATATGCCGTGGGAGATGTAATTGACCACGTCCAGACGGGTGATGTCCTGCTTGTTGAGGAAATAGGCCGCCTGGGACTCCTGTTCGCTGAAAATGGCGACCAGCACGTTGGCGCCGGTGACTTCCTTCTTGCCCGAGGACTGGACGTGAAAGACCGCCCGCTGCAGCACCCGTTGAAAACCCAGCGTCGGTTGGGTCTCGCGATTGTCGTGGCTGGGCAGCAGCGGCGTGGTTTCGTCCAGGAAGGCGACCAGCTCCTTCTTCAAGCGGTCGATATCGACACCACAGGATTTCAGGACCTCGGCGGCCGTGGGGTTGTCCAGCAACGCCAGCAATAAGTGTTCTACCGTCATGAATTCATGACGCTTTTCCCTGGCTTCCTTGAATGCCAGGTTGAGGGTGAATTCCAACTCTTTGCTCAGCATGGTGACTACCTCATTCCCGTCTAGGCCTCCTCCATGGCACACAGCAGCGGATGTTGATTTTGACGCGCATAATCATTGACCTGCGCCACTTTTGTTTCCGCGATATCCTTGGTGAAGACGCCGCACACACCCTTTCCGCGGGTGTGTACATGCAGCATCACCTGCGTGGCCTTCTCCCTCGGCATGGCGAAAAACTGTTCCAGCAACAACACGACGAACTCCATCGGCGTGTAATCGTCGTTATGCAACACTACCTTATACAAAGGTGGCCGTTTGAGCTCCGGCCTGGCTTCCAGTACCGACAAGCCCTGATCCGGCGAATTTCGCGATTCCTTCCCCATAACCCGATTTTAACCGATCCGGTCAATCCCCGTGCCGGATTTCCAACGCTTGATTAACAGGATACACATGCTTTCAAAACAAGCAAGCACCCACCTAAGCTGGTGATCTGATATGCTTTTCCCTCGCCCAAAGGGTTGACTATTTGCGCCGACGGCCTAACAATAGCTGTTGGCTCTTTGCGAGCCAGAGGAGGGGCTGTCCACACGCCAGAGAGCTTGGGATAGCGCGTTTAAAAATAAGCTGGGGTAACACCCATCAGAGAACGCAGTGAGGATGTAAGAGTCATGGCGACAGGTATCGTTAAATGGTTCAGTAATGCCAAAGGTTACGGTTTCATCTCTCCCGACGAAGGTGGTGACGACATCTTCGCACATTTCTCGTCCATCGAGATGGACGGGTACAAAAGCCTGAAGGAAGGTCAGCGCGTGCAGTTCGACGTCTCGACCGGGCCGAAAGGCCTGCAGGCCAGTAAAATCTGTTTCGCCGAAACCGTTAGTTGATTTCAGGGTAGCGGTACCCGCAGGAAGCGGCCTGACCCGCCCGCCGTAGAGACGGGCAAGCGAGGCTGTGCGCGTCACATATTCTCGACGATCGCCTTACCGAACGCGGAACAGCTGAGTTTGGTCGCACCTTCCATGAGACGCTCCAGATCATAAGTGACGGTCTTGCGGGCGATGGCGCCGGACAGACCCTTCACCACCAGATCCGCGGCCGCGTTCCAACCCAGGTGGCGCAGCATCATTTCCGCCGACAGGATCAGCGACGCCGGATTGACCTGATCCTTGCCGGCGTACTTGGGCGCGGTGCCGTGGGTGGCCTCGAACAACGCCACCGTGTCCGATAGATTGGCCCCCGGCGCCATGCCGATACCGCCGACCTGAGCGGCCAGCGCGTCGGAAATGTAATCGCCGTTCAGATTGAGCGTGGCGATGACACTGTATTCCGCCGGCCGTAACAGAATCTGCTGCAGGAACGCATCGGCGATCACATCCTTGACGACGATATCGCCGCCGGTTTTGGGATTCTTGAAACGGCACCAGGGGCCACCGTCGATCTCGACCGCGCCGAACTCCTCGCGCGCCAGTTCGTAGCCCCAGTTCTTGAAGGCCCCTTCGGTGAATTTCATGATATTGCCCTTGTGCACCAAGGTCACCGAGTCACGCTCCTGGTCGATGGCGTATTGCAGCGCGCGCCGCACCAGGCGTTTGGTGCCTTCGGACGAAACCGGTTTGACGCCGATACCCGCGGTGTCCGGAAAACGGATCTTGCTGACGCCCATCTCGTTGCGCAGAAAATCGATGACTTTTTTCACTTCCGCGCTGCCCGATTCCCATTCGATGCCGGCGTAGATGTCCTCGGAGTTCTCCCGGAAGATCACCATATCGGTCTTTTCCGGCTCCCTCAGCGGACTCGGCGTGCCGTCGTAATAGCGTACCGGGCGCAGACAGACGTACAGATCGAGTTCCTGCCGTAAGGCGACATTGAGGGAGCGAATACCGCCGCCGACCGGGGTGGTGAGCGGGCCCTTGATCGCGACACTGAAATCCTTGACCGCCTGCAGCGTTTCCGTGGGCAGCCAGGTGTTGTCGCCATAGACCCGGTTGGACTTCTCGCCCGCGTAGATTTCCATCCAGACGATCCGGCGCTGGCCGGCAAAGGCCTTCTCCACGGCCGCATCGACGACAGCGCGCATTACCGGCGTGATATCCACGCCGATACCGTCGCCCTCGATGAAGGGCACTATCGGTTGGTTAGGTACGTTCAGCGTCAAATCGTCGTTGACGGTGATTTTCTCGCCCTGCTCGGGCACAACAATTTTCTGATAACCCATCTGTCTTCCCGGTTCCATCAATGCAAGATCGCGCGATTGTATCAAATTAATCGATCCAAACACGGATCGGTCCGAATTTGAAGGGGAAATAAAAAACCCCCGCACCCATGAGGTGCGGGGGTCTGCTACGCCGTTGGCAGCGGATCAGATCAGATTTCGCCGCCGGCCGCTTTGATCAGCGACTCTTCGATCGCGTTCGGGGCACACATGATGTTGAAGAAAGTAGCTCCGGTCTCGCTCTTGATCATCGGCAAATGCGGCCAGCTGATGGCGATGCGGAAACGGGCATACAGCGCGTAGACATTGCCATCGGAGACAAGGATCTCGTAAGGCAGATGGCCGGTCGAGCGAATGTCAGCCTTGTCGATGCGGCTCATGATGTACTCGTCGCCGCTGCAACCGCTGTCGTTCAGCGCCACGCCGAACACCGTTTCGTCCTTGCCGGGGATATCGATGCGGTACACCTTGGTGGCGCCGCCCTTGCCCTGGGACAAACCGGCTTCCACCGCCGCGATGGCCTCTTCCTGGCTGTCGTACTCGGCCAGCTCGCTCGGATCGTCGAAGTATTCCATGCCGAACATGTAGTGGTACTTACGCAGATCCTTGGCGGTCAGCTGCTTGTCCCCGGTGCCATAGGCCTCTTTCTCGCCCAGCGCCGATTTCAGACTCGCCAGCGCCGCCTCGGCACCGGAAGTGTCCTTGATGCGATAAGCGTCCGCCAGATAGACCGGATTGGTGTAAGCCACCTGGATGTTGTCCCCGACCTTGGTGACGGTGACACGCTGACCGGCCTCATAACCGCCGAACTCGGAACTGGCGGCGGACTTCTTCAGACCGTCGTTGGTGACGGCGATAATGATCGCGCCATCATAGGGGGAATAAGTGCCCACCACCTCGAACCCGGCGGCCTGCACTTTGCTTTTTGCTTCGTCGGCCACCGCCTGGATGTCGCCGGTGGTTTCGTAAGCCAGTACGAAAGGCTTCAACGCCTCTTCGGCAAACGCATTACCCAAAGACAATACCAGCAAGGCACTTGCAACGAAGATTTGCTTAACGACCTTGTGCATGATGACTCCTCCTCACGTTTTAGTCGTGTTATTGGTGTGTCCGGAATCTGCGCGGGGCGATTCCAGCGTTATTATTATGGCCTCGGCGCTCTGCCGGTTCTCCGGGCCAGAACAACAACTTGCCTGGAGAACCGGAGGCGAACCCGCGCAAAGCGGCTTTGGTCATGGAGCTTACTTTATGGGACCCTGACATAATGTCAAGTCTATGACGCCCCGATGAGGCGAAAATTTACAAACCCACGCGAACCGTGACAATTAACTATTTGTTTATACTTTAATTCACTAACAGCTTATGCAGGGTCAAGCCCAATGCAATGGAAACCCAGAGTCACCGTCGCCGCCGTGGCGGAACGTAACGGCCGGTTTTTGATGGTGGAGGAAATCGTGGCCGGACGTACCGTATTCAATCAACCGGCCGGACATTTGGAGGACGGCGAAAGCCTGGTCGCCGCCGTGGTCCGCGAATGCCTGGAGGAGACCGCCTGGCAGTTCGAGCCTGAAGCGCTGGTGGGCATCTACCGCTGGCGCAGTCCGCGCCGCCGGGACACCTTTCTGCGCGCCACCTTCTGCGGCCGCTGTAGCGCGCCGGCGCGAACGCGCGAACTCGATACCGGCATCGTCGCCGCGCACTGGCTGAGCCTGGAGGAAATCCAGGCGCGCCGGTCGCAGTTGCGCAGCCCATTGGTCCTGCAATCGTTGCGCGATCACGCGCAGGGCAAGCGCTACCCGCTGGAACTGCTGATCGACATCGACGGAAGCACCCCGCCGTGAAGAGCAAGGTGATAGTGGGTCTGTCCGGCGGGGTGGATTCGTCCGTCGCGGCCTGCCTGTTGCAACAACAGGGCTACGAAGTCGAAGGCCTGTTCATGAAGAACTGGGACGAAGACGATGAGCCCGGCTATTGCCCCGCCCAGGAGGACCTGGCGCACGCGCGGGCCGTAGCCGAGCAGTTGGGAATCCGCTTCCACACGGTGAGTTTTTCCAGCGAATACTGGGAGCGAGTGTTTGCGCACTTTCTCGCCGAATATCGCGCCGGCCGCACGCCCAACCCCGACATCCTGTGCAACCAGGAGATCAAGTTCAAGGCGTTCCTGGACTACGCCCGAGGGCTGGGCGGCGCTGCCATTGCGACCGGTCACTACGCCCGTATCACCGCCGATGGCGGGAGGCGGCGCCTGTTGAAGGGTTTGGACCGTGACAAGGATCAAAGCTATTTTCTTTACCGGCTGGACCAACGGGCGCTCCGCCACAGCCTGTTTCCGCTCGGGGAATTGCGCAAACCCGAGGTACGGAACATGGCCGCGCGCCACGGCTTCGCCAACGCCGACAGAAAAGACAGCACCGGGATATGCTTCATCGGTGAACGCAAATTCCGTGACTTCCTCGCCCATTACCTGCCGGCCCAACCCGGGGAGATCGTCAGTGTCGAGGGCCGTCACCTGGGGCGGCATCAGGGGTTGATGTTCCATACCATCGGCCAGCGTCAGGGGCTTGGCATCGGCGGCATACGGGCCAACAGCGGCCAACCCTGGTACGTGGTGGACAAAGACCTGGCAGGCAACCGCCTGCTGGTGGCCCAAGGCGGCGATCACCCCAGCCTGTTCCGCTCCCGTCTGGTGGCGGGCGATCTGCACTGGATCGGCGGGCAGGCGCCCGACACACCCTTGAGCTGCGAGTGCCGCATCCGTTATCGCCAGCAGGTGCAGGCATGCACCGTCGAGATGACCGCTGCGGAACACGCCCAGGTGGAGTTTCAGGTGCCGCAACGGGCCATCACCCCCGGGCAGGCGGTGGTGTTCTATTCAGGGGATGAGTGTCTCGGAGGTGGTACGATTCAGTCATGAGCATCCAAACGAATCACCACCGTACTTTGGCGCTCGCCGGCGTGCTGCAGGCGCTGTCGCTGGTCAAGCAGACCGCCTATGGCCAGACCTGCGACCCCGACAGCCTGGAAACGTCCCTGCGCAGCATCCTGCTGCTGGACGCCGATTCGGTGGAAGCGGTCTACGGGGACCAGGGGGGACTGCGCAGCGGACTGCGGCTGATCCAAACGCAACTACTGAGCGATCGACAGAAACCGGATCCCGAATTGAGCCGTTATCTGGTCGTGCTGTTGCACCTGGAGCGCAAGCTGAGTAAACGCGACGACCTGCTGGAGCGGTTGCGCGCCGGTATCGAGCACGCGCAACGCCAAAGCGAGCATTTCGAGATTCTGCACCCCAACGTCCTGAGCGCTTTCGCCGACACTTACAGCGACACCATCAGTACCCTCCGACCGCGTATCATGGTCAACGGCGACCCGCAGCACTTGCAGGACGCGGCCGTCGCCCGCCAGATCCGGGCGCTGTTGCTCGCCGCCATGCGCTCGGTGGTGTTATGGCGCCAATGCGGCGGCACCCGTCTGGGGTTGCTGCTGCAGCGGGCCAAATTAACGGAACACGCCCGGGAATTACTGAAAACAGGTTATACTTTACATTAAAAAATAACAATAACTAGTTAAATAAAAAATAAATATTTAATAAATCATCTGGATCCGATTCCTCCCCGCGCCCCTCCTGGCGCGCTCGCCCTCACCCCTATCCAGTGAAATTCAAATAGACCATAATGGCGCGCTAACTTTTGGTTCGCCAGCAGGAGCATTGAATGAGCAACAGTTTTTCCAGTCGCGACAACCTGAAAGTGGGCGACAAAACCTACGAAATCTACCGCCTGCCGGCGCTCGCCGAGGATGTCTCCCGACTGCCCTACTCGCTCAAGGTCCTGCTGGAAAACCTGCTGCGTTTTGAGGACGGCAAGACGGTCACGCGCCAGGACATCGAAGCGCTGATCCGCTGGAACCCGCAGGCCGAGCCCAGCCAGGAAATCGCCTACCGGCCGGCGCGGGTCCTGATGCAGGACTTCACCGGCGTGCCGGCGGTGGTCGACCTGGCGGCCATGCGCGATGCGATGAAACGACTGGGCGGCGACCCGGACAAGATCAATCCACTGCAACCGGCGGAACTGGTCATCGACCACTCCCTGCAGATCGACAGCTTCGGCAACAAAGACGCGGTCGACCTCAACGCCAAGATCGAATACCAACGCAACCAGGAGCGCTACAGCTTCCTCAAATGGGGACAAAACGCGTTTTCCAATTTCAAGGTCGTGCCGCCGGACACCGGCATCGTCCACCAGGTCAATCTGGAATATCTGGGGCGCGTGGTCTTCTCCCAGACCAACAACGGCACGCTGCAAGCGTATCCGGATACGCTGGTCGGCACCGATTCCCACACCACCATGATCAACGGTCTGGGCGTACTCGGCTGGGGGGTTGGCGGCATCGAAGCCGAAGCGGCCATGCTCGGCCAACCCGTCTCGATGCTGATCCCCCAGGTGGTCGGTTTCAAACTCAGCGGCGAGCTACCCGAAGGCGCCACCGCCACCGACCTGGTGCTGGTGGTGGTGGAGATGCTCCGCCGCCACGGCGTGGTCGGCAAGTTCGTGGAGTTCTTCGGACCGGGCCTGGATCACCTGTCGCTGGCCGATCGCGCCACCATCGCCAACATGGCGCCCGAATACGGCGCCACCTGCGGCATCTTTCCGGTGGACGCGGAAACGCTCAACTATTTGCGCCTGTCGGGTCGCGATGAACATCAGATCGCGCTGGTGGAGGCCTATGCGCGGGCGCAGAACATGTTCCGCACCCCGGATCAGCCGCAGGCCGATTACAGCAGTCTGATCGAACTCGACATGAGCACCGTGGTGCCGAGTCTGGCCGGTCCCAAGCGGCCGCAGGATCGGGTTGCCCTGTCGGTGGCCAAGGATTCGTTCAGCAATGCCTTGAACGCGCTCAAACAGGAGCGTGGGCTGAGCAGCCACGCGGTGAAAGGCAGTATCAACGGGGAGGAGTTCGAACTCGACGACGGCGCAGTGGTCATCGCTTCCATCACCTCCTGTACCAACACCTCCAACCCGTCGGTGATGCTCGGCGCCGGGCTGGTGGCGAAAAAAGCGGCCGCCAGAGGGTTGAAGGTCAAACCCTGGGTCAAGACCTCACTCGCCCCCGGCTCCCAGGTGGTCACCGAATACCTCAACGCCGCCGGCTTGATGGACGCTCTGGAGCAACTCGGTTTTCACGTCGTGGGCTACGGCTGTGCCACCTGCATCGGCAATTCCGGCCCCTTGCCGGAAGCCGTGTCCGAGGCGATCGCCGCGGGCAACCTCTCGGTCTGCTCGGTGCTCTCCGGCAACCGCAACTTCGAGGGTCGGGTTCACGCCGAAGTGCGGATGAACTACCTGGCCTCGCCGCCGCTGGTGGTGGCTTACGCGATCGCCGGCAGAATGGACATCGATCTGTATCGCGAGGCGATCGGCGAGGATGCTGAGGGCAACGCGGTTTTCCTCAAAGACATCTGGCCGACCCAGCAGGAAATCAATGACACCGTGCGTGCCAGCGTGACGCGCGAGGAATTCACCGCCGTCTACCGCGACGTGTTCGCCGGCGCCGGACGCTGGCGGTCGCTGCAGGCGCCGGCGCAACAGCTGTTCGACTGGCAGGCCGATTCCACCTACATCCAGAACCCGCCCTACTTCGACGACATGAGCCGTGAACCGGGTGAGGTCCGCGACATCCAGGGTGCGCGCGTCCTGGCCAAGCTTGGCGACTCGGTGACCACCGACCACATTTCTCCCGCCGGCGCCATCAAACCCGACAGCCCCGCCGGGCAATATCTGTTGCAACACGGCGTGCAACCGGCGGATTTCAATTCGCTGGGATCGCGGCGCGGCAACCACGAAGTGATGATGCGCGGCACCTTCGCCAACATCCGGCTGCGCAATCAACTGGCGCCGGACACCGAGGGCGGGGTCACCCGCCATCTGCCGGACGGCGAACAGATGAGCATCTACGACGCGGCCATGCGTTACAAGGCCGAGAACGTGCCGCTGATCGTGCTCGCCGGCAAGGAGTACGGCTCCGGCTCGTCGCGCGACTGGGCGGCCAAGGGGCCGTGCCTGCTGGGCGTGCGCGCCGTGATCGCCGAAAGCTACGAACGCATTCACCGCACCAACCTGGTGTGCATGGGCATCCTGCCGCTGCAATACCAGGACGGTGAAACTGCCGCCTCTCTCGGCCTGACGGGCGAGGAGACGTACGCGATAGAAGGCTTGGGGGACGGCTCGGCGGCGCAGGTCCAGGTGCGGGCGCAGGCGGCCGGGGGCAGTGAAATCCGCTTCAGCGCGCGCGTGCGCATCGATACGCCGCAGGAAGTCGAGTATTTCCGTCATGGCGGTATACTTCACTATGTCCTGCGTCAACTGGCGGCTTAGGGGAAGCGTTCATGGAACTCACCACATTGACCGCGATCTCTCCGATCGACGGCCGCTACGGCGGCAAAAGTGAGAATCTGCGGCCGATTTTCAGCGAGTTCGGGCTGATCCGCCATCGCGTATTGGTCGAGATCCGCTGGCTGCAGGCACTGGCCGCGGAACCGGCCATCGCCGAGGTCCCCGCGCTTGACGCGCGCAGCACGGCGATCCTCGAAGGCATCATCGAAAACTTCCGCAGCGAAGATGCCCAACGGGTCAAGAACATCGAGCGCACCACGAACCACGACGTCAAGGCCGTGGAATACTTTCTGAAGGAAAAGGTCGCGGGCAACGATCAGCTGCAGACGATCAGCGAATTCTTCCACTTCGCCTGCACCTCCGAGGACATCAACAATCTCTCCCACGCGCTGATGTTGCGCGAGGCCCGCGGGCAGATACTGTTGCCGCAGATCGACGAGCTCATCCAGGCGATCACCGCGCTGGCCCACCGCACCGCCGAGATGCCGATGCTGGCGCGCACCCACGGCCAGCCCGCCACGCCGACCACCCTGGGCAAGGAAGTGGCCAACACGGTCCATCGCCTGCGCCGTCAGCGCGAACAGATTGCCACGGTCGCGCTGCTGGGCAAGATCAACGGCGCGGTGGGCAATTACAACGCCCACCTGGCGGCGTATCCGCAAATCGACTGGGCGGCTTTCGCGCAACGCTTCGTAACCGGTCTGGGGCTGGAGTGGAACAGTTACACCACGCAGATCGAACCGCACGACTATATCGCCGAGCTGTTTCATGCGCTCAGTCGTTTCAATGTCATTCTGATCGACTTCGCGCGCGATATCTGGGGCTACATCTCGCTGGGATACTTCAAACAGAAAACCGTCGCTGGCGAAGTCGGCTCCTCGACCATGCCGCATAAGGTCAATCCCATCGACTTCGAAAACGCCGAGGGCAACCTGGGCCTTGCCAACGCCTTGTTCGAACACCTGGCGGCGAAGCTTCCGGTGTCACGCTGGCAACGGGACCTGACGGATTCCACGGTCCTGCGCAACCTGGGCGTCGGCATCGCGCACTCGACGATCTCCTATGCGTCCTTGTTACGCGGCATCGCCAAACTGGAGGCCAACCCGCTCCGACTGCAGGAAGATCTGGAAGCCACCTGGGAGGTCCTTGCCGAGGCGGTACAGACGGTGATGCGCCGCTACGGCGTGGAGCAACCCTATGAAAAACTCAAGGAGCTCACCCGGGGCAAGGGTATCAGCAGCGAGTCGCTACTGCATTTCATCGAAACGCTGGACCTGCCGGAGTCGGCCAAGCAGGAGCTGCGCGGCCTGTCGCCGGCGACGTATCTTGGCACCGCCATCGCCCAGGCCAAGGCGATCTAGAAGCGCGGCGGCCGCTCAGGGGACCTCCGTTTCCAGAACCGGCGCCGGGGTCCAGTGTTCCATGCGCCATTCGTTCGAGCTGATCCAGGCGGCCAGGGCGGCCCCGGCCAGGGGTGGGCGAATGAAATATCCCTGAGCGGTGTCGCAGCCAAGCATTTCCAACAAATCCCATACGTCGGTGCTCTCCACGCCCTCGGCCACCACTTTCAGGCCGAGATTGTGCGCCAGATCGATCGTCGCGCGAACGATAACGGCATCGTTTTCATCCTGATCCATTTGCGACACGAAGGACTTGTCGATTTTGATCTCGTCGACCGGCAGCTGTTTCAGATAGGCGAGCGAGGAATAACCCGTGCCGAAATCGTCGATCGACAGATGAAAGCCTATGTTCGACAGCCGTCGCATCACCCGACGCGCCGTCATTGGGTCTGACATGATCGCGCTTTCGGTGATTTCCAGGATGACGTTGGCCGGGTCCACCCCGTGACGATCGACCAGCTTCTGCACCTGAGCCGGCAATCCCCGGTCCTGCAGACAGCGCACCGACAGATTGATGCTGATACACAGCTGCACGCCGGTGTCCGACCACTGCTTGACCTGTTCCAGGGCGTGGTCGATGACCCACAACGTCAAGGGGCGGATAGCGCCGGTCTGCTCGGCCAGCGGGATGAAATCCTCCGGTGGAATCTGCCCCAATCGCGGGTGACACCAACGCACCAGCGCCTCGGCGCAGAAGATTCTTCCGGTCTTGACATCGACCATGGGCTGATATTCGAGTTTTAATTCGTCGTTCACCACGGCCTCGCCAAGCTCGGCCGACAACCCGAGCCGGTTGATGGCCTGTATGTCCTCGCTGGGCCGGTAGAACGCGTAGCCCAACTGCTTGCGCTTGGCGTCGTACATCGCGATGTCCGCGGTGCGCATCAGCAGGGTGGCGTCGGCGCCGTGATCCGGGTACAGCACCGCGCCGATACTGATTCCCGCGCGCAGTCGGAGTTCGTCGATCCGGATCGGTCGCTCCAGAACGGCCAGAATCCGCCTGCAGACCGATTGACTGCGCTCGCGATCGGCTCCGGGCAGCAGCACCGCGAATTCGTCGCCGCCGAGCCGGGCGACCGTGTCCGTCTCGCTCAGCACCGACTCGAGCCGACGTCCGACCTGTTGCAGCAGGCGGTCGCCCACCTGGTGCCCAAGGGTGTCGTTGACTTCCTTGAAACGATCGAGGTCCATGATGAACAACGCCAGGGACGTGTGCCGCGAGCGCGCGTGCTGCAACGCCGCCTCCAGGCGCTCCAGCAGCAACGAGCGGTTTGGCAGACTGGTCAGTCCGTCGTGTTGCGCCTGATATTCCAGCGCCGCGGTTTCAGCGATGACCTCTTCGCTGAAACGCTGCAAACGCTGTTCAAGACGCCGCAGAAGGTTACCGCCCGCTGGCGTCGGAAACGGCACGCCCATGCGCATGGCGTAATACTCCAGGAGCGCATGAATTTGGCCAAGACGGGACCTCCACCACACCCACAAACCGCACATAAGCGCCACCGAAGCGAGCCCGGTGGCGATAGCGGCGTGCGCGGAAATCAACGGGAAATGTACCTGTAATTGCCAGCCGGCGAGGACCAAGCCGAGGACCAATAGCGGCTTTTTGTGAATCGATACTGCAACGGGCAGCTTGATCAACCTGCGCGGCATACTGGCCGCGCTGTTCGGTGCTGGCATTTATCGTCCTCATCCTATGGCCGCACACGGCGGCGACGCGCCGGCGCGGTGCCCGCGCAACGGCGCAGCCCACGGGCGCGGCGCCCTATCCGGCATGACAAAAATACGCTGGATGCTCCGAAGCGACATCTTCGGAGATACAATATTTCCCTTTTATCACTTATGCTTACCACATTTCCCTGAGAGCCTGCTCGGTAAGCGTTTGGCTAAATAACGGCGGCTGCGCGAGAAAATTAACCCCGACTGTACAGCGGGCAGGAGGCACAGTAATCTGCGTCTATGAACTCAGAGGAAAACTTCCGCCGGTTTACCGAATTGCGGCTCGGCGTCTCGCAGCTGGAGATCGAGCTGCACCAGCGCGACGAGACCCGCCACGCCACCACCCTGATGGTCGCCCAGTGCGCGGAATCACTGGAGATTTTCAGCCGCGATCTCGATGCCCCGCTGTATGACCAGGCCGATTTTCTGCAGGCGTTGGGGGCGTTGTGCCGGCACCACCACAACGCCCGGGTAAGGTTGTTGGTCCAGCAACCGCTGGTTGCCGTCAGGCGGGCCCAGCGTCTGATCGAGCTGGCGCGCCGCCTGAGCAGTTCCATCGAACTGCGCCAACCGCACGCGGATTACCACCACCACAATGAGGCGTTTCTGGTCGCCGACCGTTGCGGTCTGATCCACCGGCCGCTCGCGGATCGCTATGAAGGCAGCGCCAATTTCAACCATCCCGTTCACGCCGCGCGCGCACTCGAGTTTTTCCGCGAAGTGTGGGATCGCAGCGAAACCCACCCCGAGTTCCGCCGGTTACATATCTGAGATGAAGCGCTCGCGTTTTCTGCTACTTGTCCTATGCATAATTCCAAGCGCTTACGCCGACACCATCAGCACCCTGGAATTGCGCCACCGACCGGCCGAGGAGCTGATCCCCGTTCTCGAACCCCTGCTCGGGCCGGACGACTCGATCTCGGGACAGGGCTTCATGCTGTTGCTGCGCGCTCCGGCCGCCACCCGCCGGCAGATCGAAACGGCGGTGCGCACGCTCGACGTGGCGCCCCGCACGCTGCTGATCTCCGTGTTCCAGGGTAGCGAGCACGATCTTCACGCGTTGCGTCTGGCCGCGGGCCTGCAGTCCACGCCCGAACACGCTGAGGCCACGATTGCGATCGGCCGGACCCGGGCCCGGCGGCCCCATGACCTCATTCACCAATTGCGGGTCAGCGAAGGCGCCGAGGGCTATATCGAGACCGGTCGCGCCATCCCCTATTTCTCGGCCCTACTGGTCGGTCCCGCTGGCATCGCCGTAGGACAGGAATATCGCGACGTAACAACCGGCTTTTACGTGCTGGCACGCCTCCACGGTGCCCGAGTCAGCTTGCGCATCAGTCCGTTTCGCGAATCGCTCAGCCAGCGGCGGCCCGCGGAAATCGACACGCAACGCGTCCACACCACCCTCAGCGGTCCGGTGGGCGAATGGCTTTCCCTGGGCGGCGTCAGCCATCAAAGCTCGGGGACAACGACCGGCGTCGGCCGCTACGAAACGCGCGATCGCGACGACAGTCGCATTTGGATCAAGGCAGAGCCCGCACCCTAATCACGAAAAAAGGAGTATTCAGCAAATGTTCGGTTTTCAGGAATTGGTCATACTTATCCTGGTGTTGGCCGTGGCGCTGGTCATCATGGGCGTCAAGTCGGTGCCCCAGGGGATGGAGTTCACCGTCGAGCGTTTCGGCCGCTACACGCGCACGCTTCGCCCCGGCCTGAATCTGATCACACCGGTGATAGATCGGATCGGCGCCAAGCTGAACATGATGGAACGCGTCATGGATGTTCCCTCTCAAGAGGTCATAACCCGTGATAACGCCATGGTGACGGTCGACGGTGTGGTCTTCTTTCAAGTCCTGGATGCGGCCAAGGCGGCCTACGAGGTCAGCCAGCTGGAGCTCGCCATTCTCAACCTGACCATGACCAACGTACGCACGGTCATGGGCTCGATGGACCTGGACGAACTGTTGTCGCAGCGCGACAAGATCAATGCGCAGTTGCTGCACGTGGTGGACGATGCGACCACACCCTGGGGCGTGAAAGTCACGCGTATCGAAATCAAGGACATCACACCTCCGCGGGACCTGGTCGATGCGATGGCCAGGCAAATGAAGGCCGAGCGCGAGAAGCGCGCCAACATCCTGGAAGCCGAGGGCTTCCGCCAGGCGGAAATCCTCAAAGCCGAGGGCGAAAAACAATCGGCCATTCTCGATGCCGAGGGCAAGCGCCAATCGGCGTTTCTGGAAGCCGAAGCGCGCGAACGTTTGGCGCAGGCCGAAGCCAAGGCTACCGACATGGTTTCGCAAGCCATTGCCCAGGGCGACATCAACGCCGTGAACTATTTCGTGGCCAGCAAATACATTGAAGCCCTGCAATCGATCGCCATGTCGCCGAACGAAAAGCTGGTCCTGATGCCGTTGGAGGCCTCCAGCGTGATCGGCGCCCTGGGCGGCATCACTGAACTGGCCAAGGACGCCCTGGACCGGCAGAAGGGCGCGCGTGCATGACGACGCTGACGCTGGACTTTTGGCACTGGTGGATCTTCGCCGTCGCGCTGGTGATTCTGGAGGTCTTCGCACCGGGCGCGTTCTTTCTCTGGCTGGGCATCGCGGCCGCGGTCGTCGGTCTTTTGGTATTCATATTCCCGGCGCTGGGATGGGAGTACCAGCTGCTGGCCTTCTCCTTATTGTCAGTGGTCAGCATCATCGTCTGGCGACGCTACTTCCGCACCCGGCCGGCCGACACCGACCAGCCCGCGCTCAATCGTCGCGGCGAACAATACATCGGCAGGTGGTTCACCCTCAGCGAACCGGTGATCAACGGCGTCGGCAAAATCCGGGTCGATGATTCCACCTGGAAAATACATGGCCAGGACTGCCCCGCCGGCACCCAGGTGGAGGTCACCGGCGTCGAAGGCACCGTGCTGAAGGTGGCGCGCAGAGACGGCGACGCGGCCGCGCGCTGATCACTTGCCGATCAGCTTGAGGAACTCGGTACGGGTACGGTAGTTCTCGCGGAAAGTGCCGGTCATCATCGAGGTGACGGTTTCGGAGTTCTGTTTCTCCACTCCGCGCATCATCATGCACAGGTGGGCGGCCTCTATCACCACGCCGACGCCCTCGGCGCCGGTGGCTTCGTGAATCGCATTGGCGATCTGGGTGGTCAATTGTTCCTGGATCTGCAGGCGCCGCGCATACATGTCCACAATACGCGCGATCTTCGACAGGCCGATGACCTTGCCCTGCGGCAGATACGCCACGTGCGCCTTGCCGATAAACGGCAACAGGTGGTGTTCGCACAGGGAATACAGCTCGATGTCCTTGACGATCACCATCTGATCGTTATCCGAGGGGAAGACCGCGCCGTTGAGCACCTCATCGAGGTTCTGCTGATAACCGCGCGTGAGAAACGCCATCGCCTTGGCGGCGCGCTCCGGTGTCTTGAGCAATCCATCGCGGTTGGGATCTTCGCCGATACCCTCAATAATTTTACGATAACTGGCGGTGAAAGCCTCGATCATGCCTGTTGCCCCATGCGGTTAGATATATCTGTGCAAGCTTAAACCGGTTGCGCTACGGGAATCCAGTTAAAACCGAAATCAGCGGCGGAAGAATGCCTTACTCCTCGTCGCGCGTCGCCTCCGGCGGCGGCAGAGGGCCGAACAAGGGTGGCGGTTTGCGATGATCCGTCGCCTGTTCGTAAGCGTAAGCGAATTGAATCAGCTTACCCTCGTCGAAGGGACGCCCCAAGAGTTGCAGGCCCAGGGGCAGACCGTCGCGCGTGAAACCCATGGGCACTGTAATCGCCGGCTGGCCGGTATGGGGTGCGATCACCGGGCTGTTGTTGCCATACGGACTGTCGTGATCGCCGATCTTGTGCGCCGGATTGGTCCAGGTCGGGTAGATGATGGCGTCGACGCCCGCTTGGTCCATGGCGCCCAACACCGCGGCGAGAAACTCGCGCCGACGCGGATCGCCCTGCACCCCGACACATGGCGGTCGCTGCGCCTCGGGCGGACCGTCGACGCCCATGGCCCATTGCATGGCCTGTTCGTTCTCCGGCAAATAGAGTTTGCGCTCGGCCACCTCGTCCAGAGAATGGATCGGCGCCGACGCGCCGCGTCCCGCCAGATAGCGCTTGAGATCGTAGCGGAAACGACTGCAAAAACCCGTGGCGCTGCGCAGCCGCCCGAAATCGGGGATGCCGAAAGGATCGACGATCGTCGCTCCAGCCGCTTTCAGCTCGTCGATTGCCCGGTCCATCGCCTGCACCACTTCCGGGTCGGCATCGCTGGTATTGACCAGGGTACGCAGCACTCCCAGTCGCGCCCCCACCAAACCGTCACGCTTGAGATAGACGCTGTAGTCATCGGTGACCTGAGCTTGCGCCGCCGCGGTGATCGGATCGGCCGGATCGACACCGGCGATCACTGAAAACACCAGCGCGGTATCGGTGACGGTGCGCATCAGCGGCCCGCCGACATCCCGATTCGACAACAAGGGCACGATTCCGTCGCGACTGGTGGCGCCCAGGGTCGAGCGCAAACCCACCAGATCCAGATGCGAAGCCGGGCCGCGTATGGAATTACCGGTATCGGTGCCCATCCCGATGATGCCGAAGTTGGCCGCGATCGCCGAGGCGGTCCCCCCACTCGAACCCGCCGGCACCCGCGACAAATCATAGGCGTTGCGGGTCTCCCCGTGCGTGGAGCTGATCGTCTCGTAGGGGCTGAAGGCCCATTCGGCCATGTTGGATTTAGCGATCACGATCGCCTGGGCCGCGCGCAGACGCCTGACCATGAACGCGTCGTCCGGTGGGCGCGCGCCGCGCATCGCCACGGATCCGGCCTCGGTCGCCATGTCGGCCGTGTCATAGTTATCCTTTAGGATGACCGGCGCGCAAAACAACCGCTGCATATGCCCGGTGGCGGCGTACTCCCTATCCAACTCCCTGGCGCGTCGCAGCGCCTGCGGATTGACAGCCACGATAGCGTTCAGGCCGCTCGTCTGATCGTAATGCGCGATGCGTCGCAAATAGCGTCGGGTGAGCTGCTCACAGCTGATCCGTTGTTCGCGAATCGCCTGCTGCGCGCCACTGATGGTCAACTCGATGAGACTCAGCGGCGCGGGCTTCTCCGGGGGCGAGAAGGCACAGCCGCCAGCGAGCACCAGCACAAGGACGAAAAGCGCGCGAGCGGCGGTCGCGGTGACGGACACTGACTGGGAATTATTCATCGCGAATGAATTGCACGGATAGCGTTTACTGATTCGCCAGTCCCTGGATGAAATTCAAATAGGGAGGCGTATCCCAGGGGCGGCCGCCCAGCGCCAGGTAACGCAAGCGGCCGTCGGGATCGACGAAGAACGAGGCGGGGAGACCGCGCGGTTGCCAGCGCTCTGTCGCCTGGCCGTCGGTGTCCATCAACGGCACGATATCGGGTGCCACCGCGGCGAGAAAACTGAATACCGTATCCTCGTTTTCCGCCGTGTTGACAATCGCCAGCTCCATTTTCTCCGGGTCCAGGTGCGGCAAAATCGCCTGCAAGGTCGGCATTTCCCTACGGCAGGGTCCGCACCAGGTGGCCCAGAAATGCACCAGGACCCAGTGTCCGCGCGCGGCGCTCAGATCCCAGGTCTCACCGTCCATGTTCTCTAGTCTCAAGGGCGGCGCCGGGCGCCCGTCCAGCGTGAGAATACCTTTGGGCAACGTCGCGGCGGCGGCCACCGACGCAAACAACAGCCAGGCCAGGCTCACCGTCAAAGCTAGGATGGATTGGTTGTGCACTGGAGATCCTCGAAGACCACGGTCTTGACCGGGCCTTGTTTATCCGCGCCCGTATGAAAGCGCATGGTTAAGGTAAAAGGCCGGTCCTGGAAGGGAATCACCACGCTGCCACCCGCGCCTTCGTCGGGGCGCAGGTCACGTTCCTCGGGCAACAGCGTCCAGCCGAAAGTCGCCTGGTGGGCCAACGGCAGACCGGACTCGGCCCAACGCGCGCTCCAGTAATCCCGCTTGAGGCGCGCAATCGGGATATCGCCACGGGTAAAACGCCAGTCGTCGAGTCTCAGCCATAACACGTCCAGGGTTTTATTATGGACGATGGGCGTAATAAAACAGGTTTCGAGAATATGGGCGATGGCCGCGCGGTTGAATCCCCGTCCCAGATAGAAGGCCGTCAACTGATCGGGAGTGCGCATGACAATCCGCACACTCAGTGTGTCATCTTCGTAGCGCAGCGCGGGCTTGCCCCCCCGCTCCTGAACCGCCGTGGTATCAACCCGGGATGGCTCGCTTCCGACCGCCGCCCCGGCAGTCCCGAACGCCGCGACGATAACTGCCCCTATCCACAACCGTCTGTTAAACGTACTCATACGTGGAATCCTACCGGCAGGCGAGCCTGTCCGCCAGCTCTGCAAATACCCCACTCAACAGACTCAAGCCAAAACTGTTACAATAAGAAACACCGCAGCAATACTACAAGTCCATGAAAACATTTGAACAACTTCTCGAAGACCGCATCCTTATCCTGGACGGCGCCATGGGGACCATGATCCAGCGTTACCAACTGGACGAGGCTGACTATCGCGGCGAACGTTTCAGCGACTGGCCCTGTGACCTCAAGGGCAACAACGATCTGCTCTCGATCACCCAGCCGTCCATTATCCGCGACATCCATAAGGCCTACCTGGAAGCCGGGGCGGACATCGTCGAGACCAATACCTTCAACTCGACATCGATCTCCCTTGCCGATTATCAGCAGGAGGAGCTGGTCTACGAACTCAATTTCGCCGGGGCCCGCTTGGCGCGCGAGGCCGCCGAGGCCTTCAGCAGCGAGGAGCAACCGCGCTTTGTCGCCGGGGTATTGGGTCCGACCAATCGCACCGCCTCGTTGTCACCGGATGTGAACAACCCCGGGTTTCGCAACATAAGCTTCGACGCGCTCAAGGACACTTATTACGAGGCGACTCGCGGCCTGATCGACGGCGGCGCCGATCTGATCCTGATCGAGACGATTTTCGATACGCTGAACGCCAAGGCCGCCGCTTTCGCCGTCGAGAGCTATTTCGAGGACACCGGCCATCGACGACCGGTGATCATCTCCGGCACCATCACCGACGCCTCCGGTCGTACTCTCTCCGGCCAGACCGCGGAGGCTTTCTTCAACTCGATGCGTCACGTCAAACCCGTGTCCATCGGCTTCAACTGCGCGCTGGGCGCGAAACAGCTACGCCAGTACATAGAGGAACTCGCGGGTACCGCGGACTGTTACGTCAACGCCCACCCCAATGCGGGTCTCCCGAACGAATTCGGAGAATATGACGAGTCGCCGGCCGACATGGCAGCGGAACTGAAAGAGTGGGCCAACGCCGGCTTCCTGAACATCATAGGGGGCTGCTGCGGCACCACGCCGGCGCACATCAAGGCCATCGCCGAGGCGGTGGCCGGAATCCCCCCGCGCAAGAAAGTCGACAACAACTTCGTTCTGCGTCTCTCGGGCCTGGAACCGTGCAACATCACCGAACAGTCGCTGTTCGTCAACGTCGGCGAGCGGACCAACGTCACGGGATCCGCCCGATTCAAGCGCCTGATCCTGGAGCAGGAATACGACCGCGCCCTGGAGGTGGCGCGCGAACAGGTGGAAAACGGCGCACAGATCATCGACATCAACATGGACGAGGGCATGCTCGATGGCGAAGAAGCGATGGTCACTTTCCTCAACCTGATCGCCAGCGAACCCGACATTTCCCGCGTGCCGGTCATGATCGACTCGTCCAAGTGGGACATCATCGAGGCCGGCCTCAAACGCATTCAGGGAAAAGGCATTGTCAATTCCATCAGCATGAAGGAAGGCGAGGCGGCGTTTATCGAACATGCCCGATTGTGCCGTAAGTATGGCGCCGCGGTTATCGTCATGGCCTTCGACGAAAACGGCCAGGCGGACACCGAGGCGCGCAAGGTGGAGATCTGCACGCGCGCTTATCGCATTCTTACCGAGCAGATCGGGTTTCCGCCGGAAGACATCATTTTCGACCCCAACATCTTTGCCATCGCCACCGGTATCGAGGAACATAACAACTACGGCGTGGACTTCATCGAAGCTACACGGCGAATAAAGCAGACGCTGCCACACGCCAAGGTTTCCGGCGGCGTGAGCAACGTCTCCTTCTCCTTCCGTGGCAACAATCCGGTGCGCGAAGCCATCCACGCCGTGTTCTTGTACCATGCCATAAAGGCTGGCATGGACATGGGCATCGTCAACGCCGGCCAGCTCGCCATTTATGACGATCTGCCGGACGAGCTGCGCCAGGCCGTGGAGGACGTGGTTCTCAACCGCAGCCCGGAGGCCACCGAACGCCTGCTGGAGATCGCCGGCAAGTACAAAGGCGACGGCACCGGCCCGGAAAAAAAGGAAGACCTGGCGTGGCGCGGATGGGAGGTGACCAAACGCCTGGAGCACGCCCTGGTCAAGGGTATCGACGCCTACGTTGAGGAAGATACCGAAGCCGCGCGGCAGAATTTCGACCGGCCGATACAAGTCATCGAGGGCCCCCTGATGGATGGCATGAACGTGGTCGGCGACCTGTTCGGGGCCGGCAAGATGTTTCTGCCCCAGGTGGTCAAAAGTGCCCGGGTGATGAAAAAGGCCGTGGCTTACCTGTTGCCTTTCATCGAAGCCGAGAAAGACGCCAACGCCAAGGCCAAAGGCAAAATCCTTATGGCCACCGTAAAGGGAGACGTGCACGATATCGGCAAGAATATCGTCGGCGTGGTATTGCAATGCAATAATTTCGAGGTCGTGGATCTGGGGGTCATGGTCCCGGCACAGAAAATCCTCGACAGCGCGCGCGAGCACCAGGTCGATATCATCGGCTTGTCCGGCCTGATCACGCCAAGCCTGGATGAAATGGCGCACCTGGCAAGGGAAATGGAGCGGGAAGGCTTCGATATCCCGCTGCTGATCGGCGGCGCGACCACCTCGCGCGTTCACACAGCCGTCAAGATCGAACCCGGCTATCACGGTGCCACGGTCTACGTTAAAGACGCCTCGCGCGCCGTCGGCGTGGCGCAGAATCTGGTGAGCGAAGAGAACAAGAGCGCGTATGTCACTTCAATAAAGGAAGAATACGATAAAGTACGTTCCCAGCACGCCGGCAGACAACGCAAGACCGAATGGCTGACTTTGGACCAGGCACGCGCCAACAAGATCGCCATCGATTGGAGCGACTACCAGCCACCCCAACCGGCGCAGTCCGGCATCCAGGTACTGGACGATTTCCCCCTGGAGGAATTGCGCGATTACATCGACTGGACGCCCTTTTTCAAGACTTGGGAATTGGCCGGCAGCTATCCCAAGATACTCGACGACGAGGTCGTCGGCGAACATGCTCGCAACCTGTTTGCC
Organism: Thiogranum sp.; assembly: GCA_030148805.1. Lineage (GTDB taxonomy): Bacteria > Pseudomonadota > Gammaproteobacteria > DSM-19610 > DSM-19610 > Thiogranum. Next base: position 44,825 of record JASBSS010000026.1, on the reverse strand, counting down.
GACGCGCAGAAAATGCTGCAGCAGATCATCGACGAAAAATGGCTGCAGGCGAGAGCGGTGTTCGGGATTTTCCCGGCCAATCAGGTGGGTGATGACGACATCGAGATCTACACGGACCCGTCCCGTAAGAAAGTGTTGACCACGCTGCATCACTTGCGCCAGCAGAATCTGAAGCCGCCGGGGAGGCCCAACCAATGTCTGGCCGATTTCATTGCGCCGAGGGACAGTGGGCTGGACGACCATATCGGCGCCTTCGCGGTCACTGCGGGCATCGGCATCGACGCCCATGTCAGACGCTTTGAAGCCGAACATGACGACTACCGTTCCATATTGCTCAAAGCCCTCGCCGATCGCCTCGCCGAGGCCTTTGCCGAACTGCTACATGAAAAAGTCCGCACGCAGTACTGGGGCTATGCCGCGGGCGAAGCGCTGGACAACGCCGCCCTGATCAAGGAGCAGTACTCGGGCATCCGGCCCGCGCCAGGCTATCCGGCCTGCCCCGAACATACGGAGAAGGCCTTGCTATGGCAGCTGATCGACCCGGTGGGCAACGCCGGTATCACCCTCACGGACAGTTTCGCCATGCTGCCGACAGCGGCCGTATCGGGCTGGTATTTCAGTCACCCCGAATCAAAGTACTTCGGCGTGGGCAAAATCAATCGGGATCAGGTGGAGGACTATGCACGGCGCAAAGGCATGCACCTGCAGGAAGCGGAACGATGGTTGGCGCCAAATTTGGGCTATGACCCCGACGGTGACCGAAAAACGGCGTGACCTGAAGACCTGAGACGGACCCAGACCGGCGCTACGTTGGTTGCGTCCTTGAACTCGGACACAACCCGAACACGCCGCGTAAACCGGCCATGGGAGAATTCAAGCAAGCGCTGCAAGCGATATCCTGTGGTTGGATTTATCTACCGCAACATTTTTTATACTTGTGGCCACTGCCGCACGGACAAGGATCGTTCCGTCCTGTTTTTGGAACGGCACGCTGAAACTGCACGGGCCCCACGTCCTTGCCCCCGCAGTACAACCACCGGCCATCGATTTTCCGAAAGCGGGAGATTTCGTGGTGTTGGTGTACTCCCCCATGGCGTTCGAAGCGCGCGACAAACTCGACACTCCCTTCGCGATCCGCCGGAGCGCCGGCGACGACTTCGATCACCTCCAGTCCCTTCCAGGCCGAATCGCGCGCCCAGGCCGCGGTGGCGGCTTTGTCAAAGCGTTGCGCTTCGCCGGCCTCCAGAGTGGCCTGTAGATAATCGATGGCCTGCAGCGTGTATGCCGTGTAGCGCGAGCGCATCAAAGCCTCGGCGGTCCGCGCCCGGCCCTTTCCCTGGATCAACGGTCCGCAACAGTCTTCCAGCGCCAGATCGGAGCCGCAGGGACACGGCGTCGTGGCCTGGGTCACGCCGGCGCTTCCCGGCGCATCGCGCCGGCGATCAGCGGGTCCGCGGACAAATCTCGTCCTCGCTGAAGAAATACGCGATTTCCGTCGCCGCCGTTTGCGTGGAATCCGAACCGTGCACCGCATTCTCATCGATACTGTTAGCGAAGGTGGCGCGGATACTGCCCGCGGCCGCCTCCTTCGGGTTCGTGGCACCCATCACTTCGCGGTTGGTGGCGATGGCGTTCTCACCTTCAAGCACCTGTACCATCACCGGCCCCGAAATCATGAAGCTCACCAACTCGCCAAAAAACGGCCGTTGCCTGTGCACGGCATAAAACCCTTCGGCCCGCTCCCGGCTCAGATGCAGCATTTTTGCCGCTACAATGCGCAATCCGGCTTGTTCGAACAGGCGGTAGATATCGCCAATGTAGTTTTTCGCCACGGCATCGGGCTTGATGATCGAAAGGGTGCGTTCAACGGCCATGTCAGGTCTCCCAACTGCCTGATTCAAAAAGGTCGCCTAGCATAGAGAAGAAAGCGGCGCTTGTGAATAGCGCCCTGGCATACCGACCACCATAATAAAATAACCTCTTTTTACAGTAAGATATAAAACCATCCCCCAACCTTCGCCCGACCTCAGGCGTCGCAAATCGGCGACGGTTCCGAGGATTATGGTATCGTGGACGTCAAGCCACCCGAGGGACCCTTAAGCGCGGTCCCGACTTCAGAAAAGAGGCAGCGGTTTCCGATGGGCCATCAGTCCGACATCTCCCCCGCGCAACAACTTGCGGACGACGATCTGGCACGCCGTTCACGTCTTTCCGGCGTGGCCTATCTGACGCTGTTCGCCATCATCATCTTCTTTACGCCGTACGCGGGCGATCATCCGCTGGCGGTCAGTCTGGTCAGCGCCCTGATTGTGTTTTCAGCCGTGGCCAGGGCCTTGCTGATTTTCCAGTTCAACCGGCTCTATCCGCGCAACCCATCACTTTGGCTACACTGTTTCACCCTCTTGAGCCTGGCGCTGGCGACGACCTGGGGCCTGTTTTGTGCCCACGCCGTACTGCACTACAGTCTGCAGTGGACGGCAATGCTGACGCTACTCAGTACCGCGGGCATTGCGTCGGGCGCAATCACCACCTTGTCGATCCGCAAATCGTTGACAATCGCTTTCCTCACTTTGCTACTGCTGCCGCCCACGGTCGCCTCGATTGCGGTACAGACGCGGGAGTCCTTCGCCGTCACGCTCATGTTCATAACCTATTATGCCTTCATGTTCGTTGTCGCGAGGAACATCCACTCGGCCTACTGGCGGGCGATGAACAATTCCCTGCTGCTCGACCGCCGGAGTCGCGAACTCGAAGCCAGTAATCGCGAACTGGAATCCTACAGTTACTCCATCGCGCACGACCTGCGCACTCCCCTGCGCTCGATCATAGGCTTCAGTCAGATTCTGCGCGACAGACTCGACCACCGGGTCTCCGCCGAGGAGGCGGATCTTCTGGAACGAATCGTCAACGCCGGCAAGCGCATGGCGGCACTGATCGATGACATCCTGCAGCTTTCACGTATCACCCGACGCGATCTCCAGACCAGAAATCTCGATCTGAGCGAACTGGCACGCACACAGGCCGCAGCCCTCACCCGGGCCGAGCCACAACGGTCGGTGGATATCCGGATTCAACCCGGCTTGCGCGCCATGGCCGACCCGCGCCTGATCAGCGTGGCATTGCAAAATCTGTTCGAGAATGCCTGGAAGTTCACCCGAGAGCGGGAACGGGCTGAAATCTGTTTCTCGGCGAACCAGCACGAGGAGCGGACGGTGTATTGTCTGTCCGACAATGGCATGGGTTTCGACATGGTCCACGCCGGCAAACTGTTCAAACCCTTCGAACGTCTCCAGTCGCAGGAAGAGTTTTCCGGTACCGGCATCGGCCTGGCCACGGTGCAGCGCGTGATTCAGCGCCACGGCGGCCAGATCTGGGCAGAGTCGGCTCCCGGACAGGGAAGCCGTTTCTATTTCACTCTGGAAAGCCTGCCCGAGGCACCTGGCTGATTTTTGGCGGCCTGCGGGCCTCGAGCCGGGATTGTGGAGCTGGGGTTGGGTGCTTCGTCAACGGGCGCCGCAGGACCGAGATCGCTGCCGCCCCCATTGCAGCAGCCATCCCTTGCCAGTCGACAGCCGGAAGGGGAGTTTGTTTTCAGCGCGATGAACCTTGTGATGTTAGTTCCAAGGGACCCGGCGTCCGTCACGCTGTATGACACTCGCCAGCCTCGTCCTCGACGACGCTCGCCGATCGGTAACGCCGAAGCAGCTGCCCGCCGCGCCCCGCACATCCGCCTTAAACCAATCGCCACCGAAACGCCATTGTGGACTTTACTAACTTGAGCGACACGGTCAAAATGCACCGATGCCAAATACAGGTGCAGACAGCAAGGATTTCCTCTACAAGTTGCGGTTAGGCTGGGACGCTTGCCACAGGAGTACCCCATAGCGTGAGCAAGGTGCTGCCCTACGTATAAATTGCGTTTAATAATCAAGAATAAAGGGCATTATTTATGAGACATGTCGGCGCCGCGCCAGACCAACCGACAGCCGATGGCGCGCATCCGTTTTTGGCCGATCGGGCCACGTTGCTGTACGATTCGCTGCCGCTGGCCTTGACGGCCGTGGTCGTCAATGGCGCGATTCTGGCACTGGTGCAACGCTCGGTGATCAGCCAGCCCTTGATTTCCCTCTGGTTCGGCACCCTGTTGGCCATCACGCTGCTGCGTCTCGGTCTCTACCATGGGTTTCGCCATCGCGGATACACCGCTGATGCGACCCACTGGTTCAAATTGTTCCTCATCGGCGTGCTGGGCTCGGGCCTGATCTGGGGGAGCAGTGCCTATCTGTTGTTTCCGCAAGACGATCCCGCGCACCAGCTATTTGTGATCTTCGTCGTCGGTGGCATGTCGGCCGGCGCGGTGACCACACTGGCAGCGTCTTTTCTGGCGCTGCTGTTTTTCCTGCTGCCGGCCATGGGTCCGGTCATCTTCCGCCTCTACCAGCTCGACGCGCCGCTGAGCGACATCATGAGCGCCATGCTACTGCTGTTCCTGATCATGATCTCCATCGCCGCCCGGCGCTCACGCACGCTGATCATGGAATCGCTGCAACGACGCTATCAGCACCAGCGAACCGAGGCAGCCATGGAACACCAGGCGCATCACGACAGCCTCACCGAGCTGCCCAACCGCCGTCTGCTGGTGCGCCGGCTGGAGCAGGAGATATCCCGATCCCGCCGCCACCGGTATCTGGCGGCAGTACTGTTCATCGACATCGACCGCTTCAAGACCATCAACGATTCGCTGGGGCACTCCGTGGGCGACTGCCTGTTACGCGAAGTCGCGTTACGGCTGAAACGCAACGTCAGGGAGGAAGACACGGCCGCGCGGCTGGGCGGGGATGAATTCGTGATCATACTCTCTGAGCTCGGCAACAACGATACGCTGGTGGCCAGAAAAACCCAGAGGCTGGCGGAAAAAATCGAAAACCTGCTCTCCGAACCCTATGAAATCGAAGGTCACACCCTGCACGTCACACCGAGTATCGGCATTGCCATGTTTCCCATCGATGACGCCGACGCGGAGGAAGTGCTCAAGCAGTCGGATATCGCGATGTATCGGGCGAAACAACTTGGCCGCAATACCATCCAGTTTTATCTCCCGGCGATGCAGCAGGCGGCCAAGAAACGCCTGGATATAGAAAACGAATTGCGCGATGCCGTGGAGCGCGGCGAGATGGAACTCTATTTTCAACCCCAAGCGGACGCCGGCGGGCGCATGGTTGGCGCCGAGACCCTGCTGCGCTGGAACCATCCGCAACGCGGCATGATCTCGCCGGCCGATTTCATTCCCGTGGCCGAGGACACCGGAACCATACTGATCCTGGGCGAGTGGGTGCTGCAGCGCGCCTGTTCCCAGCTGAAAAGCTGGACGGAGGCGACCGCTGGACAAGCCCCTTTCACCTTTCCCACCCTGGCCGTCAACGTCAGCCCGAAACAGTTTCGTCAACAGGATTTTTGTCAGCGAATTCAAAATATTATAAAACAAACCGGGGTCGATCCCCAGCATCTCGAACTGGAATTGACCGAAGGCATGCTGATCGAGAACATCGAAGACACCGCCGAAAAAATGGAGCAGCTGGCGGACCTGGGCGTGCGCCTGGCGATCGACGATTTCGGCACCGGGTATTCATCGCTGCATTATCTGACCCGATTACGCCTGCACCGGATCAAGATTGATCAATCCTTCGTGCGGGATATTCCCCAGGTACGGCGCAGTGAAGTCATCGTCGAGACAATCATTATCATGGCCAAAAACCTGGGGCTCGACGTGATCGCCGAAGGCGTGGAGACTCAGGCCCAGCTGGATTTTCTCAAGCAACGCGGCTGTTACACCTATCAGGGCTATTATTTCAGCAAGCCATTGCCGCGAGAGGAATTTCAACGCTATTTCAGCAGTCTTGGCGGAACCTGATCGCCGTCCCACTCAGCCCAGTTCGTTGACCGCCACCCGGTAGCGCGGGTCCTCGAGCACGTTGACTTCCACCAGATCCCCCGCCCGCCTGAGTAATTGACGGCATTCGGGGCTGAGATGACGCAGGTGCAGCGTTTTGCCGGCATTGAGGTAGCGTTCCGCCAGCGTGTCGATCGCCTCGATGGCGGAGTGGTCGACCACGCGCGAATGCTGAAACTCGATGATCACGTCCTGGGGATCTGCTTTACAATCGAACAGCTCCTGAAAATTACGCACCGAGGCGAAAAACAAAGGACCGTGCAAAGCGTACACCCGCGAGCCCTGGTCGTCGAAATAAGCCTCCACGCGAATGTGCTTGGCATGCTCCCAGGCAAACACCAACGCCGAGACGATCACCCCGGTCAGCACCGCCACGGCCAGATCCGTGGCGACGGTCACCGCCGAGACGAGCACCAGCACGAAGAGATCGCTTTTGGGTATCTTGCCGATCAGACGCAGACTCGACCACTCAAAGGTGGCGATGACGACCATGAACATTACACCGGTGAGGGCTGCCAGCGGAATCATCTCTATCAGATCGGAACCGATCAGGATGAATAGCAGCAGGAACGCAGCGGCGGCCACACCCGATAAACGCCCGCGACCGCCGGAATTCAGATTGACCATGCTCTGCCCGATCATGGCGCACCCGCCCATGCCGCCAAAGAGGCCTGTGACCGTATTGGCCACGCCCTGACCGACACATTCGCGGTTGCCCTGTCCGCGCGTCTGCGTGATCTCGTCGATCAGGCTGAGGGTGAGCAGCGATTCTATCAGACCGATCGCGGCCAGAATGACCGAATAAGGCACAATGATGCGTAGCGTCTCCAGATTCAATGGCACCAGCGGCAGATGAAATTCCGGCAGACCACCGGCGATGGAGGCCAGATCGCCGACGGTGCGACTGTCCAGTCCGAGAGAAACCACCAGCAGCGAGACGACGAAGATGGCCACCAGGGAAGCCGGTACGGCGCGGGTGAACCTGGGCAGAAAATGAATGATCGCCATCGTCAACGTCACCAGCGAAAGCATTAACCACAAGGCGTCGCCGTGCAGCCAATGCGACTGGCCGGCACCATCCTCCACCTGGAAGGTCTTCAATTGAGCTAAAAAGATAACGATCGCCAGACCGTTCACGAACCCCAGCATCACCGGATGCGGCACGATGCGAATGAACTTGCCCAGGCGTAACAGACCGACCCCGATCTGGATCACACCCATCAATATCACCGCGGCGAAAAGATATTCAACTCCATGCTGCGCCACCAGACCCACCATCACCACGGCCAGTGCGCCGGTGGCGCCCGATATCATTCCCGGACGGCCGCCGATCAACGCCGCCACTAATCCGACCGTGAAGGCCGCGTACAGACCCACCAGGGGCTCGACGCCGGCGACAAAGGCGAATGCCACCGCCTCTGGCACCAGGGCCAGCGCAACGGTCAGTCCAGCCAGTAAATCGTTCTTGGGGCAACCTCTTTCGGTGCATTCAAAATTAAACAGCATGAGCCTCTCAGGGGGCATGTGACGGCCAGGAAAACCTGGAATATTAACATATTAGATTGCTCTAAACAAAGAAAAAGGCCGAGCGTTCCGTGGGAACCGATCCCGTATAATGCAGGGATGAGCCCCCCCACCGATTCACGCCTGCCGGCGAGCTTTTACCTGGCACTGGAGGAGGAGGTGCGCGGCCACGCGCAGGGTATCAGCGAATTCGATCTGCTGCGCCGCTTGCAGCGACAGGGGTTTTTCGCTTTTCTGTCGCCCGCTCCTGCGCCCCCCGCGGCGTTGTTTCGAGCGCATTTTTTGCTATTTCACGCACTTTACCGTCTGCACGATCAGCTGGTTGTCAACCAACAGGGGCGACTGCAGATCAGCGCGTTATGCATCCGACGATTAACCTGGAATCCCGGATCCCACGCGTTGGCCGCAGCGGATCGGTTGCGGGCTTACTATCTCGATTGGAGCAACCTCGACAACACCGACGAGCAAGCCGTCGCCGACCTGCTCGCCGACTTTTGGCGACGCTTCGAGCGCCTGGAAGACCGCGCCGACGCGCTGGCGCAACTGGGATTGGAGGATCCGGTTGACGATGCCACGATCAAACTGACCTGGCGCCGACTGGCGATGGCGCATCACCCCGACCGCGGCGGCGACGCCGCCGAGCTCCAGGCGATCAACGCCGCTGTCGACTACTTACTCGGTTAACCCCGCCGAAGTCGGTCTCTAGAGGGCCGATGAGGAAATTTCACTTCTCTCCCTCAGCATTCGGGTACTAGACCCAGCTCACTGATCTGCAAGCCTTTCTTCGCGGGCGGCAGCTTCGTGACCGCGAACGACGACTTCCCTGACGCTCTGGGGAGATCACCCTATCTCTTTGAAAAAAATAAATATTTCAGATAGGCACGAAAGCTGCTCTAAGTAACTCCAGCCCCCTTGTGGGTGACTGCCCGCTGCGGCCACGCAGGCAAAACCAAAGCGATACGAGGAACTAGTAATGAGCACATTGAAACAGCAACTGGAAAATCGGATAGCGGAAACCACCCGCTGGGAAACCCGGCGCCAATTCGCCGCCGACGGCCCGAACATGCGCAACCTGTGGGTACTGACCTGTATGGATGAACGGGTGCCGGTGGACGAGGCACTCGGCATCCGCGCTGACACGCCGGTCGGCGGCGGTGACGCGCATCTGTTCCGTAACGCCGGCGGCATCGTCACCGACGATGCCATCCGCTCGGCGATGTTGACGATCAACTTTTTTGGTACCCGTGAGATCGTCGTTCTGCAACACACCGGCTGCGGCATGCTTTCGGCCAACGGCAACGATCTGGAAAGCGCGCTGCGGGCCAAAGGCATCGACCTCGACACCATCCCCATCGACCCTTCCTTACCGGAGCTGAGCCTGAAAAAAGGCGCGTTCGCGAAATGGATCGGCATGATGGATGACGTCGACCACACCTGCATTCGCTGTGTCGAACAGCTGCGCAATCACCCCCTCATCCCCAAAGACATCACCGTCAGCGGCTGGATCTGGGAAACCGAGTTCCGTCGTCTCAGAGCGCCCGATCCAGACGCTCCGACCCGCGCCGTTTCCCAACCGACGGCCGCGTCGATGGGTGTGAAGGGAAAGCAGCCTCCGCGCTGGACTTAACCGCCGTACATTTTCGCCTCCTCCATTGTGAGGGCCAGGGTACACGGACGCACCCTCGCCCGGCTTTTTGCCACGGCATTATCGGAGACGGTCAACATGCCAACTTATCACTATCTGTGCAGCAACTGTGGCGACCAGATCGAATTACGTCAGTCGATGACAGCTCCTGCTCCAAGCTGTTCGCATTGCGGCGTACGCATGCGACAGCGTATATCCAGCGCCCCGGCGGTACACGGTCCGGCGGCGCGGGGACGAGAGCGCGCGGCCCGTTCCCTTCCCACTTGCGGCAAAGGCTGTCGTTGTTGCCCATAACCCGAACCCCAACTCATAACCACTACTCAAGAGGCTCCAGTTTATGAACACGATGCGTCAACCAAGCCACAACCGGACAGCCTGGGACATGGCGGGCGTCAGCGCCTCGCTGCTGTGCGTGCTGCATTGTCTGGCCACACCGTTGCTGATTACCACTTTACCCGTATTGGCCGCCACCGAGCATTTGACTCACAGTGTGCTCTCGCTGGTGATGTTGGTGATCGGGCTGGCCGCCTTCATCCCCGGCTATCGCAAGCACCGCAAGCTGTCGGTGTCGTTGACCGCCGCTCTCGGCCTGGCTTTGCTGATCTCGGCCACCCTCTTGCCGGAAAACGCCGGCGCCATCTTAGAGCCCCTCCTGGTCGTCGGCGGCGGCCTCATCCTCATCAGCGCCCATATCCGCAACGCCTATTGGTGCCGGTTTTGCCGGATCTGCGGCGACGCGGGCTGCCACCTGCAGGCCAACCGGCAGACCACCGCGGCCAGTGCTCGCTAGTGGCCAGCGCTTGGAATCTTCGCGCCCAGGTGGCGACTTGGATTCTCGCTCCAGCGCTGCTGCTGGTTTCCGTCTGCTTCGTTAACGCGGCCCGGGCTACTGAGAGCCCGGTCACGATGAATCCGGCCGCCGGTCAGTGGTCCGAGCCGGCGGCTCGATCGCGTGCCCCGGTAGCCGACCCGAGACCCCCCGCCGATCTGCACTGGTCGTTTTCCGGATTAGCTGCCGCGGGCGGCTCCACCGCCAGGCCACCGGTCTTACGCCAACTACAGGACGGTACGCACGATCCGCGCCAGACCGGTTTCACGCTTCAGGCGCTGGCGCTTGCGGCGCGTGCGGACTTCGGTCGTGGACTGCGCGCGACCGCCAGTCTCGTCAGCCACATCGAACCGGACGGAACAAACGTCGTTGAACTGGAGCAAGCCTATTTTCACGCTGAGAATCTGGGGGCCGGATTGTCCGTCACCGCGGGGCAACTGTACCCGCAATTCGGGCGCGAAATGACCCGACATCCGGATGACTGGAACTTCGTGGACGTGCCACTGGTGATAACGCGACTTTTTGGCGCCGACAAGTTGCGCAGCCAGGGAATCCAGGCTCGCTGGGATGCACCCCTTGCCCGGCACCCAGCCCTGTTTTTTGGCGTGTTCAACGCCGCGGGAGAAACCGCGACCAGCTTTCTTGCGCAGCCCGATGAGTCCGTAGGCGGCCATCGACTGATCGCCCGCGAGGCGACTTCCGTAGCGGATTTGTTGTATCTGTTGAGATGGTCGCAACCCTTTTCCCACGGCGCCCGCCGGCGCAACGATATCGGCGTCTCCGCGCTCTATGGACCGAACGCCAGCGGCCAGTCCACCCAGACCCAGATTCTCGGTATCGATCTGCGGATTTCACGGTTGCGCGGTCCGCATCAAACTCACCCTGCTTTTGACTGGCGTTCTGAACTGATGTTTCGCCGGTATGAAGCCGGAGACGGCGCGCTGTCCACGCGGGAGACATTGCTCGACGTGGGCGGATTCACCCAGGCTGTGTGGCGACTTGACCGGTTCGCCCCCCGTTGGAGCGCGGGGCTACGTGCCGAGCTGGCCGGTGGCAATCGCAACAGCATCGACGACCCGCTACGCAGCCGCCGATACCGTTTATCATTCGTCCTGACCCGAACTCTTGCATCCAACCTGTGGCTGCGCCTGCAGTACAACCAGGACAACGCCGACAATCTCACCCACGGCACCGCACACAGCCTGTGGCTACAGCTGGGCTTCAAAGCCGGTGAGCACGGTGAGCACTCATGAGAGGCGGCCGCGCATGTCGTCACTAAGAGGCTGGTTTCTGTACGCGTTGCAACCGGGCACGGTCTACCGATCGCTACGGGTTGCGGCCCTCGTCGGGACCTTGCTGACACTGATCAATCACTATCCGCAATGGTATGGCAGTGGACCGGCTGAAGTAAGCCCGCTGCAACTGTTTCTGACTTATCTGGTTCCCTATCTGGTCTCCACCGACGGGCAGGTAAGCGCGGCTCGGAGAGACACGGCGCGATGAGTCACGAGGAATGCGAAGCGTCACTACGCGCCCGGGAACCGACAGTTCCCGACTCGACCCCACTGCGGCTCGATAGCTTTATGAATACTCTTACATTTATTTTTGGCATACCGCATGCATCATGCCTGTCAGAAGAAACCACGGGAGGACACCAATGAATAATGCGCCTATCACCCTTTCACTGCTCGCGGGCCTGATCGTCGCCGGCGGCTGCCAGCAGGCCAATGCCGAGGACAGCCCCTGGATGGTTCGCGCGCGCGCGCTGCACATCAGTCCGAACGACAGCAGCGGTCAGATCAGCACGATTCCGGGCTCGGCGGTTGCAGGCGGCTCCTACACCACCTTGGAGCTGGATTTTTCTTACTTTCTTACGAGGAACCTCGCGCTTGAAGCCATTTTGGGCACCAGCAAACATGATATCGACGCACGCGGAAGCATCGCCCCGTTGGGAACGATCGCGAAGATCCGCACGCTGCCGCCGGTAATTAGTCTGCAGTACCACTTCCGTCCGCAGGCACAGGTCAAACCTTACGTGGGTCTCGGATTCAACTACACCAAATTCTACGACGAGAAATCCACCGCCAGCCTGGATAATGCACTGGGCGCCAGCGATGTCCACTTGTCTAGCTCCACCGGCCTGAGCGCGCAGTTCGGCGTGGATATCAAGGTAAAAGACGCCTGGTTCGTGAACCTCGACGCCAAATACATTCGTATGGACACCAAGGCGACGATCCGTTCCGCGGGTGTCGAGCGCACCGTCGATGTCGATATAGACCCCTGGTTCCTGGGAGTCGGAATCGGCCGGCGCTTTTGAATACAGTAACGGGAATCAGGTCACTGCGATCCCCCTATGATGGTCATTCAAACGGGAAACAGAGGTTATGACAACCAAGTTCAACATAATTTGTATTTCGGGGTTCAGGGAAAATCTGCAAATGGCGGCCATGTTCGCCGCCACCGCGTCGGTCAGCGGCAACCCGGTATCGGTCTTTCTGTCGATGAACGCACTTCAATATTTCATTCGCGACAGCAGACTGCAAGCACCCAGCGAAGGCGAAATCGGATCCCTGATGGAGCAAAAACATGTACCGCCGTTCACCGACTTGTTTCGTCAAGCGGTCGAGCTTGGCGGGGCGGTGCTGTATCCCTGTTCAATGGCGATGGAGGTGCTGGGGGTTCTGGACGGTCAGCTGGATAGCTATATCGAAAAACCGCTGGGGCTGACCAAGTACATATCAGATTGCGAAGACGCTCATGTGCTTACATTCTGACTCAGCCACCCAAAAGACTTTTGCAATGTCACGAGGACGCAATGAATCATCCAATTTGTGTTGACGCGCGCAACTCCTTCTGTCCCGGCCCTCTGATGGAGCTGATCGCAGCGATGAAGCTGGCGCAGATCGGTGACGAACTGGAGGTCCTGTCCACCGATCAGGGATCGGCTCACGATATTCCCGAATGGATACACAAGGTCGGTCACGAGTTGATCGACACCCATGAAGAAAACGGCGTTTATCACATTCGGGTCAGGAAGAAGAAATGACTGAAACCCATACTCAACCAATCAGAGGTGCACTATGAAGAAGATCATCATTGTAGGAGGCGGAACCGGTGGCACCATTCTGGCGAACAACCTCGCCCGTCGTCTCGCGCCGGAGATCGCCTCCGGCGCGGCGCGCGTTACACTTCTGACGGCTTCCGACAAACATATGTATCAACCAGGCCTGCTCTACGTTGCATTCGGGCGCATGGCCGCCAACGAGCTGTATCGTGATCTCCGCTCACTACTGGAACCCGGTATCGTACTGCACGTCGATCCGGTCCAGAGTTTCGATCTGGACAACAACCGGCTGCAAACCGAGAGCGGCACCACTCACGACTATGACTACCTGGTGATCTGCACCGGATCGCGACCTAATCCCGAGAGCATACCCGGGCTGGCCGAAAACGCCAATCATGTCTATACGCTGGAGGCGGCGGAAAAGACCTTTTCCAGCCTGCAGGCGTTCACCGGAGGACGAGTGGTCGTCACTACCGGGGTCCCTCACAAGTGCCCGATGGTACCGCTCGAGCTGACCTTCATGATGCACGATTACTTCAGGGACCGCGGCATTCTCGACCAGGTGGAGTTCTTCTACACCTATCCGATCGGACGTCTGCATTCCCTGGAAAACGTCGGCAAGTGGGCGCAGAAGGAATTCGACCGCCTGGGGGTCAACTACGAGACGCTGTTCAATCTCAAGCAAGTCGACGGCGATAAGGGCCAGATCCACAGTGAAGAAGGCAGTGTGCTCGACTACGATCTGCTGGTCAGCATCCCTCCCCATACCGGCATGCCGCTGATACTGGACAATGCCCTTGGCGCCGGCGGTTGGATTCCGACCAATCCGGCAACCCTGCAGATGGAAGGACGGGAAAACGTATTCGTGCTCGGCGACACCACCAACATCCCTATCAGCAAGGCCGGCTCCACCGCGCACTACGAAGCGGAGACGCTGGGCGAGAACCTCAGCTCCTTGATCAGATACGGCACCCTGGCCAGTCTCTACTCCGGCAAGGTCTTTTGCTTTATCGAGGCGGGAAAGGATCGTGCGACCTATGCATCGTTCGACTACAAGCATCCGCCCCAGCCGCAACCGCCGACGCAGATGATCCATTGGTTCAAACTGGCCTACAACAAACTTTACTGGAATTCAGTGCGCGGACTGCTGTAGTCGGCGGGACCCGAGGAGAGACACGATGAGTGAAGAAGGCAATACTGCAACGGTTGTGGCGCAGGCCGACTCGGCCTCGCTCGAGCTGCGGCGGGTGATCGAGGGCGCGCAGGACGCGCTCACCGACGAGATGATCGCGCGTCTTGCCCAAACCCTTTCCGAGAGCGCCAGTTTGCTGGATCAACTGGGCCGCAGCGGAATCGAAGGCGCCGTACCGGTGCTGGCGTCCATGGTGAAAAACGGCGACCTGGAGGGCGTAGCCGAACTTGTCCGGCTGATCGGCGCCGCCCGCGACGCCATTACCGACGATATGGTGATAAGGTTCAGCGCGATGTGCAGCTCCTTGCTGACGTTGCTCGATCGCCTCGCTAGAAGCGAGATCGACGGGCTCGTCGCGAGCTTGCCGCGCTTGCTCGGACTGCTCGATTATCTGGAAAAAGAGGATTTGCTGGCGGATTTCGAATACTGCCTGAAAGAAACGAGCTCACTGGTGCAATCCCAGCAGCGACCCGCCACCGGGGGGTTGAAAGGCCTGTGGTCCATTGCGCGCCAGGCGGAAACCCAGGAGGCGTTGAGGGTCGCGCTGCTATTGAGCCGCCGACTAGGCCTGCGCCGCGCAGAGCGGCGAAATTCCCGCCGGAGCTAAGAATTCGGCCCGCCGTTCAACCCAACTCCGGCGGCGAGGTTTCCGGTTTCCTTCGATAGACGGACGGATCGATACCGTGGGACTTCAGCTTCTGGTGAACCGCACGCGGCGTGATACCCATCGAGCGTGCCACCTTGCTGACGTTGCCGGCAAAGCGGTTCAGGCCGGCGTGGATGATCTTGCGCTCGACCTCCATGGTCGCGTTCTTCTTCACCGTACGCAAATCGAAGGCACTCGCGGCGACCCCCGGATCGTCGCTCTCGCCTTCGTCGGCAATGTCCAGCGTGGCGATCACCGGACCGGGCGTAAATAAAAACGCGCGTTCGAGAATATTCTCCAGCTCACGCACGTTACCCGGCCAGGAGTAAGCCATCGCCTTCAGCCAGCTCGATTCGCTCAACACCTTGGGCTTGCGCTTGTATTTGTCGGCGAGCTTGCGCAGAAAGTGATTGACCAACGCAGAAAGATCCTCCGGCCGTTCGCGCAGCGGCGGGATATGAATGGGAATGACGCTCAGGCGGTAGAACAGATCCTGCCGGAATTCCCCGGAAGCCACCAGGGTTTCGATGCTTCGATTGCAGGCGCTGATGGTGCGCACGTCCGATTTCAGCGTCTGGCGACCGCCGACACGTTCGAACTCGCCCTCCTGCAATACTCTCAGCAAACGGGCCTGCGCGGAGACCGGGAGGGAATCGATTTCATCGAGAAACAGCGTCCCCTTGTCGGCCCGCTCGAAGTAGCCGTGGTGGACATTGTAGGCGCCGGTGAACGCGCCTTTTTCATGTCCAAACAACGCGCTCTCGATCAGGTTTTCGGGGATGGCACCACAATTGACGGCAATGAAAGGTTGCTCCCAACGCTCGCTGAGCGCGTGCGTGGCACGGGCCACCCATTCTTTGCCGACCCCGGTTTCGCCAAAAATCTGCACGCTGGCGTCGGTGGGTGCAAAGAGTTCAATGGATTGAAAAATCTTTCTCATCGCGGCGGACTCGGCGACCACGAAGGTTTTCGGCCGCTTTTTGGCGTCGGCCTGGTGGGTGTGACACCAGGACTTCTGCAGGCCCTCCTCCAGGCGCACGGCGACCCCGGCGGCGGCGGATTTCGCCACCACCGCGCCGGATTCGTTCTCATAGACGTCACCGTCATACTCCGCGGCACGCTCGCGATCGGTGTAAATACAGACTTCACAAAGCCCGTCATTGGTCGCCAGACGCTAGTTCAGCGCGACCTTGGCGTAGCCGAAATTGCGCGCGGCGATACCGCCGAAGACGCTGGAGGTCATCCGGCACAGCTCCGGCGCCTCCTTGACCGCTTCCCCAAAAGGGCAACGCGTATTGACCACCCGCACCACGCCGGCCTCGCTGGAGGCGCGAGAGAAGTTGCCGCCGATCTGGTTTTTGATATTGACGATCAGCTCGCTGTATTGATCGTGGTCGATCTCGCCTTGCAGCTCGTGCTCATCGCGATAAGCGGTTTCGAAACAACTGCTCGCCGCCAGGCCCAGATACTCGATATATCCCAGGTGTGTCTCACAACTGGGACACCCGAGCTGACCGGCGACTTTGACACTCTGGGTCACAAAGGTCTGCAGAAAATTGACCGGATTGAGCACTAGTGAAGTTTTCTTTGCCATTTCCCACCCTCACGTCGACTGCTGAAGCACGGGGCCGTCCATGACAGTGTGCTGGTTCTCGCGGAAAACCGATAAAAAGGGGCCTACGCCACGGACTGATATACCGTCGCCAGCACGCCCCCCAGGTCTGTGCGGCGACATTGGCTTGAGGATCCGGATATCGGCTTACTTAACCTTAGTAGATCGACGCCAATTTGTCGGCACCGCCACCCTTTACGAAAGCAGTTTTCTTGCCAAGAATAATGATAATAGTTTCAATAAGTTGCAGAAGAGCCCCCCATCAACTACGAAGTATAACTTCGCACTGGCGTGGGTGTGTTTAACTTTATTGTTTGTTATCAAAAAGTTGTACAGAGAGCCTCGGCTTCCATTCGGGAAGCGAAATTTCTCACCCAGACCCCACCATTTGACAGATGTACCGGGCCGGGTCGATATCCATGGCGAGAAAACCCAGGGCGGTAGGCCCCGAGGTCACCCCATAGAGAAGCGTAGCACAAGGCAACTGCGTCAATTGGCTGATATAGGTTTCACACAAAAAAGCGCCTTGAAAGGCGGTGTTATGCAACACTGCCGGTGGAACCGAATAGGGACGCGTCGAGAGATCCTGGTGATAGGCACCGGGGTCCACCCCGCTGGGGGTGACGTTGGAGCTGACCTGGCGTCCATCCGCGCCGATGGCATAGATCAACTCGCCGTCAAGACGCGTGTCCGCGGCGAGCGCGGCCGCCAGGGCTTCGTCGAGGCGTTGGTGATTGAACCAGACGCGCACAGCCCGTCGAGCAAGCGCGCGCAACGCCCCCTCGTACCCTTGGCAAATGGCGGCGCGGTCCAGGGTGAGAATTTCGCTTTGGCACTGGGTCATGGCGACGGTCGAATCAGCTCCATCATGATGAAAGGAGCAAGCAGTATGCATGCCAGTTTTGACAGTTTCGTTAAGCGTTTGTCCCAAGGTGGAATTCCGCGCACGCAGGACTATTCCGAGACGACGGCCTGACAAACCCTGGGGCATATCGCCCTGCGGGGCGCCCTGAAGCGGCGCAAAAGGGTCACTGACAAGCCGCTATTGCCGCAAGCGGTAGCCGGTACGAAACATCCATCCCACCACCAGCAGGCAAAGCGCGAGAAAGGCCAGCACCATGGCCAGGCTGACCGCCACGCTGACGTCGGATACCTCGAAGAAGCTCCAGCGAAAACCGCTAATCAGATAGACTACCGGATTGAACAGCGTCACCGTCTGCCAAACCGGCGGCAACATGCTCACCGAGTAAAAGCTCCCGCCCAGAAATACCAGCGGGGTGATGACCAACAACGGAATGAGTTGCAGTTTTTCAAAGTCATCGGCCCATAGGCCGATGATAAACCCGAACAGACTGAACGAAACGCAGGTCAGCAGCAAGAACGCCGCCATCCACAGCGGATGGGCGATTTCCAGCGGCACGAAAAATCCCGCGGTGGCAAGGATGATCAGCCCGATGATCAGCGATTTGGTCGCCGCCGCGCCGACATAACCCAGCAGAATCTCCAGAAAGGACACCGGCGCGGACATCACTTCATAGATTGTACCGGTGAACTTGGGGAAGAAGATCCCGAACGAGGCATTGGCGATACTCTGCGTCAACAACGCCAGCATCATCAGACCGGGGACGATGAACGCGCCGTAGGCCACGCCGTCGATCTGCTCGATCCGTTCCCCGATCGCCGACCCAAAGACGACGAAATAGAGCGCCGTGGAGATCACCGGCGAGGCGAAACTCTGCAACAAGGTCTCCCAGGCGCGCAACATCTCGTACTTGTAGATGACTTTGACCGCCTGCACGTTCATGCTCTGCCCTTCACCAGACTGACGAAAATCTCTTCCAGGGAACTCTGCGTGGTCTTGAAGTCCTTCACCACCAGACCGGCTTCGCCGATAGCCTGCAGCAGTCCGGGAATGCCGGTGCGCGTACTGCGCGGATCGTAGGTATAGGTAAGCCGGCAACCGTCCCCCGAGAGTTCCAGACCCCAGTGCGCCAGGGTGTCGGGCACACCGCTCAACGGTTCTTCCAATTCCACGATCATCGCCTTGCGGCCGAGCTTTTGCATCAGCTCCTGCTTGTCTTCCACCAGGATCAGCTTGCCGCCGTCGATAATGCCCACCCGATCGGCGATTTCCTCGGCTTCCTCGATATAATGGGTGGTGAGTATGATAGTGACGCCGGACTCCCGGAGCTCCCGTACCAGCGCCCACATATCCTTGCGCAATTCCACATCCACGCCAGCGGTCGGCTCGTCCAGAAACAGCACCTTGGGTTCATGGGCCAGGGCCTTGCCGATCAGCACGCGGCGCTTCATCCCGCCGGAAAGCGCCATGATCTCGGTGTCCTTCTTTGACCACAGCGAAAGATCCTTCAATAGTCTCTCGACGTAGGCCGGGTCGGGCGCTCTACCGAACAGGCCGCGACTGAAACACAGGGTGTTCCAGACCTTGTCGAAATGCCCGAGGGTGAGTTCCTGGGGCACCAGCCCGATCAGCGCGCGCGTGTGCCGATAATCCCTGACGATATCGTGCCCGTCGACCGTTACCGCGCCTTCACTGGCATTGACGATACCGCAGATGATCGAAATCAGCGTGGTCTTGCCGGCCCCGTTGGGACCGAGCAGCGCCAGGATCTCCCCTTCGGCGATCTCCAGACTGACGTCCTTGAGCGCCTGGTGACCGTCGGCATAGGTCTTTGACAGGTTGACGATGGAAACTATCGGTTGCATAAGAAACAGGGCATGGTGAGCGAAACGCGCCCCCGACTACTGGCGGTAGCGAAAGTGATCCGGCGCGACGGCTCCGCCGGAGATGATGAAGGTCATGGCCTCGTCCATCGTCCAATCGGTCTGCACCAGATTTTTCACCGGCACGATTTCCAGATAGCCCGAGGTCGGATTTGGCGTGGTCGGCACATAGACCGCGGCCAGTTCCTCGCCGGTGTTGTCGTCGACAAGAATCCGCATGACGAAGCCCACGGCTTTCATCTCGGGCGAGGGGAACTCGATCAACACCACCCGCTGAGCACCCTCCGGTTTCTGTTGAATCGCGTGCATCAACTGTTTGGTGGCGCTATATATCTTGTGCACGAAAGGAATGCGCTCGATCAGCGCGTCGAACAGCGCGATCGCGCGTAATCCGATCACCCTTGTCGCGATCCACCCCAGCAGATAAAACGCCAACAGGGTAAACAGTACCGCCAGCGTCGATTGAAACCACGCCGCCTGCACCCAGCCGGTGAGGTTCGGCCACTGTTCCTGGAACTGCTCGACCAGCGCGTTGACCCAAGGCCGCCCAAGCCGCGAAAGCTGCTCCAGCGAGAAGGCGAAGATCAACCACGTGATCCACAGAGGAATGGCGGTGAAAATACCCGTGATGACGTAGCGCTGGAACCGGCTCCAGAAAGTCTGCCCGCTCATAGTTGCTCACTCGGACCCGCGTTTGAGTCGAAACACCCGGCCATTATTGTCGAGATAACACTGATATGTCACGGTGGTTTCCCCACCCTCCTCGCCCAGCACGGAAAATCTCATCTGGGTCACATAGGGACCGTCCTGGGTATGGTGCAAGCCGCCGTCGCGCAACAGGCGTAGGTAACGGTGGTCGCCGAGCTCTTCCTGGACCGCCTGGCGGCAGGTCTGGCGCACCCCCCATTCGGCCGGCGTGAAGGTGCGCGCCCACCAATCGGCGACGGCGGGGATCTCCTGGCGGGCCACGACGAGACCGAAACCCAGCACCATCAGTAGCGCCAGCACCCGCGGCAACCGGCGGCCGCGCCGCGATCCGGAGCGCCGCTCGCCGGCCGGCGCGTCCGCGCGGCGCCCGCGCTCCATGACCGGCGGTTGCGAATCGGCGAGTCGCTGCTCTTCACGGTTCAGCTTTGGCCCCTTCAGCATGCGGCACTCGCCTTATTGGCCGGGCGTAGTGTCGCCGACCAAGGTCTGGTTGTCGATGGTCACGATCACCGGCCTGCCGGCCTCCAGTCGATAACTGGCGTATTCCCTGACCTTGCTCACCATTTTTTTTCCATCGATCTCGAACGTTTCGACAATGGTGGAAAAGGATTCGCCACTGTCGCCTTTTGGCGATAGGTTGATGACCACGTCCCGGCGGCGGTAGTGGTAGTTATCGGTTTTTTGCCAGCCGCTCTCGATCATCCGCAGATACTGCCGCTTGTCGATTCGGGCGGTCGCCGGCATCCCGTCCGAGGGGACGTCGACATATTTGTAGAAGTCGCTGGCCAAGGCCTCGCCGATCGCCGCGGCGTCACGCTGTGTGGACGCCACGTCGGTCCGCTGCATAAGCTCCCGGATCATCTCCCGGGTGAGCGTTTGTTCGGCGCCGGCGCCGCTCGCCCCCACCAGCGTCGCGAGCACAATCAGGCGCAGGATAGACACGTCTGGAACCCCCCTCTTGGTCTGCTTTGGCATGTGTCCTCTACCGCAGTTTGCCGCCAATGTAAATCCCTTGTCGCCACGACAGCCGCGGATCGGTGTCGATTCTGAACGCTGCCCCCCCGTATTTCCAGTACCCCTGACTGTTATTTCAAATTTGAGCGCTTTGCGGCGATAATGGGCGCCCGATTTTATCGCCCCAGTCGCAGTTTAGATGACCCGTTTCAATATCATTATCGCCGCCACCGTTGCCGCCATCACGGTCACGCTCTGGGCCTATATCAACCGTCCCGAAACCGAGCCACCCTGGCCCGACGTGATCCAGGGCTTCTCCTTCTCGCCGATGCGGATCGACGACGACCCGTTGCGTCACAAATTGCCCAGCCGCGAGGAGATCGAGGCCGACCTCGCCCTGCTCGCCGGCACCACCTATGCCGTGCGCACTTATCGCATGGAAGGCGCCTTTGCCGAGATCCCGGCCATGGCGCGCAAATACAATATCAACGTCGCGCTGGGCGCCTGGTTGGACAAGAACACCGAACAGAACGAAGCGGAGGTCCAGCGTCTGATCGAATACGCCGATCGTTATCGGCGCAATGTGGTACGCGTATTGGTCGGAAACGAGGTCTTGCTGCGCAAGGACCTGCCAGTGAGCAAGCTGATCGAGTATATCCGTCGGGTACGCGCCCAGGTCGGCATGCCGGTGAGTACGGCCGAACCCTGGCACGTCTGGCTCAAGCATCCGGAGCTGGTCAAGGAGGTCGATTACATCGGCGTCCACATGCTGCCCTACTGGGAGGGGGTGAACATCGACGACGCCGTGGATTTCGTCGTCGATCGCATGAACGATCTGAAGGCCAGGTATCCCGACAAACCGATAGTCATCGCCGAGGTCGGCTGGCCGAGCAATGGACGCACACGCCGCGGTGCCGTGGCCTCCGAGGCGAACGAAGCGGTGTTCTTGCGCCGCTTCCTGCAACGGGCCGACGAGGAGAACTACGTCTACTATGTCATGGAAGCGTTCGACCAGCCCTGGAAAACCCGGATCGAGAGCGGCGTTGGCGCTTATTGGGGCGTGTTCGACACCTATCGCAAACCCAAGTTCGAATTCACCAAACCCATCGTCGAGATTCCCCAATGGCGCGAACTCGCGGGGCTGTCGGTGCTGATCGCGCTGATCGTCTTCGCGCTGTTGTTGATCGACGCCAAGACCCTGACCAACCGCGGTCGCAGCTTTCTCGCCGTGATCGCCTACGCACTGGCCACCGCCATGGTGTGGATCGTCTACAACTACACCCAGCAATATCTGTCGATGAGCGCGATCATCGTCGGCGTGTTGATGCTGATCGGCATGATCGGCGTCCTGCTCGTGGTGTTGGTCGAGGCCCACGAGTGGGCCGAGGCGCTCTGGGTCAAGGAAAGGCGGCGGCAGGTCATTCCCAAGCCGGTCGAGGACAGCCGCCTGCCGCTGGTGTCGATTCACGTACCCGCCTACAACGAACCGCCGGAGATGCTGATCAAGACGCTCGACGCCTTGGCGCAACTCGACTATCCACGCTTCGAGGTGCTGGTCATCGACAACAACACCGAGGACCCGGCGGTATGGCAGCCGGTGGAGGCTCATTGTCGCAGCCTGGGCGAGCAGTTCCGCTTTTTCCATGTGGCGCCGCTGAGCGGGTTCAAGGCCGGAGCCCTGAATTTCGCGTTGCAACATACCTCGCCGGAGGCACAGATCATCGGCGTCATCGACAGCGATTACGTGGTGACCTGCAATTGGCTGCGCGATCTGGTACCGCAGTTCGAGCGCGAGAAGATCGCCGTGGTGCAGGCACCGCAGGATTACCGCGATGTCGACGAAAACGCTTTCAAGGCGATGGCCTACGCCGAATACCGCGGGTTTTTCTACATCGGCATGGTAACCCGCAACGAGCGTAACGCCATTATCCAGCACGGCACCATGACTCTGGTGCGCCGCGAGGTGTTGCAGTCGGTCGGCGGCTGGAGCGAGTGGTGCATCACCGAGGACGCGGAGCTTGGCCTGATGATCTTCCGCCAGGGCTACGAGGCCATCTATATCCCCAAGAGCTACGGCAAGGGGCTGATGCCCGACACCTTTCTGGGCTACAAGAATCAGCGCTTCCGCTGGGCCTATGGCGCGGTGCAGATCATCCGTCACCACTTCGCCGATCTGCTGGGTTTCAACGGTGGCAAGCTGACCGCCGGCCAGCGTTATCATTTTGTCGCCGGCTGGCTGCCGTGGATCGCCGACGGCGTCAACCTGCTGTTCAATTTCGCCGCGCTCGCGTGGTCCTTGGGCATGATCTTCTACCCCTTGCGCGTCGACCCGCCGCTGATCATCTTCTCGGCCCTGCCGTTGGTCCTGTTCAGTTTCAAAATCGCCAAGGCGATCTACCTGTACCGGGGCGCGCGCATCGTCGGCACCATCAAACAGACCCTGGCGGCCTCCCTGGCCGGCCTGGCGCTGTCGCACACCATCGCGCGCGCCATGTGGCAGGGCCTGTTCACCCGCAACAAACCCTTCATGCGCACGCCGAAAATGGAACGCGCCAGCGCCCTGTTCAAGGCCCTGGGCGTGGCGCGGCAGGAACTGCTGCTGCTGATCGCGCTATGGGGCAGTGCCTGGGTGCTGGCCCAGCGCTACGAGACCGGCACCCTGGATCTGCTGTTGTGGATTATCGTCCTGCTGGTGCAGTCGATTCCCTACCTGGCGAGCGTCATCGTATCGGTCATCAGCGCGTTTCCGCGCCTGAGCGCGGATCTGGTATGCGGCGGCTCGTGCGAGGAACAGCGGGCACGCTCGACGCGCTGAAGACAGGCTTGGTCCCGGCCTCGGTGCCGTTCCCGTCCCTGCGCCACCGGGTCGACTAGGCGAACACCACCACCAGCGTTGCGGTCAACGCCAATAACAAACCTGCCTGCAGGCGAAAGCTCCCATACCAGGGTCCGCGCCGGGGGGCGTGCGCGCCACGGGCCTGACGGCGCCACAGCAGATCCTCGATATCCCTGCGCGGCTTTGCGCCGCGGCTGGCCAGGATCATCAACAGCAGACTGAAAAGAAACAGGATCGCCGGTACATACAGGAAGTGGATCGTCAGCCAGCCGGCTACGAGGTTGAAATAAAACAGCAGCGCCCCGGCCATCAAGCCACCCAGCAACGCGATCATGGCACCGTCGGCGGAGGCGCCGCGCCAGAACACACCCGCCAGCAGCACCGCCACCACCGGGCTGACGCTGTAGGCCAACACCTGCTGCAGATAATTGAACAACGAGCTGAAATGGGAGATCTGCGGCGCCCAGGCCATGGCCAGCAGCATGAACACTACCGTCACCCCACGACCGATCCACATCAACGCCCCGCGGCCGAGGTGCGGCGCCCGGGTGTGCACAAAATCCATGGTGACCAGCGTGGAGGCCGAATTGAGGGTGGAATCGATACTCGACATCAGGGCGGCGAGCAGGCCGACAAACACCAGCCCCAACAAACCCGGCGGCAGCAGATCGAACATCATCACCGGGAATACCAGATCCTGATCCGGGAGGTCCGGGTAAAGGACCCGCGCCATCAACCCAGGCATCACCATGACAAACAACACGGTCAATTTGAGCAGGCCGGCGAACAGGGCGCCGCGACGTCCCTGCTCCAGGTTGGCGGCGCTGAGCAGACGCTGCACCATGAACTGGTTCATGCCCCAGAAATAGAACCCGATGAGCAACACCCCGGTGAGCAGGCCCGGCCAAGGCAGGTGCGGGTCGTCGGCCGGCAATATCAGCGACAGCTGCTGCGGGGGGGTAACGCTCAGAATCGCCTCCCAGCCATCGATCCGCTCCCAGGCTAGCCAGGCGATCACGCAGGCGCCGACACCCAACAGCAGAGCCTGCAGCGCATCGGTGACCATCACCGCCGCCAGGCCGCCGGCGGCGGTGTACAGGCCGGCGACCAGTGTCAGGGCCGCGATGATTTGCCATAAGGGCAGTTCGGGGAAGATCAATTGCACCACCAGCCCACCCGCGTACAAGCTGCCAGCGGTGTCGACGACGATATTCAGAAACAGCGTCAGCGCGGAAAAATAGTAGCGCACGCGACGGTCGAAACGGCGCTCCAGAAACTCGGGGATGGTATAGACGCGGGCGCGCAAATAAGCCGGCAGGATGAACACGGCGATGAACACCAGGACCAACGCCGCCATCCACTCGTAGTTGAACACCGCGATACCTTCGCCATACGCGTTTCCCGACAGGCCGATCAGCGTGGTACTGGAAATATTGGAGGCGAACAGGGAAACGCCGATCAGCGGCCAACCCATGCGCCGGCCGGCGAGAAAATACTGTTCCGCGTCGTGTTCGCGCCGGGCGAAGTACCAGCCGATGGCCAGCACCACCACGGCGTAGAGGGCGATGGTGAAATAATCGGCCTGAGCGAGGGTGAAGCTTGGCAGCGTCATCGCGTCGCCGCGCGGCGCTCGGGGCAGCGATAGACGGCGAAGGACTGGCTGCCGCGATCGACCTTACCGATGGCGACAATGGCGTTGCCGCCCAACTGCACGGCGCTGCGACGGGCCAGCGCCTCCAACTCGCTTTGCACCCCGCCCTCGACCTGTTGCAACGCCGCCAGTCTGTCCTGCACCGAAACCAAGGTCGATCCTGCCCGCGCGCAAGCGCTCACCTCGGTGGCCTCCAACAGCCGCACGGCCTGCGCCGCGCGTTCCGGGGACAGACTGGCGCAGCCCGATACCGCCGCGACCAGCATTAGTACGTAATTGATTTCATAATATTTTTTTAATCGCATAGTCTCGCCCTTTGGTACTTGGCCATCACCGCGAACAGGGAGACGGTCCACTGCCCTGCCGTTGTCACCTTTCCGGGCTCTGCGGCGTTAACCC
Organism: Thiogranum sp.; assembly: GCA_030148805.1. Taxonomy (GTDB): domain Bacteria; phylum Pseudomonadota; class Gammaproteobacteria; order DSM-19610; family DSM-19610; genus Thiogranum. The sequence goes on along the minus strand of JASBSS010000026.1, from coordinate 19,070 downwards.
CCTATACTGTAAAACAGCAACAGGAGAAGCTCTATGAAACCGCGTAGCGCGCGCATCGGATCCCGGCTGCTGGCCGCGGCGTTACTCACCGTCGGCGGCATTCAACCGGGCTGGGCCGACCGTTATCCACGCCATCACAAGCCCGGCCACGATTTCCATCACTACCCTCACGGCCGCGGCCACTATCGCCTGTATGACAGCGATGACAGTGAGAAGCTGATCTACGGACTGCTGGCGGGCGGCCTGTTCGGCTATGTGATCGCCAATTCGCGCAACGCTGAGCGCTATCCGCCGCCGGCCGACTACCGCCGCCCCCTGTACCCCCCGGCACCCGGACGTTACGGCCCGGCGGAAAGCTGCCTGCAGGAGCGGGAGTATCAAATGACGGTGATCGTCGGGGGCAAGGAAGCGCAGGCCTACGGGACGGCCTGTCTGCAACCGGACGGTTCCTGGTATCGCGGTCCGGCCCAAGTCGTGACCCGTTGAACGCGGCCACCGGGAGGCCGCTTTCGCCACCGAAGCGGATCGAGGCATGCCGGGCCCGGTGGCTGCCCCGCTGATATTGGCCGACGGCCGGCGCTTGGGCCACGCCCTCTACGGCGCCGACGACGGTCGTCCGGTAATCTACTTTCATGGATTGCCCGGCTCCCGCCTGGAATGCCAGCTCATCGACGCGGCGGCCAAAGCCGCCGGCATCCGCGTCATCGCGCCCGAACGTCCCGGCTACGGTCAGAGTTCGCCGCGACCGGCGGACACGCTGCTCGGCGACACCCGGGACATCGCATCCCTGGCCGATGCGCTGGCGCTCGAGCGCTTCGCGGTGATCGGGGTTTCCGGCGGCGCACCCTGTGCGCTGGCCTGCGCGTACGCCATGCCGGAGCGGGTGACCCAGGTCACCCTGGTCGCGGGACTTGGCCCCTTGCAGGTGCACGAGCTGCGCGCGGACATGCGCGCGTCACTCCGCCTGCTGATCCGCGCGGCAACAGCGCGACCCGGACTGTTCAGCCTGACCTTTGGGCGCCCCCTGGCCTTTCTCGGACACCACTGGCCCGGGTTGTTGATCCGCCTGATGGCGGCGCTCAATGGCGACCCCGATCGACGGACCTTGCTGCGCGCCTCAACCTTGCGTAACTTCGCGCCAAGCCTGCGCGCCTGCTTCGCCCAGGGAGACCGCGGCGGTCTAAGGGATCTGCGCCAGTATCGCGACGACTGGGGCTTTCAGCTGACCGGTATCGTCCAGCCGGTGCACCTATGGCACGGCCAGCGCGACCCTGTGGTGCCCCTGAGCCACGGCCGATATCTGCACGCACAAATACCGCGCTCGAAGCTGGAGCTGATCGCCGAGGCAGGTCATTTCTCCCTGCCCATCGACTATCAGCGACAAATTCTGGCCATGGTCGCTTGACCTGTGCCGATCAGCTCGGCGAGGCATCCCCGATCACCGGCAGGCCCTCCTTGGTCCAGCGCTCGAAGCCACCGTCCAGGCTGCTTACCTGGGAGAAACCCATTTGCTGGAGGGTGTCGGCCGCCATCGCCGAACGACCGCCGGAGGCGCAATAGGTCACCACCGGTCGATCCCGCGCGGCGGAGAGCTCAGGCACATGACCGGGAAAGCACGGATCGGCGGCCGCTTCCAGCACCCCCCGGGGTACCAACAGGGATTTGTCAATGTGCGCTTTTTGATGCTCATTGGGCTCGCGCACATCCACCAGCAACAACTCTGGCTGCTGCGCGAGCAGGCGCTGCAATTCCTGCGGGGTCACCTCGCGGATACGGGACTTCGCGGACTTGACAAAATCCATCAGGGATAACGGGGTTGGGTTGGCCATGGATTCAGAACCTCCGGCAATGGGCACACCTAAAACGGCCGGTGATTTTACCTTAGCGGGACGCCCTGGCAAGCCGGATCCGGTATGATAGTGTCGTGTCCTGGATTCCTACAGCCCCATGAAAACGCGCCCGGACCAAGCGACCGACAGCGAAATTCTGCACTCGCCGGCGCTCTATCTGGGCAGTGTCAAGCTTGCCAACCCCGCAACGCGCCGCGCCGCGCTGCTTAGCGGTACGCGCCTCAAAGGCGTGGCCTTCCCGGTGTTGCACTGGCTGATCCGACACACGCCAAGGCAGATCGCACTGCTGCCCGCGCACCTGGTCGGCGCACTGTTGCGCTTGCGCTACTGGGTGCCTGGCTATCGCTTGCGCGCGGCCTGCCGGGCAGTGGCCGGCCTGAGCGGCCAGGGTAGCGCCCACGAAATCCATCGCCGCTTTCTTGCCAACGCCCTTGGCGTGATCGACAACTTCATCCGTCTGCATCAACAGGGCCGCCGCTCGGTGTTGGCCCGTGTCCAGATCGACGACCATGATGTGCAGCGTTTGCAAGGACTGATCGCGGAACACGGCGGACTGGTGCTGGCGGTGCCGCACAATGTGGCCAGCGCCTTTTCCGCTGTGCAAATCGGGCATTGTTTCGACATGTTGCTGGTGGCGAAGAATCCGCGCACCGCTACCCGCACGCGGATCGCGCTCGATTTTTATGAACGCATGAACCTGAGCGTCCTGATGGTGCGTGGCGGCAATCCGTTCGAGCTGTCGCGCACGCTGTTTTCGGTCTTGCGTGGGGGCAAGTTGGTGGCCGCCACCCTGGATAATCTTGACCGTTCCGCCAATGCAGTGCCGGTCCGGATGTTCGGCGAGACCGTCGGTCTGCCCGGGTGGGCGGCACGCATCGCGGGACGTCTGCAGGTACCGCTGGTGCCCGCCTGGTTTCGCTCCCACGGCCGCGACGTCAGGGTGGTGATGGGTAGCGCGATCATCGACAAAGACGTGCGCACGGTGGTGCAACACTACGCGGATTTCCTGCAGCGGCGGATCCTCGAGGACCCCGCCAGTTGGGCCTATCTCGCCGACAAACACTGGCAGGCGCTGCTCGCGCGCGTTTACGCGAAGCATTCAGGCGCAGGCATCCCTCTCGTGGACGATCAGTAGGCAGCTGTCATGGGTCGCATCGAAGGTCAACTGCCCGGCCCGCACCAGGGTGCCTTCACCCACGGCCTCTTCGTTGGCGAATCCCCGGCCGACACCGACATAGACCAGGGCGGTTTTGTCGATATCCAGGCTTTGCCCGGCATGCAGCCGGGCGACATCGACGCAGGTGCCGTCCGCCGCAACCTCCAGCGCCGCCCCGGCACCGTAGACCCGGGTTACACGACCTTCCGCCGGACGCAAATCACGACACAGTGGCGACTCGCAGGCGGTTGAAAGCTGTATTTCGACCAGGCGCGCGGGGGTGGCACCCACGTTGGTGAGCGCGGGAACGTCTGCGCCGCCGGTGGAAAGAATTCGCATCTGCCAGGCCTCCAGGGCGGGGTCGGCGCAGCCGTCGCCCGGTTGGCGCAGACCACCTTGCAGCAACAGCCGCAAAAGGATGCCGCCGTCCGCCGGCAACCTCTGGGTGCTGGCTTCAGACGCTATCGTGGTATCGACCAACGACACCAGGGCGCCGATTCCCGACCAGGCTTCCCCCGGGTGGATCCGATCCGCGACAGGCGTCTCGCCCACCAAGCGATAACTCCGTTGGCCGGCGGCCTTGAGCACCGGCAGTTTATCCCGGGATAGAATTTTCATGTCTCAATCGCAACTCCGAAGCAGCGGACCGGATAAACGGGCCGGCACCCGAGCCCGTCCGGCCGCAGCCGGCGTCCGCAGCCCCCTTATAACTATAAATAACATCCAATAAACGGGTTATCTCTATGTAATCAATATATATTACCTTATCACTTCAGTCGCTAACAAGGGCTCGAGTCACACCGGATAAAGCGCTAAACTCGCCCCTGGAAACGGTTATGCGGACCCTAGAAGATGAGTGAAAAATCGACCACTGCCGGCACCAGCCGCCTCGATCAGCTGGTGGCTGAAAGCCACCGTAATCGCGATGCCCGAGAACTCGGCTATCGTGAACAGGCGCTGAAACTGTATCCCTGGATCTGCGGGCGGTGTCAGCGCGAATTCTCGCGCGAGAATCTCCACGAGCTGACGGTGCACCATCGCGATCATAACCATGACAACAATCCCAGCGATGGCAGCAACTGGGAATTACTTTGTCTGTACTGTCACGACAACGAACACCAGCGCCTGCTCGAAGGCGGAAACTCGAGCGCCGGGGAAAGTGGTACCGCGCCGCCCAATGCGACTCACCAACCTTTCGCCGCCTTGCAGTCGTTGCTGAAAAAGTGAATTCAACAAACGCTCAGTAGTGCGGCGGCCGCTCATCGGGCGGCGCGCCATCGCCGGGCTCGTTGTGCAAGCCTCGCACCTGGGCCTCCAGCCGGCGCAGCTGTTGCGCCTGCGCGGCCACGGTCTTTTCCAGCTCGATCAGCGAGCGCGTCAGGGTTTCCAGGGCAAGCTCCTGGTGCGCATTGCGCGTCTCGAGCTCCTCCAGGCGGTCAGGCTCCGGCCCCTCGCTCATGACGACTCTCGCACGCCCAGCGCGACCAGTTGGCGAAGGATTTCCTCGCTGTGTTGCGCGGGTTTCACCGAGCGATACACCCGCGCCACGCGGCCCTCGGGATCGATGATGAAAGTGTGACGACGGGCAAAGCGGATCGGCCCCAGCGACCAGAGCGCGCCGTACGCTTTAGCGACCTCGCCGCGGGTATCCGCCAGCAGGGGAAACGGCAACGCGTGTTTCCGCGCGAACGCGCGGTGACTGTCGACGCTGTCGACGCTGACGCCCAACAGGGCAACGTTCAGCTGACGAAACCGACGCAGATCATCGCGGAAAGCGCAAGCCTCGGTGGTACAGCCGGGGGTATCGTCCCGGGGATAGAAATAGAGTACCAGCCAACGTCCGCGGTAATCCGCCAATGTATGCACTTCGTGGTGCTGATCGAGCAAGCGGAAATCGGGCGCCGCCTGGCCCTCGACGAGATCAGCCCTGGCAGCGAACAATGCCATCACCATGAGCAGAGCGGTCCCGCGCGCCAGCAAGCGCGCAGGCACTGATCGGCTGGTGGCGGTAGGCGCCGGGGATACCCCGGTTAGGTGGCTGAGGGTTTGCGTGGCCATCACACATCAGGTTTCCGTCAAGCGCGGCAGCAGTTCCACCAGATTGCACGGCCGGGTACGGAAGTCCAGCTGGTGCACGATCAATTTGTCCCACGCGGTCCGGCAAGCGCCGCTGGAGCCCGGCACGCAGAAAATGAAGGTCCCGTTGGCGACCCCCGCGAGCGCCCGCGACTGGATGGTCGAGGTGTTGATCTCTTCATAGGAGAGCATGCGAAAAATCTCGCCGAAACCGTCTATGCGCTTGTCCAACAGCACCTCGACCGCCTCCGGCGTTCCATCCCGTCCGGTGACGCCGGTGCCCCCCGTGGTGATGATCGCCTGGACCTGTTCGTCGGCGATCCAGCGCGAGACCACCGCCCGGATGGCGTAGATATCGTCGGCGACAATGCACTTTTCCGCCGTCTGGTGACCGGCGGCCAGCAGCCGTTCTTGCAGGGCCTTGCCCGAGGTATCCGTAGCCTCGTTGCGGGTATCCGAGACCGTCAAAATGGCGATATTGAGGGGGACAAAGTTGCGCTCTTCGGTCACGCTCGGCTCCTGCTGACTGGGTTCTGGCCGAGGATGTTACACACCGTTCGGCCGCTTGCAAACCGCACCGGCGTTCGGTGTACACTGGAACCATGGAATCGATGGCTTTGTGGGAAAAACTGTTACTCGGCGTCCTGGTCGTCGTGGTGCTGCTGTGGTTCCGGCCAGGGCTGAAGGCGGCCTTTCGGGAGCGCCGCCAGGCCACTCAGGCCGAGTGGCTGAGCGCCTTGATCCCCATCGCCCTGGTCGCCGCCTTCGTCATCGTCCTGATCGTTCTAAGCTAGTTTCTCCCGGTTCGGGCTGCGCGCGGGCCTGTGTTAAACTTCCCGGCCGATGACCGCCGCTCTCGCCATAGAAAACCTGACGAAAACCTACGCCAACGGTTTCCAGGCCCTCAAGGGTGTCAGCCTGACCGTTCGAAAAGGCGATTTCTATGCGCTGCTCGGGCCCAACGGGGCCGGGAAATCCACCACCATTGGCATCATCAGTTCCCTGATCACCAAAACCTCAGGCCAGGTCAGGATATTCGGCCACGATATCGATCACGATTTCAACAGCGCCAAGCGCCTGCTGGGGCTGGTGCCGCAGGAGTTCAACTTCAATGTCTTCGAGCCGGTCGAGGAGATCCTGGTCAACCAGGCCGGCTACTTCGGCATCGACCGGCCCCGCGCCTTCGCCCGCGCGGAACAGTGCCTGCGGCAGTTGGGGCTATGGGAAAAGCGCCGCGAGCAGGCCCGGGATCTCTCCGGCGGCATGAAACGCCGACTGATGATCGCCCGTGCGCTGGTGCACCAACCCAAACTCCTGATTCTGGACGAACCCACCGCCGGCGTGGATATCGAGATACGACGCTCGATGTGGGCGTATCTGCGGGAACTCAACGCCGCGGGCACCACGATCATTCTTACCACCCACTATCTCGAGGAAGCCGAAAGTCTGTGTCGCCATATCGGCATCATCGACGCCGGCGAGTTGATCGAAGACACCAGCATGAAGCAGTTGCTCGGGCAACTCGACATGGAGACCTTTGTCCTCGACCTGCGCCGCCCCCTGCGGGCTCTGCCACCGCTGGAGCGTGGCAACGTGCGTCTGCTCGACGAAACCACGCTGGAAGCGGACATCTCGCGCGACAACAGCATCAATTTTCTCTTCGAGGCCTTATCGCGACACAACATCGAAGTGTTGAGCATGCGCAACAAGACCAACCGGCTGGAGCAACTGTTCGTGCATATGCTGGAAAACAATGGCGGCGACAAAGCGTGACTCTGGGCGAACAGTACATTGCCTTCAAGGCCATCGTGATCAAGGAGGTACTGCGATTTTTGCGCATCTGGGTACAGACCATAGTACCACCGGTCATCACCATGTCGCTGTACTTTGTCATTTTCGGCAATCTGATCGGCTCGCAGATCGGAGCGATGGACGGCTACCGCTATATGGACTACATCGTTCCCGGTCTGATCATGATGTCGGTCATCACCAACTCCTACGCCAATGTGGTGTCGTCCTTCTACGGCTGCAAATTCCACCGACACATCGAGGAAATGCTGGTCTCGCCCCTCCCCTATTATCTGATCATCCTAGGTTTCATGTTCGGGGGGATCGCGCGCGGCATGATGGTGGGTCTGGCCGTGACTCTGGTGTCGATGCTTTTCACCGACCTGCCGTTACACAATCTGGCGGTTGTCGTCACCACGGTGATTCTGACCTCGGCGCTGTTTTCGCTGGCCGGCCTGATCAATGCCGTCTTTGCCAAAAGCTTCGACGACATCTCCATCGTGCCCACTTTCGTGTTGACGCCTTTGACCTACCTAGGCGGTGTGTTCTACAGCATCCATATGCTGCCGGAACTCTGGCAACAGGTCTCCCGCCTGAACCCGATCCTGTATATGGTCAACACGTTTCGCTATGGCTTTCTGGGAATCTCCGATATCGACATCGGGCTGGCCTATGCCATTATCTTCGGGTTTATCGCGGCGCTTTACGGCTACGCGCTGTACCTGCTCAAGACAGGCCACGGCATCCGCAAATAAGCCGGTCGGGCGTCAGGCCTGTCACTGTTCCGGCTCGACGTTGAATTCACGGATGAAGATCCCCCAGAACGCCATGAACAGGACCGCGATCAGCGGGCCGATCACAAAACCGTTGAGCCCGAACAGAACTATCCCGCCGAGCGTCGATATTAACACCACATAGTCGGGCAGTTTGGTATCCCTCCCCACCAGGATCGGCCGCAACAGATTGTCCACCAGGCCGATCACGCCAAAACCGAAGGCCGCCAGCACCAGCCCCTTGACCGCGTCGCCGGTCGCAAACAGATATACCGCCACGGGTGCCCAGATGAGGCCCGCGCCCACGATGGGAATCAACGAGAGAAGAATCATCACCACCCCCCACAACAGGGCCCCCGGAATACCCAGCACCCAGAAGATCAACCCGCCAAGCGTGCCCTGGATGGCCGCCACCACCAGATTGCCTTTGACGGTGGCGCGGGTCACCTCGGCGAATTTCGCGAACAGCAGATGTTCACGCTCGTCGCCCAGTGGCAGTGCGCGCACCAGGAGATCGATCAAGCGGGTCCCGTCGCGCAAGGTGAAAAACGCGATGTAGAGCATCAACCCGAGGGCGACGAAGAATTGCAGCGTTCCCTGACCCAGCTGCACCGCGTTCTGGGCGACGAAACGGCTGGCGGCAATGGCCGCGCCGGCAAACTGTTCGTTGAGATTGCTCAGATCCACACCCAGGCGCTCCAGCAGATTCTGCACCAATGGGAAAGCGCTGCGTATCTGCTCCAGATACGAGCCAGGATCGATCTCACCGCTTTGCAGGCGCTGATAAAGCGCCACGCCTTGCTGAAAAAACGACCCCACCACGAACAACACCGGAATGATGACTATGAACAGACATAGCACCAAAGTAGTCAACGCCGCGAGATTTTCTCGCCCGCCAAAGCGGTTCAGCAGCCGGCGGTATAGCGGGAAAAACAACACACCGATCACACAAGCCCAGAACACAGAGCCAAAAAAGGGCTTGAGCAAGTAGAGAAACAGCAGCGTTACCAGCGCCAGCATCAAAAGAAAAAAGCGCTGTTCCATGATCTCCCGCATCACTTTTCCTCCGCAAAACGCCGGCCGGCCGTGGTCAATCCTTCATCCACTCTTCCAGTGCTTCGATAATAGCCCGTGCCTGATCGCGGCTGGAAATATTGAACTTCGACTTCTGCATGTATTGCCCGTTGCGTTTCTGGTAACGACGGATACTGTATTTATCCGGCCCGTAGGCTTCTTTGCGCCGGTCCCAATCCTGGTAACGGAACAAAATCGTCGACCAGGCGCCTTTGCTGAGCACGCGTTTGTCGAGCTCCTTGACGGTCACCAGGCCGTCTTCCTCGTATTGAATGGTCAGTTCGTCTATCTCGGATGCCACAGGTACTCACTCCCCTCGTTTTACGATGTAGGTTCTATCTCGATCTTGCGCCGGCGCACCTGTATCCTGCGGTGACCGTCGCGCAAAGCGAGCAACTCGTCACCGGCGATCTTGCGCCGCCATCCTTTCAACAGCGGGGTTGGTTCCTCGCGGATCAGAGCCAGCAGATCCTTGCGGGCCCCGAGCGCGGCGCTGTTGATATCGTGCGCGGCGGCCAGCAACCGCAGCTGGGCCTGCAACAGATCCGCCAGCGCTTCTTCCGCGGTCTCTGTCTTGGCGCGCCGCGCGCGGGCCTTCAGCGGTTGCGGCTCGCTGGCCAGGCCCAGACGGATCTGCTCGATCAGACTTTCGCCGTAACGCTCCAAGGTACGTGCCGGCAGGCTACGGATATTGGCCAGATCGGCGGTGGTTTCGGGCGCCAGACGCGCAATATCCACGATGGCCTCGTCTTTCAGCACCCAATTGCGCGGCAGGTCCTTGGCTATCGCCTGGCGCTCCCGCCATTGCGCCAACTGTTGCGCGACACCCAGGGCGCGCGGACGGAGTTTCTCCAGTCCCCGCAGTCGCTGCCAGGCGCCGGCGGGATCCGGTTGATAGCGCGCCAACTGTTCGTAAGGCTCGAACTCCGCCTCCAGCCAGTCCAGTCGACCCTGGGCGTCTAGGCGCTCGCGCACCAGGGGGAACGCCTGACACAGGTAGCGCACGTCGTCAGCGGCGTAGTTTATCTGCGCGGCGCTAAGCGGCCGCCGCGACCAGTCGGTACGCGACTGCGCCTTGTCCAGAGAAACACCGAGAATCTCGCGCACGAAATTCGCATACCCCATCTGCTCGGGCAAACCGAGCAAGGGCGCCGCCAATTGGGTGTCAAACACCGGTCTGGGCACCTGGGAGGTTAGGTGCACGAATATCTCCTGATCCTGCGAACAGGCGTGCATGACCTTGGTGATGGTCGGATCGAACAGGACAGCGAAAAAAGGCTGCAACGAGTCGAGCGCGAGCGGATCGATACAGGCACACCGACCCGGCACACCCACCTGGATCAGACACAACTTGGGAAAATAGGTTTTTTCGCGCAGGAACTCGGTATCGACCGCCACCCAGTCATGGGTTAGCACCAGGTCGCAAAAGGCCTCCAACGCCACCGGATCGTCGATGTATTCGATCGCCGGCGATCCCCGCTCTGAGGGTGAAGTGCTCATAGATAACCAGCCGGCTGCGGACACCTTTGCGTCAAAGCGCGCATTATACTCCGCGTCAAGGAGGAATACCCCGCCCCCGAAAAATCAAATGCCGACGCCGCGGCCGCCACGCTGGCGCGCCGTGCCAGGCGGTTTAACGCAGCGTTTCGGCGCCTGCGGCGGGAGACCAGAAAGACCGGATCCTCGCCAATACTCCGCACCTTGACCACTGAGGGCTAGTGGACCGGCAGACGGGCCCGCAACGCATCGCGGTCAAACCACCACTTCTCGCCGACCAGGACGTCTACGATCAGCCCCAGACGCTTGAACAGCTCCGGAACGTCATTGAGGTTGTACATCTCGATCCAGGTGTCGAGGGTGTCCTGATCCTCGATGCCACGGTGGCGTTTCGCCACCCGGGCGATCATTTGCGTGGTCAGAAACGTCAGACTGCTGTGCTCTTCCCCTTCGGTGCGCAAATCGGCGATGTAGTGAGCCGCCATCGCCGCCACGGCCGCCCCGTCGGAGTCGTCCGGCGTTTCGTCGATAATGTCGTTCAACAGGTCCACGGTGCTCTGGGCTTTCACCGGATAGGTCACGGCCAACCAGATGCCGTGCCCCAGAGCCACTATCGAGTCCGGCTGATCGCACTGGTAAAGCATCTCGGCGGTATCCACGGCCTCCTGCCAGTGTTCGTAATCGACGAACACGCTGAAGGCCTCGCGGGCGTGCTGCCAGGCTTGCGCCTGCTGGCCGAGCCCCAGCAAGGGCGAGGCGACATCGAGCAGTGCCCTGGCGCGATCCACGGGCTTGCTGTCTTCGGGCATGCGATTGAGGGTCTTGCGCGCCTCGCCGAGTTGTCGCTGCAACTGACTGACCGACTCCTGCTGGTCAATGGCTTTAATGGCGTCTCGGCCTTCTTTCATGACTTTGAGGTCGCTCATCGCTAAGGCTCGCAAGGCAAGGGGACAAAGGCGGAATTATACGGATATTTCCGCACACGCTATAATATCCCCAGCGCGCCAGAGGAATTATTGATGGCCGATCGATTGCGCAGCCATGGAGTCGTCGCGCATGCGCACCACCCGCGCAGGATTCCCCACCGCGATGGCGCCGGGAGGGATATCGCGCGTCACCACCGAACCCGCGCCCACCACCGCGCCGGTACCGATAGTCACACCGCTGAGAACAATACTGCCGGTGCCGATCCAGGCCTCATCGCCGATGGTGATCGGTCCGCGGGATGTGAGCGCCTGCAAGCGCACCGGTCGGGACGGCTCGGTGCCATGGTCGTAAGAGTACAGGGCGCAGTTAGCCGCTATCATGACTCCACGGCCGATGCGGATGGGTTCCAGATAAGCGTTCACCTGGCAGCGCGGGTGCACACTGGAGTCGGCTCCGATCGATACCCAGCCACCCTCGCCGGTTTCGATTATCGTGTCGCGATAGAGATACACCTTCTCCGCCAGCTCCACCGCGCCGCCCCCGCTATTGCGGAAGATCATGCAGCGCTCGTCCACAAAGACGCCTGTGCCCAGCACCAGCCCCGGATGATGAATGGCCGCGCTCCAGGCGATGTACCCTTCCGGATGCAGGTGCGCCAATGCCACACGGCGGTAATGGGGCGGGAAGCACAACGCCGCCACGCCCATGGCGAGGCGGCCGGCGCGGCCTCTGCCGGCAAAGCGCATCCAGAAGCCGGCCCAATATCTGCTGAATCGTCTCATGTCGCTTTGTTCCCAGGCTCCCCCACGCCCGCCATGTTCACAGCCCCCTCAAGGTCACTGCGCCACCACGATGACCAGATAGTTGCGATCCGCGCCAGAGGCGCCAGTGGCCAGATTCGCCCCCAGACTGATCGCGCCGGCGGAAAACGACTGCGAATACAGCCGGTAGTTGGGCGAAGACGGGTCATCGGTCTGTAGCGTCAGCCCGGTATCCGCATAGCCGCTGAAGGCCGGATCGAGCCACGTTGGCAACGTGGCGGCCCCAGCGTCATAAGCGATGTAGACCGTCACCGGTCGATCCACGTTGAAATCGATATAAGGCGAACTGGTAACGTTGAATTCGGCATTGGCCGTCTGGATCCAGATTCCTCCGGCGACCGCCGCCGGCACCGACTGAAGCTTGTAGGTAGCATCGATGTAGACCTCGTTGCCGACCTCGAGCAGATTCTGTTTGTGGTTAGTGGGCGCGGGTATGTTGCATGAGGCCGAAACCTGGTGATTGCAAAGCCGGTCGAGGAAAAACGGCGCTGCCGTCGAGCCGGTGAGCGCGTTGTTCCACAGGTCGGCCATAATGTGATTGCCCAGGGCATTGGGGTGCAACTTGCCGTTGAACAGGCTGACCCGATCCTTATCGTCGCTGGTCGACACGGTATTGTTGTCATCGTAGAAAAAGCTGTAAAGATCCGGCCCGGGAAGCGTATTGCTCAGGCTGTCGATGCGGGTATTGTAATCCTCGATGAGATTGTTACGCGTAAGATTGTCGGCGCGCGGCAACACCGGCGGCACCTTCGCCACCCAGACCGATTTCCCCTGAGCGGTTACGCTGTTGACTATCGACTGCATATTGTTCTGATAGGCCGTCCCGCTGAGAGGCGTCGCCCCTCCGGAATCATTGGTCCCCAACAACAGCAGGACCTTGTTGGCATCGGGATGGCGCTCAAGAATGGAATTGATGCGCCCGATGGTATCCGTGGTCTTGTCGCCCCCCACACCCTCGTTGAAAAGAATATTCGGATAGGGGGTAGCCGCGTCCAGCAGATCGGCCAGACGCGCCTGGTAGCCCTGTTGGCCGATGATACGCCCGTCCTGGGACGAATTGTCACCGCTGTACAAATCAAACGTGCCCAGCGTGATGCTGTCGCCGACCGTGATGTAATTGTCTCCCTGGATACCGACCCGGGTGTTCTCGTCGCTGGCCACCACCCCACCTGCGCTATTGCGCAGATTGACGACCAAACCCTGACCAGCGAGGAAATAGTCACCCTGCGCCGGCGTGCCACAGTCGGCGGTGAAAAACCCCGACCCCGGCGCCGTTTCGGCCGCGGCGGCGCAGGAGGCACCGCCGAAACTGAAGTCGACGCTCCCGCCGTCGGGAAGGTTGGTCGCCGCTGCCGAGGCGGTCACGGCGTTCCCCGTCAGGACGGAATAGGCCAAGGGCTTGGCTGCGACCATGGTGGCGGCGGTATCGCTCTGGGTTATCTGCACGTTGTCGAAATCGGCGGCATCCTGCGCGTACAGCGCGATACTACCGCTCGACAGATCCCCGTCCGAGACCGCGAATACCGGATCGCCGTTGACTTTGACCTGTATCAGCTTGCCGCTCAGGTTGACCTGAACGTTGAAAGTCTGTTGTTCGACGTACCCGCGGGAGTTGACCGCCAGGGTGGTGAACACGCCGCCGACCTTCTTCTCCAGACGCGTGTAGGACTCCCGGGCGCTGAAGGAGAGGCGGTAGTAATTGTTGTTGTTCTGGTAGCGAAACATCACGCCGACGTCCTGTCCGTCGAAGACATCGCGCGGTGGGGCGTCTCTGATTGGCGTGATGTCCACACTCAGGCGGTAACCGGTCGCCGAGGTCAGCCCCGCCAAATAGGAGTAGGTACCCAGTTTATAGGACTGATCGAACGGATTGCCCAGATCCTGATCGGCGACATCCACGGTCTGATGGTATTTGCCAGCGCTGGCCGACCAGTTGGAAGCGATAGTGGTATTGTCCACTGTCGTCCAGGCGCTGACGTCGGCGGTGCTGAAGTTGTAACTCTGCGGCAGTCCGGGATCGGTCGGCGTCGTGATAGTGGCCGACGGCGATGACTGCGCCGATTCGTTGCCGCTGCCATCGACAGCCGAAACGGTGTAGCTATAGGTCGTGTTGGCCGTCAACCCGCTGTCGCTGTAGCGGTTGGAACTGACCTGGGTCACGAGTGCGCCGTCGCGGAAAATCTTGTAGCCCGCGACGCTGCCGCCGTTATCCGTGGAAGCGGTCCATCCCAGCCGGACCTGCTGATGACTGATGGCGGTGGCAGTCACATTCTGCGGCACGCTGGGAGGCGTGGTGTCCCCGGTGGTAACGCTGACCGGGGGCGAGGACTGCGCCGATTCATTCGGTGTCGCCGCGTCGTCAAAGGCGAGCACGGTGTAACTGTAGCTGGTATTGGCGCTCAGACCGGTATCGCTGTAACTGGTGGTGGCGACGGTGGCGATCAGCGATCCACCGCGAAACACGCGATATCCCGCCACGTTCCCCCCGCCGTTATCGGTAGAGGCGTTCCAGCTGAGATCGACTTGTGTTTCACCGACCGGCGTGCCACTGAGCCCGGTGGGCACCGTCGGCGCGCTCATATCCGGTGTGGTCACGCTCACGGCGGGAGACGATTGGGCCGATTCATTGGGAGGTACAGCGCTATCGTAGGCGGAAACGGTGTAGCTGTAAGTGGTGTTGCCGGAGACACTGGTGTCGCTGTAGCCGGTCGCGCTGACCAGCGTCAACAGGGTGCCGTCACGGTACACTTTATAACCCGCCACGCTACCACCACCGGCGTCGGTGGACGCGTTCCAGTTCAGATCGACCTGGGTCTCCGAGACCGCCGCCGCGCTCACCCCCTGGGGCACGCTTGGCGCGGAAGTATCCGGGGTCGTGACGCTGACCGCCGGCGAGGACTGCGCCGATTCGTTGGCGGGGGTCGCGTCGTCGAAGGCGGAGACCCGATAGCTGTAGGTCGTGCTTGGCGACAATCCATTGTCGGTATAGGCGGTACCCGTAGTGACGCTGGCGATCAGGGCCGAATCGCGATAAATCCGATATCCCGCCACGCTACCCCCACCCACGTCGCTGGAGGCACTCCAGTTGAGACTGACCTGGTTTTCGCTGAGCGCGCTGGCGGTAAGATTTTGCGGAACCGTGGGCGGACTGGTGTCTCCCGGCGGCGGCGAGGCCGGTGTGGTGACGCTTACCGCCGGGGATTGCGCCGATTCGTTGGCCGGCGACGCGTTGTCGAACGCCAATACGCGGTAGCTGTAAGTCGTGTTCGCTGACAGGCCGGTATCGGTATAGCTGGTCCCGGACGCAACGGTCACCAGGAAAGCGCCATCGCGATACAGCTTGTAGCCGGACACCGTGCCGCCCCCATTGTCGTTGGCGGCCGACCAGGACAGGGATACCTGCGTGGTGCTACTGGCGACGGCGGCAAGGTTCTGCGGCACATCCGGCGGTTGCGTGTCCGCAGAGGGGGAGCCACTTCCTCCGCCGCCGCCACAGGCGGTCAGCAGGACACTCGTAACGAACAGCAAATAGACTTTGATCAACTTCATAACTTTTTGTTGGATATATCCCGTGTCGCCTGGCACTGAAGTGAATAATGTATGAAATGTGTCCGACAGGGCAAATAAAAAACGACGGTTCGTCTGAAACCGGGCTTCTACTTGCCATAGGAAGGGTTACTGCAATCGGTAGGGCCGCAACTTGCACTTCGCACTGGCGCCGAACAACGGCTGTTAGCTCAGATAAATCTTACGCACGCTTAGTCTAGCAACTCCTTTCGCGCAACAATACGCAAAGACCCTGTCGGTGAATTCCCACTGGGTTTGAAGTACAGGCGCTCTTTCACCGTTTCCTGGCCTTGATTGATCCAGATGGTGACATCGACATACTTGACACCGCTGACGCTGCCACCGTTGATCACCTCGAATCGAGCGTTGGCATAACGGTTGGTCAGAAAGCCGGTGTAGGCGGGATCACTGAGTTGCGCCCTGTTTCGGTGCAGGGAACGGCCGGCGAACATCCGCAGCAGCGCCTGCCGGTCGCCGGATTCCAGGGCGGCGAAATAGGCCTGCGCGACGGCCAGACACGCCGGATCGATCTTCGGGTCCTGGGCCGCGAGAGCGACATTCATAGCGCTTGCGGCCACCCACAGCAAGGCGGACACCAGAAGTGCTTTTGTAGTTTCTAGAACCATCTCCCTGAACCTCCCAATTCTAGGGGCAATACTTTAGTTTATTGGGTTACGACCACGACATAATTCGCATTGGCTCCGCTGGCGCCCGTGGCCATATTGGCGCCCAGACCTACGCTTCCAGCCGCGAAACTCCTGGAATACACGCGCAGCGTGGGCGCCGCAGGATTACTCGTCTGGATGTTCAGACCGGTATCGACATAGGCACTTGTGGCCGGATTCAACCAGTCGGGTAGCGCTGCCGCCGCCGCGTCATAAGCGACATAAACGGTCACCGGTCTGTCGACATTGAAGTCGATGTAACTGCTGGCGGTGTTGTTGCGTTCCGAATTCGCCGTCTGGATCCAGATGCCGTCCGCCAACACCGCCGGTATCGACGTCAGGGTGAAGGACTGGTCGATATAGTACGGATAGCCGGTTTGCAGCAGATTCTGTTTGTGGTTCGTCGGCGACACACTCGCACAGCCCGCGGAAACCAGGCGATTACACAGACGATCGAGATAGAACGGCACGGTGGTACTGCCTGTCAGGGCGTTGTTCCAAAGCACGGCCATGATCCGGTTGGCCAGCGAGTTGCCGTGGAGTTTGTCGTGATACAGGCTCAGCCGCTCGTAGTCGTCCGAACTCACCCCGGGCGTGCCGCCATTGTCGTAGAAGAAGTTGAAGAAGTCGGGACCGTGCTGGACGCCGCTGAGACCATCAATGGCCGTGTTATACCCTTGCAGATCGCTGTTGCGGGTGGCATTCGCCGAGAACGGCAGCACCGGCGGCACCTTGGCTACCCACACCGTCTTGCCCTGGGCGGCGATCTTGTTGACCAGCGACTGCATGTTGTTCTGGTAGGCCGTCTGGGTCAGGGGCGTGGACCCGGCGGAATCGTTCGTCCCCAGCATCATCAGGAAGATATTGGCCCCGGAATGCCGCTCTAAAATCGAATCGATGCGCGTCAGGGTATCGGTCGTCCGATCGCCGCCGACACCCTCGTTGTAAACGATATTGGGGTACCCACGCGCCGCGGTGAGCAAATCCGTCAGTCTCGCCTGATACCCCTGCTGACCGATCACCCGGCCGTCGGACGATTGATTGTCGAGACTGTAGAAATCAAAAGTACCCAAGGTGATGCTGTCGCCGACCGTGACGTACTGATCGCCTTGGATACCGACACGAGTATTCTCGTCGCTGGCGACCACGCCTCCGCTGCTGTTGCGCAGTTGCCCCACCAGACCCATGCCGGAGAGGTAGTAATCCCCCTGGGCGGGCGTTCCACAGCTGGCCGTGAAGAAGCCCGAACCGGCGGGCGATTCCGAGGCTGGACCACAGGCCGCTCCGCCCAACTGGAAATCCACACTGCCCGAGGCGGGCAGATTGGTCACCGCGGCCGAGGCCCCAACGGTATTGTTGGTCTGCACCGAATACGCCAGCGGGTGGGACAACACCAACGTCGGATTCGGATCGTTGACATCGACCAGGACGTTGTCAAAGCTGGCCTTGTCCTGACAATACAAGGCTACCGTACCATTGGCCAGATCGGTATCGTACACCGCGAACAGCGGATCCCCATCGCGCGTCACCTGCACCAGGCCGCCGCTGATGTTGACGGAAAGGTTGAAGGTCTGCTCCTCCAGATAACCCCGGGCATCGGTCGCCAGCGTGGTGAAGACACCACCGACTCGTTTTTCCAGCCGGGCAAAGGATTCCCTGGCACTGAAAGAGACCCGGTAATAGTTGTTTTCGTCCTGATAGCGGAACATCACCCCGACGTCCTGTCCGTCGAAAGGATCGCGTGCCGCCACGTCGCGCAAGGGGGTGATATCGACACTGAGCCGATAGTCGCTCAGACCTCCCAGCGCGGGCAGATAGGAAAACGTACCGAGCTTATAGGAACCGACAAACGGCGTGCCCAGCGACTGATCGCCGACGTCGTTGGCTTGCTGGTAGGCACCACCCACTACCTGCCAGCTCGAGGCGGTCTGCGAATCGTCGACCGTCACCCAGGCGCTCAGATCCGCGGTGGAAAAATCATAGGAGACGGGAAGCGTCGGTGACGCGAACACCTGAAAATCCCATAAGGAGTAACCCCATTTGGTCCCGCGAACGGTACCGTACATGCGCACGTAACGGGCATTGGTCACGGGAAAACTGATGTTGTCGATGCCACCGTCGCCGTTGCTCTCGCTGAACGCCGTGGTCCAGTTGAGCGCGTCGGTCGACACCTGAATCTGATAGGCCTTGCCATAGGCCGTCTCCCAGTTCAGGACCACATGGTCGATGGAATACACCGCTCCCAGATCGACAGAGATCCATTGGGGGTCGACACCCAGCGCACTGCTCCAACGGGTGTTGGAGTCACCATCCACGGCGTTCGCCGGCGCCAGCTGCGCGGTTTCCTGTGACGAGGCGCTCGCCGTCTTGCCGACCGCCAGGTCGCTCGTCGGAGCAGGGCTGGCGGTCACATCGACCGTGGCGCTGCCGCTGATCGAGGCGTTTGACGTGGCCGTGGCCGTCACCGTGAACGGGCCGCCCGCCGTGCTCGCCGTGAACAACCCGTTGCCGTCGATACTGCCACCGCCGCTGACCGCCCAGTTCACCGTCGTCGCCAGCGTCGCGCCGTTCTGATCGCGCCCCGTGGCCGTGAACTGCTGCGTGCCGCCGGTGACCACCGAGGCGCTGGCCGGGCTCACATCGATCGTTGTCAATACCGGGGTGCCGGTATCCCCGTAGACCTCGAATTCATACAGCGAGTAACCCCACTGGGTGCCACGGACCGTGCCATACACGCGCACATAACGCGCGCTCGTCGTCGTGAAACTGATGTCGTCGATGCCGCCGTTGCCGTTGCTCTCGCTGAACACCGTGGTCCAGTTGAGCGCGTCGTTCGACACCTGAATCTGATAGGCCTTGCCGTAAGCCGTCTCCCA
>JASBSS010000024.1 GCA_030148805.1 Thiogranum sp. | reverse complement strand
GCCGGCGCCGCCTTCCAGGTGCAGCGTATCGCCCACCCGCAGACCTTGCACGCTTTCGGCCTGCGGCGACTCCAGCGGATCCCAGGGAGCGAAGGTGCTTCCGCTCAACGGCAACAAGGCGAAAGAAGGATTCGCCAGCTGCTGCTCGGCGCCCTCTCTGAGGTCCAGATCGGCGAGCAGAATATCCTTTGAACCGCCAGGCCCCGGGACGAACTCCCAGGCCCGCGCCTCGCCACCGCCGCTGACATCCAGTCGCGCCCCGGCGGCCAGATCAACCGCGGGAGCCGCCAGCCGGATGGCGCGTTCCGGCGGCGTCGTGGGCACGTTCTTGATATTGCCCAGATCGAATACCAGATCGGTCTGAAATCTCAGCTCGCCGAAAGGCACCGGCTGCTCGGCGCCGGCCACCGAGGTCAGACTGCCGGGCAGCAAGGCCAGGCGTTTGGTGGCATCCAGTTGCAACGCGCCCAGAGGAGCGCGCAGGGTACCGGCCTGTTCTATCAGCGGCGCGCTGAGGGTCACGCGGCCACCCGCCGAAAGCGGCGTGAGCGGAACCTCACCCGCGATGCCGTCGATACGCAGACGGCCGTTTTCGGCGCCTTCCACGGATAATTGGAACTGCGACAAAGTCGACGGATAGATCTGAGCGGCGGTCAGATGGATATCGCCGGCGGCACGCAGGGAGCCCGAGATCGTACGTTCCGCCTGCCCCCCGTTAGACGCCTGTAAACCGCGCAGCCGGATATCGCTGCCACTGGCTATCTGCAGCGCCGGTTGCCCCGGCGAGCCGACACCCTGCCAAACGCTATGGCCTATGATGTCCACAAATTCGGCGTCGACGCCAAGTCGGCCTTCACCCGGCGTGGGGGCCAGCTCGATTACCCGGCTCCCGTTGACACTGCTTTCACTTAAAGGCGACGCGCCATTCACCCGCAGGTCCAGACGCGTCCCCAGCGCCACATAGGGCGCCACCAGATTGACGTCCGCGCCGGCGTTCTCGAATAGCGGCGCGTCCAACACTATCGAGCGGGCGGCGCGCAGCGTCTGATCCTGATCAAAGCGGATGCTAGCGAGGGAATCCAGGGTCGCCAAAGAACCGGTTTCCACGGCCGGCCGGCTTTTCAATTCAAGGCTACTGAAACCACGGTTCAAAAGCCGTTGCGCAGGGACAAATGCCTGGCCGTTCAGGTTGGACGATAGCGGGTCGCCGGCGTGCGGCAAATCGCCCTCATAATCCGCCAGCAGCAAGGTGCGGCGAGTCAGCGGAAACCGCTCCGCCGGAGGGCTGTTCACTTCATCCAGTCGCGGTCGCGCCTGCCGCAAGTTGGGATCGAAACTGAACTTAAAGCGCCCGCCTTCGGCGGTGGGAGCGGCGCTGGTGCCGTCGAACCCCCCTTGCAGGAGTGCCGTTTCGGCCGCCAACATTTCGATGCCGCCGGCACGGCCGGCGACTGCGACGGGCGCGAAACGGATCTGGCCCGGCGCGCCGCCGGCGCGCGGCAGATCCAGGGTCGTGGCGACGCCGTGAACGTCCAGCAGCGAACCGGGCCGGGTCACGATGCTACCGCGCTTGGCGCTCAGCTCGATGCGGCCGCCGTCCCATACCCGGCCGATACGCCGGCCGTCGTCGTTCGGCTCAGCGATATAAACACCCGAAACATCCAACCGGGCGCGGTCGCCCAACCAGATTTTCTGCCCCGGCTGGTAACCTTCGCCATTGGGCTCCAGCGTCAGGGCGATACGACCGCCCTTGGCCACGAGACTACCGTCTACCTGCAAGGACGAATCACTGCGCAGGACAAGCGTCGCGCCGGGCTCGGCCAGCACCGCCGCCCCCTCGCCCATGTGCAGCAGTGGCGCGCGCTGGAAGCCATTGACTTCGGCCAACGAGACCAACTCCAGGTCCACCGGCTGGCGCTTCCAATCGGGCAGGCGCACTGGGATCGCCGGCAAGGGCGCTGCGCTGCGAACACTTTCGTTGCCGGCGGCCAATTGCAAATTGGTCTGCTGCAGCCGCAGGCGCGCACCGGGGCGGATGTAGACGCCGTTGCGGTGTGCCGTGAAACGATAGCTGCTGAAACCATCCAGCGCCAGAGGCACACCCGGTGCAATCTGCTCACCGTCCAGGGTGAAGCCTTCGGCGTCGATGGCGAGCGTGCCGTTGTCGCTGAACCCGCGGGCACTCATTGCGCCGTCGAGGCGTAAAGCGGCCGGATCCGCCACCGATCGTGCGGCGGCCAACGCCAGGTCACCTCCCTGCCCCCCCTTTACCGCTCCTTCGGCGCTACGCCAGGCGCCGGCGTCGGCCACCAGGCGGCTGCTGGATTGCAGATTCAGATTTCCCTCGGCGCGCAATTCGATCTTGCCGCCATCGACGACCACAGGCGCCAACTCGGCGCCCGCATTCAACAGGGGGGAGTCGTTGGTCCACAGGCCGCTGACATCCAGCACGGCGTCGGAGGCCACGTCGATACCGAGTTCCTCGCGCGGAATCTGGGATGACGCCGTCCTCTTTGCCGTGGCGATGATGGCACCGCCCGGCGCGCGCACGCCGTCGTCAAAGACGATGCGACCGGCATCCAGCGACAATTCGGCACCGGGCGCCAGATCGAGCCCGCCGCCGCGTTCGACACGGATTTCCCCCGGCGAGGCCAGGCTGATGCGCCCCAGGCCGCTGCGATTGAGCATCGCCGCGGACAGCGAGGTGGCCAGCTGCGGATCGATCGCCTCGCCGGCTTGGGGCAACGGCTGCAAGCGATCCTCGGCGCTCGTGACCAGGGAGGACAGAATATCGTTTTGCGTGGTGGCCAGGACTATGTCGACGCTACCACCGAACGGCCTTTGATTGTAAGCGCGTACCGCCTGCGTACTGTTCCCCTCTGTCAGCTGACGCTGCCAGCGACCGGCGCGCGAGCCCGCGATGATGTCCGCGGCCCAGGCCAGGCGGGGACTGTTGATCGCCAGACTGCCCGCGTCACGCCCTTCGACGTAGCCGGGCTCGTAGACCGACAGGGCGCTGGCGCCAAAACGATCGACGACACCCCACTTGGCGTGCACCACTTGCAGATCGCCGGCCACGCCCAGATAGACGCGATTGGGGTTGGCCTGGCTGATATCGACGATCTTATAGTCGTCGGTGACCAGTCGGGTGGTCCTCATCTGCGCGCCGGTATAGGTGACGCTGCCGCCGCTGATGTCGAGACGGCTGCCCGCCTCGGCCACCAGATCGCCGTCGGAGCTCAATGACAATGTTCCGCCGGTAGCCAGACGCTCACCGGTAGTGCGCTGGAGGTTGGCCACTGCGCTGCTGATATCGAGCAACGGTGAACCTTTGCGCACATCCACGCGCAACTTTTCGCCGCGCAGCACGCCATCTCGCTGGCGAGGCGAATCCGCCAGCTCGTTGCCGCGAGCCTCCACGGTGATGATATTGCTGGAGACGGGCAAGACCGTGTCATCGGTACCGCTGACATCGATTTGCGCGCCATTTTCGATGCGCAGCGACACACCCTCCTGCGCGGCGCGGCTGGTGGTCTGCTCGAAACTGGGTCGACTGAGCGCGCTGATTTGGACATTCGCCGAGGGGGCGCTGAGCTTGGCGCCGCCGCGCACCGAGACCTGTCGGCCCACCAGCTTGATTGAGGAGCGCGGTTGCAGCTGACTGTCGGGCGCTTGCTCCGCGGCGGTGGCAGTATCCACCAATACTTCCGTCCGGCTGTCGGCGCCCAGCGTCAGACTGCCGGCCCGTGCACCCGCTCGCGGCTTGGCTCCGTCCGCCCCCTGCTCAAACCGAGGGGTATCCTGGGCCAGCAGGCGGATGGAACCATTGAGCGTGGCGCTGGTCGTCGCGCGCACCAGGCCGTCCTGATTGACCGCCAGTCCCAGCAAGGACACATTGCCACGCTCGGCGATTACCGAGCCCAGGTTGGTCACATCCCCCCCGGTCTCCACCTCCACCAACAACCCGCGCACATCGGCGTCGTCAGAAGCGGCGAGATACACTTTGTCGTGACTGGCGGCGAGTATTGCCTGGCCGCCGGGCGTCTCGATACTGCCACTGTTGGTGATTTTCGGCGCCAGGATCATGATGCGCCCGCCGTCGGAGGTTCGCAGCCGCGCGCCGGCGTCGATCCGGATTTCGCCCATGTCTCCGTCGGCCTGGAACGCGGCCTGGTTACCCGGTTCGTTGATCGCACCAAGCAGACCGACGTCCTCGAAAATACGATCGTCGATATTCAGTGTGGAGGCCACCAGTGACTGGACGTTAACACTGGAATCGCGTCCGAAAAGAAACCCGTTCTGGTTGACCAGAAAGATCTGCCCGTTGGCGGAAAGTTTTCCCAGGATGCGGCTGGGATCGGCCTGGAAAATCCGGTTGAGCGCCACTGCCGACGCGGATGGCTGCTCGAAACGCACGCTGCTGCCGGGATCGATATTGAAGCTCTGCCAATGCAATACCGCGCTGTTGCCGGTCTGGTTCACCGTCATTCGGTTACCATCGATCTGCGGCAACTCTGCGCCTTTCCAGCGGTAGTTATCGCCGGACGCCACCGGCACCGGCAGCTCCGCCCTAACCATCGGCACGCCCATCAGCGCCAGGCAGATGCCCAGCCGGAGCACGCCTACGCCGCCCAAAACCTTGGCCGAACGCTCATTCGCTGTTTTTCTATTTGCAATTATCGCGGAACTCATCGGTCAGTCTTAATCTTTGCCTAGCCCTGCGGCGACGATACGCGCAGTCTATGTGAAAACGGCTCAGGCGGGCCCGCATTGCGCGGGTCCGCCTGACCGTTTACCCAGGCAGCCTTGCGCCGCCAATGCTGCTTAACTTACTTCTTCTTGAACAAAGGCTGGCAGCTGTCGGCTGCGCCGTTAGCCTTTTCGCGCGTCCAAGGCGTCTTAGGGCTGCCGGGTGTGTATTTCGCCGGCGCGGTGGCGTCGGGAACGATGAATCCGCCCTGACCCCACTGATGCACGAAGCCCTGATCCAGAACGGCAACGATACTGGCATTGATGTTGGTGCCCTTGTTGAAGATATCGTTGATCGCCGCGGCCTTGGTCGAGTTGATGGCGGAACGCAGCGGGCCGGTGTTGTAGCCGCTGGTGCGGTTCTGGAAGCCAGAGTAGTACACCTGGCGGTAGTCACCCTTGATCGCGTTGTCGACCGTCGGCGCGACGCCGTCGATCTTCACGAAACGATAGTTCTTGGCCAGATCCATGTTCTTCTCGGTGGACTGATAACCGATACCGAAGGACTGGGTGCCGGCGGTGATGTCGGGAGTGATCTTTGAGGAAGAGAAACCCACGCCCGTGTCGAGCGCGTCGAGGCAGCTACCCAGGGTGCCCGAGCTGGAATTTTCGTACACCAGGGGTCCGATACCGAATCCAGTAGCCCCTGAGCCCGGCTGGGAGAGAATGTTTTGGGCCCCATCGTAGCAATTAGTGCGATGATAGTGGATGAGATATTCAGCGTGAGTCCCGGAACCCTGAACACGGCGACAAAGATGAACATTGTTCTTCTTTGGATCGCCGAAGCTGCTCGGCACGTTGGGCACCTTGCCATACACGCTGATATCCGACCAGTTGTTGTATTTGCCGGCTGTCAGGCTACGCGCCACCGTGGATGGCAGCGAGGGCATGCAGGCCTCGCTTTCCTGACCGGATGTACTGCAGGAACTGGGAAGCAATCCGGCGCTGATCTGATCGGCCTGCAGCTCGTCGCGCAGGCTCTTGGTGACGACGACGCCGAAGATCAACCCCGGGCCAACTTTTTCCTGCACGGAACCGTCATTCACGAAGTCGCCCGAAGCAGGCGCCAATTGACCGACAAATTTGCTCGCTTCGATATCGGCCGCGCCCATGTCCGGAATCTGGTTGACCAGGTCGTTTTGGTCGCAGGCGTACAGGTTGTAGGTCGTACCGTTGCCACCGGCCTGACCGGAGGTTACGAGCGAGCAGTTGGTGGGGTTGGCATCCATGAACTGCACCGGAACCCGGTTGAGAACCGGCGTCGTGCCGTTGCCCGATCCGCCGACGTCGGATTTGTAGAAAGCGATGGTCTTGCCGGCCGCGGAACCCAGGCTGGTGTTGGCGGTACACTGAACCGCCCAGAAACTGCGGTGTTCCAGAATCGGCTCGGCGAGCGCCGGATTGCCATTGCCCGGAGCCTGGTCGACGAAGTCCGCGTAGACGTTGATGGTCTTGGTCTTGTCGCAGCCGAACTGCACCACGTTTTCACGCAGCATGTTAGAGGGCGCGCTGGCGCCCGACATGAAAACTTCGACGTCCACGGGCAGCGAAGCATTGGCCATGCCCGAAAGCGCCAGGGCCACGCCGGCTGCGGTGCTATTGAGTTTGAAATTCTTCATTGGATCACTTCCTCATTAAATTCTATAAATTCTATGTTGTCATCGAGCCTGAGCTAGGCGGCGCGACGGCGACGGGCGACGCTGACCATACCGACCAGACCCGAGCCAAACAGCCAGACTGCCGCGGGCACAGGAACCGGTGACGGCGATACCGAGGCGTTGGAATAGGAAACCTGACCGGTGGCGCTGTCGATGCTCAGCAGGCCCATATCAGTCGTCAGCGACGCCAACGTACTAGGGTCGTAGTGATACCGATAAAGCGTAAGATCGTTGGTAACAACAGTATCGGTGGTCTGGTTCCAACCCAAAGTATCGCCATTTCCTTTCCATCCCCGGAAACCATCATTCCAATCGCCTTGCTGGCCAGCAGCAGCCGGGATCAACATGCCGTCGGGGGTGGAATTTCCGTTACCCTGGTTTACCGAATCGATCCAGGTCTCCATGTTAGTTTGATAGTTATAAAATGCGGCCAAATTGTTCTTGGCATCCGGCGGCAGGAGCGTCGGGTCAGTATTCGTCAGGTACATGCCGAACTCGGCCACATCAGGACTGTTCTGTCTGGCACCGGCGTCGAACAGAAAATCAGAAAGGGGCGCGGTGGACAGAAAATCCAGGACCGCCTGCGTCTGCACAGCGTTCGAGGTCCAGCTGGTCACGGCGCCACTGTTCAGATCCAGCGCGCTGACATTGGTGTCGAGGACAATGGTGCCCGGGTTACTGGTGTTACGATAGATATTGATGAACAGCTCGCCGTCACCGGTCTGGCCCTGGTCGCTCTTGATGCAATCAGTGCAGGTGAACGCCGCGTTGGCGGTACCGGTTAACGCAAGCGCGACTGCGGCGGCAGCGGCTCTGAGAGTCATGGACATTTGTGCTTCTCCTAAGATCTGTAGGTTTTTAGAAATCCATAGAGAGCGCGAGTGAAGGCGGCGATAGTCGGACATCGCCCTCAAGCTCCGCTCATGCCGGCCGATACGCAGATCCGAACTCCTCCACTCCGATCCGGCACGCGATGCATCCTAGGCCCGCCATATGAAACGGCGGTGAATGCGTGTTGAAGCTTTTATGACGAAAACGGAAATGCGTAATTGATTTGTATGACGACGCTGGGGCCGGTTAAGCTAAAACCCGTAGCGCAAACGGAAATGGGGGCGCAATTCCCCCTCGTCGACCTTGCCGTTGGCCTTTAACGGCCAGGCCAGGGCGAGATCCGCTTCGAATCCGCCGGGCCCGCTCATACGAATGCCGCCGCCGGCACTGTAGAGCAGCTCGGTCGAGGGCGTCCCCGGAAGCGCGTCGATCACATACAGCTTGGCCCCATCGGCAAAAATGAACACATTGAATTTGTTCAGATGCTTGGACAGATAGCGCGAGAGCGCGCCGCTGCGCAGTTCGAGGGTGCCGTGCAAAGCGTCGTCACCCAGCACCTGGGACTCGAAATACCCGCGCACGGATTCGGCTCCACCGGCGCTGTATTGTTCGTTACTCACGAGAGGTGAGTCGGCAATCTGACCGTCAAGCCGGGCGTAAAGGCTGGTGCTGTGTGGCAGCCTGTGCTCGTGCTCGGCGAACAGCTTGGCATAAATGAAGTTGGGGCGCGCACGGAAGCGCTTGTCTTCGAATTCGCGCGCGGTATTGCCGAGGCCGCGCACACCGGTGTAAACGCCGCCCCCGAATTCGCTGCGACCGACGGATGACAGCCATCCGCCTCGGTACGCGGCGCTGAAGCTTAGATAATCGATGGGCGTCTTGATCGGCGCCACACCGCCCGGCTGGAGGCTTTCCTCGAAGTCCTTGTAGTCGACCCCGAGCGTCAGACTGTGGGAAAAGTTGTCCCCGTGCGTGCGTAACGGATGAATGTAACGTCCGCCGAGAATGGTTCCGTCGCCGAGCACGGTGATATCTCCAGCGGTCGCCACGTCACTGCGAGTCACTACCGCATAGGCGGCGAACACATCCCGGTTGCGCTCGCGTGGCGCGACATAGGTGAAAGCGGCGACGCGCACGTCGTCGGTGTTTTCCGGCGCCGTCATGAGCATCAGGGACGCGCTGTGCGCCTTTTGGAACAGGTTGGCGTAGCGCAACGTCAGGCTCAAGCGTGACCGGGTGGTGTCCTTGGAGTTCCGCCCGTTGAGTTCGACATCGGCATGCAGGGGCAGTTCGTCCTTGACACGCAGATCCACCTCGACGGTTCCAGGGGTCCGGCCCGGCCGGAATACCGGCGTAACCCGACGATCCGGGGTGCGCGCATTGACCTCGGCGAGCTGCGCCTGCACGTCCGGAAGGCGCGGCACCTGCCCGGGCGACAGCGCCGGCATCTCCCGACGAATAGTGTCCAGAGAGAAATAGCGGGAACCGCTGACTCTGACTCTGGAGACCCTGCCTTCGATCACCTGCAGGCGCACCACACCTTCGGTCACCTGCTGCTCCGGCAGATTCACCACGACCGTCGGGTAGCCGGAGTCGCGGTAGAATGTCTCCAGAGCCTCGCGCGCCGCGTCGATATCCTTGATCGTCCTGTTGGGGCCGAGATAGGGATAGACGGTGCGTTCGACAAGCCTGCTTTCCAGCAGCGTACTGCCCTCTATATCGTATTGCCAGATATCGAAGTGTTGTGCGGATTCCGCCTGCGCCTGCGGCGGGACGGCGCCAACTGGCCTGCTCACGGGCCCGGCTGCAATGAGCAGCAAACTTACGAGGGCGTGCATGATTCTGCGCGGAAATCGCATAATGGTGAAAGAACCATTTATCAGCCAGTGTCAGGGCACGGAAGTTTGACGATCGAATGTTACATTTCAATGAAGGAGCGACGGCTTGTTACGACGTTGTTCCGCGCTATTGAACTCCATCGTAGGACATCTATAATCGCCTCCCTTCATCTACCACGGAAAAACCGACGGCATGAATCACATCCGTATTACGATCGCGATCATCGCCGCCTTGACGCTTTCCGCGAGCTGTGGCTGCAAGCCCGACCAGGCGGAAAGCGACACCGCCAACGCAGCGCTAGTCGTCGACCTTGGCGCCGTGGCACGCGCCTTGGGCAGGGACAAGGAAATCAGCGCCAGCCTGAGCGCATCCCGCACGGCGTTCAATCAACAACTCGAACACGCGGCCGACAGGCTGAACGCGCAGCTGGAACAAGCCAACAAGGATGACGGCAAGAAAAGTGCACACCAGGACCAGGAAACACTGGCGCAACTGAGCGAACAGGCGGCGACCCGATTGCGCCAACTGCAACAGGCCGCGCAGCTCAAACTGGACAAGCAGCAAGTCGAGCTTCTCAATGCGTTTCGCGACGAGGTCAAACAAGCGGCGGCGGGTGTCGCCAGCAAACGCGGGGCCACGGTAGTGCAACTGAGCGGGGGCGATGTGCTGTGGTTCGATCCGCAGAGCGACATCACCGGCGACGTCATCGCCGCGCTGCGCGCAAAGAACGACAGCCGCGCGCACGGCACGGTCTCCTCCGAAGACAGTACACTGCGCGAGGAAACGACCAAACTCAATGAACTGGTCGACTCGGTGAAAACCGAAGCCTCCAGCAACAGGTAGAGGCCGACCAGGCCGGCTGTTCGCCCTCAGTCAGCTCTTCTCCGCTCTTCCGTTCCTCCGTTTTCATCGCCAACCGGGCCGACTCGGCTCGTCGTTCGACGGCACCGTGCGCCCTCTTTGCGCTTTACGTACTGCCCCCCTGGGGAGGTACGCGCCCACACGCCATCGCTACGTTTCACCGCTGGCATTCATCAGTCAAGTAAACATCATCAAATCGTCATTAAACCGACTTTTTTCTGTCACCAATCTGCAACCCCATCGTGAGAAGGTTATGCGGCACAAACAATACGCCCCTTGAGCGGAGGGACGTTCACATAACTCACAAAGGACAGACAATGGAGAATCAGAAGCAATGCGTTTCTGTGAGGTTGTCCACCAATGACATCAGAAAAATAAAACGTATCGCCGAGCGGCTGAACGTCAGTGATTCGGATGTCATCAGGTTCGGCATCAAAGGAATGCTTTCCCAGCTACTACCTCTCAGCGACGAGACATCCTCCGGCCGGCAGCTGCTGCCGGTATTTCTGGAACACGGCAATGAGGTCGTGCGCTACTTCGACTTCGACGCGGAACGACTCGACAGCATCATGAACGAAAACGTTCCCGCCGATCAGCGCATCGACCGGGTCGATATCGAGCTATTGACGATGCGCAACGTGTTCCCGAACTACCTGAAGAGCCAACTCGAGAACCTCCTCGGTGACACCCTGGAAGAACGCGAACTGATACCGAATCTGCGTCAATACCTGTACGCCAAATACGGCGGCCAGAAGACGGCCCGCGCGGAACGCAACGCCGAGGCGGAATTCAACTGAAGGCTTTTCAGACAACCCCTAACCCAAGAAACTCGGAGGACAGTAAAATGAATTTTCCAAAAAGCTTGCTGAACGCAGGTTTGGCACTGGCTCTGGCGGCCGGACACTGGTCAGCCGCAATGGCCGACTCAGTCAGCGGCGAGCCGCTGGATCAGATCGTGAAAAGCCAGTACCGCAATATCCAATATTGCGACAGACGCGCGAATATCGAGGAATTTTACCCAGCGAACGACGAAGCGGACGCCCTTGACGATGGCGTAGTCTTTGAGAAAGTCAGCTTTCTGAGCGGCAGCGGTTACTTCACCGACCGCTTCTCCATCGACACCGCCGGCAGCTATCAGGTCAGCCTGACCGACTTCAGCTTCCCGCAGCCCTTTGTTGAGATCGGCTTGAACGTCACTTCGGCCACCCAGTCGTTCGGCTCACTGCTCGGCACAGGCTCCTTCACTTTCGACGCCGATCCGGGCAACTATTATCTCAGCTTCTTCGGCAAGACACCCGAACTGGGCCAGTATGGCATCGAGATCGCCCAGTACGGGATTCAGATCGGCCAGCCCGGAAGCGTCTCCCCGGTTCCGGTACCGGCGGCCGCCTGGTTGTTTGGCTCCGGTTTGCTCGGCATGGCCGGAATCATTCGCCGCCGCAACAGCTGATACGGCGACTCCTCTGAAAAATAGGCCGCGCAAGCGCGGCCTATTTTTTGTCCCGCTCCTTTTTTATCAGTTCGTAGGCCTGCTTGATCTCCTGCGTCCGCTCCGTGGCCAGCTTGATCATTTCCTCGGGCAGGCCCTTGGCCACCAACTTGTCGGGGTGATGCTGGTTCATCAAGCGGCGATAGGCCATTTTGACTTTGACATCGGTCGCGTCTTCCTCCACGCCCAATACCGCATAGGCTTCATGCAAGGCGTTGCGCCCCGAAGGCGAGGCGGATCTGGCCTGGTCGTCGCTGCTGAAATAACGGGCGTTGTAGACCAGAGCCTCGATCAGACGGAACTCGCGCACCGAGAATCCCAGACCGACCCGGATCTGCTCCAACACGCGGCGCTCGGCAGCGTCCAGGTCGCCGTCGGCGTAAGCGGCGTGCAGCAGGATCTCGACAAACATCCGCAACAGATTTCTGCGCCGATGGCTGGTCTGGCGGAATTGTCTTAGCACGGCGTCAAGATTGAAACTGGCCTGCTTGCCTTCATTGAACAGGCGGATGGCGCGCTGGCGCATCTGCTCGTTCAGATTCATCCGCTGCATCACATCGCGCGCCAGTTCGATCTCACTCTCAGTGACGCGTCCGTCGGCCTTGGCCAGATGCCCCATCACCGAGAATACGGCGGTGAAAAATGCCTCCTGCACCCGCATTTGATCCCCCGGTTGCAACTGCTCGCGCAAGCTGCGAACCAGGCCGGTATCGAAATTATGTCCCAACAGCAGCCCGATCAGCGCGCCTAGCGGTCCGCCTAACAGATAGCCGAACACCAACCCCAACAGCTTGCCCCACCAATTCAATGCTCTGCCTCCTGCGCCCGGCAGCGGGCCACATAGTGATCGATCGCCGCGACCACGCGGTCGCAGAAGTCCTGCGCGCCGGCGACCGTGCTAAAGTCGCTCTGCGCAAACGCCAGCAGCTCAACGCCCTGCGCCCGGGCGGCCTGTTGGTCGACCCCGCCGCAGGCCTCCCCCGCGCAAATGAGCAAACCGATTTTTGCCATTTCTTTCAGCAGACTTGCGCTGACCGGCGTGGTGAGCGTGATGACGATATCGGCACGCCAGCAGCGTTGCGCAATTTCCTCTTCCGCTAACCGCGGATATTGCTCCCAGCCGTATTTATCGAGGTCAAGCGGCGGAAAATCGACCCCGGGCGGCAGCGTAGCAGCGTCCAATACCACAACTTTTATGGCCATTAGGCTCCCCTATCTGGAATAAAAACTGCGTGCTTGTCAAAACCGGCTTATGCGCCTATAAACAAGCCAAGACCCTTTCCGGATGGACGCGACACCTTACCACCCGGCCGCCAAGTATCAGCAGTTTATTCATGGAGGTAAACCCGCTATGAAACTTGAGCCCACCCCCCGCGTTGGCGATTGGTACCGTAACACCACCGGCGAAGCCTTCGAAATCGTCGCCCGCGACGATGATGACGACACCCTGGAACTGCAGTATTACGACGGCACCGTGGAAGAGCTGGATGCCGAAAGCTGGGAATACCTGCGCCCGGAACCCATCGAACCTCCCGAGGACTGGAGCGGCTCCATGGACCTGGCCCGGGAAGACCGTCAACACCCTGAAATCTGGTCGGAAACCGAGGACTGGATGCGCCGTCTGGAGCGCCTGGACGGCCACCTGGGTTGATTCCGGGAAAAAGCAACTATACTGAGTCTTATAGCTCCCAGTGACTGAGCGCTCCCGGGTAACCCCAAAGGGGGCGCAAGGAGAGCAGACATGAGACGCAGACTTTATTTCCTGTTGCCCGATCTCGCCTGCGCGCGGCAAATCGTGGACGAACTGCTACTGGCGCGCATCGACCACCACCACATTCATGTCATGGCCCGCGAGGACATGGACGTGGGCGACCTGCCCGCGGCCAACCTGCTGCAGCGCAGCGATTTCATTCACGGTATCGAGATCGGCTTGAGTGTGGGGGGCGCCACCGGCATCCTCGCCGGCCTGGTGGCCATCGCCTTTCCCCCCGACGGCATTGTGCTTGGCGGCTGGACGTTGCTGGTCACGGCGCTGGCCGGGGCGCTCATCGGTGCCTGGGTGGCGGGAATGATCGGCACGGATGTGCCCAACAGCCAGTTGAAAGGCTTCCAGTCGGCGGTGGCGGCCGGTCAGATACTGATGATGGTGGACGTGCACAAGGACAAGGTCGAAAGCGTCACGAATATGATCAGAAAGCACCATCCGGAAGCGGATATGCACGGCGTCGAGCCGACCATACCGGCCTTCCCCTAACTTTCAAGCGACTGGTTTACCGCCATTAATCCCGCAGCGCCAGAACGGCGCTCGGGATGTCTCTGCATCTCGGCACGTTCCTTGCTGCCACGAAAGACACGACCACGGATAAATTTCTGTCCCCCGTGGCCGATAGCCTGAATGTGGGTGGCGCCGACCGCCCACGCCAACCGCCCGAAGGAGGTGTGCCATGGCTTACATTTTCGATATGGCAAGTGGTACGGAATACCTTGGTGACGAAATCCAGTCCGCCGAAAATGCTGTCCCTACGCTTCTCCCGGGTAGCGACTCGCTGATCGAGCTGCAACTGACCGAGCTGACCGCATCCGCGACGCCGGAAAAAAGTCGGCCTGCGGGTTTCGACATCCAATCCGTCATTGACAAGCTCGTCGATTAACCCGGTTTCCTCTCAGCCGGAGCCAGCGCTCCGGCTTTTTCTCCCCCTTTCTGGTCCTGGCTGGAGCACCAGCATGACGCGCTGGTTGTCTATCCGCACCTCGACCGGGCGCAACGACTGGCCTGCGCAGGGGCCGCTGATACACGCCCCGTCTTCAATCCGGAACAGCGCGGCGTGGGTGGCACACTGAATGTGCTTGCCCTCAAGGTCGAGGAACTGATCCGGCACCCAGTCCAGCGGCCCGCCCGTATGCGGACAGCTGTTGCGGTAGGCGAAAATACCATCGGCCGTGCGCACCAGGAAAATCTCGTCGTTCCACGGCGCGGGCAAAGCGAACCCCCGGCTGCTCCCCACCGGCAACTCGGCCAGACGACAGAGTTCCAGGTGACGCCTAGCCACCGCGCGCGACCCGCTCGGGCGGGATAGGCAGACCGTGCAGCCCCCGTTGGGCACACTTCACGCCTGCCAGACGGCAGGCGAAGCCCAGCGCCTCGGTCAACGCCTCGCCGCGCACCAGAGCATCGATGAGCCCCGCGTTGAAGGTATCTCCCGCGCCCAGCGTGTCCACCACCTGGTCGGGTGGACGGGCCGCGGCCTCGACCACCCGGTCGGCCCGATCCAGACCGATCACACCCTGTTCGCCCAGAGTGCAGACCAGCAGCGCCTCTGGCGCGCGCGCGCGGGCCCAGCGCAGCAACTCGACCGGCTCAACGCCGCGACGGGCGGCAAAGGCCTGGGAACAGGTGATCAGATCGGCGTGGGGGAACAGCGTCTCAATATCGGGTCGCGGCTTTTCCACTTCCAGCGACACCCGCACGCCCGGCGCCAGCTCGCGGACGCGACGCATCATCTGCACGACCTGCGCCGGATCCCGGCCCTCGAAATGCAGCCAGTCGAAGCCCGCCAGCGGTATCTGTTGAAACGCAGCGGTGGAGAATTCCGGCAAGTCCCGCGTATGCACAATGGTGCGCGAACCGCGCGCGCGGCTCAGGGTCACGTAGGAGGTCGGTAGCGTGCCGCGCGCCACCCGCTCGACGTGGCCGCAGTCGATTCGATAGCGGTGCAGCTCCTGCTGTACGAACGCCGCATCCGGTGTCTCGGGGAGCACGCCCGCCCACGCGCAATGGTGCCCCAGCTGACTCAAGACGACCAGGGTATTGGTGGCATTTCCGCCGCGCTGGCGCCCGTGCCAGAGTGCGCGCTGTTCGGAGTTCTCCTCGGGGTAGGTGGCGACTTCGTTGATGACGTCCAGGGTGGCGATACCCACCGCGAGAATGCGCGCCATTGCTGTGCAAATCCTGCTCGGCCGATGATTCAGCCGCCAATTTACTCTTTCACGACGCGAAAGCCCAGGTTGTCCAGGCGGGTGTCCACCCCCCGCGCGTCGCGGCTGGCGCTGCGCACGTTGGCAGACGGGCTGTCATAGGCCCCCCCACGCACCACCCGGCGAGCGCAATCGCCGCTCGCGGCGGCGCGGCCGTCGGCCGCCGCCGCGCTGTAGTCGGGCTGATAACAGTCCTGCACCCACTCCATCACGTTGCCCGCCGTGTCGTGGAGGCGAAATCCGTTGGCGGGGAAACTGCCCACTGGCGAGGTCTGGCGCGCCGACCAGGCACTGGCGCAATCAAAACAGTTGGCGTGGCCTTCACCGACGTCGTTGCCCCACCAGAAGCGACTGTCGGCGCCCCCCCGGGCTGCGAACTCCCATTGCGCTTCGCTCGGCAGGCGGTAGCGGCTGCCTGTCTGCTGCGACAGCCAGCGGGTATAGGCCACGGCGTCGTTCCAACTCACGTTGATCACCGGTCGCTCGCCCCGTCCCCAGCCGTTGTCGCGCGGCAAGGCGCGGCCGCTGGCGCGGGCGAAACGATCATATTCGGCAAAAGTGACTTCGCGCGCGCCGATGGCAAATGCCTTCAGCGTCACCCGATGGCGTGGGCGTTCGTCGAAATTCGCCGAACTCGCCGCACTCCCCATCAGAAAACTGTCGGGTCGAAATTCGACCAGCAGCGGCGCGCGTCCACCCGCGGCCAACGGTTGACTGAACACGCGTAGAGGCTGGGCGGGCCGGGCCTTTGCCGGCGCGGCCGGTTGCTCTGCGGCCGGGATCTGCGCCGCCGGTGGGGCCGTTTGCGCCGCGACCGGCGCTGGCGCCGAAACCTCCCGCTCGCCCAGCCCTGCGCCACCTTTGACGAACTCCGGCAGCACCGACGAGGGTCGCCGCTCCTGCGCCTCTGATTGCGCCGCCTCAGGTGCGAGCACCGGCCTTGCAGCGCGCTCGCTGAGATCGGGGGCCTGTTCCCGTGCTGACGACGCGGACGCCGAGGCCGATCCACTCGTGGCCGGGCTTTCGTTGGCGCCCTCCGGCGTGGAATCCGCGTCGCGCGGCAGGACCGCCGGGGTTTCTGCTTCCGGGATGCGCCCGGTGGAACCGTCTCTGGTCAGCGACTGCGTCAGCCACCACCAGGTCGTGCCGCCGGCGATACTGGCACCCACCAGCACGGCTCCCAGCAAACGGCCGAGCGTCGCCAGGCGCCGATCCTGTGACGCCGGTTGGGTCGGCGCAACCGTCTCCGGGCGGGCCTCCGCAGCGGTGGTTTCGGCACCCGCGACCGGGCTCATCTCAGCCGGATTGACCACCGTGCCCCCCTGCGGATCGTCCGGATCCAGCGACGGGACCGCCACCGGTTTGGAGCTGGTGGCGACCGCCTGCAGCATCTCCCGCAACCGGCTGATCTCCGCTTCCAGCCGGGTGGCCTTCTCTTCGGCCTGAGAGCGCAAGCGCACCGCCACGTCGACGTTCTGCTTGGCCTGCTGCAGCTGTTCGTGCAGGCTTTCGTCGCCCGCGCCCACCTGCATGTCCACCAGTCCGCGGGTCACTTCCGCCTCGGCGCGCAACTGATCCAGCGTGCGCTGCAAGGCCTGGTGTTGTTCGCGGGCAGTCTCAAGTTCCCGCTGGCGCGACTGCTCGCGTTCCGCGGCCGCGTCGCGTTCCTGTTCGAGCTGCCGCGCGCGCTGCTGCGCCTGATCGTATTGCTCGCGCAATGCCGCCAGATCCTGCTCGCTGGCGCTGGCGGCGGCGACCAGCTGCTGGCGCGCCGCGGTCACACTCTCGCGTAGCTCCTCGACTTCCTGTTGCTGGACCGTGAGTCGTTCCTGCGCCTGATTGCGCTGCTCGATCGTGGCCTCGAGCTCCTCGCGCAGCCCCTGACGGGCCCGCTCCTCGGCTTGCAGACGGACGCTCATCTCCTCGTTGGCCGCCTGGTTCGCCTCCAACAACTGCTGCTCGGCCTGTCTGGCGCTCTCCTGGGCCTGTTGCAACTGTAGCTCCAGCTTGCCGGAACCCAGACGGACCTCCTCCAGTTGGGCACTGCGTTCGCCGAGCTTGACCTCCAACTCCTCGCGCAGTCGCAGGCTTTCCTGCAATTTCACCTCCAGCGCCTCCAATTCGGCGGTCAAGCCGGCATCCGAAGCGCCAGCGGCCTCCTTGAGTTCCTTTCTGAGGCGATACAGCTCCGCTTCGTGGTCCTGGCGCTGCTGTTGCAGTTGGCGCTCGGTCTGGCGCAACGACTCCATCACCCGGCTGTGCTCGCGCTTGAGATTGTCGGTCTCCGTCTGGGCACGACTCAGCGCGTTGCGGGTATCGCGCAACGCGCCCTGGTGTTCCTTGGCCAGCTCCGAGAGCTGCGCCTCTAGTGCAAGCTTGTGCTGCGCACTGGTTTGCGCGCCTAGCCTGGTTGCATCCAGTTCCTCTTCCAGCTTGGCGATGCGCTCGTTTGCCGTCTCCAGCTGCTGCTGCCATTGCCCCTGGCGCGTCTCGTCGTGCTGCTCCCGCTCCTGCAAGCGGGTCTGCAGCGACTGCTCTCGCTCGAGCGACTGCTCGAGCTGCCGGGCCAGTTTTTCGCTCTCCGCCCGCGCCGATTGAAGCGCGGCCTCCAGCGATTGACTGCGCGCCACGGCGGTCTGCAACTCGGCGCTGGTCTCGGCCTGCGCCTGTTCGCTGCCACTGGCACGCGCCTCCAGCTGGGCAGTTTCCGCGCGCACGCTCTCGGCCAGCGCCTCGGCCTG
Source organism: Thiogranum sp. (assembly GCA_030148805.1). Classification (GTDB taxonomy): domain Bacteria; phylum Pseudomonadota; class Gammaproteobacteria; order DSM-19610; family DSM-19610; genus Thiogranum. Next base: position 113,578 of record JASBSS010000024.1, on the reverse strand, counting down.
CGCCAGCTGGCGCTCCAACGCCCGCACGGCGTTCTGGCTCGTCTCAAGTTCCTGGCGCAGGCTCGCCGCGTCCTGTTCCCGCGCCACCAGCGTCTTTTCCTGGTCCGCCAGTGCCTGCTGGAGACGTTCGCTCGCCGCGCGCCGCTCCTGGCTGTCGCTGAGATGTTGTTGTTGCAGACTTTCGAGCTCGGCGCGCGCCTGTTGCAGCTCGCGGCCCATGGCATCACGTTCGCCGGCGACCGCACTGGTCCGTTGCCCCAGTTGATGGTAGTCCGCGCGCAAGCGCTCCAGCTCCTGTTGCGCCTCGTGCAACTGCCTGTCGCGCTCCTGGAGCCCTCTCTCCAGCTGCTGACGGCTGTCGCTGAGCTCGCGGCGAGCCTCGTCCAGCTCCGCATCCCGCGAACGGGCCTGCGCGTCACGCTCCCCTGAAAGGTGTCCGACCTGCCCCTGGAGTTCCCGCAACTTCGCCTCCAGCCGGGCAACCTCCTGCTGCAGATTCTCCCTTTCGCTTTCGGCGGCTGCCAGTTTGTCGATCAGCTCACTGTCGGCGTCCTCCACCGCAGGCGCAGACGCCGGCGTTTCCGTCGCTGCGGACCGCGCGGCGTGGGGCTCGCTCTCAAACGGGATGACCTCGGCGGCACGCTCCGCCGCCGGGGCCGGTTCGCCAGCCGGCGCCGACAGCGCCTGGGCCGGAACGTCCATCAGGCCGTTTTTCAGCGTATAGACGCTAAACCCGCGTTGGCTCAGCACAAAAGCACCGGCGGCACTGCGCCGTCCGGTATCGCAGCAGACAATATAATCCACGCCATCGTCCAGCTCGGTGCAGCGCTCGCGCAGCGCCGACAAAGGCAGGTTCATACTGTTGACGATCGATTGGTTCTCGAACTCGCCCGGCAGGCGGACATCCAACCAGCGCGCGCCTTTGGCGACCAGTTCGCTGGCGGCGGCGTAATCCAGCTCGTGCACCAGCGGCCCGCGCAACAATTCGTTGAAATCGTTCTGTGACAGCCGCATCAGCGAGCCGTCGGTGATCATCATCACCGACGCATTGCGCCGGGTGCCCGACACCAGGGCCTCTTCACCGAAACAGGCGCCTTCGCCCAATTCCGCCAGCAGCACCTCCTTGGCGCGCGCTGAGGCCTTGCGGGTGACCGCCAGGCGCCCGCTTTTCACGATGTAAAAATAGTCCCCCTCGTCGCCCTGACGCACGATCGACTCGCCGGCGCTGGCGCTGACTGCCTCCAGCCGCATCAACAATTGGTGGATATTCGCCGGCGGCAGCTGCAGGAACGCCTGCGATTGCAACATCCGGGTCATCCAGTCGCCATCGTCCTGGGAATCGATTTCCACCACGTCGTAGCCGGCCGACTCGTCCCAGGTGAGCAGCACGTCCAGCAAACTGGTATCGACGCGCGCGACACTGATCTTCCCCTTGGCGCGCGCGCCGACCTGACGCGGTTGCTTGTGCGCCAGCGGGTGCCTTGCCTGTTCGGAGCCGGCGCGTAGCGTGTCGACGATGTTGCGCCCGGCATCGAGAAACTCGACTTCACCCTCCAGCAGATAGACAGTCTGATTGTCGCGGTCGCCGATTCTGAAAACGTAGGAATTCGCGCGCATCTCTTCGATAACAGCTTTGCGGGAGATTTCGTCGATGTGCGTCGGGGACAGCGCGTTGATCGGCACGAGGTCGCGTAACGCTTTCTTATCAATTAGTTTTTTTGCCGCTCCCATGCTTTGCCCGTCTATCTCTGTCGTGGTTGAAGCGCTGTAAGAAAATGGCCACACGAAGGCCTGCGCGACATCCGCACGCCCTTTTTCTATCGGCCGCGAAGGGCAAAAAATTAGCCGCTTGCAACCGGCGAAAAACGTGAACCACGCCACAGATACCGGGCCAGCGCCACGCGTGGAAATCGCGACCGCACCGCGCTATCCGTCAAGATATCCGCAAAGGTCGCTATCCTGAGACACGCGGTGACATTGCGGCAGAAATACGCAGCGTGCAGCGATCATCGCCTTGGCCCCGGGCCGATTGGCGGGCACCAGCGGTGCAAAGGCGGTCCACGGCTGATTGCGGACACGAAAAATACCTGTGAATCACGCTACGCGACGAGCACCGAGAGAAACTCTCGCTAGCCACCGAGCGCGTCCGAAGCTGTAATTTACGGCGTGGACGCAAATCGACTTGCGTTTGAGTCTGGTATAGCAGTGGATAAAAGAAAAAGAGCTTTCACTTTTTTTTCTTTGTGCTATCTTTGCGCGGTCACTGTCCCAGTAAACAACTTGAAAGGAGCTCACTGAATGGCCGTAAAGAAAAAGACAGCCAAGAAAACCGCCAAAAAGAAGGTCGCAGCAAAGGCGGTTAAGAAGCCCACCACAAAAGCCGAAACCTACACCTACATTGCAGACAAAACCGGCTTGACCAAGAAAGACGTCGGCGCCGTGTTCGATTCTCTCGGCGGACTCATCAAGCGCGACCTGCGCCGCACCGGCCCTGGCGTGTACACCGTGCCCGGCCTGATGAAGATCAAAGTCGTGCGCAAGCCGGCGACCAAGGCCCGCAAGGGTGTGAATCCGTTCACCGGCGAACCGATGACCTTCAAAGCCAAACCGGCCCGCAACGTGGTCAAGGTGTTGCCGCTGAAGGCATTGAAAGATATGGTTTAAATTAGTGATCGCCCGGTACCCGGACGTACCGTATCTCCGCGCCTGGAAAGCAGAGAAAGAGCAATAAATCCGAACGAATCTTAAAGGCAGCCCACTCGGGCTGCCTTTTTATTCGCCGTCTCGCACCCGATGTTTCGCCTGGATGAAATCCCGGTGAGGCACATAGAGCAGGTCGGAAATTTTTCGCACCAGGGCCTCTTCGTATGGATCGAGACTGCCGTCGGCATAGGCCACGCGCCACAGCATCTCCACCACCCGCACTTTTTGCTCGGCGCTGAAATGCTCGTTGATCAGGCCGGTGAAGGGATAAAGCGACACCGCGTGACTGACCTCTCGGTCGGCCAGTTCCGCGAGATCGCGCAATTCGTCTTCCCCCAGGTCGAAATGTTCGCGCAGCGCCTGTTCCAGCGTCCGCCGCTCCTGGGGACGTTCCTGGTGGTCGGCACGTAGCATTTCAAACAGCAGCGCAGCGGTGGCCAGTTGCAGCCCGTGCCGATCGGGGCCTGAGGCCTGCTCTGCGCCGATCCGGGCACGAAAAAACTCCTGGATGGCAGCGATCATCGCCGTCCGTCCCCGCGCACCCGGGAAAGACGTCCCAGCCATGGCAGCGCCAGCACCAGCAACGCCAAGGTTCCGTCCGCGCGAGGAACCGACCCCGCGATCAACACGCAGCCACCCCCACCGCCACCGGCGTTGACGCGGCTACCCAGTACCGCGGTCGGATCGGCAGCACCCGCCAGGGCGGCGTCGGCATCCAGCACGCCCGTGCCACACAGGCCCGTGGAGCAGCTGGAATCCGGGAAGGCACGGGTGGTCGCCTTGAGCAGATCTTCGACCATGGACGGCGTCAGCGTGCTGTCAACGGCGAACATCAGCGAGGCGACGCCGGAAACCTGGGCCGCGCTGAAACTGGTCCCCTGTATCGAGGCCAGTGCGTCGCCGGCCGCCACCGTGGTGCCGAAATTGGACAACGTCAAAATCCCGTTGGGCGGATTGAGGGGATCGGGGGGATTGGGCGAATCCCCGCCCGGCGCGGCGACATCCACCGCGCCTCCGACATTGGAGTAGCTCGCCAGGCGCCCATCGCGGGCGATCGCGTTCACCACGACCACATTCTGACAATTCGCCGGACTGACATTCTGCACATTACCTCCCGCATTGCCCGCGGCCACCACCACCACGGCACCGCGACCGACAGCGGTGTCGATCGCCTGCTGCTCCAGCGAGCTGCAGGCGCCGTCGCCGCTGAGACTGAGATTGATCACCCGCGCCGGATTGGCGTTGATGGGAACCTCGGAGACCGGCTCGCCGACCGCCCAGCGAATCGCGTCCGCGACATCCGACAGCCTGCCGCCGCAAGTGCCCAATACGCGTATAGGCAGCAAGCGCGCGCGAAAATTCATTCCGGCGATATCCCGATTGTTGTCCGCGGTGGCGGCGATCACGCCAGCGATGGACAAACCGTGCCACGAACTGTTGTCTTCATCCGGGTTGTTGGCGTAACAATCGTCGCCTGGTGAGGCCCAGTCGCCCGGATCGGTCGGATCGCTGTCGCGACCGGGCTGACTGTCATGATCCACCGTCGCGTCGCTGAGAAAGTCGTAACCGGGGAGGATACGCGCGGCGTCGAGATCCGGATGAGCGACAATCCCCGTATCCACCACCGCCACCACCACCGCCGCGGAACCGGTGGTGCGGTCCCAGGCGGATTGCAGATTGATACCGGCGGTGTCCTCGAAAAAGTGCCACTGCCCCGGATTATTCAACGCATTGGCACCGGGGGGATACTCAGGATCATTCGGCACCAGCGCCGGGAAAAAGCGCTTATTCGGCGTCACCGCGCTCACGCCGGGCTGACGGGCGAGCTGCTCGGCCAGGCCCCTGGCCTGCTCCAGACTGACACTCTCTGGCAGCTGCACCACCGCACCGCGACCCTCGAAGGCACGCAGGAACTTCAGCGCGCGGCCATCGGGGAGCTTCAGCCCGGGCAAGGCGCCGTTGCGGCGCGCGGCCCGGACATTCACGGCGCTGCCGGCATCGAACTGAACAATCAGCTCCTGGGTGCGCTGACGCGCGCCGGCTTTGTCCGCGTTCGCGATTTCCGTCGCCACTCCCGCCAACAGGCAACTGGCGACGACAACGGTCCGTTTCAAATTCAACATGTGCCCCCTCAAGGCCGTCTATTGTGCCTGCATCCGGAAACGTTGGCCGTGCAGCGCAAGGATGACGCCATCAGGAGTGATTTCGTCCACCACCGGCCCTTCCTGTAGCTTCTCGCCGCTACGGTATTTGCGCATATTGATTAGCACGAATCGTTCCGCCGGCTGTTCACTGTAGACATGCACGTCCAGGCGCAGGCTGCCGTTTATCTCGCTCAGCAGTTGCGCCGATAGCTGGGGCCAGACGGGTAAGTTGTTGTCGTTACGCCCGTTCAGAGAGGCCGTCGCCGTTGACCTCTGCCTGGATGCCGCCTGGGTTTCGTTCCCGCTCGCCGCCTCGGCGACGGCAGCCGGCTGCGACAGCGGCGGCAGGGGACGTAACGGGGTCGGGGACGGGGTCGGGGTCGGGGATGGGGTCGGGGATGGGGTCGGGCGCGCCGGCGAACCTTCCGGGCTCCCCGCGCCCGCGCCCGCGGGCGCTGGCACCGCCGGCGGCGTGGGCGCGCGCGGGACCGGCCCGGACGCGGAATCGCGGTACGAGGGCGACACCGGTTGCTGGGGAGCGGGGGAAGGGGAAGGGGCAGCGGCAGGCGCATCTGCGGCCGCCACTCGCGGCGGGTTTGCGCCGGACGACGACCCCCCATCGGGCCACAACCAGACCACCAGCCAGACGGCGTTGATTGCCAGCACCAGAGCCAGTATCCAGAGCCAGGGCACCGCCTGTCGCCGCGAGGCCTCGTGGGCACTGCCGATACCCGGCACGCGTCCGATATCCCGCTGCTGTTCGGCCTTTTTCAATGCATCCAGGATATAGGACATAACCGCAACACTCAGTCTTTGACCAGTCCAAGGCGCGGCACTGTCGCTGGCCGCTCCAGGTTGTTCAGATGAATCAAGGTATGCGCGCCGGCGACACCGTCGGCCTGCAACCCCTGCCCGCGCTGGAATTCCTGCACCACCTCCTTCAACCCCTGATCGTAATACGCCGCGTCGGCGCTGATAGCCGCCAACCCGGTCACCTTCTGGATGCGCGCACGCAGCCAGGCCACATCGCTGCCCCGGTCTCCCGGGCGCAGCACCGCGCTGCCTTTGGGTGGCGTCTTCCACAGAATGCGGTAGTGCCCCAGCCAGACCTGCTTGACCTCCTCCACCGGCACCAGCAGCTCCTTGCCGCCGATCTGAAGTCTGAGTTCATCGCCCAGCAGCTCGAGCAACACCACCGGCACCCGCCGCCCCTGCGGACTGATAAGCAGCACGATGGCGGGGCGGTCGAGCTGGGAGAGCACGGTCCAGCTGCCGCCGCCCTGCAGACACCGCAGTCCGACCCCCGGCGCCTGCGCGCACGCCTGTTCGTCGCCGAGCACATGGGCCTGGATGCCCCACACGCGGTACAGGGCCGCCCACGCCTGGGTGGCCGCATCGGGCCCGACCTGCGCCAGCAGGCGTTGCAAATCGCTTGCCCGCAGCGCCTGCGCCACGGTCTCCACCCGGCCGGCGGTGGCCGGCCCAGGCGCCTCCTCCCCGGCCGGCAATTGCGCGACCGGTGCCGGCGCAGACAGGGACTCGGGCTGGGAGTCAGGTGGCAGCTGCACCACGGTGGCCGGCGCTTCCCGCGTCGGCGCCGGCGTCGGTTCCGGCAGTGCCAGGGGCTGGGGTGACACACCGGACAAAGACTGCCAGCGTGCCGTCAGCGGCGGATAACGCGAAACCAGGGCATAAGCGCTCAGACCCAGGCCCAGAACCAGCGACCCGGCCGCCAGCCAGCGCCAGGCTCGGCTCGGCCGTTGCAGGCCCTCTTCCGGCAGCACCTCGGCGGCGGCTTTGCGCACAATGGGGACGTCGACCCGGTGCTTACCCTCGACAAAGGCACCAAGCATCGCCCGATCGCACAACACGTTGATCAAGCGCGGCACACCGCCCGACAGCGCCTGCACCAGATCGATGGCGGGATCGCTGAAAATCGCCTGGTCGGCACCGCAGACCTGCAGTCGATGGCGGATGTAGGCCGCCGTTTCTTCGCGGCTGATCGGCTCCAGATGGTAGCGCGCGGTAATGCGCTGGGACAGCTGGCGCAGATCCTCTCGCGCCAGCAGCTGGCGCAGCTCCGGCTGGCCGACAAGAATGATCTGCAGCAGCTTTTCCCGCGTGGTCTCGAGATTGGTCAACAGTCGGACCTGCTCGAGCGCTTCGGCGCTAAGATTCTGCGCTTCGTCGATCATCAGCACCGTGCGCCGTCCGCGGGCGTGCGTCTCCAGGAGATAGGCGCTGAGGGCGTCGGTGAGCGCCTTGATGCTGCCGCTGTTGTCCTGGTAGGGGATATGCAGTTCGTCGCAGAGACTGGCGAGCAGCTCCTGCTCGTTGACCCGCGGATTGAGAATCAGCGCCAGATCGACGTGCTCGGGCAGTTGTTCCAGCAAGCAGCGGCAGATGGTGGTTTTGCCCGTGCCCACCTCACCGGTCAGCTGGACGAATCCGCCCCCTTCGCCGACCCCGTAAAGCAAGTGGGCCAAGGCTTCACGATGCTGGCGACTCATGTAGAGAAAACGCGGATCGGGCGCGATGGAAAACGGCCGTTCTGTGAGTCCGAAATGCTTCTGATACATGGATACGTCAGCCGCCGTATCGGCGAAACCCTTATTATGCCCGTTCGGGTCGACGCCGTCCTCACCGGCCCGGGGAAGAAAACGCCGCACTAGGACATCTACTGATTGACCGGAGCGCGAAGGCGGCGTGTGTCGAAGGTTTTTACTTTTTCCTCTGACAGCCCGTGACTGAGTATAATTCACCTCCACTCAGACGCTTATCCTGCTTCCGCCCACCGGCGCGTGTCGGTTAAATTTACAAAAAAAACGTTGGAAAGAATCAGCAAAACCCTTTTTTTTGCAAGAAAATTGTAATAAATACAAAATCCTCGACATGGCTGGCATAAGCCTTGCTCAGGAGTCTTTACGCTAACCGGGTTATTAAGCTCATGAATGCTAAAGTAGAAAAAAAGATAAACGGCGTCTCGGTAACCGCCAACCCCATCTACAAGGGTGGCTTGCTCCCGGCCTACTGGGCCTGTTCGATCAATGACCGGATGATTCCCAAGACGTTCAGTTCGGCCATTGAAGTCTTCCGTTTCGCCGCCACGCTGAAACACCATTAATTTCGGCGGGCCGCCTCCAGGATCGCCTGTTTCAGGTCATTCAGGCGACCGTGAAAGAAATGGCCCGCGCCGGGGATGAGGCTGATCGTCGGCGGGCGCTCCTGTGCGGCGACAAATGCCCGGATGTCCGCCACCGGCACGATGTCATCTTCCGTACCCTGGATCAGTATCCAGGGGGACGTGACCACGACGGAAGACTGGACGGGAAAATAATTGACCGCCGGGGCCACGGTCACCAACCATTGCGCGTCCAAGGCACTCGCCGCCTGGATGGCGATAAAACCGCCAAAGGAAAATCCCCCCAGCCACAGCGGCAACGCCGGCCATTGCGCGCGTGCCCAGGCCGCCACGGCCAACAGATCGTCCCGCTCTCCCCTGCCGGCGTCGAAGGCACCCTCGCTTTCGCCCACGCCACGAAAGTTGAAGCGCACGCTGAGCGCACCCAGATCATTGAAGCTGCGTGCCAGCTGGTGGACAACCTTGTTGCTGAGCGTGCCGCCATGCAACGGATGCGGATGACAGATGATCGCCAGCGCCCGCGCCTCGCCGGCGGGTGGCTCGGCGAGCACCTGCAGGTTGCCGGCTGGACCGGCGACGGATACAAAACTCACGCTACGAAATGCCCGACCTAGCCGCCGCGGACCACCGGAATCACGACAAACTGTGGCTTGAGTCGTCGCGCCGCCGCCGGCGGCATTCCATTCCAGGCGAGTGCAGGGTCAGATCGAGCCGGTACCAACCGTCGAGATCGACCGTTTGCCGTTTGCCGCTGATATTCTCCAGCACCACCAGCCGGGCTCTGCGGCCCGCGTGCAAAACGACCCGCACCTGCTGCAATTGCCCGACCAGATTGGTGTACCAGTAGCCGGGCATGGGTTTGTGTGCCAGCATGTTTTCTCTCTGCAGTTTGTTATCCAACAGGTTCATCCACACTTCGACTCGCCACAGTTCAGGCAAGTCATGCAACCGTCCATTTTCACCGTCGCCTTGGTATTGCACTTGACGCACAACTGCGCGCCCGGCGGAAAATCACCGCCATTCTCCTGGCTGGCGGCGTTCTGCACACTCTCGTACTGGGCACGCTTTTCCGCGACCAGCTTGCGCTGATGTTCGTCCAGGCCCTCGTCTTTCAACATGCCTATCATGCGCAAATGGCATTCGATCGCGTCACCGATTTCCGCGACCAACGAAGGCATGTATTTGCCGCCCTTCTTGAAATAGCCACCGCGCGGATCGAACACCGAACGCAGCTCCTCGACCAGGAAGGTCACGTCGCCGCCCTTGCGGAACACGGCCGAAACAATCCGGGTGAGCGCCACAATCCACTGGAAGTGGTCCATATTCTTCGAATTGATGAAGATCTCGAAGGGTCGCCGGAGTTCGTGCTCGGTTCCCGGATTCAGGACCACGTCGTTTATAGTGATGTACAGCGCGTGCTCTGACAAGGGTGTTTTTACCTTATATGTGGAACCCAGCAACATTTCCGGGCGTTCCAGCTTCTCGTGCAATTGCACCACTTTGTCTTGCGCGGTCTCGGCGGCGGGCGCGGTCGACGCCGCGTCGTTTTCCCGCAGCACTTCGTAACCCACTATCTTCTGGCTGATTTTTTTCACTGTTCGCTACTCCTGAAAACGCAATGCGTTCAGAATTTCCCGTAGTAGCCCTCTTTCAGGGCATCGTAGAGATTGGCGGCGGTATGGACCTCACCGTCGTATTCGATTTCCTCGTTACCCTTGAGCTGCACCACGCTACCGTCCTCCAGGGTGAACTGATAGGTCGTGCCGGCCAGATCCTTCTCCTTGACCAGCACCCCCTGGAAGGCCTCGGGGTTGAAGCGGAAGGTGGTGCACCCCTTCAGACCCTGCTGATAGGCATAGAGATAGATATCCTTAAAGTCCTCGAAAGGATAGTCGGTGGGCACGTTGGCGGTCTTGGAAATGGACGAATCCACCCACTTCTGCGCCGCCGCCTGGATATCCACGTGCTCCTTCGGCGTGATGTCGTCGGCGGAAAGAAAGTATTCCGGCAGGCGCTGTTCGTCATCCTCGGCAAACGGCATCGCCTCGGGATTGACCAGCGCCCGATAGGCCAGCATTTCGAAGGAGTAGACGTCGATCTTCTCCTTGGTCTTGCGCCCTTCGCGAATGACATTGCGGAAATAATGATGGGCGAAACTCGGCTCGATGCCGTTACTGGCATTGTTGGCCAGCGACAGGGAAATGGTGCCGGTGGGCGCGATCGAGGAATGGTGGGTGAAACGCGCGCCGGTTTCCGCCAGCGCATCCACCAGGCCGGGATCGACTTCGGCCACCTGCTGCATGTAGCGACTGTAACGCGCATGCAGCACCTTGCCCGCGACCTTGTCGCCGACGCGATAGCCGTCGCGCTTCATTTCCGGACGCTTGCGCAGCATTTCGTGGGTGACTTCGAACGACTGCTCCAGAATCGGCGCCGGCCCCTTTTCGCGCGCCAGATCCAGCGCCACGCGCCAGCCGGTCAGGGCCAGCTCCTGGCTCACCTTGCCGGTGAACTCCACCGATTCCGGGGAACCGTATTTCATGCGCAGCATCGTCAGGGTCGAACCCAGGCCCAGAAACCCCATGCCGTGGCGGCGCTTGCTGGTGATCTCCTCGCGCTGGGGCGCCAGGGGCAAGCCGTTGATCTCGACCACGTTGTCCAGCATGCGGGTGAAAATGGCAACGACCTTGTCGAATTCATCCCAATCGAAATAGGCTTTCTCGGTAAAGGGATGGCGGACAAATTTGGTCAGATTGACCGAACCGAGCAGACAGGACCCATAGGGCGGCAACGGCTGCTCGCCACAAGGATTGGTGGCGCGCACATTTTCCACGAACCAGTTGTTGTTCATCTCATTGACCTTGTCGATGAGGATGAAACCCGGTTCGGCGAAATCGTAGGTCGAGGCCATGATCATGTCCCACAAGCGGCGCGCACGGATGATGCGATACACCTTGCAGGCCACCAGACCGGCTTCGTTGCTCAAATAGTTACGCTGCGTGGGCCATTCCCGCCAAACCACCTGATTGGTGTCGTAGAGATCGATGGAGCCGTCCTCGGCCTCCTGGGCATTGAGCGGAAAGGCCAGTTTCCAGTCGGCATCGCGACTGACCGCCTCCATGAACTCCTGGGTGATCAGCAGCGACAAATTGAACTGGCGCAGACGACCGTCCTCGCGCTTGGCGCGGATGAAATCCATGACATCGGGGTGCCCCACGTCGAAAGTCGCCATCTGCGCCCCGCGGCGACCACCGGCCGAGGAGACGGTGAAACACATCTTGTCGTAGATATCCATGAACGACAGCGGCCCCGAGGTGTAGGCCCCCGCGCCGGAGACATAGGCGCCGCGCGGACGCAACGTGGAGAATTCATAGCCGATGCCGCAACCGGCCTTCAGCGTCAGGCCGGCCTCGTGGACGCGCTCGAGGATATTGTCCATCGAATCCTCAATGGTGCCCGAAACCGTGCAATTGATGGTGGACGTGGCCGGCTTGTGCTCCAAGGCCCCGGCATTGGAGGTGATGCGCCCGGCGGGGATGGCGCCGTGGCGCAGCGCCCAGAGAAACTGCTCGTACCAGTGACTGCGCTTTTCCTCGGTCTGCTCGACTTCGGACAGCGCCCGCGCCACGCGCTGATAGGTTTCGTCGATGGTGGCGTCCACCGGCACGCCATCCTTGCGCTTCAGGCGGTACTTCTTGTCCCAGATGTCCATGGACGCATCCTGCAGGGGAATTTCGGACACCTGTGTCGGGACGGGCTTCAGCTGCACTGATTTCATCGTGATAACCGACTCCTTGTAGCTTTTATTATCGCAGTCGCCGCACCACCCGTCCTTGACCCAGAACAGAGTGCCCGCTTCCCGGGCGACCACAAGATATTGTATGGAAGAACCCTAAGATTAGGCTCGCAATGGAACCCTGTCAAGCGTTGGAGACAGTTACACGAAAGAAAATTATATTCTTTTTTTTCATCATGTTATATCAACACACGCGCCTTTCCGTGCGCCATGATTCCGGCGCCCGCAAGGCTTGGTCAAAAAACCGCCAAAACACTATATATTGTGTTTCTTATATTCCGCCAATCCGCCGGAAATCAACGCTTTTTCAGCCTGGCGAAACTTGTGCGCCGCAGACCTGTCTTTAGTGTTTTTGTCAGCTTATCCGCGGAGAGACCGACGTTGTCACACCCCAATCACGCTTCCCGCTTTGCCGCCCTCTGGATCCTGCTCGTGTCGCTGCTGCCGGTGACACCGGTGCTCGCCGCGCTGCCGGCCAGTGTCGATGGCACGCCCTTGCCGACCCTGGCCCCGATGCTGCGCAAAGCCACCCCGGCGGTGGTCAACATCGCCGCGATCGGTCACGTGGAGATACGCCAGAATCCGCTGATGCTGGATCCGTTCTTCCGCCACTTCTTTGCCGTTCCCGAGCAACCCACGCGGCGGCAGACGCAAAGCCTGGGCTCGGGGGTGATCGTCGACGCCACGAAAGGCTACATCCTGACCAACAACCACGTCATCGAGCAGGCCGACAAGATCAGCGTGAAATTGCGCGACGGGCGCGCATTCGATGCCAAGCTGCTGGGCACCGACAAAGCCTCGGATATCGCGCTCATCCAGATCCCGGCGGAGAACCTCAGCGCACTGCCGCTGGCGGATTCCGAGACGCTGCAAGTGGGTGATTTCGTCGTCGCCATCGGCAATCCGTTCGGCCTGGGCCAGACGGTCACCTCGGGGATTGTCAGCGCGCTGGGGCGAACCAATCTCGGCATAGAGGGTTACGAAGACTTCATCCAGACCGATGCCTCCATCAATCCGGGCAATTCCGGCGGCGCACTGGTGAACCTGCGCGGTGAACTGGTGGGGATCAACACGGCGATACTCGCCCCCGGAGGCGGCAACGTGGGTATCGGTTTCGCCATTCCCATCAACATGGCCGACAGCATCATGCAGCAACTGGTCGAGCACGGCGAAGTCCGCCGAGGGGCATTGGGCATCACCGCCCAGGACCTGACCCCCGACTTGGCGCGCGCCATCGGTATCGATCGCACCCAGGGGACGGTGATCGCGCGCATCCAGCCGGCTTCCCCCGCCGCTCGCGGCGGCCTCAAGGTCGGCGACGTCATCCTCGAGATCGACGGCAAACCGGTACGCAATTCCGGCGAGGTGCGCAATCGCGTAGGCCTGCTGCGCGTGGGTACCAGGATCAACATGACAATCTGGCGCGACGGCCGCACCCTGGAGCGCTCGCTGACCATCGAACCCAATCGGCTGGAGAAGCTGGCCGGGAAGGACTTGCACTATCAACTGGCCGGCGCCACCTTCAGCGCGCTGCCCGAGGATCTGCGCCAACAACAGGACGCTGGCATCCTGGTGGACTCCGTCGTCCCGGAAAGCCCCGCGTGGCGGGCCAGCCTGCGCAAGGACGACATCGTTCTTTCCGCCAACCGTCGCCCTCTACACACGCTGGAGGATTTTCGCCAGGCCGTTAAAGGCCAACGTAAACTTCTGCTCAATGTGCAACGCGGGGACGGCGCGATGTTCATTCTCCTGCAGTAGCCGCAAGCCCGTATTCAGCACCGTGGGCCGCCGTTTTCGGCCGCACCGTCATGCGCGGCGTCAGACCCTTTGAGGCGACATCGCTCTCGACGCGTGTCGCCGCAATCGCTACTATCGGGGATACGTTCGCAGCAAGGAACCAAACCGCAAGGTGGAGCGCTCGGTCCATACACACATCCGCACATGGGGCGCGGCGTATCTGCTGGCGCTGATCGGCCTCACCGCCACGCTGGTCGGCGCCCACCGGCACCTCGAAGCGGTGGAATTCCAGGAGCAGACTCACTTTGAACAACGGGCGCGCGAGCTGCAGAATGCCCTGCAGGAGCGAATCAACCTCAACTTCAACGCGCTGGTCGGCGTTCGCGCCTTGTTCGATGCCAGCAAGTGGGTCGACGCGGACGAATTTCAGGCTTATCTACAAAGCACGCGAATCCTGAAACACAACCCCGGGCTCAGACGCGTCGGCTACGCCGAACGTCTGGAAACACCTAGCGCGAGACATATCAGAACCCGCATTACGTACCTTGCCCCCGACACGCCCCCGCTAGCGGGTGACAGACTCTGTTACTCGCCTCTCGTCAGCCCCTACTGTGAAATCGCCCGCAACAGCGGCGTCCCGATCGGCACGCGCTGGGTGGAAGATACGTCCCCAGGCGGGCACCGTCACTCATTGCTGCTGGTGCCGGTCTATCGCAATCGTGAAGAAGCGAGCAATGTCGCCAGACGCCGCCAGGGCCTGAGCGGATTCCTGTTCGCCGAGTTCTCCCTGGACGAACTGCTCGCCGACATCCGCGAGCGCGATCTCTACCGGGCCCTGCAGGTCGAAGTCCTGGATCACGAGGCCGCACCCAAATCCGACCCGGGCGCGGCGGTGGACGGCGGGCGAAAACTCAGCTATCTGGCACCGCTGTCGCTTGGGGGCACGGACTGGTATCTGCGTATCGCGCCCTCGGCGGAGTTCACCTTCCCGGCGGTACGCGATCGCTTGACCCTGATATTGATTGGCGGTTCGGTGCTGACCTATTTGCTGACCTACCTGGCGATCGTGCAGGCACGGGTCATCCGCGATCGCAGGCGCCAGACCGCCGAACTCGAGTATCAGGTCATGCACGATTCCCTGACGGGTCTGCCCAACCGCTTTTTCCTGCATCGCGAACTCGGACGCACAGGCGCCACCTCTCCAGCCTCGGCCGTTCGTTTCACCCTCGGCCTGATCGATCTGGACGGATTCAAGGAAATCAACGACACCCTGGGCCACCAGGCGGGCGACCGGGTGTTGCGCGAGCTCGGCCCCCGGTTGCGCCATCAACTGGGCGACGGCGAGATCATCGCCCGGCTGGGCGGGGACGAATTTGCGGTGGTGGACTACGGCGCGCGCAACGCCGCTGCCGCTACCGACTGCGCGCGCCGCATCCTCGAAGCCCTGCACGAGCCGTTTGAAGTCTCGGGCATCAAAATACGCGTGGGGGCGAGCATCGGGCTTGCGCTCCATCCGCTGCACGGTACCGACGCGGGCGCGCTTTTGCGCTGTGCTGACGTCGCCATGTATAACGCCAAGCAACGAGGCGCGGGCTTTGAACTCTACGACCCGGAAAACGACCCGCACACCCCGCGCCGCCTGGCGCTGATGACCGAACTGCAGGATGCCATCCGCTGCGATCAACTGGAGCTTCATTTCCAGCCGATCGTCGATATGGCCAGCGGTGCCGTGATCTGCGCCGAAGCTTTGCTACGTTGGCGCCATCCTATACATGGGATCGTACCACCGGATGAGTTCATCCCGCAGGTGGAGAATCACGATCTGATCCGTCCTCTGTCCCTATGGGTGTTGGATAAAGCCCTGGCCGAGAGTCGTAATTGGCGGCAGTTGGGCATCGACATCAAGGTCGCGGTGAACATGTCGGCGCGCAACATCCAGGACCTGGATCTCCCCGACCAGATCGACGCCGCCCTGCGGCGACACCATGTGGACGCACGTCTGCTGGAGCTGGAGCTGACCGAAACCGCGCTGATGCAGGACCGCGACCGTTCCTACGAAGTGCTGGGGAAGATCTCCGCGCTCGGTGTGGGCATTGTCATCGACGATTTCGGCACCGGTTATTCCTCTCTCGCCTATTTGCGCACGCTGCCGGTACGCGCCTTCAAGATCGATCGTTCCTTCGTGGTGGATATGGCCCACAACGACAACGCGGCGGTTATCGTACGCGCGCTGATCGACCTGGCCCACAACATCGGCCTGACGGTGGTCGCTGAGGGTATCGAGGAACAGGACAGCTGGGACATCCTGGAGATATTGCGCTGCGACCACGGCCAGGGCTATCTGATTGCCCGCCCGCTGACGGCGAAGGACTTCGTCGGCTGGATGAAACACCAGCCGACACGCCGTCTGCTCCCGGCGCAAACCTGAACCGGGCGAAGGCGCATTCTCCGCGGCCCAGCACCCCGCGGGCAGCAAATCAACTGGTCAAACGACGGTAGATATCCGAGACCTTCAGAGGTAGCTTGCGCACTTCGTCGACCACCGCGTAATTCACCGCGCCATACATGTGCGGCAGATAATCGCGCGCTTCGCTGTCTATGGTGATGCAGAAGGAGTGGATCCCGCTGCGCTTGGCCTCGATAAGCGCCATACGCGTATCCTCGATACCGTAGGCGCCGCGATATGTGTCGTAGTCATCGGGCTTGCCGTCGGAGAGAGTGATCAACAGCTTGGTGCGTGCCTCGACGGCATTGAGCAATCCGGACAAGTGCCGAATCGTAACGCCCATGCGCGTATAGTCCTTCGGCCGGATACCGCTGATGCGCGCCTTGACGTCCGCGTCATAGATATCGTCGAACGCCTTGATGCGATAGACTTCGCAACGCTTACGGGTCATGCCGGAAAAACCATAGATGGCATAGCGATCCCCCAGCGTCTCCAGCGCTTCGCACAGAAGCGCCAGCGCTTCGCGCTCCGCGTCGTTGATCCAACCCTTGGTCGACCCGCTCATATCGACCATGAACATGACGGCGATATTGCGCTCCAGTTTGTGCAGCTTGGTGAACAGGCGATTGCTCATTTCGTCACCCTGATGCGCGTCGGCCACCGCCTCGACCAAGGCATCGATATCGATGTCGTCACCGTAGGGCTGTTTCTTCAACAGCCTGTCCTCGCCACGCAAGGCCTCGAAGGTGCGTCGCAGTTCCATCGCCAGGCCGCGATATTTGTGCAGGGTCCGATCGACGAAGTGATCGTGGCTGGGGTGCACTTCGAGTTCCCGCAGCACGGCCCAGTTCTTGCGATAACTTTGGCGCTCGTAGTCCCATTCGTTGTAAATGAAGGCCCCCTCCTCGTGATAGGTGCCTTTCCAAACGTCTTCGGCGTTGCGCTCGCCGGTCTTTCCGGCAAAGTAGGCGCCCTCCCCGGCCGCCTGCAGATAGTCATCGGGTATCGCGCCCAGATCCTGCAGGATCGAGGCCATGGTGCCCTTGACGTTGTCCGGCGCCGGCAGGGGCTGACCGTCCAGCTCGATTTCGTAGGTAAAACCCTCGGGGGTCTCCCGTGAGGGCACCTCGCGCAGGCTGAACTGTGCCGACTGATCCTGCGCAGCATCCGACGCCTCGGTCTGGCCATCCAACTCCGCCTGCCCCTCGCGCTGGCGTTGTTCGTTCAGCATCCGCAACAAACCGATACGAAACGCCTGCTTGTCAGCGGCGATGCGGGCCGCGCGCACCTTTGCCACGGCTTCCAGGTTGAGAACGCCGTGATAGGGCGCACTTGCCGGCAAGGGAAGGGCGATGACAGTGTCGACCAAGCGCAGGGAATCCTCCACCCGCGCGTGGCTGGCACGCAGGCTTTCAGCGGCCTCACGCCAGGCGGGCACCTCGGGCAAGGGTTCACGCAGCGCAAGCATATGACGGTGGATACCCGGCAACTGACGGGCGACCAAGGCTTCCAGACGCAGGGCCTCCAAAGCCTGGAACGCCGCCAGGGCGCGCGCGGAATCGGCGTGCCGCGCCAGGGCCGTGCCAATGTCCACACGCCAGGTACCGAACCAGGTCTGCGCCCAAAGGTAGACCACCATCATCTTGTAGAGCCGGAAGTTCTCTTCGCGCGCCTCGAAGCGGCTGATGGTCGGCGGCAGGAAGAGCGTTTCGCTGTCGGTGTGGATTGACTCCCCGGCTTCAATCTTCAGCCGCCGACCATTCAGGCCATGGACAAAACCCTCCAGAACCTTGACCACCTCGTCTAGCGGCAAGCCGCTGCAACGGGCCTTGTAGTCGCGCGCGAAACGCTCCACATCCTTGAAGGCGGTCACTGCCGAGTGCAGCCCCCTGGTGTCGTAGATATCCATGCAGCTCATCAACCACGCCTCGACACCGGCCTCGTCCATCAGCCGCAGCGCGCCGCACACATGGGTGACGAAATTGAAGGCCATGCCGGAACTGGTACGCCCTACCATCGCCGCGCAGCGCAACACGAAGTCCTGGGTCGCCCGCGGAAACCCGGCCAGCGCGCGCGAGGGCTCCTCGGCCGCCCCCAGCGAGACCATGTGCGCGTCCAGCCGCTCCTCCAGCTGGTGCGCGGTCAGCGGCTGACCGCCGGTTTGCAGGAATTCGGTTTCGTCGAACCAGCGCGCCGCCACGCCCGCGGGCAACACCCGACCGTCCTCGGCCTGCACCCCCAAAGACAAGGGCTCGACGGTACAACCGGGCAACACTTCGCGAAACAGCTGGCCCAGACTTTCCGCCCGCCAGGTGATGGCGCCGCCATCGGTGGACAGCCAGACACCGAGGCAATTGTCGCTGACCAGCCGCGGCAGGTATTTCATCAGTTTGGGCAGATCGACTTCGCGGTCCCACAGCTGCCCCTTGGGGCCGTGGCCGAGCGCCGGGCAGGGCAACACCAGCAGGTCGAAACGCCGCTGGCGGCGCAACAGATCCTCGACATAGTCCATGACGTTGTCCTGGACGTATTCGATCTGATCGTGCCCGGCGTTGGCCTGCGCCAGCGCCAGCATCGGCTCGCTGGCATCGACGTGCACCACCGAGGCGCCGGCGTTCACGGCCTGGGCGCTGATATGGCCGTTGCCGCCAAACAGGTTGAGGACCGTGAGTTCGTCCAGGTCATAACAGCCCTCGATGCGCGAACGCACCCAGGCGCCGCAGATGAAGTCGCGCGCGTGCAGACCCACCTTCGCGCCCGCGCCCAGGCGACAATGCACACGGCGGCCGTTCAGGTCGAACGACCATTCGCGCGCCAGACCGCTGCGCGTGGGCTCCCAGTGGCCCGCGCCGCCGACTTCCTCGACGTAGACCCAATCGGCTTGCCACTCGGTCAGGCGCGGCGACCCCGCCGCCAGGCGATCCGGCCGGTCGATCAAATAGTCGCCCCAGCGCTCCAGCTTGCGGCCGTGGCCGAAGTCCACCAGCGCGTAAGCCTCGCCGGCGGGCACCAGCGCCTCCTGCGTGGCCGCCTCGGGGACTGTCGGCAATTGCACCAAAGGGTTGATTACCTATCAGAAAACCGAGGCGCTCAGCTCGTTCACCGCCATCAGCATCTCGGCGTCGTCGGTCAGCGCCTCGGCGATACTGGAACGACAGGCGGCCACGGGATCGACCCCGGCCTGCATCAGCTTGGCCGCGTGCACCAGCAGGCGCGTACTCGCGCCCTCCTCCAGGCCGCTGCCCTTGAGATTGCGCGTCATTTGCGCGAATTTGACTAGCTGAGCGGCCACGTCGGCGTCGATACCCGACTCGGAGACAATGATTCTGCTCTCCAGCTCGCTCACGGGATAGTCGAAGTTCAGCGCCACGAAGCGCTGCCGCGTGGACTGCTTGAGATCCTTGAGCACACTCTGATAGCCGGGGTTATAGGAGATCGCCATGCAGAAATCGCTGCCAGCCTCCAGCAGCTCGCCGAGTTTCTCCATCGGCAGCACCCGGCGGTCGTCGGCCAGGGGGTGGATGACCACGGTGGTATCCTTGCGCGCCTCGACCACCTCGTCCAGATAGCAGATACCGCCGGCGCGCACCGCGCGCGACAACGGGCCGTCGACCCAGACGGTCTCGCCGGCGCGGATGAGAAAACGTCCGACCAGGTCGGAAGCCGTCAGATCGTCGTGACAGGAGACGGTGATCAGTGGGCGTTTCAAGCGCCAGGCCATGTGCTCCATGAAACGGGTCTTGCCACAACCGGTGGGCCCTTTGAGCAACACCGGGAGTTGATTGCGATAGGCCGCCTCGAACACCTCGATCTCGTTCCCCACGGGCTCGTAGTAGGGCTCATCGGTTATAAAATATTCTTCTGGTTTGAGGACTTGCGCAGTCACGGCGGTTTTCCTGTGAAGCCTGGCGATAAGCGCCACAAGGTACCGCGTCTCCTGCGCGCCGGCAACAACACCTACAAACTCAACGTGATATATACGCCCCTTATTTTGTTATCGAAAGATTCGATGCTCATTAATATATACATCCCCTGGCGAAGCACTGGGGCCTCAGGTATGGTTGAGGCCGTTTTTTCGCGCCGACCGGAACTGCCGCCGGCTTTCACTCCGCGCTACCCGTAGCAACGGACTGGATGCCGATCCGGCATGTCCCGGCCGGTTAAATTTTATCTACGTCACAGTGACTCTGAGCGGAGGAGTATCCATGTCAGAGGTTATCGCAACCAACCAGACCATTCTGGTGGTGGGCGGCGGCATCAGCGGCATGACGGCCGCGTTGGAAGCCGCCGAATGCGGCAAGCAGGTCATCCTGGTGGAAAAAAACCCATCGATCGGCGGCCGCGTCAGCCAGCTCTACAAATATTTTCCCAAACTCTGCCACCCGAAGTGCGGCCTGGAGATCAACCTCCGCCGGATCAAAGCCAACCGCAATCTGCGCGTGATGACCCTGACCGAAGTCAGCGGCATCAGCGGCGAGAGCGGCAACTACAGCGTCACACTGAAAACCCGCCCGCGCTATGTCAACGAAAACTGTACCGCCTGTGGTGCCTGCGCCGAGGCCGTCGAGAGCGAGTTCGACGACGAATACAACTATGGCCTGAGCAAGCGCAAGGGCGCCTACCGCCCCTTCAACCAATCCTACCCGGAACGCTTCGTGCTGGATCCGGCGATCATCGGCACCGCCGACGCCGACAAGGCCAAGGCCGCGTGCAAGTACGATGCCGTCGACCTGGAAATGGGCGATAGCGAGAGCACCATCACCGTCGGCGCTATCATCTGGGCCACCGGCTGGAAGCCCTACGACGCGGGCAAGATCCAGCCCTATGGCTACGACCGCTACCAGAACGTCGTCACCTCGGTGGAATTCGAACGCATGCTCGACCCGCACGGTCCCACCGGGGGCAAGATCCTGCGCCCCAGCGACGGCAAGGAGGCGAAGGATGTCGCTTTCATCCAGTGCGCCGGCTCGCGCGACCTGAACCACCTGAAACACTGTTCGCGCATCTGCTGCATGGCCAGTCTGAAACAATCGACCTACTTGCGCGAGCAGTACGGCGACGACGCCAAGGGCACGATTTACTACATCGACATCCGCGCCATCGATCGTATCGACGATTTTCACCAGATGGTCAAGGACGATCCGAACATCACCTTCACCAAATCGAAAGTCGCCTCCATCACCGAGGACAAGGCAACCGGCAATCCGGTGCTCCACGGCGTGGACACCGAGGGCTACCACCGCTACAGCAACCCACACGAACTGGTGGTCCTGGCCATCGGCATGGAGCCTAGCGTGCCCGCCAACGGATTCCCCATGCCGGTGGTGCTCAACGAGGAAGGCTTCGTGGAACAGGATGAAGCCAACGGCGCCTTTTTCGCCGCCGGGTGTTCCTCGGACGCGCTGGATGTCAACCGTGCCGTGCAAAGCGCCACGGCCAGCGCGCTGCGCGCCATCCAGGTAATCAACAAAGTAGCCGGCGCGGAGGGCTGAGCATGGCTGACATGAAAATCGGAGCATACATCTGCAAGGGTTGCGGCCTGGGCGAGCGTCTGGACTGCGACGAGCTGGAAACCATCGCCAAGCGCGACGGCAAGGCGCAGGTCGCACGCCAGCACGATTTCCTGTGCTCGGCCGACGGCCTGAAAACCATTCAGGCGGACATCGACAACGAAGGCGTCAACCGGGTCATGATCGCGGCCTGCTCGCGGCGCGCCAAAAGCGAGGCCTTCAACTTCGACGGCGTCACCATTTCGCGCGCCAATCTGCGCGAAGGTGTCATCTGGATCCGCCCCGACGATGACGAGCTGCGCGAAACCACCCAGGAAATGGCCGCCGACTACGTCCGCATGGGTTGCGCCGAGGCCAAGTATTCCACCCCGCCGGCATCGGCGCAGGAAAAGGGCACCAACGACACCGTGCTGGTGGTCGGCGGTGGCATCACCGGCATGACCGCGGCCCTCGAGGTGGCCAGGACCGGCTACCCGGTACATCTGGTCGAGAAAACCGGCGAACTCGGCGGCGCCGCGGCCAAGATGTGGAAAGACGTGCCGCGGCACAGCCCCTACACCGATCCGGTCGACACCGAGGTGGCCAGGCTCGCCGCGGCCATCGAAGCCGATAACCGCATCACCGTGCACCTGAACTCCACCATCACCAAGACCTCCGGCGCGCCGGGCAGGTTTTCGGCCGACATCAGCACCGAGTCGGGCAACACGGTGACCGAAAACTTCGGCGCCATCATCCAGGCCTCCGGCGCCACGCCCTACGATGCCAACCAACTGCCTGAACTCAGCTACGGCAAGAGCAAGGACGTGGTCGACCGGGTCGAACTCGAGCAGCTGGCGATCGCCGCCAACGGCGGGCCCATCAAGCGGCCTTCCGACGGCAAGGAAGTGAAGAAGGTCACCTTCATCCAGTGCGCCGGCCAGCGCAGCGACAAGGAAGGCCACCTGAACTACTGCTCCGGCGACTGCTGCCTGACCTCGATCAAGCAGGCGATGTACTTCAAGGACCAGAATCCGGAAATCGAGACCGAGATCCTGTTCGACGATCTGCGCACCCCGGGCGCGCCGGGCGAGGACTTCTACCGCTCGGGCCAGGACAAGATGATCACCTTCCGCAAGGGCCAGGTCAGCGAAGTGGTCGCTGGCGACGGCGGACCCCGGGTCAGGTTCAAGGATCTGATCCTGGACGAGGATCTCGAGGAAGAGGCCGACCTGGTGGTACTGGCCACCGGCATGGTCCCCAACTCCGGGGTCGATATCGACAACGTGCCGCAGAACGAGCCGGGCGAATGGGAGGTCAACGTCGATTCGATCCTCAACCTGAACTACCGCCAGGGCAAAGACCTGCCGCACCTGAAATACGGCTTCAACGACTCGCACTTCATTTGCTTCCCCTACGAGACCCGCCGCACCGGTATCTACACCTGCGGACCGGTGCGCCGCCCGATGGACACGCAACAGGCGATCGAAGACGCCACCGGCGCGGCACTGAAGGCGATTCAAGCCTTGGAAAGTGCAAAAATCGGCCGCGCCGCCCACCCGCGCTCGGGCGACCTATCCTACCCGATCTTCCGCAAGGAAGGCTGCACCCAGTGCAAACGCTGCACGGTGGAGTGTCCCTTCGGCGCGATCGACGAAGACGAAAAGCGCTATCCGCTGTTCAACGAGTCGCGCTGCCGTCGTTGCGGCACCTGCATGGGCGCCTGTCCGGTACGCGTCATTTCCTTCGAGAACTACTCGGTCGACACCGTCGGTCAGCAGATCAAGAACTGCGACATCCCCGAGGAGTTCGACGAAAAGCCGCGCATCCTGGTACTGGCCTGCGAAAACGACGCCTACCCGGCGCTCGACATGGCCGCCCAACAGGGCAACAGCTACAGCCAGTGGGCGCGCGTCATACCGGTACGCTGTCTGGGTTCGGTGAACACCATCTGGATCACCGACGCCCTGAACTCCGGCTACGACGGCATCGTGCTGATGGGCTGCCAGAAAGGCGACAACTATCAATGTCACTTCGTCAAGGGCTCGGAGATGGCGCACACCCGCATGAGCAAGATCGACGACACCTTGCAAACGCTCAACCTCGAAAAGGAGCGCGTCGCCACCTACGAGGTCGCCATCACTGACATCGACCGCGCGCCCCAGCTGATCAATGAAATGGCGGAAACCGTCAATCAGATCGGCCTCAGCCCCTTCAAGTTCTAGGAGCTAGCTAGCTATGAGTTACAACCAGGATATGATCGAAAAATACCGTGGCAACTTCCTCAAGGAGGTCACGGACAACGTCGAAGAAGGCGACTGGGTGAAGATGTGCATGCAGTGCGGCGTATGCTCGGGCTCCTGCCCGCTGGGCCCGCACTGGGAACATCCGCCGCAGGAGATCTTCATGATGATTCGCGCCAACAAGCGCGAGGAAGTGCTGGAGTCCACCTCCATGTGGATGTGCACCTCTTGCTACAACTGTATTGCCCGTTGTCCGCGCGGCCTGCCCATCACCCACATCATGCACGGGCTGGCCACTTACTCGCAGCGTCTGGGACTGGCGCCGCAGAATCAGCCGACGCAGAAGTTCGCCAACCTGTTCTGGAAGAACCTGGTCAAGAAAGGCCGCGTGAACGAATTGAAACTCGGCCTGTCGCTGTACTTCATGAACGGCTTCGGCGAAGGCATCAAGACCTCGCTGAAAATGAAGGACATCGGCCTGAACATGCTCAAAACCAAGCGCATGAGCCCGATGGAGTACTTCGGCGGCCATGGCTGCAAGGACATCAAAGGTCTGCACGCGATCCTGAAGAAGGCCGAAGAGCTTGAAAACGCCCGCATCGGCAAGAGCGGAAGTTGAGGAGAACTGACATGGCAAAGAAATCCTATTCCTTTTACCCCGGTTGTTCCTCGCAGAAGGCCGCTTCGTCGTCCAACTATCAGGTCTCGGTCGACACCATGTGCAAGGAACTCGACATCGAGCTGAACGAGATCCCCGACTGGAACTGCTGTTCGGCGTCCATCGGCTACGCCGGCGGCGGCGAACTGCCCCGCCTGGCGCTCTCGGCGCGCAACATGGCGCTCTCGGAGCAGGCGCACGGCGACCAGGACATCGTCGCCACCTGTGCCGCCTGCTGGCTGGCGACCAAAGAGACCCAGGAACGGCTGCATGACGACCAGGGCCTGCTGGCCGAAACCAACCAGGCGCTGGCCGAAGCCGGTCTGAAACTTAAGAACGACAAGAAAATCAGACATATGGTGGAGGTCTTGATCGAGGATATCGGCTATCAGGAGCTCGGCAGTCACGTCAAGAAGCCCCTGGAAGGCCTGAAGATCGCCGGCTATGTCGGCTGTCAGACCAACCGGCCGTTCGGGATCGACGGCGAGTCCTTCGAGAACCCGAAATATCTCGACAAGATGATCGAGACCGTCGGCGCCGAGGCCTGCGACAACTACGAGAAGAAAGTGTCCTGCTGCGGCGGAGCCCTGGCCTTCTCGGAGCCCGAGAAAAGCCAGGCACTGATCAAGGACATCATCGAATCGGCCTACGACAACGGTGCCGACATGATCGTCACGCCCTGCCCGGTCTGCCAGATGAACACCGAGGTCTATCAGGACCAGATCAACGCCAAGTACGGCACCAAGTTCAAGCTGCCGGTGGTGTATTACAGCACCCTGCTGTCGGTGGCCTACGGTAAGTCCGCCAAGGAGGCGGCGCTGGACGGCCAGATCATCCGCGCCAAACAATTGGAAGATATTGCCGGCAAGTAGCGTCTATACCTTGGGCAGCGCGTCAAACGCTGTCCACTCCTTGACGTTCGGGCCCCTCTTCGGAGGGGCTTTTTTTGCTCTCCCCGAATGCAACCCCGGTATACTGAGCGCATGCAGGAGACCGGCCCCGAACCCCCCTACGCCCAGCTCACCCCGGAGCTGATATTGCAGGCGCTCGAGTCCGTGGGTTTCGGCTGCGACGGGCACCTGCTGGCGCTCAACAGCTACGAGAACCGCGTCTATCAGGTCGGAATCGAAGACGCGACACCGGTTATCGTCAAATTCTACCGCCCCGAACGCTGGAGCGACGCCGCGATCCTGGAAGAACACGCCTTCGCGCTTGAGCTTGCCGAGCACGAGATTCCGGTGGTGGCGCCGTTACGCGCCGACGACGGAGCGACCCTGCGACAGTTCAACGGGTTTCGCTTCGCGGTTTATCCGCGCTGCGGTGGACGCTGGCCGGACTTGGAGACACGCGAGCAACGCCTGCAGATGGGGCGCTTTCTCGGCCGCCTGCACGCCGTCGCCTCGACCGGCCGTTTTCGGTACCGCGGCCGTATCGACTGCGAATCGCTCGGCACCAGCGCACGCGAATTCCTGTTACGCCAGGCACTAATCCCTGACTATCTGCAGGAGGCCTACGCCAGCTTGAGCACCGAGCTATTGGAGACCGTCCAGGCCCGTTTCGAAGCCGCCGGCGCGCTCCCCAACATCCGTCTGCATGGCGATTGTCACCCAGGCAACATCCTCTGGACGGACAGCGGCCCTCACTTCGTGGATTTGGACGACAGCCGCAGCGGCCCCGCGATCCAGGACATCTGGATGTTGCTCTCGGGGGAGGTGGCGGAGATGCATGTCCAGCTGGAACAGCTGCTGGAAGGCTATCAGACGTTTTTCGATTTCGACCCCGCCAGCGTCCTGCTGATCGAGTCGCTGCGCACCTTGCGCATCATGAACTATGCGGCCTGGATCGCGCGCCGTTGGAGCGACCCGGCTTTCCCCAAGGCCTTCCCCTGGTTCGATTCGCCCCGCTATTGGGAGGAACACATTCTCAGCCTGCGCGAACAGGCCGCGGCCCTGCAACAACCGGCGCTGCTCTAGCCGCTACGACCACCGCGGCAGGTCGAGGCGTTCCCGCACCCATCCACGGCGGACTGGAATCGGGCGCCCCTGCAGCGACTGCGCGTTCAGGCCGGTTCTTCCAGTGCCGCTCCAGCGTTCTGGTATTGCCAGACGGTGGCCGGCGGCACATTGCGCAGGACCCAGGCAATACGCCGCGCGGTCAGCGCATGACGCGATTCGCTCAAGGGTGAAAACGGCAGATAGGTGAACTGCAACAACCGCCCATCCGCTGTCATGCAGGTCTTGATCTCGTCGATGATGGCCTCGCTGACCTCGCGAGGCATGTTCACCAGCGGCAACCCGGACACCACCATGCGGTATTTCCCAACCATCTCAGGCGGTAGGCAGGCGCTCAAACGGGTGGCGTCGGCGGTGATGACGGTGGCCTGCGGAAACTGCTGCTGCAAATGCCGACACAGACCCCTGTTCAACTCCACGATATGCAACTGTTCCGGAGCGATCCCGGCATGGATCATCGCACGCGTGACACTACCCGTGCCGGCACCGATCTCCAGCACCGGGCCGCGCAGACCGGTCGCCGCCAGACGGCCGATGACACGGCTGAGATAACGGGTGCTGGGCACGATCGAACCCATGGCGCGGGGGTTGCGGATGACTTGTTTGAGAAACAGGGCGTGCTCGGCCAGGCGCGAACGCTTCGCCGTTTTTGACTCTTGCATACGAATGATCGACCTCCGCAAACCGCGCCCACCTGCCATGGCCCTGAGCGACCTCTATAGAGACAATATCGGCGCTATTTAGTTTCCCCGCCCGACTTCACATAATCTTGATTTTACTGCGATTTTATAGCATCACCGGGCGATCGTCAGGGCTCTCAATCGAGTGCGTGCGCCACTTGCAGAGTACCACGCAAAATCATATCGAACGCCACATAGGTAATAATCGCCAGCCCCACCCACGCCAGCCAGCGATGACGATGGATCAGGCTCGCGACCAGGCTGGCGACGAAGGCCATCATGACGATGGAGATGAGCAGCCCGGCGACCAGTATTTCAACGTGCTCCCCGGCCGCGCCGGCTACTGCCAGCACATTGTCGAGCGACATCGACAAGTCGGCCATCGCCACCTGCCAGATCGCGGCACCTACGCTCAGAGTGCCCGCCGCCCCGCCTACCTGAAGGGCTTCGGCCGGTGTGATTTCGTCGCGGCCGTGGCTGCGGATTTCACGAAACATCTTGTAGGCGACGAAGGCCAGCAACAAACCGCCGGCCAAGGTCAGGCCGATGATCTGTAACAATTGCGTGGTCAAAAGCGCGAACAGGATACGCAACGCCACCGCCGCGCTCGTGCCCCAGACGATGACGCGCCGGCGCTGCTCGGCCGGCACGGCCGCCGCGGCCATGCCGACCACGATGGCGTTGTCGCCGGCCAGCACCAGATCGATGAACACCACCTGGATCAGCGATATCAGCTTATCCAGCAGTTCAGCTTCCATGATGCGCCATCCCCTCAGGGCCGGGGCGCGGACAGCAAAAAGGCGGCCTTACGGCCGCCTTCGGATACTGCTTTTGCCGACTGTGTCGTACAGAGAGTCTCAGTTGACGCGTGCGTCCAGCTCCCCGGACGCATAACGCTTGACCATGTCCTCGAGACTGATCGGCTTGATCTTGGAAGCGTGTCCGGCACAACCGAAGGATTCATAGCGCGCCTTGCAGATGTCCTTCATCGCCGCGGTGGACGCCTTGAGAAACTTGCGCGGATCGAAGTTCGATTTGTTCTCCGCCAGGTGCTTGCGGATCGCGCCGGTGCTGGCCATGCGCAGGTCGGTGTCGATATTGACCTTGCGCACGCCGTGCTTGATGCCTTCCTGGATTTCCTCGACCGGCACGCCGTAGGTCTCGCCCATGTCGCCGCCGTAGCTGTTGATGATCTCCAGCCAGTCCTGCGGCACCGAGGAAGAGCCGTGCATCACCAGATGGGTATTGGGAATGCGCGCATGGATTTCCTTGATGCGGTTGATGGCCAGGATGTCACCGGTCGGCGGACGGGTGAATTTATACGCGCCGTGGCTGGTGCCGATGGCAATGGCCAGCGCATCCACGCCGGTTTCCTTGACGAAGTTGGCGGCTTCTTCGGGGTCGGTCAGCAGCTGATCCATGGACAGCTTGCCCTCGGCGCCGTGGCCGTCCTCCTCGCCCATTTCACCGGTCTCCAGCGATCCCAGGCAGCCCAACTCGCCCTCGACGGAAACACCGCCGGCGTGGGCCATCTCCACCACCCGGCGGGTGACGTCGACGTTGTACTCGTAGGTGGCCGGTGTCTTCATGTCCGACATGAGCGAGCCGTCCATCATCACCGAGCTGAATCCCGACTGGATCGAGCGCAGGCAAACGGCGGGTTCCGAGCCGTGGTCCTGGTGCATGACTATCGGAATATGCGGATACATTTCCGTGGCCGCGATGATCAGGTGGCGCAGGAAAGGCTCGCCCGCGTAGGAACGGGCACCGGCCGAACCCTGCATGATGACCGGGCTGTCGACCTCGTCGGCGGCCTGCATGATGGCATGCACCTGTTCCATGTTGTTGACATTGAAAGCCGGCATGCCGAAGTCGTTCTCGGCGGCGTAATCGAGCAGTTGACGCATGGATATCAGGGCCATGATGGTCTCCTCGGTAATCTCTCTAGTAATTGGATAAACGTAACTTGTGAAACGGTTGGTGCGGCGGATCACTCCATGGTGCGGACTTCCTCACCGACACAGATAATTTTCATGGCGTTGGTGCCGCCATGCACCCCGGTCAGGTCACCCTTGGTGATGATCACCAGGTCGCCGTCGCGGACCGCCCCGCGCCGTCGCAACTCGTCGATGGCCTCGCGGTTGAGCTGCGGATGATCGGTCGTGGTAACGTCAAAACTTACCGGGTACACGCCCCGATAAAGGGTTA
Source organism: Thiogranum sp. (assembly GCA_030148805.1). Lineage (GTDB taxonomy): Bacteria > Pseudomonadota > Gammaproteobacteria > DSM-19610 > DSM-19610 > Thiogranum. The sequence goes on along the minus strand of JASBSS010000024.1, from coordinate 84,323 downwards.
CCTTTCTACGCGTCTCGACATGGCGCGTCAAGGCGTAGATGGGGATACCCGAGCTGATGCGCGACATCCACAAGGGGGTGGCGCCGGACTCGGTCAGCGCGGCAATTGCCTTAACTCCCGTATGGTTGGCAGTGTACATGGCGGCTTTGGCGATGGCCTCGTCGACCGACTGGAAACGCACTGGACTGCGGCGCTCATGGGCGGCCATGTCCACCCGCTGGCGCTCGGCGCCACGACAAATCCGGTCCATCGCCTCGATCACCTTGGCCACGTGCTTGCCGGTGGCCGTCTCCGCCGAGAGCATCACCGCGTCGGTGCCATCGATCACGGCGTTGGCGACGTCGAAAACCTCAGCGCGCGTAGGGATGGGATTCTCGATCATGGACTGCATCATCTGCGTGGCGGTGATCACCACCCGGTCCATGGAGCGGGCGATGCGAATGATCTGCTTCTGCACCGCGGGCAGCTCGGCGTCGCCGATCTCCACACCGAGGTCGCCGCGGGCGATCATGACCACATCGGTGGCCTCGATGATTTCCTCCAGCGCCTGCATGGCTTCGGCGCGCTCGATCTTGGCGACGATGCCGCCGTGGCCACCGGCCGAATACAGCAGCTCGCGCGCCTCGTGGATATCCGCGGCGTGACGCGGGAACGAGACGGCGATGTAGTCGGCCTGCATTTCGGCGGCCACCTTGATATCGGCGCGATCTTTTTCCGTGATCGCCTGCGCCGACAGCCCCCCACCCTGGCGGTTGATGCCCTTGTTGTTGGAAAGGATACCGCCCACCACCACGCGGGTGACGATTTCGCTGCCGCTGACTTCCTCGACCCATAGCACCACCGCGCCGTCGTCGAGCAACAAGGTGTCGCCACGGGTGACATCCTCGGTAAGCGCCTTGTAGGCGATGCCCACGCGCTCCTGGGTGCCGGCGTCGCTGGGCAGATCCGCATCCAGGACGAAACGCGCCCCTTCTTCGAGATCGACTTTGCCCTGCTTGAACTTCTCGATGCGGATCTTCGGCCCCTGAAGGTCGGCGAACACCCCGACCTGGCGACCATGGGCGCGGGCGCGATTGCGCACCTGCTCGGCGCGGCGCAAATGTTCCTCGGCGCTGCCATGGGAAAAGTTGACGCGTACCACGTCCACCCCAGCCTGGATCATGGCATCCAGCACCTTGGGATCATCGGTCGAGGGGCCCAGTGTTGCGACTATTTTGGTTCTACGCTGCATACTCAGCTATTTCGCACCCATAAGGATTCATGGTTACGCCGCGGCATGCCGCCGCGGCGGATCTTTACTTGCCGCGCGCTTCCAGCATCGCCACCGCGGGCAATGTCTTGCCTTCGAGAAACTCGAGGAAAGCGCCACCTGCGGTGGAAATATAAGACACCTTGTCGTAAATGTCGTATTTCTGGATGGCCGCGATAGTGTCACCGCCCCCGGCGAGACTGAAACCCGGCGCGTTGGCAATGGCCATCGACACGGTCTTGGTCCCTTCGCCGAACTGATCGAACTCGAACACGCCGACCGGACCATTCCACACAATGGTACCAGCCTTGGCGATGATATCGGCCAGCTCCTGCGCCGACTTCGGTCCGATATCGAAGATCATGTCGTCGTCGGCGACATCGGCGGCGTCCTTCAGCACGGCGGGCTCGTTCTCATCGAACTTCTTACCGCAGACAACGTCTACTGCGATCGGAATTTTTGCGCCACGCGCCGACATTTTTTCGATCAGCGCCTTGGCCGTGTCTACCAAATCATCTTCGCACAGGGATTTGCCCACGTTCTTGCCGGTCGCCTTCAGGAAGGTATTGGCGATACCGCCACCGACGACCATCTGATCGACTTTTTCCGACAGGGATTCGAGCACGGTCAACTTGGTGGAAACCTTGGAACCGCCGACAATCGCCACCATCGGGCGCGCCGGATCGGCGAGCGCCTGGTTCAGCGCATCGAGCTCCTCGGCCAGCAACAGACCGGCGCAGGCGACCGGCGCGAACTTGCCGGCGCCGTGGGTCGAGGCCTGGGCGCGGTGCGCGGTGCCGAAAGCATCCATGACGTAGATATCGCACAGCGAGGCGTATTTCTTCGCCAACTCCTCGTTGTCCTTTTTCTCGCCTGCGTTGAAACGCACGTTCTCCAACAACACCACCTCACCTTCGCCGACCTCCGGCTTGTTGTCGAGGTAATCCTTGATCAACGGCACCGTCTTACCCAACTTCGCGGACATGTCGTCGGCGATCGGCTGCATCGAATTCTCTTCGTCGACCACGCCTTCCTCGGGACGGCCGCGATGGGACATCACCATCACCCGTGCGCCCGCCTTCAGGCAGTGCTCGATCGTCGGCATGGAGGCGGTGATGCGTGCATCGGAAGTCACCTTCCCGTCCTTGACGGGCACATTGAGATCAGCGCGGATCAGTACCCGCTTGCCGGCAAGATCAAGATCGCTAAGCTTGATGAAAGACATGTGGAAACTCCAGGTTCTTAGGCAAAAATTTTTACTAAATCGAGAGGTTTAGTAAAAATCTCTGGAACAAACGACGGGAAGACAGGCGGGCGGTGCCAACGCACCACCCGCCCTCTTCGGGCCTACTCAGTTTGCGGCGACGTGACGCACAAAGCGCAGCATGTTGCAGGTATAACCGTACTCGTTGTCGTACCAGGACACCAGTTTGACGAAAGTGCCGTCGAGCGCAATGCCGGCCTCGGCATCGAAAATCGACGACTGGCTGCAACCGCGGAAGTCGGTGGAAACCACCTTGTCTTCGGTATAGCCGAGGGTATCTTTCATCTCGCCTTCCGAAGCGGCTTTCATGGCCGCACAGATATCCTCGTAGGAGGCTTCCTTGTTCAGCTCGACTGTCAGATCCACCACGGAGACATCGGAGGTGGGGACGCGGAAGGCCATGCCGGTGAGCTTGCCGTTGAGCTCGGGCAGGACCACGCCCACCGCCTTGGCGGCGCCGGTCGACGACGGGATGATGTTCTCAAGAATGCCGCGACCGCCGCGCCAGTCTTTCATCGACGGGCCGTCGACGGTTTTCTGCGTGGCGGTGGCAGCGTGCACCGTGGTCATCAGACCACGCTTGATGCCCCACTTGTCGTTCAACACCTTGGCGATGGGCGCCAGGCAGTTGGTGGTACAGGAAGCGGCCGAAACGATCGCCTGTCCGGCGTAAGCGTTATGGTTGACGCCGTAAACGAACATCGGCGTACCGTCCTTGGACGGCGCACTCTGCACCACCTTCTTGGCACCGGCGTCGATGTGCTTCTGGCAGGTTTCCTCGGTGAGGAAAAAGCCGGTGCACTCGATGACCAGCTCGGCGCCCACTTCGCTCCATTTGAGATTGGCCGGATCGCGCTCGGCGGTCAGGCGGATCTTCTTGCCGTTGACCACCAGGGTATTGCCGTCGACGGCAACATCACCTTTGAAACGGCCGTGCACGGAGTCGTGCTTGAGCATGTAGGCCAGGTAATCGGCGTCCAGCAGATCGTTGATGCCGACCACTTCGATGTCGTCGCTGAAGTCCTGGGAAATCGCGCGAAACGCCATGCGGCCGATGCGACCGAATCCATTGATACCGACTTTAATTGCCATGTTTATCTCTCCGTAATTTTCTAATAGATCAGTTTGTAATCGTTTCCAGGTGCAACGCCCGCTCAGGCGACGGCGTCGATCGCCTCGACCACCTTCTCCACCGTGAAACCGAAGTGCTTGAACAGGTCGCCGGCAGGCGCCGATTCACCGAAGGTGTTGATACCGATCACCTTGCCATGGAGTCCCACGTATTTGAGCCAGAAATCCGTAACCCCGGCTTCCACGGCGACGCGGGCGCTCACGCCCGAGGGCAACACCGACTCGCGATAAGCCTCGTCCTGGGCATCGAACACATCCGTGGACGGCATCGACACCACGCGCACTTTCTTGCCACTTTGCTCGGCCGCCTGCACCGCCAGATCGACTTCGGAGCCGGTGGCGATGACGATCACATCGGGGGTGCCGTCGCAGTCGCGCAGGATGTAGCCGCCACGTTCGATGGCCGCGATCTGCTCCGCGCTGCGCTGCTGATGGGCCAGGTTCTGGCGGGAAAAGATCAGACAGCTGGGGCCACCGGTGCGCTCGACCGCCGCTTTCCAGCAGACGGCCGATTCCACCGCGTCGCAGGGACGCCACACCGACATGTTCGGAATCATGCGCAGGGTGGCGGTCTGCTCCACCGGCTGGTGGGTCGGCCCGTCTTCGCCCAGACCGATGGAATCGTGGGTGTAGACGAACAGGGTGGGGATTTTCATCAACGCCGCCATGCGCAGGGCATTGCGGGCGTACTCGGAGAACATCAGGAAGGTGGCGCCATAAGGACGGAAGCCACCGTGCAGCATGATGCCGTTCATGATGGCCGACATGCCAAACTCACGCACCCCATAGTAGATGTAGTTGCCGTCGGAGACCGTGTTGCTCACACCCTTGGAGCCGGACCAGATGGTCAGGTTGGAGCCGGCCAGATCGGCCGAGCCGCCGAGAAACTCCGGCAACAGCGGACCGAAACCGTTGAGGGCGTTCTGCGAAGCCTTGCGCGAGGCGATGGTTTCGGCTTTTTCGTTCACCGCGGCGATGAAATCGGCCGCGCCCTGGGCCCAGTTCGACGGCAGCTCGCCGGCCATGCGGCGCTTGAACTCGGCCGCCAATTCCGGATGCGCGGCCTCGTAGGCAGCGAACTTCTCGTTCCATTCCTTCTCTTTGGAGGCACCCGCGGACTTGGCGTCCCAACCGGCATAGATCTCGTCCGGCACTTCGAAGGGCGCATGCTTCCAGCCGAGATTTTCGCGCGTGGCCTTGATTTCGTCCTCGCCCAGCGGCGCGCCGTGGCAATCGTGGCTGCCGCAGAGGTTCGGCGCGCCATAGCCGATGACTGTCTTGGTGCAGATCAGGCTGGGCTTGTCGTTGACCGACTTGGCTTCCTTGATGGCCTTGTCCACGGCCGCCGGGTCGTGGCCGTCGACATCGCGGATGACGTGCCAACCGTAGGCCTCGAAACGACCCGGGGTATCGTCGGTGAACCAGCCTTCTACATGGCCGTCGATGGAAATACCGTTGTCGTCCCAGAAGGCGATCAGCTTGCCCAGCCCCAGCGTTCCGGCGAGCGAGCAGGATTCATGGGAAATCCCCTCCATCAAGCAACCGTCACCCATGAACACCCAGGTGTAGTGGTCGACAATGTGATGGCCCTCGCGATTGAACTGGCCGGCCAGCACTTTTTCCGCAATGGCCATGCCGACCGCATTGGTGATGCCCTGGCCGAGCGGCCCGGTGGTGGTCTCCACGCCCGGGGCGTAACCATACTCCGGATGTCCCGGCGTTTTGGAGTGCAATTGACGGAAATTCTTGATGTCTTCGATCGACAGATCGTAACCGGTCAGGTGCAGCAACGAATAGATCAGCATCGATCCGTGCCCGTTGGACAGAACGAACCGGTCGCGATCGGCCCAGCCGGGGTTGGCGGGATTGTGCTTCAGGTGGTCGTTCCAGAGAACCTCGGCGATGTCCGCCATCCCCATCGGGGCACCCGGATGGCCGGACTTGGCTTTCTGCACGGCATCCATACTCAGCGCACGGATGGCATTGGCAAGGTCTTTGCGAGAGGCCATTGCTGTCTCCTGTCAGTGTTTTAAAGCTGTAATGGCCGCCTGGCGACGGCAAAAGCGGCCCCGTCCGGCATCCGGCCTGGCCCGCTTGGGAATTCGTTTGCGTCGGCACCGGAACCGCCCGACCGGCTAGCGATCAGGAAATCGTCCAACCACTACCATTAGGAGGGTTTTAGCGACCAGTCCGGCCAATTTCGAGCGCGCCATTCTCCACCAGATGGCTGGCCGGAGCAACCGTTGTTTTCGATCGACGACAAGTAATTGACGGGCAAGGGGTGCTCGCGCCACCGCTGCGGCGCGACGGCACAAATATACCTTATATATGGATAGATATCGGTCTCAGGCCGAGCCCTTCCACTTGATCGAGCAGCCGATGCTCGGAATCTGCTCGGCCGGGCCTCTCCCGGTGCGCGCCACCGACAGCATCGCCTCATACAATTCCCGCCGCGCCCCGGGCACCGCCTGGCGGGTGCTGGCGTCCAGCCGGCCCCGATACTGCAACCCCAGAGCGGCGTTATAGCCGAAAAAATCCGGTGTACATATGGCACCATAGGCCTTCGCGACGGTCTGAGTTTCGTCCACCAGATAGGGAAAGGGGAATTGTTCCCGCCGGGCGACGAGCTGCATGTTTTCGAACGCGTCCTCCGGGTACTCGGCGGGATCGTTAGACATGATGGCGACGCTGTTCACGCCATGGTCGGCCAATTCGCGGGCATCGCGTACCAAACGGGAGAGAATCGCCTTGACGTAGGGACAATGGTTACAAATGAACATGACCAGCACGCCCTTTTCGCCGCGGCATTGCTGTAGCGTCCAGATCCTGCCGTCCACGCCCGGGAGCGCAAAATCCACGGCCGGCGCATCGAAATCACACACGGGAGTCTGTAGAGAAACCATGGCAATAGTGCCCCATTCACCGACGATGGTCGCCCAGTCTACGCCCCTGGCGACAAATTTAAACTGTCGCCGGCGGGGGACTTTTGACTTCCCCCCGAACGCTCCCCTACAATGTGCGCCCAGCGCCGATTTGAGTTCAGATTGCGGGCGCTTAACAAATGCGGCTAAAGCGAGTGATAGACTTTTCAAACCCGCTTGAACTCTGGTTCAGCGGGTTTTTTATTATTGCGAGGGAGAACACATGAGCGACTATCTATTCACATCCGAGTCGGTTTCCGAAGGCCACCCCGACAAGATGGCCGATCAGGTTTCGGACGCCGTTCTCGACGCCATCCTCGCCGAAGACAAGCACGCCCGGGTGGCCTGCGAAACGCTGTTCAAAACCGGCATGGTCATGATCGCCGGCGAGATCACCACCACGGCGAAACCGGACTATGAACACCTGATGCGCGAGGCGATTCGCGACATCGGCTACACCAGTTCGGAGATGGGTTTCGACTGGGAAACCTGCGCGGTCATGACCGCTCTCGGCGTACAATCCCCCGACATCAACCAGGGCGTGGATCGGGCCAAACCGGAAGACCAGGGCGCGGGCGACCAGGGGCTGATGTTCGGCTACGCCAGCAATGAAACCGATGTATTGATGCCGGCGCCGATCACCTACGCCCACCGACTGGTACACCGCCAGGCGGAAATGCGCCGCAAAGGCGTGCTGAGCTGGCTACGCCCCGACGCCAAGAGCCAGGTCACCTTCCGCTATGTGGATCACAAGCCGGTCGGCATCGAGGCGGTGGTTTTATCCACCCAGCACGCGCCGGATATCGATCATCGCGAACTCGAAGAAGCGGTCATGGAGCATATCATCAAGCCGGTGCTGCCCAGCGAATGGCTGAGCAAGGATACCTGCTACCACATCAACCCCACGGGTGCATTTGTCATCGGCGGCCCCATGGGAGACGCGGGCCTTACCGGCCGCAAGATCATCGTCGACACCTATGGCGGCATGGCACGCCATGGCGGTGGTGCCTTTTCCGGCAAGGATCCGTCCAAGGTTGACCGCTCGGCGGCCTACGCCGGCCGTTACGTGGCCAAGAACATCGTCGCCGCCGGCCTGGCCGAGCGCTGTGAGATTCAAGTGTCCTACGCCATCGGCGTGGCCGAGCCGACCTCGATCAGCGTCTCGACCTTCGGCACGGGCAAGATCGACGACGCGAAAATCACCGAACTGGTACGCCGGCACTTCGATCTGCGGCCCTACGGCATCCTCACGATGCTCGATCTGCTCAACGCCGAGAAGATCAAGTACCGCAAAACAGCGGCTTACGGGCACTTCGGACGCGAGCGCGACGGCTTCACCTGGGAGGCCACGGACAAGGCCGACGCGCTGCGTAGCGACGCGGGAATTTAATCGCTGCGGGGACGTTTTTACTTGTAACGGCGAATCAGCGATAATTATCGCTACAGCTGTGTTCACTGAGGGGCGCTGCAGCGGGGCAACCCCGTCAGGCTCAGGGAAACCAGCGCAATCAAAACAACGGCGCTCATCTTTGCACTAACGGGAGATGAACCATGAACGCTGTTTTGGATTCCACCAACGACTTCAAAGTTGCCGACCTCAAACTGGCCGACTGGGGCCGCAAGGAAATTGCCATAGCCGAGAGCGAGATGCCCGGCCTGATGGCGCTGCGCGAGGAATTCGGCGCGCAGCAACCGCTCAAGGGCGCGCGGATCACCGGCAGCCTGCATATGACCATCCAGACCGCGGTACTGATCGAGACCCTGGTGGCGCTTGGCGCCGAGGTCCGTTGGGCCTCGTGCAACATTTTCTCCACCCAGGACCACGCTGCCGCCGCCATCGCCGCCGCCGGCATCCCGGTTTACGCCTGGAAAGGTGAAACCATCGACGAATACTGGTGGTGCACCGAACAGGCTTTGACCTGGCCCGATGGAGGCATGCCCAATATGATTCTCGACGACGGCGGCGACGCCACGCTGCTGTTACACAAGGGCGTCGAGTTCGAGAAAGCCGGCGCGGTACCCGACGCCAAACCCGGCGACAATGAAGAATGGGTCGCCATTCTGGCGGTGTTGCGACGCACACTGGAAGGCAAACCGGGTTTCTGGCAGAAAATGGCCGACAGCGTCAAAGGCGTGACCGAGGAGACCACCACGGGCGTGCACCGTCTCTACCACATGCAGGAGAGCGGTGAACTGCTGTTTCCGGCGATGAACGTGAACGATTCGGTGACCAAATCGAAGTTCGACAATCTTTACGGCTGCCGCGAATCGCTGATCGACGGCATCAAACGCGCCACCGACGTGATGATCGCCGGCAAGATCTGCGTGGTACTGGGCTATGGCGACGTCGGCAAGGGCTGTGCACAGGCGTATCGCGGCATGGGCGCGACGGTACTGGTCACCGAAATCGACCCGATCTGCGCGTTGCAGGCTACCATGGAAGGCTACCGCGTGGTCACCATGGAAGAAGCTGCCTCGATCGGCGATATCTTTGTTACCACGACCGGCAACGTCAATGTCATCAACCACGACCATATGCTGGCAATGAAAGACGAGGCCATCGTCTGCAACATCGGCCATTTCGACTCGGAAATCGATATCGCCTCGTTGGAGAAATACCAGTGGGAAGAGATAAAACCGCAGGTCGACCATGTGATATTCCCCGACGGCAAGAAGATTATCGTGCTCGCCAAAGGGCGTCTGGTGAATCTGGGTTGCGCCACCGGTCATCCGAGCTTTGTCATGTCGGCTTCGTTCACCAACCAGGTGATGGCGCAGATGGAGCTGTTCAACAACACCGGCAACTACGAAAACAAGGTTTACATCCTGCCGAAAACGCTGGATGAGAAAGTCGCCCGCCTGCACCTGAAGAAAATCGGCGCGCAACTGACCACACTGACGCAGGAGCAGGCCGATTATCTGGGCCTGAATGTGGAAGGCCCCTACAAGCCGGAACACTACCGCTACTGAGTGGGTCGGCGGTAGCCGCTTTGGCGCGTACCTGGACAAGCAATCTATGATGGGTTCCCGCCCAGGCGGGAACAGCGTCCCTATGGAATCACAAAAACAACATACGCGAGTCTACAGCTTCGAGTTTTTCCCGCCGAAGACCGACGAGGGCGCCAAAAAACTCCGCCTCACGCGCGAGCGTCTGGCGGCGTTGCAACCGCGCTTCTTTTCCGTAACCTTCGGGGCCGGCGGCTCGACACGCGAGCGCACCTTTGACACCGTGTGCGAAATCCAGCGCGATTCGGGCATCGAGGCGGCGCCGCATCTTTCCTGCGTAGCCTCCACCCGGGAAAACATTCGCGAGATACTCAGCCTGTATCGCTCGCAAAACATCCGCCATATCGTGGCCCTGCGCGGGGATCTGCCCTCGGGCATGGGACGGCCGGGAGAATTTCGTTATGCCAACGAACTGGTCGCCTTCATTCGCCAGGAATATGGAGACCACTTTCATATCGAGGTCGCGGCCTACCCCGAGTTTCACCCGCAAGCTTCGAGCGCGGCAAAAGACTTGGAGAACTTTCAGCGCAAGGTGGAAGCCGGAGCCGACAGCGCGATCACGCAGTATTTCTTCAACGCCGACGCTTATTTCGATTTTGTCGGCGAATGTGAGAAGCGCGGTTTGCGACTTCCGATCGTGCCCGGAATCATGCCGATCACCAACTACACGCAGCTCGCGCGCTTTTCCGATATGTGCGGCGCCGAGATCCCACGCTGGATCCGCAAACGTCTGGAGACCTATGGCGACGACCGCGAGGCCCTGCGCGCCTTCGGCGAAGACGTGGTCACTCGGCTTTGCGCCAGGCTGCTGGAGGCCGGCGCGCCCGGTCTGCATTTTTACACCATGAATCAGGCGGGGCCAACAACGGCCATTTGGAACAACCTTGGCCTGGGCACCTGACTCGCCCGCGCCAGGACATTTCTTGCGCCAGCTGTTCGATGAACAACTCTGATCTGGTCAAACGCGATCTGTCGGTGCTGTGGCATCCCTGCACCCAGATGAAGGACCATGAATGGCTGCCGATGATCCCCATCCGACGGGCCGAAGGGATCTGGCTGGAGGACTACGACGGCAGACGCTACCTCGATGCAATCAGCTCGTGGTGGGTCAATCTGTTCGGGCACGCAAACCCGGATATCAATGCCGCGGTGCAACAGCAGGCGCAAACCCTGGAACATGTAATGCTGGCCGGTTTCACCCACGAAGCGGTCGTAGAGCTTTCCGAAAGACTCGTGCAGCTCACACCCGCGGGGCTGGAGCGCTGTTTCTACGCCGACAATGGCTCGGCAGCCGTGGAAGTCGCCCTGAAAATGAGCTTCCATTACTGGCGCAACAAGGGACACACCCGCAAGACCAGATTCATCACCCTGGAGAACAGCTACCACGGCGAAACCCTGGGCGCGCTGGCCGTGGGAAATGTCCAACTCTACAAGGACACCTACGCGCCCTTGCTGATGCAGACGATCAGCGTGCCTTCGCCGGACTGCTTCTATCGCCAGCCCGGAGAGAGTTGTGCGGCCTACAGCGAGCGCATGTTTCAACCCATGCGCGCGGCGCTGGAGCGACACGCCGAGGAAGTCTGCGCGGTCATAGTCGAACCGCTGGTGCAATGCGCCGGCGGCATGCGGATGTATGATCCGGTCTACCTCAAACTGCTGCGTGCCGCCTGCGATGAATACGGGGTGCACCTGATCGCCGATGAGATTGCCGTGGGCTTTGGCCGCACGGGTACTCTCTTTGCCTGCGAGCAGGCCGCCGTCAGCCCGGACTTTCTATGTCTCTCGAAAGGGCTCACCGGCGGGTATCTGCCGCTGTCGGTGGTCCTCACCGGAGACCAGGTCTACCAGGCGTTCTATGACGACTACGGATCGCTGAAAGCATTTCTGCACTCACATAGCTATACCGGCAACGCCTTGGCCTGCCGCGCGGCACTGGCCACGCTGGATCTTTTCCAGCAGCGCGACACACTGGCCGCCAACCGGTCCCTGGCCGCCGCCATGGCGCGGGCGACCGCCGATCTTCGCGATCACCCGCAGGTGGCCGAGGTCCGGCAGACCGGAATGATCCTGGCGATCGAAATGATCAAGAACAAGTTCGAGCGGATCCCTTATCCCTGGCAGGAACGTCGCGGTCTACGCGTTTACGAACACGGCCTGGCCAACGGCGTGCTGCTGCGCCCGCTGGGCAATGTCGTGTATTTCATGCCGCCCTATATCATCGAACCGGAACAAATCGCCCTGCTGGCCGAAGTCGCCCGGCAGGGCATCGACAAGGCCGTCGCCGACTGATGCGCGCACCGCGCCTGTACACTTCCCAAACATTGACCGCAGACCGGAGCGTGCTCCTTGAGGCGGCGCCGAGCCATCATCTATTGAAGGTATTGCGCACGCAAACCGGCGACCCGGTCATCCTTTTCAATGGCGACGGCCATGAATATCCGGCAACCATCGAGGGGCGTGAAGGAAAACTGGCGCGCCTGGCAGTTTCCGCCAAACTTTCGCCGCAACGCGAATCCCATCTACCCATTAGTCTGGGTCAAGGCATCTCCCGGGGTGAGCGCATGGATCTGGTGATGCAAAAGGCCGTGGAACTCGGCGTGAACGAAATCACGCCCTTGTGGACGGCGCGCTCGCAGGTCCAACTCAAAGGCGAACGATTGGAAAAGCGTCTGCGACACTGGCAGGGGGTTGTCGTCGCCGCCTGCGAACAGTCGGGGCGAGTGCATTTGCCTCCACTGCGGCGCCCGACCGGCCTCGACGACTGGCTGCAGCCGATGACGGATACCACCTGTTTGATATTGCACCCCGACGCCGAGTGCGCATTGCCCGCACTGGGACGCCCCACACAGGTACGGATTCTGCTGGGACCTGAGGGCGGTTTCGATAGCGCGGAAACGCAGCGCGCGGAGGCTGCAGGTTTCATACCCGTACGTCTGGGCCCACGCACCCTGCGTACCGAAACGGCGACCCTGGCGACCCTGGCGGCGTTGCAGACGCTGTGGGGGGACTTCGCCTAACGCCCCAACCCGACCCAGCCGGTCTCGACCAGCGCCTGAATGATTTCCAGGTCGGGAATCAACGCCTCCTCACTGCCGATCTGGATACAATCGGCCACGCTGTCGGGAAGACTCCTGGTCGTCAGCAGCGATTCGCCCAACGCATCGTTGTCGGCACTGAACAGACGCGGAATGCCGGCGGTCACCATCGCGTAAAAGGAAAGCGTGGAATCCGAACGCACGCTGTTGAGAATCGAAATACGCGCCCCGCGTGCATTGCGCGACACGCCGAATCCGCAGATCGATTCCATCGACACCACCGGCAGATCCTGATTGCGCCAACGCAAGGAACCCAAAAGCCATTCAGGCCCGTCCTTGACCAGGTCCAAGGGCTGAAAATTCACCACCTCCGCGATAGCCACATTCGGCACCAGCAGATTGACCCCGTCCAGGGGCACCCAAAGACTGCGAACGGATTCGACAACAGCGTTCATACGGCTAACACCTCCATCCTTGTTAATTAATCCTGGCCGGCGCCGGTTGGCAACGTTCGGCCAGCGCCAGCGCCAGTTCCTCGGGCGAACCGCTGCGCTCGACCTTGCAATACTTGCGCGCCGCATCCGGCATGTTGGATATCACACAACTCTGCGCGCTTTGGGTCCAGATAAATCCACCCCTCAGGCTAACCTCCTGGCAGCCATCGACGCCATCCTTCCCCAGACCGCTGAACAGGATGGCACCGCAATGTTCACCGAAGGCATCGGCGACCGAGCGCAACAGATCATCGATATCCGGGCGCTGAGCCGAGGGCCAGCCGGAGTCGCAGCGGCGCGCCGTGCCTTTTTCATCCAGCTCAATTCGGGTATCGGCCGGAACCAGCCAGACCTGGCCCGGTTCCAAGGCCTGGGAGTCCCCCAACAAGGCGACCGGCCAACGACTGCAACGATCCAGTTGCTCGACCAGCAGCCCCTGCAGGGACTCCGAGATATGCTGAGCAAGCAGGATGGTCAGCGGCAAATCGCACGGCAGCGCCTGTAAAAACCGCACGATAGCCCTCGGCCCACCTATCGATGCGCCGAGCACGACCACCCAGTGCGGCGTGGAATCCCGCTGCTGGCTGTCGCCCACCAGATGCAGCGCCGGCCGGCGGGAGGTATTCGGAGGCACCGGCAATACAGTCCGGTTGGCCAGGCTCTGCAGCTTTCCCACCAGGCGGCGGTGCCAGATCATACTGCTGCCGACCCCGCCGGCATTGAGCAGCACCGGCACCGGGGAGTCGCGCAGTATGTGTTCCACCTGCTGACGCTCCGGCTGTGCCTCCAGGTCGATCAGCAGCACCTCGGCATCGCACCAGTCCGCAGGCAGCGGCAGCTCGAATCCACGTTCGACCACCACTTCGATACCCGCCTCTTCGAGCAAGGCGCGGAATTCGCCCCGCTCGCAATCGCGCGCCATCAACGCGACCCGCAGCGCCCCCTGGGGGTTCTCACCCATTCGCTCTGGTTTCCTCTAACAGGGCCTGGATATTCTCCAGCAACTCACTCTCCTGGAAAGGCTTGCCGAGGTAACGGTTTACCCCGATCTGCATCGCGCGCTGACGGTGCTTGTCTCCGGTACGCGAGGTAATCATGATAATCGGTATATCCCGCAGTCTGGCTTCGTTGCGCACATGCGTGGCCAACTCGAAGCCGTCCATGCGCGGCATCTCGATGTCCAGCAACATTATATCAGGGATATGCTCCTGCAGTTTGGACACCGCGTCTACGCCGTCCTTGGCGGCGATGACGTTCATATCGTTGCGCTCGAGGATACGGGTGGTGACTTTGCGCACGGTGATCGAGTCGTCCACCACCATCACGGTCATGCCCTGACCCCGGGTCGCGGAACGGCCGCCCAGCTGCGCCAGCTGATCGCTCAAAGCGGCCGTGCCGCCGCGCAGCAGCGCCGCGACTTCCAGAATCATGACCACGCGCCCGTCGCCGAGGATGGTCGCGCCGGACACACCGGGCACGGTGCTGATCTGCGGCCCCACCGACTTGACCACGATTTCGCGACTGCCCAGCAGATTTTCCACATGGAAGGCCACGCAATGTTCGCCAAAGCGCGCCAACAGCACCGGCAGCCGCTTTGCTCCGCCGTCGAGATGAGGAACCCCGGTACCCAGGACGGAACCCAGGTGCCGGACTTCGTATTCGTACTGGCCGTAGGCGAACCGGGTCTCCGGATCGTCATAGTGGGCCTTGAGGTCTTCGCGGCGCATGCGCACGATGCCTTCTATGCTCGATAGCGGTATCGCGTAGGTATCCTCACCCACTTCAACCAACAACGCCTGGTTCAGCGCAAGCGTAAACGGCAAACGCACAGTGAAGATCGTACCCTTACCCAAGGTCGAGTCGATATGCAGCGATCCGCCCAGCTGTTTCACTTCGCTGTTGACGACGTCCATGCCTACACCACGACCGGCGACCTGAGTCACCTGCTCGGCGGTACTGAAACCCGTCTCAAGAATGAACTGCAAGACCTCGTTGTCGCTCAACTCGGCGTTCGCGTCCATCATGCCCCGCTCAATGGCTTTGCGGCGAATGGCGTCCATGTTGATGCCAGCGCCGTCGTCGGCGATCCGCAGCACCACGTCTGAGGCCTCGCGCTCCAAGGTTATCCGGATGGTGCCGACTTCCGGCTTGCCGCTGGCCCGACGCTGCTGCGGAGTCTCGATACCGTGGGAAATCGCGTTGCGCAGCATATGCTCCAAGGGAGCGACGATCCGATCGACCACGGTTCGATCCATTTCGCCTTCGGCGCCCGACAGCTCCAGTTCCGCTTTTTTGTTCAGCTCCTGAGCCGTCTGACGGACGATGCGGCGCATGCGCGCGGCCAAACCCAGGAAAGGCACCATCCGCGTGCGCATCAAGCCTTCCTGCAACTCGGTGTTGACGCGCGCTTGTTGCAACAGCAAGGTCTCGGACTCGCGGGTGATGTTTTCCAGCATGTTCTGTATGCTGCTCAAATCGCTCACACTCTCCATCAGCGAGCGCGACAGTTGCTGCATGTGGGAATAGCGATCCATTTCCAGGGGATCGAAATCCGCGCCCGCGGCAGCCGCGTCCATGATTTCGCCTTCACGTTCGTAGCGATACAGAACCTGCGCTTCGGTCTCGATTTCGAGCTTGCGCAACTGCTCGCGCACGCGCGCCACCGTTTGCTCCATTTCCACCAGATTGAAACCGTAGGCGCCGATCTGCTGCTCCAGCCGTGAGCGATAAATACTCACCTCGCCGGCGTAATTCACCATATTGTCCAGCAACTCCGCCTTGACGCGAATCAGCTCCTGACTGCTGCGCGAACGGCTCCGGCGTTCGCTGAACTCCTTCTCCGAGACAAGCGCAACGCCTGCCGGGGACTTCTTGGCCGAAACTTCCTGCGCAACCCCTTTGTCTTCGCTAACTACGTCCTGCCCCTCGCGCAATATTTCCAACTGGTCGATGATATCCGCGGCGGCACTCAGCGCGGCACGGTTGCTGACCTTCTCCACCATGTCGGAAAGCCTGTCCTGCGCGCGCTCGAGCACCAGGAACAGGCCGTCGGAGGCGGCCACACTGCCGTCGGCGACCTTGACCATCAAGGATTCCACCGCGTGTGCCAGATCACCGATCTCGGTGATGTCCGCCATCCGCGCGCCACCCTTTAGCGTGTGCAGCTCCCGTTGCAACTCAGCCACCAGCTCCGGATCGGCAGGCGCGCGTTTCCAGTTCTGCAGCGTTTGCTCACAGTGGCCGACAATATCGCTGGCCTCTTCGATGAACACCCCAAGCAGTTCCGGGTCGACATCGGCGTAAGCTCCCTCGTTCGGCGTCGCGGCCGGCATCTCGGAACCCGTGAGGGCCTCGGACGGCTCATCGATCTGACTTTCAGCGGTGGGGACCGCGCGGCGCATCGCGACCAGGTGGGCTACCAGTTCGTCGGCCGGTTGCAAGGCCTGTCGTGCGCGCACCTGATCCAACATCCGCGCCAGGCAATCCTGAGCCCGCTGAACCGCTTCGATGCTCGCGGCGGGATCGACGACAGCGGCCTCGTCCACCGCGATCAACAGCGACTCCACCGCATGCGCCACATCGCCAAGGGCGGGCAAATCCGCCATCCGCGCGCCGCCCTTGAGGGTGTGCAGCGCACGCTGCAAGGCCGCCAAGGCCGCGGCGTCGGCGGGGCACTCGCGCCAGGCATGCAGCGCGGCGTCTGCGGACTCCAAATTCTCCGCCGCCTCTTCGAGAAACACCTCCAACAACTCTTGGTCGTGATCGGTGTATGGATCCTGTTCGGAACCGGCGCTCTCGGGCTCGGGCCCAGAGCCCGGTCGCGGCTCTTCCGGCATCCCACCTTGCGCATCGGGCACGGCTTGCGCGTCGGCGGCGGCCGCCGAACTCTCGGCAACCGCTTCCTCCGGGGCGGACACCACATCCGTGGCCTCCTTCTGCGCAACTCCCTTGGCGCTTACAGCCGCCCACTCGGCGGCGACCTTCTGCATAACGTCATCGTAGTCCTGGGGAACGACTTTTTCCCGCGGCAAATGACTCAACACACCCTCGATGATCCGGATGGTGTCATCGAGCAGGGCGCAAACCGCCTCATTTATCGGCTGCTCCCCGACCATCAACGTCCTGAGCAATTTCTCCATGCTACCGGCCAGCTCCGCGATCTCGTCGCTGTCAGCCATATGGGCGCTTCCGTGCAAGGTATGCAGCGCACGTACCAAGGGCTCATCGACCAGGCTGTCTCCGGCGGTCACTCGGACCAGACATTGCCGAATCACCTCTAGATGGGCGCAAGACTCGGTATTGAATATCTCGTAGAGGAGCGGATCCATCACCATATCGGCATGCATTGCCGGGGCTTCGACCTTCTCCTCCGTCGTGCCAGGGACGGCGGGCTCGGTGACTTCGTCGCCGCCCGCGGCGGCGGGCTGGTCAGCGGCTGGTGGCGGCTGCGCGGTATCCACCGGCTCACAGGCATCCGGCGATACCAGGTGCGCGCCCGTATCTTGCGCCGCCCCGGCGAGGATCGGCTCACCGCGACTGAGCGCATCGGCGTCGCGCATGAGCGGCTCGATCGGCTGCCCGACCGGGCTGCCGTTCTTGATCTGCGCGACCAGCGCCGGAAGCGCCGCGGCCGCAGCCTGCAGCAGGTCCTTCAACGCCGGGGTGATGGCGACCGAACCGTCGATCACCCGGTTGAGCATGTTTTCGAACGCCCAGGCAAACTCGCCGATGCGCATCGCGCCGACCAGGCGACCACTCCCCTTCAGGGTATGCCACGAGCGACGCATGGTCGCCAGCGCTTCGGCATCGTCGCTGTTGGCCAGCCAGACAGGCATTTGCTCAGCGATGCTGCCGACCTCTTCTTCCGCCTCCTCGATGAAAATCTCCAGAATCTCTTCATCGACGTCGGAACCGATCACGGCCAGCCGCCCCTCTTCCTCATTCGCAACGACCTCGCTCGCGCCCGGGGTCTGCCGCTGCGCCTCGTCTTTCGCCGACTCTTCCACCCTATCCATCAGCGGCCCAGGAGAATCCTCGCCGGTAGCGTCCTCATCGACCTGCACGCCCTCGCTCACGGGCCATTCGCGTGGCTCTTGCGGCGACACCGTCTCCGGCGTCACGGCCGGTCCAGCATCGGCGACAGCCCCATCTATGTCCTCCGACACGAGGGGGGCGGGTTGCGGAGACGCGTAGCCCAATTTCTCGATGGCCTGCTCGGCCACCTCCATCGCCGAGCCGCCATACAGCCGCTGTTGCTGGCGACCTTCCAGGAAGTACTCCAACCCGCAGACCGCGTCGGCCAAGGCGTCCAGCTCTTCCTGAGCCGCATGTTTTCCGCCCTCGATCAGCTCTACGCGCAGGTAGTGTCCGATCGCGCTCACCAGCGCCGCCGGCCGTTCCTCGCCGAGCAGAAGCATGCCGCCTTTGACCTGATTGAACCACTGAGGAACTTCGCTGATCAGCGCAGTATCATGATCCGCCTCGGTGTAGCTGATGATGGCCTCCTTGGCGCGCACCAGGTCCGCGATAGCCTCCTTGATCACCACTTCCATCACCTGGTTGAATTCGCTTTCCGCCAGCTGTTCGGCCGCCGGCTTGTCCTTCCCGGACTGTACCGGCGCGCTCCCCATCGCCTCGACGGCGGATTCCACCAGCAGCAGGGTACTGGCAACATCCATCAATGCCGTATCCGCGGATGCCGCATCCATTTCGAGGCATTTGCGCAGATCCTCGGCTTTGTCGAGCACTGCCTTGCGCGCCGTGCCCAGTCCCAGCATGCCGAGCGTATCGCCCAGCCGCTGTAGCGACTCGGTCAAGGACGTGATGCCCTCGCTGTCACGGCAACCGTTGCGCAGCAAGATATCCAGATTGTCCTTGAGTCGCGCGAGTTCCTCTTTTAGAGCCACCGCGACGGTTTCGTACAGATCGGAATTACGGCCAGCCAGGCTCTCTCGTGCCGAGGATATCTCACTCTCGTCCGGCAGTAGCTCACGCAAACGGTAGGTCTCCTGTATTTCAGCCAGGCGCGGACTGGTCGTCGACGTCGCCTGGGCGCAGTAGAACAGGAGATTTTTCAGTAGATCTTCCCGCGGCGCTTCGATAAGCGCCGCTTCACCCTCGTCGATCAGACGCTTGATCTCCCGATCCACTTGACCCAGCACCCGTTTCAGGGAGACATTGCCTTCCATGCCGGCGTCGATCAAAGCGTCCAATGTGCCGGCGCACACCCACCATAGCCGAACGATATTAGGGTGTCCTCCCAGCGCGCACAGGGCTTCCATCGTATCCCTGAGCGTCTGCTGCGCGCTGCGGGAGTTCTGATCTTTGAACCAGCCCAGCAAACCACGCTGAAACCGGGGGCGCAGTTCACGCGCCCTGCCCGAGAGCCCGGACTCGGCGGGGACATTGCGGATGGAATCCGGCAGCTCGGCACCCAGATCGGGCGAAAACAGCGAATTCTCCGATATCAGGCCCTCTCCGCGGACGGCCCGCAAGTCGTTCAAGAGCGGCAACAGAACGAGCGGAATATCGCGATAACCCGCGACCAGGCGATCCAGGTAGTCCGGCAGTTGCAGGATCGCGCGCATCAGCACCTCGCACGCATCGTCGTGTTGTGCCACGCCTCCGGCCAACATCGCCCGGGCGACCTGCTCCATCTCCTCGCTTAACAAAGAGGCGCCGTAGAGCTCCACCATCTGCAGCGTGCCGTAGACCTGGTGCAGCTGACCGGCGAGGGTTTCCAGATACTCCGTCTGGGTCGGGTTTTCGACATGGGACTCGAGCGCCTGGCGTGCCTCTTTCAGGGTTTCGTCGAGCTCCTTTTTCACCCACGTCAGAGTGCTGAAATCGATCACTTGGTTCATTGTCATTCCTTTCGTCCCGCAACCGATGCGATACGTCAGTTTATCCGCCGATAGACCAGCGAATCCGGGTATCGCACTTTCTCCATGTTTGCATTAGGCCAATCCAGCAGCTCACCGGGCCCCAGTATCATGACGCCGCCCGGACGCAGATTTCGGGCCAGCCAATCCACCATATCCAGACGACTTTGCCTGTCATAGTAAATCAGCAGATTCTGGCAGTAGATCAAGTCGAAGTCCTGCTTCCCCGCCGCGGCCTGGGTACTCAGATTCAGGGAAGTAAAAGTCACGCGCTGGCGAATCCCATCGGAAATCCGGAAATGCGTGCCTGAAACCTGCTCGCAGTATTTGAACTGATACGCCAACGGAATATCACGAAGCCTTCGCCGCAGATATCTGCCCTCGCGCGCGCACTTGAGCGCCGGTTCGCTGATATCGCTACCGACGATCCGCCAGGACGCTGGCGCGGGTTCCCCCTCAAGGCCGTCGTCGATCAACATAGCAAGGCTGTAGGTCTCCTCGCCGGTGGCGCAACCCACGCTCCAGACCGTAAACTCACCGCTCTGTTTTAGCACGTCAGGCAAAACACATGAGCCAACGAACCGCAGCGACGACTCGTGCCTGAAAAAGCAGGTCTCGTGCACCGTCAGCCGGTCGATCAACAATGGCCACTCGGCAGCGTTATCGCACTGGATGAGACGGTCGTAATACTCGCCCACGCTGGCGCATTGCGTGGCCCGCATTCTCGCCCGGATGCCGCTGAGCAGGAACGAGCGCCGTTCGGGAGCGATGAACAACCCCGCCTTTTGCCGCAACAGGCGCGTCCAGGCGGCGAACTGCTCGTCATCGATTTGCGCAGCGATACCGACCGGAAGGTTGGCCCGCTGAAAAACCTGCGCATTTCCGGCGGCGTCACTCATGGGCTCGGGTCTCTGCGCGCTACTCCGGCAACTTGAAGCCGGCCACCGAGTTAGCCATTTCGTCGGCCAAGGCCGCGAGATTACCGATGGACGCAGCGGTCTCATTGGTGCCCGCGGAGGTCTGGGTGGTGATCTCCTGGATGATGTGCATGGTCTCAGAAATATTCGCCGCCGCCTTGGACTGCTGGCGAGCCGATGACGAAATGTTCTGGATTAGCCCCGAGAGATCCTCGGACACGTTGACGATTTCATCCAGCGCCTCTCCGGATTCCTCGGCCAGACGGGCACCGTTGACCACACCGGCGGTACTCTGCTCCATGGAGATGACCGCTTCATTGGTATCGGTCTGGATGGTTTTCACCAGCGCCTCGATCTGCTTGGTGGCGTTGGAAGAGCGCTCGGCCAATCGCTGCACTTCGTCAGCAACCACCGCGAAACCGCGCCCGGCCTCACCGGCCATCGCCGCCTGGATAGCGGCGTTCAACGCCAGGATATTGGTCTGCTCGGCGATGTCGTTGATCAGCTCGACGATGTCGCCGATCTCCTGCGAGCTTTCGCCCAGTCGCTTGATACGCTTCGAAGTCTCCTGAATGGTCTCACGGATCCGATCCATACCCTCGATATTACGCCGCACCGTGTCGCCACCCTTCTTGGCGAATTCCACCGAGCGCAAGGCCTTGTCCGCGGTCTCTTCCGAATGACGGGACACCTCGTCGATGGACACCGCCATCTCGTTAATGGCGGTGGTCACCGAGGTGATTTCCTCGGCCTGGTGCATGCTCGCCTCGGTCAGATGCTGAGCGGTTTCCTGCGTCTGCTTGGCAGCCGAGGATACCTGACCGGAGGTTTCGTTGATGGTGGTGACCATGTCACGCAGCGCGTCGATGGTGTAGTTGACCGAATCGGCGATGGCGCCGGTGAAGTCCTCGGTGACCGTCGCATAGGTGGTCAGATCACCATCGGCCAGATTTCCCATCTCGTCGAGCAGGCGCAGAATGGCCTCCTGGTTGTTCTTGTTCTCCATTTCCGCGATCTTGCGACGGTTGCCCTGATCCCGGTAGACCTGCATGCCCAATAGGAACAGAACCAACAGACTGATGCCGCCGAACATATAGGCCATTTCCGGCTGTACCGCGCGCAAATCGGCGGCCAGGGAGTAGGCGTTCTGCAGGCGCAGGGAGGCGGCGAACAACTCGTCGGACTGGGACGAGATATTGCGCGCCGCGCGCTGAACTTCCAACAGATCGTCGGACATATCCAGGAGTTCTTCGACGTTGTCGGAAACCGTCTTAAACAGCATGGAGGTCTCGAACAGCTTGGCCTGGACCTCGTCGTTCTTGATCATGTCGATGGTGTCGTTGCCGCGCACCATGCCGTCGAGCACCGTGCCGTATTCCTGAACGTCCTCGGAAAAGCGCTCGATCGCCATTTCCACGTTCTCGCCGTTCAGGGCCAGGTTGACGTTGTTGACGATGCGCTGGCTCAACATGAGCTGACGGGTGGCCAGATTGATGGTGTGGCGATCGGCCTTCTTGTCCAGAAGGATATTGACGATCTCCTCGTCATAGGCCTGCAGTTTCGGTATGACCTCGTTGATGACGCCGCCGATTTCCGCCACCGCCACGGCCACCGTTTCTTTCGACCCCAGGACAAAATCCACGCTCTTGCGGAAGCTCGCCCAGTTCTTCTCCAGGGCGCTCAGGTCGTCGTTCACCGACTCGCCGCTCGGCGGCAGACCGGTGGCCACGTTGCCGTTGCGCTCGCGCGAAAGGGCCTCTTCGAAGCGGTCGCGATACAGAGTCAGCTGATCGAATGCCGGAGCAACGCCGTTTGAGGCCTCAAGCGCGTACTTCGCCACCTGCTGCGACAATACCTGCTGTTCACTGGTGTAACCGATGTATTCCTTGTCGTGATCGGCCTGGATACCCACATACCAGAACACGCCGACCATGGAACTCAATGACAGCAGCAAAGCTGCGATCAAGTACATCGTCCGTTTATGTGAACCCACCTTGGCGTGGGGTTGCTTTGCTGTACTCATGTCACGTCTCCTGACCTAATCGACTGCTTCTTCCCAGATGTTTGCAACAACTTCAAAGATTCGTCGGCCCCCTCAAACGGCGGCCTTTAAAAACTGTGGTGCCTCGGCAAGCTTATGCATGCTGAACACCCCCCAGTGCTCGTTACCCACCCTGAAACCGTGCACCATGTACTCGTGCACTTGTGCATCCTCGCCCGGCAACTCATCACAGCGTTGCTCCTCGCGGAAATGCCGCAGACCGAGCACAGCGTCGACGACCAGGCCGGAATAGACCCCCTGGTGGTTGACCACGAGAATGCGGCTGCGACGATTGAGCGAGGGGGCCCGATCGTGGAGGTAGCCCTGCAGGTCCAGAATCGGCATCAGGTTGCCGCGCACGTTGGCGATGCCGCACACCCATTGCTTGGTACGGGGCACCTGCGAGAGCGTTGGCGGGGTCAGTATTTCGGAGACCTCGCCCAGCGGTGCCACCAAAGTCAGCTCGCCCAGTCGAAAGCCGATTCCGATCCATTCGTCTTCGGTCTGCTGCTGCTGGGGCAAGCCGTGGGCGTTCGCCAAACACAGTTTCTCCAGTTGGGCGAGCCGCTGTAGGGGGGAGGGGGCCTGGGCGGACATATCCGTTTATCCTCTTATACGAGTTCCAGAGCGTTGCTGATCTTCTCCATCAGGAGCTTTTCCGATACCGGCTTGGTCAGAAAATCCCTGGCGCCCTGGCGCAGTCCCCAGACGCGATCGGTCTCCTGATCTTTGGTAGTGACGATGATTACCGGAATCTCCTTGGTGTCGGTATCCTTGGTCAGCTGGCGCGTGGCCTGAAAGCCGTTGAGCCCGGGCATGACCACATCCATGAGGATCAGGTCGGGTTTCAACTCCTTGGCCCGCTCGATGCCCTCCGTGCCATTCTCGGCGGTCTCGACCTCGAAGCCATTCTTCTCCAGAATGCCTTTCAGGACATGCGCTTCTGTCGGCGAGTCATCAACGATCAATATCTGTGCCATCGGTCTTACCTCTTGTTGGGTTACTGCGTCCAGCGACAAAACCTGTTACTGGAATACCTGCTAAAACTAGTCCTGTGTCTGCACATGCTTGCGGATCGCGCTGAGCAATTCGTCCTTGGTAAAGGGTTTGGTCAGATACTGGTCCGATCCCACGATGCGCCCGCGCGCACGGTCGAACAGCCCGTCCTTGCTCGAGAGCATGATCACGGGGGTATCCTTGAAAACCTGATTGTTCTTGATCAGCGCGCAAGTCTGATAGCCATCCAGACGCGGCATCATGATGTCGACAAAAATGATGTCCGGCTTTTCATCGGCGATTTTCGCCAGCGCCTCGAAACCGTCGGTGGCCGTCACCACCTCGCAGCCTTCCTTTTTCAACAGGCTCTCGGCGGTACGACGAATCGTCTTCGAGTCGTCGATCACCATCACCTTGAGACTGCCCACTTGCGATACCGGCGCGTCCCCCGTCGCTCCGTCGCCCTCTCCCGTCGGCTCTGAAGGTTCAATTTCTTCTGGATCTACAATGGTTTGCATACGGCTCATACCTGACCCATTTGTGCTATCCTAGTTCGCGCCCCGCCCACCGGACACGGTTGTCACCGCAGGGTGGGCGCGCAATTTCGAGCGCCCGCTGTTGGCCGCCGGAGGTGCGCTAAAATGGCGGCTACAGGCTTCTATCGTCCGCTCAACAGTAAACTTTACATTTATGAAATCGTTCACATTCTGGGCCTCAGGATGCCGCCGGAGACGCGCCCATGAGCATTAGCCTCGGCATCGTCATGGACCCGATCCAGTCGATCAAGGTCCACAAAGACAGCAGTTTCGCGATGCTGTTGGCCGCGCAGGCGCGGGGTTGGCGACTGTTCTACCTGGAGCAGAGCGATCTTTATCTGCGCGATGGCCACGCCTATGGGCGCCTGCGGCCACTGCAGGTCTGGGACCGCCCGCAGGACTGGTTCCAGCTCGGCGCCGCAATCGAGCGGCCGCTGGCGGAACTGGATGTCATCCTGATGCGCAAAGATCCGCCGCTGAACCTGGAGTACCTCTACACCACCTACATTCTGGAGCAGGCCGAACTGGCCGGCACCCTGGTGGTCAATCGGCCGCAGGCATTGCGCAACAGCAATGAGAAGCTGTTCACCGCCAGATTCCCGCAATGCTGCGCGCCCACGCTGGTCAGCCGCGAGGCCTCGCGATTGCGTGCGTTTCTCGACGAGCACCAGGACATCATCCTCAAGCCCCTAGACGCCATGGGCGGCAGCTCGGTGTTTCGGGTGCGTCAAAACGATCCCAATATCAGCGTCATCCTGGAAACGCTCACCGAGATGGGCGAACGCAGCGCGATGGCGCAACGCTTCATCCCGGAGATCAGCGCCGGCGACAAGCGCATTCTGATGATCGATGGCGACCCGGTCCCCTACGCCCTGGCGAGGATTCCCGCGGCCGGCGAAACCCGGGGCAACCTGGCCGCCGGCGGCCGCGGAGAAGGCGTCGAACTGAGCCAGCGCGACCGCTGGATCTGCGCCCAGGTGGCGCCCGAGCTGCGCGCCCGGGGACTGATATTCGTCGGCCTGGATGTCATTGGCGACTACCTGACCGAAATCAACGTCACCAGCCCCACCTGCATTCGCGAGCTGGACCGGCTCTACGGGCTCGATATCGCCGGCCAACTGCTGGACTGCATCGAGGCCAAATTGGCGTCCGCCAGCCCGTGAGGCGGCCGCATTTACGCCTGGTTTGCGTCGCGTTGGTGGCGCTGCTGACCGGTGCTTGCGGGCCGGCCCCGCCGGGTGTCTATCGCGAGCAATTGTTCGCTTTCGGCACGCTGATCGACATCAGCCTGTACGGCGTCGAGCCGCAGGCCGCGCGCGCGGCGATCGCCGCCGTGGACGCGCTTTTCCAGCGCCAGAACCGCGACTGGCACGCCTGGCAAAAGGGCGAGCTCGATTCGCTGAATCAGGCGATCGCGACCGGCGGAACGTTTCAACCGGACGCGTCAATCCTGCGCCTGATCGGCCTCGCTCAGCGCTTCGAGCGCCTCAGCCAGGGTCTGTTCAATCCGGCCATTGGCCATCTGCTGAACTTATGGGGCTTTCAGAAGGACGAACCCGGCCCCGCGCCCCCCGACCCAACGGCCGTGGAACACTGGCTGCGGGCCGCCCCCAGCACCCTGCAACTGCGCGTCGACAACGGGCGGGTCAGCAGCAGCAACCGCGCGGTGAAGCTGGACTTCGGCGGCTTCGCCAAGGGCTACTCCGTGGCCAGCGCGGTGGAATTGTTGACCCGACGCGGCATCGGCAACCTGATTGTCAATGCCGGCGGCGACCTCTGTCTACGCGGCCGCCACGGTGACCGGCCGTGGCGTATCGGTATCCGCTCACCTGACGGCAAGGGGGTGCTGGCCAGTGTCGACCTGGAAGGCGCCGCCTGCGTCTTCACCTCCGGCGACTATGAACGCTATTTTGTCTACCAGGGGAAACGCTACACCCACATTCTCGATCCCCGCACCGGCGAACCCGCCCGCGGCGTGCACTCGGTGACGGTGATTGCCGACGAGGCCGCTCTGGCCGACGCCGCGGCCACGGCACTGTTTGTGGCCGGAACGCCACAATGGCGCGAAATAGCCCGTAACATGTCGGTGCGCGAGGTCCTGCTGATGGACGCCGACGGCGGGGCGCATGTCACCGCGACGCTGAAACCGCTGCTGCACTTCGAACGTCCGCCCGCGGCCATCGAAACCGTAGACCTGGAGGGGCCAACCCGGCACTGAACACGGTATAATAAGTGCATGTTGAAAACCTCGCTTTCAGGCTACGGACGCTTAAGCAGGCACAACTCATGAACAGCGCGAGCGCAGTACCTTACTCGACCCCGGGCGCCGACCGCCTGGCTCTGGCCCTGTTTATCGCCACCGCGCTGCACGCACTGCTCATTCTCGGCATCAGCTTCGATATGTTCACCCCCAGCTCGGACGACTCCCCGCTGCCGACACTCGACATCACGGTAGTCACCACGCCGCCCACCAAAGCCGTGGAAAACGCCGATTATCTGGCTGCCACCAGCCAGGAAGGCGCCGGCAACACCGAGGAGAAAGTCCAGCCGCGGCAGCAGGCCGTCGAGCAGGCGCCGCCGCCCACCCCGGCGGCCGCCAATCCGCCGGCGCCCACGCCGACGCTGAGCGCCAAGCTGGCGCGGGAAAAGACCCCCAAGCCCGCGCCAAAACAAGACCCCAAGCCCGAGCCGGTCAACGCCGAGGAACTGATCAACCGCAGCATGGAGATGCTGGCGTTGAATCGCGAAATCAACCAGAACCTGAGGGTTTATTCCAAGGCGCCGAAGAGCAAGTTCATTTCCGCGCGCACCAAGGAGTTCAAATACGCCAACTATATGCGCGACTGGGTGGCCAAGGTCGAGCGGGTCGGCGACCTCAATTATCCGGACGCGGCGCGGCGGCGGAACCTCTCGGGCAAACTGATTGTCCAGGTAGCCATCTATCCGGACGGCTCGGTGCGGGAAATCACCATCCGCAAACCCTCCGGGCACAAGATTCTCGACGACGCCGCGGTACGGATCGTCAAACTGGCGGCCCCTTTCGCGCCGTTTCCAGAGGACATCAAGAAGGATACGGATATCATGTACATCACGCGCACCTGGGTATTCACCAGTGGTAATCGCCTGCAAAGCAACTGAGACTTGCCGCGGCCCCGGTGCTTGTGAAATTCCGATAGCTCGCAGATACTATCAATCATGGTAGAGACGCAGTACCTGACCAATCAGTTCCTCATCGCCATGCCCGGGCTTGAGGACCCGAATTTTTATCATTCTGTGACCTACATCTGCGAGCACAACGCCGAGGGCGCGCTCGGCCTGGTGGTCAACCGCCCCCTGGACATGCGTCTGGGCGAAATCCTGCAGCATATCCATCTGGACGACGCGCTGCCGGAAGCCCGCCAGATGTCGGTCCACCTCGGCGGTCCGGTGCAGCAGGATCGCGGCTTCGTGCTGCACGAGCCGCTGGGGGAATGGGAGGCCACCCTGAAGGTGACCGACCGCATCGGCATTACCTCCTCGATCGACATTCTGCACGCCATTGCCCGTAACGAAGGGCCCGAGCGCGCCCTGATCACCCTCGGCTACGCCGGTTGGGGCGCCGGTCAACTGGAACAGGAAATGGCCAGCAACGCCTGGCTCAGCGGTCCGGCCGATCCGGAAATCCTGTTCCGCACACCCGACGACGAACGTTGGCGGGCCGCGGCCGCCTCGCTTGGCGTGAATCTGGACCTGCTCTCGGGGGACGCCGGCCACGCCTGATGGCGAAACAACAGCAACAAACCGGCAACCCCGGCGCCATTACGCTGCTCGGGTTCGATTATGGCTGCAAGCGCATCGGCGTGGCCGTCGGACAATCCCTGACCGCCACCGCCACCGCGCTCACCAGCGTTGGGGCGCGCGACGGCAAACCGGACTGGCCGCTGATCAGCGACCTGATCGCGCAGTGGAAACCGGGCGCGCTGGTCGTGGGAATCCCGTATCATATGGACGGGAGCGAACAACCCATGACGCAGGCGGCACGTCGCTTTTGTCGCCAGCTGGAGGGGCGCTACGGCCTGCCGGTGCATCCCGCCGAGGAACGCCTGAGTTCCTACGCCGTGGAGAGCGGCGTGGACGCGAACCGGGATGACGTGGACGCACTGGCCGCGCAGCTCATCCTGCAGGACTGGCTACAACAACACACACAACAATGACCGACACCTACGACATACCGGCGCTGATCGACGCGATGGCCGAGCGGCTGCGCCAGAGCCTCCCGATCGACACCCGCACGGTCATGGTCGGCATCCATACCGGCGGCGTGTGGATCGCCAAAAGCCTGCATGAAAAGCTCGGTATCCAGGAGCCGCTCGGCGTGCTTGACATCTCCTTCTACCGCGACGACTTCACCCGCATCGGCATCAACCCCCAGGTCAGGCCGTCGCATCTGCCCTTCAATCTGGACGGCCGGCATATCATTCTGGTCGACGATGTGCTGCATACGGGGCGCACCATCCGGGCGGCGATGAACGAGCTGTTCGACTACGGCCGCCCCGCCTCCATCACCCTGGCGGTGCTGATCAAGCGCGACGGACGGGAGCTGCCGATCGAGGCGAGCGTGGCGGCAGTTTCCATGTCGCTCGGCGCCAACGAGCAAGTCAAGCTGTGTGGACCGGACCCGCTGGCTCTCGAGATCAGAAACGCGACATGAGCCGGCCCAATCTGCAAATCCGAGACGACGGCAAGTTGCGCCATTTTCTCTCCACCGAAGGCCTCACCCATGGCCTGCTCAACGAGATTCTGGACACCGCGGAATCCTTCGCCGGCGTCACCGAACAAGCGGTGAAGAAAGTTCCGCTGCTGCGCGGACGCACTATCGTGAATCTGTTTTTCGAGGCCAGCACCCGCACCCGCACCACCTTCGAGTTGGCCGCCAAACGCCTGTCGGCCGACGTTCTCAATATCAATGTCGACGCTTCGGCCACGGTCAAGGGGGAAACACTGCTCGACACGCTGCGCAATCTCGAGGCGATGCACGTCGACATGTTCGTGGTGCGCCATTGCGACAGCGGCACGGCCCATTTCATCGCCCGTCACGTCCAACCGCACGTCAGCGTCATCAACGCCGGCGACGGTCGTCACGCCCACCCCACGCAGGCGATGCTGGACATGTTCACCATCCGCCGCGAGAAAGGCGCCGACTTCGGGCGCCTGCGCGTGGCCATTGTGGGCGACATCGCCCATTCGCGGGTTGCGCGCTCGCAGATCCACGCCCTGAACCTGCTCAATACCGGCGAGGTGCGCATCATCGCCCCTCGCACCCTGCTGCCATCCCATGTGGAATCGCTCGGCGTCAAGGTCCACCACGATCTGCGCGACGGCCTACGCGACGTCGACGTAGTCATCATGCTGCGCCTGCAGAACGAGCGCATGAAGGGCGCAATGCTGCCCAGCGAACACGAGTATTTCCAGCTCTATGGTCTGACCGAGGAAAAGCTTTCCATGGCAAAACCGGACGTCACCGTGATGCACCCCGGACCAATCAATCGCGGCGTCGAAATCGACTCGCAGGTCGCCGACGGGTCGCGCTCGGTGATCCTGCAGCAGGTCACCTATGGCATTGCCGTGCGCATGGCGGTGATGTCGATGGCGATGCAACAACGGCCTTCGCGGGAAACCGATGGCTAAGCCGCGGATCAAGATCAGCGGCGGACGGCTGATAGACCCGCACAACGGCATCGACGCGGTGCTCGATGTGTGTGTCGCCGAAGGCCGGGTCGCGGCGATCGGCCAGGGCAGTGACGATTTCACCCACGACCTGGAAATCGACGCCGGCGGTCTGTGCGTCATACCGGGGGTGATCGACCTGTGCGCCCGCCTGCGCGAGCCGGGGCTGGAGTACAAAGCCAGTATCGACAGCGAGTGTCGGGCCGCCGCCGCGGGCGGTATCACCACGCTCTGCTGCCCTCCGGACACCAACCCCGTCATCGACACGCCGGCGGTCATCGAAATGATCCACCATCGCGCCCGCCAGGTGGGCGCCGCGCGGGTGGTCGGCCTGGGGGCGCTGACCCAGAACCTCGATGGCGTTCATCTCAGTGAAATGGCCGCGCTCCAACAAGCCGGTTGTATCGGGGTGAGCAACGCGCTGGCCCCGTTGGCATCGACATTGATTGAGCGCCGCGCTTTCGAGTACGCCGCCACCTTCGGCCTGACGGTCTACCTGCACGCCGACGATGCCGCACTCTCGGCCAACGGTTGTCTGCACGAGGGGCGGGTGTCCACCCGGCTGGGCCTGCCCGGCATCCCCGAGGCCGCCGAGACCGTGGCCGTCGCCCGCGACCTCGCCTTGATCCAGCAGACCGGGGTGCGCGCGCACTTCGGGCGCCTGACCACCCAGCGGGCGGTGCGCATGGTGGCGCGGGCGCAGTACGACGGCGTGCCGGTGACCGCCGATGTCGCCGTTCCCTATCTGTACCTGAGCGATCTCGACGCGGTGGACTTTGGCGCCGATTACCATTTCATCCCGCCCTTGCGCACGCAGGAAGACCGCGACGGCCTGCTCGAGGGCTTGCGCAGCGGTGCCCTGGCGGCGATTTGTTCCGACCACCAACCCCACGAGGCCGACGCCAAGCTGGCGCCGTTTCCAGCCACCCAGCCCGGGGCCTCCGGCCTGGATTCACTGCTGCCGCTGACACTGAAGCTGGCGCAGGACCAGCAGCTGCCCTTGAGCGACGCCATCGCCCGCCTGACCAGCGGGCCGGCGCGGATTCTCAACCTGCCCTATGGCGAGCTGGGCGTCGGACGGACCGCCGATATCTGCATTTTCGCAGCCGACGCCGCTTGGCGGCTCGATGCCGCCAGCATGCACAGCCAGGGCAAGAACACCCCCTTTCGCGGCTGGGAAATGCCGCTCAAGGTTCGCTATACCCTGCGCGACGGCATCATCATCCACACGAGCGAGTGAAGTGAAACATCCCGCGCACCGGCAGACCATCGAGTTGGAGGACGCCCGGGTCCTGTCCCATCAGGCCTGCGACGGCGACCAATACGTCCTGCGCCTGCAAGCCCCCGGGTGTGCCGCGCGTGCCCTCCCGGGCCAGTTCGTCCATCTCAGTTGCGATCCGCAGCTGGCCATGCGCCGACCGCTGTCGATCATGCGCGCCGATGCCGCCGCGGGCTGGGTGGAATTGCTTTACAAGGCGCTGGGCCACGGCACCCGGCTGCTGGCGCGGCGCCAGCCCGGTGAGTCGCTCAGCCTGCTCGGCCCCATTGGCAAGCCCTTTGAGCCCGACCCTGAGCACCCCCGGACACTGTTGCTGGGTGGCGGGGTGGGCATGCCGCCGATGATCTTCCTGGCCGAAAGCCTGCGCCGCAATCAGGACTTCCAGCCCCTGGTCCTGCTGGGATCGGAAGTGCCCTTCCCCTTCGCGCGGCAACCGTCGCGCATTCTGCTCGAGGGTATGCCCGCGGGCGTTATCGCGAGCATGCCGCTGCTGGAGGACTGGGGTATCGCCAGCCGGCTGAGCAGCCTCCAGGGTTACCCCGGTTGTTACGACGGCTACATCACCGACCTGGCGCGCCACTGGCTGGACGGCCTGGACAGCGCCGCTCGCCGACAGGTCGGACTGTACGCCTGTGGCCCGCACCCCATGTTGCGCGCGGTGGCGCAACTGGGAGCGGACTACGGACTGCCCTGCCAGGTATCGCTGGAGGAATACATGGCCTGCGCCGTCGGCGGATGCGCCGGGTGCGTGGTCCAGGTGACCGGCGAGCGCGGCCCGAGCATGAAACGCGTGTGCGTCGACGGGCCGGTGTTCGACGCCTACTCGGTTTTCAGCCCGGGCAGCTAGCCGAGCACGACGCCCCTTACGGCGTCTCCACCAGCGTTACACCCTGGAGTGCGTTACTGGCGTCGACCTCGTTGTCTTTGAGCTTGATCATCAGGCGCACTTCGTTGGCCGAATCGGCGTAATGGATGGCGTCTTCCTGGGTGATTTCGCCGTCGCGATAGAGTTCATAGAGGGCCTGATCGAAGGTCTTCATGCCCTGCTGGTTGGAGCGCTTCATCAGATCCTTGAGCTTGTGGATCTCGCCCTTGCGGATCAGGTCCGCCGCCAGCGGGGTATTGATCAACACCTCCACGACCACCCGTCGGCCCTTGCCATCCGGCGTCGGTACCAGTTGCTGCGCGACAATAGCCTTAAGGTTCAGCGACAGGTCCATCAACAGCTGGTCGCGCCGATCCTCGGGAAAGAAGTTGATCATGCGGTCCATCGCCTGGTTGGCATTATTGGCGTGCAGCGTCGCCAGGCACAAATGACCCGTCTCGGAGAAAACGATGGCGTGATCCATGGTCTCCCGGGTCCGGATCTCGCCGATCAGAATCACGTCGGGGGCCTGACGCAGGGTGTTTTTCAGCGCCACATCGAAAGACTCGGTGTCGATCCCCACCTCGCGCTGGGTGACTATACAACCGGCGTGCTGGTAGATGAACTCGATCGGGTCCTCGATGGTGATGATGTGACCGGTACTGTTGTGGTTGCGATAGCCGATCATCGAGGCCAAGGACGTCGACTTGCCGGTGCCGGTGGCGCCGACGAAAATGATCAATCCGCGCTTGGTCATGGCCAGATTCTTGATGATCGGCGGCAGATTGAGCGAATCGACGGTCGGGATCTGGGTTTCGATTCTACGCAGCACCATGCCGCAGTGATTGCGCTGGTAGAAGGCGCTGACACGGAACCGGCCCACCCCCGTGGCGCTGATCGCGAAGTTGCATTCGTGTTCCTTTTCGAAAGTCTTGCGCTGTTCCGCGGTCATCACGCCGAACACGGTCTCGCGCACCTGCTCCGGGGTCAGGGAGGACTGGGTCACCGGCTTGATACGTCCGTTGACCTTCATGCTCGGCGGCATGCCCGCGGTGATGAACAGATCGGAAGCGCCCTTGTGCACCATCATTTTCAATAACGAATTAAAATCCATCCCAACTCCCCGCTCAACGGAACAAATCTTTGTTCATGGCCTTGGACCTGGCGTCGATGCGATTGACCAGGCCGCGTCCGACCAGATCCTGCAGGTTCTGGTCCAGTGTCTGCATGCCCACGGCCTGACCCGTCTGGATCGCCGAGTACATCTGCGCCACCTTGTCCTCGCGGATGAGGTTGCGGATCGCCGGGGTGCCGATCATGATCTCGTGCGCCGCGATTCTGCCGCCGCCGGTTTTCTTCAACAGGGTCTGGGAGATGACCGCGCGCAGCGACTCCGAGAGCATGGAGCGGACCATGGTCTTTTCCGCCGCGGGAAACACGTCGATGATACGGTCGATGGTCTTGGCCGCCGAGCTGGTGTGCAGCGTGCCGAATACCAGGTGACCGGTTTCGGCGGCGGTCAGCGCCAGGCGTATGGTCTCCAGATCGCGCATTTCACCCACCAGAATGATGTCGGGGTCTTCGCGCAGGGCCGAGCGCAAGGCTTCGTTGAAGCCGTGGGTGTCGCGGTGGACCTCGCGCTGGTTGACCAGACATTTCTTGCTCTCGTGCACGAACTCAATGGGATCCTCGATGGTCAGAATATGCTCGAAGCGTTCGTTGTTGACGTGGTCCATCATCGCCGCCAACGTGGTCGACTTGCCCGAGCCGGTGGGCCCGGTGACCAGCACGATGCCGCGCGGCTGATCGGCGATATCCTTGAAGATCTTCGGGCAGCCGAGCTCTTCCAGGGTCAGAATGGTCGACGGGATGGTACGGAAAACGCCGCCGGCGCCGCGATTGTGATTGAAGGCGTTGACACGAAAGCGCGCGAGATTCGGTATTTCGAACGAGAAGTCGGTCTCCAGGAACTCCTCGTAGTCCTTGCGCTGCTTGTCGTTCATGATGTCATAGATCAACCCATGAACCGTTTTGTGATCCAGTGCCGGAACATTGATGCGACGGATGTCGCCGTCGACCCGGATCATCGGCGGCAGGCCGGCGGAGATATGCAGGTCGGAGGCGTTGTTCTTGACGCTGAAGGCGAGTAACTCGGCAATATCCATGCGCTTTCCCTTTTATCGTATTACGGATTTCCATATCGTCAGCTGGGCCCGGAACTTGACCGCGCCGGCCACCGTGCGGGGCCATTTGAGCGCAATCCAGGCGCCAACGCAAAAAGCCCGGGCACCCCGGCCGGACGCCCTCGGGCGCCCCGAGCGACGGCCAGCGCGACGGCTTGTGCCGGCTGTTTGGGTTCCTGTATTGTCTGCGCCATGAACGAGATACGTGTAGCTTTCGTCGGTGCGGGAAATATGGCCCGGAGTCTGATCGGCGGCCTCATCGCCGACGGCTGGGAGCGCAGCCGAATTGCCGTCGCCGACCCGGACCGGGCCCAGCTCGAGGCGGTGGCGAAGCGCTTCCAGGTACATACCGATACCGACAATCAACGGGTTATCGAGCACCGCGAGGTAGTGGTTCTGGCGGTCAAACCGCAGGTCATGGGCGCGGTCGCCAGTGGCCTGCGCGCGGCGGTGCAGAGCCAGCAGCCGCTGGTGATATCGGTCGCCGCCGGCATCCGCAGCGTCGATCTGCAACGCTGGCTCGGCGGCCGCTGCGCCCTGGTGCGCTGCATGCCGAACACCCCGGCCCTGGTCCAGAGTGGCGCGACCGCGCTGTATGCCAATGACGCGGTTTCGGCCGCACAGAAGGATCTGGCGGAAAGCATTCTGCGCGCGGTCGGACTGGCGCTGTGGGTCGACGATGAAAGCCTGATGGACACCGTCACGGCGCTGTCGGGCAGCGGCCCGGCCTATTTTTTTCTCGTCATCGAAGCCCTGGAGGAA
Organism: Thiogranum sp.; assembly: GCA_030148805.1. Classification (GTDB taxonomy): domain Bacteria; phylum Pseudomonadota; class Gammaproteobacteria; order DSM-19610; family DSM-19610; genus Thiogranum. The sequence goes on along the minus strand of JASBSS010000024.1, from coordinate 49,057 downwards.
ACCGCCCAGGGGCTCGGGCTCGATGCCAAATCCGCCCGCCTGCTGGCCGTCCAGACCGCCTTCGGAGCGGCCAAGATGGCGCTGGAGAGCAGCGAGGACGCCGCCGGCCTGCGCCGCCGGGTGACGTCCCCCGGCGGCACCACGGAGGCCGCCCTGAACGTCCTGGAGTCCGGTGGACTCAGAGATCTTTTCAAAACCGCCCTGACCGCCGCATGCGAGCGCTCCAAGGCACTGGCAAAACAATTCGGAGCCGACTGATGGGCAGCAGCTACCTGACCACACCAATCGAATTTCTCATCAACACCCTGTTTGGACTCTACATCCTCGCTGTGATGCTGCGCTTTCTGCTGGCCGCGGTGCGTGCTGATTTCTACAATCCGGTCAGCCAGTTTCTGGTCAAGATCACCAACCCGCCGTTGAAGCCCCTACGCCGCGTGCTTCCCAGCGTGGGCAAGATCGACACCAGTGCATTGGTGTTGATGCTGGCGCTGCAGATGTTGTCGTTCACCGTGATTGTTCTGTTGCGCGGCGGCCAGCCGGCCCTGGGCACGTTGCTCATTCTGTCGGCCACCGAACTGATCGCCCTGTTCCTCAATGTGCTGTTATTCTCCATCCTCATCCAGGTGATCATCAGCTGGATCAACCCGGGCACCTACAATCCTGCCGTCTCGCTGTTGTACAGTCTCACCGAGCCGGTCCTGCGCCCGGCCCGGCGGCTGCTGCCCCCCGTCTCGGGCATCGACCTCTCGCCCCTGGTAGCGCTGATCGGCATCCAGCTGATAAAAATGCTGTTGCTGCCGCCGTTATACGCGTTGGCCGGCTGAGCCTTCCGGGCCCTGGGATTCAGATCCCTAACGAACGGATTCTGATGGAAAAGCTGCTGCACGGCGGGCCCGGGGGCGCACCCGACAACGACCGCCGACGCCCCCAGGGGCGCCCCTGGGGGTCCGGAGCCGATCCGCTAAGCCTCTAATTTCCTGACTAAAGATCGGTCAACCCCGGCCGCTAGGGGAGGAGGCGCGCCTTGCGGGCAGCCGTTCATTTTGCTGGCAGACCTACAGACCGGGACACTATTGCATGAAGCAAGACCAGTTTGACCAAAGCCTCCAGTCGTACAGCCGGTGGCGCGACGAGCTCATCCACACGGTGGAACACTACCAGTCCTGGCTGGCCGACAACGACATGGCGTCGCCGGAACAGGAGTTCGGCATTTTCGAGACCATCGAGGCATTGCGCAAGGATCGACTGACGCTGGCATTCGTGGCTGAGTTCTCGCGCGGCAAAACCGAACTCATCAACGCGCTGTTCTTCTCCCACTACGGACAGCGTCTGCTGCCCTCTGAAGCCGGGCGCACCACCATGTGCCCGACCGAATTGTTCTACGACAGCGACAGTGACAGCGCCTACATTCATCTGCTGCCGATAGAAAGCCGGTTGCAGGAAAAAAGTGTTTCCGACTACAAGCACGAACCCATCCACTGGACCCAGATCGCGCTGGATGTGGGCAACACGGCCCAGGTCAGCGAGGCGCTGCACGAGGTGATCCGCACCCGCCAGGTTCCGCTGGCGCAGGCCCGCAGCCTTGGGCTTTACGACGAACAGAGCGACCCCTATTTCCGCGCCCATGGAAGCGCGCCGGCGCAGGTGGAGATCCCCCACTGGCGCCACGCGCTGATCAGTTTCCCGCACCCTCTGCTCAAACAGGGGTTGGTCATCCTCGACACACCGGGTCTCAACGCCATCGGCAACGAGCCGGAACTGACCCTCAACATGCTGCCCTCCGCCCAGGCGATATTGTTCCTGTTGGCCGCGGACACCGGGGTCACGCGCAGCGACATGGAAATGTGGGAGCACCACGTACGCGCCGCCCACGCGCACGCGGGCGACAACCTGGTGGTGGCACTCAACAAGATCGACACGCTGTGGGACGAGCTCAAGGAACCCGGCCGCGTGAACGCCAGCATCGAGACCCAACGCGACAATGCCGCCGAGCAACTGCGGGTGGAACGCAGCCGGGTGTTCCCCGTTTCCGCGCAAAAGGGCCTGTTGGCGAAGATTCGCGACGACGAGCGTTTGTTGCGCGAAAGCCGCCTGAGCCAGCTGGAGGCCTACCTGGCCGACACCATTCTGCCGCGCAAGCAGGAGATCATGCGCGAGAATCTGGTCTCCCAGATAGGCGGCATGATCGACGAAAACCTCGCGTTTCTGGAGGCTCGCAAAGAGGAAGCGGCCAAGCAACTGGCCGAACTGCGCTCGCTGCGCGGAAAGAACGCCGATGTGATCGTCCATTTGATGTCCAAATCCCGCGAGGAGCAGGCGGCCTATCTTCGCAACGTGGAAAGCTTCCAGAACAGTCGCCGCCTGTTGCAGACCCAGGCGCGCAACATGCTTGAGGCGCTCAGCATGGACAGCCTGGATCGACTGACCAACAAAACCCGCGACAACATGACCCACAGCTGGACCACCAACGGCATGAAGCGCGGCATGGAGACCTTTTTCGACGGGGCGCGCGATGCCATGGAACAGGTCAGCGGCCACGCGGAACAGACGCGCATGCTGATCCGTGCCACCTACAAGAAGTTCCACGAAGAACACGGACTGCCCCAGCTCACGCCCAAACAGTTCTCCACCACCGGTTACGCCTCTGAACTGGAGCGCCTCTACCAGGAAGCCGAAGCCTTCCGGCGCAGCCCGGTCACCACCATGACAGAGCAGTCGTTTGTCATCAAGAAATTCTTCATCTCCCTGGTAAGCCATGCCCGCAGTCTGTTTTTCAAGGCAAACCAGGATGCGAACGCCTGGCTGAAGGAAGTGATGAATCCCTTGGTGCGCCAGATCAAGGAACACAAGGCCACCATGGAAAAGCGTCTCGATACGCTGCGCCGCATCAGCGAATCGCGCGACACCCTGGACAGCCGCATCAAGGAGCTGGAAGTCGGCCTGCGCCACACACGGGCCCAGCTCGATAGCCTGCAGCAGCTGCGCCACGCGTTGCACAACAACGGCAGCGGCCGCAAAGTCGCATCCGAAAACGAAGAAGCGCCAGGGCGCGACGCCACCGAAATCGCCATTTGACGCCCCGCCAACGGCTCTTATCGATCCCCTGTCGGCCGGTTGCGGGCGGCGCCTAAAAGCGTCCGGCTATACTCCTCGGCGCCTCTATGGTCTATAGTGAGTAGGAAGAACAGCTGTAGCGAATAAAGGAGAAACCGGATGTATAAGAAAAACACCATACCCTTTTTCTTTATGCTGCTGGTGGCGCTGAGTACTGCGGCGGTTGCGGAGAACTCGCAGGACTTCGGTGACTATGTGGTGCATTTCAATGCCCTCAACACCAATTATCTGCCGCCGGACACAACGCGGGAATACAACATCAAGCGTAGCAAGAATCGCGGCATGGTGAATATCACCGTGCTGTCGAAGACGCTGGGCACCGCCGGCAAACCGGTCGCCGCCAGGGTCAGCGCGGTGGCCAGTAACCTCACCGGCCAGACGCGCCACATCAGTCTACGCGAGATCCACGAAGGCCCCGCCATTTACTACATTGGTGATTTCCCGATCACCAACGAGGAGACGATGCGCTTTCGTGTCAGCGTGACGCCGGAAGGCCAGAAGGAAACCTACGAAGTGGTGTTCAAGCAGCAGTTCTTCACCGAATGATCTGCCACAAGGCGTAACCGCCAAAACCCATCACCAACAGGCCGGCAAGTCGGCGCACGCGGGGATCGCGCGTGCGCGCCGACAGCCGGTCGGCCAACATCCCCATCGCCAGCAGATTGGGCAGCGTGCCCAGGCCGAAGCTCAACAGCAGCGCTGCGCCGTAAAGAGGGCTGGCACTGGAGATCGACCAGACCAGCACGCTGTAAACCAGACCACAGGGCAGCCAGCCCCAGATCAGGCCGAGGGCGAAGGCACCGGTTATCGAACGCAGGGGAAGAAAACGCCTTCCCAGGGGCTCGAGATGCCGCCACAGGTGGGCACCGCCGCGCTCCAACCACACCAGCCCATGCCACCAGCCGGCCAGATACAAACCGAGCCCCACCATGAAAAGCGCGGCCAGCAGCTGCAGGCCAAGCTGGATCTGGTGCACCCCGCTCCAGTGGGCAGCCAGCCAGCCAACCCCCCCCAGCAGCGCCCCGGCCAGCGTATAGCTGGAAATACGCGCCAGATTATAGGCCAGCAGCAAAGGCCAACGCGCCTTCCGGCGGCCGGCGTCCTCGGGCCGACGCAAGGACAAGGCGGCGACGATTCCGCCACACATGCCGACGCAATGCACGCCGCCCAACAAACCGACGAGAAAGGCCGCCAACAGGGAAACGTCACTGGGCATCGTCTTGCCGTTGCAGCCAGGGACGAAAACGCTTCAACAACATCAGGCCGGGCACGGCCAGCAGCGCGCAGGCGGAAAAGAACACCGTCCAACCGAGCCATTCCGCCAGATACCCGGTGGGGGCGGCGACAATCACCCGCGGCACGCCCATCAGGCTGCTGAGCAAGGCGTACTGCGTCGCGGTGAATTTCTTGTTGGTGAGGCTGGCCATGAACGCGACAAAGGCCGCCGTGCCCATGCCGGCACTGAGGTTCTCGAAGGCGATCACGCCAGCCAGCCAGGGAAGGCTGTAACCGATCTGGGCCAACAGCGCGAACCCGGCGGTGGATACCGCCTGCAGCACGCCAAAACCCCATAGCGCCCGGTAGATGCCGGTGCGCAGGATCAGGAGTCCGCCGAGCACGCTGCCGAGGATGGTGGCCCAGAATCCGAACAGCTTGACCACCGCGCCGATTTCCGTCTTGCTGAAGCCCAACTGCAGATAGAAGGGGGTGCTCATGTGACTGGCCATGGTATCGCCCACCTTGTAAAGCAGAATGAACAGCAGGATGAGCAGCGCGTCGGGGCGACGGAAATACTCCACGAAGGGCTCGATCACCGCTTGGCGCAGACTGCTCGGCAAGGCGGTATGGATCCGCGGTTCCGGTGCCAGAAGCGTGGTCAGTATACCCACCAGCATGGTGAGCGCCATGACCTGGTAGACCAGCGAAAAGCCGATCAGATCCGCCAGAATCAGCCCGCCCCCGGATGCCAGCAGCATGCCCACCCGATAGCCGTTGACGTAGAACGAAGCCCCCAGGCCCAGCTCTCGGTCGCTGAGCGCTTCGCGCCGGTAGGCGTCGATGACAATATCCTGGCTGGAGGAAAAGAAGGTCACCAACCAGGCGGCGAGCGCCACCACCAGCGGACTGGTCGCCGGCTGGGTCCAGCCCAGAGCGGCGATACTCGCCATCAGCAGCAGCTGAACGAGCAGCAGCCAGCCACGCCGCCGACCGAAAAACGGCAGGCAATAGCGGTCCACCAGCGGCGCCCAGAGAAACTTGAGGGTATACGGCAGACCCACCAGGGCGAACAGGCCGATGGTGCCGAGATCGACATTTTCCTCGGTCATCCACGCCTGTAATACCGAACCGGTCAACAGCAGCGGCAGGCCCGAGGAAAACCCCATCAGCAGCGCCACCAGCATGCGCCCGGACAGCAGACTGCGCAGGATCGGCGTCATACCCGCCCCCTCTGCGCGCTACAGCGGATAGTCATAGTCCATGATCAACGGCGCGTGGTCGGAGAAACGCTTCTGTTTGTAGATCCTGGCCCCCTGGATTCGCGGCGCCATGCCCGGAGTGACCACCTGATAGTCGATGCGCCAACCGACGTTTTTCTCCCAGGCGCGACCCCGGTTCGACCACCAGGTATATTGTTCGGGGCGCTGATCCACGACCCGGAACGCGTCGACGAAGCCTGCGGCGCCGAAAAGTTCGTCCATCCAGGCGCGCTCTTCGGGCAGGAATCCGGAATTTTTCTGGTTGCTGCGCCAATTCTTCAGGTCTATCTGGCGGTGGGCGATATTCCAGTCACCACAAATCACGTAGTCGCGCCGCTTGCGTCTGAGTTTACGCAGATAGGGCATGAACCGCGCCAGCATATCGAACTTGACCTGCTGGCGCGCCTCGCTGGAGGAACCCGATTGCAGATACAGCGAAATGACGCTGAGTCTGCCGAACCGCACCTCCAGATACCGCCCCTCCGCGTCGACGTCCGGCCAGCCCAGGCCGGTGATGATTTTGTCGGGTTTGCGGCGGGTGTAGATGGCGACGCCGCTGTAGCCTTTCTTTTCCGCATCATGGAAATAGGCGTGAAATGCGCGTGGACGGTACTGTTTGTCGAGCAGCTGATCGAACTGGCAACGGGTCTCCTGCAGGCAGACCACGTCCGCGCGCTGGCGGCTCATCCAGCCGAAAAAACCCTTGCGCGCCGCCGAGCGGATACCATTTACGTTGAGGGTGATAATGCGCATGCGTTCTCCTGATTGCGTATCGCGTGTATCATACCGGAGCTTTGGTACGCGAGTGGAAGCCCGATGCAGCAATACAAGAAAGACTTTCTCCAATTCGCCATCGAGGCGGGGGTGCTGCGCTTCGGTGAATTCACGCTCAAATCGGCCCGGGTCAGCCCGTATTTCTTCAACGCCGGGCTGTTCAACAGCGGTCGCCAGTTGGCCCGCCTGGGGCGCTTCTACGCGCAGGCGATCGTCGCCGCCGAGGTCGATTTCGACATGCTTTTCGGTCCGGCCTACAAGGGCATTCCGCTGGCCGCCGCCGCCGCCATCGCCCTTGCCGACCAGCACGAACGCGATCTGCCCTATTGCTTCAACCGCAAGGAAGCCAAGGACCACGGCGAAGGCGGCAACTTGGTGGGCGCCAAGCTCGCCGGGCGGGTATTGATCGTCGACGATGTCATCACCGCGGGTACCGCGATCCGCGAATCGCTGGCCACCATCGCCGCCGCCGGGGCCAGGGCGGTGGGCGTGGTCATCGCGCTCGACCGGCAGGAGCGCGGCCAGGGCGAGCGCTCGGCCATCCAGGAGGTCGAGCGCGATCTCGGCCTCAAGGTGACCAGTATCGTGAATCTGGGGGAATTGCAGCAGTTTCTGCAGGAAAGTGGCGAATATCAGGAGGCGCTGGAGAAGATCGCCAGCTATCGCAAACAGTACGGTGTCTGAGCGCCTCAGCCCGCCATCAGCTTGATCCCGATGACCAGCGTCAGCAATTCAAAGGCGCGCTTGATCCAGCGGCTGCCTTTTTTGATCGCCAAGTGGGCACCGAGGTACCCGCCGAGCAACGAACCCAGCAAGAGCGCGGGTAGCCACTCCCAGCGGATTTCGGCCAGCAAGCCCAGGGTCAGTGCCCCGGTGCCGTTCCAGAAGACACCGACCAGAACCAGGGTATAGGCAACGGCGCGCCGGTAGTCGAGTCCGAACCAGCGCACCAGCCACAGGGTCACGAACAACCCTGTCCCCGAGGTCAGCGAGCCGTTGAGGGCGCCGATGACGAACAGCACCAGTCCGCCCACGGCCAAACCGGTGGAATCGCGGTGAATGACGACTTCCTCCTGTCCCAGCCCCGGATGCAGCCAGGAGTACAGGCCCAAACCCGCGGTGAGCACCCCCAGGGCGATTTCGGCACTGCGACCGGGAATATCGACAATCACCAGCGCGCCCAGCACCACGCCCGGCAATCCGGTGGCAAGTATAAACAAAGACAGCCTTTTCTCGAGCCCTCCCGCGCTCAAGTGACGCACCGTGGCGCCGATACCCAGAGCGACACTGGCCACTTTATGGGTCGCCAGCGCGACCACGAACGGCAACCCGAGAAAGATCAGCGCCGGCAACTGGATGAGGCCGGCGCCACCGCCGGAGAAGGCCGACAGCACATTGGCCGCCAGTGAAATGATGAACAACAGCAGTTGATCGATGAATTCCATCGTTCGCTCGTGACCCTGGATCGTCGGTGACAGTATGAACACTCGCAATCTTTACACAACGCTGATATTAAGTGCTTTCCTGGCCACTGGCGGCGCCGCCCACGCCGGCAAGCTGTACAAATGGGTGGACGAGAACGGCCGCGTGCGCTATGGCGACAGCATCCCGGCACGCTATGCCGACAAGAGCAACGAGACGCTGAATCAACAGGGCGTGGTGGTGGAGCGCAAGGCCGCGGCCAAGACCCCCGACCAGCTGGCCGAGGAGGCGCGCCTCAAGGCCGCCGCCGAAGAGGCCGAACGCATTCGGCGCGAGAAAGCCTATCAGGATCGCATTCTCCTGGACACCTTCACCAACGAAGACGAGATGGTGATGACCCGCGATGGCAAGATTCAGGCCATCGAGGCGGTCATCCGCGTGACCAACGGCCGCAGCGAAAAACTCAAACAGCGGCTGGTGGAGCTGAAACAGCGCGCGGCCAACCTCGAGCGGGCAGGTCAGAAAGTGCCCCAAAGCCTGATCGACGAAATCGACGACTCTCGCCACCAGATCGAAAAGAACCGCCACTACGTGGAGAACCGCAAGGCGGAACAGGAAAGGATTCGTGCCAAATTCGAGGCCGATATCCAACGTTTTCGCGAGTTGAAAACCGCCGCCGCGGCGGCCGAAAACTGACTATCCGCGTATCAGCGTCCCCACACCCTCGTCGGTGAACAATTCCACCAGCACGGCGTGATCCACCCGTCCGTCGATGATATGGGCACTGCGCACACCGGATTTCACCGCCGACAGCGCGCACTGGATTTTCGGCAACATGCCGCCACTGATGGTGCCATCGGCGATCAGGCCATCGACCTCGGCCGCGCTCAGCCCGCTCAGCAGACGGCCCTGCTTGTCCAGCAGGCCCGCGGTGTTGGTCAGCAAGATGAGCTTCTCCGCGCCCAGCACCTCGGCCACGCGTCCGGCGACCAGGTCGGCGTTGATGTTATAGGAATGGCCGTCCTCGCCCACACCGATGGGCGCGATCACCGGAATGAAGCCGCCTGAGACCAGCATGTCGACCACCGCGACATCGACGCTGGCGACCTCTCCCACATGGCCGATATCGATGATTTCCGGCGCGTCGAGGCCGGGCGCGTCGCGCGCCACCTGCAGTTTGCGCGCGCGGATCAAGTCGCCGTCCTTGCCTGTCAGCCCCACCGCGCGCCCGCCATGGCGGGTGATCAGACTGACGATATCCTTGTTGACCAGCCCCCCGAGAACCATCTCCACCACGTCCATGGTTTCGCTGTCGGTCACCCGCATGCCCTGGACGAACTCGCTCTGTTTGCCGATTTTCTCCAGCACTCGTCCAATCTGCGGACCGCCCCCATGGACCACCACGGGGTTGATTCCCACCAGCCGCATCAAGACGATATCGCGCGCAAAACCGCTTTTCAGCTGCTCGTCGACCATGGCGTTACCGCCGTACTTGACCACCACGGTCTTGCCGCGGAAACGGCGGATATAAGGCAGCGCTTCGCCGAGTACGCGAGCGACATCGATGGCTTTATCGGCAGCGGCGTTCATTTCAAAATGGCAGCGACAGTCTGGGGTCGACCTGCAGCATAACCCGGCGGAACTCGTCCTGGATAGCGCTCAAGGCCAACTCGTCCTCGGCTTCGAAACGCAACACCAGGCAAGGGGTGGTGTTGGAGGCACGCACCAGCCCCCAGCCGCGCTCGAATTCCGCTCGCAATCCGTCTATGGTCGCCACCCTGGCGTTGTCGAAATGAGCGCTGTTGAGCAGCTTTTCCATGAATATCGCGGGCTCGCCCTCGGCCATCGGCACATTGAGTTCTGGCGTGCTCAGACTCTCGGGCAGCTCGGCGAACAGATCGCTGGAACTGCGCGCGTCATTGGCCAGGATTTCCAACAGCCGCGCCGCCGAATACAGCGCATCGTCGAAACCGAACCAGCGTTCCTTGAAGAAGATATGCCCGCTCATCTCGCCGGCCAGCAGCGCACCGGTCTCCTTTATCTTGGCCTTGATCAACGAGTGTCCGGTGGCCCACATCAATGCCTCGCCGCCGTGCTCGGTCACCACCGTGGCGACATGCCGGGAACATTTGACGTCGTAGATGATCTGGGCGCCGGGATTGCGCGACAACACGTCCATGGCCAGCAACATCAATACCCGGTCCGGCCAGATGATCTCCCCTTGCGAGCTGACCACGCCGAGCCGGTCGCCGTCGCCATCAAACGCCACCCCCAGGTCGGCGCCCACTTCCTGGACCTTTTGAATCAACGCGGCCAGGTTCTCGGTCTTGCTCGGGTCCGGATGATGATTGGGGAAGTTGCCGTCGACCTCACAAAACAATTCACTGACCTCGCAGCCCAAGGCCCGAAACAGGTCCGGCGCGAGCGCGCCGGCGACCCCGTTGCCGCAATCGACGACCAACTTCATCGGGCGTGCGATCTGTACGTCGCTTTTTACCCGCTCGATATAGTCGGGCGAGACGTTGACGGTCTCCAGCGTCCCTTCGCCGGTCAGCATATCCCCCGACTCGATCCGCCGGCGTAACCCCTGAATCGCCTCGGTCGACAGCGTTTCTCCCCCGAGGACGATCTTGAAGCCGTTGTAATCGGGCGGATTGTGGCTGCCGGTGACCATCACGCCCGAGTGGGTCCCCAGATACTGAGCGGCGAAATACAGCACCGGCGTCGGTACGACGCCGACGTCCTTGACATCCCGTCCTGTCGCCAGCAGACCCTTGATCAGGGCCTCGCTCATCTGCGCCCCGGACAAGCGCCCGTCGCGCGCGACCACCACGCTTTGCTCACCCCGGAAGTAGGCTTCGCTGCCAATGGCCCGACCGATTTCGAATGCCGCCTCGGGCGTCAGGCTCTCGCCGACAATGCCGCGGATATCGTAGGCTCTGAAGATATCCCCCGCGAGCTTGGTCGGTGCCGCCTCGACGTGACCGATCTCCAGCGCGCTTTCATCGAACAGCAGGTCGCCGGCCACTTCGTCCTCAACCTGGATTTCCGCCACCGGTGGCGGCGAGACCGGTTCGGGGGCTGCCTCGGCAGGCGCCGCACGCGGGGCGCTGACCAGGGCCAGCCGGGACATCAATTCGATGGTGTCGTGCATTTCCGCCAAGGCATGCGGATAGGAACCCTTGGCGCGACCGTTACGAGCGTCCTTCACCACGCTCAGCAAGGTTGCCTGATCCTGCCTCAGCGCGGCGCCGAGGCGGCGCCAGATCAGCCATACCGCCAGCGACATCAAGAGCATCGCCGCGGCAAGCACCGCGGCCAGCGTGGCTAGCAGGCCGCTCTCCAGACCATCGGATGTCGCCCAATAAGCCAGCCGCCAGCGACTGCCGCTGACGGCGGCCGCGCTGCTCGCCGCACCCCGCTTGAAACCCGCTTCACCGCGACTGCCCAGCACCAAGGGCGTGGCACCGACGAGCTGTTGCAACTCGACATAACCCCGGATATCGCCCTGCTGCAGCAGTTGGCGCAGCACGTCGGCGGGGTAACTGACCATCAGGGCACCCACCAGCCGCCGGCCGGAGGCATCCAGGATGCGCCGTACCAGGGTGATGTGCTGTTGCGGCGTACCCGAGAGGTGCACCTCCATCGGCGGCGGCGTATTCTGGGTCTCGGCGTGACGCAGCATGTCCAGGGCCGCGTAGCTGATCGGCGGATCGGCGTCCATATCGGTTCTATCGATGCCGGGCGGGAGCAGCCGTACCCGCACGGCTTGGGGAAACAGCCCCCGCAGCTGGGTGGCTTTTTGCTCCCGCTCCTGCGCACTCCCCGTGGTCATCACCGCGCCCAGCTGCGGATCCTTCAGTGCCAGTTCGGCGCTGGCGCTTTGCTGACTGACCCACTGGGTCACGCCGACGGCGTACAGGCGGGCGGTCAATTCGGCCTGCGCCCGCGCGCTTTGGTGCAGCTGTTGCGTCGTCTGCAAATAGGTCGGGATCGGTGGCAAGGCGATCAGCAGCACGCCGGCCAGCAACAACAGCAGCATCTGGCTGCGCAGGCTGAAACCTTTTCCCGTTGCGGTGGCTTGTCCACCGGTGTTATCGCTCCTGGCAGGTTTGCTCTTACCCAGCCCGAAAGGTAGCTTCATGATTGTTCCCGCTGCTGTATCGGTGATTCGCCGGTTTGTTCTTCCTCAGCTACGTCCCGTGTGGCCGAAACCGCCCGCTCCCCGGATACTATCGACAAAATCATCCACAACTTCAAACCCTACGCGTTGCACCGGCACGAACACCATCTGCGCTATCCGCTCGCCGGGCTCGATGGAGAAAGCCCCCGCGCCGCGATTCCAGCAGGAGACGAAAAGCTGCCCCTGATAATCCGAATCGATCAGTCCGACCAGGTTGCCCAGTACGATCCCGTGTTTGTGGCCCAGACCGGAGCGTGGCAGCAACACCGCCGCCAATGACGGGTCGCCGATATGGATCGCAATACCGGTGGGCAGCAATTCGGTCTCACCCGGTCCCAGGGTCAGTGCCGTGTCCAGGCAGGCGCGCAGATCCAGGCCCGCTGCTCCCTGCGTGGCGTAGTCGGGCAGCGGCCAGGTGGTGCCAATACGGCTATCGAGTACTTTCAGTTGTATGTTTCGCATGCGACTCCTTGGTTGCCTGGCGGGCGCGAAAGCGTTGCGCGGCGCATTCGATCAAACGGGTGGCCAGACGCGTCTTGGTGTCTTTTTCCAATCGGGTCTGACCACCCTCCCACACCAGCAGCAGCGAATTTTCGTCGCTGTCGAAACCCAAACCGGGGCCGACTAGATTGGCGGCGATCATGTCGACGCCCTTGCTGATGCGTTTCATCTGGGCTTGACGTTCAAGATCGTCGGTTTCCGCGGCGAAACCGATGCAAAACGGCGCTTGCGGCAAGGCCGCCACACCCGCGAGCACGTCCGCCGCGGGTTCCAGCGCCAGGCTCCGCCCGCCGGCCTGGCGCTTGAGCTTGCTCGCCGCGGGCGTGCTCGGACGAAAGTCGGCCACGGCGGCCGCGGCGATGAAAATATCGCACTCACGCGCCAGCGGCAGCGTCGCCGCGAGCATCTCCTCGGCCGATTCCACCCGGCGCAGCGCGACCCCGGGCGGCGGCGCCAGCGCCACCGGGCCGCTGACCAGCGTCACCTCGGCGCCCGCCTCGCGCGCGGCTGCCGCCACCGCATACCCCATCTTGCCGGAGCTGCGATTACTCAGATAGCGCACCGGGTCGATCGCCTCGCGCGTCGGTCCCGCGGTCACCACCACTTTCAGACCGGCGAGCACCCCGCTACGGAAGCTGTCGACCAGGCTTTGCACCAGCGTGGCGGGCTCCAACATGCGTCCGGGCCCGACCTCGCCGCAGGCCTGTTCGCCCTCGGCCGGCCCGCAGATGTGCACACCGCGTTGGCGCAAGCGCGCCAGATTCTCCTGGGTCGCGGGGTGCTGCCACATCGCCTGGTTCATCGCCGGGGCGATCAGCAAGGGCGCCTGGCTGGCCAGGCAGATCGCCCCCAACAGGTCGTCCGCCCGCCCCTCGGCCAGGCGCGCCACCCGATCGGCGGTGGCCGGCGCCACCAGGATACGGTCGGCCCAGCGCGCCAGTTCGATATGATCCATGCCGCTACGGTCGTCCGACCAATGCTGCCATACCGGCTCGCCGCTCAGGGCCTGAAAGGTACGCGCACCGACGAACTCGCCGGCACTCGGCGTCATCACCACGCGCACACGCGCCCCGGCGGCGCGCGCCAGGCGCACCAGCTCGGCACTTTTGTACCCGGCGATACTCCCACAAACGCCGACAACGATGTGTTTTCCCGAAAGAAAATTCATATCCGGCAGTGTACCAGAAGCGCCGCGCACGGGAAGTGGGAAAAGCCTTTACAGGCCCGCCCGGCGCACAGATCATTGCTTCGTCGCGCGGGCGCAGCGCGCGGCACTAATCGGCACAAGGAGGTGCTGTATGTCCATCCAACAATGGCCGGAGACCGAGCGTCCCCGGGAAAAACTTCTCACCCGCGGCCCAGGGGCCCTGTCTGACGCCGAGTTGTTGGCAATCTTTCTACACACCGGCAGCCGCGGTCAGACGGCTGTCGACCTGGCACGCCAGCTGCTCCGGCAGTTCGGCGGGCTACGCGCCCTGCTGCGGGCCGAGCGCCACCAGGTGCTGGCCACACGTGGCCTGGGGCCCGCCAAATACGTCCAGTTGCAGGCCGTCCTCGAGCTGGCCAAACGGCACCTGGGAGAATCCCTGAGCTCCGGTGTCGTAATCGACAACCCTTTGTTAGTAAAGGATTATCTGCATTTGCGGCTGCGTGACTATAAGCGCGAGGTGTTTGCCTGTATGTTTCTCGATACCCGCCATCGCCTGATCCATTATGAGGAGCTGTTTCGCGGGACCCTCGATAGCGCCAGCGTCCACCCCCGCGAGGTCCTGATACGCGCCCTGGCGCTGAATGCCGCCGCCGTCATCCTGGCCCACAATCATCCGTCCGGTGACGCCGAACCCAGTGAGGCCGACAAACGCGTCACCCAACGCCTGCGCGAGGCGCTCGGGCTGGTCGAAATCCGCGTCCTCGACCACTTGGTCGTGGGCGATCGGACCATTGTCTCGTTCGCAGAGCGCGGCTGGCTATGACCAGGGAGCCCTGGCATCCCCACCGGCAACCCGTTAAAAAACAAAGCGTTATTAAACAATCTCTAGCGTCCGCCGGGCCCCCGCCTGGAGCACCCTGGTTGCCTGTGCGACGCCTCTCTGGTATAAAGCGCGATTCCCACGGCCCGTCCACAGGTAGGCCGAGACGAATTTGAGGATTTGAATCATGTCCAGAGTGTGCCAGGTAACCGGCAAGCGTCCCGTCACGGGCAATAACGTTTCCCATGCGCATAACAAGACCCGGCGGCGTTTTCTGCCCAACCTGCATTCGCATCGCTTCTGGGTGGAAAGCGAAAAGCGCTGGGTAAAATTGCGCGTTTCCTCCAAAGGAATGCGTATCATCGACAAACAGGGCATCGACGCCGTGTTGGCCGATATCCGCGCCCGCGGCGAGAAACTCTAGGAGACAGGCATGCGTGACAAGATCAAGATGATTTCCAGCGCCGGCACCGGGCATTTCTACACCACGACCAAAAACAAGCGGACCACGCCCGACAAACTGGAAATGAAGAAATTCGACCCAGTGGTGCGCAAGCATGTGACCTACAAGGAAGGCAAGATCAAGTAGGGCGCAGTCGGTTGTGAAAAAAAAGCCCGGCGACGCCGGGCTTTTTTTCGCCTTAGGTTGGCTCAGGCCAGCGCTGGCTGCAGGCTGTAGCCCTTCAGGCGGCGGGCGAACTGCTGCAAGGCATGCACCCCCGTGGCTTCGGCCTGCTGGCACCACTCCTGCAAAGCCACCAGCAAGTGGTCATGACTGGCCGCCGAACGGCTCCAGATTGCCTGCAGACGCTCCCGATACTGGTAGACCGTGCGCAGGTTGGCGAACCGCTCCAACACCCGATCCAGGCGACCTCGACTATGGGCATCCATAATGGCGGGGTGGCGGACCAGCAGGCGCCGCGCCCGACGCAGGTGACGGCGACAGGCGCCGTCGTGGCAGCGGTACTCCTGACGCAATACCGGCAGGACCACCTCCCGAGCGTAATTCGACATCACATTCAAGCGGTTGGCGATAACAGCCCGGAGCGTATCCATGTCCACGCGCTCCTTGCCGGCGTGGATATGCGCTCTCGGGGCGAGCTTCTTCACCCGCGCCAAGCCCAGGCCCTGGAGCAAGCGGATATAACCCCAGCCCAGATCGAATTCCCAGCGCCGGCTGGAGAACTTGGCCGAACTGGCGAAAGCATGGTGGTTGTTGTGCAGCTCCTCGCCGCCGATCAGCAAGCCCACCCAGGCGATATTGCGCGAGGCATCCGGGGTTTCGAAATTCCGGTAGCCCCACCAGTGCCCGAGGCCGTTGATCACCCCCGCCGCCCAGAAAGGTATCCACAACATCTGCACGCCCCACAACGCCACGCCAGCGAAACCGAATAGCAGATAATCGACCACCAGCATCAGCGAAACCCCCAACAGCGGATGGCGGCCGTAGAGGTTGCGCTCGATCCAGTCCTGCGGCGTGCTGTGGCCGTAATTCGCCAGCGTCTCGTGATTGGCCGCCTCGTTGCGATACAGTTCAGCGCCCTGCCAAAGCACGGTGGAAATACCCCGGGTCTGCGGACTGTGCGGATCCTCGGTGGTCTCGCATTTAGCATGATGCTTGCGATGGATGGCGACCCATTGACGCGTCACCATTCCTGTTGTCAACCACAACCAAAAACGAAAGAAATGACTCACTGCGGGATGCAGGTCCAACGCCCGGTGCGCCTGATGCCGATGGAGATAAATCGTGACGCTGACAATGGTCACATGGGTCAAACACAGCGCGGTCAACGACCAGCCCCACCAGGGCAGACTGTAAAAACCCGCGTACCAGGAAAAGTCCGTGAACATTTGGTCCATTTTCACCTCGAAATATGGAATTCTGCGCCGCTATTCTATCACAGGAGGCACGGCGCCCGACGCGCCGCGCCGGCTTGATTGTCTGACGCCGCAACCGGCGTAACCTGTTAGAATCGTTGCCACTGAGTCTTTTACGCTGAAAAACATGAGTGACATTTTTATCGGCCGTCAGCCGATCTACGACCAGAAACTCAAGGTTTTTGGCTACGAACTGTTGTTTCGCGCAGCGTCCGAAAACCGCGCGGAATTCATCGACGGCGACCAGGCGACGACCGATGTCATCGTCAATACCTTCCTGGAAATCGGTCTCGATAACATTGTCGGCGAACATCTGGCATTCATTAACCTGACCCGCGCTTTTTTTGTAGGCGAGCATACCATTTCCATGCCCCAGCACCGGGTGGTGCTGGAGCTGCTGGAGGACATCGAGGCCGATGACGAAGTCATCGCCGGGGTCAAGCGGCTGGCGGATCTCAATTACACCATCGCCTTGGACGACTTCATCTATCACGAGTCCCTGCGTCCGCTGGTGGATCTGGCCCATATCGTCAAGATCGACCTGACAAAACTGGACCGCGACGGGATACGCGAACATGTCAGACAGCTGCGTCATTATCCCCTGCGGTTGTTGGCGGAAAAAGTGGAAACCCAGGACGAATTCGACTTCTGTCAGTCGCTGGGCTTCGATTATTTTCAGGGATACTTCTTCGCCCAGCCGAAGATCATCCGCGGCCAACGCCTGCCGAACAACCGGCTGACCATCCTCAAGCTACTGAGCCGCCTACAGAACCCCGGCATCACTCCGCAGGAGCTGGAGGATCTGATCTCACAGGACGTCGCTTTCAGTTACCGCATATTACGCTTTGTCAATTCGGCAGCCCTTGCCCTGTCACGCAAAGTCGAAACCGTCAACCAGGCCGTGGTCTACCTCGGCCTGCAAACCATCCGTTGCTGGACGACCTTGCTGGCCATGTCCCAGGTGGACAACAAACCCGCCGAACTGGTGGTCACCGCCATGGTGCGGGGGAAAATGGCCGAGGGTATCGCCAAGGCCATTCAGGCCAAGCAGCCTGAAACCTTCTTCACCGTAGGGCTGTTCTCGGCGCTGGACGCCCTGATGGACAACAGCATGGAAGAGATTCTCACCCAGCTGCCATTGGCCGACTACATCGCCGAGGCCCTACTGCACCGACGCGGTCTGCACGGCGAGGTGCTCGAGTGCGTGCTCGCCTACGAGCGCGGCCACTGGGAAAATCTGGGCTGCAACCAGTTGGGCACGCATAAACTGCGCGATTGTTTCCTTGAAGCGCTCCAGTGGTCGGCGCAGGTCAATCAGCAACTGATAGATAGATAGCGCTGCGCCGATACTCGCGACGTTTTTTCGGTTGCGCGCGGCCGACGTATCGGAAACAATGCCGGCAGTCCCCAAAGTGCAGCGTCTCTTGAGCCAGGCAAACGACCCGCGTCCACTGGCCGCCATCGATCTGGGCTCCAACAGTTTTCACATGATCGTCGGCCGCCTGCAGAACAATCAGCTCCAGCTGATCGACCGGCTGCGCGAACCCGTGCGTCTCGCCGCAGGGCTGACCAGGCAACATACGCTCGAACCGCAGGTCGCCGCCCGCGCCATCGACTGCCTGCAACGCTTCGGCCAACGGATTCGCGATCTGCCCGCCGACTGCGTGCGCGCGGTGGGCACCAACACCCTGCGCCGGGCGCACGCCGCGGGCGGATTCATCGATCAGGCCGAGCAGGCGCTCGGACACAGCATCGAGGTGATCTCCGGCATCGAGGAGGCCCGCCTGGTCTATCTCGGCGTCGCCCACAGCCTTGCCGATCCGGGCGGACGCCAGCTGGTGGTGGACATCGGCGGTGGCAGCACCGAGGTGATCATCGGCGAGGGGTACCAGCCGATCAAGCTCGAGAGCCTGTACATGGGCTGCGTCAGCATGAGTCAGCGGTTTTTCGCCGACGGACAGATCAGCAAATCCGCGATGAAAGAAGCCATTCTCGCCGCGCGCCTGGAATTACAGGCCAGCAAACAGGGATTCAGGCGTACCGGCTGGACCATGGCAACCGGCTCCTCCGGCACTATCCGCACCGTTCGCGACGTGGTCCTCGAAGCCGGTTGGAGCGACAATGGCATCACCCCCGAGTCATTGAAAAAGTTGCGCAGCGCGTTGGTCGACTTCGGCTCGGCGGACAAAATCGCCTTCGCCGCGGTCAGCGACGACCGCAGACCGGTGTTCGCCGGCGGCGTGGCGATCCTGAGCGCCGTCTTCCACGCGCTGAAAATCGAGCGGATGCTGCACTCCTCCGGCGCGCTGCGCGAAGGGCTGCTCTACGATCTGCTGGGCCGCCTGCAACATCAGGACATGCGCGAGTCCACCGTCCTTTCGCTATCACAACGCTATCACAGCGACATCGAACAAGTGCTGCGCGTCGAAGAGACCGCCCTCGCCCTGGCCGAACAACTGGCCGACGACTGGGAGCTGCCTGAACCGCAGACGACCAAATGGCTGCACTGGGCAGCGCTTTGTCACGAGATCGGACTGCTGATCGCGCACAGTCAATATCAAAAGCACGGCGCCTATCTGATCAAATATTCCGACCTGCCCGGCTTCTCGCTGCGCGACCAGCTGTTTCTTTCGGTACTGGTGCGCTGCCACCGACGCAAGTTCCGACCTGTGATGGTAGAGGTTCTGCCCGAGGAGATGCGCGATTACGCCGTCAAACTTTGCGTGATCCTGCGCCTGTCGGTGTTATTGCATCGCAGTCGCAGCGACAAACCGGCGCCGGAGATCGAGGCCCGCGGCACCGACAAGCGCTTGCAGCTGAGCTTTCCACCGGACTGGCTGAGCGAACACCCGTTGTCGCGCGCCGACCTGAAAAGCGAGCGCAAGCAGCTGGCGAATTTCGGCATCGCGCTGGAATTCTCCTGACCGGCGCCCAGGCGGCGCTTATTTGATCTTCGCCAACAAACTGCGTTGAGCGCACTTTACCCGCTGCTTGCCCGTGGACCGACAGCGCTTGTACTCCCCGTCGCGCTGCAACACCCAGGCCTCGCGGTTATCGGCCAGATACAGCATCAAGTCTTTATAGATCCGTTTACGCAGCGTCGGGTCCTCGATTGGAAAGGCCGTCTCCACCCGCTGGAAGAAATTGCGATCCATCCAATCGGCACTGGAGAGATAAAGATCGTAATCGCCATCGTTATGAAAATAAAAAACCCGTGTGTGCTCCAGAAAGCGGCCGACTATCGAGCGCACATTGATGTTATCGGAGACGCCGGGTATGCCCGGGCGCAGACAACAGATACCGCGTATGATCAGATCTATTTTGACGCCCGCCTGCGAGGCGCTGTACAAGGCGCGAATCGACTCGGCTTCGAGCAGGGCGTTGCATTTGACGATGATACGCGCGGGTTTTCCGGCACGCGCGTTTTCGGCCTCGCGCTCGATTTTTTCCAGCATTTTCTTGTGCAGGGTAAAGGGCGCCTGAAGAATCTTTGTCAAGGCCTTCACTTTACCCAGACTGGTCAATAACTGAAAAATACGGTGCACGTCGGCGCCCATGGCCGCATCGCAGGTCAGCAGTCCATAGTCCGTGTACAGGCGCGCGGTACGGGCATGGTAATTGCCGGTTCCCAGATGAACGTAATGGCGCAGGCGCTTGGACTCCCGCCGGGTGACCAGCAGCATCTTGGCGTGGGTCTTGTAGCCGACCACGCCGTACACCACATGCGCGCCGGCCTCCTGAAGCCGGTTGGCGAGCTGGATGTTCGCCTCCTCGTCAAAACGCGCGCGCAACTCGATGACCACCGTCACCTCCTTGCCGGCGCGCGCCGCTTCGACCAGCGCGGTCACGATGGCCGAATCGGGCCCGGTGCGGTACAGCGTTTGCTTGATCGCCAGAACGCCGGCGTCGGCCGCTGCCTGCTTGAGCAGATCGATCACTGGCAGGAAGGAGTCAAACGGATGGTGCAACAGCACATCGCCGGCGCGGATCGCCTCGAAAATGTTCTGCTCGCTGGCGATACCCTGAGGTCGGCTCGGGGTGAACGGCGGATACTTCAACTCCGGCATTTCCACCAGATCGTAAATGGCCAGCAAGCGATTGAGATTCACCGGCCCGTTGTCGCGATAGAGGTCATCCGGCCCCAGGCGAAACTTGCTCAACAGGAAGTCTTCCATTCTGGAGGAACAGTTGTCCGCCACTTCCAGGCGTACGCAGTCGCCGTAGCGACGCGACAACAGCTCGCCTTCCACGGCGTGCAACAGATCGTCGATTTCCTCTTCATCGACGAACAAATCACTGTTACGGGTCACACGGAACTGGTAGCAGCCGGTCACTTCCATGCCGGGAAACAGATCGCCCACATGGGCATGGATGATCGAGGACAGGAAGACGAAATCATAGGGGCCCGAGCCGCACTCCTGTGGCAGTCGAATCAGCCGCGGCAGCGAGCGGGGCGCCTGAACGATAGCGGTGCCACTGGAGCGGCCGAACGCATCCTTGCCCTCCAGCGAGACGACAAAATTCAGGCTCTTGTTGAGTATGCGCGGGAACGGATGCGCCGGATCGAGCCCCAACGGGCTGAGCACCGGTAGCAGCTCCTGATTGAAAAATTCGTGCAGCCAGGCTTCCGCCTTGGCGTTCCAATGGGTGCGGCGGACGAAACGGATGTTGACCGTCTCGAGCTCGGGAATCAGCACATCGTTGAGCACCCGGTACTGCTCTTCGACCAACTGATGCGCCTGCTCGCTGATCTGGCTCATCACCTCCGCCGGCGAGAAGTTGTCCGGGCCGGCCTGCACCGAACCCGAGGCGATCTTCTGTTTCAGTCCGGCCACCCGGATTTCGAAGAACTCGTCCAGATTGGTACTGGAAATACACAAAAACCGCAGCCGCTCGAGCAACGGCATGTGCGGATCCTTGGCCTGCTCCAATACCCGCCGATTGAACTGCAGAAGACTGAGTTCGCGGTTGATATACAGTTCCGGCTGAGAGAGGTTGATGCTGTCCATGGGCCCCGAAAAGAAAAGCGCTGAAACCCCAACTATAACCGACTGACAGCGGTTTTTTCCCGCTCCTTGGCAAAAAACCCGCCCCCGGGGGTCTTCAGCCGCGCTCCAGGGACAGGCAACCGAGCGCATCGATGCTGACGCTCCAACCCGGGCTTACGTAGGTGGTGGAGACGCTGTCGACGATGAGCAGCGGCCCCGCATGGCGTCGCCCCAGGCCCAGCCGGCTGCGCTCCCACACCGCCACCGGGGTGTCCACGCCGACCACCCGGGCAGTACCCCGGGGCGCCCCGGAAGTGATGGGATCACAACCCAGCTGCGCTTGCGTGTCGCTCGCGCTCAGCATGACGCGGACATTCACAAGTTCCAACGGCGCGGCCAGGGTATGGCCAAAGCGTTGCCGATGCGCATGCTGGAAGGCAGCCTCCGCCTGGGCCGGAGTCTCGTACGCCACGTTCAGCGTGTAGCGCTGCCCGCGATAGCGCAGATCTAGACTATAGGTTTCGCGGATATCCCCGGCCGCCACCCCTTCGGCCAGCAACTCGCTGCGACCGCGCGTCGCGAGCCGGCGCAAGTGGCGCCGCAAGTCGGCATCGCTCTGTGTCTGTAGGGGCAGGCCCAGGGTTTGCGACAGCTCGCGGCCGCGAGGCGCGAGTATCATACCCAGCGCGGAGAGCACCCCACCGTAGGCCGGCACCAGGGCTCGCGACATGCCCAGCGCCTCGGCCAGCGCGCACACGTGCAAGCCGCCGGCACCGCCGAAGGCCATCAGGCTGAAGTCGGCCGGATCGAAGCCACGCTGTACGGAAATGACGCGTAGCGCTTGCGCCATGTGCTCGTTGGCAAGCGCGATGACGCCTTCGGCCGCGCGCTCGGCCGAGCAGCCCATCGCATCCCCAAGGCGCTCCAGCGCCGCCCGGGCGGCGGCCGGGCGCAATGCCATCCCGCCACCCAGACGCAGCGAAGACGGCAGACGCCCCAGCACCAGGTTGGCGTCGGTGACCGTGGCCTCAGTCCCTCCACGCCCGTAGCAGGCCGGCCCGGGATCGGCGCCGGCCGAGGCGGGCCCTACCTGCAACATACCACCGGCGTCGAGCCGCGCCAACGACCCGCCGCCCGCGCCGATGGTGTGCAGATCCACCATGGGCACGGCCACCGGGTAGCGTCCGATACGGCCTTCCGAAGTCAACCGCAGGCGACCGTCCAGCAGCGCCACATCGGTGGAAGTACCCCCCATGTCGAAAGTCAGCAGACGGCTGCAACCGGCCGCCCGACCCACCGCCAGGGCACCCGAGAGCCCGCCGGCAGGCCCCGACAACAACAGATTGACCGCCCTGCGCGACGCGGTGCGCGCGTCGATCGTCAGCGCCGAGCTTTGCATCACGTGCACCGGCGCGGGGTTCAGGGCCTCGCCCAGCCGCCGCAGATAACCCTGCGTACGCGGGCCGATCCAGGCATTCAACCAGGTCGCGATACCGCGCTCGTATTCCCCCTGTTCGGGCAAGACCCACGAGGAGCGCGAGACGAACACTCCCGCCGGCAATGCCTGCTCGATGCGCCGCTCGAAGCGCTCGTCAAGGTAGGAGAACAGGAGATTGATGGCGACCGCTTCGACGTCGAGCGCCTCGATCTGCGCACCCAGACGCTGCAACTCGGCGTCGCCGAGCGGCTCCACCACCTGGCCGTCCGCCGCCAGCCGTGCATCGACTTGCAGACAGAGCTCCGCGGGAACGGGTGGCGGCTCGGGCAACGGCTGCAGATCGTAGAGCGCGGCGCGCGCCTGACGTCCGATGCTCAGCAAATCCGCCAGCCCGCGGTTACCGATATAGGCCGTGCGGACTCCGCGCCCTTCCAGCACCGCGTTGGTGGCCACCGTCGTGCCGTGCACCAGGCGCAGCTTGCCGACATCCAGCCCGAGTTGCGCGATCCCTTGAAGAATGGCCCGTTCCGGGGCAGCGGGCGTGGAAAGCACCTTGCAGACCCGCAGCGAGCCACCGTCATAACAGACGAAATCGGTGAACGTACCCCCCGTATCCACTCCCAGCAGCATCAGCTATGCCGGTCGCGGCTCAAGCCTCGAACACGCAATTGCGTCCGGCGGCCTTGGCACGATACATGGCCTGATCGGCACGGCGCAGCAATGTCTGCACATCCTCGCCTTCGCTATAGAGAGCCAACCCCTGGCTGAGGGACATGGTGAGCGCCACCCCCTGAATCTGCACCGGTTCGCCGGCGATCCGCCGCCGGATCCGTTCGGCCACCTGGCGGGCGGTGTGCAACGAGGTGTTCTCCAATAACACCACGAACTCCTCACCACCATAGCGGCCGACCAGATCGAAGCCCCGCAACGCCGCCTTGATACGCATGGCCACGTCCTTCAACACCCGATCGCCGATCAGGTGGCCGTGCTGATCATTGACCGACTTGAAGTGATCGAGATCGACCATGATCACCACCAGCGGCTGCCCGGTCTTGGTCGCCCGCTCGATCGCCCGGGCCATTTCCCGCAATACACTGGTGCGGCTAGACACCCCGGTCAGAGAATCCTGCTCAAGTTGCTTGCACAACTCCTCACGCTGCAGTTCAAGGCTTCTGAGCGAACGGTCGAGGCCGTCGGTGCGGGCACGATGGTAGACCTCCGTTGCCAGGGAAACGTCCAGACTGGAAAGTTTCACCACCAATTCCGTGAGCATACGGCGTTGCTCGCGGCTGTCGAGACGCTCCAGCAGAACCTCCAGGATCAGGCTCTGCAACAGGCCCACCGAAGCCACGTAGAGGCTCAAGGGCAGACCGACCCTGGCGTGCGTCACGCCCAATCGGGCCCGGCTCTCGAAATAGGCAGCGTCCTGGAACCAGTCGCCGAACTCCTCCAGTACCGCGATCTGCCGCTCGCGCAGGTGCACGACGTCGAAACTCGACAACAACGCGCGGGCCGGAGGGTGACGATCGAGCTGGCGATAGAAGCGCTCGATGATCAACGCCGAGGTTTCCCGATCCAGCACCCGCTCGCCCAGCAGGCGCACCTGTTCCCGACTGAAGTCGTTCAACCCTATGAGGCTGAGCTGGGCTGCGCGCCAGTCGGCGTCAAAGCCAAACTGATCACACAAAGGGGTCACGGATTCCGCAGCTGGCATCAAGGACTATCCAATTTTCTACGCTTTCGGTTATGCTTAAGCGCCCGATCTGCGGGCGAGCGACTAAGATTTAACCATAGAAGCAGATGGATACCAAAATTCTCATCGCAGTGGAAAAGCTTTGTCGTTACTACGGACATCATCTCGCCGTGGACTCGATCAGCTTTGAGCTCGCCCAAGGCGAGGTTTTGGGTTTTCTCGGTCCGAACGGCGCGGGTAAATCCACCACCATGCAAATGATTACCGGAAATCTCGCCCCGAGCGCCGGACGCGTGACGATCAACGGCACCGACCTTCTGGACCAGGCACGCCTGGCGAAGGCCGAAATCGGTTATCTCCCGGAACAGCCACCGGTCTATCCGGATCTGACCGTGGGTGAATACCTCGCCTATTGCGCCAGGTTGCATCGCGTCAGTAAAAAGCATCGCGGCGGCGCGATCAGTCGGGCGGTGCGGCGCTGCGGCCTGCAAGGCGTCGAAGCACGTCTGATCGGCAATCTCTCCAAAGGCTATCAACAGCGGGTCGGCATCGCCCAGGCGATCTTGCACAATCCCGCCGTGGTGGTTCTCGACGAACCCACGGTCGGGCTGGATCCGAATCAGATCCGCGATATCCGCGCGCTCATCGGTGAACTGGGAGAGTCTCACGGCATCATTCTCTCCACCCACATTCTTCCCGAGGTCCAGGCCACCTGCACCCGGGTGCAGATCATCCACCGTGGCCGACTGGTTTTCGCCGAGTCCATGCAGGCGCTGCAACAGCGACTGAGCGGCAAGGCGCTGTTACTGGAGACGATGACGGCCCTGGACCCGGCCGCGCTGCACCAAGTCGCGGGAGTGGCCGCCGTGGAGCTGGTGAATTCCTGCCGCGCGCGAGTGCTGTTCGACGGCGACAACCCGGCCGCCGCGCTCGCCGCCTGCGTCGCCAGCCATGGCTGGGGACTGGTGGAGCTGGCGCTCGACCGGCAGAGCCTGGAGCAGGTATTTGTCGAACTGACCTGCAATGAAGACGAAACCACGCCGGCGGCGGCCGCCTGATGCTGTTCGCGATCGCCAGCCGCGAATTCAGGAACCTCTTCCTCTCGCCCCTGGCGTGGTCGATCATGGCGGTGCTGCAATTGATTCTCGCCTATCTGTTTCTTTCCCAGGTCGACCGTTACATGGCCTTTCAGGCGCGCCTCGGCGGTCTGGAAGGCGCGCCCGGGGTTACCGACTTCGTGGTCGCGCCTTTGCTGCAAACCGTGGGCTTCGTCTTCCTGCTGGTGGCGCCCGCGATTACCATGCGCACGTTCAGCGACGAGCGACGCAACCGGACCCTTAGCCTGCTGATCTCCGCACCCGTGCGCATGAGCGACATTGTTCTCGGCAAGTTTCTCGGTGTCCTGCTGTTTTTTCTGACCATGCTCGCCATGGTGGCCGCCATGCCGCTGTCGCTTTATGCGGGCACGGAACTGGACACGGGAAAATTCCTCGCCGGTCTGCTGGGCCTGGCGTTGTTGCTGAGCAGTTTCGCGGCGGTGGGCGTGTTCATGTCGACCCTGACCGAACAGCCCGTCGTCGCCGCCATCAGCAGTTTTGGTCTGTTGTTGCTGTTATGGATCATCGACTGGAGCGGTGACAGCAGCCGGGAGATGTCAGGGGCCCTGGCCTATCTCTCGCTGCAAACCCATCTGGAGTCGTTCATGAAGGGGCTGTTCAGTAGCAGCGACGTCGCCTACTATCTGCTGGTAAGCGCCCTGTTCCTGATACTGGCGATCAGGCGTCTGGACCAGCAGCGGCTGAGCGGGTGACGACATGCAGGTCACCCGCCACACACGCCGTCAGCTGCAGTTGCAAAATCTGGTATTCGTCACCGCACTGCTGATCGTGGCCGGTCTGCTGGCGTGGCTGAGCACCCGCTACAGCCTGGAGGCGGACTGGACCAGGGGCGGGCGCAACACGCTCTCGCTGGACAGCCGCCAGCTGCTCGATGAGATGCCCGAACCGATTCACATCACCGCGTTCGCCACCGAGGACGAGCCGGTACGCGCTCATATCCGCGACCTGGTGGGGCGCTATCAACGCTATAAGGCCGATGTCGAATTGAGCTTCGTCAATCCGGACGCGGAACCGGAACGCACGCGCGAGCTGGGAATCAGCCTGAACGGCGAGTTGCTGCTGGCCTATCAGGGGCGCAGCGAAAAACTGCAAAGTCTGAGCGAGCAGAGCCTCACGAACGCGCTGCTGCGCATCGCCCGGGCGCGCCAACGTAAAGTCGCCTTCCTTAGCGGCCATGGCGAAGCCGACGCACACGGCAAGGGCAACCATGATTACGGCCAGTTCGGCGAGCTGCTGACGCGCAAGGGAATAGAACTCACCGCTCTGAGCCTGGCCGAGACGCCCGAGATCGCCACCGACATCAACCTGCTGGTGATCGCGGCCCCGCGGATCGCGCTGTTGCCGGGCGAGGTGCACCTGCTGAACAATTACGTAAAACAGGGCGGCAATCTGCTGTGGCTGACTGAACCGGGCCGCACGGCGGGACTGGAACCGCTGGCCGAGACGCTGGGCATCGAGTTCCTTCCCGGTGTGGTGGTGGATGCGACGACACGTCTGTTCGGAATCGACAACCCGGCTTTCGCCATCATTCCGAGCTATCCGATGCATCCGATCACACGCGAGCTGAACGGCCTGTCGTTGTTTCCGCAAGCCGTCGCCATGGAAGTTGAAGCCCCGCAACACTGGCAGGCTCAGCCTTTGCTCACGACGCTGGACCGCTCATGGACCGAGATCGGGCCCATTGGCGGCACTATCAAGTTCGACGAGGACAGCGACGAACGCATGGGGCCCCTGGACATTGCCTATGCGCTCACTCGCAGCCACGCCAGTCGCAACAGCGCCGCCGAGGACGGTCAAGGCGAACAACGCGTGGTGGTCGTCGGCGACAGCGATTTTCTCTCCAACACCTACCTCGGCAACGGCGCGAATGCCGACCTCGGCTTGAGCCTGTTCAACTGGCTCAACCACGATGACCAGTTCCTCGCCATCAGTGCGCGCGCCGCCGGCGACGTGACGCTGGAACTCGGCCGCGGTGCGCAAGCGGTCATCGCTTTCGGGTTTCTCTTCGGCCTACCGCTGTTGCTGCTGGCCAGCGGCAGCCTCGTCTGGTGGCGGCGGCGCAACCGCTGAGAGCCCGTGAGATCCCGCGTCATCGTTAATCTGCTGCTGGTCGCCGGGATCGTGCTGCTCGGACTGATAACCCGTTACGAACCGGGTCTGGAAAAAACGCCGGAAGCGGCACCCATCACCGCGCTGAAGTCGGCGCGGATACACCGCGTCCATCTCAACCGTCCGCTTCGCGACGACCTGGTATTGCGCCGCGACAGTGACAGCGCCTGGACCCTCGAGCGCCCCGTTCCCCTGCCGGGCGACAAGCAGAAAATCGGCATGCTGACGCGGCTGGTCGAAGAGCGACCGGTGCGCAGTTATGCCGCCGCCGGGATGGACCTGGAAGCGCTCCACCTCGACCCGCCCTATGCGAGCGCCATATTCGATGACACCGCGATAGAGTTCGGCAGCCTCGATCCGATCGACCAGCTGCGCTATGTCCGCGTCAACGACACGGTGCACCTCATTCCCGCTAACTACCTGGCGCTGATAGAAGCCGGCTTCACCCAGTTCGTGCGCCTGCGACTGTTCGACCCGGGGGCCAGAATCGCCGCCATCCGCGTACCGGGCTTGAGCGTCGCGCAGGCCGACGGCGGCTGGCACAGCGACGCGACGCCTGCGCCCGAGGCGGCCGTGCTGCGTCAATTCGTCGCGCTCTGGGAAGAGGCCAGCGCGTTGGGAATCCAGCCCGCCGATCCGGAACAGGCAGGCGAACCGGTCGAAATCAGGCTCCAGGGCGAAAGCACCGCGGCGCAGTTCCAGATCATTCAACGCCAACCCGAACTCATCCTCAGCCGGCCAGCCTGGGGTATTCAATACCGCATGGGCAACCGCAGTGAGGCCTTGTTGGACCTCGACGCCGCCAGCGCCGACCTCAAGGACTGATCTTCCGGATGCCGGAACTCCCCGAAGTGGAAACCACTCGCCGCGGCATCGCGCCGCACGTCTGCGGCAGGCGGATCGATGGCCTGATCGTGCGTCAGCGCCGGCTGCGCTGGCCGGTCCCCGCCGACCTGGGACAGCACCTGGAGGGCCGACGTATCGATGCGGTAGGGCGACGCGGCAAATACCTGTTGCTGTCTCTGGGCACCGGTACCCTGATCATTCATCTGGGCATGTCCGGCAGCCTGCGGATTCTACGCCGGCCAGATCCCCCCGGGCCGCACGATCATATCGACCTGCTGCTGGAGGACGAAACCCGTCTGCGTTTCACCGACCCACGCCGTTTCGGCGCCTGGCTGTGGAGTGCAGGGACAGCCGCGCAACACCCGCTGCTGGCCACCCTGGGTCCGGAGCCGCTGGAGACCGGCTTCAACGCCGGCCACCTGCACGCGCTGGCGCGGCGGCGGCGCAGCGCGGTGAAAAGCTTCATCATGAACAGCCGTGTGGTGGTGGGCGTGGGGAACATCTATGCCAACGAGGCGCTGTTCCGCGCCGGGATCCATCCCGCGCGCGCCGCCGGGCGCATCAGCCTGGCGCGCTACGAGCGTCTGGTCGAGGCCATCAAAACCGTACTGCGCGAAGCCATCGACCAGGGTGGCACCACCTTGCGCGATTTTGTCGACGGCGAAGGCAGACCCGGCTATTTCCGCCACAACCTGCAGGTCTACCAGCGCGGCGCGCAGGACTGCCCGCGCTGCGGGGCGGTCATCCGCGAATCCCGTATCGGACAGCGCTCGAGCTATTTCTGCGCCCGCTGCCAGCGCTGAGCGCGAGAGGACGTCAACGCATCGCCGCCTTGTCACCGACCGCGTCGTCGGTGCGCGGTGCGCGCCGGCTCGACGGCGGCGCCACGCTCGCCTGCCCGATGCCGCGTGGATCCGAGGCCGCCGCGACACGATTGTCGGCGAAGTCCCAGAACACCGCCTGCATATTCCCGTAGTCGCGCGACAGAAGTTGCAGTTTGTGCCCCCGCCGGTGCAGCTCCTCCAGCATCGGGTCGCTGAACGCTTCCGGCTCGTACTGGATCACATCCGGCAGATACTGGTGATGGAACCGCGGCCTGGCCACCCATGAGGCGACCCCGTTACCCTGTTCCAGGTCGAGTATTCCAAGCAGCACCATGGTGATGATACGACTGCCGCCCGGTGTCCCCAGAATCGCCACCCCACGTTCGCTCTCGACGAAGGTGGGGCTCATGCTGGAAAGCGGGCGCTTGCCCGGTGCGATGGCGTTGGCCTGCGCACCGACCAATCCGTAGGCGTTGGGCACACCCGGTTTGGCCGAGAAATCGTCCATTTCATCGTTCAGCAGCACACCGGTACCCGGCACCGTGAAGCCCGAGCCGAAGGGATAGTTGATACTCAGCGTCGCCGCGACCCGGTTGCCATCGGCGTCCAGGATGGAGAAATGGGTGGTGTCCGGCCCTTCCACCGCCGCCACGCTGGCGGGCAAGGCGGCGCTCGGGGTGGCGCGGTCCAGGCGGATGGAGGCGCGCAGGCCGGCGGCATAGCCGGGATCGGTCAGCAACCGTGTCGGGAGCGAGACGAAATCCGGGTCGCCCAGGTACTGCGCGCGATCCCGGTAGGCGCGCCGCATGGCCTCCACGATCAGGTGTACCTGCGTGGCCGGGTCCAGATCCTTCAGGGCGTAACCCTCGAGAATGTGCAGCATCGTCGCCAGGGCGATCCCGCCGGAAGACGGGGGCGAAGCGGACACCACTCGCAGATCGCGATAAGCGAAACGGATCGGTTCGCGCTCCACCACGCGATAGCTGCTCAGATCCTCGGAAGTCCAGATACCGCCGGCGGCGCGCACACCCCGCACCAGCCGCTCGGCGACCTCGCCCGCATAGAAACCCGCACGACCCCGGTCGGCCAGGGCACGCAGGGTAGCCGCCAGATCCGGTTGCCGCAACCTGAAGCCGGCCGGCGGCACGGCGTTGCGGTGCAGAAAAATCGCCGCGCTGGTGGCATGCCGGCGCAACACCCCCAGGCGGAACTCCGCCATGCGCCGATAGTGCTCATCCACGGAGAAACCCTTCTCGGCCAACTCGATGGCGGGTGCCAGCGATTCGGCCAACGACAGTCTTCCGTAGCGCTCCGCCAGATGCACCAGGGCCGCGGGCTCGCCTGGAATGGCCGCCGCCAGCGCACCGTCCATGGACAGACCCGGCACCACCTCGCCTTGGGCGTCCTGATAAAGATCGCTGCGCGCGCGCAACGGGGCCCGCTCGCGACCATCCAGCATGATCTGGCGCCCGTCGCTGGCGCGGTGCAACAGCCAGAAGCCACCGCCGCCGATGCCGGAACTGTAGGGCTCGACCACGGCCAGCGCGGCGCTGACCGCCACCGCGGCGTCAAAGGCGTTGCCACCGGCGTCGAGCACCCGAAGTCCCGCGGCGGTCGCCAAGGGGTGGGCGCTGGCAATCGCCTGGGCGGGCGGTTTGAGCGGCGTTTGTGCCTGCACCGCGATCGCTGGCAACAGCCACAGCAGAGCCAACAAAAAACCCCCAAAAGGTGGCCTGGCAAAGCCGTGCAGGCATTTCGCCACCGACATCAGGCCGCAGTCTCGCCGGTGATGCGGCGGTACTTCTCCATCAGCTCGTCGCGGCTCTCGCTGAAATCCGGATTCAGGGGGATGCAGTCCACCGGGCAGACCTCGACGCATTGCGAGGTCTCGTAGTGCCCCACGCATTCGGTACAGAGATTGGGGTCGATGACGTAAATCTCTTCGCCCTGCGAGATCGCTCCATTGGGACACTCGGGTTCGCAGACATCACAATTGATGCACTCATCGGTGATCATCAGCGCCATGGGAATCTCCTGCTGCTTCGCTGGCCGACAGATTTGACGGGGACTGGGAAAATACTATCGCAAACGCCGATTGAATGCAGCCACTACCTTTTTATGGACAAATGGCGTCACATCGCCGCCAAGTCCTGCAATTTCGCGCACGAGACTCGAGGAGACATAGGCGTAATGCTCGTCCGGCGTCATGAAGAGGGTCTCGATTTCAGGCGCCAACTGGCGGTTCATGCTGGCAAGCTGAAACTCGTACTCGAAATCCGAAACGGCCCGCAAACCGCGTAAAATGACCCCCGCGCCGCGAGCGCGCATGAAGTCGACCAGCAAACCCTCGAAACCCTGCACCTCGACGGCCTCGATTCCGGCCAGGACTTCACGCGCCAACCCGATCCGCTCCTCCCAGGTGAACGCGGGCTGTTTCGAGCCACTGCGGTGAATAGCCACCAGCACCCGGTCGAAACGTCGCGCGGCACGCTCGATCAGATCGGTATGACCGTTGGTGATGGGATCAAAGGTCCCGGGATAAACCGCAATCTGCGTCATGATTCGTCTTGGAAATCACTGTGCTGAGAAATCTACGCACAAAAGCCCGGGGCCACAACCCCAGCGTCGCGGCGGCGCTTCAGCCAGCGCCGCAGCGGTACAGGCGATAATCGACCGCTCCGGCCTGCTTCCGGCGATGGAGCCTGCAACCCGCCGGCAGGGGATCTGCAGCCCGCGTGCGCGGCTGTTCGACATAAATCAATGCGCCGTCGCGCAACCGCTGCATCCCGACCAAACGGTCGAGCGCCGCATCGAGCAGCTCCGGTCGGGCGAACGGAGGGTCCAGAAACACGATATCGAAGGTCTCGTCACAGCGGGCCAGACAATCGGCCATGTCCAGCGAATAAATCTCCACCTGGTGCGCATCCAGGACGGCGCGCGCGGCGCGCAATGCCTCGGCGACCTCGCATTCCCGGTCATTCATCACCACGCGGGCCGCGCCACGCGAAGCGGCCTCGAAACCAAGCGCACCGCTGCCGGCGAACAGGTCGAGACAGCTGGCGCCGGGCAACACCGGCGCCAGCCAGTTGAACAGGGTTTCGCGCATACGGTCGGAGGTGGGACGCAAGCCGGCCGCCGTCGGAAAACTCAGCCGCCGCCCGCGCCACTGTCCGCCGATAATCCTGATCTGATTGCCTGCCCGCCCACCCATAAGCCCCGCATGGTGCGCAGCGGCAAGCGTCAGGTCAACTCCCGGCGACGGCCGCCACACGACCTCCGGGGATCGGTGTTCTTCCCCTGGCGACACTCCAGATCCCCAACAGCCCCGCGCCGAACAGCCAGAAAGCCGCCGGCAGCGGCACGCTGGCGAGCGCCGGCACCGTCCCGGGGGTGGGTACGTCCAGTACACCGAAATCGACACTGTTGTCATCGGTGTCCAGCAGCGGATTGAGACGCGCGATGCTACTGCCCGCGGGCGGATCGGGAGCCGCGGCCCCCTCCCCGGCAAAGGTGTCCGTGGGACCGAAACTGCCATAACCCAGGGCGTCCAGAATACCGCCGGGGCCGCGCAGCACCACCGAGTCGGGACCGTTCTGGTAGTCCACGTCACCGACCATATCGCTTCCCGGCACCAGGGACGCACCGCCGCCAGCGTCGTCGCCAATGACGAACACGCCGTCCGCGGGGATGACGCCCGCCAAGGCCAGACTGGTGTAGACGCTCCCATTCTGGCCGTTGATCCCCTCGAGCACCAGGCCGTCGACACTCTCGCCGGGCATGCCGAACAGTTCGACGAAGGCCAGGCCGGTATCGCTGCCGCTGGCATCGTAGAAAAGCTCGGAGATCAACGTTCCGGCGACGACCGCGGGGGCGGAGAACACAAGGGCGGCGCCCATCAGGCACAGCGCCAGGCAAACATTCTGTCTAGGCATGAGATTCCTCCCTGAATCTTCATTGTCACGCCGGCATACCCCGGCGACGGTTGCCGGCGGAGCGCCAGCCAGACCCAGCCTAGCGCAGTGAGGACCGGTGACTCAGGGGGATTTTCGGAAAAAACTGTCAGCCTGTTCTTAAAAACCTGTAAGCCTTTCGCTCAAGGTGGCTCACGGCGCGGCCGACCCGGAGGATTGGGTGCCGACGATCACGGTGACCATATCGTCCACCTTCACCCGCCGTTGGAACGCGTCGCGGATCTGCTCCGCCGTGACCGCCGCGACCTTGTCGGGAAAGCTCGCCAGATAATCCAGGGGCAGACCGTAGAAACCGATCATGGCCAGGTACTCGGTGATTTTGCTATTGCTCGAGACCGCCAGCGGAAAACCGCCGATGATATTATCCTTGGCCGCCTTCAGCTCCTCGGCACTGGGCCCTTGATCGACAAATTTACGCAACGTCTCGCGCAATACCGACAACGCCTCGTCGCGCTTGCTGGTTCGCGTCTGGAAACCGAGGGTGTACGGCCCTTTGCGCTTCATCGGTATGAAGTAGCTGTAGGCGCTGTACGAGAGACCGCGTTTTTCGCGGATCTCCTCGCTGATACGCGAGGTCAAGCCGCTGCCGCCGAGAATATGATTGCCGACGTACAGGGCGAAATAATCCGGGTCACCGCGGCGCATCCCCGGCGCCCCCATCAACACATGACTTTGGCTAGAAGGATGCTCGATGAACTCGGTGGACGCCTTTTCCAGCGGCGCCACTTCGGGTAGCGCCGCGGCCTTCTTGCCCGGCGGCAAGGCCGCAGCGATGTCCTCGGCCACCGCCTCGGCCCGCTTGCGGTCGATATCGCCGACCAAAACCAGAATCGCGTTACCGGCCACGTAATAGCGCCGATAAAAGGCCTTGAGGTCCTGGATGCGCAACGCCGCCACGCTCTCGGGGTTGCCGTCGGGGTTGGCCGCGTAGGGGTGCTGGCCGTAAACGGCACGATAGAAGGCGTTTTCGGCAATCGACTTGGGTTGCTGTTGTTGGTATTCGAGCCCGGTCAGCGTCAGCTGTCGCTCGCGCTTGAAATCGGCGACGGGGAAATCCGGCTGCCCGAGTATGCTGCGAAACAATTGCAGCGAAGGCGTGAGCAGATCGGGTTCGCTGAGGCTGCGCAGCGACAACCAGGCCATATCGCGCTCGGAGCCCGAACCGAACTGGGCGCCGCGCTGTTCGAAGCCCGCGGCGATGGCGTCGGCATTCTTCCCGCCCGCACCTTTGCCCAGCATGCTGTTGGTCAAGGCGGCCACACCGTGCAGCGAGCCGTCGCGAGCACTACCGGCGTCGAAGACGACGCGCACATCCAGCATCGGCAACTCGTGCGCCGCCACAAAC
The DNA here is from genome assembly GCA_030148805.1 of Thiogranum sp. Lineage (GTDB taxonomy): Bacteria > Pseudomonadota > Gammaproteobacteria > DSM-19610 > DSM-19610 > Thiogranum. The sequence goes on along the minus strand of JASBSS010000024.1, from coordinate 14,406 downwards.
AACACCTTGGTACCGCCGGCTGTGCTCCAGCTCTGGATCTGGGGCAGCGCCTGCGCGCCGCCGGCGAACGCCAGCGCCAGGAACAGCCAGGCATAAGCGAGCAACGAATTCTTTCTAGCGAACATGTCCGGCGACGCCTCCTTCGCGTGGCGGGTGTTTCGGATCGATCGGCTGGGGGGAGAGTTCGGCCACGGTCAGGCGGTCGTCGACCAGGTATTTCCTGGCCACCGCCTGGACCTGCTGCGCCGTTACCGCGTCGATACGCGAAAAGTACTGCTCCGCGTCCTTCCAGCTCAGACCGACCGTCTCGAGCATGCCGATCTGCATCGCCTGATAGAAGATCGAGTCCTGTTCGTAGATTTTGTCGGCCTTGATCTGTGCCTTGACCCGCGCCAGCTCGGCGGCGCTGACCGGCTCATCCTGCACCTCGCGGATCTGCGCCCGCAGCGCCTTTTCCAGATCGGCGACGTTATGCCCGTTGGACGGTATGCCGGAGAACAGAAACAGCGTCTCCTTGCGGTCGAAGGCGTCGTATCCCGCGCCGGCACTGGCCGCGACCGCCTCACCCCGCACCAGGCGGCTGGCCAGTCGCGCGCTGTCGCCGCCGTCGAGCACACTGGCCAGGACCTCCAGGGCGTAAGGCTCCCATTCGGTTTTCGCGTTCAGCACCACGGGTGCCTTGTAGCCCATCAGCAAAGACGGCAGCTTGGCCGGCGCCTTGACGACAATGCGCTTGGGCCCGTATTGCGCGATCTCCTCGCGCGGCTTGGGTGCAATGACATGGCTGGGCTTGAGCGGGCCGAAGTATTTTTTTGCCAGCCGATAGACCGCCTGCGGGTCCACGTCGCCGACCACCACCACCGTGGCGTTGTCGGGCGCGTACCATTTGGCGTACCAGTCGCGCAGATCCTCCACCCGCATCAACTTCAAGTCACCCATCCAACCGATGGTGGGAATACGATAGGGGCTGCTGGCATAGGCGGTGGCGTTGAACTGTTCGTAAGTCAGCGCCTGAGGGTTGTCGTCGGTGCGCATGCGCCGCTCCTCCATCACCACCTGCACTTCTTTTTTGAACTCCTCGGCAGGCAGCACCAGGTTGCGCATGCGATCGGCTTCCAGCTCGAAGCTCACCGGTAGACGGCTGGCCTCCATGGTCTGGAAATACGCGGTGTAATCGCGGCTGGTGAAGGCGTTCTCGCGACCGCCGTTTTCGGCGATGATCCGCGAGAACTCTCCGGCGGGATGGGCTTTGGTACCCTTGAACATCATGTGCTCCAGCACATGCGACAGCCCCGTTATGCCGTCATGTTCGTAACTGGAGCCCACCTTGTACCACACTTGAGACACCATGACCGGCGCCCGGTGGTCTTCCTTGACAATCAGCCTGAGGCCATTATCGAGCTTGAATTCGTGTACCGGCGAACCGGCATAACTGACCGCCGTGAACAGGCCGACGGCCAGCGCGAGCCATCCCCGCATTCTCTACTCCTTCTGTTTTCGTACCCCGCGGTGGGGTGATAGGATACGCAGACCTGTGTAGACAGCAACTGCGATGTTTGGTTTCGGCAAAAAAAACCCACCCGAGAAACGCGAGGGCGACGGCCCAGGGGAGGATACCGCAAAAAAACCGGGGCTGTTCAGCCGCCTGAAGGCCGGATTGGCGAAGACCCGCGAGGGCCTGGGCTCGGGCATCGCCGGGCTCGTGGCCGGGCGCAGGCAAATCGACGACGAGCTGCTCGAGGAACTGGAAACCCAGCTGCTGAGCGCCGATGTCGGCATTGAAGCGACCGAGAGCATTATTCAGAGCCTCACCCAACGGGTAGCGCGCAAGCAGCTCAATGATAGCGAGGCGTTGATGACCGCCCTGCGCGACGACATGCGCGCCCTGCTCGAACCGGTCGGTGTTCCGCTGCGCATCCCGCCCGAGACCCGACCCTTCGTGCTCCTGATGGTCGGCATCAACGGCGCCGGCAAAACCACCACCATCGGCAAAATCGCGCGCCACCTGCAAGACCAGGGGCTGTCGGTGATGCTGGCGGCCGGCGACACCTTCCGCGCCGCGGCGGTGGAACAGTTGCAGACCTGGGGCGAACGCAACCAGGTTCCGGTGATCGCCCAACAGCAGGGCGCGGATTCCGCCTCGGTGATCTACGACGCCCTGCAGGCGGCCCAGTCGCGCAACGTCGATGTTTTGATCGCCGACACCGCCGGGCGCCTGCATACCCAGGCCAACCTGATGGAAGAACTGAAGAAGATCGGCCGCGTGCTGGGCAAGCTCGACCCCGGCGCGCCGCACGAAGTGATGCTGGTGGTGGACGCCGGCACGGGCCAGAACGCGCTCAACCAGGCCCGCCAGTTCAGCCAGGCCATGAAAGTCAGTGGCATCACCTTGACCAAGCTCGACGGCACCGCCAAAGGCGGCATTATTTTCGCCATCGCCCGACAACTGGCCATCCCCATCCGTTTTATCGGCGTCGGCGAGGCGATGGAGGATCTACGTGTCTTCAACGCCGGTGAATTTGTCGACGCGCTGTTTGAAACTCGTGACTGAACCGGCTTCGCGCCCGGCCTGACAGGGTAATGATCCGCTTCGACAATATCAGCAAACGCTATCCCGAAGGCCGCGACGCCCTGCAAGGGGTGAGTTTCCACCTGCCGGCGGGCGCGATGGCCTTTCTGACCGGCCATTCGGGTGCCGGCAAGAGCACGCTGCTGAAACTCATCGCGCTGCTCGAGCGCGCCACCCGTGGCCAGCTGTTTCTCGACGGCGAAAACCTCACCCGCACGGGCAAGCGCAAGGTTCCGCTGGTGCGCCGCAAAATCGGCATGATCTTCCAGAACTACCGCCTGCTGTTCGATCGTACGGTGTTCGACAACGTCGCCCTGCCGTTGGTGATCGCCGGACATCGCCACCAGGACATCGCCCGGCGCGTACGGGCCGCGCTCGACAAGGTCGGTCTGCTGGACAAAGAGCGGGCCCTGCCCATCACCCTTTCCGGCGGTGAGCAGCAGCGCGTGGGAATCGCGCGCGCCGTGGTCAACAAACCACCACTGCTGCTGGCCGACGAACCCACCGGCAATCTCGATCCGGAGCTCTCGCGTGACATCATGCGGTTGTTCGAGGAATTCAATCGCGTCGGGGTCACCGTTTTGATCGCCAGCCACGACCTGGATCTGATCGCCCGCATGGGGCACCCGCAGTTGCGCCTGCACCAGGGACGCCTGCTCAACCCCGAAGTGCTGGCGCCCCCGCAATGAGGCCGCCGGCGGCGCTGCGGGTGTACTTCCTGCGTCATGTCCAGGTGGCGCTCAACAGCCTGGGACGGCTTTACCGCGCCCCGCTGGCGTCGCTGATGACCGCGGCGGTCATCGGCATCGCCCTGGCGTTGCCCTCCGGGTTGTATATCCTGACCGACAACTTGCAGCGGCTCGGCTCGCAATGGGACGGGGGCGCCAATCTGTCGTTGTTTCTGCGCCACGATGTCAGTATCGAGCAGGCCGAGGCGTTGCGGGAAAAACTCGCGCAGTGGCCCGAAATCGAACGTTTGCGCCTGATCACTCCGCAAGAGGCGCTGGCCGAGTTCCGTCAACTCTCGGGCTTCGGGGATACCCTGGATATCCTGGACGAAAACCCGTTGCCCGCGGTTCTGGCGCTCAAGCCCGCCGCCGAGGCCACGCGGCCGGAGGCCGCGGCGGCGCTGAAACAACGCCTGCAGGCGTTGCCGCAAGTCGAGCTGGCACAACTCGACTTGCAATGGGTGAAGCGTTTCAACGCGCTGGTGGATATCGTGCAGCGGGCGATCTGGATACTCTCCGCCCTGCTGGCGCTGGCGGTGCTATTGATTACCGGCAACACCATCCGGCTGGAAATCCAGAACCGACGCGAAGAAATCGAAATCACCAAGTTGATCGGCGCCACCGGGGCGTTCATCCGCCGGCCGTTTCTCTACAGCGGCCTGTGGTATGGTTTCGGCGGCGCCCTGTTGGCCGCGCTGCTCCTGGCGCTGGCGTTCGTGCAACTCAACGCGCCGGTGCGCGAACTGGCCGGTCTCTACGAAAGCAGCTTCCGCCTGCATCTGCTCGAGCCCGGCCAATGGCTGCTACTGCTGCTTTGCGGCGCACTGCTGGGTCTGGTCGGCGCCTGGATAGCAGTGAGCCGGCATCTGGCCACCATCGAACCCGGCTGAACACAAAAAACCTCCTGACGGCGGTAACTTACGCCAACTTTTAGCGCTTAAAGATCTGTCCCCCAGGCGCCGCTATAACCAGGATGTGGCTGTAACGTACCTTCACAAAAAAAATTGCCAAGAAATCGGTGTATGGGTCAATGCCTCGAAAAATTAATCGCATTCTGGTAGTCGACAGCTCCGAGGTCGCGCGCACGATCATCGTGCGCGTGCTCAACGAGGAAATGCCGGAGACCGAAATCACCACCTGTGGCAGTGTGCAGGAAGGTTGCGCCTGGCTGGAGCGCCAGCGCTTCGATCTCATCACCACGGCGCTGCTGCTGGCCGACAAGGACGGCCTGGAATTCAGCCGCCATGTCCGCGCCTCCAGTCATCATCGCTATACGCCGATCATCGTGGTCTCGGGCGATGCCGATACCCGGTTGCTGCGCGAGGGTTTCGCCGCCGGCGTGACCGACTACTTCGACAAATCCCTCGGCTACCAGGCGTTCGCCAGCTTCATCCAGAATTTCATGCAGCGCAACTCCGGTCTGGTCGGGCGCATCCTCTACGTCGAGGATAGCCAGCTTACCGCCACCCTGATGCTGCGCCTGATGGAACATCACGGCCTCCAGGTGATCCACACCACCCATGCCGAGGAGGCACTGGAGCTGTTGCAGGATACCGCCGCCGGCGGTCCGCGGGCCGACGAAGGCTTCGATATCGTGATCACCGATTTCTTCCTTCAGGGACGCCTCACCGGGGGCGACCTGCTGCACGCCATCCGTACCCGGTTCCATTATTCCCAGCAGGAAATGCCGGTCCTGGTATTGACGGGAGCGGAGGCCGACGAGCGCCAGATCGAAGTCTTCCACGCAGGCGCCAACGACTTCGTCGCCAAGCCGATCGTCGAGGAAATCCTGATGGCGCGGATCCGTTCGCTGCTGCTGATCAAGCAGCAGTTCGCCGCCCTCAAACGCCAGACCGAGAGCATGCACCGCCTGGCCATCACCGACAGCCTGACACGCGTCTACAACCGCCGCTACTTGCTCGATCACGGCGAGCAGTTCCTTGCCGATCGCGGAAATTATCCGGTGGCCGCGGCGCTGCTGGATATCGACCACTTCAAGCAGATCAATGACAACCTGGGGCATATCGCGGGTGACCGGGTGCTGGAGAGCCTGGGGCAGCTGCTGCTGGAACGGCTGCCGGACAACGCCATGGCGGTGCGCTTCGGCGGCGAGGAGTTCGCCGTGCTGGTACCCTGCTGCCAGTCCAGCAACGCGCATTCCTGTGCCGAAGGCCTGCGCCGCGAAATCGAGGCGCTCAAGCCCGCCGGGGTGAATATCACGGTGAGTATCGGGGTTGCCTCCAACCAGAACCGGCCCGAGATGACCCTCACCCAACTGCTCAACAGCGCCGATCAGGCTCTCTATGCCGCCAAGGCACGCGGGAGAAATATGGTATGTGCTTGATTTTTAATCTATTTAAATAATCTCCAGCGCGCCTGTAACCGGGGGAACTTTGACCTGGATTAGCACTCCTAGTCATCGAGTGCTAAAATGATCCCCAGGCAGGATGTGAGAGGTTAAGTGGACGATGAGTAACGCTTTAGTCACCACCAACGCAATGGCCCTACCGGTCCCCAGCGATCAGCTGGACCGGTACCTCCAGGCCGTCTACAGCATCCCGGTTTTGACCGCAGAGCGGGAGCACGAGCTGGCACGCAGACTGCGCGAGCACGAAGACGTGGACGCGGCGCGCGAACTGGTGGTCTCCCACCTGCGCTTCGTGGTGAAAATCGCCCGCGGCTATACCGGCTACGGCCTGCCGCTGGCCGATCTGATCCAGGAGGGCGGTATCGGCCTGATGAAGGCCGTGAAGCGCTTTGATCCGGATGTCGGCGTGCGTCTGGTATCCTTCGCCGTCCACTGGATCAAGGCCGAAATCCACGAATTCATTCTGCGCAACTGGCGCATCGTCAAGGTCGCCACCACCAAGGCCCAGCGCAAGTTGTTTTTCAACCTGCGCAGCAGCAAGAAACGTCTGGGCTGGTTCAGCCGCGAAGAGGTCGAGTCGGTGGCCGAGGATCTGGGCGTGGCGCCACAGACGGTTCTGGAAATGGAGTCCCGGCTCAACGGCCAGGACGTCTCCTTCGACCCGGTGGCCAGCGGCGAGGACGACGAGGCCACCTGGGCACCCGCGGCGTATCTGCAGGCGCCGACCAGTAGCGACCCGGCCCTCCTGCTGGAGCGCAGCGACTGGGAAGGCCAGGCCAGCGAGCGTCTCTATCAGGCGCTGGAAGCGCTGGACGAGCGTGATCGGGTGATTCTGCAGCAGCGCTGGCTGAGCGACCAGAAAGCGACCTTGCACGAACTGGCCGCGCGTTTTGGTGTCTCCGCGGAACGGATTCGACAGTTGGAGAAAAACGCCATCGGCCGATTGAAGAAGCTGATGGCCTGAACGCCTTCCACACTTGGCCGCCACGGCGGCGGCACCAAGCAAAACGGCCCCGCTGACAGCAACGGGGCCGTTTTTTGTTGGTCAGCTATCGGTTCAGGCGAACAGGATCACCGAAAGGAAACTGGCGTAGGCCAGCACCACCAAGGCGATCACGATGGACAACGGAAAATTCTGAAAGGAAAACATACCGAACCCCTTAAATATTAGCGTTATCTTATCTTACTCGTCCGCATCCTTCAACGCCGGCTTGCGCGGGATCCGCGGGTCGTCATCGTCCATCAGGATCCGGTGGGCCGGTCCCTCGAGATCCTCAAACTGACCTGAGCGAATGGCCCAGAGCAGCACCGCAATGGCAATTGCCATGATAATCAGGCTGATAGGAATCAGCAAATACAGAATATCCATCGCTCACCCCCGCTCCGCGACGCGCAGCCGCAGTGCATTGAGCACCACCACCAGCGAACTGCCGGACATGCCGATCGCGGCCATCCACGGCGCCACCCAACCGCCCGCCGCCAGCGGTATGGCCAGGAGATTATATAACAGCGCCCAGCTCAGATTTTGCCGGATGATGCGCAAGGTGCGGCGGCTGGCGCGCACCGCCGTCACCAGATGCGGCAATTGCTCCGACAACAACACCATGTCGGCACTGGCATGCGCCAGTTGGGTGCCGCCGCCCATGGCGAGGGAAACCTGGGCGCCCGCCAGCACCGGAGCGTCGTTGACGCCATCGCCAACCATGGCCACTACAGCGCCCTGGCGTTGCAGCTCGGTGATCCGCGCCAGTTTGTCCTGGGGACGGCAGCGCGCCTGATAGCGGCGGATCGCCAGCTGCCCGGCCACCGCCTCCACCGCCGCGGACTGGTCGCCACTGAGCAGCTCGATCTCCAGGCCCAGGTCGCGTAGCCCCTGCAGCGCCTCGGCGGCCTGTGCGCGCACTTGATCGGCGAAGATGAAACGCGCCAGATAACCGTCCTGGTCGCCGAGGTAGACGCCATCGGGCAATGTCCGGGCAACCTCCCGCTCCTGCCCGCCCCTGAGCTGAGCGACGTAATCAGCCGTGCCGATACGATAACGCCGGTCGGCCACCCAGCCTTCGATCCCCTGTCCGGCGCTGGCGCTGACCTGCGTCGCGGCGCTGGGCGCCGCGCCGGCCAGCTCCAGGGCGCGCGCGATCGGGTGTTCCGAGGCCCGCTCCAGAGCGGCGGCCAGTTGCAGACAGGCGCCACGATCCCGCTGCCCCAACAACTCGACCCGCTCCAGGCGCAAACGGCCTTCGGTCAGGGTACCGGTCTTATCGAAAATGACGTGGGTGGCGCGCGCCAGGGTTTCCAGCGCGTGGCCCCGGGTGGTCAACACCCCGAGCCGCGTCAAGGCCCCGGTGGCCGCCGTCACCGCCGCCGGGGTAGCCAGGGAAAGCGCACAAGGACAGGTCACCACCAGCACCGACAAGGTCACCGCAAAGGCGTGGGTGGGGTCGTGTTGCCACCACCACCAGGCCACCCCCGCGGCCACCAGCAGCAGCGCCGCGACAAACCACGCCGCCACCCGATCGGCCAGGCGCGCGACCCCGGGTTTTTCGCTCTGCGCCCGGTCGAGCAGACGCATAATCGAGGCCAGCACCGTGCCCTCGCCGACCGCCTCGACCTCCATGATCAACGGGCTTTCATTGTTCACGGTGCCCCCGGTGAGCCTGTCGCCCGGTGCCCGCGGCAACGGCACGCTCTCGCCGGTGAGCAGCGATTCATCGACCGAACTGTGGCCCTCCAGCACCCGGCCGTCGGCGGGCACACTTTCCCCCGGGCGCACCAGGACCCTGTCGCCCGGCGCCAGATCGCCCACCGGCACCTGCTGCTCGCCACCCTCGCCCAGGCGCGCCGCGGTGGCCGGCAACAGCTTGACCAGCTCCTCGGCGGCCTGGCCGGCACGGTGACGGGCGGCCATCTCGAGGAAGCGCCCGGCCAGCAGGAAGAAGATGAACATGGTGACCGAGTCGTAGTAGATCTCACCGCTGCCGCGCACGGTGGCCCAGGCGCTGGCGAGAAAGGCGCCGCCGATGGCCAGCGCGACCGGCACGTCCATGCCCAGCTGACGCCGGCGCAAATCCCGCCAGGCGCTGACAAAGAAGCCTTTGCCCGCATACAGGACCACCGGCACGGTCAGCACCAGGCTTACCCAGCGCAGAAAGCTGCGCAGCGGGGCGTCCATCCCGGACGCGTCGCCCGCATACAGCGCCACCGCCAACATCATGACCTGCAGCATACCCAGCCCAGCCACCGCCAGACGGCGTAGCGCGGCCTTGCGCTCGTCGCGCTGCAGTTGTTCCTGGCGCCCGGGGTCGAAGGGGTGCGCCCGGTAGCCGATGGCAGTGATGGCCTCGAGCACCTGGCTCAGACGGATCTGTTGCGGGTTCCAGCGCACGCGCGCGCGGTGGGTGGAATAGTTGACCGAGAATTCCTGCACCCCCGGCAGGGCGCGCACATGGCGCTCGTTGAGCCAGACACAGGCGGCGCACACGATACCCTCGATGATCAGCGCCGCCTCGCGGCTTTCCTCGCCTTGTCCGACGGCAAAGCTCTGTTGCAGGTCTTCGCGGTCATAGAGGGCCAGCTTATCCAGTTCGGCCGGCACCAGATCCTGGGCCTGGAGCGAGGTTGCCGTGCGGTGGCGATAGAAATCGCTCAAGCCGCCGGCGACGATCGCCTGCGCCACCGCCTGGCAACCGCGGCAACACATGGGTTGCGCCCTGGCGTCGATGGTCACGCAATACTCGGCACCCGCCGGTACCGGCAAACCACAATGAAAACAGGCGGGTTGTTCTGCGCGTTCGGCCAAATCCGTCATCCCGGATAAGCGCGCCGGCCGCGCGCCTAGCCTCCCTTGGCGTCGACCGAGGTCGAGGCGCGCACTTCATGCAACTGGGAGCCCCGCTTGATCTTCAACAGCAGGTCCCACATCCCGGGTTCCGGCAAGCGCAGTATCACCTGGTACAGGCCGGGCTCGACTTCCTGCATCCTGAAGCTCATGTCCTTGCGGCTGTCCGACGGGCGGAGAAAAATCCCACTGACCTCGGCGAAACGCACCGGGGCGTCGTCGGCTTCCTGCACCCGCACCTGAAAAACCGCGGGAGCGCCGACCACCGGCTTTTTCAACCAGCCCTTGTCGACCTTCCAGCCCCGCTCCTGCTGTCGCTTCACCTGATCCAGATAGGCATTGTACTGCTCTTCCTTCTTCTGGAAGTTGTTCGCCACCGTGCCGGGAAACAGGGATTGCACATGCTCGTCCTGAGAGGACTTCGGCAGAATGACCTGTGCCAGCCACGCCGGCAGCCCCTGGGTGGAAATGGTCACCAGCACCCCGTCGAGGGCGAACAAGGCAAGAAAGAAAACCACGATGAGCGCCGGGGCCCAGTGGAACCAGCGCCGCCTGGGCCCGCCTTCGGCGCGTCGCTCCTCATAACTGCTGCTGATGATACCCAGCAGGTAGCCGCCAACGGCCAGAACGGCGATATACATCGCCAGCACATCGGCGCCGGGCCAGCGAAACGTGCTGTAGAGCACCACCGCTGCGACGGACAGTAGGGCTACCAGGGCTGCGGTGAGCTTGCCATTGAGCGGCGAGAACGAATAGACCAGCAGAAACAGGAGCACCTCGGCCAGCGCACCCAGCGGCAGGGCCAGCAATGACTGCAACATCAGTAATCCACCCCTGGCAGATAGAAGGTGGCCGGCGCGCTGATCATTCCCAGCTCATCGCGGCGCTGCGGCACGATATTGAAAGCGAAACCGCGCGAGCCTTTGGTATCCCGGCTCGAGCCCCAACGCACACGTGCCAACACGTGCAGGGCGCGTTGCGGCGGCAGCTCCACCGAGTCCAGCTTGCCCAGATCGAGTTGCGCTCCGGCCAGGCCGCGCATCATGATCGCCACCTGGACCGGTTCATCGGTCTTGTTCTCCATGTGCAGCTCGTAGCTGTTCTGGATCCGCCCGTCGGACAGACGCACGAACAGCGGCTGGCGCAGCTGCACCACGCTGAGTTCGAGCGGCGCCTGGTTGCCGACGCTCCAGACCAGCGCGGCGATGGCACCGAGCAACACCAGACCGTAGGCGACGGTGCGCGGCTTCCACAGCCGGCTGGGCAGACCGGCGGCCTGCTTCTCCGAGGTGTAGCCGATAAGGCTTTTGCCCCAGCCGAGCGAATCCATGATGGTTCCACAGGCGTCGATGCACAGCGCGCAGCTGATGCACTGCACCTGCAAGCCGTCGCGAATGTCGATCCCCGTGGGGCAGACCTGCACACAGTAACCGCAATCGATGCATTCACCCACCCCTTGCGCCTGGCGCTGCTCACGGCTTTTCAGCTCGCGCGTGACTCGATGACGCCCGCGCCCGGCCTCGCCCCGGGAAACGTCGTAGGCGACGATACGGGTGTCGGCGTCGAACATCACCGACTGGAAGCGGGCATAGGGGCACATATAAGTGCAAACCTGTTCGCGCGCCAGGCCCGCCATGACATAAGTGGTGGCGGTGAGAAACAACGTGGTGGCGTAAGCGGCGAACGGCGCCTTGCCGGTGAACCAGTCGACGATCAGTCGCGGCGCGTCTTCCCAATAGAGCGTGAACGTCAGGCCGGTGAGGAACGCCGCCAACAGCCAGAGAAAGTGGGTCAGGCCCTTGCGCAGCAGCTTTGCCGCGCTCCAGGGCGCCTTGTCCAGACGGATGCGGGCGACGCGGTCACCCTGCACCAGCCGCTCGATGAGCATGTACAGGTCGGTCCACAGGGTCTGAAAACAGAAATAGCCGCAAAACACACGCCCGGCGATGCCGGTGACGAAGAACAACAGCAACGCGGCGATCACCAGAAAACCGGCCAGCCAGAACAGGTCCTGGGCATGCACCACGAGATCGAACAGATAGAATTTACGCGCCGAAATGTCGAACAGCACCGCCTGGTCGGGACCGACGTTGCGCTCCCAACGCAACCAGGGCAAAAGAAAATACACGCTGTAGGCGAGGCCCAGAATGCCCCATTTCAGATTGCGGAAACGTCCCTTGACGGAGCGCGTATAAATAGGGATCCGTGCCTGGTAGAGCGGTTGCGCACCGGCATCAGCCATACCTTCGCCTGAACCTAGAGCCGGCGCACGGCTCTATTGCCCGCCCCCCAGCTCGTGGACATAGACGGTCAGCAGCTTGATCTGCGCCGGGGTGAGACGCTCCGACCAGTGGGGCATTTGCCGCTGGACGCCGCCGCTGATGACTTTTTCCACCCGCTCCAGCTTGACGGCCGGGTCATCCGTGCCATTGACGTCGGCGATGGTCCAGATCTGGTCGGTCAAGTCGGCCGCACCCTGGGATTTCAGACCGGTGCCCGCGGGGGTGTGGCAGTAGTGACAGCCACCCTCCTGGGTCTGGAAGATTTTTTCCCCGCGCGCGCGGGCAGCGTTGTCGACCTTATTGCCCGACAGGCTCAACACGTAGGAGGCCACGTCGCGCAGTTGCTTGTCATTGAACGTATCGCGGAACGCCGGCATGAAGCCATAACGTCCTTCGGCGATCGTCTTGTGTATCTGGTCTATGCTCCCGCCCCACAGCCAGGCGTCGTCGGCCAGATTGGGGAACAGGCCAATCACTCCCTGTCCGCCGGAACCGTGGCAGGCGGCGCAGTTGTCGCCGAACAACCCCTTGGCGACCGAGCGGGTGTAGGCCATCATTTCGGGATCGGCAAGAATCTGGGCATAGCTGGCGTCGGCGACCTTGGACATGTACTCCGCGCTCAGGCGCGCTTCCTCACCCTCCTTCAGGTCTCGGATCAGCAGGGCGCGGGTGTTCCAATGCGTGGTCTTGACGCTGCCGTCGCTGTCGACGAAGGTGATGTCGTTGAACAGCCCCTTGGTGAAACTGCCCCCCACCGGCCAGGCGGGATACAGCACCCAATAGATCAGGGCGAACACCACGGTCGCGTAGAAAGCCCACAACCACCAGGTCGGCAACGGGTTGTTGAACTCCTGGATGTCGCCGTCCCAGGCATGTCCGGTCGTCTGCACGGCTCCCTGTGATCTAGCTTTTTTGTCGCTCATCGTCGTTTTCCTCGCCGTTGCCGGCGTCTAAATCGCGTTCGTCGTCGTGCAGGGGAATGTACTTGTACGACTCAAGCCGTCGGGTGCGCTTTTTCCCCGTGTAGACATAAATCAGAATGCCGCAAAAGGTGAAGAAGAATATCAGCAGCGCCAGAATCTTGGAGTTCTCGAAACGACCCAGCCATTGCAACCATTCCGGCATAGCGGCATTCTCCTGCTTCCTCTGCGCCCGGGCTCAGCGGAACTCGGCAAAATACCCTTCGTCATAGCGGCTGAAGTCCACCATGGTCCCCAGCACCTGCAAATAGGCCACCAGCGCGTCCATTTCGGTCACCCGGTCGCGCTGACCGTCGTAGTCGTTGGCCAGCGCCTGCTGCATCAGATTCTCCTCGGCGTGCAGGATGTCGAGCTTGTTCGCGGTCTCGGGCCCGAAGGTGGCCACGTTGTGATCGTACTCGGCCTGGGTCTCGGAATAGGGCACTCCGGTTCGCTTCAGCGCGCGCATGCGCGCCTGGACATCGGAGTAATCCAGATCGGTGGTTTGCAGCCAGGGATAATTGGGCATGATCGACTGCGGCACCACGTCTCGCGGATTGATCAGATGGGCGACATGCCAGGCGTTGGAATACTTGCCACCGACACGCGCCAGATCCGGTCCGGTACGCTTGGAGCCCCACTGGAACGGATGATCGTACTGCGACTCGGCGGCCAGCGAATAATGCCCGTAGCGCAACCACTCATCGCGGAAAGGACGCACCATCTGCGAATGACACAGGTAGCAGCCTTCGCGCTGATAGATGTCGCGGCCGCGCAGTTCGAGCGGCGTGTAAGGACGAACACCCGAGACTTTTTCGACCGTGTCGTTGATATAGAACAGCGGAACGATTTCCACCAAGCCGCCGATACTGATGACGATCAGCGTCAGCACAATCAGCAGACCGGCGTTGGTTTCGATATTTTCGTGTTTAATCACTGCAATGTCTCCGCGGCGCCGGATCAGGCGTTGGCCATCTTGGCGGCGATCCGGGCTTCGATTTCAGCGCTTTCGATGCGCGACTGACGCACCGTCATGTACATGTTCCAGGCCATGATCGCCACCCCTGAGATGAAGAACACCCCACCCAGAGCGCGCACCACGTACGGCTCGTGCAGGAACGCCACAGTCTCGACGAAGGTATAGGCAAGGTTCCCGTAATCGTCGAAGCTGCGCAGCATCAGCCCCTGGAAAATCCCGGCCACCCACATGGCGGTGATATACAACAGAATACCGATGGTCGCGAGCCAGAAATGCACGTAGACCAGGCGCACGCTATAGAGCCGGGTGTCGTACAGGCGCGGGACCATGTGGTAGAAGGAGCCGAAGGTGATCATCGCCACCCAGCCCAACGCGCCGGAATGCACATGGCCGATCGTCCAGTCAGTGTAGTGCGAGAGGGCGTTGACGCTTTTGAGCGACATCAGCGGCCCCTCGAAGGTCGCCATGCCATAGAAAGACAAGGCGGTGATCAGAAACAGCATCACCGGGTCGGTACGCAGTTTTTCCCAGGCCCCGGAGAGGGTCATGATGCCGTTGATCATGCCGCCCCAGGACGGCAGCAGGAGCATGATGGAAAAGGTGGCGGCGAGGGTCGAGGTCCAGTCCGGCAGCGCGGTCCAATGCAAATGATGCGCGCCCACCCACATATACAGAAACGACAG
>JASBSS010000023.1 GCA_030148805.1 Thiogranum sp. | reverse complement strand
GAGGTCCCTGAAGGGCCGTGGAAGACCACCACGTTGATAGGCTGGGTGTGGAAGTGCGGTAACGTATGAAGCTAACCAGTACTAATTGCCCGTGAGGCTTGACCATATAACACCCAAGCGATTTGGGTGTGGGTTCAAGCTGCAACAACCCCTTGTTTGACAACTTTCCGAATTCGTTTGAAAGGGGACGGATACTTTCTGTTTACGGAATGTCCTCTTTTAAGCTACCAGTTTGCCTGGCGGCCATAGCGAGTGTGAACCACCCGATCCCATCTCGAACTCGGAAGTGAAACCGCTCAGCGCCGATGATAGTGTGGGAGATCCCATGTGAAAGTAGGACACTGCCAGGCTTTTAATTCCAAAACCCCTGCCTGAGCAGGGGTTTTTTTTGCCCGTAAAGAAAGTATGCTTTCTTTACCCCCCCATTCAGCCGACGGCTGACGACGTACGGTCAGGCAGAATGAATGACGACGACGGTAGCACGGGCCGCTCCTCCAACGCCCCCGAATGGCTGGTTGGCGGCGGCGAGATGGTCAAGGTGGTGCGCGAGAAAGACTGGTCGCGCACGCCGCTGGGGCCGATCGACCAATGGCCGCAGAGTCTGCGCACCACCGTAAGTCTGGCGCTGAGCTCGAATTTTCCCATCTCCATCGCCTGGGGCCCCCAGCGGGTTCAGATCTACAACGACGGTTACTGGCCGATCTGCGGCGGCAAACACCCCCAGTCCATGGGCCAGGATTTCAAGGCTTGTTGGCTCTCGG
Source organism: Thiogranum sp. (assembly GCA_030148805.1). Taxonomy (GTDB): domain Bacteria; phylum Pseudomonadota; class Gammaproteobacteria; order DSM-19610; family DSM-19610; genus Thiogranum. The sequence goes on along the minus strand of JASBSS010000023.1, from coordinate 11,939 downwards.
CCTGGCCGGTGATCGGCGAGGCCTTCGAAAGCGCCGCCGCCGGTACTACGGCTTATCTGGAAAACCAGCGGCTGTTCATCGACCGCTATGGGTACCTGGAAGAGGCATTTTTCACCTTTTCGTTCAGCCCCATTCGCGATGCCGGTGGCGAAGTGTCGGGACTGTTTCACCCAGTTACCGAGACGACCACGCAGATGCTCGCCGAGCGGCGCCTCGGCGTGCTGCGCGACGTCGCCGAGCAGGCGGGCAACGCGGTCAGCGAGGAGGACTGGGGCAAACTGGTGCTCGCGGTGCTTGGCCAGCATCAGCTGGACGTTCCCTTCGCCGCGCTGTATCGGTTGAATGCCGATGCCACCGAGGCGCGGCTTGCGGGCGGCGTGAATCTGGAGCTGACAACCCGATTGACCCCGGCGTGTATCGACTTGGTCGATTCGGACGCGGCCAGCGCGCACTGGCCGCTGTCCGCAGCGCTGGCGTGCGCGACCCCGGTGCAGATCGACCGACTGGAAGCGCGCTTCGGCGCCATCGAGTCAGGCCCCTATCCCGAGCCGCCGCAAGTGGCGATGATGTTGCCCATCGTCATCGCCGGCATGCCCCATCCCATTGCCGTACTGATCGTCGGTGTCAGTCCCAGGCGAGCGCTCGACGGCCCCTACCGCACCTTTTTTACCATGCTGCAGGATGCAGTCCTTAACGCCCTGGTCAGCGCCCGATCCTACGAGGAGGAAAAAAAAGCGCCCAGGCGTTGGCCGCACTCGACAAGGCCAAGACCGCTTTTTTCAGCAATGTCAGCCATGAATTCAGAACGCCCCTGACGTTGATGCTCGGTCCTCTGGAAGAGGCGCTCGCGACGGGCCAGGCGCTGCCGGCGGCGACCGGCGATCTGCTCGGCGTCGCTCACCGCAACGCCTTGCGTCTGTTGCGGCTGGTCAACTCGCTGCTCGACTTTTCCCGAATCGAGGCGGGGCGGGCGCGGGCGCTGTACCAGCCCACCGATCTGTCGGCATACACCGCCGAGCTGGCCAGCAGCTTCCGTTCGGCTTGCGAGAAGGCCGGTCTGGAATTGCGCGTCGAGTGCCAGCGGTTGCCACAACCGGTCTATATCGACAGCGAAATGTGGGAAAAAATCGTCCTCAATCTGTTGTCCAACGCGTTCAAGTTCACCCTCGAGGGCGGTATTCACGTCACTCTGGAGGCGGCGACCGGGGGCGCGGTATTGCGCGTGCGCGATACCGGTGTCGGCGTGGCCGAGGATGAGTTGCCACGCTTGTTCGAACGCTTCCATCGCGTCGAGGGCATGCGCGGACGCACCCACGAGGGCTCCGGTATCGGTCTGGCCCTGGTGCAGGAACTGGTGAAACTGCATGGTGGCGTCATCGAGGCGCAGAGCGCGCTTGCCCGTGGTACTTGCTTCACCGTCACGATTCCCTTCGGCAAGGCGCATCTGCCGAGCGAACACCTGGATGAGCCCCAGCGTCTGGCAGCCACCGCCAGCAGCCCCGAGGCTTACGTGCAGGAAGCCCTCGGCTGGCTGCACACCGACGAGCGCGATCTCCCCCCTCTGCTAGCCAAGCCGCAGACGCCGGCCGGCCCGGCAGCCGGGCCGAGCACGGTCGCGTCGGCCGCCGCTACGGAGAAACGGCGCATCCTGCTGGTCGACGACAACGCCGATATGCGTCAGTACGTGGCCCGACTGCTGAGTGACGACTATCAGGTGGAGACGGCCGAACACGGTCAGGTCGCCCTGCGACTGGCACAGCGTGCGCCGCCGGACCTCGTGCTCAGCGATGTGATGATGCCGCACCTGGACGGGTTCGGGCTGCTGAATGCCTTGCGGGAAGATCCTCGCACGCGTGCCGTTCCCGTGATTCTGCTCTCTGCCCGCGCGGGCGAGCAGTCCCGGTGCGAAGGGTTGGAGGCCGGAGCCGACGACTACCTGGTCAAGCCCTTCGGCGCCAAGGAGCTGCTGGCGCGGGTGGAGGCGCATTTGAAACTGTCCGCGATGCGCCAGGAAACCGAGGCGCGGCTGCGCGAGGTCGGTCGGCGCAAGGACGAGTTTCTTGCCACCCTCGGCCACGAGCTGCGCAATCCCCTGGCCGCTCTGAGCAGTGCGCTGGAAGTCGTGCGCCTGTCCCGCGAGCCCGGCGTCATCGCCAAAAGCCTCAATGCCATGGGCCGGCAGATGACCGCGCTGAAACAGATGGTGGAGGATCTGCTCGAGGTCTCGCGCATCACCCACGGCAAGTTGCGCCTGCGCAAACAACCCGTCGAATTGCGTGAGCTGTGCGATGTCGCCTTGAACGAAGTGCGCGGTCAGCTGGAGGCCGTCGGCCATGAACTGAACGCGTCGCTGCCGGACGAAACCCTGATGGTAGAGGCCGATCCGGTACGCGTGACGCAGATATTGGTCAATCTGCTGACCAATGCGGCCAAGTACACGCCGCCCGGAGGACGGATCGGCTTCACCGTGCGTCGCGAGGGTGACGCGGCGCGCATCACGGTGCGCGACAACGGCGTCGGTCTTCCCAGCGATCAACGGGAGGCGATTTTCGATGCCTTCTGTCAGCTGCACCACTCCGAGGATGTGCAAAGCAAAGGCCTGGGGATCGGTTTGTCCCTGGTGAAATCGCTGCTGGAGCTGCACCAAGGCAGGATCGAGGTGTTCAGCGAGGGCAGCGGCAAGGGCAGCGAATTCGTGGTCTGGCTGCCCTTGTTGTCGCAGGCGGTCGCCGCGGGCGAGTTCAGAGCAGAGCCCATCGAGTCGGCGCCACCCGAACCCTCCGGCCATTATCGTGTCCTGGTGGTCGACGACAATCGGGATGCCGCCCTGGCCTTGGCCGAATTGTTGCGCATGTGGGGGCACGAAACGCGCAAGGGCTTCAGCGGCGACGAGGCGATCAGCGAAGCCGAGCGCTTCCGTCCGCATCTTATTCTGCTCGATATCGGCATGCCGGGCCGCAATGGCTATGAAGTGGCCAAAACGATACGCGCCGAGGGTTGGGGGCAGGCGCCGATGTTGGTGGCGTTGACCGGCTGGGGCCAGGAAAGCGACCGCCAGCGCTCGCGCGAGGCGGGTTTCGACCACCACCTGACCAAACCGGTCAGTGTCGAGGAACTGGCCGAACTCCTGAGCACTCTGCGCGACGCAGGCCCGGGCAGCGTGCGGCCCTCATCGTCCCCGTCCTCGTCCCCCTCGTCCTCTCCCTCGCCCCCCCCGTAGCCAGGCGCTGTCAGCGTCCCCAGCGCGCGCCACAGCCGTTCCCCAACGCCCTCGGCTGACGGATACCAAAGCCTCTACCAGGTGCGGGATATTTGCAAACCCCCAGGGTTGAGCTATAGGTTACCAGGAGAGCCATTGTTTCGAGGTGCCCCGTGACAGGCGCAAACCTTCTCCCCTTGTATCCGCTGGCCGGCGTGGTCCGCTGTTTCGAGCCCGGCCAGGAGCTGCCCGAGCACGTCAGCGGCGACAGTCCGGCCGTGTTCGTGATGACCGATCTGCGCCAGCAAGTGGCCTATACCATCGAGCCGCACGCGACCATCGGCGAGGCCTTACAGCACATGAAGTCCGCCGGGGTGCGGCTGCTGTTCGTGGTCAACGGCGACAAGGACATCGTGGGCCTGATCACCACCACCGACATCCTGGGAGAAAAACCGGTGCGGTTCCACAACGAGCAGCGCCAGCGCTACGAGGAGATTCTGGTGCGCGACATCATGACGCCGCATTCGCACTTGGAGGCGCTGGACATGAACGACGTCCTGCGCGCCTCGGTGCGCGATATCGTCGCCACGCTGCAGGCCAGCGGCCGCCGCCACGCGCTGGTGCTCGACCGCGCCAGCGCCGATGGCCGTCCGGGTATCCGCGGCATTTTCTCCGCCTCGCAGATCGGCCGGCAATTGGGCGAGGCCATCGACACCACCGAAGTGGCCACTACCTTTGCCGAGGTGGAAATGGCGTTGAACGGCTGAGCGCGGCCGTGCTCTAGAAGGCCGGCTGTGCCACCAGCCGCGCATCGGGTACGGCGTCGTTGATTTCCACCGGCAGATTCCAGCAGATGCCGGCCTGCGGTCGAACCACCACCCACAGGACGTTGAGTTTCAGGTTCAGGTCGGCGAACACCACGTCGCTGGCGTGGCGCGCCAGTACGCTTTCGATCCGACCGGTGATTTCGGCGATCCGGTGCGGCGCGCGCGTGCGCAGACGCGGAATCAGCATCATGAAATCCGACAGCGGTCGACCGTGCTCGTCTTCGCGCGGGGCGCGTCTGTACAATGGGGCTGCCGGCAGCAGCGTATCCGTTGCGGGTAGCCGATAGGGGTTTTTTTCATTCACCGACATCGCTTGTTTGCTCCTTGCCCAGACGCCGCGGCGCCAAGCCCCTGTATCGACGGGCTTACCCGGCCTATCGGCGAAGTTGCACGAAGATTAAGAACTTGTGGAAAAAGCCTAACAAACTTAGAAAGATAGACAGGCTGATGTGATAAACTCGCGGTATGTCGATGCGTGATCGTCTTATTGAATTGCTCGCCGACGGCTCGGTGCAGTCGGGCCAGTCGCTGGGTCGGCGCCTGGGTATCAGCCGGGCCGCCGTGTGGAAGCACATTCAGGCGCTCGAGGCCCTGGGCCTGGACGTGCACGCGGTGCGCGGCCGCGGGTACCGGCTGGCCGAGCCGTTCGAGCCGCTGCAACAGGCACGCGTGCTGGCGGGTCTCGAGGCGCGCGTGCGGGAGCGCCTGCAGGCGCTGGAGATCTTTCTCCAGCTCGATTCCACCAGCGACTATCTCAAACGCGAGGCCACGCCGCTCCCCGAGGGTCGTGTGCGCGTGTGTCTCGCCGAGTGGCAGAGCGCCGGCCGCGGCCGTCGCGGCCGCCGCTGGGTGTCGCCCTACGGGAGCAATCTGTATCTCTCCCTGGCGGCGACGGTCAGCGAAAGTCATCTGGCCGCCGGGGGACTGAGCCTGGTCAGCGCCGTGGCGGTGGCCGAAGCGCTGCGCGCGCGGGGGCTGGAGGGCGTCGGGCTCAAGTGGCCCAACGATATCTATCACCAGGGGCGGAAACTGGCCGGGATCCTGCTCGATCTGGCCGGCGAAAGCGGGGGGCCTTACCGGGTGGTCATCGGTGTGGGGATCAACCTCAAGCTGTCGCAGTGCGCGGCGCGCGCCATTGATCAGCCCTGGACCGACCTTTCGCGCTCGGGGGTGCGACTTTCGCGTTGCGAACTCGCCGCCGATGTCATCAACAGTCTGGTCGAGGCATTGCGGCGTTTCGACGCGCACGGCCTGCCGGACTTTCTCAACGCCTGGAATCAGCTCGACCTGGTCACCGGTCGGGCGGTGGAACTGCGCCATGAACAAGAACCCATGATTACCGGCATCGCGCGCGGCATCGATCCCCGCGGTGGCCTGTTGATCGAACACGACGGCAAGACCCGCAGCTACCATGCGGGCGAAGTCAGTCTGCGGTTGTCCTGATGAATCTGCTAGTGGACATTGGCAATGCCCGTATCAAATGGGCCATGCAGGACGCCGACGGCTTTCGCGCCGGCCGGCCCCTGGTACGCGAGAACAAGGCCTTCAAGGACCTCGCGCGTCCGGCATGGAAGGAATTGCAACCGCCGCAGCGGGTGATTGTCGCCAGCGTCGCCGGAGGCGACTACGACAAGTCGGTCGTCACCTGGGTGAAGCGTCGCTGGAAGGTGCAACCCGAGTTTCTGCGCGCCAGCACCGAACAATTGGGCGTGAGCAACGCCTACCAGCAGCCCGAGCGTCTCGGCGCCGATCGCTGGGCCTGCCTGCTGGCCGCGCACGCGCGCTATCAGACGCCGCTGGTCATTGTCGATTGCGGCACCGCCATCACCATCGACGCGCTGACCGCCCAGGGGCGCCACCTCGGCGGCCTGATCGCGCCCGGTATCGATCTGATGAGCTCCGCCCTGACCCACACGGCGCCCGGCATCGAGCTGTCGCAGGTCGAGGACGGTGACATCGCCCTGCTGGGCGCCAGCACCGACGTAGCGGTCGCCGGCGGCACCCTGTACGCCGCCGTCGCGCTGATCGACCGGGCCTTGCTCGACCTCAGGGCCGAGCTGGGCCGTGCCACCCAGGCGCTGATCACCGGCGGCGACGCCGAACGGATCCGGCCGTTGTTGAGCACCCAGCCGCGGCATCTGCCCGAGCTGGTGCTCGAGGGCCTGGCGGCCTTCGCCGCCGCCAGCGCGCAGGCCGAGGCGCCGGTGCAAAGCAGCGAGGCCGCACCCAAAGAGCCAGCGGTGTGCGATCCCTAGCGTGGTTGTTGCTGCTGGCCAACCTGGGCATGCTGGTGTGGCTGCTGACCCAGCCGTACCCGCAACCCGAACAGTACCGCGCGATCCCGGTTCCGCCCGGTATCGAACCGCTGGTGTTGCTCTCCGAGCGTACCCCGCACGCCGCGGCCCCGAGTGCATCGGCATCCGACATGAGCGCACCAGCCTCCGATTCGAGCGCGCCGGAAGCCGACCCCAGCGCACCGGCATCCGACCCCAGCGCACCGGCATCCGACCCGCCAGGGACGACGCCACCCACTGACGCCACGGACGAGGCCGCGCCGCCGAAGGTTGCCGCCCCGGCCCCGGTTCCGCCCGCGGCCTCGCAGGCCGAGCGCGCGCCGCCCACGACCTGCCACGCCGTGGGTCCGTTCACCGAACCAGAAGCGGCGCGCTTCGCCGGCGCCGAGCTGGAGGCGGCCGGTTATCGCTCCCAGCCACGCGCCGGTGAAGTCCGCCAACCGTCGGGCTACTGGGTCTACCTGCCGGCCATGCCGGCGGCGCAGGCACGCCGCATCGTCGCCGAGCTGGACGCCCACGGCATGAGCGATTACTTCATCGGCAATCAGAACTATATCTCGCTGGGGATCTTCTCGGACAAGAGCAAGGCCCAGGCGCGCCTGGAGCAGATCCGCCAGCTGGGTTTCGATGCCGTGCTCGATCAGCGCTATCGCACGCGCAAAGTCTACTGGATCGACCTCGAGCCCGCCGCCCAGCCGCTGCTGGTCTCGGCGGTGTGGACGCAGTTGCAGCAGCGTTATCCGGATATCCGCGTGCAGCGGGTCAGTTGCGACTGAGGGGGGCTGCCGGAACGTGACAAAGCGTACCGTGCCCGACGTCGCGGGCATCGTGCCGCTCATCCCCAGCGTGCGAATTGACGCGCGCGTCCGGCAGGGGTAGCTTATTGCGCTATCTCATCCACCCGTAGTTCGCGACCAAGGGATTGCGACAGACTATGCAGGGAGCGCATGGTTGTTCTGGGCAGGGAAGGCAGGCCCATTCGAGGGCCGGTCGTGGCCGGCGGGCGCATTTCCAGCGCGCCTGTCTCCTGACGGGGTTGTGCCTGAGCCTGGCCGCGCCGGGTCCGGCGGGCGCGCTCACCCGTCCCGCCGGTGATATCGCTCCCCTGGGCAATCCCGACGGCCTGGTCAATGCCGCGGATCTGCTGATACTGCAACGACTGGTGCTCGGCGACCTGACCCCCACCCCGGAGCAGCTGCGGGTCGCCGATGTGGCACCGCTAGGCAGCCCCGACGGCGAACTCAATGGCGGCGATATCGTCGTGCTCATGCGGGCCCTTGCCGGACAGGTGACGTTGGCACCCGTCTATCTCGGGCCGGATGCGCCGCAGCTTGTCATCAGCTCCGGCACTGTAACCGCGAACCCTTACCCGGTGTCGGGCAGCGCCACACCGGGCTTGGAAGTCCGCCTCTATGTCGACGGCCGGTGGCAGGCCAGCACCCGCGCCGCGCCGGATACCGGGGAATTCGGTTTTGCCGCCATATTGGACGATGGCGCCAATCAAATCAGCGCCAGCGCGGTCGACACCGGCGTCGAGGGGCCGAAGTCCGACCCGGTGATCCTCGACTACACCAACAGCGTTCCCCGCGACCAGAGTGGCGTGCTGGCCGCCGATACGGTGTGGACGGCGGGCAGCCCGGTCGAGCCTTATATCGTCGGCGCCGATTTAACCATTCCGGCGGGGGTTACCCTGACCGTACAGCCCGGCGCCGTGGTGAAGTTCGTCGGCGGCGCCTCCGTGATGGTCGACGGTAGCCTCGACATCCGCGGGCGGGATACCGCCCTGGTAACTTTTACGTCCAACGCCGCGTCCCCGGCCGCGGGCGACTGGAACGGGATTCGCCTGAATGGCGGGAGTGCGGGCGGCAGTATCGATTATGCGCTGATCGAATATGCCAACCCCGCTGTCAGTGTCGACGCCGCGTCGCTGCAACTCACCCACAGCACCATCCGCAAGTTCGGGACGGGCTGGACCGACAGGGGGGTGGCCTTCGTCAACGGCGCCAGCGGCGCGATCTTCGCCAACACCATCGATAACGAAAGTGGTGGGTGGGAGAGCGCCATTTCCATCGAGGACGCCTCGCCCGAGGTCCACGACAACCGGCTGCGCAATACCGGCACGGGGATCCGGGTGCAGGCGCGGGGATCGACCGGGGCTTCTCCGCACCTGCGTAACAACGACATAGGCAACACCAGCACCGCTGTCCTCATCGATGCCGCCTCACCCTGGCTCGACGGCAACAACCTGCACGACAACAGTACCGGGGCGGAGCTCCACGGCGGCGCGAGAGCGCTGATCAACAACCAAAACAGCATCGTCAACAACAATTCGGCGGGGATCAAGTTCGTGGGTGACGGTTTCAGCAACCCCGATTCCATCGTCAGCAACAACAGCATCTACAACAATCGGCTGAATATCTACGTCACGGGCTACACCGAGCCCCTGGCCACGGAGGTCGCACTCGGCGGCAACTGGTGGGGCAGTACCTCGCCGTCGGTCATCTCCGCGGGCATCTTCGATCATAAGGACGTGTGGGGGACCGACGCCCAGCCGGCGAAAGTGATCCCCTTTCTCGACGGGCCGGCGGGCAATGCGGTCAGCGGTAACTTCCTGAACGGCCGTGTTCCCGCGGATACCACATTGGATGTGGCCGCGCCTTATACCGTGGTCGGCTCGTATGTGGTGCCGCTGGACACCAGCCTACAGGTGCCCGCCGGCGCGGTGCTCAAATTCGCCAGCAACGCCATGCTGCATGCCCGTGGCCAGTTGGTGATCCAGGGACAAACCGGCAACCAGTCAGTTTTCGCCGCGGCGGACGATATCGGCATCCTCGCACCTTGGGCGGGCGTGCTGATCGGCGACAAGGACGGGTGGATTAACCAAAACACAGGGAGTGGCATCACCAACGCGAGATTCGAACGCGCGTTCATCGCCACCGAGGTGTTCGCCGAGAACCTCGCCATCAGCGACTGCGACTACGTGGATAATTTTATCGCCCTGCAACTCGAAAGACGTTCGAACGGGACCGTAACCAACAACCGGATCAGCGGCTACAAGGACACCGCCTCCGGCGGCACCTCGGGCGTGAAGTCGTCCGACAGCGCGCAATGGCTGATCGCCAAAAACACCATCAGCGGTCTGGTCAACGGCATCGTCGTCCATTGGAACGGCGCGCCGCTGGTCCAGGAGAACACCATCAGCGGCAACACCTACGGCATCTCTATCTAGGAATCGAGTTCGAGCAGCCGGGTCAGGCCCGTCATCAACGCGGGCAACACCATTACCGGCAACGACTACGGTGTCTTCTCCTGGGGGTTGGCCTCAGGTAGCGTTACCGTCAACCAGAACAACATCTTCGACAATCTCACCAACTACTACAAAGCCAGCTCGTCGACGCCCGACGACGCCACCAACAACTGGTGGAACACCACCGTGGAGGCCGAGATCAGCGCCGGTATCTACACGCAGAGCGCGGGCACGGTGGACTACGTGCCTTATCTGTCCGGGCCGGTGCCGGTGACGCCCATCCTCGCCTCCGGCGCGCCGCTCACCAGCAATGCCATCTATCGGCTGGGGGGCACGGCGCAGGCCGGCGTCCAGGTCCGCGTTTTCGTCAATGACGTCGAACAGCTCGTTGTCGCCGCCGCGGCCGATGGGAGCTTCAGCGCCGACGTCACGCTGGCCGAAGGGGAAAACCGCCTATATGCCGAAGCGTTCAATGCCACCACCACCAGCAGTCGTTCGCAAACCTTGCGGGTGACGCTGGACAGTGTGGCGCCGGCAATCGGGCTGGCGTCCCCTTCCCCCGGGGCGCTCGTCAACGCCTACCCCCTGTTCAGCGGAACAGTGAGCGAGCCGTCCACCCTGACGATCGGCGGCCGGGCGGTCACCGTCGCCGCGGATTTGAGCTTCAGCCACGGGCCGGTCGCGCTCGCCGAGGGCGGCAACAGCGTCGCCCTGATCGCCACCGACGCGGCGGGCAACACCAGCACCCTGGGGATGAGTCTCACCCTCGACACCACGCCGCCCCCCGATCCCGACATGAGCCGCGTGAGTGTCGGCACGCCGAGCGCCGGCAGCGTCACCCTGACCGGGGCCGCCGGCGCCATCCAGGCGGGCGCCACCGTGACCCTGGTCAACGCCCGCAGCGGCGAGCTGACCACCCTGACGGCGGCCCCGGATGGCAGTTTCAGCGCCGCGATCGCCGCCCTGGACGGCGATCTCCTGTCGCTGGTGGTCAGCGACGAACTGGGCAATCAGGCTGCCTGGGGCCAGGAACGCCTGCCCGGCGCGGCCGCGGCGCTGGCCATCACCAGTGTCACCCCGGCCGACGGCGCCGCCGTCAACGGCGACCGGGTGACGATCAGCGGGACCTTCGACGGCCCCGCCAACACCGGCGTGGTCGTCGCCGGCCGGAGCGCGGCGGTGCAAAACGGCCGCTTCATGGTCAGCGATCTGCCGCTCGCGAATGGCAACAACAGCCTCGACATCACCGCGACCACGCCCGACGGTGTCAGCGTCAGCCGCAGCCTGACGCTGATCGGCTCCGGCGCACCGCCTTTCCGTGTCTCCGTTTCGCCCGATCACGGCATCGCGCCCCTGGCCGCCACCCTTGGCATCGACAACAACACCGGCGCGCCCATGGCCTCGCTGCAGGTCGATTTCGACAATGACGGCAACTTTGAGATCAGCCTCACCGATCTGGCCTACAGCCGGTTTAACATCGGTCCGGTGAATTTCGCGGCGGGCCGACACCAGGGCACCGTGGTGATCGTCGACAGCGCCGGCACCAGCCACAGCCTGCCCTTCGAGCTGATGGTCGACGAACTGCTCGGGGCCGAGGCGCGGATACGCGCGGTCTACAGCGGAATGCTCGATCGTCTGAACAACAGCGACACCGCCGGCGCCCTCGATGCGTTCAGCGCCACCTCGCGCGGCCAGTATCAGACGCTGTTCGACGCGTTGGGCGCAAACCTGCCGGCGGCGGCCGCGGCGCTGGGCGACATCCGTCAGGCGGTAGTTGGCAATGGGTGGGCGGAACTGATCCTGGTGCGGACCACGGGCGGCGCCGAGACCGCCTTCAAGGTCAACTTCATCCAAGGCGAAGACGGAGTGTGGCGAATTGAGAATATGTAGCATATCCCGTCGCTGTCGCGTACAAGGCGCCATCCAGGAGGACGATCACATCGGCAGCAAGGCATCCCACCCGGGAGAGGTGCGCACATGAATGCTTCGAGAGCAATCGTCATCGTCGTATCTGCTTGGGTGCTAAGTGCCTGCTCCATCGGAGGTGCCCGGCACTGGGAAGCCCGGGAGGGCGTGGTATTGGACGCCACGACCCACAATCCGATCGAAGGCGCAATCATTGTAGCGCGCTGGGAGGGATGGATTTCGGCGTTGGTGGAAACCAGCTCGGTCTGTTATCACGTGGAAACGGCGAAAAGTGACACCGAGGGGCGTTTCCGTATCTCTAAATGGGGGTTCTACCCCGTTTCCACGGACGGTTTAAAAACGGCTGAAAACTTCTGATCCTGCCTGGCCACTCTACGCCGCATTCTCGGATTGTGGAACCGCTCGATGTAATGAAACACATCTGCCCTGACCTCGTCGCGAGTACG
>JASBSS010000015.1:2500-81540 GCA_030148805.1 Thiogranum sp. | reverse complement strand
GATTTCATCATCTTCAACCCGGCTGGTTTTAGCCATACCAGCATCGCCTTGCGCGACGCCCTGCTGGCAGTGGGCATTCCATTTATAGAGGTTCACCTTTCCAATATTCACGCCCGTGAAGATTTTCGTAAGCATTCCTATTTTTCGGATATCGCCGTGGGCGTCATCAGCGGTCTGGGGCCGATCGGCTACGAGCTGGCGCTGCAGGCCGCGCTTTCCTATCTCGACAAAAAATCCGGGTAACGCCGTTCGATCGCCGAATTTCGGCGCATTTCACTAACATTTCCCTGCACATCACGCTATACTTGCGCGCAGCTCAAGATACCTGCAGGAAGCTAATGGACATTCGCAAGGTCAAGAAACTTATCGAATTGCTCGAAGAATCCGGCGTCGCGGAAATCGAGATTCACGAAGGTGAAGAATCGGTGCGCATCAGCCGCCAGGCCGCCGGCGCTCAGGTCTATCCGCAGATGGCGATGATGCCGGCTATGGGGGCGGCGGCCGCGCCCGCCCCGGTTGATGTTTCCGCGGCGCCAGCCGCTGAGGCGGCCCCGGCCGCGGCGCCCGCTGGCCATACCGTGGATTCCCCCATGGTGGGGACTTTTTACCGCGCATCGTCGCCGGGTGCGTCGCCCTTTGTCGAAATCGGTTCCGAGGTCAATGTCGGCGATACGCTGTGCATTATCGAAGCGATGAAAATGCTCAACCAGATCGAGGCCGACAAGGCCGGAAAGATCACCGCTATCCTGGCCGATAATGCCGAGCCCGTCGAGTACGGTCAGGCCCTGTTTGTTATTGGTTGACCATGCTGGATAAAGTCGTTATCGCCAACCGTGGCGAAATCGCCCTGCGCATTCTGCGCGCCTGCCGGGAAATGGGTATCAAGACGGTCGCCGTGCACTCCGAGGCCGACCGCAATCTCAAGCACGTGCTGTTGGCCGACGAGTCGGTCTGTATCGGCCCGGCGGCTTCCGCCGAGAGCTATCTCAATATCCCGGTACTGATTGCCGCCGCGGAAGTCACCGACGCGGTGGCCATCCATCCCGGCTACGGTTTTCTGGCGGAAAACGCCGACTTTGCCGAGCGGGTGGAGAACAGCGGTTATGTCTTCATCGGCCCGCGCGCCGAGAGCATCCGCACCATGGGCGACAAGGTGGCGGCGATTCGGGCCATGAAGGCCGCCGGCGTGCCGTGCGTGCCGGGCAGTGACGGGCCGCTTGGGGATGATGACGACACCAATCTGCGGCTGGCGCGCGACATCGGTTACCCCATCATCATCAAGGCGGCGGCCGGCGGCGGCGGCCGCGGCATGCGGGTGGTGCACGCCGAGGCCAATCTGCGCACGGCGATCGCGCTGACGCGCAGCGAGGCCCAGGCCGCTTTCGGCGACGGCACCGTCTACATGGAAAAATACCTGGAAACGCCGCGGCATATCGAATTCCAGGTATTGGCCGACGGCGAGGGCAACGCCATTCACCTCGGCGAGCGCGACTGCTCGATGCAGCGGCGCCACCAGAAGGTGATCGAGGAGGCGCCGGCGCCGGGGATCGGCGCCGAGCAGCGCGCGGCCATGGGCGAGCGCTGCGCCGAGGCCTGTCGGCAGATGAACTATCGCGGCGCCGGGACTTTCGAGTTCCTGTTCCAGGACGGCGAGTTCTACTTCATCGAAATGAACACCCGGGTGCAGGTCGAGCATCCCGTCACCGAGATGGTCACCGGCGTGGACATCATCAAGGAACAGCTGCGCATCGCCGCCGGCGAGGGTCTGTCCTACGCCCAGGAGGATATCTGCTGGCGCGGCCACGCCATCGAGTGCCGGATCAATGCCGAAGATCCGCAGACCTTCATGCCCTCGCCGGGCACCATCACCCAGTATCACGCGCCGGGAGGGCCCGGTATTCGTGTCGATACCCACATCTATAATGGATACGCGGTGCCGCCCCATTATGATTCGATGATCGCCAAGCTGATCGCCTATGGCGACGAGCGCGATTCGGCCCTGGCGCGCATGCGCGGGGCCCTGTCCGAAATCGTCATCGACGGTATCCGCACCAACATCGCGCTCCACCAGGATATCTGCAACGACGCGGCGTTTGTCGCCGGCGGCACGGATATCCATTATCTGGAGAAGAAGCTCGGGTTGTGAGCGGCGCCGGCGGCAACGCGCGCGCCTCATCGTTCGGTCTTGCGCCAATCATGACTTGCTGTCTCCCACCGCTCGCGTCCTGCCCGGATCGTGCCCCGTCGCTGCCCCCTTGCCCCCGGCTTGCACCGCCCATGGTCTGCCGTCGCCCGATGGCCCGTCTCGTGCCAGGCGGCTGCGGTCGTTTCCCGATCCGCCCGGTGGTCGGGGGCATGCGCGCTGGTGCCGCAACCGTCGCGGGTCGATCCGGCCCATGAGCTGGCAGCAACTCTCCCTCGTCGCCGGCGATCTGGACCCCGAGCAGTTGACGGCATTCTTCGAATCCCAGGGCGCGCTGTCGGTCACGCTGGTGGACGCCGCCGACCAGCCGCTCTATGAGCCCGATCCCGGCACCACGCCGCTGTGGCCGAAGACCAAGGTGAGCGCGTTGTTCGAAGCCGACGTGGATCTGGCGGCGCTCAATCGCGCCCTGGCCGCGCGTTTCGGCGCCGAGGTCCCGGCGCGGCTTCAGGTTGCGGAGCTGGCGGACCGCGACTGGGAGCGGGTCTGGCTGGAGCGCTTCCAGCCGATGCGTTTCGGCGACCGGCTGTGGATCTGTCCGGCCGGGCAACGCCCCGATGCCGCCGCCGACCCGGTGCTGATCGATCTCGATCCCGGACTGGCCTTCGGCACTGGCACCCACCCCACCACCGCCTTGTGTCTGGAGTGGCTCGATCGCCACCCGCCGCAGGGCCTGACGGTGCTGGACTATGGTTGCGGCTCCGGGGTGCTGGCCATCGCCGCCCTGAAGCTGGGTGCCAGCGCCGCCCTGGGGGTGGATATCGACCCCCAGGCCCTGGTCGCCAGCGCGGAAAACGCGAACCGAAACGGGGTCGCACAGCGGCTGACCACGGCTTTGCCCGACGCCGCTTCCGGGCAGTGCTATGATCTGGTACTGGCCAATATTCTCGCCAATCCGCTGATCGCGCTGGCCGCGCGCCTGGCGCAAGCGGTCAAGCCGGGCGGGCGCCTGGTGCTCTCGGGCATCCTCGCCGCGCAGGCGGCGATGGTGCGCCAGGCGTACGCGGACTGGTTCGAGTTCCTCCCGGATGCGCAACGCGAGGGCTGGGTGCGGCTTCAGGCGGTGCGCCGGCCTGCCGCTGATAGGTCATAGTCGCTCAAGGAAAACTTTGGCAGGGAATCCCATGTACGTCACTTGCCCCGGATGCCAATCGGTGTATTCGATCACTGCCGCCCAGCTCGGGGCCGCCGGCGGGCGCGTGCGCTGCAGTCAGTGCCGCACGGTTTTCGACGCCGTCTCGGCCGTGTTCGACGATCCGCGGCAGGCCGGGGGTCACCCGCCCCCCCAGGACGTGGCGCGGGAAATCGACGCCCTGGTCGATCGTGCCCTGGATCAGGTCCCCGCCGCGGCGCTGGGGCTCGAACAGACCCCGGCGGCTGAACCTCAGCCGCCGGCACCGCCCCCGGACGGTCTTGGCGCCGGGGAGGCTCCGGTGGCACTGTCGGCGGGGGGCGACCGACGGGCCACCGCCTCCGAGGCGCCGGTGTCGCCGGACCCGGGCGGCCACCGGCAGCCGTTTCCGTCCAGCTTCGCGCGCAGCGACGCCGATTGCTATGCGCATCCCTGCGCCGCGGAGTTCGTCACGCCCAGAGCTGCGCCCGACGACGACGAGTCGCTCGATGGACTGCTGTTGCATCCTATGACTTTTCCGCCGGAGCCACGCACGCGCTGGGGCGCACTCGCCGCAGCGTTGCTCCTGACTGTCACGTTGATGGCCCAGTATGTCTGGTGGGACCGCAACCGACTGGCACAGATCAGCGCAATCAGGCCGGCGCTCGACTGGTTGTGTCAACCGCTGGCATGCAATCTGCCGCTGCGTCACGATCTGGCTCGCGTCGAGATGGTCGAGCGCGAGGTGCGCGACCACCCCAATGTCAAGGACGCCTTGCTGGTGAGCGCCGCGTTTGTCAACCGTGCCAATTTTGTACAGGCCTACCCGGTGCTTCAAATCGCCTTTTCCGATATTTCCGGCGCACCGGTCGCGGTGCGCCGTTTCCGTCCGGAAGAATATCTGCACGAGCGCAGCCCGGCGCGCGGCATGGCGCCCGGTGAACAAACCCTGGTCATGTTGGAAGTCGTCGATCCGGGTCAGCGTGCCGTTTCTTTCCAATTCGATTTTCTCTAATATGGATCGCAAGTGATTAATTTTTCCCTACTCATGTTTGTCAAGCGTTGAAACGCATTCCAGCCTATAAAAAAAGACCTCCGCGCCGTTAGCGCGAACGCGGAAAAAATTTCTGTCAAGACTTTTCCCGAGAGAATTCTGGGCGTATGATTGGCCGCCTTTCCCTTCGTAATTTATTGAGGAGCTCTTTGCACCGTATGCAGATCGGCCCCTACAAGTTGCGCAATCGTCTGGTACTTGCACCGATGGCGGGCGTAACCGACAGACCGTTCCGACAATTGTGCAAAGCGATGGGCGCCGGTCTTGCGGTCTCGGAAATGGTGTCGTGTAATTCGGCGCTGTGGGGCAGCCGGCAGACGTTGCGGCGAATGAATCACGAGGGAGAGGTTGAACCCCGCGCGGTGCAGATCGCCGGTGCCGACCCGACAATGATGGCCGACGCGGCGCGCTTCAATGTGGAGCGTGGCGCCCAGATCATCGACATCAACATGGGTTGTCCGGCCAAGAAAGTCTGCAACGTCATGGCGGGCTCAGCGTTGTTGCGCAACGAACGACTGGTGGGGCAGATCCTCGAGGCGGTCGTCGCGGCCGTCGACGTGCCTGTGACACTCAAGCTTCGCACCGGGTGGGAGCCCGGCAACCGCAACGCCGTCGCGGTGGCGCGGGTGGCCGAACAGGCCGGCGTGCAGGCCCTGGCCATTCACGGGCGTACCCGCGCCTGTGGTTTTGCCGGCGAAGCCGAATATCAGACGATTCGTGACGTGAAACAGGCTGTCGCGGTACCGGTGATCGCCAACGGCGATATCGCCGACCCCGTGAAAGCCCGGCAGGTACTGGAAACAACGGGCGTCGATGCGGTCATGATCGGTCGGGCCGCGCAGGGACGACCTTGGATCTTTCGCGAAATTGAACATTACTTGTCCACGGGGCAATTGTTGCCGGAGCCCGGGGCGAAGGAGATTCGCACCATTATGATTCAGCATATTAATAACTTATACGCATTTTACGGCGAATACACGGGAGTGCGGGTGGCGCGCAAGCATATCGGCTGGTACAGCAAAGGCCAGCGCGATGGCGCCGAGTTCCGCCGGCAGGTCAATGGTGTGGAAAGTCCCGAGGAGCAGATGACCCTTATCGAAACTTACTTCGATCGTTGGTCCGCCACCGGGGAGATGGCGGCATGAGCGCGCTGGCATCGTTGCCTAGCAGCCCACAGGAGGCGCCCACGCTGGTGTCCCAGGAGCGCAGTGGTCAGGATTCGCCTACGCTGGTGGCGCAGGAGCGACGCAAACAACCGCTGCGGGCCGCGGTGCAGTCGGCGCTGGAGCTGTTCTTTCGTGATCTCGACGGTCATCAGGCCGAAGGCGTCTACGACATGGTCATCGGTCAGGTGGAGCAGGCGATGCTGGAAAGCGTCATGCGACACACGCGTAGCAATCAGACGCGGGCGGCCGAGGTGCTGGGGATCAATCGCAGTACTTTACGCAAAAAGCTCAAACAACACGGCCTGCTGTAGCTCGCTCGTCAATTTTTCTGTTTACGTTTTAGTCCAGGCGGGCAGGGAGCAGGGACATTCCGTGCCTTCGCCATCAGGTATTTATCATGTCTGCCATTCAACGCGCGCTGATCAGCGTTTCCGATAAGACGGGTATCGTCCCGTTCGCCCAGCAGTTGCACGCCGCCGGTGTCGAGATACTTTCCACCGGCGGCACGGCCAAGCTGCTGAGCGATAACGCCGTGCCGGTGAAGGAAGTGTCCGCGCACACCGGTTTTCCCGAGATGATGGAGGGCCGGGTGAAAACGCTACACCCGAAGATTCATGGTGGGATTCTCGGGCGGCGCGGTATCGACGACGCCGTGATGCGCGAGCACGCCATCGCCGCCATCGATATGGTGGTGGTCAACCTTTATCCTTTTGAGCAGACGGTCGCCCGCCCCGATTGCGATCTGGCCACGGCGATCGAGAATATCGACATCGGCGGGCCGACCCTGATCCGCGCGGCGGCCAAGAACCACGCCGCGGTCACGGTCATCGTCGACAGCGCCGACTATTCCCGGGTATTGGAGGAAATGGCCGCCAACGATGGCGCGGTCACGGCGGCGACCCGCTATCGGCTGGCGGTGAAGACCTTCGAGCACACCGCGCGCTACGACGGCGCTATCGCCAACTATCTTGGAGCGCTTTCACCCGAGGGTGAGCGCGAAGCCTTTCCGCAAACGCTCAGCCTGCAATACAGAAGAGCCCAGGGCATGCGCTACGGCGAGAATCCCCACCAGGGCGCCGCCTTCTACGTCGAACACGACGCCGCGGCGGCGACCTTGGCCAGCGCGCGCCAATTGCAGGGCAAGGAGCTGTCTTATAACAATGTCGCCGATACCGACGCGGCGCTGGAATGTGTCAAGCAGTTCGACGCCGCGCCCGCCTGTGTCATCGTCAAACACGCCAACCCCTGCGGCGTGGCCCAAGGCGGGACGCTGCTCGAGGCGTACGAACGCGCCTACAGCACCGATCCGGAGTCGGCCTTCGGCGGTATCATTGCCTTCAATCGACCCCTGGACGCGACCACGGCCCAGACCATCATCGAACGTCAGTTCGTCGAGGTGATCATCGCGCCGGCGGTCGATGCGGCGGCCTTGCCGATCCTGGCGGCCAAGAAGAACGTGCGCGTTCTCGAATGTGGTGCCTGGCCGGAGACGGCCGCGCCGCGACTGGACTTCAAGCGTGTCAACGGCGGTCTGTTGGTGCAGGACGCCGACCTCAGTCTGTTTGAAGTCACGCGCGTGGTGACCAAACGCACACCCAGCGATACGCAAATGGCAGATCTACTGTTCGCCTGGCGGGTGGCAAAGTTCGTCAAATCCAATGCCATTGTCTACGCCCGTTCCGGTATGACCGTCGGCGTCGGCGCCGGCCAGATGAGCCGCGTCAACAGCGCCCGCATCGCCGGCATCAAGGCCGAACACGCCGGCCTGGAAGTGGCCGGCTCGGTGATGGCCTCGGACGCCTTCTTTCCGTTTCGCGACGGTATCGACCAGGCCGCCCAGGCCGGCATCCGGGCGGTGATCCAGCCGGGCGGCTCGATGCGCGACGAGGAGACCATCGCCGCGGCGGACGAACACGGCATGGCGATGGTGTTCACCGGCATGCGCCACTTCCGTCATTGAACCGGCGGCTGGTATGGGCGCGCCCTAGGTAAGGAGTAGCGAGTGAAGATCCTGATCATCGGCGGTGGTGGCCGCGAGCACGCACTGGCCTGGAAAGCGGCGCAGTCGCCCCGGGTGCAGCAGGTCTACGTGGCGCCTGGCAACGCCGGCACCGCCGCCGAGCCGCGTCTGGAAAACCTGCCCATCGCCGCCGACGATATCGACGCCCTGTTGGCGTTCGCCCGGGAGGAGGCCATCGATCTGACCCTGGTCGGTCCCGAAGCGCCCCTGGTGTTGGGTGTGGTGGACCGGTTCCAGGCCGCCGGCCTGCGGATATTCGGGCCCAGCCGCGCGGCCGCCGAACTGGAGGGCTCGAAGGCGTTCACCAAGGATTTTCTCGCCCGTCACGGCATTCCCACCGCCGCCTACGGCAACTTCACCGACCTGGAGGCGGCGAGCGCCTACATCCGCCAGCAGGGGGCGCCGATCGTGGTCAAGGCCGACGGGCTGGCGGCGGGGAAGGGCGTGATCCTGGCCCAGAGCGAGGACGAGGCCATCGCCGCCTGCCGCGACATGCTCGCCGGTAACGCTTTTGGCGAGGCCGGCCATCGGGTGGTGATCGAGGAGTTCCTGCAGGGCGAGGAGGCCAGCTTCATCGTCATGGTCGACGGCGAACACGTGCTGCCGCTGGCCACTTCGCAAGATCACAAGGCGCGCGACGACGGCGACACCGGCCCCAACACCGGCGGCATGGGGGCCTATTCCCCGGCGCCCGTGGTCGACGCCGAGATGCACCGGCGCATCCTGCGGCAGGTGATCGAGCCCACCGTCAAAGGCATGGCCGCCGACGGCAAGCCCTATACCGGCTTTCTCTACGCCGGCGTGATGATCGACCCGCAGGGTGTGCCCAAGGTGTTGGAATACAATGTGCGCTTCGGCGACCCGGAAACCCAGCCGATCATGCTGCGGTTGCGCTCCGATCTGGTCGAACTGTGTGAGGCGGCGCTGGAGCGTCGGCTGGATCAGGTGGAGGCGCAATGGGACGCGCGCGCCAGCCTGGGCGTGGTGATGGCCGCCGGGGGTTACCCCGGCGGTTACCGCAAAGGCGACGTCATCAGTGGGCTGGGGCAGCCCGAGGAAGCGGACGTTAAAGTCTTCCACGCCGGCACGGCGCAGGATGACCAGGGCCGGGTGGTGACTGCCGGCGGCCGCGTGTTGTGCGTCTGCGCGCTGGGCGAGGATGTCGCCGTGGCCCAGCGGCGCGCCTATGCCAGGGTGCAGGCCATCCGTTGGGAAGGTGCCTTCTACCGCCGCGATATCGGCCACCGCGCTATCGCGCGGCTGAGGGCCTAGGCGGCTCGGCGGGTGTCCACGCCGCTGGCGGTACCGAGCAGCAACACATCCGCCGGCCGGTTGGCGAAAATACCCACGGTGACCACGCCGGCGATATCGTTGATCCGGCTTTCCAGCTTGCGCGCCTCCATGATCTCCAGCCCCTTGACGTCGAGGATGATGTTGCCGTTGTCGGTGGTGAAGCCCTGGCGCAATTCGGGGCGGCCGCCGAGCCGTACCAGTTCGCGCGCGACATAGCTTTGCGCCATGGGAATGACTTCCACCGGCAGCGGGAAGGCGCCCAAAACTTTCACCAGTTTGCTTTCGTCGCAAATGCAGACGAACTTGTCGCTGGCCGCGGCGACAATTTTCTCCCGCGTCAGCGCGCCGCCGCCGCCCTTGATCAGTTGCAGGAACTCGTTGGTCTCGTCGGCGCCATCGACATAGAGTGACAGTTGCCCCGCCTGGTTGAGATCCATCACCGGAATGCCGTGGCTCTTGAGGCGTTCGGCGCTGGTCACCGAACTGGCGACCGTGCCGTCGATCTTGCCCTTGATCCTCGCCAGGGCGTCGATGAAATGGTTGGCGGTCGAGCCGGTGCCGACGCCGATGATGGTACCCGATTCCACGTAGTCCAGTGCCGCCTCGGCGACCTGTTGCTTCAATTCGTCCTGGTTCACTGTCTTCTCCGAACTGCGGTTTTGGGGAATCATACGTTTTTTCAGGGGCGCGCGTCGACTGCGCACGGCGGTCATCTGGGAATGTCCGGGACGGGCGCGGCTGTTCACCGCCACCTGCCGCGCCGGCCCCCCGGTCGGGCATACGGTTCAGCGCGCCGCAGATTGGTGGGGATGCGGGGTTTTGTCGCCTACGCGGGGGTTGTGGCGGCGCTATAGTTGAGCAACGGACTGATTCGACCCCAGGGGCCGAGAATTCCATCCGCGGAGATTGACGGCCACCCCGAGTCAGCCTGTATCATCCGCTGATGACCGATAATTACCTGAAAAAGATCCTGAATTCCCGCGTCTACGATGTCGCGGTGGAGTCGCCGCTGGACTATGCCGCGACGCTCTCGCAGCGCCTGGGTAATCACGTCTGGCTCAAGCGCGAGGATCTGCAGCCGGTATTTTCCTTCAAGCTGCGGGGCGCCTACAACAAAATCGCCGGGCTCAGCGAGGCCGAATGCGCCAACGGTATCATTGCGGCCTCGGCCGGCAACCATGCCCAGGGGGTGGCGCTGGCCGCGCACCGGCGCAAACTCAAGGCACTGATCGTCATGCCGCGGACCACGCCGGCGATCAAGGTCGCCGCGGTGCAGGCGCTGGGCGGCAAGACGCTGCTGCACGGCGACACCTACGACGAGGCCTACGCGCACGCCCAGGCGCTGGCGGCCGAGCGCGACATGGTGTTCATCCATCCTTACGACGACCCCGAGGTGATCGCCGGCCAGGGCACGATCGCCATGGAGCTGTTGCAACAGCACCGCGATCCGCTCACCGCCGTGTTCGTGCCGGTAGGTGGCGGCGGGCTGGTCGCCGGCATCGCCGCCTACCTCAAAGCCCTGCGCCCCGAGATCAAGGTGATCGGCGTGGAACCCGACGACGCGCCCTGTCTGTATGAGGCGCTCAGGCGCAAGCGGCGCGTGGTGCTGGACCAGGTGGGGATCTTCGCCGACGGCGTGGCGGTGCGTCAGGTGGGCAAGGAGCCCTGGCGTATCGCCCGCCAGTATGTGGACGAAGTCATTCTGGTCAGTACCGACGAGATCTGCGCCGCCACCAAGGATATCTTCGACGACACCCGGGCGATGGTGGAGCCGGCCGGTGCGCTGGCGGTGGCGGCGATCAAGAAATATGTCGAACGCGACGCGCGCCAGGGCGAGACGCTGGTGGCGATCAACAGCGGCGCCAATATCAATTTCGACCGTCTGCGCTACGTGGCCGAACGCGCCGAACTCGGCGAGCGTCGCGAGGCGCTGCTGGCCGTGACCATTCCCGAGCGGCCGGGAAGTTTTCTCCGCTTCTGCAAGGCCCTTGGCCGGCGCGGCATCACCGAGTTCAACTATCGCTACGCCGACGCGCGCGAGGCGCAGGTGTTCGCCGGCGTGCAGCTATCGGGTGAGGACGAAGAGCGCGAGCAGCTGATCGCGAAACTGCGCGCCGAGAAATACCCGGTGGTGGACATGACCGATAATGAAATGGCCAAGACCCATATCCGCTTCATGGTCGGCGGTCACGCCCAGGGGATCGAGCACGAAGTGCTCTATCGCTTCGAGTTCCCCGAGCGCCCCGGCGCGCTGCTGAAATTCCTCTCCAGCATGGCCAAGGACTGGAATATCAGTTTGTTTCACTACCGCAACCACGGCGCGGCGTACGGGCGGGTGCTGGTGGGGATGCAGGTGCCGGCCGAGGACAAACGCCGTTTCCGGGCGTTTCTCGACGACCTGGGGTATATCTACTTCGAGGAACAGGACAACCCGGCATACACGCTGTTTCTCGGTGGCTAGGCTTTGGCTTTGCGGGTTTCCAGCGACAGGATGAAGTCCCACTGTTTCTTCGTCAGCGGCATGATCGATAGGCGGTTGCCCTTGCGCACCAGCGGACAGTCTTCCAGGCTCTTGTAGGTCTTCAGCTCGTTGAGCGTGATCACCCGCTTCAGGGTGCGTTTGTATTTCACGTCCACCATGTACCAGCGTGGGTTGTCCGGGTCGCTTTTGGGGTCGTAGTATTTGCTTTCCGGGTCGTGGGCGGTGTGGTCCGGATAGCCTTCCCTGACCACCTCCATGATGCCGACGATGCCGGGTTCGTCGCAGTTGGAGTGATAGAAAAACACCTGATCGCCGCGTTTCATGTCGTCGCGCATCATGTTGCGCGCCTGATAGTTGCGCACGCCGTCCCAGTGTTCGGTCTTTTTCGGCATCGCCTTGAGGTGTTCGATGCCAAAGACATCGGGTTCGGATTTCATCAGCCAGTAGTTCATGCGGGGCTCCCCGGGTGTGGTTGTGTCAGGCGTCAATGCGTGAAAACGTGCCAGCCGCTGTCGGTGGCCACGGCGTTCAACGGGACATCCCAGCGGTGGGCGGGTAGCGCGGGCAGTTGCTGGAAATCGTAGGCCAGTCCCACCAGGCGTGGCTTGCGCCAGTGCCGGCGGCGGCAGAGAAAAGCGAAGCTGCGGTCGTAGAATCCGCCGCCCATGCCCAGGCGGTTGCCCTCGGCGTCGAAACCGACCAGCGGCGTCAGCACCAGGTCCAGGGCGTGACTGGGGATGCGCTGGCGGTGCACGCTGCGCGGTTCGGCGATACCGAAACGATTGCGCACCAGCGGTGTGTCCGTCTCGTAGCGGGTGAACCACAGGCGGTTGTGCAGAAAGGGCGCGAGTACCGGCAGGTAGATTTCCTTGCCGAGTTTCCAGGCGCGTTCCAGGATCGGTGTGGTGTCGACTTCGCTATCGCTGGCGAGATACACCGCGATACGTCGGCTGTTGCGGAACAGCGCCTGAGAAGTCAGTCGCCGGCACAAGGCTTCGCTGCGTCGTCGACGTTCGTGCGGGTCTAGAGAGCGGCGCCGGGCGCGCAATTGTCGTCGTTGTTTCGGGCGGTCGCACATGCTCGCTATTTGGCCACAATGCCAAAAAAAGCGCACCTTCCGCACTTGCCGTCGCGATTATTGCCCTTGAACCAAAGGTTCAGGTGGGGACGAGTGACGGACCGAAGGCTTTCCACTCGCGGCGGACGTGCACACGGGCCCCGACAAGCCCATCCCCCAGGACAATAATTAGGCTCAAGAGGATCGTAACCGCTAACGCGCAGCGCAGAAGGTACAGCGCAATTATACAAAAGATTGTGACGTCCCGTCGCTTTTTCTGGCAAATTTACTCCCACGGGCTGTGAGTATTATACCGCTGCGAGGGCGGTCGCCAAAAGCAGACAGCTTGCGACCTGTTTGTTCCCCGGTTGGTTCCGCGGCGGCTTCTTCGATCCCTGGGCGGTGCTGGTGGCAGGGCGGCGCCTGCGCTGAGGCGTTCATCGCCGGGGAGTTCTATGGCGTAATTCCAGGCGGGAGCTTGCGGATCCGTCCAGGGCGTATTTTGTCTCTGCGGAGAGCTTGAAACGAGCGTTTCGGCGTGCGAGGCCGCTGCCTGTGCAAGGACCGGCCTCGATCCGCGCAGGCCCCAGAAGCGCAAAACCCGTTGTCTAGAGTTCGAGTTGGTTGCCGTTGTTCAGCGCCACGTCGATCTTTTCCTGCAAGGCCCGGATCCGGGTGCTGATGACGTGCTGATAGTCGTCTTTGGCGTTTTTATGCTCGAGCAACTCATGCGCCATGTTGAGCGCGGCCATGACGGCGATGCGATCGGCGCCGACGATCTTGCCGGTGTCGCGGATTTCCTTCATTTTCTCCGACAGGAACTCGGCCGAGGCGAACAGCGCCTCGCGCTCATCGTCCTGGCAAGCCACCAGATACTCCTTGTCCAGGATGTGGATCCGCATCGGTTTAGCGTCTTTGGCCGGACGGCTCATGCCCCTTGCTCCATCGCCTTGAGGCGGTTGATCATCGCTTCGACGCGGTTGCGCGCCAGTTCGTTTTTTTCGATCAGGTTGGCGCGCTCGGTCACCAGGCTGTCCTGCTGGTTGCGAAGCGACCGGTTCTCCTCCTTCAGCCGGGAGATGGTGCGCACCAGTTCTTCCAGGCGGGCTTCCAGTTTGCGCAGTTCCTGTTCGGTGACCGATTGCGGGGTAGAGTTCGACATGCACCCACTATAGTGAAGGGCAAAAAATGCGTCAATCTCGGCGCTGTGCGATAATTATACAATGTCGGCAAATCAAAGTGTTGATTATTACGAAACCGAGGATCTGCTGGTCCGTGCCCAGGCGCCATTGGATGCCGCCGACTGTCACGGGCTGTTGGCGGGCCTGGTTTGCGCCGCCGGCAGCGCCGACCCGAAACTGTGGCTGGCGCAGTTGTTCGACGACTTCAACCCCAAGGACGAGGCCCAGGTGGCGGCGGTGACGCAGTTGCAGGCGCTTTACCAGGAAACCCTGGCGGGCCTCAACAGTCCGGCGCTGGAATTCGTCCTGCTGTTGCCAGACGACGACGACAGCTTGCGCGAAAGGGCCGAGTCGCTCGGCGGCTGGTGCGCGGGTTTCCTCTCCGGGCTCGGTCTTGGCGGTGTGTCCGCGGCGCGCGAGCTGCCCGAGGGGGTCGGCGAGCTGTTGGAGGATCTGGCGCAGATCGCACGCGTGGATTTCGAACTGGATACGCCGGATGAGGCGGAACTGGCGGCCTTCGAGGAAGTGCTCGAGTTCGTCCGCATCGGGGTCCTGTACATCAACGAGGAGTTGCAGCCCAGTCGGGCACCGGCCCGAGTGCAATAACGACCATTATGGATGAAAAAGAATTCGCCCGCCGGCGCAAGCAGCTCATGCACATGATGGGGCAGGACGCGATCGCCATCCTGCCCACCAACCCCGAGCGCCTGCGCAATCGCGATGTGGACTATCCCTTCCGCCCCGACAGCGATTTTTTCTACCTCACCGGATTCCCCGAACCGGAAGCCGTGGCGGTGCTGGCGCCCGGCCGGGGGCATGGCGAATTTCTGCTGTTCTGTCGCGACCGCGACCCGGAAAAGGAGACCTGGGACGGCCGGCGCGCGGGTCCGGAGGGGGCGGTGGAGCGCTATGGCGCCGACGATGCGTTTCCCATCGGCGATATCGACGACATTCTTCCCGGCCTGCTGGAGAACCGCGAGCGGGTGTTCTACACCATGGGCGTGGCGCCGGAGTTCGACCAGCGCGTCATCGGCTGGGTCAGTGGTTTGCGGCGCCAGTCGCGTTCGGGCAAGCACACCCCGGACGAGTTCGTGTCGCTGGAACATTTTGTCCACGATATGCGCCTGTACAAGAGCCGGGCGGAAATCAAGGTGATGCGTCAGGCCGCCAACATCGCCGCGCGCGCCCACAAGCGCGCCATGCAGGTGTGCCGCCCGGGGATGCGGGAATACGAGCTGGAGGCGGAGTTTCTGCACGAGTTCCGCAAGGCCGGCGGCGAGCCGGCCTATCCGACCATCGTCGGTGGCGGCGAAAACGCCTGCATTCTGCATTACACGGAGAACAACGCCGAGTTGCGCGACGGCGATCTGGTGCTGATCGATGCCGGCATGGAGCACGAGTGCTATGCTTCCGATATCACCCGCAGCTTTCCGGTCAACGGGCGCTTCAGCAAGGCCCAGCGGGCGATCTACGAGCTGGTGCTGGAGGCGCAGCTGGCGGCGATCGACGAGGTCTATCCCGGCAACACCTGGGACGCGCCGCACCGGGCCGCGGTCAAGGTGCTCACCCGCGGGCTGGTCAGGCTTGGCCTGCTCAAGGGGCGCACGCCTTCGCTGATCAAGGAGTCGGCCTACAGCCGCTTTTACATGCACCGCACCGGCCATTGGCTGGGCATGGATGTGCACGATGTCGGCGACTACAAGGTCGGCGACGAATGGCGGGTGCTGGAACCGGGCATGGTGCTTACCGTCGAGCCGGGGCTGTACCTTTCGCCCGGGCGCGGCGTGGCGCGCAAATGGTGGAACATCGGGGTGCGCATCGAGGACGATGTGCTGGTCACCCGCGAGGGCTGCGACGTGCTCAGCAAACACGTGCCCAAGCGGGTCGATGAAATCGAAGCGTTGATGGCCGGTTGAGCGGCGTGGCGCAGGGTGGGGAGAGGACGGCGGGCGGATGAGGCATACGAGCGGGTTTCACCGATCGCTGAGTCCTGACCAGGGGTCCGGGCCGGTGCCGCGTGCACGGCGCCGCCGCGCGGCAGGGGATCGGGATGCGTGACGAAGTCGACGTCCTGATCGTCGGCGGCGGCCTGGTGGGGGCGAGTCTCGCCTGCGCTCTGGGGCAGGCGGGTGTGCGCACCCGCGTGGTCGAGACGAGCCCCCTCGGTGGCGAGTCCCGCTCGGCCTATGACGAGCGCAGCATCGCCCTGGCGCAGGGTTCCCAGCGGATTTTTTCCGGCCTGGGCCTGTGGTCCGAGCTCGAGTCCGCTGTTTGCCCGATTCATACCATTCATGTTTCCGACCGCGGGCATTTCGGTTTCACCCGCTTGCGACGCGAGCAGGAAGGCGTGCCCGCGCTGGGTTATGTCGCCGCCGCCAGCGTCCTCGGGGACGTGCTGGCTCGGGGGGTGGCGCGCCTCGATGCGGTCCAGTTCGAGGCCCCGGCACAGCTGGCGGCGTTTCATATCGACGCCGAGGGTGTGAGCGCGCAAATCGAGGCGGCCGGACGCTCCAGCGCCTGCCGCGCCCGATTGCTGGTCGCCGCCGACGGCGCCCACTCGACGGTGCGCGACCAACTCGGCATCCGGAGCCTGCGCCACGACTACCATCAGAGTGCCGTGGTCGCCACGGTGGGGATTGACCGGGCTCACGAGCACGTCGCCTACGAACGCTTCACCGACAGCGGCCCGTTGGCGTTGCTGCCGTTGAGCGAAGACCGCATGGCGCTGGTCTGGACGCTGCGCGCCCAGGACTGTGACGCCATCATGGAGCTTGCCGATGACGCTTTCCTCGAGCGCTTGCAGGAGCGCTTCGGTTACCGCCTGGGCCGTTTCACCCGCGTCGGCGTGCGCCGCGCGTTTCCCTTGCAGTTGCTGCGGGCGGCGGAATCGATCCGTCCGCGCATGGCGCTGGTGGGCAACGCCGCCCACACCCTGCACCCGATCGCCGGCCAGGGGTTCAATCTGGGGCTGCGCGATGTCGCCGCCCTGGTCGACGTGATCCTGGAGTCGCGTCGCGCCGGCGGCGATTTCGGGGAACTGGCGGTGCTGCGCCGTTATGCACGTTGGCGCGAGGCCGACCAGCGGCGGGTGGCCTTGTTCACCGACAGCATGGTGCGCCTGTTCGGTCAGTCGTTGCCGGCGGTGGCCTGGTTGCGCGATGCCGGGATGCTGGCGCTGGATCTGTGCCCGCCGGCCAAGCGCTGGTTCGGTCGCATGACCATGGGGCGCGCCGGGCGCCTGCCGCGTCTGGCGCGCGGCCTGACGGTGGAATGAAGCGGGATGGCCGAGACGGATTTCGATGTCGTGATTGCCGGTGGCGGGGTGCCGGGTCTGTCGCTGGCGGCGCGCCTGGGCCAGGCCGGTTTCCGGGTCGCGCTGATCGCCGCCGAGACCGTGGCGCAGGCCTGGCCCGAGTCGAGCATCGACCTGCGGGTCTATGCCATCAGTCGCGGCTCCGAGGCCTTGCTGCGCCAGCTTGGCGCCTGGTCGGAGATCGCGCCGCGCGCCTGCGCTTACCGGGACATGCGGGTGTGGGACGCGCAGGGGCACGGCACCATCCATTTCAACAGCGCCGAGCTGGGCGAAGCCGCGCTGGGACATATCATCGAGGCCCGGGTGATCGCCGGGGCGCTACTGCGGGTGATCGGCGAGTGCGACGCGGTGACCTTGCTCAGTCCGGCGGTGTTGCAGCGTTTTTCGCCGCCCGGCGGCGACTGGCGCGACGTGATCCTGGAGGACGGACGTGGTGTGCGCGCGCGGCTGCTGGTCGGCGCCGATGGCAAGCATTCGCGGGTGCGCGATCAGGCCGGCCTGCACGCGCGCGCCTCCGACTATGGCCAGCAGGCGCTGGTGGCGGTGGTCGAGTGCGCCCGCGGCCACCAGGAAACGGCGTGGCAGCGCTTTCTGCCCACCGGGCCGTTGGCGTTCCTGCCCCTGCACGACGGCCGTTGTTCCATCGTCTGGTCGGCGACCACCGCCGAGGCGCAACGCCTGCAGGCACTCGACGACACGGCGTTTCGCGCCGAACTCGCCGTCGCTTTCGAACACCGGCTGGGCGAGGTAGTGAGCGTCGGCGAACGGGTCCTGTTCCCACTCAGCCGGCAATATGCCGAGCGCACCGTGGCGCCGCGCCTGGCCCTGATCGGCGATGCCTCGCATGTCATTCATCCGCTCGCCGGTCAGGGCGTCAACCTCGGTCTGAAGGACGTCCGGGCGCTGGCCGGAGTGCTGATCGAGGCCCGCGCACAGCGGCGCGACATCGGTTCGCTGTCGGTATTGCGCCGCTACGAACGGGCCCGCCGGGGCGACATTCTCGCCACGCTGTGGCTGATGGACGCCTTCAAGCAGCTGTTCGGCAGTCGGCTGGCGCCGCTGCGTTGGCTGCGCAACACGGGCCTCAACCTGGTCGACGCCGCCGCGCCGGCGAAAAACCGGATCATGCGGGCGGCGATGGATCTGTAACCGCCCGCTGGTAGGCCGGGCGTTGTTGCAGGCGCCGGGTGTAGGCGCCGAGCGCGGGAAAATCCTCGAGCCTGTCGGGCAACCACAGCAGCGTCGAACCGAGCAGGATGTCGGCGACGGTAAACTGTTCGCCGGCGATATGGTCGCGCTCGCGCAGACAGGCGTCGACGGTCCGTAGCGCCACTTGGTGGTATTCGTCGGCCCAGGGAACGATGTCCGGCACCCGTTGCGCCGGCGGCAAAATGGCGGTGTGCAATAGAATCTGGAACGCCGGTGGTTCGAGTGTGCCCGGTACATAGAAACTCCACTGCAGGTAGTTCCGGCGCGCCTGCGCCTCCTGTGCGGGTGGCACCAGTTGCGCTGTCGGGTGGGATTCGCCCAACCAGTGGCACATGGCGCAGGATTCGATCATCACCCGGCCATCGATCTCCATGGCCGGCACCGAGCCGTGGGGATGGATGCGGCGATAGGCCGGGGTGTCGCCTTCGCCGCCAAAGAGGTCGATGGGCGCCAGTTCGTACGCCAATCCCAGTTCTTCGAGGGTCCAGCGCGGGCGCAGCGAACGGGTGTGGGGGGTGTAATAGAGTTTGATGGCCATTCTGTCGGCTCCTTACTTTTGATTTAAAAGTGACTGGAGTCTAGTCTAGTCACTTTCAATTAACAAGTGAGCAGGGTGTCGGGTAAACTTGGCGTCATGGCCATAAGTGACGACAACACCGGATCAGCGCCCTGTCACCGGCGTTCCATCTGCGGGGTGGCCTGCAGTCTCGACCTTTTGGGCGACAAATGGACGCTGTTAGTAGTACGCGATCTGCTGCTGGGCAAACGGACCTTTGGCGAGCTGCAGGCTTCCCCGGAGGGCATCCCCACCAATATCCTGGCCGACCGACTCAAAAGACTTCAGGCGGAAGATATTGTTTATAAAGAGCTCTATCAAGAAAGACCGCGTCGCTACCGTTACCATCTGAGTGCCAAGGGGGCCGATCTCGGGCCGGTGCTATTCAGTCTGTTGCGCTGGGCGAACAAACACATCCCGGGTACCATGAGCGTCGCCGAAGTGCAGGCCATGATGGAAGAAAATCGCTCTTGATGCAGGTCACCGAACTCAATATCTACCCGATCAAATCCACCCGTCGCATCGCCCTTCAGGAAAGCAAGGTGCTGCCTCGTGGCTTGCCCTGGGACCGGCGCTGGATGCTGGTCGATGCCGCTGGCGGTTTCATCACGGCGCGTCAGCAACCCCGGCTGGCTATGGTGCAGACCGCCGTGGCGGGCGGGGAGTTGCGGGTCGAGGGACCCGGACAGGCGCCGTTGCAATTTCCCCTGGTGCCACCGCGCCAGCCCCTGACGCCCGTCACGGTATGGCGCGACACACTCCAGGCAGCGCCGGTGGGCGCGGCCGCAGACGCCTGGTTCAGCGCGTTTCTCGGCCAGTCCTGTCGGCTGGTGCAGTTGACCGACGAGCTGGTGCGACCCGTGGATCCGCGCTATGGACAACCCGGCGATGAAGTGAGTTTCGCCGACGGTTATCCGCTGTTGCTGCTCAGCGAGGCTTCCCTGACCGATCTCAACCGGCGCCTTTCCCAGCCGGTGCCGATGCGTCGCTTCCGTCCCAACCTGGTGATCGACGGTGAGCTGCCCTACGCCGAGGATGGCTGGCGGCGGCTGCGCGTCGGCGAGGTGGAATTCGCCGGCGTCAAGAACTGCTCGCGCTGCATCGTCACCACCATCGATCCGGATTGCGGCGAAAAAGACGCCGCCGGCGAACCCCTGCGCACGCTCAGCGGTTATCGCCGCCGGCCGCAGGGCGGCGTGTTTTTCGGCCAGAATCTGATTCCCCGCAGCAAGGGTGTGATCCGGGTGGGGGATCCGGTGGTGGTGCTGGAATAACGGCCGTTGGCGGCTTCGCGGTTTGGGCGATCGGTTTGCCGCATTGTGCTGCGCTCTTGCGCAGGGATACACGCGTTTGTAATCCGGTGAAGAGGACGGCGATAGCGGTCACTCATGACGCGTCCGGCCGGATCGCCTCCCACTGACGTTCGCGCGCAGACGCGGCGGCGTCGGATCTTTCCTCCGGGTCCGCGGGGGAAGCCGCGGCAAACGGACGGGCATTCCAGCGCCGCGGCTGGGGAAATAACGCCGCTGCGCGCTTGGCGCACACCCGCGCTCAGGGTATAGTCGCCCTTCGATCTCGTACTGCTGCGGGAGAGTGCCGGCCCGGCCGGCCGCCGAAGGCGCAACTCGCTCGGAATCGCTCAGGCAAAAGGACCGTAGCAGCAGGCATTCAGCCGGATTGACTCTGGAGAGCGGTCGGCCATCAGGCCAGGCCCACCGAAGGGGAAGGCGCCGCGGCGCCTATACTCTCAGGTTACCGGACAGAGGAGCGGCGGTACGACAC
Source organism: Thiogranum sp. (assembly GCA_030148805.1). Taxonomy (GTDB): domain Bacteria; phylum Pseudomonadota; class Gammaproteobacteria; order DSM-19610; family DSM-19610; genus Thiogranum. The sequence goes on along the minus strand of JASBSS010000015.1, from coordinate 61,113 downwards.
AGGCCGCCGCCCTGGAAGGGTCCGGGTGGTGCGGATTCGCAACCTTCGAAATACAGAGTCACATGGGAAATCAAACCCCGCTTTACCACGCCCATCAGGCCATGGGCGCCAAACTGGTGGATTTCGCCGGTTGGGACATGCCGATACATTATGGCTCCCAGATCGAGGAACATCACGCGGTCCGTCGCGAGGCGGGCATGTTCGATGTTTCGCACATGACCGTGGTCGACCTGGTCGGCGCCGGCGTGCGCCCCTTCCTGCGTTATCTGCTGGCCAACAACGTCGACAAACTGCAGCAGCGCGGCAAGGCGCTGTACAGCTGCATGCTCAACGCCGAGGGCGGCGTGATCGACGACTTGATCGTCTATTTCCTCGAGGAAAGCTGGTTCCGTCTGGTGGTCAACTCGGCCACCCGGGAAAAGGATCTGGCCTGGATCGAGCAGCAGGGGGCGGGGTTCGAAGTCGAGGTGATCGAACAGCCCGGGTTGGCGATGATCGCGGTGCAGGGCCCGCAGGCGCGCGAGAAAGTGTTGCCGCTGCTGCCGGCGCGGGGCGAGAGCGCGGCGGCGTTGAAGCTGTTTTATGGTCTCGAAATCGAGGACTGGCTGGTGGCGCGCACCGGTTACACCGGCGAGGACGGCTTCGAGATCATGCTCCCCGACAGCGACGCCGAGGCCTTCTGGCAGGGGCTGGCGGCCGCCGGTGTCCGTCCCTGCGGCCTCGGCGCGCGCGATACGCTGCGCCTGGAGGCCGGCATGAACCTCTACGGCACGGATATGGACGAGACCGTCTCCCCCCTGGTCTCGGGGCTGGGCTGGACCGTGGGCTGGGAACCCGCCGAGCGCGATTTCATCGGCCGCGCGGCGCTGGAGCGCGAGCGCGATGCCGGGCCGGCCGCGCGTTTTGTCGGCCTGGTGCTGGAGGACAAAGGGGTATTGCGCAACCATCAACGGGTGCTGGTGGAAGGCGCCGGCGAGGGTGAGATCACCAGCGGCAGTTTCTCCCCCACGCTGGGACGCGCGATCGCGTTGGCGCGTATCCCCGCGGCCGCCGCGGGCGAACGCTGCCAGGTGGAAGTACGCGGCAAGTTGTTGGCCGCGCGCCTGGTCAGGGCACCGTTCGTGCGCAACGGCAAGGCACAGATCAACATCGACTGAATACGGCTGAAGGATTTTCTGAGGAACTGATATGAGCAACACACCGGACGATCTGAAATACAGCAAGAGCCACGAATGGCTGCGCGGCAACGCCGACGGCACCGTCACGCTGGGCATCACCGATCACGCCCAGGATCAGCTGGGTGACCTGGTCTATGTGGAAGTGCCGGAAGCGGGGCGCGAACTGCAGGCGCAGGAAGCCTGCGCGGTGGTCGAGTCGGTGAAGGCCGCTTCCGACGTCTACACGCCGATCGCCGGCACCGTGGTCGAAGGCAACGAGACGCTCGCCGATACGCCCGAGGCGGTCAACAACGACGCCTATGGCGCGGGCTGGTTGTTGCGACTCAAACCCGCCGACGCGGCGGCCCTTGACGGATTGATGGACGCCAGCGCCTACCAGGCGTTCCTGGAGTCGGAGTAAGCATGCCGTTCGTCCCCCACACGGAACAGGATATCCGCGAAATGCTGGCGGTGATCGGCGTCGAGTCCATCGAAGACCTGTTTGACGAAATTCCACCCGAGCTGCGTTGCGGCAAACTCGCCAAGGTGCCCGCGGGCCTGAGCGAGCAGGCGGTGACGCGGCTGATGAGCCGACGCGCCGCGGCCGACGGCGAGCCGCTGTGTTTCATCGGCGCCGGCGCCTACGAGCACCATATTCCAGCGGCGGTCTGGCAGATCGTGACCCGCGGCGAGTTCTACAGCGCCTATACCCCCTATCAGGCCGAGGCCAGTCAGGGCACGCTGCAGCTGATCTACGAGTTCCAGAGCATGATGACGGCGCTGATGGCGATGGATGTGGCCAATGCCTCGCTCTATGACGGCGCCTCGGCACTGGCCGAGGGAATCCTCATGGCGGTGCGCAGCAACCGCAAATCCAAGTCCCAGCGGATCCTGCTGCCGCGCAACGCACACCCCGCCTACCGCAGTACCGCCCAGGCGATCGTGAGCAGTCAGAACATCGAGCTGATCGAGGTGGCGTATGACGAGGCCGGCGGCCATACGGCGCTGGAAAGCCTCGCCGCCCACGATGGCGAGGACATCGCCGCGGTGGTGATCCAGCAGCCGAATTTCTTCGGGGTGCTGGAAGAGGTCGACAGCATCACCGACTGGGCCCACAGCAACGGGGCGTTGGTCATCGCGGTGGTCAATCCCGTAGCCATGGCGTTGTTGAAGCCGCCCGGTCGGTGGGGCGCGGCCGGTGCCGACATCGTCGTCGGCGAAGGTCAGCCGCTGGGGGTGCCGTTGTCCTCTGGTGGCCCTTATTTCGGCTTCATGTGCGCGCGTCAGCAGTTCGTCCGGCAAATGCCCGGGCGCATTGTCGGGCGCACGGTGGACCGCGACGGGCGTGTCGGCTACACCCTGACACTGCAGGCGCGCGAGCAACACATCCGTCGCTCGAAGGCCACCTCCAATATCTGCACCAACCAGGGCCTGCTGGTCACGGCCGCGACCATCCACACCGCGTTGCTCGGCGGCGAAGGTTTGCGCCGCGTCGCGCTCGCCAGCCACGCCAACACCCGCGCCCTGGTGGACAGGCTTTGCAGCGAGCATCTGCAGCCGCGCTTCAACCGGCCGTTCTTTCACGAAGCCGTCATCAGCAGTGCGTTACCCTTGCCGCGTCTGTTGCGACCGCTGTATGCGCATAATCTGCAACCGGGATATGAACTGGAGCAGGACTATCCGGAGCTGGCCGACTGCCTGCTGGTGTGTGCCACGGAGACCAAGACCGAGGAGGACCTCGATCTGTACCAAGGCCACATGGCCCGCGTGATCGAAAAGCAAACCACCGCCGGCTGTCCGGTGCAACCGAAAATGGCCTGAGGGGCCAGAGCATGAGGAGACGTTAGTTATGGCGACCATTACGCTCGAAGGCAATGAGATACATACCAACGGCGAGTTGCCGGCGATCGGTACTCAGGCGCCGGATTTCCACCTGGTCGATGGCGAGCTCAACGACCGGCGCCTGGCGGATTTCGCTGGCAAGAAGAAACTGCTGAATATCGTGCCCAGCCTGGACACGGGCGTCTGCGCGGCCTCGACCAAGCGTTTCAACGCCGAGGCGGCCAAGCACGGCGATACTGTCATGTTGGCGGTATCGGCCGATCTGCCCTTCGCCCAGGGACGCTTTTGCGGCGCCGAAGGCGTCGACAAGGTGATCGCGCTGTCGATGATGCGTTCGCGCAACTTCGCCAAGGACTATGGTGTGTTGATTACTGACGGCCCGCTGGCCGGTATCGCCGCACGCGCGGTGGTGGTCTTGGACGAAAACGACAAGGTCGTCTACACCCAGTTGGTGCCGGAAATCGCCCAGGAGCCCGATTACGCCGCCGCGCTGGCGGCTTTGTGAGCGCAGCCGGCGAGCCGGCAAGACAGTAAAGGTCTAATCCAGATGTTGATATTCGAACACTCCCGGCCGGGCCGGCGGGCGCCATCGCTGGCGCCGGCCACCGCGGCGGCGGTTGATGATATTCCCGCGGAGTTCCTGCGCGACCAGCCGCCGGCGCTTCCCGAAGTCTCCGAGATGCAGACGGTGCGCCACTACACGCGGCTGTCGCAGAAGAATTTTTCCATCGATACCCAGTTCTATCCGCTGGGTTCGTGCACCATGAAATACAACCCGCGCGCCTGCAACTCGCTGGCCATGCTGCCGGGTTTTCTCGCCCGTCACCCGCTGGCGCCGGCGAGCGCGGGGCAGGGGGTATTGGCCTGTTTGTATGAACTGCAGGAAATGCTCAAGGACATCACCGGCATGCAGGCCGTCTCGCTGACGCCGGCGGCCGGTGCCCAGGGCGAATTCGCCGGCGTGGCGATGATCCGCGCCTATCATCTGGCGCGCGACGACCAGGCGCGCAATGAAATCCTGGTGCCGGATGCCGCCCACGGGACCAATCCCGCCACCGCGACCATGTGCGGCTACCAGGTGAAGGAAATCCCCACCGACAAACAGGGCGACGTCGACATCGAGGCCTTGCGCGCCGCGGTCGGTCCGCAGACCGCCGGTATCATGCTGACCAATCCCTCGACCCTGGGTGTGTTCGAGCGCCGGATCAAGGAGATCGCGCAGATCGTCCACCAGGCCGGCGGACTGCTGTATTACGACGGCGCCAATCTCAATGCCATCCTGGGCAAGGTGCGTCCCGGCGACATGGGCTTCGACGTGATCCACATGAATCTGCACAAGACCTTCTCCACGCCGCACGGTGGCGGCGGTCCGGGTGCCGGGCCGGTCGGCGTCAGCAACCGTCTGGAGCCGTTTCTGCCGGTGCCGCTGGTAGCCTACGATGGCGACGAGTACCGCTGGATCACGCAGCAGGAGCGTCCGCAGAGTATCGGGCGCCTGTCGGCGTTCATGGGCAACGTCGGGGTATTGTTGCGGGCCTATGTCTACGCGCGTCTACTCGGGCGCGAAGGCATGCATCGGGTGGCGGAATTCGCCACCCTCAATGCCAACTACCTGATGAAACGCCTGCAGGCGGCGGGTTTCGATCTCGCCTATCCGCAGCGCCGCGCCACGCACGAATTCATCGTCACCCTCAAGCGCCAGGCCAAGCAGCAGGGGGTGACCGCCATGGACTTCGCCAAACGGCTGCTCGATTTCGGTTATCATGCGCCGACCACTTATTTCCCTTTGCTGGTGCCCGAATGTCTGCTGATCGAACCGACGGAAACCGAAGCGCGCGAGGAACTCGACGGCTTCGTCGAGGCGATGTGCCAGATTCAGCAGGAGGCGCAGAGCCATCCGGAGCTTCTGCACGAAGCGCCGCACACCCAGCCGGTGCGCCGCCTGGACGAGGTACGCGCGGCGCGCGAACTGGATGTGCGTTGGAATCCCGGCGCCTGAATCCGTATGGGTAAGGCGGACAACACCGGTTTGATGCGGGTTGTGCGCGCTGGCGTCTGTTCGTGCAACGGTTTCAAAGCCTGTTTCGCCAACGAGGCGGCGTTTCGCCAGGAGCTGGCGCTGACGCTGCTGCTGGTGCCGCTGGCGCTATGGCTCGGCGACACGGCGGTGGAGCGCGCGGTCATGATCGGCGCCTGGTTGATCGTGCCGGTGGTCGAATTGCTCAACTCGGGCATCGAGGCGGTCGTCGACCGCATCGGCAACGAATACCACCCGCTGGCCGGACGCGCCAAGGACGTCGGCTCGGCCGCGGTGTTTCTCGCCATTGCCAACGCCGGCGCGGTCTGGGCGGTAGTGTTGTTCACCTAAGACAAGAAATTTTGTTCATTCTGGAGGTAGCATGTCGGCACTGATCTGCGGATCGTTCGCGTATGACACCATCATGGTGTTTCAGGACCATTTCAAGAATCACATCCTGCCGGACAAGGTGCATATCCTGAATGTCTCTTTCCACGTCCCCGAGTTGCGGCGCGAGTTCGGCGGTTGCGCCGCCAACATCGCCTACAATCTGGCGCTGCTCGGCGGCGATGCCCTGCCGATGGGGACCGTCGGCACGGATTTCGCGCCCTATGCCGAGTGGCTCGACCAGCACGACATCCCCCGTCGCCACATCGTGCAGATCGACGATGCGTACACCGCGCAGGCCTTTATCACCACTGATCAGGACGATAACCAGATCACCGCGTTTCATCCTGGCGCGATGAATTTCGCGCATCAGGTGAAGGTTTCGGACGCCGAGGGGGTGACGCTCGGTATCGTCTCGCCCGACGGCCGCCAGGGCATGATCGATCACGCCGCCCAGTTCGTCGAGGCGGGCATCCCCTTTGTTTTCGACCCCGGTCAGGCGATGCCGCTGTTCGACGGCGACGACTTCCGGCGTTTCATCGAGCAGGCGACCTGGGTGTGCGTGAACGACTACGAGTCGCAGTTGCTGCAGGACCGCACCGGCTGGTCGCCGCACGATATCGCCGGTAAGGTCGAGGCGTTGATCGTCACCCGCGGCGGCAAGGGCTCATGCATCTATCATCACGACAAGCGCATCGATATTCCGTGCGCCCCGGTCAGCGGGATTGTCGACCCGACCGGTTGCGGCGATGCCTTCCGCGGCGGTCTGCTGTATGGGCTGATGCAGGGGCTGGATTGGGAAGTGACCGGTCGCATGGCGGCGCTGATGGGCGCGTTCAAGATCGAGCGCCATGGCACCCAGAACCACAGCTTCACCCGGGAAGAGTTCCGTGAACGCTATCAGGCGGCGTTCGCCGTGCCCCTGGAGGGCTTTTGAGCGCGGCGGCGAACGCCAAGCAGCACAAACAGGCGGTGCGCGAGGTTTTCGAGCGCGTCGCCGCGGGCTACGACAATCCCTCCACCCGCTTTTTCCCCTTTTGCGCCGACCGGCTGACCGACTTCGTGCGTCCGCGGCCAGGTTCGCGGGTGCTCGATGTGGCCACCGGCAGCGGCGCGGTGGCGGTTCCCCTGGCGCAGGCAATCGGCGCGCAGGGGCGGGTGCACGGCATCGACATTTCCCCCGCCATGCTGGCGCGGGCCGAGGCGAACGCGCGCAAAATGGGGTTGGACACTATCGACCTGCACGAAATGGACGCCGAGCGGCTCGATTTCAAGGCCAATTACTTCCATTACGTGGTCTGTTCCTACGGCTTGTTTTTTCTACCTGACATGCAGGCCGCGCTGAACGAATGGACGCGGGTTTTGCGCCCCGGTGGGACACTCGCCTTCACCTGTTTCGAGGAAAGCGCCTTCCAGCCGATGCTGGAGCATTTTCTCCAGACCCTGCCGGCATTCGGGGTGAGCTTGCCGCCCGGGCCGGTCGGCAGCCAACGTATTACCTCTTTGCACCATTGCCGCGAAATGCTGGAGGCAGCCGGTCTGGAGCGGATTCAAACCCAGGTGGTGCAGCTCGGGTATCATCTGGGCGACGAAAGCCAATGGTGGGAGATCATCGCCAACACCGCGATGCAGGCTTTGTTGCAGCAGGTGGAGCCGTCGCGGTTGGATGAGTTGCGCCGTAGCCACCTCGACTACGTCGCCTCGTTGAAGACCGCCGACGGCCTGTGGATGGACGTGCAGACGCGCTTCGCGCTCGGGGTCAAGCCCGGGGGCTGAGCGGAGGGCTAGGCGCGATCCGTGTCCAGTAACGCTCGCAGCGAGTCCAGGTCGCCGACCGGCGCCTGGCACTGGGTGCCGCGACAGAGGTAGGCCACACAGCCACCGTGGTCCGGTGCGCGCCGTTGCGCCAACAGCCCCGGCAACTCGCCAGTCCGATCTGGAACCGCGAAGACCATGCGCCGGGGTGCGTAACCCCTGGCTGTCTCGGCTAGCCACTGCGGCAGATCGTCGTCGCCGCGCAGTATCAGGGTTTCCACCGGATAGAGCGTTTCTTCCAGCGCCGACAGCAGTCCGGTGTGCCCATAGGGGCTCCGCTGCATGGCCGGCCAGGCCGCTTGCAGGGTGCGCTCGGCCGCCTCCAGGTAGCGCGGCTCGCCGAGCAGGTGGCCGAGACGCCCGAAGACCTTGGCGGCGATGGCATTGCCCGCGGGCAGAGCGTCGTCGCTGAGCGGTTTCGGCCGCTGGATGAGCGGCTCGTGATCATCGGCGGTGAAGTAGAACCCCCCGGCCGGGTCGGCAAAGTGAGCCAGCACGGCCTCGGCCAGTTGCAGCGCGAACTGCAGCTGGTCGCTGTCCCACTCGGTTTGCAGGTGCTCCAAAATGGCGTCGATGAGAAACACATAATCGTCGAGGTAGGCGTTGAGGTGCGCGCGGCCGTCCTTGCAGGTGGCCAGCAGTCGGCCATCGCGCCATAGCCGGTCGTGGATGAAGCCCAGCGCGGCCTGGGCCGACTGTCGATAAGCCGGTTGCGCGAAAATCCGTGCGGCCTGGGTCATGCCTTTGATCATCAGCGCGTTCCACGATACCAGGATTTTTTCGTCGCGCCCCGGGGCGACGCGCTGTGAACGCGCCTCGAACAGCTTGGCGCGCGCCCGCTGCAGCGTCTGTTCGATCATCTCGGGCGACTGTCCGAAACGCCTGGCGAGATCGTCGATGCTGCTGAAGACGTGGGGGTTCCAGCGGCCTTCGAAATTGGCTTCGCGGTCGAAGCCATAGCGTGCCGCGGCCAGCGCATACTCGTCGGCGTCGAGTACGGCGCGCAGCTGGGCTTGCGTCCAGACATAGAACTTGCCTTCCTCGCCCTCGCTGTCGGCATCCTGGCTGGAGTAGTACCCCCCCTCGGGAGATTGCATCTCCCGCATCACCCACTGCGCGGTCTGTGCCACCACCCGTTGGTAGAGCGGGTTGCCGGTGGCGGCGAAGGCTTCGCTGTAGAGCGACAACAGCGGCCCGTTGTCGTAGAGCATCTTTTCGAAGTGCGGGATCATCCAGCGCTCGTCGACCGAATAGCGGCAGAAGCCGCCGCCTAGCTGGTCGAAGACGCCACCGAGCGCCATGCGATCGAGCGTGTGCAGCGTCATGTGCAGGGCGCGTCGGTCGGGGTTGCCGTCCTCACGCGTTCCGGCCCAGTGCCGCAGCAGGCGTTCCAGGCTGGTGGGGTGGGGGAATTTGGGCGCCGCGCCGAAACCGCCGTGGGTGGCGTCGAACTGCTGTTCGAGTTGCTGCCGGGCCACATCCAGCGGCATCGCCGATAAATGCGTGTCGGCTCCCGGCTGCGCCTCGACCTGGTTCATGCTGTCCATGAATTCGATCAGCGAGCGGTTTTGTGGCTCCAGTTCCTCGCGGTGTTCGCGGTAGAACCCGGCTACGTGTCGGCACAGATCGCTGAACGCGGGCATTCCGTGGCGCGGCCGATCGGGAAAATAGGTGCCACCGAAAAACGGAATCTGGGTGTCCGGGGCGAGGAACATGGTCAGCGGCCAACCGCCGTTGCGCCGCGTCAGCAAGGCGTGCGCGGTCTGGTAGATCTTGTCCAGGTCCGGGCGTTCCTCCCGATCGACCTTGATGTTGACGAACAGCTCGTTCATCACCGCTGCGGTGGCGGGGTCCTCGAACGACTCGTGCGCCATGACGTGACACCAATGGCAGGCGGAATAGCCGATCGACAGCAGAATGGGCTTGTCCTCGAGGCGCGCTTTCGCCAACGCCTCGGCGCTCCAGGGGTACCAGTCCACCGGATTGGCAGCGTGCTGCAGCAGGTACGGACTGGTCTCGGCGCGCAGGTGGTTGCTATAGTTGCCGGCATCGCTCATGCGTCTCACTATAGCGGAAGCGAACCGCGCCGTGGCGGCATTTATCCAGAAAAATACGAGGGGATTCATGGAGTTTTCTGTTGTCGTGCCGGTCTGCAACGAGGCCGGGAACGTGCGTCCGTTGCTGGCTGAAATCAGCGCTGCGCTACGGCCGTGGTCGGCCTGGGAGGTCATCGTTGTCGATGACGGCAGCAACGACGCCACGGCCGGCGAGTTGCGTCACGCCAAATCGGACTGCCCGCAGCTGCGGGTGCTGCGCCATCCGCGTTGCTTTGGCCAGAGCAGCGCGTTGCTGACCGGGGTCCAGGCGGCGCGCGCGCCCTGGATCATCACCCTCGATGGCGACGGCCAGAACGATCCGGCCGACATCGACGGGCTGCTCGCGCGCCTGGCACCTTATCGCGGCGACCCGGACGGCGTCATGCTGGCCGGCCACCGCACCCGCCGCGAGGACAGTCTGTCGCGGCGTTTGGCCTCGCGGGTGGCCAATGGGGTGCGTGCCCGGCTGCTGAAAGACGGCACCCCGGACACCGGTTGCGGCTTGAAAGTGTTTCCACGCGCTGCGTTTCTACGCCTGCCGGCATTCGATCACATGCACCGATTCCTGCCGGCGTTGATGCAACGCGACGGCGTGCGGGTGGTCTCGGTGCCGGTCAGTCACCGCGCCCGCCGGCGCGGGGCGTCCAAATACGGGATCGGCAACCGGCTCTGGGTCGGGTTGGTCGATCTGGCCGGTGTCATGTGGTTGCAGCGACGCCGTCTCGGGCGCGAACTCCCGCCGCCGGCGCGGGGGGGGGGCATCAGCGACTACCTGGGCGTGGCCTGGCTGCGCCGCCGCCCCTGTCGCGCGCCGGCGCAGGAGGAACTCTGGGATGTCTGATCCATCTGTCGGCTGGCTGGCCGTGGGATTCGCCGGTCAGGCCCTCTTCTCGGCACGGTTTCTGGTGCAATGGGTGTACAGCGAACGCCACCGGCAATCGTTGATCCCGGTGGCTTTCTGGTATTTCAGCCTCGCCGGCGGGGCGACCTTGTTTGCCTACGCGCTGCACATCGGCGATCCCGTGTTCATTCTCGGCCAGTCGCTGGGCGTACTCATCTACAGCCGCAATCTGTATTTCATCCACCGGCGGCGGCAGCGACCGGCCGGTGCCGAATAGCGCCGCCGGAGCGCCGGCCGCGCCGGTGAGCGATTCCCGCCCCGGTTGGCCCGCGCTGCTGACTCTGGTGGGATTGCTTGGCGCGCTGCAATTGGCGACGCGGCCGTTGTTGCCGGTGGACGAAACCCGGTATCTCAGCGTGGCCTGGGAGATGTGGGTGCGCGGCGATTTCCTGGTGCCTTATCTCAACGGCCAGCCCTACAGTCACAAGCCACCGCTGCTGTTCTGGATGATCCAGGCGCTATGGGGTCTGTTCGGCGTCTCGCCATGGCCGGCACGGCTGCTGCCCGTTGGCCTGAGCCTCGGGGCGCTGTGGGGTACTGCCCGCCTGGCGCGGCGTTTGTGGCCGCACAGCGCGCTAACGGCACAGATGGCCCCCTGGTTGCTTTTTGGCGGCCTTTTCTGGATGAATTTCTACACCCTGGTGCAGTTCGACCTGCTGCTGGTGCTCGCGGCGCTGGCGGCATGGGCGGGCGTGTTGCAGGCCGCCGCGGGTGCCGGGCGGGGCTGGCTCTGGGTGGCGCTGGGCATCGGCATGGGGGTGCTGGCCAAGGGGCCGGTGATCCTGCTGCCGGTGTTGCCCGCGTTGTTGCTGGCGCCCTGGTGGCGCCGCGCCGCACCCGCCCGTGGCTGGCCGCGTTGGTATCTGGGGGCCGCGGCGGCGCTGTCGCTGGGGGCCGCCCTGGCCCTGAGCTGGGCGCTGCCGGCCGGGTTGAGCGGTGGCGAAGCCTATCGGCAGGCGATCTTCTGGGGGCAATCGGCCGGGCGGGTGGTGGCGTCGTTCGCCCACCGCGGTCCCTGGTGGGAATACCTGCTCTGGTTCCCCTTGCTGTTGCTGCCGTGGGTGCTGTGGCCGCCCCTGTGGCGCGGGCTGCGCCACCTGGTGCCGGCCGACGACGGGGTGCGTTTCTGTCTGGCGGTATTGCTTCCGGCCTTGCTGGTATTCAGTCTGATCAGCGGCAAGCAGGCCAAATACCTGTTGCCCCTCCTGCCGCTGGCGGTGTTGTTGCTGGCGCGCGCCCTGGCCTCGGTGGCCGCCGGCAAGTGGTCGCTTTGGCCGGCGGCGCTGCTGCTGTTATTGCTCGGGGGTGCCTTGAGCGGGTTGGCCTGGTGGCCGGCGGCCGCCGCGCCGGCCTGGGTCCAGGGTTTGCATCGGGGCTGGGGCGTGGCGCTGATGCTGGGCGCGGTGCCGTTTCTGTGGCTGCGCTTGCGCCCCCTGGCGGCCGTGCGCGCGTTGACCCTGGCCGGTGTGTTGAGCAGCGCCACGCTGTATCTCGCCCTGGTCCCGCCCTTGGCGCCGCAGTATCGTCTGCAGACGCTGGCCACCCAGTTGGGCGAGCTGCAGCGCCAGGGTCACACCCTTGGCTGGGTGGGTCGCTACCATGGCCAGTTCCAGTTTCTCGGCCGCCTGCGTGCGCCGCTGAGCGCGGTCCCGGCAGATGGGGTGCGCCAATGGCTGCACGAGCATCCACAAGGCTACCTGCTGGTGCGGGACGCTCGCGCGCGGCCGCAGGTGCCGGCCGATCTGGTGGTGCAGCCCTACCGTAGCGGCAGTCTGGTTTTATGGCCGGCGCAACGCCTGCTGCGCTCGCCCCGATGGCTCGACGCCTTGGCGGGGAACGCGTAAGCTTCAGGGCTGGAATTTTCCGGTCCACGATTTATGAATACAGCTCTCGCCGCTGACCCGCTCGCGCCGCTACGCCTGAAAAAAAATGAAGACCGGCGCCTGCGCGCCGGCCACCTGTGGGTGTACAGCAACGAAGTCGATATCGCGTCCACGCCGCTCAAGGCCTTTCAGCCGGGACAGCAGGTGGTGCTGCAAAGCCATAGCGGCAAACCCCTGGGGTGCGCTTACATCAACCCCAACTCGCTGATCTGTGCCCGCCTGGTCAGTCGCGATTGCCGCTACCGGCTGGATCGATCCCTGCTGGTGCACCGCCTCAACATCGCGCTGGCGCTGCGCGAACGCCTGTTCGATCGGCCTTTCTACCGCCTGGCCTACGGGGAAGCCGACCAGCTGCCGGGCCTGGTGATCGATCGCTATGGCGAGGTCTGCGTGGTGCAATGCACCACGGCCGGGATGGAGGCGGTCAAGGCCGAAGTGCTGGCCGCGCTGGACAAAGTCCTGCGCCCGGCGGGTATTGTCTGGCGCGCCGACAGTCCGGTGCGGCAGTTGGAAGGCTTGGAGCGTTATTGCGAGGACCATGGTCAGGTGCCCGAAACCGTGCAGTTGTTGGAGCACGGGGTCGAGTTCAGGGTGTCGCTGTCCCAGGGACAGAAAACCGGCTGGTTCTACGACCAACGGATGAACCGTGCCCGCCTGCGGGCCTATGTGGCGGGCCTGCGGGTGCTGGATGTCTACAGCTATGTCGGGGCCTGGGGCCTGCAGGCCGCCGCCGGCGGCGCCAGCGAGGTGGTCTGCGTGGACGCCTCGGCGAACGCGCTGGATGCGCTGCACGCCAACGCCGCCGCCAATGGACTCGACCAGCGCGTGACCACGATCCAGGGCGATGCCTTCGAGGCGCTGTCGCAGTTGCGCGCGGATCAGCAGCGCTTCGATCTGGTGATTCTGGATCCGCCGGCGTTCATCAAACGCCGCAAAGACGCCAAGGCCGGCGAGCAGGCCTACCATCGGCTCAATCAGCTCGGTATGCAACTGCTCGGCAAGGACGGCATCCTGGTGTCGGCCTCCTGTTCGCAGCATTTGGGCGAGGCGCAGTTGCAGCAGATTCTATTGCAGTCCGCGCGCCATCTCGATCGCAGCCTGCAGGTGCTGGAGCGCGGTCAGCAGGGGCCGGACCATCCGGTCCACCCCGCCATTGCCGAGACCGCTTATCTGAAGACCTTTTTCTGTCGTCTGTTGCCGAGTGCGTGAATCATGTTGATGTATCCTGATATCGATCCGGTGGCGGTCTCGCTGGGGCCGGTCGCCATCCATTGGTACGGCCTGACCTATCTGTTCGGTTTCATCGCCGTGTGGTGGCTCGGCAATTTGCGCGCGCGCAAACCCGGCTCCGGCTGGCATCCCGAGGAAGTGGCCGACATGTTGTTCTACGGTGCTCTGGGCGTAATCATCGGCGGCCGCGTCGGCTATATGTTGTTCTATCAGTTCGATCTTCTGCTGCGCGACCCGCTGGTGCTGTTTCGCATCTGGCAGGGCGGCATGTCCTTCCACGGCGGGATGTTGGGTGTGTTCGTGGCGATGTGGTGGTTCGGCCGCAAGACCGGCCGCAGTTTTTTTCAGGTGACCGATTTCATGGCGCCGTTCGTGCCCATCGGTCTTGGGGCCGGACGCATCGGCAATTTCATCAACGGTGAGTTGTGGGGACGACCGACGGACTTGCCCTGGGGCATGGTGTTTCCCTTTGTCGACAATCAGCCGCGTCATCCCTCGATGCTTTACGAAGCGTTGCTGGAAGGCCTGGTTCTGTTCGTGATCCTGTGGCTGTATTCGTCGCGACCGCGACCGCTGCGTGCGGTCTCGGGCCTGTTCCTGCTGGGCTATGGCGTGTTCCGTTTCGGCGTCGAGTTCGTGCGCCAGCCGGATGCGCACATTGGGTTTCTGGCTTTCGGCTGGCTGACCGAGGGACAGCTGCTGTCGGCGCCGATGATCCTGTTCGGATTGTACCTGCTGGTAGTGGCTTATCTGCGCAATGATGAATCGGTGCCAAAGAAAATGGCGGGCACGACCAACGGGGGGGAACAATGAAGCAATATCTCGATCTCATGCGCCATGTGCTGGATAACGGCGTGCGCAAAGAAGATCGCACCGGCACCGGTACCTTGAGCGTCTTCGGTTATCAGATGCGCTTCGATCTGGCGGCGGGCTTTCCCGCCGTCACCACCAAGAAACTGCATCTGCGCTCGATCATCCACGAACTGCTGTGGTTTTTGCAGGGCGATACCAATATCCGTTACCTGCGCGACAACGGCGTGTCGATCTGGGACGAGTGGGCCGACGAAAACGGCGATCTGGGGCCGGTCTACGGCTATCAGTGGCGCTCCTGGCCGGCCGCCGACGGCCGCCATATCGACCAGATTTCCCAGGTCCTGGAGCAGTTGAAAAGCACCCCCGATTCGCGGCGCATCATCGTCAGCGCCTGGAACGTGGGCGATATCGAGCGCATGGCGCTGCCGCCCTGCCACGCTTTTTTCCAGTTCTACGTCGCCGAGGGCAGGCTCTCGTGCCAGTTGTATCAGCGCAGCGCCGATGTTTTTCTCGGCGTTCCTTTCAATATCGCCTCTTATGCTTTGCTGACGCTGATGATGGCGCAGGCCAGCGGGCTGCGTCCCGGGGAGTTCGTGCATACACTCGGCGACGCGCACCTCTATCTCAACCACCTGGAACAGGCGCGCACCCAATTGCAGCGCCAGCCCCGCCCGTTGCCGCAGATGCGTCTCAACCCCGAGGTGAAGGATTTGTTCGCCTTCGGTTTCGACGATTTCGAGCTGTGCCATTATGATCCGCATCCGCACATCAAAGCGCCGGTGGCGGTGTGAGGCGGATCGCGCTGATTGTCGCGCTGGCGCGCAACGGCGTCATCGGCCGTGACAATCAGCTGCCCTGGCGCCAGTCGGCGGACCTGCGGCGGTTCAAGCGCCTGACGCTGGGCAAGACGGTGGTCATGGGGCGCCGGACCTGGCAGTCGTTGGGTCGTCCGCTGCCCGATCGGCGCAACATCGTGGTCACCCGCGACCCCGAACTGAGCGCCGCAGGCGCGGTGGTGGTACACAGTGTGCCTGAGGCGCTGGCTGCCGCCGAAGGTGACGAGGTGATGGTGATCGGCGGCGCCGAACTCTATCGTCAGACCCTGGCGCTGGCTGACCGCTTATACCTGACGGAAATCGAGGCGGAGATAGAGGGCGACACCCGCTTCCCCGCCATCAGCGCCGCCGATTGGATCGAGGTCGAGCGCCAGCCAGGTCGGGCCGACGCGAACAACGAGTACGACTACCAGTTCGTGGTGCTCGATCGCCGCCGCAGCGCGGCCGCTGATCCCGGCTAAGCCTCGGCGGGGGCGACCACCCTGGGGCATTCATGCACGAAGCGTCGCGGCGCGTGCGCGTCCAGTCTGGCGGCCGTGAGCTTGCCGCCCCAGAGACAGCCCGTGTCGAGCGCGTGCACCCGGTCGCCGTCATAGGCCCCCAGCGTCGACCAATGACCGAACAGAATACGGGTATCGCGGCTGCGCCGCTGTGGCCACGCGAACCAGGGTCTCAACTCCGCCGGCTGGCTGCCAGGCGGGCCTTTCTGGTCCAGGGCCAGTCGACCCTCGGCGTCGCAAAAGCGCAACCGGGTGAAACAGTTGGTGATGAAGCGCAGCCGGTCCATGCCGGTCAAGCTCGGCGACCAGATATCGGGCTGATTGCCATACATCTGGGCGAAAAATTCGCCGTGCTCGTCGCCGCGCAGCACCGCCTCGACTTCGGCGGCGCAGGCGCGCGCGGTTTCCAGGTCCCACTGCGGCGGCAGGCCGGCGTGGATCAGCGCGTAACCCAGGGCCTCGTCGTGATGCAACAACGGCCGACGACGCAGCCAGTCGAGCAGCGCTTCGGCATCGGGCGCCTCCAGCACCTGGCCTAAGGTGTCTTTCGTTTTCAGCGAACGGGGGTGGCAAGCGGCCGCCAGCAGGTGCAGGTCGTGATTGCCCAGGACGCAGACGGCGTCGAGGGAGCGGGCCAGGCGCAGCGTTTCCAAGGAATGGGGCCCGCGGTTGACCAGGTCGCCGGCAAACCAGAGTCGATCCCGCGTGGGGTCGAAGGCGACCCGTTCCAGCAGCGCCTGCAGCTGCTCGTAACACCCCTGAACGTCGCCGATGGCATAAACGGCCACGGCCGTGCCTCAGTGCAGAATACGCGGCATGGAGAGGGTGAATTGGGGAATGTCGGCGTCGAATTCTACGCCGTCGTCGGCCACCAGATGATAGCTTCCGCGCATGGTGCCCACCGGGGTTTCCAGCATGGTCCCGCTGGTGTAGCGGTATTGTTCGCCGGGTTTCAGATAGGGCTGTTCGCCCACGACGCCTTCGCCCTTGACCTCTTGCACCTTGTTGTTCGCATCCGTGATCACCCAGTGACGACGCAGCAGTTGGGCCGGCACTTCCCCACTATTGTAAATGGTGATGGTGTAGGCAAAAACGAAATGGTCCTGGTCGGGCAGCGACTGTTCGGAAATGTACTGGGTCTCGACCTCAACCTCGATGCGGTAAGTCTTGCTGGACATGTAGTGGCTCCGGGTAAGTGCGTAAGCATACGGGGTTTTCGGGCGCAGGTATAGTGAGGGGGTGAATTCCCGCGGCGGCGCACGGGCTGATTGCGGGCTATAGTTAAGTTGGCGAGGGGTAGCCGGTGTAGGAGGAGGGTGCTTATGTATTTGCGAGACAAACACTCAGGCGATCTGGTCGAGGTGCTTGATGCGACGGCGCTGGTCGATCCGTGTCTGGCGGAGTTCAAAGGTTGTCTGCATGCCGGCGAGGAGTTGCAGGACGCGGCCAGCTTTCTCAAGTCCGAGCTGGAGTTTCCCTCGGGCGAAGCCTTGCCGCGTTGTTGGGTCGACCCCGGCTACCGGGCCGCCGCGGCGCAGTAAGTCCCGAAAGACCTAACGGTTTTGCCATAGGCCGGGAAATTCGCCGAATCACGGCGGTTAGTGCGCCGAGCCGTTGCCGCGGACGGTCGCCTCCGCAAGTCCGGCGTTTCGCCGGCCTAGCGCACACCGGCCGGCGAACCCGGAGCCGGCGCAAGATGTGACCGGCTTAACAGAAATCCTATCTCAGTCAGAAAATGAGCGGCATAACCCAAGCCCCGTCTCAGTCCGGATGTGACCGGCCTAACAGAAATCCCGTCTCAGCTCGGCGACACTTCAGACATCGAAAAACAGGCTGACCGCCGGGACTGAAGAACATGCTCTTTGTACCTGTTCGCAAACCGAACCTGCTCTTGCTGATCACGCTGTTCGTCGGCCTGGGGGCGCTTTTTACCGGCCTGGCGCAGGCGGCCCCCGGCGCGCATGGCTCGCCGGTGTCCGCGCAGGCACAGGCCGAGCAGCGCTGGCATTCCATCTGGGGGCTGGATCTGGCGCGCAAACTGCGCGAGTGGCGACCGAGCATCGGCGTGGACAACAACGCCGAGGGACTGACGCTGGCCCGACCCTTCGGCAAGTCAGGTCCGTCGCTGCAAGCCACCTCCTCGCTGCCCGATTCGGTGCGCCGCAGCCTGAGCGCGGGCGGAGGTCATCGTTTCGCGGCATCCGTGGGTGACAGCGACCTGTTCCTGTTCATTCAGAAGCGCTGGTAGAGACGCCCGCTCAGCCTTGGACCCTTACCGCAAGCACATCGCAGGGCGACCCATGCAGTACGGCATTGGCCGTCGACCCCAGTAACAACTGAATACCCGAACGGCCGTGACTGCCGAGCACGATCAGGTCGGCGCCCTGCTCGGCGGCCAGGCTCAGGATTTCGCGTTTGGTACTGCCCTGGCGTACGTGACGCGGATGTTGCTCCACCCCGTGCTTTTCCGCCAACTCGCGCAGTCGGTTTTCCGCCAGCTCTACAAGTTCCTTGTCCAGTTCCAGTTCCTGCGGCATCACCAGTTCGTTGGACAGGTCCACCTGGGCGAACTCGACCACATGGACCAGACTGATGCGCGCGCCGAAAGCGGCGGCCAGTTCAACGCCACGGTCGATGACGTGGCCGGTGTTGGGCGAGAAATCCACGGCAAGTAACAAGTGTGAGTATGCTGGCATGCGCGTTATCTCCCTTGGGTGGTGGTGACCAGCCGATTGGCGAGCCTGGCGTATTGCTCCAGGCTCAGGGTCTCCGGGCGGGCGCCGGGATCGATATCGCAGGCGCGAATGTCGTTTTCTCCGAGCAGCCCTTTGAGCGAATTGCGCAGCGTCTTGCGTCGCTGCGCGAATGCTTGTCTTACCAGCGTGTCGAAGTCGGTGTAGTTCTCGACTCGCACCGGTGGTCGCCCCCAGGGTACGAGGCGCACGAAAGCCGAATCCACTTTCGGCGCGGGCCGGAACGATTCCGGACCGATGTCGAACAACGGAGTCACCCGGCAATGATATTGCATCATGATCGAGAGCCGTCCGTACGCCCCACCTCCGGGTGACGCGGCCATGCGCAGCACCACCTCTTTTTGCAGCATGAAGTGCATATCCTGAATATAGTCGGATTGCCCCGCGAGGTGAAACAGCAGTGGAGTGGAAATGTTATAGGGGAGGTTGCCGACCACGCGCAGCCTGCTGCCGGCGCGAGCCAGGGTTGAGAAATCGAACTTCAAGGCGTCGGCCTGATGAATCACCAGGGTCCCGGCGGCGGCCGCCTTGTCGCTCAGGGGCGCGATCAGGTCGCGGTCCAGTTCCACGGCGTCGACGCGGCCGCAGGCGCGCAGCAGCGGCAGCGTCAACGCCCCCTGACCCGGGCCGATTTCCACCATCGCCTGATCCGGATGGGCCGCAACAGCCTGCATAATGCGCTGAATCACGCCGGTGTCGTGGAGGAAATTCTGTCCAAAGCGTTTGCGCGCCCGATGCGTCATGTGCACAAATCGATCGCGCAGCGAATCGCCGCCGCCAGGCTGCCCGCTTCGGCCGTGCCGCTTCCCGCCTTGTCCAGTGCCGTGCCATGGTCGACGGAAGTGCGCACGATGGGTAATCCCAGGGTGATGTTCACCGCCTGGCCGAAGCCCAGGTGTTTGAGCACCGGCAGGCCCTGGTCGTGATACATCGCCAACACCGCGTCGGCCTGTTGCAGCCAGGGGGGCGTGAAGAGGGTGTCCGCCGGCAGCGGACCGGTCAGTTGCATGCCCTCGCGCCGCAGCTTTGCGATCACCGGTTGCATGATCTCGCGCTCCTCGTGACCGAGGTGCCCCTGCTCGCCGGCGTGCGGATTCAGCCCCGCGATCAGAATGCGGGGCCGGGGTATCTGGAAGCGGGTCTGCAACTGGTCGTGGGTACAGCGGATGACCGCTTCGAGACGCTGCGGGGTGATCGCCGCCGCCACCTGGCTCAGGGGCAGGTGCGTCGTGGCCAGCGCCACGCGCAGGCCGGGCGCGGTCAGCATCATCACCACCTGATCGGCGCCGCACTTTTGGGCCAGGTATTCGGTATGGCCGCTGAAGGCGATGCCGGCATCGTTGATGACCGCTTTGTGAACCGGGGCGGTCACCATCGCCTGGAATTCGTCGCGCTGGCAGCCCTCGACGGCCCGATCGAGGGTGGCCAGAACATAGGCGGCGTTAGCGCTATTCAGTCGACCTGCGAGCGCCGGTACGGACAACGCAATCGGGCTGAGGCAGACGTGCCCGGCGCGCGGCTGGCGGTCGCGCCGGTAGTCGGCAAGCTGCAGCGGGCGGTGCAACTGGGCGGCGCGGGTTTCCAGCAACCGGCGATCCCCGATCAGCACCAGTTCGGCATCGAACCGCCGGGTGCTCAGCTCGACGCACAGATCCGGCCCGATCCCGGCCGGCTCGCCGCTGGTAATGGCGATGCGCGGGATCACCGGGGTTTGCAGCCCGGCGGCCTACTGATTGTCCAGGTGGTATTCGACATAGGCCTCATCGCGCAGGCGGCGTAGCCAGATCTCCAGTTCCTCGTCGGTTTTGCGCTGGCGGATGGATTCGCGCGCGCGCGTGCGCCGGAAATCGTCGGTGTTGTCGCGTTCACGGCGGTCGAGTACCTGCAACAAATGCCAGCCGAAGCGGGATTTCACCGGCTGGCTGACCTCGCCGATCTGGAGTGCGTCCATGGCTTTTTCGAATTCCGGCACCATTTGTCCCGGCGTCACCCAGCCGAGATCGCCGCCTTTGCCGCCGGAGCCCGGGTCCTGTGAATTGGCGCGCGCCAGCGTGGCGAAATCCTCCCCCTGCTCGATGCGATCGCGCAGTTGCTGGATGCGGACTTTCACGTCTTCGTCCGAGGTCAGCGCGTCGGCGTGCAACAGAATATGGCGCACGTGGGTCTGCTCGATGATATGGCGCTCGTCGCCGCGAACGTCGACGATCTTGATCAGATGAAAGCCGCTGGGGCTGCGGATGGGGTCGCTGATCTGCCCTTTCTGCAACTGCCCGACGACGTCGGAGAAAAACGACGGCAACTGGCCGGTCTTGCGCCAGCCCAGGTCGCCGCCGGTGAGCGCCTGCTGGCCGTCGGACTCGGCGATGGCCACCTGGGCGAAGTCGGCGCCGGTGCGCAGGCGCTTGAGCATGTCGTCGACACGTTGTTGTGCGGCCTGTACCTGTTCCGGGCTGGCCGCCTCGGGTACCGAGACCAGAATATGCGCCAGGTGGTACTCGCGGTTCTGATCGTTGAAGGCGGCGGCATTGGCCAGCAGATTGTCGACCTCCTGGTCGGTGACTTCCACCCGGTTGTCCACCATCTGCTGGCGGATGCGATTCATCGTCAGCTGGTTGCGGAACTCCTCGCGGAAGGCGACATAGTCATAGCCCTCCTTCTCCAACACCTGGCGGAATTGATCGAGTGTCATCTTGTTCTGCGCCGCCATCTCCTGCAGATTCTTGTTCAGGGTGTCGTCGTCGATGCGGATGCCGCTGCGTTCGGCCATCTGCAATTGCAGATTCTCGATGATCAGGCGGTCGAGCACCTGTTTTTCCAGCACCGTCTGCGGCGGCAGCTGGGCGTGTTGTTTCTCCAATTGTTCGACCACCACCCGCATGCGCTTGTCGAGTTCGCTCTGCAGGATCACGTCGTCATTGACCGTGGCCACAATGTGGTTAAGTGGGGTATTGGCCTGTGCGAGCAAGGGTAAAAGCAGGAAAAGCAAAAGGAATCGGGTCATCTTCTCAACTCAGTCTTCGGGGCGTTCGGTATAGCCTAGGATACCATCTTCCAGTACAGACTCGATCTTGCTGCCGAAAGTTGCCAGACCCTTGAGAACGATCTGCGCCATGTACACGCGGTTGTTGGAGCTGCCGCTGCTGTCGACGTAGTCGCGGGCAATGAAACGCAGGCCCCAGCAGCAACTGTCGTACTCGATACCGGCGAGGGTCTCCAGGCGCTTGCTCTCGTCCAGATCGTAGTACCAGCGACCGATGACGTGCCACGACGGGCTCAATGGCCAGAGGATCGAGGCGTCGATCTGACTTTGCTCGTTGCGCAGATAACGGTACGACAGATTGGCTATTTTTCGAAAGCCGGGGTGGTACTGGATGCGCGCGTTGGCGCGCTCGGTGGTGAAATCGTGGGGATCCCAGATCAGATCGGCCTTGCCGGTCCAGGCGCGTGACAGGACCATTTCCAGTTCTCCGGCCACGTTCGACTCGCCGTTGGTTTGCGCCGCGGTGTTGTTGAGCGTGACGTTGCGGTTGGCGAAGTAGAACAACTGGCCGACAGAGGCGCGCAGCCGTTCGGCGCCGGTGTCCGGATCGAGGAATCGGGTGGTCACCGCCAGCGCCGCCTGGTTGGCATCCCCCATGCGGTCGGCGCCGTTGAAGCGATTGTCCTCGAATAGTTCACGGTAGCTGAAAGTCGGCACGCTGGTGTCGAACAAGGGAATATCGTCCTGGTTCTGGCCCTTGACGTAGAGATAGAACAGGCGCGGCTCGAGGGTCTGGGTATACGCCTGGCCGAAGATCGACATGCCGCGTTCCAGATAGAGGGTGTTGTCGAGACTGAAAAAAGGCGTACTGCGGGTCAGCGTGGAAGGTTGGCCCGCGGCCTGATCGTGTAGCTCATAGGCGGTGTAGCGCAGCCCCAGCGTCGGGGTGCTGTCCAGCGCCGAGCTGCGATACGGCCAGCTCAGGCTGGGTGACAGGTCGGCACGCTCGGCGGTCACGCGAGTGCTGTCGTCAAAGCGCACCAGTTCGCTCGTGAAATGGCTTTCGATGCCTGCGGGGGTGTAGGGCGAGACGGCCTCGAAACTTAGCCGTGGCAAGCGCTGATAGGGCCGTGCCTGTGGAGCGATGGTCCGGTCGACGGTCTGAAAATCATCGGCTTGCAGGCCGAGCTGCCACCAGTCGGTGGTGTATTCCACGCCGGCGCTCTGCTGGAGGTAGGTCACGCTGGCCAGGCTGAGCGAATCGCCCAGGTCGGTGATGTAGTCCTGGTCGGAAACCCGGTCGTAGTCGACATAGGCCGTCAGGTTGCGGTTAAAGCGCATGTCGTCGCGCAAAGTAAAGCGGCTGCGGCGTTGTTCGGTGAGGTTGTCCTTGTTCAGGTACTCGAAGCGCACCAGCCCGTCCTGCCAGGGTTGCAGGAAGCGGAATTCGCTGTTGAGCTGGGTGCCGCGATCCTGGAGAAAACGTGGGGTCAGCAGGAAATCGTAATTGGGGGCGATATTCCAGTAAAAGGGCGTTTTCAGCTCGAAGCCCGAATTATCCGAGGAGCCGAAAACCGGCAGTAGAAGCCCGGTTTTACGCCGATCGTCGATGGGAAACGAGACATAGGGCAGGTACATGATCGGCACGTCCTTGATGTTGAGACGGGCATTGCGCGCCGTGCCGGTGCCGGTGTTCTGGTCGAGTTCCACTTTAGTGGAGCGCAGGCTCCAGGCGTTGCTGCCCAGCGGGCAGGTGGTGTACATCACCTTCTTGTAGCGGCTGACCCCCGGTTTGAGCAGATAGGCCTTTTTCGCTTCGCCGCGGCCGTGGCGCGCATAGAACCAGAAATGGGTGGTGAACAGTTCACCCCGATCCTGGTGCAACCAGAATTTGCCGTCGGTGCCGGTGATGTTCAACGTCGGTTCGTCATAGACGACATCGCCGTCGGCCTCGACCGTGCCCTCGGCTTCGTCGTAGATCAAGCGCGAGGCGCGCAGGCGCTGGGCGCCGCGACGCGCCTCGGCGTCGCCGAACAACTTGAGGCGCCCGTCGCCGGTTCGTTCCGCCATGGTGCCCGATAAATAGGTCGGAGCCTGATCATCCGGACCTTGGTAGCTCAGATCGTAGTCCCGATCCGGCAATGGCGGGCATACCGCCCAGGCCGAGGTCGGCGCATAGACATCGCCGCTGCTGCTGCTGTAGTGGTAGGCGCTGGACAGTGTCTGCTCGGCCCGACCTAGCGCCGACGCACCCAACAAGCCGAGGAGCAGGGATAAATGTCTAATATTCACAAGTTGTTGTGGGCTGCAAACAAAACGCCGCCGACCCGGTGGGGCGCTGGCGGCTGGCGTGTAAAATCGCATAGAATGGTTGGGTATTCAACGATTTCGTCGGCAGGGGCGGCAGGAACTCCAATTTGGGCGAACGCAGGGAAAGATTAGAGGAATGGGCCCGGCGGCAACTCGACTGGCCGCAGGCGCAAATCGAACCGGCTTCCGCCGACGCCAGCTTCCGCCGCTATTTCCGTATTCGGCAGGGGGAAAGCAGCTATATCCTCATGGACGCGCCACCGGCGCGGGAAGACTGCACGCCGTTCGTGCGGGTGACCCGGCTGCTGCTGGATCTGGGTTTGCACGTGCCGCAGATTCTCGCCCAGGATGTCGAACGTGGCTTCTTGCTGCTGTCCGACATGGGTCAGCGGCTGTATCTGGACGAGCTGAGTGAAGCCACCGTCGAGCGCCTCTATGGGGATGCCCTGAGCGCTCTGGCGACCTTGCAAAGTTGCGCGCCGCTCGACTGCGGGCTGCCCCCCTACGAGCGTGGGTTGCTGTTGGCCGAAATGGCGCTGTTCCGCGACTGGCTGCTCGCCAGGCATCTGAACCTGGCGCTGGGCGAGGCCGAGCAGGCCGATCTCGACGCCAGTTTCCGGCTGCTGGCCGAGAGCGCGCTTGAGCAACCGAGGGTCTGTGTTCATCGCGACTTCCATTCGCGTAACCTGATGGTTTCCACTTACCACAACCCGGGTATCCTGGATTATCAGGACGCGGTCATCGGTCCGCTCACCTATGATCTGGTCTCGCTGTTGCGCGATTGCTATATCGCCTGGCCGCGAGCGCGGGTCGAGCGCTGGGCGCTGGGATACTTCGAGCTGGCGCGGCAAAGCGGCATTCTGCGTCCCGAGCAGGCCGACGAAAAGCGTTTTCTGCGCTGGTTCGACTGGATGGGCGTGCAACGGCATCTCAAGGCCGCCGGGATCTTCGCCCGGCTGTGCCACCGTGACGCCAAGCCCGGGTATCTGCAGGACATACCGCGCACCCTGGGTTATGTCTGCGAGGTCTGCGCCGACTATCCCGAACTGCGTTCGCTGGGCCTGTTGGCGCAGCGGGCGCTGGCGGCGCTATGAGCAGCGCCATGATTCTGGCAGCAGGGCGCGGAGAGCGCATGCGGCCGCTGACCGACCAGACTCCCAAGCCCCTGCTGCGGGCCGGGGGGCGGCCCCTGATCGACTATCAGATCGAGGCCCTGCGCGGGGCGGGCATCACCGATATCGTGGTCAACCATGCCCACCTCGGCGACCAATTGGTCGCGTATCTCGGCGACGGCGCGCGTTGGGGCGTGCGCATCCGCTACTCGCCGGAGACCGACGGTGCGTTGGAAACCGGCGGAGGCATCAAACGGGCGCTGTCACTGCTCGGCGAGCGGCCATTCGTCGTGGTCAACGCCGATGTCTGGAGCGACTACAGATTCACCAGCGTTCCCACGACCAGCGACCGGCTCGCGCATCTGGTGTTGGTCGACAACCCGCCGCACCATCGGCAAGGGGACTTCTGCCTGTGCGGCGGCGAGGTGGGCGAGCACGGCGGGCCCCGGCTGACCTTCAGCGGCTTGGGCTGGTACCACCCGGCGTTGTTCGCCGACAGCCCCGCGGGGGCCTTCCCCCTGGCGCCGTTGCTGCGCGCGGCGATGCGCGCCGGCCGGGTCAGCGGCGAGCACCACCGGGGCGCGTGGATGGATATCGGGACGCCCGAACGTCTCGCCGAACTGGACCGGCGCTTGCGCCGGCGGGACTGTGCCGATGGGCGATGAGATTTCGCAGAGCCATTTTCGCGCCAGTGATTTCAAGGCGTTTGAACAGGGCCTGGCGACGGAGACGGCGTTGTTGGGCGAATGGTTCCGCGCCGGCGCCTTCTCCACCCGGGTGCCGGTATGCGGCCTGGAACTCGAATCCTGGTTGATCGACGCCCAGGCGCTGCCGGCGGCGCACAACGCCGCTTTGCTCGCCGCCGTGGACGATCCGCTGGTGGTGCCGGAGCTGGCGCGCTTCAACGTGGAGCTCAACGTCGAGCCCCAACCCCTGCGCGGTGATGCCCTGGGACGGTTGCAAGGCGACTTGCAGGCGATCTGGGACCGCTGTCAGGCGGCGGCAGCCGACCTTTCGACCCGGTTGGTGATGATCGGGATTCTCCCGAGCGTGTCGCAGTCGCATTTGAGTCTGCAGAACATGTCCGAACTCAAGCGCTACCGCGCGCTCAACGAGCAGGTGCTGCGCCTGCGCGAAGGTCATCCCCTGATGCTGGAGATACACGGCCGGGAACATTTGAACCTGCTGCACCGGGACGTGATGCTGGAGTCGGCGGCCACCTCCCTGCAGTTGCATCTCAAGGTGGCCCCCGCCGATGCCGTGCGCTATTACAACGCCGCCCAGATCGTCTCCGCCCCGCTGGTCGCGGCGGCGGCCAACTCACCCTATCTGTTTGGGCGCGATCTGTGGGACGAGACCCGCATTCCGCTATTCGAGCAGGCGGTGGCCATCGGCGGGTTCGCCGCGGCTCAACGCGGCCCGCTGCGGCGGGTCAGTTTCGGCACTGGTTACGCCAAGGACTCGGTGTTGGAATGTTTCATCGAGAACCAGCAGCATTTCCCCGTTTTGTTGCCCATGGCTTTTGACGATCCGCCCGAGGCAATGTCCCATTTGCGCCTGCACAACGGCACCATCTGGCGCTGGAACCGGCCCTTGGTGGGGTACGACGCCGATGGCACGCCGCATCTTCGCATCGAGCACCGCGTGCTGCCGGCCGGACCGACGGTCGTCGACTGCATCGCCAACGCGGCGTTTTTCTACGGTCTGGTGCACGCCCTGGCGGTGCGCGAGGCCGTGGCGGAATACCAGCTGCCGTTTGCCGCGGCGCGGGATAATTTCTATGCCGCCGCGCGCGACGGGCTGGACGCGCAGATCACCTGGCTCGACGGACGCCGCCTGCCGGTGCAGGGCCTGCTGCTCGATCAACTGATACCGCTGGCGCGTCACGGCCTGGAGCTGCTGGAGATCGACGCGGGCGCGCGCGAGCGCTATCTGGGTATCATCAAGCGGCGCGTGCGCAACGCCTGTAGCGGCAGCAATTGGCAGCGCGCCTGGGTCGCCCGCCACGGCGGTGACATGCAGGCGCTGACCGAGGCTTATTATGAACGCCAGCAGGTCGGAGAACCGGTCCACGACTGGAACAGTTGAGCGCTCATGGGAAGTCTGTTGAACCAATATGAAACCCTCCCGCCGGGTTTGCTCGAAGCGCGTCCCGAGCAACTGGCCGACCTTTTGCGCGGCCCGTCGCTGGTACATCTGCCCGGTAGGCGCGAACAGCCCCTGTTTCTTTCCTTGTTGCTGCACGGCAATGAAACCACCGGTCTGAGCGCGTTGCAGGCATTGCTCAGGCGTTATCGGGACAAGGAACTGCCGCGCGCCCTGAGTTTTTTCATCGGCAATGTCGAGGCCGCACGCGATGGCCTGCGGCGCCTCGCCGGGCAGCCCGATTACAACCGGGTCTGGCCCGGCAGCGACGTTGACGATTGCCCGGAAAAACGCATGATGGCCGAGGTCGTCGAGCTGATGCGCGGGCGCCGTCCGTTCGCCAGTATCGACCTTCACAACAACACCGGGATCAATCCGCATTACGCTTGCGTCAACCAGGTGGACAATCGCTTTTTGCGTCTTGCCGGTCTGTTCAGCCGCACCCTGGTCTACTTCACCAGGCCGCGCGGGGTGCAATCGATGGCTTTCGCGCAGCTGTGTCCCGCGGTTACGGTGGAGTGCGGAAAAGCCGGACAGTCCTTCGGCGAACAGCGGGCACTGGAGTTCGTCGACGCGTGCCTGCACCTGGCCGAGTTGTCCTCGCAACCGCTGCCGCCGCAGGATGTCGATCTGTTCCATACCGTGGCGATCGTGCGGGTTCCGCGGGCTTACAGTTTCGGCTTCGGCGACAAGGCCGTCGACATCGGCTTTATCGACGATCTCGACCACCTCAATTTCCGCGAGCTTCCCGCCGGTACCACCTTGGCGTATGTCGATGGGGTGGAAGGGATGCCGCTGCAGGCGCTCGACGAGCAGGGCAACGATGTGGCCGCGCGGTTTTTCTATCTCGAGCAGAATATGTTGCGCACCCGGCGCACGCTCATGCCGTCCATGTTCACCCTCGATGAAAGGGTGATCCGCCAGGACTGCCTGGGCTATCTCATGGAACGCTACCCGTTGCCCGGCCAACGGGCGGCCGATAGCAGCGACTAGTAGCCGCTGCTGCGCGTTTCGAGCGCGCCGGGAACGGCCTCCAGGCGTTCGACGCCGGTGCGCAGGGTGCCGTCGCTGTACAGATCGATCCAGCGGTAGCCGGGAGGAGAGGGATCGATCGCGAATTCCTCGCTCAGCGGCTGGAACTGGATACAGGTCGAGGGCGTGGCCAGCAGCGCGACCTGATTGCGCTGTTGCTCGAAGCATTGGTGCACGTGTCCCCATACCACGGCGCGCACTTGCGGGTGCCGATCGACGATGCGAAAAAACGCCTCCGCGTTGTCGACCGCCATGGTGTCGAGCCAACGACTGCCCACCTTGACCGGTTGATGGTGCAGCCAGATGATCGTGGGCAGGGAGGCCGATTGCTCCAGGGTCGTATCCAGCCGCCGCAGTTCCTCGTCCGCCAGGTGCCCGCCTTCGGCGCCGGCGACCGTGGAGTCGACGAAGGCCAGCAGCCAGCCGCCGATGTGCAGGTGGGGTTGGCTGTGGCAGGGGGCGGCGTTGAGGTTGACGCGCAAGGCGTCGCGCTCGTCGTGATTGCCCGGCAGGCAATAGACGGGCGTGCCCAGCCGGGCGAAGATCCGCTCCAGATGACGATAAGCCTGGGGCGAAGCGTCATGGGTCAAATCGCCGGTGACGACCGTCAGCTGCGGCTGACGGCGGGTTGCGAGCGCGACCACCTGTTCGAGGCAGGCGCGGGTGTTGAGCCCCAGCAGCCGGCCCTCGGGGTCGGCGTGCAAATGGGTGTCGGTAATCTGCGCGATTCGCAGCACCGGGGTGCGGCTGGCCGAGACCGCCATCAGTCGATCGCCTTTATGAACACCCGCGAATTGCGCTGATAGTTGTACATTTCACGTTTTTTCACCGGTAGCGCCGCAATGTCTATCGATTCGAAGCCGCGTTCGCGAAACCAGTGTGAGGTGTGCGTGGTGAGGACGAACAGCCGCCTTATCCCCTGGGCGCGGGCGCGTTGTTCGATGGCACGCAACAGGCTGTCGCCGCGCCCGTGGGCCTGGTAATCCGGGTGTACCACGACGCAGGCCAGCTCGGCGATGGCGCCCTCATAGGGGTAGAGCGCGGCGCAGGCGATGATCATGCCGTCGCGTTTGACCACCAGGAAATGATCGATCTCCATTTCCAGCAGTTCGCGCGAGCGTTTCACCAGTACGCCCTGTGTTTCCAGCGGCGCGATCAGATCGAGAATGCCGACCACGTCGTCGATGCTGGCGGCACGCAGGCCCTCGTAGAGCTCGGCGCTGATCAGGGTGCCGACGCCGTCGCGGGTGAACAGTTCCAACAACAGGCCGCCGTCGAGTTGGCGCTCGATCAGGTGCGCGCGCTTGACGCCGCGGCGACAGCTGTCGATGGCGTTGAGCAGATGGCGGCGCCATTCCTCGCTGAGGCTGCGCCGCGCGCGCAACAGTTGTTCGGCCTCCAGTAGCGACAACTGATGGATGTGCTGGCGTCGACTGTCGCGCAGCCCCACGCCCTCGACCAGCAGCACCAGTTTGTCCGCGTGCAACGCCACCGCCGCGGCGCCGGCGACCTCCTCGGCGCTGAGGTTGAAGATCTCCCCGGTGGGCGAGTAGCCGATCGGCGGCAGGAGCACAATGCGCCCGGCGTCCAGCTGCTGGTGGATACCGGTCGCGTCGACCCGCCGGACTTCTCCGGTGTGGCAATAATCCACCCCGTCACGCACCCCCAGGGGTTTGGCGATGACGAAATTGCCGCTGCTGATACCGACGCGGCTGCCATTCACGCCGGCCCCGGCGCTGCCCATCGACAGTTGCGCCTCGATGTCGACACGCAGGCTGCCGACGGCGTCCTTGACGCTCGCCAGGGCCGCGTCGTCGGTCACGCGCAAGCCGTTGACGTAACGAATTTCGGCCCCACGTTGTTTCAGGCGCTGTTCGATCTGGGGGCGCGCGCCGTGCACCAGCACCAGACGGATGCCCAGGGTGGTCAGCAGATTGATGTCGTGGGCCAGGCGCTCGAAGTCCTCGCACAGCGCTTCGCCGCCGAAGCTGATGACCACCGTGGCGCCGCGATGGGCTTGTATATAGGGTGCGGCTTGGCGGATGTCGGCGACAAACGTCTGCTGTTGGTTATTCTGTTTTTTGGGCATGACGGCTAGATTACCAATAAAACTCGAAGCAATACCAGCCTTTGCATAACCAGGCAGGGGCGTGTGCCGGGCGGCGGTGAAGGTGGGGGAAGGGGCGAAAGACGGTCGCGGCGGTTCACTCGGGTGCCGTCGGCGCGATGCAAAAGCGGCCGATCAGGTCCCGCAGCAGTGCCAGCGACGGCTCGATACGCGCTTCGGCCAGGTACTCATCGGGCTGGTGGGCCTGATCGATGTCTCCCGGTCCCAGGATGACGGTGTCGATACCCAATTCGTTGAAATAGGGGCCCTCGGTGCCGAACGCGACGGCCGCGGCGTCGTAGCCTGTGAGCGCCTCGGTCGCGCGCACGATCTGTGAACCCGCCGGCGTCTCCATC
Source organism: Thiogranum sp. (assembly GCA_030148805.1). Classification (GTDB taxonomy): domain Bacteria; phylum Pseudomonadota; class Gammaproteobacteria; order DSM-19610; family DSM-19610; genus Thiogranum. Next base: position 30,841 of record JASBSS010000015.1, on the reverse strand, counting down.
GCCGGGGTGCCCTCGAACAAGGGCCGGCATTGCAGGCTCAGCCCGCTGTCGGCGATCGCGCGCTGGAGGCGCTGTTGCAGGGTGGCGCGCAATTCGTCCAGGGACATGCCGGGCAGCGGCCGCAAGTCGATATGCAGCTCACACTCCGGACAGATGCGATTGGGGTTGTCGCCGCCGTGGATATGTCCCAGATTGAGCGTCGGCACCGGTACCCGGAACAGCGGGTTCTGGTGGCGCGCCTGCAACTCATCGCGCCAGGACGCCAGTTCGTTGAGCACCAGTCGCATGCCTTCCAACGCGCTGTTGCCGAGTGCCGGATCGCTGGAATGTCCGGAACGGCCGCGCAGGCAAATGCTCTCCATCATGATGCCTTTGTGCAGCCGGACCGGCCGCAGGCCGGTGGGTTCGCCGATCACCGCGTAGCGCGCCTGCGGCTGACCGGCGGTCACCAGCGCGCGGGCACCGGCCATGGAACTCTCCTCGTCGGCCGTGGCCACCAGGATGAGCGGCTCCTTGAATTGATCCGCGGTGTAGTGGCCCGCCGCCTCGATCGCCAGGGCGAGAAAGGCTTTCATATCCGAGGTGCCCAGCCCGTACAGGCGATTGTCGCGCCGTGTCAGCTTGAACGGATCGTGCTGCCAGCGGCCGGCGTCGTAGGGCACGGTGTCGGTATGCCCGGCCAGCACCAGTCCGCCCGGCCCGCTGCCCAGGGTCGCGATCAGGTTGGCTTTGTCGGAGCCTTCCGCCACCGGCTGGATCCGCACCCGCCAGCCGAGATCCTCCAGCCAGTTGGCGAGCAGGTCGATGACCGCGCGGTTGCTCTGATCGTATTGCGGACTGACGCTGCTGACCGAAGGTGTGGCGATCAGTCCCTCAATCATCTGCAGCAGAGTTGGCGTCGTGTGCATGGCCGGACGGCCTCGTCGATTCGGCGAACAAGAGGTGCGATTATGAACAGGCCAGCGGCAGAAAGCGACCCGCTCAAGGCGCGCCTCAGGGCGTCGAAATAGATCTCATGGAGAAGGGAGTTTTATTCGCCACCGGCTGCGCCCTGTGCCTGTCCGCGACGCTGCGCAGCGCCCCGGCGACGGCGCAATACCAGGTATTTCAGACAAGTTGGGAAGAGGCCGCCTGGCAGGTGCAGACGCGGCCGCAGCGCTGTGTGCTGCAACAAGGCATCACGCACTTCGGCCAGGTGAGATTCGAGCAGCAACCCGGCCGCGCCCTGGCCTTGTCGTTGTCCACCGAACTCAAGACCGGCCGCCTCGACCGGGTGCGCGTGGTTTCCCAGCCGCCGCCCTGGAAGCACGGGTTCGCCGCGCGCGTCCTGGGCGCGTTCGCGCCGCGCGCCGACGCCGCCCCCGTGGTGTTGCCCGCCGCCCAGACGCTGCAGGTCTATCGGGCCCTGGAATCCGGCATGCAGACGATGATCGAACTGGTGCCCGAAAACCGCCCGGACGCCGCGGCCAGGGTCATTCTCTCGCCATTACGTTTTCTTCAGGTTCTGCCCGAGTTCATCGCCTGTGCCGATGGCTTGCCGCAACTCGACTTCACCGTGCTGGAGAGTGAAAACATCTATTTCAGCCACAACAGTTTCAATCTGGACGCCGCGGCGCGCCGGACACTGGCCGAGGTGACCCGCCGTTGGCGCCAACGAAAGGACATGCGCGTGGTGCTCGGCGGTTTTGCCGACGGCACCGGGCAGGCCGCCTACAACCTGCGCCTGTCGCGCAAGCGGGCGGAAAGCGTGGCCCGCTATCTGCGCTGGCGCGGCGTGCCGCGAACCGCCATCGAAATGCGTCATTTTGGTGCAGCTGGTGCCGGCGACTTGGCCCAGGAGGCCAATGCGCCGCGCAGTCGTCGGGTGACTCTCTGGCTCACCGCGGCCCAGTGAGCGGCAGGCGCCTCGGTTGCCCTCGGGAACCCGGCGGCTCGCGGCGATAGGCGCCGGGGGGCGACGCTACGGTTTTTCCCCAGCGCTCGGCGCGGCGAGCGGCTCGACACTCACGATTTCCACGGTTTCCTCGGGGACATCGCTGCGAAACGGTCCCCGCGCACCGGTCTTCGACTTGGCGATGGCATCCACCACGTCCATCCCCTCGACCACCTTGCCGAACACGGCGTAGCCCCAGCCCTGGGGGGTGCGGCTGGTGAAATTGAGGAAATCATTGTCGACGGTGTTGATGAAAAACTGGTTGGTGGCGGAATTGGGGTCGCTGGTACGCGCCATGGCGATGGTGCCGCGCTGGTTTCTCAGGCCATTGTCGGCCTCGTTTTCAATCGGCGGATGCGCCACCGGCAGTTTTTGCAGGTCCTTGCCGAAACCCCCGCCCTGTATCATGAACCCTTTGATTACCCGATGAAAGATGCTGCCTGAGTAAGCGCCCTCGCGGACATAGCGGAGGAAGTTCTCGACGCTCTTCGGCGCCTGCTCGGGATAAAGCTCGAGGGTGATGTCACCCTTGCTGGTGTGCATCACGACCTGCGGATTGGCCGCCAGCAGCGGGTTGGCGGCGAACAACGACAAAGCGGCTAGCAGAGACAAGACAATCTGTTTCATTACGGTTTCCTGTGCAAGCATGAGGGGATGACTGGGACGATCACAGCGTCGCCGAGCGATGGTAGTCGCTCGGCGGAAGATTTGCGAGGGGGCGCCACGGGGTGCGCGAGCGTGGCCACGTCGAACCTAGGCGATGGCGGTTCCCGGGGCGTACCGGCCAGCGGAAAAAACTTTTCTCCGGCTGAACTTTCCGCCCGGCGGCCGGTCTGTTTAAGCAACGAACGTTTTGGCCGGTTTTGTGGTGCTCCTTCGGTTCAGTAACCTGCCAACATCCCTCCCACTGAACCGATCTCTGGCGCGGTGCTTTGCCCCGCGCCTTTTTTATTGTCAATCAGATGGATAAGTCTTGGCTGCCGCACCAGGTGGCCACCTCGGCAAGGCGCTGGACGATCTCGCCGGTTGCCCGTAGCGGCCCGCGCCCCGTGGGCGCGTCAATGCAGGCGGCAAGTTTCCGGTTTTGGCGCAGTGAGCCCGCGCCTTGCGGGCGTGTCAACGCAGTTCGCCGGTATCCATCTGGGGTGATTTCAGAGGCCCGCGTCTCGCGGGCGTGTCAACGTAACTGCGCGCGGGGTTGCGTCGCGTCATGGTCCGCCGGCACGACGCACGCAGAGCCGGCTCGCCGGGCTGGGCCATTGGTACGGCGTGGATGCAGCCGTTACAATAATTCGTTTAAGACTTTCGCCGACGGTCGGCAGGACTCATGACAAAGAAACTCAATCGATACAGCGCGCGGATCACGGAACCCCGCTCCCAGGGCGCCTCCCAGGCCATGCTTTACGGTACCGGCCTGAAACCGGAGGACATGGCCAAGGCCGAGGTCGGCATCTCCAGCGTCTGGTGGGAAGGCAACACCTGCAACATGCACCTCAACGACCTGGCCGCGAAGGTCAAGGAAGGCGTGCAGGCAGCCGGGCTGGTGGGACTGCGCTTCAACACCATCGGTGTCAGCGACGGCATCTCCATGGGGACCGACGGGATGAGTTACTCGTTGCAGTCGCGCGATGTCATTGCCGATTCGATCGAAACGGTGATGAACGCGCAATGGTACGATGCCAACATCTCCATCCCCGGTTGCGACAAGAACATGCCAGGTGTATTGATCGCCATGGGGCGTTGCAACCGGCCGTCGTTGATGATTTATGGCGGCACGATCAAGCCGGGGCACTGGAAAGGCGAGACCCTGGATATCGTCTCGGCGTTTCAGAGCTATGGCGCCTATATCTCCGGGCGTATCGACGACGAGGAGCGACAACAGATCGTCGCCCACTCCTGTCCCGGCGCGGGCGCCTGTGGCGGCATGTACACGGCCAACACCATGGCCTGTGCCATCGAGGCGATGGGCATGAGCCTGCCCTACAGTTCCTCCACCCCCGCGGTGGACGCGGGCAAGCTCGACGAGTGTCTGCGCGCCGGCGCCGCCATCCGGCATCTGCTGGAGCACGACATCAAGCCGCGTGACATCATGACGCGGGCGGCGTTCGAGAATGCGTTGGTGATGATCATGGCCACCGGCGGCTCCACCAACGCGGTGTTGCATCTGATCGCCATGGCGCGCGCCGTCGGCGTCTCCCTGGGTATCGACGATTTTCAACGGACCAGCGACCGGGTGCCTTTTCTCGCCGACCTCAAACCCTCCGGACGCTATGTGATGGAGGATCTGCACAATGTCGGCGGGACGCCGGCGGTGATGAAATATCTGCTGGAACAGGAGCTGCTCGACGGCAGTTGCCTGACGGTCACGGGCCGCACGCTGGCCGAGAATCTGCAGGATGTGCCGGGGCTGACGCCGGGGCAGGACGTTTTCCTGCCGGTCGAGCGGCCGATCAAGAAGACCGCTCACATCCAGATTCTCAAAGGCAATCTGGCGCCCGGGGGCGCGGTGGCGAAGATCACCGGCAAGGAAGGTCTCGAGTTCCGCGGTCCGGCGCGCGTGTTCGACTGCGAGGAGGACATGCTGGCCGGGCTGGAGCGCGGCGGCATCCAGAAGGGCGACGTGGTGGTGATCCGCTACGAAGGACCCAAGGGTGGCCCCGGGATGCCGGAAATGTTGACCCCGACCTCGGCCATCATGGGCGCGGGGCTGGGCAAGGACGTGGCCCTGATCACCGACGGCCGTTTCTCCGGCGGTTCCCACGGGTTCATCATCGGCCACGTGGTGCCCGAGGCGCAGGAAGGCGGCCCGATCGCGCTGGTGCGCGATGGCGACGTGATCGTCATCAATGCCAGCACCCAAGAGCTGAGCGTGGAAGTCGACGAAGCGGAGATGGAGCAGCGTCGTCGCGCCTGGCAGATGCCGCCGTACAAGGCGCAGCGGGGCACGCTCTACAAATACATCAAGACGGTGAAGACGGCTTCGGAAGGCTGCGTCACGGACGAGTAGCGCCGGGGAGCGCCGCGGGGTGGCCGGGCGAAACCGCCGCCACCTCGCGGCGAACCGCGGCCCGGTGCGGCGTCGTACCGTCCCCAGGCTTCGACGGCCCGTCACCGCCGGGCCTGCCTGGGCCCAGGCAGGGGTCCCTGGACGTTTCTGGCGCCCGGATTCAGCCGGCGCCCACCCGCGTCCTCAGAGCGTGTCCCAGCTGGATTTCTTCCGCCAGCGGATACGCGGAATGATCAGCCCGAGGATCATGCCGAGAATCACCACCCCGGCGCCGACCATGAACCAGTCGCGTGCGGTACGGTCCTTGAGCCCCTCGTTTTCCTGCTGCAGGGTCTGTAACTGGCGCTCGTAGGCCACGATCTTGCCTTTCAGGTCCTTGTTTTCCGCGTCGATGGCCAGCGCGCTGGAGGCGGTGCGGCGGATTTCCTCCAGCTCCTGCGACAGCTTGCGATTCTCGCGTTCGAGGGCACTGCGCTGTTGCTCGGTGTCGCCCTTCTCCGCGCGCAGATCGCCGAAGGAGGTTTTCAGTTTGCGGTTCTCCAGCTCCAGTTCCGCCAGGCGTTTTTCCGCGCTGGTGAGGCGTTCGCGCGCGGCCTGTCCCTTCATCAGATAACGGCTGAGCACCCACCCTTCCACGCCGCCCGGGGCGCGCACCCGCGCGTAGCCGTTTTCCTGGTCGACCTCGAGGATCTCCAGCGGCGTGCCGCTCGGCAGCATGCGCAGGATCCGGAACTGGGTGCCTTTGCCGGTACGCATCTGGATCTCCAGTCGGTCACTGACATAGCGGGTTTCCGCAGCGGCATTGGCGATCAGGCCGATGAAGAGGACAACCAGGCTGATAACTTTCACTAAGGCTCCTTGCGTTGGCGGCGGCGTCAAAAGGACGCATTGTAACGGATGTGGCTGAGACACCATAATAAACGCGTCCACAGCTCGGGGGAAATGCAATGCAGTTATCGCGCGATGGTGCCTGGGTGCAGCCGGCGCGCCGGGTATTGTCGCCGAATTGCGACGAGCGTCCCGATGACGGCGCGATCGATCTGATCGTCATTCATGGTATCAGTCTGCCGCCGGGCGAGTACGGTGGTCCCTGGATCGACGCCTTGTTCACCAATTCCCTCGACCCCGCGGCGCACCCGTATTTCGCCACCGTGCAGGGCCTGCGGGTGTCCGCGCACGTATTGATTCGCCGGGATGGCGAGCTGGTGCAATATGTGCCCTTCACCCGCCGCGCCTGGCACGCCGGTCAGTCCTGTTATCGCGGGCGTCAGGCCTGTAACGATTTCGCCATCGGCATCGAGCTGGAGGGCGACGACCATACCCCTTACACGACGCCCCAGTATGACCGCCTGGCCGGACTGGTCCGTCTGCTGCGTCAGCACTACCCCGCCATCGACGCCGGGGCCGTGGTCGGCCACTGCGACATCGCGCCCGGGCGCAAGACCGATCCCGGCCCGGCCTTCGACTGGCCGCGCCTGGCGGCCCTTCTGGCTTGACAGCCCGCTCGGCCAGACGTTAGCGTTGGGCCTGTTTCCTTCGGCCGGCGCAGCCATGACACTCATATCCGCCCTGCTGGGCATCGCCATCGACCGTTTGCTGACGCAGCTGCACGAGTACCGGCGCTACGACCGTTTTCTGGAATATTTCGACTGGGCCCGGGCGCGGCTGCACGGCGGTGTCTGGGACAGCATCGGCGGCCTGCTGCTGATATTGCTGCCGGTCTGGCTGCTGGTGGGCCTGCTGCAAGTGCTGGTTCACGACTGGCTGTTCGGGCTGCTGGGCCTGCTGTTCTATGTCGCCATCTTCGTCTACTGCCTCGGGCCGCGCGACCTCTCTGCCGACGTCGGTACCTGGTGCGAGGTCAGCGACTCCAGCGATCATGAATTGCGCCAGCGCGCGGCGGGGCGCCTGTTGCGCGAGCAGTCCGCGGCGGCGGAGCCCAACGCCTGCGCGCGTCAGCTCAGCGAAGCGGTGCTGCTCGAAGCCAGCGACCGCCTGTTCGGCGTGTTGTTCTGGTTCGTGTTGCTCGGCCCGCTCGGCGCGGTCATGTATCGCAGTGCGTCCGTGCTCTATTACCGTCCCCAGGATGAGGGTGAGCTGGAAAACAACATCAGCTGGCTGTATGCCGTCATGCTGTGGCTGCCGGCGCGTCTGAGCGCGCTCAGTTTCGCCCTCAGTGGACACTTCGATTCGGCGCTCGAGGGTTGGCGACAGGCGCACCAGGAGCCGCCGGCGGGCGCGGCCGGCTCCGAGCGGGTATTGCGTCTGACAGGTCGCGGCGCCCTGGGCGAAGACGACGAGGTACTGGGGGCGGACGCCGCCTCCCCGGTGAAGGCCGCGTTGCGTCTGGTCTGGCGGGCACTCACCGTCTGGTTGGTGGTGTTGTCCCTGCTGGTGCTGGCAGGCTGGTTGGGCTGAAAGCCGCCGCCACGGCCTCGGTCTTAGCCGTCGAGCAACTGGTAGCGGACCGGAATCGACAGGTTCAACGGCCGGCCATCGAGCAGTCTGTCGGCTTGTTGCAGCTGGCGAATGCGGCGCGCCGCCTGCAGGGCGGAGCGGTCGAGTAGCCGGTAGCCCGAGGTCTGTACGACTTTCCAGCCACTCAAGGTCCCGTTCCGGTCGACGTGCAACGACAGCATGACCGAGCCCTGCCAGCCGCGCTTGCGCGCCAGCCAGGGGTAGGCGAACACCTCTTCGAGCTGATCCTGCAGCGCGGCGCTGACGCGGTCGCTGACGCTGAGCGAACTGGACTGCGGCGAGGCGGCGCTCGCCGGTGCCGGCGCTTGCGCCAGCCGCTGCGGCGACGCTGGGCGGTCGCGCTGTGCTTTCGTGGCTGGCCGCCGCGGGGGTTCGCTCGGTGGCAATTCGACTGCGGCGTGCTGCGGCAGGGATTCGCTCGGTGGCGATTCGGTTCCGGCGTGCCGTGGCAGGGGTTCGCTCGGCGGCGATTCGGCTCCAGCGTGCCGTGGTAGCGGTTCGCTCGGCGCCAGTTCGGTTCCGGCGTGCTGCGGCATCGGTTCGATTGGCGCCACTGCGGTTCTGGCGCTGGCGTGCGCCACGCGGCTATCGCTCGGCGGGGGTGTTCTTGGCGTGGGCGCGGCCGGGCGTGTGGCTGGCGGTCGGCTGTCAGGGGGCGAGGGCTCCGGTGGCGCCAGCGTGACGCGCAGGGCGCTGGCTTCGCCGCCGATGGGCGCCACCGGCAGGGGTCGCAGGTCGCTCCACAACAGGCCGGCATGCACCAGGCAGGAGACGCTAACAAAGGCGGTCAGGCGGAAGTTCATGGCGCGTGCTGCGGGGTAGCGGAAAGCGAGCCGCACTGTACCGCCACGGTTGCGTTATTGTCAACAGTGGTGCATATTAAGTCCATGACAACACAATAAAAAAGCTGTCGGTAAAACGACGGTCCAGGAAGACCACCGGGTACCGGGCTCTCCGCCCCGGCGGTTCGACCCACCCAATGCAGCGGGGGAAACACATGCAACAGCAACAGGGCGAGTTCCAGCAGGCATTCCGGGGAACCTTTAGCGGTGTTTTGCGCTGGGAACAGCTCGACGCCTTGTGGGCGCGGCTGCGCGCCGACGCTCACGGCTGGTATCTGTATGCCATCGGTGAGCCGCCGCCGGCCGACACCGTCGAAGAGCCGGTGCTGGTGCGTTTTATCGAAGAAATCGACGCCCTGCTGCGGCGCGAGCACCAGGAGGATTATTGCGGCATCGTCTACGTCGACGACCCGCAATCGCCTACCTTGGTGAAAATTTTTGACCCGAACAACCTGGGGGTGTCGTGCGGTTATAGTGACAACCCGCCGTTGCCTGGCTGGATTCTCTCCAGGCTGCCGCCAAGCGATTTGCAAGCGCCGATGCCGCAGCCGGGGAACCGGCGCCGCTGGTGGCAACGGATGTTTGCCAGTTAGGTTTCGCAGTCATTCGATCACCCCCAAGAGAACAATTTCCCACCCGATAAGCAGACCATAAGCGCTGGCCAGCAGTTGTAGCATGCGTTTGCCGCTGGTAACCCGCAACAGACGGAAATGAGCGTGCATGAGCAGGAACAGGACCCCGCCTGCCGTCAGCAGAATTTTGGTCAGAATGAACGGTCGTACGCCAACATCCAGCAGTTGCGCCATGAAGTAGTTGGCTTCGTAAGCACCCTTGGTCAACAAGTTCAGCGTCAGCAGCGCGTCCAGGCAGCTGAGCAGCAGAATCAGCACGCCGATGAACACCAGGGAGTGTTCGTAGCGATCCAGATAGTAACTGTGATTCTGACGGCGCGCCTGTTTGCGCCGCCCGCGACCGTGCAGCCCGCAATAAGTCACGGTGCGCCAACTGTGCCGGCGGCGGTCAGTGCCCCGGCGGCGCTCGTCGCCCACCGCGGTAGCGGTATTCGGCCCAAGGGCGGATACGTCAGATTCTTCTCGGAGCATGTGGCTTCCTGGCGAGTGACGAAAAGGCTCTCTTTGGTCTTCAGCAATAGCTGTGCCGATACGGATAGTTGTTTGGTTTTTAGCAGCTTAGGGGTTGTTCGCCGAGTTGCGTCGATTTAATTTGTAAAGTATGTCGACAAATTCCGCCGGGCGCCCTTCCGGAGGCCATGAATAAAAAACTGTCAAATCAATGACAACCGATCCTCTTGTTGGGCATGCCAAGTAACTGGCTGTAATCTATCGACTATTAAAAGTGTTAGGAAATTCGACACCTCAGGCGGGCAGCCACGCCCGCCCGACCGGTGTCTCGAGTTCCAACATGGGGTGACCATAGAGCTGTTCCAGGGTCGGAGCGTCGAGCACAGCGGCGATCGGGCCCTGACGGACGTCGCCGTCACCCAGCAGCAACAGGGCGTGACTGCAGAAACGCGCCGCCAGGTTGACGTCGTGCAGGCTCATCATCAGAGCGCGGCCGAGGGCGCGACAATCGTGCTGCAAGTTAGTGAGCAGCCGCAGCCGATGGTTGACGTCGAGGTGATTGAGCGGTTCGTCCAGCAACAGGATCCCGGTCTGCTGCGCCATCAGGGTGGCGATCGCCACCCGCTGGCGTTCGCCTCCGGAGAGCGTCTGCACATTGCGCGCTTGCAGTGTCTCCAGGCCGAACCGGCGTAACAAGTCAGCCACCAGCGCATGGTCAGCCGCGCTTTCCCATTGCCAGGCGCGCAGATAGGGGTGGCGGCCCTGGGCGACGGTTTCACTGACGCTGGCCGGAAAACTGTCGTGCTGCTGTTGCAGCAGTAGCGCCAGGCGGCGCGCGATCTGCCGTCGCTTGAGTGCGCGCAGGGGGGTCTGGCCGAGCAGCAGATTGCCGCCGCGCGGGGCTCGCAGCCCGGCGAGGGTGTGCAGCAAGGTGGTTTTGCCGGCGCCGTTGCGCCCGAGCAGGCACCAGCTTTCTCCGGCCCGCAGCCGGAATGACCAGTCTTGCGCGATCCGCGTGTCGCCGACCTCCACGGTCAGCCTGTCGGCGCTCAGCAGGGGGATGGCTTCACTCATAGGAGCGTTGCGCGCGATACAGTAAAAAGAGAAACAAGGGTACACCCAGTAAGGCGGTCAGCACTCCCACCGGCAGTTGCCGCGGCTCGACCACCAGCCGCGACAAGGCATCGGCCAACGACAGCAGCGACCCGCCCAGCATCAGCACGGCGGGTAGCAGCAGCCGATGATCGCGCGCGCCGGCAAGGCGCAGCAGGTGGGGGGCGAGCAAACCGATAAAGCCGATATTGCCGGCCTGGGTGACCGCGCTGGCGGTGGCCAGGGAGGCGAGGATGTAGACCAGGATGCGCAAGCGCGCGACTTCGATGCCCAGCGCCGCGGCGCGCAGTTCGCCGCCTGCCAGCAGATTCAACGCCGGCGCGATCAGCAATGCCGCCGGCGTGACCAGCAGCAAGGTCGAAGTGCCCAGCCATGAAGTCTGCGCAAAGCCCAGGTCCCCCATCAGCCAGAAGAGCATGCCTTGCAGCTGGGTGTGGGTGTTGAGCGCCAACATCAGACCGATCAGCGCGCCCCAACCGGCGGCCAGCACCACCCCGGTGAGCAATAGCCGGGTGGTGTCCCAGCTGCCGCGCCCGTGGGCCAGGGAGAACACCAGCAGCATCGAAACCAGCGCCCCGCCGAAGGCCGCCGAATGCAGCATCACCGAGCCGGCGCCGGCGCTGAGCGCCAGCAGCGCGCCCACGGACGCGCCGCCGGAAACGCCGAGAATGTAGGGGTCGGCGAGCGGGTTGCGCAGCAACACCTGCATCAGCGCCCCGGCCAGTCCGAGTAGCGCGCCGGTGACATAGGCGTTGAGCGCGCGCGGCATGCGCAGCTCGTAGAGTATCCGCGTGTCCAGCGACTGCGGGTGGCGTAGCGCGTCGAACAGATCCAGTGAGAGCACGCCGGTGCGCAGATTGAACCACAGACTCAGCAGGCTGAGCAGTAGCAGGCCGAGTAGCAGCGGAAGTGGGCGCAGCGGCTGCACGGCCCTAACGCAGGCTGATGATCGGCCAGCCGCGCGTGTCGGCCAGGGCCCGCAGCTTGTCGTCGGGGTCGACGGCGACCGGATGGGTCACGCGTTCGAGCAACGGCAGGTCATTGTGCGAGTCGCTGTAAAACCAGCTGTCGTTCAGATCTGCCCGGTGCGTGCGCAGCCAGGCCTGCAGGCGTTCGACCTTGCCCGCCTGAAAACAGGGCGTGCCACTGACTCTGCCGGTGAAGGTGCCGTCGACGCGCTCCAGCTCGGTGGCCAGCAGCTCGTTCACGCCGTAGCGCTCGGCGATGGGCGCGGTGATGAAACTGGGCGTGGCGGTGATGATCACCAGCTGGTCGCGCCGGTCGCGGTGCTGTTGCAGCAGATCCCAGGCTTTGGGGAGGAGAATGGGCTCGATTTTTTCGCGCAGAAACTCCTCTCGCCAACGGTTCAGTTCGCTGGCGCTGTAGCGGGTCAGCGGCTGCGCCTGGAAGCGCAGGAATTCGTGGATATCCAGGGTCCCGGCCAGATACTGGTCGTAGAAGCGCTGGTTTTCCGCTTCATAGCGTTCGGCCTCGACGATCCCGTGTTCGACGAGAAAGCAGCCCCATAAGTAGTCGCTATCGCCACCCAATAGCGTGTTGTCCAGGTCAAAAAGAGCTAAAGTCATGAATTATATGCACTATCATCTATTGGGTAGAGACGCCGGCTGGTCAGGATAGTCGCCCCGCCGAAAAACGCAAATGGGGCCCGCATGGTTTGCGCCGACGCCTGCGCTGTGTACAATGAAATCATTCGGATTTTAGCACGGCACGCGCTTTCAAGTGATTGATTCAGATGGATATAGGCCAAACGTCGGGATTATACTGACCAATCCTCAGGGGCGCTTGTTGTGGGCGCGGCGCATTCGTCAGGACGCCTGGCAGTTTCCCCAGGGCGGCATCCGCGCCGAGGAGACGCCCGAGCAGGCCATGTATCGCGAACTGGAAGAGGAGATCGGCCTGCAGCCGAAGCATGTGAGCATGCTGGGCGCCACCCGCGGCTGGCTGCGCTACCGCTTGCCCGAGCGCTATATCCGCCGCTCCCAGCAACCGGTCTGCGTCGGGCAGAAGCAGGTGTGGTTCATGCTGCGGCTGGTCGGCGAGGAGCACCACGTCCGGTTGGATCTCAGCGACAAGCCCGAGTTCGATCATTGGCGTTGGGTCGACTACTGGTATCCCCTCAAAGAGGTGGTACCGTTCAAGCGTCCGGTTTATAAAAAGGCACTCAACGAACTGGCGCCCTTGCTGTTTGCGCAAGCCAAAGCTGCGCGTTCGATAACGCGATAAATTACTGTCCAGCGGCACGGCGCCGGGACCGCAGTATGGAACCTGACCTTTGCTCGATACCCTGCGAAGAATCATCCAGGAAGTCAATCGTGCTCCCGATCTGCCGCGCGCGTTGGAAGTGATCGTCACGCGCGTCAAGCAGGCGATGGCCGTCGATGTCTGTTCGGTGTATCTGGTCGACAACGAGGCCGAACAATACGTGATGATGGCCACCGACGGCTACCATCCCAGCGTCGTCGGACAGGTGCGGCTGGAGTTCGGGCAGGGACTGGTGGGCGAAGTGGTGCGGCGCGAGGAACCGCTCAACCTCGATAATGCCTCCGACCATCCGAGCTATATCTTCAGTCGTCAGATCAACGAAGAGATCTATCACGGTTTTCTCGGCGTGCCGATCATTCAGCACCGCATGGTCCTTGGCGTGCTGGTGGTGCGCCAACGCGAGCGGCGTCGTTTTGCCGAACAGGAAGAGACCTTTTTGTTCACCCTGGGCGCCCAGCTCGCCGGCGCCATCAGTCACGCCGAGGCCAGCGGCGAAATCGACCGTCTGCTGCGCGAGTCGGCCGAGGCGCGTTACGCCCTCAAAGGCGTGTCCGGCACGCCCGGGGCGGCGGTCGGGCGCGCGCACGTGGTCTATCCCCAGGCCAACCTGGAGGCCATCCCGGATCGGCCGGTGGAGGACATCGACAGCGAAATCGCCAACTTTCATGCCGCGGTGGCGGCCGTGGAGCGCGATATGCGCACGATTTCCGCGCGCATGGTGGATACGCTTTCGACCGAGGAGATCGCGCTGTTCGATGCGCTGATCCTGATGTTGCGCAGCGAAAACCTGGTCGAGGGCACGCTGGCGGGCATCCGCGCCGGCAACTGGGCGCCAGGCGCGCTGCGCCGGAACATCGACGAACACGTCGCCGCGTTCGAAAAGATGGACGACCCCTATCTGCGCGAACGCGCCGGCGATGTTCGCGATCTGGGCCGGCGCATCATCGAGCGGCTGCAGAGTAGCCATCCGGTGGCGTATGCCTATGTCCCGGGCACGATTCTGGTGGGCGAGGAGGTCAGCGCCAGTCAGCTCGCCGAAGTCCCCGCCGGAATGCTGGCCGGCGTGGTGTCGGCGCGCGGCTCGAGCGCGTCCCATGTCGCGATTCTGGCCCGCGCCCTGGGGATCCCGGCGGTGATGGGTTTCGACGATTTGCCGGTCGGCCGTCTGGAGGGGCAGGAACTGGTCGTCGATGGTTACCAGGCGCGACTGTTCGTGCGGCCCTCGGCGGCGGTACGCAACGAGTTCAAACGCCTGCAGCGCGAAGAGGCGGAGCTTTCCAACGAATTGCAGGAGCTGGCGGGCGAGCCCGCGCAGACCCCCGATGGGTTGCGCATCCCGCTCTATGCCAACACCGGCCTGCTGGCCGATATCACCGCTTCGCTGCGCTGTGGGGCCGAAGGCGTCGGCCTGTATCGTACCGAAGTGCCGTTTCTGGTGCGCGACCGGTTTCCCGGCGAAGAGGAACAGCGGCGCACCTACCGCCAGGTGCTCGAAGCGTTCGCCCCGGCGCCGGTGACGGTGCGCACCCTCGATATCGGTGGCGACAAGATGCTGCCGTATTTTCCGGTGCAGGAAGACAACCCGTTTCTCGGTTGGCGCGGCATTCGCATCTCGCTCGATCATCCGGAGATCTTTCTCTCCCAGGTGCGCGCTATTTTGCGCGCCAACGCCGGTCTGGATAATCTTCAGCTGCTGTTGCCTATGGTCAGCAGCGTCACGGAGGTCGATAGCGCCCTGGGTCTGATCCAGCGCGCGTATCATGAGCTGTGCGCCGAGTCCGATGAGGTGCGCCTGCCGCCGGTGGGGGTGATGATCGAGGTGCCTTCGACGGTCTACCAGATTCCGGCACTGGCCCAACGGGTCGATTTCTTTTCCGTGGGCACCAACGACCTGACTCAGTACCTGATGGCGGTCGACCGCAACAACGCCCAGGTGGCGCAGCTCTATGACACCCTGCACCCTTCGGTGCTGCGCGCCATCCAGCAAGTGGTCGAGGCCGCGCACGGCGCCGGCAAGCCGGTCAGTGTCTGCGGGGAAATGGCGGGCGATCCCGCGGCGGCGATCCTGCTGCTGGCCATGGGCGTGGATTCCCTCAGCATGAGCGCCGCCAGCCTGCTACGGGTGAAATGGGTCATTCGAAGTTTTTCTAAACAGCATATGCAACAACTACTTGCAGAAGTTGGCGAACTCGAGGACGGGGCCTCGGTGCGGGCGCTTCTGCATCGCGGTCTGGAGGAGGCCGGTCTGGGTGGCCTGATTCGGGCCGGACGTTGAGCGAAATCTGAATATTTCAATTGACAATAGGAGTCATTCTCATTTACATTGGCATCCTCTTGTGGGAGGTCGCATGTACGTTTGTATTTGTAAGCAGATTACTTGTGGTCAGATCCGCGCGGCGGCCGGCGCCGGCGCCAACAGTGTGCGTGATCTCAAGCAGCAGTTGGGCGTGGCCAGTCAGTGCGGCAAATGCGCCGGGTGCGCCCGCGGGATCCTGGAACAGACGCGCAATTGCAGCCTCGGCAACGGCGCGGCACGCTCCTGAAATTCTTCTTTCGATCGGTCTGGGTGGGCTTGCCGTAGTCGCTCTCCTACGCTTTCCCCTTTTGCATTGACCCTCGGCCCGGCTGGGGTATAGTTTTCCCAGCGGGTGTCTCCCGCTTTTGTTCAATTTGCACGGAGCCAGTGAATGAAAGGCGACACACAGGTCATTCAATATCTCAATAAAGCGCTCAAAAACGAGCTGACCGCCATCAATCAGTATTTCCTGCATGCCCGCATGTACGAAAATTGGGGCTTGAAAGCGCTCAACGAAAAAGAATACGAAGAATCCATCGACGAGATGAAGCACGCCGACGAATTGATCAAGCGTATTCTGTTTCTCGAAGGGCTGCCGAATCTGCAGGATCTCGGCAAGTTGAAGATCGGCGAGAATACCGAGGAGATGCTGCGCTGCGATCTGGAGCTGGAGATGGAGGCCGTGCCCTTGCTGCGCGAGGCGATCGAGCATTGCGAAAAGGTGCAGGACTACATCTCGCGCGAGCTGTTCGAGGATATCCTCGAGAGCGAGGAAGAGCATATCGACTGGTTGGAGACGCAGCTGGAGCTGATCGGTAAGGTCGGCCTGCAGAACTATCAGCAGTCGATGATGTAGCCCACTTGCGCCGCAGGCGGCGGTTCAGCGCCGCCGCCGCAGCCAGATCCAGGTGCCGCTCAGGGCCAGCAGGATCAGCAAGATCGCGGCGAGGTCGAAGATCCAGGGCCCGGCGCGGCCGAAGAACCGGCCGCTGTGCAGGTCGAGGATGACGCGCTCGAGCGGTAACACCTCTCCCCGATAGTGTGCCCGCAATGCGTCGGCGAGCGCGTTGTCGACGGTTGCTGCGGTTGCCCAGCGCACGCCCTCGGCGCCCGCAGGGCGCCGCGTCCAGCGGATAAAGTCCTTGTCCGCCTCGTAGTAGTCATGGCTGCCAGCGGTCACCAGATTGCCTTGCGTGTCGACGCCGATGGCGCTGATGCCGGCGGGCACGCCGTCGCTGTCGCGCAGCTGCTCGACGATGTCGCCGCGCTCGCTCAACAGCACGATGGAGTTGTTGACCGCCACGACATACATGTCTCTCGAGTACAGCGCGCCGACCAGCCGGTGATAGTTGCCGTCGATCTCCCGGCGGTTGAGATAGAGGTGCTCCCCCATCAGGGTGATGAACTGATCGTTGGCCGAGAACGACAGCAGCCGTTCGGGTGCGGCGATCCCATACCAGTCGAGAACCCAGGCGCTTTTGACGTACCGGCTGTCGAATTTGAAATCCTCCGTGTGATTTAGTGCGATCCCCGTGACCGCGATAATCAGCACGAACAGCGCCGCGCCCACACCCATGTAACGGTGCCAGACGTAGAAGGATTTCAGCTTGAAGCGCTGTTTTCTACGGTGTTGGCGTGACATCGTCTTGTCGCGTGGCCGCGTCCAGGTACAGTGCCAGGCGCGCCAGTTTCTTCATCGCGCGCACCGACAGCGTGGCGCCGGAAATGCCGTCGATATGCCGATCCAGCTGTTTGTCGGCGTTCAGCCGCGCATCGCGAAACTGGTCGGTAAAGAAACCGTGGCGGATTTCCCAGCCCCGGCTTTCACGAAACACCAGCACGCGAATGGCCGCGATGGCGTGGTCGTCGACCGCGACGCCGACGGTGATCGGCAGCTCCTTGCCGATCTCCTCGAGGATCCAGGCGCTGCGCTTGCCCGCGCGCCAGTAACGCACGCGCAGCGAGGCGTAGGGGTGTCCGAGAATCTGCTCGACGATCTGTTTGCGCTCACCGGTCAGCCAGACGACCTGGGGCTCCGGGGGGGTGCCGGCAAAGGCGAAGTCGAGAAACTCGGCCGGCGTCTGATACGTCACCGCTGCCTGTGCCGCGGGACCCAGCAGCAGCAAAAAGAGCGTTATCAACAGGTTTCTGGGCATGGCATACGGCCTTCGGAAAAAAACAACGGGGCGCAACAGCGCCCCGTATTGTGCCCGAGCGGGCCTGAAGGATACAGCTTAAAACTGGTAGCCAACACCCAGGTTGAAGCCGTTGTCGTTTTTCGCCCCTTGGTTGTCTTGCTGCTGAAGGTCAGCCTTGAGAACAACGTCCGGGTGCGGCCAGAAGTTCACGCCAGCATTGTACTGAACCTTTTCGCTGTCGATGCTGCTGTCGCCCGCCTGGTTGTCCCACTGGTTATAGCGTGCGAACAGGCCCCATTTCTGCGAGATCTTGAACGAGGGTTCGATGTAGAAGCCGGTCTGCTCGTCGGCGCCGACCGCGGCCGGGCCGTCGCCTTCAAGATTCCACGTCGCATAGAGTGCGCGCAGGCCGAATGGTCCGCGCCGAATGTCCGCGTGCGTTTCAAACAACCAGGCGTCGCCCGCGGTGGGATCGGTGCCCTGCGTCATGTCTTGCTGATACTGCACGCTGGCGGCAAGCTCGACCCCCGCGATACCGGTCCATTTGATCCTCAGGGTGCTGGCCAGATCGTTGGCGTCGGCTTCGCTGGTGCTCTGGCGGCCACTTCGAACGGCGTAATTACTGGCCAGAGAAGTCTTCATGCCTTCGTGGACGGCAAAATCATAGCTCCAGCCTGGCGCGATCTCGCCGATCAGGCTGGCGCCGCCGACCCACCAGGTCGTGGGAACGATTTTGTTTTCCACCGGATTGCGTTCCACGCCGTAAAAGGTCGCTGGTTCGTGCGTTTCGTTGAGGATACCGACCGGGACCAGGAACAGACCGGCACGAGCGCGGTGTGACGGGTTCAAATCGAATTCCATATAAGCCTGTTCCAGTTCCACGGCGCCGTTGGCGTCGGTATTGGCGTGTTCATATTCGATTTCGGAAAAAAACCGGATGCGATCGGTGAATTCATGTCCGAGGAACAAAATGGCACGGTGAAAATCGATTTCGTTGCCCGAATCCAGGTTGTTGTAATGCATCTCGCCGTAACCGCCGACGACGGTCTTTCCGAATTTGCCGTGGGCAAAGGCGTCGTGCTTATCTCCCAAGGAACCCGACATGCCGGTTTCGGCGTGCGCCGGACTGGTTACGGCCGAATCGATGGCTTGACCGGCGGCTTCGACCTTCTCATCGGTGAGTTCTTGTTGCTTTTTCAGCTTGTCGATTTCCTGCTGCTGCTGCCGGATGATTTGCCACATTTCGGCAGAACTGGGCATTTCGGCGGCGTTGATGCCGCCGGCCGCGAACAGCGCGGTGGCCAGTCCCAGACCGGCCCGGGTTGCGTAGGTCATGCTGATTTTCCTCTGTGTTATGGTGCTCCGAAAGCGGCCATTATAGATAGGAAAAATATAAATGCAAACGATTCGCATTTAGTATGTTCAAAAGAAGACGGGCCTGCGGGAGGCGACCGGGTGCCGCGAGACGCCGTCAGGCGGGGCGCAGCACAGCTAAAAATACAATGACAATCAGTGTGATAGCAGGAAATTCATTGACCCAGCGATAGAAGGTGCCCGAGTGCTGGTTGTTGCCGGCGCGAAACTGCCGGATCAGGCGGGCGCACCAAAGGTGGTAGGCGATCAGGCTGGCGACCACCAGCAGCTTGAGCTGCAGCCAGGTTTCAGTCAGCGGCCAGTGCCAGCCCAACACCAACCACAAGCCAAAAACGATCGTCAGCAGCGCGCCCAGCGTCATGATGGCGTAGAGCTTGCGCTCCATCACCAGAAAGCGTTGATGACCGATCTCATCGTGGCAGTCAGCGTGATAGACGAACAGGCGCGGCAGATAGAACAGACCGGCGAACCAGGTGACCATGAAGATGATATGCAGCGCCTTGATCCACAGCATGTTCACTGACTCCTCGCCAGGGTCGGCGCCAGCATCGCGGCGATCAGGTGGCGCACCTGCGCCATGTCGGGAGGCCCGGCGCGGTGGTACACGATGCGTCCGTCGGGCGCGATCAAAAAGGTCGTCGGCGCGGCTTGGACGTCGCCAAAAGCGGCCGCGGCATCACTTTGAAGATCCAGCGCCAGCGGATAGGGGATCGCCAGCGAGCGGCTCATTGCGATGACCCAGTCGGGTCGGTCGTAGTCCATGGAAATGCCGATGATCTGCAGGCCGCGTGCCGCGTAGTCGCGGTGCAGCGCGATGAGTTGCGGTATTTCCTCGAGACAGGCCGGACAGGTGGTCGCCCAGAAATTGACCAGCAGGGGCCGGCCGCGCAGCGACCGCAGCGCGATCCGTTCGCCGGTGAGCGTCGTCAGGCTGATCGGTGGTGCCTGCGAGAGCGTCGTCGGCGCCAGTCGCAGCAGGACAAAGCCGCCGAGCAGCGTGAGTACGAGCAACAACAGGACCAGATGTTTCAGGCGCATAATGAGGGGCATGATACCCGCAGGCGCGCGCGGGGGCATCCACTGGCCGATCAGCGCTCGTCCGCGGCCTCTTTCGCCGGCTCGGTTTTTTTCTGCGCCGGCAGGAAACTCAGCGCCAGTTCGCGATAAATGGGGCGGGGACAGACCAGCCGGGAAGTCCCATAGGCGACGAAAGCGGTGGCCATCAGCGGCAGCAACAGCGCCTGGTTGTCGGTCATCTCCATGACGATCACGAACGCCGTGATCGGCGTCTGCACCACGCCGGTGAAATAGCCGACCATGCCGAGGATGATGATCGCCGAGACCGGCAGTGTCGGCAGCCAGTGGGCGATCTCCGCTCCCAGGCCGGCGCCGGTGGCCAGCGACGGGGCGAAGATGCCGCCGGGGATGCCGCTCAGATAAGAGAAAATGGTGGCCAGCATTTTCATCAGCGGATAGTTGTCCGGCAGCATGGCCTCGCCGGTGATGATGGCGCGCGCCTGATCATAGCCGGTGCCGTAGGCGGTGCTGTCCGACAGCAGGCCGGCGGTGGCGATACCCAGCCCGCACACCAGCGCGACCAGCGCCGGTTTGCGTTTCATGTACGGGGCGATGCGGCGCGAACCCTGGATCAGCGCCGTGCTGAACAGCCCCCCCATCAGCCCGCCGACCACGCCACAGACCAGGATCGGCAGGATGAACTGCGAGGTTTCCAGCGCCGCGCTGGTGCTGCCGAAATAGGTGTAGTTGCCCTGGATCACGATAGCGGTGATGCCGGCGATGAACACCGCGGTGAGCAGCACCCCGCTGGTGCGTTCTTCGAAGGAACGCCCCATCTCCTCCACCGCGAACAGGATGCCGGCCAGCGGCGTGTTGAACGCCGCCGCGATGCCCGCGGCGCCACCGGCCAGAATCAGCCCTTTGTCCATGTAATGGTGGGGAAAGCGCGCGAAACGCCCGAGCGAGAACATGATGGCCGCCCCGATATGCACCGTGGGGCCTTCGCGTCCGATCGAGGCGCCGCTCAACAGGCCGAGCAGGGTCAGCAGGATTTTGCCGAAGGCGATGCGAAACGACAGCACCGCGCTGCGCGAACGGTGGTCGACCATCTGCAGGGCGGCGATGGACTGCGGGATGCCGCTGCCCTGGGAGCCGGGGAAAAACTTGACCGTCAGCCACGAGACCAGCATCAGCCCCAGCGGGCAGACGATAAACGGCAAATAAGGCGAAATGCCGACCAGGTGGTGGAAGCCCTCGTTGGCGCGTTCGGAGACGATGGCGAAACCGCTGGCGATGAGTCCGACCAGCACCGCCCCGCTCCAGAAGAGGATGCGGATTTTCCAGGCGTCGGGGGACAGCAGGCTTTTGCCGGAGCGGCGAATATTACGAAGCATTAAAGTACATTACTATCACCTGGCCATCGGGTGCAAACGCGGGCCATGGACAAGGTTTGCCAGAGTCCGGAAAATAGGCCGCTTTCCCGCGGCGCAAGTGGCCGCGCAAAGGGCAAGAGGGGCGTGTGATGATCAAGGTCGCGGTGGTCGGCGGAACAGGTTATACCGGCGTGGAGCTGTTGCGCCTGCTGGCGCTGCACCCGCAGGTCGAGTTGCAGGCCGTGACCTCGCGCGCCGAGGCGGGTACCGCGGTGTGCGACCTGTTTCCCAGTTTGCGCGGCTATCTCGATCTCGCCTTCAGCGAACCCGACCCCGAGCGGCTCGGCGCCTGCGATCTGGTGTTCTTCGCCACGCCCAATGGGGTGGCCATGACGCTGGCCCCCGAGTTGCTGCGCCGCGGCGCGCGGTTGATCGATCTGGCCGCGGATTTTCGCCTGCGCGACGCGTCAGTGTGGGAGCAGTGGTACGGCATGCCGCACGCCTGCCCGGAGCTGTTGGCCGAGGCGGTCTACGGGCTGCCGGAAGTCAATCGTGCCAGCATCGCCCAGGCCCGCCTGGTGGCCAACCCGGGCTGTTATCCCACGGCCGTCCAGCTTGGGCTGCTGCCGTTGGTCGAAAGCGGGCGGGTCGATGTCGATACCCTGATCGCCGACTGCAAGTCCGGGGTCAGTGGCGCCGGCCGCGGCGCCAGTGTGGCCACGTTGTTGGCCGAGGCGGGTGAGAACTTCAAGGCTTACGCTGTCGCGGGTCACCGCCATCTGCCGGAGATTCGCCAGGGGCTGTCCCTGGCCGCCGGCAAGGCCGTGGGCCTGACCTTCGTCCCCCATCTCACGCCGATGATTCGGGGGATTCATGCCACCCTGTATGCCCGCAGCGCCAGCGGAGTTGGCGACGTGCAGGCGCTGTTCGCCGAGCGCTACGCCGACGAGCCCTTCGTCGACGTGCTGCCGCCGGGCTCGCATCCGGAAACGCGTTCGGTGAAAGGCGCCAACGCGTGTCGCATCGCATTGCATCCGCTCGACGACGGCCACACGCTGGTGGTGTTGTCGGTGATCGACAACCTGGTCAAAGGCGCCGCCGGGCAGGCGGTGCAGAACATGAACATCATGTTCGGTTGCGACGAGCGCAGCGGGCTGCGCCTGCCGGGTCTGATCCCCTAGCCGCGGCGCATGGAGCCGGGCAGCCGCAGGATTCTGGTTTACCGGCCGGCCTATGTCTGGCTGGCACTGGCGTTGCTGGTGGTGTTGCTGGCCGGCGCCGGTTACCTGCTGTTCCGCCAGGGGATGGCTTATGCCGGTGGCGAGCTGGAGGATCTGTACCGCGAGCGGCGCCAATTGCAGCAACAGCTGGCCGATGTGCAGGCGCACAACGCGGCGTTGCAGCAGCAACTGGCGATTCTCGAACGCTCCAGTGAGATCGACCGCCGCGCCAGCCTCGAGGTCCGTAACGATTTCGCCAGGCTGCAGGACAAGATGCAGGCCTTGCGCAAGGAGCTGTCCTTTTATCGCGGGATCGTATCGCCCGCCGACGGCAAGGCCGGCCTGCGCATCCAGCGCTTGGACCTTAAACCCGGAACCCCTTCCGGCCGTTACTCCTATAACCTGATGCTTACGCAGGTCAAGGGCAATGACAAATACGCCCAGGGTCGTGTGGAAATTGAGGTGGAGGGCGTGCAGGACGGGGCGGACAAAGTGCTCGCCCTCGATACCCTCGCCGTAGGGGAGAAACGGGCGCTGACGTTCAAGTTCCGTTACTTCCAGGATTTCGACGGTGAGATCGAGATCCCCGCCGGGTTCGTGCCGCGCCAGCTCACTGTGCGCGCCAGGACCCGCGGCAGAGGCCAACCCCCGGACGTGGAGAAGACCTTGCCCTGGCCCGACTGACCTGCTCGACGAACACAGAAACAGGAGATGATCATGTTTGGTATGGGGAAGAAGACCAGTTGCCCGATCGATACCGTGATAGGCGCGCAGACGCGTCTGGAGGGCGATATCAGCTTTGCCGGTGGGCTGCATATCGACGGCGTGGTCAAGGGCAGCATCACCGCCGAGAACGACAGCACCTCGGTGCTGACCGTGAGCGAGAACGGCCGCATCGAGGGTGACGTGCGGGTGCCCAATCTGGTGCTCAACGGTGCCGTCGAGGGCGATGTGTATGCCAGCGAACGGGTGGAGCTGGCCAGCCATGCCCGGGTCACCGGCAACGTCTACTATCACCTCCTGGAGATGGCCATGGGTGCCGAAGTCAACGGCAGCCTGGTGCACCGTAACGAGCCCGGGCGCAAGCCCGCGGCCAGCGAGACGCCGGCCGAGATCGTCGGCGCGTCCGCCGTGGGGGCGGCCAAGTAATACTTGACCCAATTACTCAGGAAATGCATAATTTGTGCATCGCACGCAATTTTCCGGAGATGGACAGATGAGTGAGACTGTGGCCCAGGACGCAAGTGCCGAGGAACAACTGCTGGTGTTCACCGACGCGGCGGCGACCAAGGTCAAGGGGTTGATCGAAGACGAGGGCAATCCCGACCTGTTGTTGCGGGTTTATATCACCGGCGGCGGCTGCTCGGGTTTCCAGTATGGTTTCACCTTCGACGAGAACATCAACGAGGGCGATACCGAGGTCGAGAAGAACGGCGTCAAGCTGGTGGTCGACCCCATGAGTTTCCAGTATCTGGTGGGCGCGGAGATCGATTACAAGGAAGACCTTGAAGGTGCGCGTTTCGTCATCCGCAATCCCAATGCCACCACCACCTGCGGCTGTGGTTCCTCTTTCTCCGCCTAGCGCGGGTTCCGACCGATTCCTTGAAGGGCGCCTCCGGCGCCCTTTTTTGTCCCGCCGTTAGCGGCCACGGCGCCGGAACCGGTATACTGTGGCGCTCGCCGGGGGCGTATCCGGCAGACCTGGAGTGACCAATGAGTGAATACTTGCCCGGCCTGGAAGGCGTCCCGGCGACCCAGTCCAATATTTCCGATCTGGATGGCAACAAAGGGATCCTGACCTATCGCGGTTACCGGATCGAGGATCTCGCCGCGCACAGCACGTTCGAGGAAACCAGTCTGCTGTTGCTCGACGGCCGGCTGCCCAGCCAGGCCCAGCTCGATCAGTTCGACCATGAATTGCGCGCCAACCGGGTGGTCAAGTACAACGTGCGCGAAATCATGAAGTATCTGCCGGCCACCGGTCATCCCATGGAGATGTTGCAGACCGCGGTGGCCAGCCTGGGCATGTTCTATCAGGGCGACGAATGCCTCACGGGTAGCGCCATGTGCCAGGACCTCAATTACGTGCACAACATGTCGGTGAAGATCATCGCGCGCATGGCCACCATCGTGGCCATGTGGGAGCAGGTACGCAACGGCTACGACCCGTATCCGATCCGCAAGGATCTGGGCTACGCCGAGAGCCTGTTGTACATGTTCAACGGCGAGGACCCCGATCCCAGTCTGGCGCGCATCATGGACGCATGCCTGATTCTGCACGCCGAACACACCATCAACGCCTCGACCTTCGCCGCGCTGGTGGCCGGCTCGACGCTGGCCAGCCCCTTTTTGGTGATCGCCGCCGCCATCGGCACCCTGGCCGGACCGCTGCACGGGGGCGCCAACGAACGCGTGGTGGAGATGCTGGAGGAAATCGGCCGGCCGGAGAAGGTCCGGGCCTGGCTGGACGAAAAGCTCGCCAGCAAGAGCAAGATCTGGGGCATGGGGCACCGTGAATACAAGGTCAAGGACCCGCGCGCGACCATCCTGCAGAAACTGATGCGCGAGCTGATGCGCGAGCGCGGCGGCAACATGGGGCCGATGTTCGAAACCGCGCTGGCGCTGGAGGAGGCCTGCGAGGAGCGTCTCGCGCCCAAGGGCGTCTACGCCAATGTCGATTTCTATTCGGGCATTCTCTACAAGGAAATGGGCATACCCACCGACCAGTTCACGTCCATTTTCGCCATCGCCCGTTCGGCCGGCTGGTTGGCGCATTGGCGCGAACAGTTGGGTGACAACCGCATCTTCCGGCCGACCCAGGTCTATGCCGGGGAAAGCGTACGCGATTACGTACCGATCGATCAGCGCTGAGTTCAGGCGGGATAGATCGCGCCGAGCACCACCTCGCGTCGGGCGCCGGTGACCGTGGGCAGGTTGCCGCACTCCCCGGCCAGAGTGCGCATCGCCAGCCAGGCGAACGCCGTGGCCTCCACCCAGTCGGGTTCCAAACCGAGCGCCGCCGTCGAGGCGATGCGGCAGGTCGGCAGATGGGTTTGCAGGCGTTCCAGTAGATACGCGTTGTGGGCCCCGCCGCCGCAAACGTACAGCTCGTCGGCCGATCCGGCCTCCTGGAGCGCGGCGGCGATGCTGACGGCGGTGAATTCGGCCAGTGTCGCCTGCACCGTTGCCGCGGACAACCCGGCGAAGCCTGCGTCGAGCCGCGCTTGCAGCCACGGCAGGTTGAACAGCTCCCGGCCGGTGCTTTTCGGTGGCGGTAAGCGCAGATAGGGTTCTCGCAGCAGGTGTTCGAGCAGGTCTGTATCGGTCACGCCGCTGCGCGCCCATTCACCGCTAGGATCGAACGGCTGCTGTTTATGCTTCGCGGTCCAGGCATCCATCAGCCCGTTTCCCGGCCCGGTGTCGAAGCCGCTCGCCGCGCCCCCGTTGGCGGGAAGCAGCGTCAGGTTGGCGATGCCACCGATATTGACAATGGCGCGCGGGATTTCCGCGTGCGTGAACAGCGCCTGGTGCAACGCTGGCACCAAAGGCGCGCCCTGGCCGCCTTCGGCCATGTCGCGGCGGCGAAAATCCGCCACGGTGGTGACGCCGGTGCGCGCGGCGATGCGGCTGGGATCGCCCGCCTGCAGGGTGAAGGGCGGGTGCGCCGACGGCGCGTGAAACAGGGTTTGGCCGTGACTGCCGATGGCTGTGATATCGGTAGGTCGCAGTCCCGCGGTCGCGATCACCGCCAGCGCCGCGGCGGCAAAGGCGTCCCCCAGGGCCGCGTCGAGTTCGCCCAGTTCGTTCAAGGAGACCGCCTCGGGACGATTCAGCGTGGCGAGCAGTTTCGCGTGCAGGGGGGCGTCCCAGGGCAGGGTTTGCGCTGCCAGCAGTTGGGGCCGCGCCGTCGACAGATCCGCCACCACCGCGTCGATGCCATCGACACTGGTACCGGAGATCAAGCCGACGTAACAGTTGGCCATCGAACGGCCGGACTCAGCGATCCTGCAACGCCACCGTCTGCGTCTTGACCAGTTCCAGTTGCGCCACCAGGTTGCTGGTCGCGCGTTTGAAGTCTTCGCGGAACTGTTTCGGCAAGGGCGCCGCGTCGGGCAGTTTCACGGTGAGCGGGTTGCGGTGCACGCCATTGACGCGGAACTCATAGTGCAGATGCGGCCCGGTGGCCAGGCCGGTGCTGCCGACATAGCCGATGATTTCGCCCTGCTGCACCCGGTCGCCGATCTTCTCGCCGCGCGCGAAGTTGTTCAGGTGCGCGTAGAGGGTGCTGTAGCTGCTGCCGTGCTGGATCACCACGGTGTTGCCGTAACCGCCCTTTCTGCCGCGAAACACGATTTTTCCGCTGCCGGTGGCTTTTACCGGAGTACCGCGCGGCGCGGCGTAATCGACACCCTTGTGGGCACGGATGCGGTTGAGAATGGGGTGTTTGCGGCCGTTGCTGAAACGCGAGCTGATGCGGGTGAAGGCCACCGGTGTGCGCAGAAACGCCTTGCGCATGCTGCGTCCGTCGGGTGCATAGTAGTCGGTATGGCCGCGTGCGTCGGTGTAACGAACCGCGCGGAAGACCTTGCCGTTGTTGCTGAACTCGGCGGCGATGATGTCGCCGGTGCCCACGCGTTCGCCGTCGAGATAGAGTTCCTCGAACAGCACGGCGAACTGATCGCCGTCGCGGATGTCCAGCGCAAAGTCGATGTCCCAGCCGAAGATGCTCGCCAGTTCCATGGTGATGTTTTCGGGCAGGTCGGCTTTCTGAGCCGCCAGGAACAGGGAACTGTCGATTTTGGCCGCCGCGCTGACGACGCGACGCTCGGGTTCGCGTGCCACCAGACGCGACTGATAGTCGTCCCCCTGGCGGGTGATCTCGACACTGTTGAGCGCGTCGATTTCATAGCGCAGCTCGAGCAGATCGTGCTCGGCGCTGGTGCGCAGGTTCAGCACCTGCCCCGGATAAATGCGTGTCAGCTTTTTGGCGGCTCCGCCGCTGGCCAGCAGGTCGTGCAGTTGACGCGGCGGAATGTCCAGCTGTTTGAACACCCGTGCCAGACTGTCGCCGGATTTGATGGTGACGCGGTGCCAGTCGCCGGCGGGTTCCTCGGCCGCTGCAGGGGTTTCGGGCGCTGCCGTCGAGGCCGGCTCGGCCGGCACCGGTAGCGCCAGTGCGGTCTCCCTGTCCGCTTTGGCCTCGGGGCCCGCAGCGGCTGGGATATCCAGAGGTAATTCCTTGGTTCTTAAGGCATTGGCGTCAAAAGAGGTAAGCGAGAACAGACCCACCAGCAGCCCGGACGCGGTGCCGATCAAGGCCCAGTGCCAGCCCTTTCCGGCGCGTTTGCTCGCCCGGCCGTGGTTCCAGCCTGCCTTGAAATCCTGTAAAGAACTGTCGCGATGCCGCACTAGAATTCCCTTCTAAAAGAATGTGTAAACCTAACTGAGTTCATGTGTTTCGGTCAACATGAGATTGCACCAATGGGATAGCCTGGAGCAGAAATCGTGCCAGTACGCATCGCTTGGATCTCGCCACGCCATCCCCCGTTTGTGGCGAAACCCTATGTTAAACACATGCTTGCTTTACGGCCAACGAATTCTGCGGGGTTCCGTCAGTGAGGTTAACGGCAGAGTTATGTTACTCTTGCGCCTCAATTTTTCAGGGCGGGTAGAGGTAGTGCATGTCGCAGCTTGAGGGGTTGGCGCAAATTCAGCGCGGTGCCGAGGAGATTCTGGTCGAGGCCGAGCTGATCAAACGCCTGCAGGAAGATCGGCCATTGCGGGTCAAGGCGGGTTTCGATCCCACCGCGCCGGACCTGCATCTGGGCCATACCGTCTTGTTGAACAAACTGCGCCAGTTCCAGGAGCTGGGGCACGAGGCGATTTTCCTGATCGGTGATTTCACCGGCATGATCGGCGACCCCACCGGGAAGAACGTCACCCGCAAACCGCTGACTCGCGATGAGGTGTTGGAGAACGCCCGCAGCTACGAAAAGCAGATTTTCAAGATTCTCGATCCCGAGCGGACCCAGGTGGTGTTCAATTCCAGCTGGATGGGCGAGATGAGCGCGGCCGATCTGATCCAGCTGGCGGCCAGGCATACCGTGGCGCGGATGCTCGAGCGCGACGATTTCAGCAAGCGCTACAGCGCGGGCCAGTCCATCGCGGTGCACGAATTCCTTTAT
>JASBSS010000006.1 GCA_030148805.1 Thiogranum sp. | reverse complement strand
TGAATGGCAGGACGCCGTACAAGGTGTTCATGGCCGGGCTGCCGAAGCCTGGTAAAGTTACGGCTAGACAGGCGAAGAAAGCCGCCTAAACGGATAACCCGCCAGGGGCGAATGTGTCAGGTGAATACTGTCACTAGACAGATTTTCAGTTATACGTTATAGCAGTCAAACGTTGTAAGTAAACAGGATTCGCTGTTCGCATGAGGCGTTACATTATCAAGACGCATTACCTTTGGATTTTGCTTTGAGCGTCCCGAGAATTACTGTTATCACAGTATGCCGAAACAGTGCAATAACTATCCGGGCTACTTTGGAATCAGTATCGGGACAGACTTACCCATACATTGAACACGTGATTGTGGATGGGGGCTCTACTGACGGCACGCTGGCAATACTACGAGGGTGGCGTGAGCACCCCATTTGTATTATTTCTGAACCCGACGACGGTATTTATGATGCGATGAATAAGGGTTTGGCTATGGCAACGGGTGATGTGGTGGGTTTTCTCAATTCCGACGATATCTATGCTGATGAGACTGTGTTAGCGCAAATAGCAGCCATTTTTCGAGATCAATCTGTTGACGCCTGTTACTCAGACCTTGTCTACGTCAAGAAGAATAACACGAACGATATGGTAAGATTCTGGAAATCGTCTACCTTCCAACACGGCGCCTTTGCTTTTGGATGGTGCCCCGCTCATCCGACCTTTTATGCGCGCAAATCCATTTATGATCGGTTCGGTAATTTCGATCAGACTTACCGACTCGCTGCCGACGCAGACCTGCTGATTCGGTTTTTGGAAATTGGACGGGTCTCCAGCCTGTATGTACCGCGAGTCTGGGTTAAAATGCGCGTGGGCGGACAGACCAATATCAGCTTCGGCAACATAGTGCGTCAAAACCGGGAGATACTCGACTCTTTAAGGCAGTATGGAGTCCCTGTGTCGCGTGCCAGATTTTTTGTGTCGAAACTGTTCAGCCGCATCGTGCAACGGTGGTTCAGACCCCATGACACGTAACGCTGTATTGGTGACTGGAGCCTCGGGCTTTATCGGGCGGGCTTTAGTGGCGGAGTTGCAACGGCGAGGTTATGCCACCCGTTGTAGCGTCAGAGCTCTATCGAGTAGCGGCGGTTTAAAAGGAGAAATTATCGAGGTAGGTGACGTCAACGCTGCAACCGACTGGACACAGGCACTGGCGGGTGTCGACGTCGTTATTCACTTGGTTGCGCGTGCACATGTGCTGAATGAAGTAGCCGGCGATCCGACCGCAGCATTTAATACAGTCAATCTGGATGGAACGCGAAAACTGGCGGAGTCCGCGGCGGAGCAAGGCGTGAGACGGCTTGTTTATGTGAGTTCAATTGGCGTTAACGGGGATCGTTCCTCAATTCAGGCGCCGTTTACAGAAGAGTGCGTCGTCGCGCCTGACAATGCCTACGCAGCTTCGAAGTACGCTTCCGAACAGGCGTTGTGGAAGGTGTCAGTCGACTCCAGCCTTGAGGTTGTGATTCTACGCCCTCCGCTGGTATACGGTCCGGGGAATCCAGGGAACTTTATGCGTCTTTTGAAACTGGTTCACCGGCGGCTTCCGTTGCCGCTGGCATCGGTAAGCAACCAACGTAGCATGATATACGTGGCCAACCTTGTAGACGCATTGATTGCCGCTGCTTCCGTGCGCGAGGCGGCGGGGCGCCTGTACCTTGTCAGTGATAGAGAGACTATCTCAACGCCCTGCCTAATTGCTGAGTTGGGCATGCTTATGGGAAGGCCTGCCCGGCTGTGGCCATTTCCTCTCGGCGTGTTGCGGCTTTGTGGAAAAGTCTTCGGAAAATCTTCCGAGATTGAGCGATTAACTAGTTCTCTGATTATCGATGACACAAGAATCAGGCGCGAATTGCTCTGGTCTGCGCCCTTCACTTTGCACCAGGGGTTGATGGAGACGGCACGATGGTTTCAAGAGGACGCTAGACGTGAACGGTGAAATTCCGGTTGCCGGATCGGCATCCGGGAAGTATCCAACCAAGCGGTTGGCTGATATCGTGTTGGCGAGCCTGATACTGGTGCTGGTTGTTATTCCGGGCCTGCTCATCGGGCTTCTTGTCAGGCTCACCTCAAAAGGCCCTGCACTTTACTGGTCTGAAAGGGTGGGTCGTTATAATCGAAACTTCCTCATGCCGAAGTTCCGCACGATGCAAGTCGGTACGCCGGCACTCGCTACGCACCTCATTCAGTGCCCTGACACGTATCTGACCGGGTTCGGGCGGTTTCTCCGAAGGAGCAGTCTCGATGAACTACCGCAACTTTGGAGCGTCCTGAAAGGCGATATGAGCTTGGTCGGCCCGCGACCAGCGTTATTCAATCAAAAAGACCTGATAGCTCTGCGTACAGAGGCTGGCGTGGATAGCCTGCTGCCAGGGCTGACCGGCTGGGCTCAGATCAACGGCCGAGACGAGCTGCGGATACCCGAAAAGGTTCGTCTTGATGCCGAGTATCTACAGCGCTGCTCATTGCTGTTTGATGTGAAGATTCTATTTATGACCATAAGTCGCGTAGCGCGCCGCCGCGGTGTTGCTCACTGATCTAAAGCTTTATACTGTTTCCAGCACCCTGGAACAAAAACCTTTTCATATTAGTGGAAATTTAGGTGTAAAGTTTCTGTTGTCCGGGTCACTGTATTGGCGGGCGGAACGAGCAGACCCGGTGGTGAATTCCTTGTGTTCAGGGAAGACGGGTAGGATGAGGAACAGTATTTTAACCAACCGAACCTTGGCCATTACTCACGACTTGGCGATGATTCCTGTTGCCTGGCTCGGAGCGTACTGGCTACGCTACAATCTCGGCACCATACCCGTCGACCAGTTTCACACGGCGATTAAAAGCCTACTAATACTCGTTACGATACAGGCGTTTGCATTTCATTACTACGGTCTTTACCGGGGCGTCTGGCGCTTCGCGTCTATTCCCGACCTGATTCGTATCGGCAAGGCCGTGCTTGTTGGTATGGCATTTTCGGCGGTCGTGGTGTTTTTGTTTACCCGTATGGACGGCATTCCGCGTTCGGTCTTCCCTCTTTATGGTTTGTTGCTGGTGGCTTTGTTGGGTAGCTCGCGCCTTGCGGTTCGCTGGTCAAAGGATCGTCATATCTACCAGGGCGAAGGCTGTCGTGTGCTGATTGTCGGCGCCGGAAAAGCCGGCGAAATGCTGGTCCGCGATCTGCTGCGCAGTCGTGACGAGATTTATGAACCAGTAGGCTTCGTCGATGACAGTCTGCGCAAGCTGGGGCGTGAAATTCACGGTGTACGTGTGTTGGGGTCATGCGACGAAATGATTGATTTTGCCGAACGCCTGGATATAGATCTTATTGTCCTGGCACTGCCTTCGGCCAATTCCCGCCAAATGCGCCGCTTGGTAG
The DNA here is from genome assembly GCA_030148805.1 of Thiogranum sp. Taxonomy (GTDB): domain Bacteria; phylum Pseudomonadota; class Gammaproteobacteria; order DSM-19610; family DSM-19610; genus Thiogranum. The sequence continues at coordinate 51,495 of JASBSS010000006.1, read as the reverse complement.
AATTGTGTGAGAAAACCGGCATGCCGTTCCGTACCCTGCCGCCCATGGACCGGCTGATGTCTGGCGAGGTCACGCTAAATCAGTTACGCGAAGTCTCCATCGACGATCTGCTCGGCCGCGAACCGGTGTCGCTCGACTGGCAGGCGATAGGACTCGAACTCAAGAGTAAAAAAGTACTAGTGACAGGCGCGGGGGGCTCTATAGGCTCGGAGCTTTGTCGTCAAATAGCGACGTTATTTCCGAAGCACCTGATCCTGCTGGACAGTAGTGAATTCAATCTCTACACGATCGAAATGGAGCTTGCGCAGCGTTTCCCTCGGTTGCGCGTTAGCCGATCATTGAATGACGTGGTCGATAGCCCCGCTATCGAGCGTGTGTTCAGCGAGATTCAACCGGACGTGGTTTTCCATGCCGCCGCGTACAAGCACGTTCCGATGCTCGAAGATCAACTGAGGCAGGCGGTGAAAAGCAATGTCATTGGAACGCGCACCATGGCAGAGTTAGCAGATCGATTCAACTGCGAAGCCTTTGTCATGATATCGACCGACAAGGCCGTCAACCCAGCCAACGTCATGGGCACCAGCAAGCGGGCCGCGGAAATCTTCTGCCAGAATCTCGATAAGCGGTCGCGAACGCGTTTTGTCACGGTGCGGTTCGGTAATGTTCTCGGTTCTGCCGGCAGTGTGGTCCCGTTGTTCAAACAGCAGATAGAGGCCGGTGGCCCCGTCACTGTCACTCACCGCGAAATCACCCGTTTTTTCATGACCATACCGGAAGCCTGCCAACTCATCCTCCAGGCCAGCGTGATGGGCTCCGGCGGCGAAATCTTCGTTCTGGACATGGGCGAACCGATCAAGATCGCGTACCTCGCCGAGCAGATGATCCGCTTATCGGGTAAAGTCCCCGGCGAGGACATCGATATCGTATATACTGGATTGCGCCCGGGTGAAAAGCTCTTCGAAGAGCTTTTCCACGAAAAAGAGGCCCTGCAGAGCACGGTGCACGACAAGATCTTGCTCGCGTCCCCTCGGGAATGTGATTGGGAGCGCCTCACCGGGATTTTGGATGGCATGGTTAGTGCTTGCGATAAATGTGACGAGGCGCGTTTACGCGCATTGCTACGGGAGATGGTGCCCGAATGGGGAAGCTCCGGCGATGAGGTGAGCCGCCAGCCTGTCGCCTTTCCGGGGGCGGATACCTCATCCGTTAATGCCGATCCGCCCCTGTTGCACTAGGATATAGCCGAACCATAAGGAACCCCGAACCATGGCCAGCAAGAAAGTCCAAATCAAGAAAGCGGTATTTCCGGTTGCCGGGCTCGGCACCCGATTCCTGCCCGCCACCAAGGCGAACCCCAAGGAAATGCTCACGATCGTCGACAAGCCGCTGATCCAGTATGCGGCCGAGGAGGCCATAGCGGCCGGTGTCGAGGAGCTGATTTTCGTCACCAGCAGCAGCAAGCGGGCGATCGAGGACCATTTCGACAAGAATTTCGAGATGGAGACCGAACTGGAGCGCAAGGGAAAGACGCAGCTGCTTGAAGTTCTGCGCAATGTCGTACCAAAAGGGGTCTCCTGTGTCTACGTCCGGCAGCCGGAGGCGCTGGGGCTCGGGCATGCGGTACTCTGCGCGCGTCCGGTGGTGGGCGACGAGCCCTTTGCGGTCATCCTGGCGGACGATCTGATCGATGGTGGCGATACCCCCTGTATGGCGCAAATGGCCTCGGCGTTTGCCTACAATCGGTGCAGCCTGCTCGGCGTGGAGCAGGTCCCACGGGAAGAGACGGAGAAATACGGTATCGTCCAGTCCGACGAGATCACGCCGGGCCTGAGTCGGGTGAGCAGCATTGTCGAGAAACCGAAGCCTGCCGACGCGCCGACGACCCTGGCGGTGGTGGGCCGGTATATCCTGACCCCGCGGATTTTCGATCTGCTGGAGACCATCCCCAAAGGGGCCGGTGGCGAAGTCCAGTTGACCGACGCGATCGCAGCCCTGTTGAAGGAAGAGCAGGTGCTGGCGTACGAATTCAAGGGGCAACGTTACGATTGTGGCAGCAAGTTGGGTTATCTGCGCGCCACGGTGGAATACGCGTTGCAGCACCCCGAGCTGAGCCAGGATTTCCTCGACTATCTGCATCAGCGCTTCGGTGAAAACGGCGACAAGATCGCCCAATTGGTAAAACAGGCCGGTTGAACCTCTCCTGGGTGGCCCCGCCGGGAGTGGGGTCGCCGTCCAGGCCGCATGACGCCGGCCGTGATTTTGTTGTAAAGTCCTTCTTTTACGACGCCGTGGCGGCGCCCGGACCGGCGCCGGCCTAGCCCGCATTTTCTTGCTGAACAGAATCGGGAGCGCCTGCGCCGCCTCCCCGCAACCGCCGATTGCCGAGTCCATGCTCCCGAATTCCCCGGCTTTCCGGGCCCTGTTGTTGTCCACGGTCGTGGCCGCTGCCGGTGCGGTCGCGGCGCAGCCCAGCAGCTCCGGGCAGACCGGCCTGATCAACATGCCGGACGCGCGGCTGGAGGCGGACGGCACGCTGCGCCTCGGCGTCGGCTGGTCCGATCCCTATCTGCCGATATGGAGCAGCATCAGTCTGTTGCCACGGCTGGAGCTTTCCGCGCGCTACACCGTCATCCGCGGGCTCTCGAGCGGCCTGGGGCGGGGGTTCGGGGACTTCAAGGACAAGGCCTTCGATGCCAAGGCCCTGCTGTGGCGCGAACGCGGTTGGTGGCCCAGCCTGGCGCTGGGCGCGCAGGATTTCACCGGCACCGGCGTGTTCAAGAGCAACTACGGCGTCCTGTCGAAGCGACTGGGGGACAGTGACTATACCGTCGGTTACGGCTCGGACCGGATCGACGGCTGGTTCGGCGGCGTGCGCCATCGGCTGCCGTGGAACCGGCGTTTCTCGCTGGTGGTTGAATACGACGCCTATGATTACGCCAACGACCTGGGGGCGGCTGCCTCCGGCGCGGCGCGGCGCGGTGGCGGCTGGAACTATGGGTTGGAATACCGCCGAAACTGGTTCGGGGTGCAACTGTCGGCCCAGGACGACGAGCTGGGTGCCAACGCCTTCGTCTCGGTACCGCTGATGAAACCGGAGTTCGTCCCCAAGATCGACGAACCGGATCCCTATCCCGTCGATCGTCCCCGGGCCGACATGGGTCAGTGGCTCGCCGACACCGATTCGGCGGCGCGGCTGGCGCGAGCCCTGTACCAGAACGACTACAAGAACATCCACCTTGCCTTCGATGGCCGGGGGCTGGCGGTCAGCCTGACCAATACCCGCATCCGCTCGACCGGTCGGGCGGTGGGACGCGCCGCGCGCATCCTCCTGTCCCTCGGCCCCGCCGGCATGCGCGACTTGCGTATCACCTACACGGATCAGGATCTGCCGATACTGACCTACCATTTCACCAATACCCACAAGCTGCGACGATACTTCGCCGGTCTGATCTCCAGGCAGCAGCTCGACAACTATCTGGAGATCAGTTACTCGGACCCGCTCTCCAAGGACGCTGCAACTGGGCGGGAGCGGGAAATTCCGCTGACCGAGGACCTCACCGTGCTCAACCGCGAGGTCCAGCGCAACGACGAAGGTCACGTGATCAGTTACCGCTTCGAGGATACCGATCTGAGCGGCTTCGAGGTCGTGCCTTTCAATCTGGGTGTGTTCTTCAACGATCCGAACGGCGCGGCGCGCTTCAACCTGTTCGCCCGCGCCAACTATCGCAAACAGATCGGCACCGGCCGGTTTTTCGAGACCAGCGCGGAGCTGACGCTCTACGAGAACGTCAGCAAGGTCGAGCAGGCCTCCAACAGCACGCTGCCCCATGTGCGTTCCGATATCGCCCTGTATCTTCAGGAAAGCCGCTTCAAGCTGCCGCGTTTGCTGATCAATCAATATCTGCAGCCCCGACAGCGGGTCTATACGCGCTTGTCCGCCGGCCTCTACGAACTGATGTTTGCCGGTGCCGGCGGGCAGGCGCTCTACCTTCCGGCGCGGGGAAATTGGGCCGCCGACCTCTCAGCCGACTGGTTGCACCAGCGCTCCCCCACCGGTCTGTTCAAATTCCGCGACTATGACACCGTCACCCTGTTGGGGGATTTCCATTACCGGCTGCCGGCCTGGGGCGTGACCGCCACGGTGCGCGCCGGCCGCTTCCTGGCACGGGATACCGGGGTACGCTTCGAGTTGAAGCGACGTTTCCGCTCCGGTATCACCTTTGGCGCCTGGTACACCCGCACCGACGGCAAGGACATCACGCCCCCGGGCAGCCCGGGCGATCCCTATTTCGACAAAGGCCTGTTCCTGTCCATCCCGTTGGGGTCGATGCTCACCCGGGATACCCGGGCGCGCAGCGAGCTGTCCCTGGCGCCCTGGACCCGAGACGTCGGACAAATGGTGGTTTCGCCCGGCGATCTGTACACTACGCTCGAGCGCAGACTCGGGCTGGACAATCCGTACCAGGGTGTCGGTAGCCGCATGGGCCAATAGCCCACGCCGCTGAGTATCATCCGCGCCGGCCATCGTAAAGACGAAGCCCATGAACTTTAAGCACAAACTTGACTGTCTTGCCCCCGTTCTCGCCGCCGCGGTTGTGGCCTTCTTTTCCTCCTCAGTGCTGGCACAAGCGCCCAGCCCAGAGCAGATACAGCGGTTCAAGCAGCTCTCGCCCGAGCAGCAGAGCCAGTTGCTTGACGCCTGGCAACCGGAGAGTGTCGGTCCCAGCGACACCACGCCCGCGCCGCCCAGGCTGGTGGCGCCGTTGCCGTCGCCTGCCACGCAATCGGTCACCGAGCCGTCGCCAACCGGGCCGGTTCCGCAGGAGGAGGCGCGTGACGAGAACGCCCCGTTGCAGCCCTTCGGCTATGATCTTTTCGCGGGCGCGCCGACGACCTTCGCGCCGGCCACCGATATTCCCGTGGATCCCGATTACGTCATCGGTCCCGGTGACACGGTCAACGTCCAGCTTTTCGGCAAGGAGCCGGCGCAGTACAACCTGACGGTCTCGCGCGACGGTCAGCTGCATTTTCCCAAACTGGGTCCGCTGAGCGTGGCGGGGCTGAGTTTCGCCGAGATGCAGAGCATGCTCAAAGAGCAGATCAAGCGCCAGTTGCTGGGAGAACAGGCCGTGATCAGTCTCGGCGCCTTGCGTTCCATTCGCGTGTTCGTGCTCGGAGAGGCCAATCGACCGGGGTCTTATACCGTCAGTGCGCTTTCCACCTTGACCAACGCGCTGTTTGTCAGTGGTGGGGTCAAGCCGATGGGTTCCCTGCGCGACATCCAGCTCAAACGCCGGGGGAAGATCGTCGCCCGTCTGGATCTCTACGACCTGCTGCTGCACGGCGACACCAGCGGCGACCGGCGTCTGCAGCCTGGTGATGTGATTTTCATCCCGCCGGTGGGTGCGACGGTAGGCGTGGCCGGCGAAGTGAAGCGGCCCGCGATCTATGAACTGAAAGGCGAACGCAATCTGGGACAGTTGCTGAAGTTGAGCGGCGGGCTGTTGCCGACGGCCTACCCGGCGGCCTCGCAAATCGAGCGCATCAACGCCCGGGGAGAGCGCACGCTAGTCGACGTGGACCTCGGCGATGGCCAACACCGCCAGACCGGCCTACGCTCTGGTGATGTCTTGCGGGTCTATTCGGTCCTGGAAAAGATGCAGGACATCGTGCTGCTATCCGGGCATGTTCCGCGTCCGGGGGGCTATCAGTGGCATGCCGGGATGCGGGTCGCCGATCTGATCCCTTCGATCGAACAGGGCCTGCTGCCGCGCGCGGACCTCAACTACGCGCTGATCCGGCGGGAGATGCCGCCGGACGGACACATCGTGGCGCTGGCGGTTCGACTCGGCGAGGCCATCGAACACCCGGCATCGAAGGACAATGTCGCGCTGCAGGCCCGCGATGAAGTCATGGTGTTCGACACCAGCGTCGACCGCGACGTGGTCGTCGGTCAATTGGTGGATACGCTGAAACAGCAGGCGAGTTTCCAACGGCCGGCCCGTGTCGTATCGGTCGGCGGACTGGTGCGCGACCCCGGTGACTATCCGCTGGTGCCCTCGATGCGGGTCAGCGATCTGATCCGCGCCGGTGGCGGCCTCGCCGAGGCGGCCTATGCGCTTGGCGCCGAGCTGACCCGCTACGAGATCGTCGATGGCAGCTATCGCGAGGTGGCGCACGTCAAGGTGGACCTGAAAGCCATCCTCGCCGGCGGGCACGCTGCCGACCTGGCGCTGAATCCGCACGATAATCTGCATATTCAACGGCTGCCGGAATGGGCCAGCGCGGTGAGTGTGGAGATCCGAGGCGAAGTGAGATTCCCGGGGATTTATCCCATCGCCCGGGGCGAGCAGCTGAGTAATCTGCTGCAACGCGCCGGTGGGCTCACCGACATGGCTTTTCCCCGCGGTGCCCTGTTCCTGCGCAAGGAGCTGCAGGAGCGTGAACGCAAGCGTCTGGATGAGATGCGGCGCAGGCTCGAGGCGGATCTGGCGTCGCTGTCGTTAAAGTTGGCTCAGGAAGATAGCGGCAAGGGGAGCTCACTGGAGATCGTGCGCCAGCTCGGTGACCAGTTGCGGGGCATAGAGCCGACCGGGCGCCTGGTGATCAATCTGCCGGAGTTGCTGGAGGATACGCGCGCCGGGCGACGTAGCGACTACGACGTGACCCTGGCCGATGGGGACAAACTCTACATTCCGGCGATCACCCAGGAAGTGACGGTGACCGGTGAAGTGTTCTATCCTACCTCTCACCTCTATACGCGCGGTTTCGATCGCGACCGGTATGTCAACATGAGCGGTGGCGCAACCAGTAAGGCGGATACGAGTCGCATCTACGTGATACGCGCGGACGGGAGTGTCGATGCCGGCAGGCACTGGTTCCCTCCCGGCGACGCCGAGATCCTGCCCGGCGACACCATTGTCGTGCCGCTGGATGTCGATCGGGTGCGCCCGATCAACCTGTGGACCAATGTGAGTCAGATCATCTACCAGCTGGCCATCACCGCCGCCAGCGCCCACGCCGTGGGGGTCTTCTGATGCACGCCCGGCGCGACCCCGGTCGGGCGAAGCCGAGGCGTCAGGAGCCCGAAGCCTTGCGCGAGGTCGGGGAAACGGTGTTCGAGCGCGTCCCTGGCGGTCCTGACGGAGACGAGATCAGCCTTGCGGACACCTGGCAGGTACTGACGCGTCACCGACGGCTGATTCTGGGGCTGATGCTGTTGGCGGCTTTGATCTCGAGCGCGACCGCGTTGCTCATGACGCCTCTCTACCGTGCTGATGTGTTGTTGTCTCCGGTCGCGGACCTGGACGATGCTCAGCACGATTCCCTGCCCCTGAGTGATTTCGGCAACTTGGCGGCGCTGGCGGGGATCAAAGTCGATCGCAAGGACAGGCGCGAGGAATCGATCGCCACACTGCAATCGCGTCAGTTTACCCAAAACTTCATCAGGACCCACAAACTGTTGCCGCTGTTGTTCGCCGATCGGTGGGACGCCGCGGCCGGCCGCTGGAAGGCGGGCCTGTCGGAAAAGAGAATTCCCACGCTCTGGGACGGGTACGAGAAATTCAGCGAAGAGGTGGGCCGTATCCGCAGGGATCGCAGCACCGGACTGGTGACGTTGTCGGTCGAATGGAGCGATCCCGAGCTGGCCGCCCAGTGGGCTAACGCCATGGTCGGGGAGGTCAACGCCGTGCTGCGGCACGAGGCCGTGGAGACTTCCAACAACGCCATTGCCTATTTGCAGGACCAATTGACGCGTACCACCGTGGTCGAGCTGCAGCAGGTGTTGCATCGGTTGATCGAATCGGAAATGAAGAAAATCATTCTGGCCAACATCCATCACGATTATGCGTTCAAGGTGATCGATAAAGCGGTGGTTCCGGAAGAGCCGTTCAGACCGAACCCCGTCTCCCTGGTGACGTTGGGGACATTGGGGGGGTTGTTCGTCGGCATCCTGCTGGCGCTGCTGCTCAATGCGACGCGCCGCCCTCCGGTCGAGCGGACCGTCGCCGCCCGGCCGAAGACGGCCTCTCGGGTTTAATGCTGCGGCGTCGAGCCGCCCCCGCCGCTGCCGCCGCCCCCGCCACCGGCCAGCGCCGCCAGCAGGCCGGCGACCAACGCGCCGATACCGACCGCCACGCCATAGCCGCCCCCGCTTTCCTTTTCCGTCTTAGGCTTCGGCGGCGGTGGCGTCTGCGCCTGCTTGGGCGCGGGAGCCGGTTGCGGTTGGCCGGCGGGGTGCTCCGGCGGGGGGATTTCCACTTCCACCGGGGCGCTGTCGATTTCGATCTGGATGGCGTCCTGAGCGAACAGCGGCGGGTTCAGGAGCAGAAACCAGGCCAAAAACTGAACGATGGGATTTTTTATCACTTTTTGGCCTCTAAACCGGGGCGGTGAGAAGGTAACTGCTTGCGCAGGCTCTAGAATCCGGGCTGGAGCCGATCAAGTCAAGCCTTTTCCGCCTTCCTGTCGGGTTTTTTCGTGGCCGCGCCGGTCGGTCAGTCAAATCTGACAGGGATTTTGATGATTCTTCCTAAGGTTGCGATAATTTGCTAGAGACGAATGTAGTAAGCTGTCGCCATCGCCGCGCCAGCGACGTATGCTTGACCTGCGGATGACCAATCAGGACCTATAATCCACCATGCTCGACGTTTACAGAAGCTTTTATGGATTTAGCGGCGAACCCTTCCGGTTGGGTCCGGATTATCGGTTCTCGCTGCACCATACCAGCTATGCCAGCGCCAAGGCCTATCTGGATTATGCCATTTATCAGGGCGAGGGCTTCATCGCCATCAGTGGGGGCCCCGGCACCGGCAAGACCACGCTGATCAGCGAAATCCTCGCCACCCTGGACCGCACCCGGGTGCAGGTGGCCACGCTCACCAGCACCCAACTGGAATCGCGCGATCTGCTGCACATGGTCGCCAGCGCCTTCGGCATCCAGGCCGAGGGCCTGGACAAGGCGGCGCTGGTGATCGAGATCGAGGCCTTTCTGGTCAAGAAGCTGCGCGGCGGCCAGCGGGCGATGCTGATTGTCGACGAGGCCCAGGGCCTTTCGGCCAATGCGTTGGAGGAATTGCGTCTGCTGGCTAATCTGCAGTACCAGTACCAATTGTTGCTGCAGATTTGTCTGGTCGGTCAGGAAAAGCTGCTCGAACTGATTCATTCGCCCGGGATGGAGCATCTCCAGCAACGACTCGTTGCCGCCACGACCCTGGAACCGCTGGGTTATGACGAAACGATCGATTACATCGAGCACCGTCTCACCAAGGTGGGTTGGAAGGGCGACCCGTCGATCGACGAAGGGGCGTTGAGGCTCATTTATCGATACAGCGGGGGCACGCCGCGGCGCATCAATCTGATCGCCAATCGGCTGTTTCTCTATGGTGGCATGGAGCGCAAGCACCAGCTGAGCGTCGCCGACGCGCAGACGGTCATTGAGGGATTGAAAGAGGAACATCTGCTGGGCGCGCAGCCCCTGATAGAGGAACAGGCGCTGTTGCTCCAGCCGCGGGACCCGAACGCCAAGCCGCGCGTATTGCCTCGCCCCGGCAAGGTGGCCGAAGCGGTACCCAGGGCGGCGGTGCCCGAATCGGTGGAAGTGGCGACGGAAGCGGCGACGGCGGCGCAGCCCGAACAGCAGCGAGTGGCCGCCGGTCAGGGGGGCGGTCGACGCGCGGCGCCCGGCATGCGCCTGGACAGCGCCAACCTGCCGGGCAGCCGCTCCCGCCCGCCGCCCGGCCGGGCCGACGAAGCGGCGATGGCGGCCTCGGCCCGCGGTCGCGGGCGGAAACGACCGCCGCCGGGCTCCGCGCGCCGCTACCCGCCGCCCAGCGTGGATCCAGACACGCTGATCAGGCCGCAGCGGACGGCGGCGGAGAAGCCCTCCAGCGGCAGTAAGGGTTACCTGGTGGTCGGCATTTTCGTGCTGGCAGCCATCGCGGCTTATTTCGTCGGCGGGGGCGCGCAACAGCCCGCCAACCCCGAAGGCGAGCGCTTGCCCAACCCTCCCCGGTCCGAGGCGCTCCAGCCCGCCGTCCCGGGTCAGGGCGAGGGCGCTTCGGCCGAGGGTCTGTCTCCGGGTGCCGAGACCACCGACCCGCTGGCGGGAGCGGGGGGCGGCGAAAAGGGCACGATCCAGCGCAATCCGTCGCAACCCGGGCAGCCGGACCAGAGCCTAGCGGCGATAGAACCAGGACCGGCCGCCAGTGGGCAGGAACCCCAGGTGCAGGAACCCCAGGTACAGGAGCCTTCATCCGCCGCCGGCGACCCTCCTCAGGTCGGTTCGCCTGCGACGGGTGCTGCGGACGCATCTCCAGAGCGTGAAACGCAGGCTCCCCCGCAAGCCGCGCCTTCCGCCGCAGCCGTCGCGCCATCTGGCGCCACGCCGGCCCCGGCGGCGGCCAGGCCCGCGCCGCCCAGTAGCCTGCAACCGCCGTCAGCTCGACCGGCGGATGCCACGGACTCCACCGCTCCACCTGTCGGAGAAGGTGGCCATGCCGTGCCTCCGCCGTCCCGGACGGCGAAACCCGCGGCGCCGACCCCGGCCGCGGCGCCGCCTGGGGAGCCGGCGGCGCAGGCAACGCCGCCGGAGACCCGGCAGGCCGCAGCCGACGGCCCCGATGCGGCCGCCATCGCGGCCCGCCGGGAACAACTCCAACAGGCCGCGCAGCAGCGCTTTTCCAGCCAGCTGGCGCGGGCCCGTGTCGATAGCGCCGCCGCGCCGGTTGCATCCGCGCCTGCTGCGGCACCGACACCGGCGCCGGCGACAGCCCCCGCCCCCACAGTGGCACCGGTGGCGCCTTCCCAGCCGAAAACCCACGTCGCCGCGGCCAAAGCGCCACCGTCGGCGACCGCCGAGGAAGTGCGCGCCCTGCTGCTTGGCGGGCGCTGGAACAGTGGCAACAAGCCCGCTTCGTTGCTGCCCTCCGAGACCACCTATTGCAAGCCTGAGGGGGCGGGCATCAGTTGTGTGAGCGTCCCGCAGAACGTCAAGACCCAATACGGCACCGCCCTGTACAAGGTCGAAAGCCAGCTCAGCGGGTTTTCGCCGGAGGGGCTGTTTGAAATGTCCTATAAGACCCTGGTCAAACTGGTCGGTGAAAGCGGCTCGGGCGTCGGCCAGGACTGGCAGGTGAGCGAATATGCCATGAGCTGCAAGCTGGAGGACAGCGACCGCGTGGCCTGTCTCGACGGCAAAGGCATCACCCGCGAATACCGTCGTCCGCCACGCTAAGCCCGGCGCCGGCGGCCGGCCCTAGCGGCCGTCGGCCGCTTCGAGGGCCTGTTGCGCTTCCGTTTTCAGGCCGAATTTGCGCATCACGAAACTGGGCGGGCAGAAACGGGTAAAGGCGCTTTGCAGACAATTGAAACCGATGAACAGCGTCAACCAGTTCCAGTTGGGGTTGTGAAACAGCGCCAGTAATGCGCTGAGCATTACCATCACGCCACCGAAAGCAAACGTAGCTCTTTCCACAGACATGTCAGTACCTGAAAAAGAATTCAACCGTGGGGTTGTCGAAATGCCGCCGATGCCGACGATTGAAGCGGGCCACGGAAATGCTCAGCACGCCGGCGAACAGCAACAGGGTGGCCACGACGATGGCCAGCAACTGAGGGAAGATCACTAGCAGGATCCCCGCGAGTATCAGTACCACACCGGTCACCATAAATACGCTCCTGTGAACTTGTCGGGCTTGTCTCCACTATGGGGGCGTTGGCGCGGGTTTCAAGGGCAACCCGGGTCCGGGCATAAAAAAGGCCGGTTTCCACCGGCCCGAAAATCAGGTGTGATATGGCTCCCCGGGACAGGCTCGAACTGCCGACCTAGTGATTAACAGTCACCCGCTCTACCGACTGAGCTACCGGGGAATATCGCGTTGCGCGAGAAGGCGGAATCATACGGGAGCGCCCCCAACCGGTCAACCGCCGGCCGCGTCCTCAAGCGCCGCGCGCAGCCGGCTGACGGCCTCTTCGAGCAGTTCCATGGACGTGGCGAAAGACAGGCGGGCGTAACCGGGTGCGCCGAACGCTGACCCCGGCACCAGGGCGACGTTGGCCTGTTCCAGCAGATACTCGGCCAGGCCAAGGTCGTCGTCGACGCCGTCCAGGCGGCTGATGGCCGTGCTGAAATCAGGGAAGGCATAGAAGGTGCCGTCGGCACGCGCGCAGCGCACGCCCGGCAGTTCGTCGAGCGCCGCCACCAGGTAGTCGTGACGCCGTTTGAACGCCTCCAGCATCGGCGTGATGCAGGACTGGTCGCCCTCGAGCGCCGCCACCGCCGCGGCCTGGGAAATGGAGGCCGGGTTGGAGGTGCTCTGGGACTGGATCTTCTTCATCGCCTTGATCAGCGCGGCCGGTCCGCCGGCATAGCCGATGCGCCAACCGGTCATGGCGTAGGCCTTGGACACGCCGTTGAGCACGATGGTGCGCGGATAGAGCGCCTCGCAGACATTGACGATATTGGCGAACGGTTCGTCCGCCCAGAGGATGTGTTCATACATGTCGTCGCTGGCGACCAGCACGTGCGGATTGGCCTGCAACACGTCGGCCAGGGCGGCCAGCTCGGCCCGGGTGTAGGCCACCCCGGTCGGGTTGGACGGGCTATTCAGTACAAAAAGCCGGGTTTTGGGGGTGATCGCCGCCTGCAGTTGTTCGGGGCTGATCTTGAAACGCTGCTCCAGTCCGGCCTTGATGATCACCGGTTCGCCGTCGGCCAGGCGCACCATGTCGGGGTAGGAAACCCAATAGGGTGCCGGGATTATCACTTCGTCTCCCGGGTTGAGCAGCGCCTGCACCAGGTTGTAGAAGCTCTGTTTGCCGCCACAGGAGACCAGAATCTGATCGGCGTTGTAGGTCAGTCCGTTATCGCGCTGAAACTTGTCTATAATGGCCGTCTTGAGCTGGGGCGTGCCGTCGACCGCGGTGTAGCGGGTGGCGCCTTGCTCGATGGCGCGGATGGCGGCCTGGCGAATATGCGCCGGGGTGTCGAAATCCGGCTCGCCGGCCCCGAGGCTGACAATGTCGCGGCCGGCGGCGCGCAACTCGGCGGCGCGCGCGGTGACCGCCAGGGTCGGTGAGGGTTTGACGCGTAGTACGCGCTGCGACAGGGCGATGTCGTTCACTCAGGCTTCCTTGGATGTGTTGTTGACGCCAGCCGGCAATGATACTGAAACCATGCAGATTACTTAATCCCCGTGAGTAAAGAATTTGAACTTGTCTGCGATCTCGAGCCCGCCGGTGATCAGCCCGAGGCGATCGCGCGCCTGGTCACGGGCCTGCGCGACGGCCTGGCGCACCAGACCCTGCTCGGGGTGACCGGCTCGGGCAAGACCTTCACCGTGGCCAACGTGGTGCAGCAGGTCCAGCGGCCCACGCTGGTGCTGGCGCCCAACAAGACCCTGGCCGCTCAGCTGTACGGGGAGATGAAAGCCTTCTTTCCGCATAACGCGGTGGAATATTTCGTCTCCTACTACGATTACTACCAGCCCGAAGCCTACGTCCCGTCCTCGGACACCTTCATCGAGAAGGACGCTTCGGTCAACGAACACATCGAGCAGATGCGCCTGTCGGCCACCAAGGCGCTGTTGGAGCGGCGCGATACGGTCCTGGTGGCGACGGTCTCGGCCATCTACGGCCTGGGCGATCCGCGCCAGTATCTGAGCATGGTCCTGCACCTGGTGCGCGGCGAGCGGATCGATCAGCGGGCCATTCTGCGCCGGCTCGCCGAACTGCAATACACCCGCAACGACGTGGAGCTGGGACGCGCCACCTACCGCGTGCGGGGCGAAGTCATCGACATCCACCCCGCCGAGTCCGACCAGGAAGCGGTGCGCGTCGAGCTGTTCGATGACGAAATCGAGAATCTGTCGTTTTTCGACCCGCTGACCGGGGAGGTGTTGCGGCGGGTCCCGCGCCTGACCATCTACCCGAAGAGCCACTATGTCACACCGCGCCAGACGCTGCTGGATTCGATTGAGCTGATCAAGGTGGAACTGGAAGAGCGTCTCGCCCAGTTGCGCGATCTGAACAAGCTGGTGGAGGCGCAGCGGCTGGAACAGCGTACCCGTTTCGATCTGGAAATGATGCTGGAGCTGGGTTATTGCTCCGGTATCGAAAATTACTCGCGCTATTTGTCGGGCCGGCGGGCGGGCGAGCCGCCGCCGACGTTGCTGGACTACCTGCCCCCCGATGCGCTGGTGGTGATCGACGAATCGCACGTCACCATCCCGCAACTGGGCGGTATGTATCGCGGTGATCGCTCGCGCAAGGAGACCCTGGTCGAATACGGCTTTCGCCTGCCCTCGGCCCTGGACAACCGGCCGCTGCGCTTCGAGGAATACGAGCGGCTGGCGGCGCAATCGATTTTCGTCTCCGCCACCCCCGGCCCTTACGAGCAGGAACACGCCGGACAGGTGGTGGAGCAGGTGGTGCGCCCGACCGGCCTGGTCGACCCGGAGGTGGAAGTGCGCCCGGCCGGCACCCAGGTCGACGACCTGCTGTCGGAGATTCGCAAACGCGTGCAAGCCGGGGAGCGCGTCCTGGTGACCACCCTGACCAAGCGCATGGCCGAGGACCTGACGGAATACCTGGGCGAGCACGGGGTGCGGGTGCGCTATCTGCACTCGGATATCGAAACCGTGGAGCGGGTGGAGATCATCCGCGATCTGCGGCTGGGCGAATTCGACGTGCTGGTGGGTATCAACCTGCTGCGCGAAGGCCTGGACATGCCCGAAGTCTCGCTGGTGGCGATTCTCGACGCCGACAAGGAGGGCTTCCTGCGCTCGGACCGCTCGCTGATCCAGACGATCGGTCGGGCGGCGCGCAATGTCAACGGCAAGGCCATCCTCTACGCCGACAGGATGACCGGTTCGATGCAGCGCGCCATGAGCGAAACCGAGCGCCGGCGGGAAAAACAGCAGGCCTACAACCGCAAGCACGGCATCACGCCGACCACCATCCGCAAGGCCATCGCCGACGTCATGGAGGGTGCTTACGGCGCCGGCGGGGGCGGGGCGCGCCAGTTCGCCCGGGTGGCCGAGGAGGTGGCCGAATACGCCTCCCTCTCACCCCAGGCGCTGGAGAGGAAAATCCGTCAGCTGGAAAAAGACATGCATCGGCACGCGCAAAATCTGGAGTTCGAGGAAGCGGCCCGCCTGCGCGATCAGATCCGCCATATTCGCGAGTCGAATCTGGAAATCGCCTGAGGCTTCCCTTGGGCGGCGGCACAGCCTAAAGTGTCAAGGTGCGGGGTGGCCGCTTTGAGGCCATCAACTACTACACAAAGGCGGTGAAATGGATATTGAAGTCGGCGGATTGTTCGGTCTGATTGTTCTGGTGCTCGACGTATGGGCGATGGTCAAGGTGTTCCAGAGTGGTGCCGCGACGGGGACCAAGGTCGTCTGGATCGTGCTGATACTGTTGTTGCCGGTGCTTGGATTTATCCTCTGGCTCCTGTTCGGGCCAAAGGACGGATGACAGCCCTGGACGAGCCGCGGCAGACAGGAACGGAGTCCTGTTCTGCCGCGAAGTTCCTTCTAGCCACGGCGCAATGCGTGGTGTCCTTATCGTCCAATCGCTAGACCGGGGGGCGGCGTCCCGCCACGAAGAAGATCACGGCGAGAATGAGGCCGATGACAAACAGTGCCCAGGCGATTTGCGTGGCGACACCCGCCACGCCGGACAGGCCGAACAGACCGGCGATGACGGCGACGACCAGAAAAGTTAAAGCCCAACTGAACATAAGTGTTCCTCCGTGAATAGAATGGTTGCGTGGTACGCGATTGAAGATAACTCCAATCGAGTGATGCGGTTGCATCAAATGATGTAGAAAGCCCCTTATTTTTGAGCGGAAAAATCCGCTAGCGCGTTTTTTCGAGGTTTTCCTGCGCGAACTGCCAGTTCACCAGGTGCTCCAGGAACGCCTGCACATAGTCCGGGCGCTTGTTCTGGTAATCCAGGTAGTAGGCGTGTTCCCACACGTCCAGCGTCAGCAAGGGGGTATGGTCCTGACACAGCGGGTTGTCGGCGTTGGAGGTGGTGACGATTTGCAACCGTTTGTCGGGTGTCACTACCAGCCAGGCCCAGCCCGAGCCGAACGCGCCTTTGGCGGCGGTGCTGAACTTCTCCTTGAAGTCGTCGATCGATCCGAATTCGCTGCTGATCAGCCTGGCGAGTTCGCCCTCGGGTTCTCCACCGCCGTCGGGAGCCATCGAGTTCCAGTAAAACGAGTGGTTCCAGACCTGGGCGGCGTTGTTGAATACGCCGCCGCTGCTGTGGCGGATGATCTCCTCCAGGCTCTGGTCGGCGAGCGGATCATCCTTGATCAGTCCCTGGAGTTTATCCAGATAGGTCTGGTGATGCTTGCCGTAGTGAAACTCCAGCGTGCGCGCGCTGATGTGGGGTTCCAGGGCATTCATCTCATAGGGTAAGGGGTCGAGTTCAAATTTCATAAGCTACTCCATCGGTCGGCGTGCGAGACGGCAGACTTTACCCGCCGTCGCCTTTGGGACATTCACATTTGATGTTCGGCGCCCAGCGTCTGCAGCCGTGACTGTGCCGCATGGGTATGACGCTCGATAGACTCCAGTTCCTGTGGGGAAAAATCCGGTTGGTAATAGGAAGGCGCCTGGACCCGTTTTGCGGCGCGCTCCAGCATGACGTCGGAGACCTGCAACTGCGCATGGGAGAAAATTCCGCGCAGCGTATCCCGCGGGTCTCGACAGAGTGTCTCGTAGGACACCAGCATCGCCGCGCGGCGCAGGGCGGGGTGGTGTTGCAGTTGCTCGGCAAGAAAGCCGTAGACGTCGTTCCAGTAGCGGGCCCAGCCTTCGACTTCGTTGCCCTCGTTCCAGAGTTCGACGATGGCCCGGGTCTCTGCGTCATTGCCGGTGTTGATCGGGCGTCTGTCCAGGCCGAATTCAAAATGTCCGACCCGTTGCAGATGTTTCACCGCCCGGGGGTTGTTCTCCTGCCCCTGGCAGAACAGGCGATGTTGCTTGCGCAGGGACGCGATATGCCAGACAGGGTCGCGCACCGGTATCAGAAACCGGGCGTCCGGGAACAGCCGCAGCAGGTATTCCAGGCGAGTGATGTTGTAGTTGCCCTTGGAGAGATATCGCCTCCCGCCGCGCACCAACAGGAGTTTGCGGATGTGATCGCGATAGAATCGCTCGAATTCGGGGTTTGCCGTCGCGGCGTCCAGAATCGAGCAACGGGTCGCATCGTGCAGCGTGGAAAAATAATTCATCCACAGCACCTCCTCGAAAGCCTCCGGGCTGTCGGCCGTGACCAGGATGCCGTCCTTGTGGGCGCGTTCGGCCGGCGTTTCCTGCGCGCGCGGGGTGAATTCCAGAAAGCGGTTCCACAGGAACGGGATATGCAACATGGGGAAATCCCGGTAGCGGTGGCTGGCGGTGTCCGGGTGGCGGTCGAGCACCTCGAGCAGCAGCGTGGTGCCCGAGCGCGCCAGGCCGGCGATGAAAATGGGTTGTTGGATCTCAATGTCGGCCAGCCTGGCGGACAACAGACGGGATTCGAACGAGCCCAGGGCCTGAAATAACCCCGGGCTGCGGGCCACCATGCCGCCCAGAAAGTGCGTCCAGGGATCCACGTGAAAAGCGGTGTCGTGCTCTGATGTGTTCACAGCTCAGCCGTTAGCTTGTCTATTCGATCCGGATCAAAACCTTCATGGCGATGGAGACCACCAAAAGGGAGACAAAAAAGCTGAATTCCCACCCTCTGATCCAGCTCGGTCCGAAAGAGAGGAATTCCTTTTCCGGCAGCTCCAGGCTGATGCGCTGTACCGGCGAGTCATCGGGCAGGTAGCCGGCCGGGTTGCCCAGCAGCAGATTCCACCATTGATATTTGTGCAAGGTCGGAACCGGCGCCTCGAGCGCGACCGTGGTCACCCTGTTATTCCCGTCGTCGGTAACGACGATATGCGGCGTCGAGGGCGCGGCGGGTTGACCCGCTGACGGTTGTTCGACCCATTGGCCCTGAAGCGCGGCGGGGACCACCTCGATGGTCGGCGCCTCGCCCTGGGGGGGATAACCGTAGCCATAGTGGGTGCTCAGCCAGGTGAGCAGGGAGATCAGCGGCAGAGATGCGACGATTGCCGGCAGCGCAATGCGGCCAACCTGCCGCAGCGCCACGGACAGCATGTCCCGCATCAGCGGCCAGGCCTCCTGAAACTCGCCGTCACAGGCGTACAGACGCTGTCGGGAGGCGACGATTTCGCGCTTGCCCCGGGCGATCCGTTCCTGGGCCGAGAGATAACGGTAGAGACCCATCGACACCAGGGCTCCCAGGAAACCCCAGACCACCAGGCGCCACAACGGTGGCAGCAGGTGCGCCTCCCAGGCGTCGAGCCAGGCGAACACAGGTGCGGGTAGATCGAAGAGTCCGAGTTTCATGCCGGCTTAGGAAGGCTCGCGGTCACTTGTGCTCGGCATTTCCCGCGCTCGGCTGCGCGCGGTGGGTGCTCTCAGCCTGGGCCGCCCGGTTGGCCTGACGGCGTCGGCGATAGCGGCGCAACGGCCAGAGGATGATGAACACCAGGGCCGCCCCGAGCGCCGCCAGCAGCCCCCAGAGTGCACCGAGAAGGCTAAGCCCGGACCCCGGGCCGACATAGGCGAGCGCTGCGTGGCTCGACAGCAGACCCAGCAACAGAAGGACTAATCGACTGATGATGTATTTGTTCATGGCTGACTCCGTTCAGATTCAGGTTCGGCTTTGCTTGCGCCGGGGGTTGCGACAGGAAGGGACAGTCCGTGGATGTCACCCGCGTCGATCCGCTGTGCCCAGCTGAGCACCGGTATCATTTTGTCGTCCTTCCCGCCCCTTACCGGGTTGATGTATTCCCAGACGACATCGCCCTGCGCGGTGACTTCCAGCAGTCTGCCGCCGTTGGATTCGGTGATCAGCGTGTTGCCGTTGACCAGCCGCTGTTGGGCGGAGCGAATACTGCTTTCAAAGGGGTGTTTTTCGCTGCCGCTATAGTTCCAGACGATACCGCCGGTCGCCGGATCGACCTCGATGACCCGCGAGGTTCCTCCCGGTCCGAAGTGGCCCAGATTGTCGAACACCAGCAGGTCGCCGTTGGGCAGGATGTCCGGGTCGTGCTGCGCGATCCAGGGGCCGCGCGAAACCCAGACGATCTGTTCCTTCTCGACATCGAGCAGGGCGACACTGCCGCCGGCGAGTTCGCGAAAAGACAGCAGCACCTGTCCCTTGGCGGCGACCGGCAGCTTGCGGGCGAGGGCGGCGGCGCGCTCGGCGTTGAGATAATCCACGGCATTGGTGTGCAGGGGATCCTCCAGACTGTAGTAGTGAACCCGCCAGAGTAGACGCCGATAGGGCGACCGGGCGATGGCGTCGAGAAGCGAGATTTTCTTGACTGTCTTGCCCTCGGCATCGACCACCGTCAGGTAGTCGTCGAGAAAAGGCGGCTCGAACTGATCCGCGCCCGCGATCGGTCGTTTGCGGTAGGCGTGGGTCAGCGCGTAGATCCGGCCATCGTCGCCAAGATCGAAATCGTGGTGGAAGTGATCGAGATTTTTCCAGATCGGTCTGGAGTCCTTGTCCAGCTTCACCATGCCGTAGCCATAGGGGCTGTCGCCTACGCCGATATAAATGGCCAGCAACTCACCATTGGGCATCAGCATGGCTTTGCGGAAATAGGTCTGGCTGTCGGGGACCGGGTCACGGGCGGCGGCCGTCTGGTCCCAGATGCTGCTGAACGCGCGCTCCCAGGTGTGTACGATACGCCCGTCCATGGCGATCAGCGTCGCCTTGGGCGCGTCGCCTGAGGTGTAAAGCGTAAAGCCTTGCTGCGCGCGCTTCGGGTCATGGACGGTGACCCCTTTGGCCGGTGTTTTTGCTTTGGCCCAGAGGTCGGTGGTCAGTGGATCGGTGTAGCCGGTGAGTTTCTGATAAAGCGCGGTGCCGCCGCGATAGGCATCCCTGACGTAGGCATAGGGGAAGACCTTGGCTACCGTCAGCAGGGCGCCGACAGTAAATGCGATAAACAACAAGGCCGCGATAAACAGCGCCAGTTGCAGGTTCCCCAAGTCTTGTTCACGCATGAATTTGATACCATGTTTTGGATACCATCTTTTGGCGCTAGAGTCTCAGGAAGCGCATCGGGCGGCACTTACATTTGATAATTTCACCCTAAACCTCAGGGCAGTGTAAAACGTGCACATACCGGTAGATGATCAGAGGCGTGACGGGCGAGATGGGAGTTGTGTGCCTGCACCGAGAGCAAATGCTGTCTGGGTTTTATCCAGATGCGATCCAGCGCCAGAAAAGGCCATGCCGAAGGGAAAGTGCTCAGCGCTTTGACCGGGCGAAAATGCTTGTTCAACCAGCGTATCGGTCTGCCCCATAGAAACCATTCGTTGATATCCCCGGTCAACAGGGTGATGGCCGCGGGTTCGCTGGCTTCCAGGTGGGCCAACAGGTTCTGTACCTGTTGCCGGCGTTCACCGGGCAGCAATCCGAGGTGGGTGTTGATGATGCGCAGGGCGCCGCTGTCGGTCTGGAGTTCCACGTCCAGCGCGCCGCGCGGCTCGCGCCCGGGGATGCTGATATCGAGTCGATGCAGGCTGCGCAGCGGCAGCCGGCTCAGCAGCGCATTGCCGTAGGGGCGGCGGTAGCGTATCTGAGTGGGGCCGAGGTGCAATTGATACCCACCCACGCGGGCCAGATAGTCGGGCAGATCCTCGCCGTCGACGTCATGGTGTTCCACCTCCTGCAGTGCCACGATATCGCTGCCGGTCTCCTGGATGACCGCGGCGATGCGGGCCGGATCGAAGCGTCCGTCGGTACCGATGGCGCCATGGATGTTGTAGGTGCACAGACGAACGACAGACACGGTTATGCGCGCAATCGTAACCAGAGATAGCCGGCGACGCCGGCGACGAGGGAGGCCGCCAGGATGCCGATCTTGGCGGCCTGCATCGCCTCGCGCATATCGGCGAAGCCCAGGCTGGCGATGAAAATCGACATGGTGAAGCCCATGCCGCCGAGCAGACCGACGCCGATGATATGATTCAGGTTGATCCCCTGCGGCAGACTGCCGAGGCGCAGGCGCAGGGCGAGCCAGGCAAACAGGGGGATGCCCAGACCCTTGCCCAGGATCAGCCCGAAGATCACGCCGTGGGTCAACGGACTGCTCACCAGCGAATCGAGGGCCTGCATGTTGATGGGGATGCCGGCGTTGGCGATGGCGAATATCGGCATGACGAACAGCGCCACCGGTCGGTCCAGCGCGTGCTCCCAGCGGCGCAGCGGTGTGGTGGTCTTTTCCGCCGCGTCCTGCACGCTTTCCACCACGGCGTGCTGTTCCGCCTCGGCGAGCATGGGCGCTGGTGTGCCCGACTTGTTGCGTTCGATTTCGCGAAAGCGGTTGACCAGTTCCTCGGTGCGCTTGAGAAACCAGCCCGGTCTGCGTTTCGGTCTGGCGGGAATGGTGGCGGCCACCAGGATGCCCGCGACCGTCGGATGAATACCGGAACCCATGACCGCCGCCCACACCAGGATACCGCCGAACAAGTACACCGAGGGGGAGCGGATACCGAGAATGTTGAACTGGACCAGGATGCCGAGCAGCGCGGCGGCGCCGATCAGATGGGGAAAACTGATCGACTCGGAATAAAAGGCCGCGATCACCAGGATGGCGCCGATATCGTCGATGATCGCCAGGGCGGTGAGAAAAGTCACCGTTGCCGCCGGGATGCGTCCCCCCAGCATGGCGAGTATGCCGACGGCAAAAGCCGTGTCGGTGGCCATCGGAATGCCCCAGCCATGGGCGTAGTCGCTGTTGAAGTTCAGCGCCGCGAAGATCAGAGCCGGCACCAGCATTCCGCCTGCCGCGGCAAATATCACCGGTACGGAGCGGCGCAGATCCTTGAGTTCGCCGACCAGCAGTTCGCGTTTGATCTCCATCCCGATGAGGAAGAAGAACAGGGTCATGAGGCCGTCGTTGATCCAGTCGCGCAGACTCAGGCCGAAGGTGTGATCGCCGAAGACCAAGCCGACCGGTGTTTCGAAGAACTCCCGATACACGTCCGCGTAGGGCGTGTTGGCGATCAACAGGGCGGCCACCGTGCAGACAATGAGCAGCTTGCTGCTGGTGGCCTGATCGGTGATGAAGTCCTGGAAGGGCGTCAGCGCCCGCTCGAACTTTCTTTCCAGGCGGGTCTGTTCGGATCTGGGATGCGCTTTGTCGACCACGCTCAGGACTGCCCGGGCGGCATCACTTTGTCGTCGCCGGCATTGTCGTCCCGTTTCTGCGCCCAGCGGTAGAGCATCCAGCCGCCGATGGCCAGGGCGCCGGCGACGGCGGCCAGCACCGCGAACGCGCCCAGGTCCGGCTTGCGGATCGTCGCGATGACCTGATCGGAGAACACCGAGATCGCCAGCAGCCCCGGCGACAGACCGATCACGCTGCCGAGGATGAAGTCCTTGAGGCGCACGCGCGAGGCGCCGGCCACCAGATTGATGACGCCAAACGGCGCGATCGGCACCAGGCGCAGCGTGACGATGGTGAGAATGCCGCGTTTGGCCAGTTTTTCACTCAGCTTGTTCAGGCGCTTGCCGGCCACGCGCCGCACCAGGTCGCCCGCCAGCCAGCGCCCGAGGGCGAAATTGCACACCGCGCTCAGGAGCGCGCCGCCCAGGCCGAAGAGAAAACCCTGCCAGGCGCCGAAGACGATCACCGTGACGATCACCAGCAGGGTCAAGGGGACGGACAGGAGTCCGGCGACCACGTAAACGCCGGGTACCGCGAACAGCGCGAACGGGTACTGGTTGACCCGACTCATCCAGGCCTGCAGGCTTTCGGTGTCGAGCCATTCGCTCAGCGGTGTCCAGCGCCAGGCCGCGGCCAGGGCGGCGAGCAGGACCAGGGTGATGAGCGCCGGGGCCAGCTGGCGCAGCGTGGATTTTCGTTCTTCCGGGGGTAGCATCATGTCAGCCATCTCTTCCGCGTCTACGGGGCTTTCGGGATCTATGATCCGTTGGTGGGGTAGCAGGCTCTCGATGAACTCCGGCACGCTGCCGTCGAGCGGCTCCAGCGCGCGGTCGCGGCCTCTGAACTGTTCGATGTAGGCCACCAAGGAGGCGTGTGCGGCGCTGTCCCGGGCTACGCTTTCGGCGTCGGTGCCCAGGTGCTCGGCCAGCAGTCGGTTGCGCAGCTTGAGGATCGCGCGCCGGGTTTTCTCGTCGCGGCCCTCCAGCACCAGATTGCACTCGGTGTCGAAACCCATGGAGCGATTGCTCAGATTGGCCGACCCCAGCGTCAGGAAGTGATCATCGGCGATGAGCAGTTTGGAGTGCAGGGAAATGTACTCCTCGCCCAGGGCGCGGTGCTCGGGATAACAGATATACAACCGCTGGTGGTGGTCGGCTTCGCGCAAGCGACACAACAGCCGCCAGCGCAGGACGTCCATGGTGTTCTGCTCCAGCCAGTTGCCGGTCTTTTCCGGCAGAACCAGAATGATCTCCGGCGCGTCCGGTTTGCCGATCGCCTGCACGAGGGCGTCGCCGATGCTGTTGGAGGTCAGATACTCGTTTTCGATATAGATGCTCTGCCGGGCACTGGCGATCGCGTCGGTCAGGACATTTTCGATTTCCCGAACCCCGGGCTGTGAGCCGATTTCCGGTAGGGTGCGGGAGAACGCCACCTGAACGTCGCTGAGGTGGGCGCCGATCCAGTCAGGCCATGGGGCCACGGCGTCTGCCGCCGGGGGCGCAGCGCTCTTGCCGGTGACCATCTTCCAACGCTGGCGCGCGAGTTCGCCGAGCTTTGCCGCCGCTTCGCCGGAGACCGCCGCCTGCAAATCGTGAAAGGGACGATACGGTTTGCCATCGGTGTTGATGCGCCGTGGGTCCTCGGGCTTGTGCTCCGAGGTGTCCCAGCGATCCTTGGACAGGTCAAAGCCGCCGATGAAGGCCAACTGGTCGTCGATCACCACGATCTTCTGATGCTGCGAGGCGCCGAAGGGACATTCGTCATCGAGATGGAAGTGCAGCCGCTTGTGTTTGCGCCACTGGACATTGTAGAGGGGCATCCACTGGCGTTCGCCGGCGTAGAGCATGGCCCAATCCCAGACGAGAATGTGGATGTGGAGCTTGCGGTTTTGTTGCAACGCCAGATGAAGCACCTCGCCCAGTCGGCTCGGCACCTTGTCGTCGGCCAGGGGGTCGCGCAGCAAGCGCAGCCGCGTATCGATGTCCCAGCCCAGAATGAACACCGAATGCCGTGCCTGGCGCACCGCTTCGTGGAAAGCGCGGAAGTAGGCCTCGCCGTCGATCAGAAACGCCAGCCGATCAGCGCGCGCCTGGGCCCAGCAGTTGTGCCCGGGTTGCAACAGTGGGGTCGTCTCTCCCTCGACTGACATGGTCTATAACCTTGATCCAAAATATAAAACGAGCTTAGCGGGATTCGCGGACCGGCGATTTAACATTTGATATCACTGGCTCTCGGGTTGCGGCCCGCCAGCGCGCACTTCCCGCAGGCGTTCCTGGAACAGCGATTCGCAAAGCGCGTAGCGCGAGGCGATGTCAGCGACGTCGGGGTCGTCCGGAAACGTCTTGCCGACGTGTTCATAGACTAGCCCCGCGTGCTTATGCAACAACTTCAAATAATCCGCGTGCCTGGCCACGCGCATGATGGAGGCGATGCCATCGAGCAGACGAATCGTCACCATCTCGTTGTCGCGCGAGTTCTGCCGCAGGGGGTTGAACACGGCGTTGGCGGCACCGGCGAAATCGAACGGATGCAGCTTCAGGCGCACGGTGCCGTCCGGGTCCAGCTGATAGCCCGGCTGGAAACGGTGTCGCGACATTTGCGCCAGGGCGGCGCAGAACCAGTCGATGCAGGCAATGGCCGTGAGGGAATCGTTGATCCCCGGCGACAAGGCTCGCTGGGCGATCTGCAGCAGCTGCATGATGGCATATTCCAGGTCCTGGACGTTGGTGCGCTGGGTGCCCAGCGAGATGTGGCGCTCGACGGCGGCATCCCGCTGCGTGTCGGTGTCGCTGTAAATCGTCGCCAGCGGGTTTCCCTTGACGATGAAATCGCCGGCGCGCGCGTGGATTTCGATGTGGTAACCGGCCCGATGGCTATGCTCGAGCAGAGCCTCGTAGTCGATATATTCGACATAGCCGCTTTTGGGCGCCAAAACGTCGCTGCGCGGCGCCGCGTGCGTCGCGATTTCCCAGCGGCTGCGCGCCTCGGCCTCTTCCAGTGCGATCCCGCTGGGCAGGTTGTGCTCCACGCTGGCGGCGAGGTTCTTGCCGATCTCCGCGATGACGATATCCGCCTGGATGGAGGTGGAAATGTTGTTGATGAAGTAGATCAGCGCCGCGATGGCGGCCAGCGTCAACAGCAGGCTGATCATGAAGGCCAGCGCCGGAATCCGGCTGTCGGAGGCCGAGTCTATCGAGGCGAGAACCACCAAACCATAGAGGAAACTGCCGACAAAGAGGCCCAGCACCACTTTGTTGCGCGAGTCGCTCAGGTAGTTGCGCAATATTTTCGCGCCGAACTGGTTGGCCGCCAGCGTCAGGGTCACGACGGAAATGGAAAAGACCACCCCGGTGATGGTCATCATGGCGCCGGTGGTCACCGCCAGGACCTGGCGCACACCCGTGGCGCCGATCTGGAAGAACGTCATCCATGACTTGCTGTCCGGGTCGATTTGCAGGTCGACGTCGATGAGCGCCAGCGCCGCGGCGACGCCGCCGAGAGCCAGCAGGGTGGGGATGAACCAGAGGGTGGTTTGCAACCGGTCCCAGATCAGTCTGAACGAACGTTGCATGGGCACTGACTCTCGGCGAGACGGCCGCGGCGACCGGCGTCGTGTTTGGTATCAATCGGCCACAGACCTCGCGCCCTCGAATCAGACGGCGGGGGGGCGGCTGGGGTCTTGTGGATCACCCGGCTGCGGGCGGTTTGACCCCGGCGGTTCGACCGGAGGATCCTGGGGCCCGGGCGGTTCCACCGGCGGTTTTCCTGGATCCGGTGGCCTCACCGGCGGGTGCTCCGGGCCCGGTGGCTCCACTGGGGGTTCTCCGGGGCCGGGTGGTTTGACCGGCGGGCCACCCGGGCCGGTGGCGGTGGAAAATTCAGTTGATCTGGAGCTGGTGCTCATAGTCGGCGCTCCCGGCTTGTTTCGGTATCTGTATTGTCAGAACGCCATCGGTGAAGGTCGCGTTGGCCGCCGAGATTTCCAGTTGCTGCGGTAGCGGCAGGGTCCGTCGAAAAGCGCCGAAAAGACATTCGCTGACGTGTTTGCGGCTGCCCGGTGCGGGTTTCAGTTCGGCGTGTTTCTGGCCGCTGATTTCCAGGCTGGCGCGGCTGACGTTGACGACGATGTCCTGTTTGCGCACGCCGGGTAGCTCCGCGCGGACGATATAGGCGCTGGGGGTTTCCTCGACGTCGGCGTGGGGGATCCAGTCCGAGATCAGATAATCGTCCGCGCAACCGGCGACGCTTCGTCCTGTCGCCCGGTTGTAACGGTCAAGCAGTTCTTCCATCTCCTGGAACGGGTTCCAGCCTGCGCAGCTCACGGTCTGCGTCCAGGCTGGATGTCCAATTCAAGCATCTGCATCCTCCGGCATTACTAGGGGTCTTGCGAGGCGATGAACACAATGCCATCACCACCTGCCGGAGGCATTCACATTTGATAACAATCTTCAGGGTATTCAGCGCGCTGTGCCGAATCCCGCGTCCTCGGTGTCGCCGGGTATGGGGAGCCCGGCGATTTTCAGACCCTGGGCGACAGGACCTTCCGGGAAGAGTCGGCGCAGGTACTTGCGCCCCCCGGCGTCGGCAAAACGCTCGTCGAGCATATCGCCCAACTCCCGGCCGTGCTCCACCGGTCCCTGTTCCAGATAGTGATTGCGCAGGCAGTGGATGACCTGAAGATGAGCGTTGTTCAGCTCGATGCCTTCTTCGGCGGCAATCGCGCGGGCACGCTCGAGACTCCAGTTGTCGAGCTCACGTTGTCTTCGGGCGCGCTGCTGGGCGTCCACATCGGTCTCGACGCTCACGTCCCCCGCCTCGCGGTAGGCTTGTTCAAAACCGCGGCGGATCTGTTCTCTTTCGCTGCTCATGGGTATTTTTCCTTTTATGACGAATTCTATACAGTGGGCCTGGGCGTTCATGCGCAGGAGTAGCTCTGTTCGTTCACGCACGCCGGCGTGTGACAAAGGTAGCTTTCCTCGAAACCCGCCAGTCGCACCAGCTCGCACGGATCGAGCAGCAGGATTTCGCCGTCGCTCAATGACACGGTGCCCTGACGCACCAGCGAACGGAAGGTGCGGTTGGCGTGCACCTGGCTCATGCCCAGGTGGTCGGCGATGGTCTTCTGCGTGATCGGCAGGCGACGCGCGGCGGTGTCTGGCAGGCCGCTGCGCTTGAGCCGGCGGTGCAGCTCCACGAACAGGTGCGCCATCCGCTCCTCGGCGCTGCGACGACCGACCCGCATCAGATGCTCGTCCATGCGTTGTTCCACGCTGCCGGCCAGCCAGTTCAGGGTGATGGCGAATTGCTGGGAACGATTGAGTTCGGCGATCACGTGCTTGGCGTCGATGCTGCGCACCGTAAGCGGGGTCAGCGCCTGCACGCCGTACTCGGTCTGGTCGAAGAGAATGGCGAACATGCCTACCATGTCTCCCGGGAGGAGAAAGTCCAGGATCTGGCGCCTGCCGTCGGCCAGGGTCTTGTAACGGATCGCCCAGCCGCTGTCGATCACCAGAACCCGTGACGGCATCGATCCCTCGTTGATGAGGATTTCGTTGGCCTCGGCGCTGCGCGCGTGCTGTGTACGGCTGCCCAACAGGTGCAGGTGGCTCGCGCTGCGGCAGCGTAAGGTGTGGCGCTGCCTGTCTGTCATTGAGCTCACATTCATAACTGTACTCTCCGTCTAGGTAAAAAGTTTTGATAAACTGTCGGCCGGACGCTCGATGCTGCAGGGGCGGTCTACGGGCACAGTGAGAGTGTAGGAGCCAACATCGGGCGCAAAGGATCAGCCGCTGCTGACCTTTGTGTAGGATGTTTCTCACGTCTGG
This sequence comes from Thiogranum sp., assembly GCA_030148805.1. Classification (GTDB taxonomy): domain Bacteria; phylum Pseudomonadota; class Gammaproteobacteria; order DSM-19610; family DSM-19610; genus Thiogranum. The sequence continues at coordinate 23,415 of JASBSS010000006.1, read as the reverse complement.
CGAAATGCCCCGCCCTGTAGGAATCGTCCTGCATGCCAATCCGGCCCCTCCGACAGTCAGGGCGAAGCGACGAGAGTAAATTGCTCTTCCGTAAGTTATTTCATACAGGGAGAGAAAAATCATGAATTTCAATCATCTGTTAATGGCGGCCGGGTTCGCCAGTCTATTGATGCTCAGCGGCTGTGATGCCAATGACGGGCCCGCCGAGGAAGCTGGCGAAAATATCGACAATGCCATTGACAAGAGCGGGGAGAAAATCGAAAACGCAGGCGACAAGATTCAGGATGAAGTCAACCAGTGAGTGATCCTCGGCCACGCCGCCGGCGGGCGGCGCGGGCCGAACGATCCGACAGCTGAGCCTCGTCGCGGTCCGCGGGTACCTGGTGGATCGCGAGCGACTGGAGAATCGAATGAGACCCTCAATACACGATATACTGGCCCGAGAGGAAAGGCATTACACACCCGCCTACCTGACCGTGATGTTCGCGGTCGCCATACTGGCTTTGGCACTGGGTGCGGGAGGTCTGGCGTCACAGACCGCCACCCATACCAAATTGTTGTTCATTTTAGTGATTGTACCGGCCTTGGCGGGTCTGGTACGGGAAACGGGTAACCGACATGGGTAGCTTACCTACACCCGAAACCGCGGGGCGAGGGGTGCGCCGTTCGTATCCGGCTGGAGAAACTACAGGGATGACGCGCGTTGGTATAGTCGACGATCACAGTATCGTGCGTGCGGGCTTTCGGGAAATGCTCGAAAGTCACGCCGAGGGAGCCATACAGGTGGTCTTCGAGGCGGCCAGCGGCGAAGAGGCCCTGGAGAGTTTGAAGGATACCGACTGTGACGTATTGCTGCTGGACATTTCACTGCCCGGCAAGAGCGGTATCGACGTCTTGCAGCAGGTACGCCAGTGTCACCCGGAGATGCGGGTGCTGATGTTGAGCAGTTATCCCGAGGACCGTTATGCCTCGGCGTTGATCCGCCACGGCGCGCACGGTTATCTGTGCAAGGATTGTGACGGCAAGAATCTGGTGAAGGCGATCCGCACCGTGGCCCGGGGCCGGCGGTATCTCTCCACCAAGGCCGCTCATATCCTGGCGGAAGAAGTGGCCGGCGGTGCCAGCAAGCAGCCTCACCACCTGCTTTCCGAGCGGGAGCTGCAGGTGTTCACCCGCTTGGCGCACGGCGACAGCGTCACCCAGATCGCGCGCAACCTAAACCTGAGCGTCAAAACGATCAGTACCTACCGCAGTCGCCTTCTCGACAAGATCGGGGTATCCAGCAACGCGGAGTTGGCCACCTACGCCGTGCGCAATGGCCTGATCGACACTTAGGCCGGAATCGCGGGCGACGGCGGCGGGTCGCCGTGGTGCGCGCAGGCGGCCAGGGTGACGACGATACGCGTCCCCTGGCCGGGACTGCTGTGAAGCTTGAAGTGCCCCCCGATCAATTGGCAGCGGTGACGCATGCTGATGATGCCGAAACTTTTTTCTCCAGTGTGCTCGGGATCGAATCCGCAACCGTCGTCCTCGACGCAAAGTTGCAGCCGGTCCTTCTCCAGGGCGATCGAGATGCCGATGCGCTTGGCGCGGGCATATTTGCGCACGTTGGTGATGGCCTCCTGGGTAACCCGGAACAGGGCCAGCGCGACGGAGGAATCCAGCTCGGGTTGCCATTGTGGCAGCCTGAGGACGACCTCGACGCCACCGTCGGCGCGCAAATCGTCGGCCAGTCCTTCCAGCGCGTCGAACAACCCGAGGTCGCGCAGCAGCGGCGGCATCAGATTGCTGGTCAGACGCCGTTTCATGTCGATGGCGTGGTTCAGCGACAAGATCAGCCGCTCGGTCTTCTGGCACGCCTGTTCCTCCGCCAATCGTTGGCAGCGCGCCCGCAACCACGCCGCGTCCATTTTTGCGGCGGTCAGCGAGGCTCCCAGGTCGTCGTGCAGTTCGCGCGCCAGGTTCATCTTCTCCTCCTCGCTGACGCGCGTGAGCTGGGCGGCGAGCGACGTGAGTTCCGCCGTCCGCTTCACCACCTCGGATTCCAGGTCGGAGGCGCGTTCGTGCAGCGCGAGCGCCAGTTCCCGCCGCAGTCGCGCCTGTCGTTGGAGCGACCAGAACAGCCATAGCACCAGCACCAGCGCTGCCAGGCACAGACCGAAAACCGCCCAGCGGGTGACAGACTGGCTGCGCGCAGTGCGCTGATAGAACGCCTGGCTTTCTTCGGTGAGCTGTTGTTTCAGTTGGGCGACAGTGCTTTTCAGATATTCCAACGAGTTGTTGCCGCGGTACAGGTCGAGCAAGTTGGCGGTTCCTCCGCGTTTCTTGTCCTGGATGAGATCCTGCGCCAGGATTTCGTATTTGCGCACCAGTTGCCGCAGCTGTTCGGCTTCCCCGGATTTGCGCAGGTTGGTGATATGCGGCAGGATCAGCGCCAGGTCCTTGTCCAGTTGTGCGATCGCCTCGTTGTATGGCTGCAGATATTCGTTGTGACCGGAGATCAAAAAGCCGCGTACGCCGGTTTCCGATTTGAGCAGGCTGATCAACAGGCGGTCGAGGTGCTCGGTGCGTGCCGCATGTTCTTCCAGGCGCCCCAGCGCGTCCCGTGTGGCGTTGGACTGATAGAACCAGGCGATGAAGATGCCCAGGATGATCAGGGACGCCAGCGCCAGGAGCACATAATTTTTTGCACCCGTCTCCGCCGGCTCGGGCACCTGCAGGGAAGGGGTCGTGGCAGAGTGTGTCATCGATGGATCTCGCGAAAATCAATGGCCGCCGAAACTACCTACGCGCGCTTCGGAGGAGTCCTACGGTGGCCCGATTCCCCAACGAGTAGACTAGTCGTCGAGCCATACAGACCTCCCTGCGTCGAGGCGTTCGGAGGTAGCGACCGCATAGGGGGTATTATGATCAGGATGGACCGACCCGCCAACGTCTGTGGCGGCGACCACAGGCTGGAACTGAATACCGCGCCGGACGACATCGTTCATTTATGGGTGGATAAAAATATTTCAAACCCAAAGGTCTATGTGCCGGTATTGAAGGCGTTGCTCGACGGCGGCAAGGGCGCCCAGCTGCGGCGCCCACGCTATCGTTTTCTGGGGGCCCACCGGGAACGTAAATCCGGCGTCGACTGCCTGTGCATCTCCTTTTGTCGGATGGCCCCGGGGGGTATGACCGGCGAGCCGGCGATCAGCCCTCGCGGCCGCCGCCAGGCCCGTTCCCTTCGCGCCGGTTCCCACTGAGATTCGCCATCCGGGGTTGACCGGCGGGCGCCGCCTGCGCCGCGCGCGCGACGGCGCCAGGCCGGCTCCGTGTCCGGTTTCGCGGGCTCTCCCATCTTGTTGAATTATCGCCATTAAAACCGGAGTTTCCCGTAAGAGTTGGCCGACGGGACTTAGGTCACAACCTACGTCTTTCCGGGTGCTGCACCGACTGTGGTGGTGGGCAGCGGGGCTTAAGCTTCACCTCCGACGTCGGCGTTTGGGCCGACGCAGTTGCCAGGAGGTAATCATGTCAGACAGCGCCAAATCCAAGGACGAAATTCAGGGTGAAGGAAACTATTCCGCCGCGCAGGAATATGACGAAGGCGTACGCGAGTTCGTCAAGCGCGGAAAGGTGAAACCGGCCGCGGAAAATGCCGCGCCGGAGAGCGCCGAGCAAGAACGTGAGCTGTCGGAAGCCGAGGAAGAGGGACGGTCGCACGCCCGCTCCTCCAGTGGCGGCAGCCAGTGAGCGGCCAGTAACGCAACTAAATCTGGATCTGGATCCAGCAAGGAGAACACCGTGAACAAAGATATTATCGAAGGAAACTGGAAGCAGATGTCCGGCAAGGTCAAGGCTCAGTGGGGAAAACTCACCGACGACGATCTGGATGTCATCGATGGGCGAATGACTGAATTGGCCGGAAAGATTCAAGAACGCTATGGAGTGGAACGCGACGAGGCCGAACGTCAGGTCGACGAATGGCAACGTAATCTGAACTCCTGACGCACCGGCGGTGGCCATCACCGCAAGTTCAGTCTCCTGGTTAAGGCTCCACGGAAACAAGCGCATGCTGTCTTATTCACTGGTCTATTTTCTCGCGGCGCTGGTCGCCGCGATCCTGGGCTTTGGCAGCCTGGCGGCCAGCGCGGCGGAGATTGCCAGGATACTGTTCGTCCTGTTCATGGTGATGGCTATCGCCAGTTTTTTTGTTCACTGGATGGGACGCCGCTGAATGCCGGCTGTTTCATTCCAACAACGTTGATAACGATGACTAGAGGAATACAACGCTATGCATAAACGCACATATCTTGCTTGTGGTTTGTTGGCCTGCATGGGGGCGGCGAGCCTGGCGCAGGCCGGACCGGCCGCCGGTGACCGCGAAATCACGCTGCAGGGCACGGGGACCAGCGATAAGGATTTCGACGCCAATATTTTCTCCGCTTCCGGCAGCTATGGCTGGTTCACCACCGATCAGTCCGAGTGGGGTATCAGGCAATCCGTGAGCGTTTCGGACACCAATAATTCCAGCTCCCGCTGGAATGGTGCTACCCGGCTGTTCTACGACTGGCACTTCAACGGGGGAGACTGGCGGCCCTATGTGGGCGCGAGTCTCGGCTACATCTATGGCGAAGACACGAACGAAACCTTCAGCGCCGGTCCGGAGATCGGTCTGAAGTATTATGTCAAGGACAAGACCTTCATCAATGTCGCCATGGAGTACCAATTTCTGTTCGATGAATCCAACGACATCGACGACAGCTACGACGACGGCGCCATTTTCTATGGCCTGGGCGTAGGTTTCAATTTCTGAGCCGGCGCGCCGCGCCGCAGGCAGACGGCCGGGCAATCGCACCGATTCCCGGCCGGGCATGCCGCCGGCAAGACCGGGCCCCGGCCCTCCCTCAGTCATATTCCATGTATAAAAAACAATTGCTTGCAATTCAATTGCGGAAACGTGAAGCGGTAACGGATGACGCCTTCGCGTGTAGGAGAGAGCTGACGACGAAATAAGTCTGATCCTACCGCGAAGACTGGCACAAGGCGGGGAAACAGATCTAGAATAGCTAGCGTCACCCTGAAGGCGAATGAGGCCCCGTGGGGACCGGCAAAGACTCCGGCAAGCGGGGGTTGTGTCCGGGTGTGGCCGTAGACCCTATAAAATTGCGACAGCGTCGTCCATGAAACCATCGAGTATTTACAGTCCTGTACGTATCGCCATCGTCGACGATCACGAAATCGTTCGCCGTGGATTTCGCGAATTGCTCGCCGATGAGGCCGGATTCGAGGTCACCTTGGATACGCCCTCTGGCAGCGCGCTGATGGAGGCGCTCAGAAACGATCTGTGCGACCTGGTGCTGCTGGACATCTCCCTGCCGGAGGAAAGCGGCGTGGATATCCTCAGGGCCATACGACAGCGTTATGACAATATCGGCGTCCTGATTCTCAGCGGGTATCCGGAAGACCGTTACGCCTTGCCGATGATTCGCAACGGCGCGGACGGCTACCTGTGCAAGGATTGCGAAAAAGAGGATCTGATTTCGGCCATTCGCAGCGTGGCGCGCGGCCAGCGTTATATTTCCTCCAAGACCGCGGAACTGCTTGCCAAGGAAGTCGCCGGTGAGCAGGACGCGCAACCTCACCAGCAGTTGTCCGAACGTGAGCTCCAGGTTTTTCTGCGATTGGCCCAGGGCGCGAACGTCTCGAGCATCGCCGAGACGCTGCACCTGAGTACCAAGACCATCAGCACTTACCGCTCTCGCCTCATGGAGAAAATGGGGTTGAACAGTAACGCTGAATTGGCGGCTTACGCGGTCCGCCACGGTTTGGCGTGAACGCGTGGTAGGTGGGCATGCAAAGCAGTGGGTATAGCAACGCGGAGATCAGCCGGATAGCGCCTGTGTTCGACGTCGTCATCATCGAAGACTCCATGCTATTGAGGGAAATGCTGGTGGACGTTCTGTCGAGTGTCGACGACGTCTCTGTGGTCGGCGAGGCGGAGGACCAGTCGGGGGGGCTGCACAGCATGGAGGCGCATCGACCTCATCTGGTGATTATCGACCTCGAGCTGAAAACCGGCAGTGGCATCGGTGTGCTGACGGCGCTCAGTCACGATCGCGAGCGTTACGGCAACCCGAAAACCGTTATCTTCACCAACCATGGTTCAAGCGTTCTGCGGCGACGCTGCGAGGATCTGGGTGTCGATGGTTTTTTCGACAAATCCTATCAGCTGGACGAATTGATCGACTTCATCCAGAACGAGCGCGACATCGTCAATCACTGACCTCGCGTCGTTCGGTTCGACCCTCGATGGGAATGTAAGCCTCCACCAAAGTGCCTTCCCCCGGCGACGAGGTGACCGTCAGGCCGCCGCCGAACATCTGCGCGCGGTGGCGCATGCCGGGTATGCCGTTGCCGGGACTGCGTTCCCGGCCGCTTTCGAACCCCTGTCCGTCGTCGGCGACGCGGATACGAATGTTTTTGTTCTCGCTGCGCAGTCCGACCTCGATATGGCGTGCCTGGGCATATTTTCGGATATTGGTGAGGGATTCCTGGATGATCCGAAACACAGCGAGCGTGCGCTCACTGTCCATGGGCGGGAGACTCTGCGGTAAATCCGTCCGTACCTGGTGGGAACCGTCGGTGGCCAGGTCCTGCACCATCACGCTGACCGATTCGATCAAACCCAGTTCCTGCAGCAGCGGTGGTTTCAGGTCCGAGGTGATTTTGCGTTTCAGGCTGATCGCCGCGTCCAGCGATTCGGACAGGCGGGTGAGGCGGCGGGCGTATTTTTCCCGCAGCCCGGGATCCAGGTCGCGCATGATCCAGGTGGTGTCCATTCTTGCCGCAGTCAACAAGGCCCCCATCTCGTCGTGCAATTCCTGGGCGATGCGGCGTTTTTCGGTTTCGCTCAGACGGGTGAGATAGGTGGCCAGATCGTTGAGTTCGGTCGTCCGTTGATTGACCAGTTTTTCCAAGCGTTCGTTCTCATCGCCCATCATGGAGGCGATTCGATGGCGCAGACCGATCTGCTTTTGCAGCAGAACAAAGAGACTCAACAAGAGCAGAAAAGCGGCGGTGAACAGTGAGGCGACCACCCAGCGGGACTTGCCGAGAAAACCCAGCGAAGTGACATAGTAGGTGGCGTTGTCCTGGGATAGCTGGGAGCGGATGCGATTGAGGCTATCGCGTATCGCGTCCATCATGCGGTTGCCGTGCTCGATCAATTTGTCCGGGAGTCGGGCTCCTGCCTGTCGGGCGTCGATGGCCGAGGAAAGCGCCTTGATCTCCGCGTCGATAAGTCGTTTCAGCTTGCCGTATTCGTCCACATTGAGCGGCGGTTTCTCGGGATGACTGTCGATGTCGCTGAGCAGCGCCCCGAGCCTGGAAATTCCTTCCCGGTACCGATCCAGATACACCTTGTCGCCGGTGACCAGAAAACCCCTGGCACCGGTCTCTGCATTCAACAGTTGGATCAGGAGCGCATCCACCTTGTCCACTTGCCAGGCGTACTGCTGCAGGTCGGTCAGCAACTGACGGGCCGTGGTGGCGTAATACAAAGTCACTACCAGCAGGGTGAGCAGCAGCGCGCTCGCCACACCCAGTATCAGGTGGGGCCACCACTCCGGGACTGCAGGCGCCGCAGCGATGTCCCGGGAAGGAACAGCTTGCTCCATCAGTGTCTCCTGCGATTGCCGATGCCAAACCGACAGCCTATCAAGCTAACAGAAAATAAAAAAGCCAGCTGAGAAGGAGGGAGGTTTGGAGATTCCAGGCTGGCTATGTGGCCCAAAGCGGGCCCAAGGGAGCGGCAATCATCGTGCAGACGTTTCCTGTGCTGAGGCACAAAGATCACAACGCAAATTTTGTGAGTACGGATTCCTGTGCTATAGACCCAACCTCCAAAGTTTCGTCGGTCTGCGCGTTTCTGCGGTTGAGCGTAGTAAACCTCAACTGGAGATCGGCTTCTGTCGGATAACCGACATTGGCGCTGTAGGGAAATGGGAAGGCCTGGGATTGGTCGCACGTCCCGCGGGCATGGTAAATCCAGCCGAGGTGCGTTCGTCCCGGGGCGACAGTTTCTCATGGAGTCGCCTGGCTTTGGGCTTGCGTCCGCACGTCCCGCCAGGGCCAGCGGGCAAAACAGGTGAAGGAAAACCCCTACAAAGGGTTCCGGTTTGGCCGACAGCAAGCCCCCGAAGCACTGGTTATGGTGGGTTTCGCAAGCGCGCCGCGCTCTTCACGGCAAGGCGGTCGATTTGCAGAACTTTTCCATTATTGAGGATATAAACATGAAAATACTTGCACTGGCAGGGCTGCTGTTCCCTTTGTTGCTGGCGGGCTGCAACACCGTGGAAGGCTTTGGGAAGGACGTGGAAAGCGGCGGTGAAGAGATCCAGGATGCTTCGCAGAACGTCAAGGAAAAAATGTAAGCCGCTGAGCTGATTTTTATTTTCAACTGGGGTAGAGAGGCGCTTTTCCCGGGATCACCAAGGAGGCAGCCATCGAGACTCTGCAGGGCTTTGTCGACGTCGCCAACCTCACCGAGCTGGCACTGGCGTTTCTCCTGGCATTGCCGATCGGATGGGATCGGGAGCGGGAAACCCGGGGCATCGGGTTGCGGACGTTTCCTCTCGTCTCTGTGGCTTCCTGCGGTTACCTATTGCTGGGGCAATCATTGATGCAGGACAACCCCGAGGCCCTCTCAAGGGTGCTCTACGGCCTGATGACCGGAATCGGGTTTATCGGTGGCGGAGCCATTTTAAAGGACAGGGGCAACGTCCATGGGACGGCGACTGCCGCGAGCATCTGGAATACCGGCGCGGTCGGCGCGGCGGTCGCCTTTCAGCGCTACGAGGTGGCCGTGGCGCTGGCGGCGGTGAATTTCGTGATTTTGCGATTCTTCCCACCGCTGAAAAACAAGCTACTACGCTAGTCGGGGGTTGCTCCTCGCGCGCTACTGGCCAGCAACGGTTTCCAACGCCGACGCTCGGGAGCGCCCGGGCAGGGCGCGTTATCAAATGTGAATGAGTGCGTACCCGCCTTCGCCAACACTGGCGGTCGAGTCCGTTGGGACGCAGGCATCGATTGTTACGGAGGAAACCCATGTTCATCGAAGACGCCCAGTTCGACGCCGATGGATTTCTGCTGTCTGCCGACGACTGGAGCCCCGATCTGGCCCACGAGCTGGCCGCACGCGAAGGGATCGGTCCGCTGACGGCGGAGCATCTGCAGGTGATGGAAGCGCTGCGGGCCCATTATCTGGCCAAGCGCACGCTTCCGGTGATGCGCCAGATCTGCGCCGAGACCGGTTTGCAGCGCCATTGTGTCAGCGACCTGCTAGCCGATCCGCGGCGGGCGTGGCGCATCGCCGGCCTGCCGAATCCGGGCGAGGAGGCGAGGGCGTACCTGGAAAGCGCCGAGTTGCCGGAGTGAGCCGTGGCCCAACAGCCGTTGATTTACCCATCAGTCAATGCAATCAGGAGAAAACAAGATGGCAGACCCAAGTGGCGGTGTGCATGAGAGCCTCGAAGTGTTGCAGGCCGAGACCCTGGATCGACACCGGGCGATTGCCTCGATCAGGGAAGAACTGGAAGCCGTGGACTGGTACGAGCAGCGCGTAGACGCTACCAGCGATCCCGAGCTGGCGGCGATTCTGGCGCATAACCGCGACGAGGAAAAAGAGCACGCGGCGATGGTGCTCGAATGGTTGCGTCGGCGCGATCCGCAACTGGATGAGAATCTGCGTCGCTATCTTTTCACCAAAGGTTCGGTGATCGAGCAGGAAGAGACGGCCGCCGGCGGTGACTCTGAGGCGTCGTCGGATGCGGGTTCTCTGGGTATCGGCAGCTTACGTGGGGAGAACGACCAGAATGGATGATCTACAGCGCGAACTGGCTCCCATAACCACCGCGGCCTGGGCGGAGATTGAACAAGAGGCGAAACGCAGCTTGAAAGCGGTCCTGGCCGCGCGCAAGCTGGTCGACTTCGAGGGGCCGCTGGGCTGGGAAAGCTCGGCGCTCAACCTCGGGCGAACCGAGCCGTTGGAGAGCAGCCCGCACGAGGGCGTGCAGGCGCGCCTGCGCCGGGTACAACCGTTGACGGAATTGCGGATTCCCTTCGAGCTGGACCGGCGTGAACTCGAAACCATCGGACGGGGCGCGCAGGACGCGGACCTGGATCCGGTGCGCGAGGCTGCGCGCGCCCTGGGCTTCGCCGAGGACCGCGCGGTGTTCCACGGTTTTGAAGCCGCCGGAATCCAGGGTATTATGCGCGCCTCGGCGGGGAGCGAATGTATTATCACCGAGGACTACAGCGCTTATCTCGGCGTGGTCGCCGAGGCGGTCCATCGTCTGCGTAGCCAGAGTGTTTCGGGGCCTTACGCCATCGCGCTCGGGCCGCGCTGTTTCACCGGCTTGAGCAAGACCATGATCGGCGGCTATCCGGCCATCGAGCAGATCCACCGGCTGTTGGACGGCCCCATCGTGGCGGCACCGGCGATCGACGGGGCGGTGGTGCTCAGTCTGCGCGGCGGCGATTTTTCGCTCAGTGTCGGCCAGGATTTCTCGCTCGGGTATCTTCACCACAGCGCCGAGACGGTCAGCCTCTACCTGCAGGAGTCGATGAGCTTCCGGGTGCTCGCGCCCGAAGCGGCCATCCCGCTGGTCTACCAAAGCTGACGTCCAGGCCCCTGGGGGGCCGGTTCTCGGCTCAGGCCGCCACCTGATCCAGGATCTCGTCGCGACGCCTGGCCACCGCCTGGCTGAGCGCGGCGTAGTCGGCGCCCACGCGGGCGAACAGATCGGCCACGCCGAGCCCCAATCCATGGAAGGCGACTGTCAGCCGCTCGATCCTCGCCGGGAGCGAGGCGATGAAGGCGTGCCGCTCCTGGGGGGCCAACCGGGCAAGCTCATGGCGCAGGCGCGACAGGCCGAAAGCCACGTGATCCTGTTCATCGCGCAACGGAATGTGCAGCGACTCGCGGGTGCCGGGATCGGCCAGCGGCACGATCTCCTCCACCGCCTCGCTGCCGAGCGCCTCCACGCAAAGATACAGGTCGGCGAGGAATTCCAGCCAGGACAATTCCCGGAAGTGCTGCCGGATCATCTCCTCTTGAGCGGTCGAAATCAGCGGTGTGGTGTCGCTGCCGAAGCGCTCCATCCATTGGCGCTGGATGCACACATGCCGGCTTTCGTCGCCGACTTGTTTGGCCAGGGCCAGTCCGGCGGGTTCATCCGGCGCCGTGGCGATGCGCTCGGCGCAGATTTCCATGATCAGTCGATCGACCTGGGTATACAGGACCAATAAATGCCCCATGGCTTCACGATAGCTGCCGACGGGGGTGAGTGACAAAGTTCTCATAGCATTTTTCTCCTCGGGTGGGGGACACCCCAGCTGGTGTTGGGGCGTCGGAAACGGCGGCGGTTGAGCCGGTGCAGCGCACGGTGACGCAACAGCCGCCACAACGGGCCGGAAACGCCGAGCGCGCGCAGCAAGCGCTGACTGGCAGGCAGTATCGGGGCGGCGAGTCCCGGCAGCACCCAGTTGCCCGCCTCGGCGGCTTGCTGGCGCAAATACTCCGGTAAGAAATCGGCGACCTCCGGATCTATATAGAAAGTGGGTGTGAGTCCACCGTCGGGCGACGTCGGCATCCCCCGCGCGCTCAAGTGTCGGTGCAGGGGGGTGCCGGGGTAGACACGCACCCCGGTCATCGCCACCACCGCGGTGGCCCGCAAGCCGCGGGCGACGCGACAGGTGGCGCGCACGCTATCAGGGGTCTCGCCCGGGGCGCCGAAAATCAGGGTCTGGCAAACCTTCAGGCCCGCCTCGCGGCAATGGCGGCTGGCCGCCTGCGCCGCGACGGCGTCGAAGGACTTGCCCAGGCGGGCGAGCTGCCCGTCGTGCAGGGCGTCGCTGCCCAGTTCCACCCCCTCGCAGCCCGCCGCGGCCATCAACCGCGCCTGTTCGCGATCGAGTTTTACCGGGGTGGCGTAGCAACTCCAGCGCAGCCGCAAGCCTCGGCGCAGGATTTCGCTACAGATCGCCTCGACATGTGCCCGTGGGAAGTTGAAGATCGAGTCGACGAAAAACATCGGGTGCGGGCCATGGTTCTTCAGCAGCGCTGCGATTTCATCGACCACATCGCCCGCTTCACGGGAGCGAAAACGGTTGCCCTCGAGCAACGGATAGGTGCAATAGCTGCAGTGGAACACGCAGCCGCGTTTGCTCTGGATATTGCCCATTCCCCCGCGGCGGATGTAGCGCGCGTAATCGAACAGCTCGCGCGCCGGCCACAGCCCGGGAGGAGCGCGTCGCGCGCTTGCCGGCGGTGATACCGGGACCGGTTGCCGGTCGGTACCGGGGGGGTCGGTCAGGCTGCCGTCGGCGCGGTGGATACCTGGTAATGCCTCGGGACCGATACCCCGGTCGAGACCCTCCAGCAAGGCCACAAAGCGGTCCTCGGCCTCGCCGGCGATGCCCCAGTCCGCCCCCAGCACCCGCATATAGGCCGCGGGCAGGATGGAGAAGCCCGAGCCTCCCAGGATCAACGGGGCGGCGGTGACCCCGCGCAGTGTTCGAACCACGTCGCGATGCTGCTGCAGGTAGTCGACGGTGCGCGGATAGGCGGCATTGTCCACGTTGCGCAGCGAGAGGCCGATCAGGTCGGGGCGCCAACGCCGCACCCGTCTGATCAATCGAGACAACGGCAGCCGGCCAAAACACAGGTCGAGACCGCTGACCTGATGGCCGGCGTGGCGCGCGGCGGCGCCGACGTAGGCCAGGCCCAGCGGAAAAATCGGGTCTGGAATCCGTTCCCGATTGGCCGATACCAGGAGCACCCGCACGGGCTATTCCGCTCCCGGGGCCACGAGCAGTTCACCGTGCATGCCGCGTTCCCGGTGGCTTTTCATGAAAGGGAGCTTCTGGTTGCAGAAAAAACGGTAACGGCCCTCCGCCAAGGGCGGCAGTGGCAGGCTGCGGGTCTGGCCCGCGCCGACGTCCACCGAAAGCTGCGCAGCCGCGTGCGGCTGTTCGAGGGTGAAATTATGCGCGATGAGTTTGTCGGTATTGCGCAGTTCGAGGGTTACCGGGCGGCCGGCGGGGATACGGACCCGGGTCGGTGAAAAGCGATAATCGCCCAGGGTGACGGGAACGCGGAACACCGCAGCGTCACCTTGCGCGGCCATCGCAGATGGCGACGCCGTCAGCGTCAACAAAATAGCGCATCGGGTCAGGGCAGGCGGCGATACGCGGCGGGGGAGATGCATCATTCCAACCTCCGTGCTAAGCATGGCACAGGTTCGTCAAGCTGCAAGCCGATCGCATTGACATGCCCCACCGGCCCCCTATAATGCAGCGGTTCGACGACAGGCGCGTAGCTCAGTTGGTTAGAGCACCACCTTGACATGGTGGGGGTCGTTGGTTCGAATCCAATCGCGCCTACCAATTAACTGGCTGACTACAGGGATGTTTTTAGCTAATTCCATGAGTATTGGCCAGCCCTAATTCGCGAATTAGGTGGGTTTGGCGGCTCATGTGAAGTCCAGCCGCTACATCGTGATCGTCCATTCGTGACCCTCCAAACCGATAGCGGATCCGTGTCATATTCCCGCAGTGCTGGCACTTTGTTCGCTGTCTATTTTATCGTGCGCCCGCCGGGGCAGTGGCGCGAGCGTTGACCGGTGTTCTTGCGGGAGTCGGGTACTGCCATTCGCGCGCCTCACGCCGGGCTTCGCCAGGTGTCGCCGCGCCCCGGCGTGCGCCGCCCGTCCTTACCTTCCCCGCGGACGGCCTGCAAGAATGTCATCGCTAACGTCGTGGTATGGGTTCGTCAAAAATCATGCCGTGAAGTATCATCCCGTGAAAAGAAAGAGGCGTTTTAAAGTGGGATCCGTGTCAGGTTCTGGCGTTTGATTCGGCACTAAGGTTGTTGCTGGTAGCAAGCGGGTGCGCGCAAGGGGTATGGTGTTTTCTCGAAGCAGTATCAAAAACAAGCTTTTGTTTTTTTCGTCGTTGGCCACTCTGGTGCCGTCCCTGGGGCTGGGGCTGCTGTTGTTCTGGCAGTATAAGGTCATTATCGAGGATAACGTCACTCACCAGTTGCGCACTTTGTCCGACGATGCCAGCCGGGAGTTGGACTACTGGTTCAAGAAACAGAGCGACAATTTACGTGTGCTCGCGACCTCACAGGCTGTGGTCGAGGGCTTGGCGCCGCCTGCCGGGGCGTCACCTGATCCTCAGGCGCCGCGGGCGCTGCCCCATTACCTGCGCCTGGTGGAAGAAAAACTGGAGCCGTTGTTGGAGCTGACGGTATTGGACGCCAGCGGCCGGCAAGTGGCAAGCAGTGCCGAATCCGCCACCGGGTATGTGTTGCCGGATCCCTGGCCACCGACCGCCAGCGACGACAGTGCCATCCTGGTACCGCCACGGTGGGACGCGGCACGCCAGGGCGTGGTGTTCAGCCTGGGCGTGCCGGTATTGTCGCTGGACGACAAGGTGCTGGGTACCTTGGTCGCCGTGGTGAGTCTGGATGCCCTGCAATCGCGCCTGAATTACGTGGCCGGCAACTCGCCCGGCGATATCGTGCTGGTGGATCTCTCGGGCAGGCCCTTGCTGGATACGCAGCAGCGGCTGGCGCAGCTTTCTCCGTTGGACGGGGCGGTGTTGCGCCGTCTGCGGGAACGTCCGGACGAGCCGAGCGTGTTCGCGGGGCACTCGCAGGTCAGGGTCCTCGGGATGGCGAAGCGCTCAGGCGTCCTTCCCGTCCTGGTCGTGGCCGAGCGCGAGCGGGCCGAGATTTACCGGGCGTGGCGGGAAGTGCGGGATCTCTTTCTAGGTCTGTTGGCGGGACTGACGTTACTGGTGGGGCTCGCCGGCTGGCGGATGGGGCGATCGATCGTCGTCCCGCTCAACGGTCTGGCCGCTGCCGCCGATCGCGTCGCCGAGGGTAAGCTGAGCGTCCGGCTGCCGATAGCCAGCAACGATGAGATCGGGCATCTGACCCGGGTGTTCAATCAAATGACCGACAACCTGCGCCACAGCCAGGAGGCGGTGGAAGCGGCGAACGTCGCGTTGCAGAAGAAAAATGAGTTGCTCGAGACACTCTCGGTCACCGACGGCTTGACCGGGCTCTACAACCGTAAAAAACTCGACGAGATCCTCGAACACCAGTTTGCCAATTATCGACGTCACCAACGGCCTTTCGCCATTCTGATGCTGGATATCGATCATTTCAAACGTCTCAACGACAATTACGGTCACCAGGCCGGCGACCAGGTTCTCAAACGGGTCGCCGCCGCGTTGTCGGGCTCGGTGCGCAGCGTGGACTACGCCGCGCGCTATGGCGGCGAGGAGTTCGTGCTGGTGTTGCCGGAAACCAGCCTGGCCACCGCCCGCCAAATGGCCGAGCGTATCTGCCAGGAGGTGCAGGCGGAGCTGATCCCGTACGCGGGTCAGTCGCTCAAAGTGACCCTGAGCATCGGCGTGGCCGGAGTGCGCGTGGACGACGCTCGGGCGGATGCGGTGATCTCGCGTGCCGATCAGATGCTCTATGCGGCCAAGCACGCGGGGCGCAACCGCGTTCACTGCACCGCTTGAGGTAGGGGTTCGCGCGCCGTCAGCAGTTTTCCAAGTACCCAGCCGGAGCGTTCGTCTTCGGTCTGCACGCGCAGCCAGGCCCCCCGATAGGCCAGTGCCGAGACCGGCGTCATCGGTGGCAGGACGGCGACGACGGCTGCGTCGGTGTGCGGTTCAAGGCGCAGGCGCGCGTCGGTGGCGATGGCCAAGGGGACGCCGAGTTTGAAAGGCACTTCCGGTGCCGTTGCCTCCGGGGCTAAGGAACGATTGTCCTTGAGCATGTCGCACAACTGCTCGGTCTGCGAGGCCAGTTCCACCGCTTTGCTCAGTTCGCCCCGATTGAACGCTGCCGTGGCCCGCTCGAGCAGGCGTTGCGCGGTGGCGCGTATCGCGGCGGCGGGCCCGTCGGCCGGGGCGACGCGCAGGCTTTCCATGGCCACCTCGATCTCGGCCAGACGCGAGGCGACTTCGGCTTCGCTGGCAAAGCGCCGCAGCTTGACCTCCGCGCGCGCGGCCTCCGTGGTGGTCTCGACGAGCTCCTGGGTCTGACCCTGTTTTTGCGCCTTGAGTTGTTCTATCTCTGTTTCCCTGGCGGCCAGGGCCTGCTGCAGGCGTGCGATCTCCCGGGTTTGGGGCGCGCACGCATCGGGTGGAATGGCGGCGCACCCGCTCAGCCCCGCGCCCGCCAGCGCCAACGTCGCCCAAGGCGCGACGAAACCTTTGTCTGTCATCTGATCCCCCAGCATTCCTGAGACGGCTTGATGCCCAAATAGCCGGTCAGTCCCTCCTCTTGGCGGACTGCCCGGAATTGTCGTGCGCCCGCTCGAAGTGTCGCTCGCGAGCCGATTCACGACGCTTTGCAAGGATGATTTTATCCGGCGGTTACAGAGTGACAGCGATAGCGCCGGCCGACAAGAAAAAATGCGGCGGCCTGTGATGTCGATCGATCCTGTCCTACAGACGCGTGCGCAGACCGGTTGCTTGTTCATGTCAGTTTTCCTCGGTATCATCCGCGCTATTGATGGACTGTTGAATGCTCAGCCCGCCGGGTCAGGCCGGATCGACGGATGGCCATCGGGCCGGGCGGTTTTTTGTTTTTTGGTTTTACCACACACGTGGCCTTTGGTAGTGGTCACCACTGGAGATCTGCATGCCTGTAGTCACCCTCCCGGATGGTAGTCGGCGTTCTTATGACGAGCCGATGACGGTTGCCGCCATCGCCGCCGATATCGGCCCCGGCCTGGCCAAGGCCACGCTGGCCGGTCGCGTGGACGGACGGCTGGTCGACGCGGCTTTCCCTATCGAGCACGACGCGCAACTGGAAATCGTCACGACCAAGGACGAGGCGGCGCTGGAGCTGATTCGCCACGACGCGGCGCACGTAATGGCCCAGGCGGTGCAGGAGCTTTACCCGGGCACGCAGGTGACCATCGGCCCGGCGATCGACAACGGCTTTTACTACGATTTCGCGCGCGAGCAGCCTTTCACCCCGGAGGATCTGCGCAAGATCGAGGCGCGTATGCAGGAAATCGTCAAACGCGATCTGCCGATCCAGCGCGAGGTCTGGTCGCGTGAGCAGGCGATGCGGACTTTCGCGGACATGGGCGAGACCTATAAGGTCGAGATCATCGACGAGATCATTCCGGCTGGCGAGGAGCTGTCGGTCTATCGCCAGGGGGAATGGTTCGACGTCTGCCGCGGACCCCACCTGCCCAGCACCGGCAAGCTGCCCAAGGCATTCAAGCTGATGAGTGTCGCCGGCGCCTATTGGCGGGGCGATTCGCGCAATCCCATGCTGCAGCGCATTTACGGCACCGCCTGGCGCAATAAGGAAGAACTCAAAGCCTACCTGCACAGGCTGGAAGAGGCCGAGAAGCGCGACCACCGCAAGCTCGGTCGTGCCATGCACCTGTTCCACACCCAGGAAGAGGCGCCCGGCATGGTCTTCTGGCACGACAAGGGTTGGCGCATCTACCTACAGATCCAGGATTACATCCGCGATAAATTGCGCGCGCACGGCTATCAGGAAGTGCACACGCCCACGGTGATCGACCGCTCCCTGTGGGAGAAATCCGGTCACTGGGAGAAATTCCACGACGACATGTTCACCACCGAGTCGGAAAAGCGCACCTTCGCGATCAAGCCGATGAATTGTCCGGCGCATGTGCAGATCTACAACCAGGGTCTGAAGAGTTACCGCGAGCTGCCGCTACGGCTGGCGGAGTTCGGCTCCTGTCATCGCAACGAACCGTCCGGCACCTTGCACGGCTTGATGCGGGTGCGCGGTTTTGTCCAGGACGACGCGCACATCTTCTGCAGCGAGGCGCAGATACTCGGGGAGGTCTCGGCGTTCATCGACCTGCTGTTCGAGGTCTATCGTGATTTCGGTTTCGACGACGTCATTATCAAACTCTCCACGCGTCCGCCGCAGCGTGTCGGCGACGACGCCTTGTGGGATCGCGCGGAGAAGGCGCTCGAGGATGCCCTCGATCACAAACAGCTCGAGTGGCAGTTGCAGCCGGGTGAGGGCGCCTTCTACGGGCCCAAGGTCGAGTTTTCGCTCAAGGACTGTCTCGAGCGGGTGTGGCAGTTGGGTACGATCCAACTGGATTTCTCCATGCCCCAGCGACTGGGCGCGACCTACATCGCCGAGGACGGCAGCAAACAGGTGCCGGTGATGCTCCACCGTGCCATCCTTGGCTCGCTGGAGCGCTTTATCGGAATTCTGATCGAGCATTACGCCGGCGCCCTGCCGACCTGGCTGGCGGCCGACCAGGCGGTGGTGATGAATATCACCGACAATCAGGCGGAATATGCCCGAAAAGTGGAAGAAAGCTTGAAAAATCAGGGGGTGAGGGTCAAATCGGACTTGAGAAATGAAAAGATCGGCTTTAAAATCCGCGAGCACACGCTTCAGCGCGTCCCCTACCTGCTGGTGGTCGGCGACCGCGAGGCCGAATCGAACACTGTGGCCGTGCGCACGCGCAGTGGCAAGGATCTGGGCAGTTTATCCTTGCCGGCTCTGTCCGAGGGACTGAGCCAGGAGATCGCGAGCCGCGGCCGAACCGTCTTGGAGAGTTAAAACATCGCTGCAGTAAACAAACCGAAGTACCGGCTGAACGAGAACATTGATGCCAGGGAAGTGCGCCTGATCGGCGCCGAGGGCGAGCAGATCGGCATCGTGCCGATCGAGCAGGCCCAGAGTCTTGCCGATGAGGCCAATCTGGACCTGGTGGAGATTTCCCCGCAAGCCGAACCCCCGGTTTGCAAGGTGATGGATTACGGCAAGTTCAAGTTCGAGGAACAGAAAAAGCGTCAGGCGCAACGCAAGAAGCAGAAGCAGATCCAGGTCAAGGAAATCAAATTCCGGCCCGGTACCGATATCGGCGACTACAATGTCAAGCTGCGCAACCTGACCAAGTTTCTCAATGAAGGTGACAAGGTCAAGGTCACGTTGCGGTTTCGCGGCCGGGAAATGGCTCATCAGGAACTGGGCCGCGACCTGCTCAACCGGGTGGAGACCGATTTACAGGAACTGGGTACGGTCGAACAGTACCCGAAAATGGAAGGCCGGCAGATGGTGATGGTGCTGGCGCCGAAAAAGAAGTGAGTGGTGTGCCGGGCTGTCCCGGCCGCCCAGCTCGTCCCGGGCTTACCGCGCCTAGGTGACGAGCCGATACGGGGACCTCTGTCGGTCCCTCAACGAAGCGGGAGAGTAACGATGCCAAAGATGAAATCCAATCGCGGTGCCGCCAAGCGGTTCCGCCGGACCGCCAATGGCGGTTTCAAGCGCGGTCAGTCGCACCGCCGCCATATCCTCACCAAGAAGAGCAGCAAGCGCAAGCGTCAGCTGGGCATGCCGGCGGCGGTCAACGACGCCGACCAGCGCGCCGTGCGCCGCATGCTGCCGTTTGTTTGAGGAGGGTTGAGCGATGCCAAGAGTGAAACGCGGTGTGCAGGCTCACGCCCGCCACAAGAAGGTCCTCGACAAGGCCAAGGGTTATTACGGTGCCCGGCGCAAGGTTTATCGGGTCGCCAAGCAGGCGGTGATCAAGGCCGGTCAATATGCCTATCGGGACCGCCGTCAGCGCAAACGCCAGTTCCGGGCCCTGTGGATCGCCCGTATCAATGCCGCGGCGCGTGAAAACGGCCTGTCTTATAGCCGCTTTATCAATGGCCTGATGAAAGCGGGAATCGAGGTCGATCGTAAGGTTCTGGCCGATCTGGCGGTGTTTGACGCCGCCGCGTTCAGTGCGTTGGCGGAAAAAGCCAAGGCCAGCCTGGCGGGTTAAACGACCACGCCGGCCGCGCCCGCGGGTGCGGCCGGCACCACAACAACCTGTCACGGGGAAAGGCCTTAAAACCTTTCCCCGTTTTATTTCTAGGAGAACCACGGGGTGGAGGCGTTAACGGCACTCGAACAGCAGGCCAGAGCGGCGCTCGCGCGGGCGCAGGACCTCAGGTCGCTCGACGAGATCCGGGTCCAGTACCTGGGCAAGAAAGGCTTGCTGACCGAACAACTCAAGCAGCTCGGTCAACTGCCCCCGGAGCAACGCCCTCAGGCCGGTCAGGCGATCAACGTCGTCAAGCAGCAGGTGCAGGAGGCGCTCGAGGCGCGCAAGCAGGCCTTGCAGGCCGAAGCCCTGCAACAACAACTCGACGGTGAGCGCATCGACGTGACCCTGCCCGGGCGGGGTCAGTCGATCGGCGGGCTGCACCCGGTGTCACGCACCCTGGAGCGGATCGAGCAGTTGTTCGCCGGCATGGGTTTCGCCGCGGTCAGCGGTCCGGAGATCGAGGACGATTACCATAACTTCGAGGCCCTGAACATTCCCGCTCATCATCCGGCAAGAGCGATGCACGACACTTTCTATGTCGATGATCATCAGGTATTGCGCACGCATACCTCGCCGGTGCAGATCCGCGTGATGGAGCGGCAGCGACCGCCTTTTCGGGTGATCGCCCCCGGGCGTGTCTATCGCTGTGATTCCGATCTGACCCATACCCCGATGTTCCACCAGGTGGAGGGTCTGCTGGTGGACGAGAACGTCAGCTTCGCCGACCTGAAGGGACTGCTGGACGAGTTTCTCAAGCACTTTTTCGAACGCGACCGTCTGGGGGTACGCTTCCGGCCTTCGTATTTTCCGTTCACCGAACCCTCCGCCGAGGTCGATATCCAGTGTGTGATCTGTGGCGGCGAGGGATGTCGCGTCTGCAAACACAGCGGTTGGGTGGAGATTCTCGGCTGCGGCATGGTGCACCCCAATGTGTTCGACCATGTGGGTATCGACAACGAGCGCTACACCGGCCTGGCGTTCGGGATGGGGGTCGAGCGCCTGAGCATGCTCAAGTACGGGGTCAACGACCTGCGGTTGTTCTTCGAAAACGACCTGCGGTTTCTGCGTCAATTCCGGTGATGCGATGAAGTTCAGCGAAGCCTGGTTGAGAGAATGGGTGAATCCGGCGCTCGACAGCCGCCAGCTGGCCGAGCAGCTGACGATGGCCGGCCTCGAGGTCGACGCCATCGAGCCGGTGGCGGCACCGTTCGAGCAGGTGGTGGTGGCCGAGGTGTTGTCGTTCGAGCCGCACCCCGATGCCGACAAGTTGCGCGTCTGCCAGGTGACGGTAGGCGCCGGCGAACCGCTGCAGATCGTCTGCGGTGCGCCCAACGTGCGCGCGGGCATGAAAGCGCCGTTGGCGCAGGTAGGCGGCCGGATCGGCGAGATGAAGCTGAAACAGGCCAAGCTGCGCGGCGTGGCTTCGCACGGCATGCTGTGCTCGGCGCGCGAACTCGGCCTCAGCGATGAACATCAGGGACTGATGGCGCTCCCGGCCGATGCGCCGGTGGGCATGGATCTGCGCGAGTATCTCGGACTTGACGACTGCAGCATCGAGGTCGATCTGACGCCGAATCGCGGGGACTGCCTGGGTATCGAGGGCCTGGCGCGCGAGGTGGGCGCGCTGACGCGCTCGGACCTCACGCCGCCGCAGATCGTCGACGTTCCCCCGAGCGTGGCCGACAGCCTGGTGGTCGACGTCAAGGAGCCGCAAGCCTGTCCGCGCTATCTGGGGCGGGTGATCCGCGGTATCGACCCGTCCGCCGCCACGCCGCTGTGGCTGCAGGAGAAGCTCCGCCGCAGCGGTCTGCGCAGCCTCGGACCGGTGGTGGATGTCACCAATTATGTGTTGCTGGAACTCGGCCAGCCGATGCACGCCTTCGACCTGGCGCGGGTCACCGGCGGCATCGAAGTGCGCTACCCGCATGCCGGCGAGCAGTTGGTGCTGCTCGACGAGCGCTGCGTCGAGCCCGATGGCGAGACGCTGTTGATCTGCGATCAGGCCGGTCCCCTGGCGCTGGCCGGGGTCATGGGGGGGCGTGACTCGGCAATCGGCGCCGACACCCGTGACCTGTTTCTCGAGGTCGCCTGTTTCGCCCCGGCGGCCATCGCCGGTAAGGCGCGTGCCTATGGCCTGACTACCGATGCGGCCCACCGCTTCGAGCGGGGTGTGGATCCGGCCCTGCAGGGGCGGGCGATGGCGCGGGCCACCCAGTTGCTGCTGGAGATCGTCGGCGGCGAGGCGGGGCCGGTGAGCGAAGCGTTCAGCGAGGCGCATCTGCCGGCGCGCGCCGAGATCCTGTTGCGCCGAGACCGTATCGGGCGGGTGCTGGGATTCGTGCCCGACGACCCGACGATCGTCGACCTGCTCGCGCGTCTGGGTGTCGACGTCGAGGCCGCTGAGCAGGGCTGGCGGGCAAGGCCGCCGAGCTACCGCTATGACCTGGGTATCGAAGCCGACCTGATCGAGGAGGTCGGCAGAGTCTTCGGCTATGACAATCTGCCCAGTGCCAATAATCGGGGCGCGCTGCTCATGCGGCCGGTGCCGGAGACCAGGACCCCGTTGCAGCGTCTGCGCTGCCTGCTGGTCGACCGTGGCTACCAGGAGGCCATCACCTACAGTTTCGTCGACGCCGCGCAACAGGCCGTGGTCGAGCCTGGGCTGAGTGCGGTGGCCCTGCGCAACCCCATTTCCTCCGAGCTGGCCGTCATGCGCACCAGCCACTGGGTGGGTTTGATCGGCGCCGCGCGGCACAATCTTTCACGTCAGCAGGGCCGCGTCCGCTTATTTGAGCAAGGTCTTAAGTATATCCAGCAACCAAATGAAATAAAACAGGATAATTACTTATCCGGCCTAGTGTGCGGCAGCCGTTTTCCGGAGCAGTGGGGGGAGGAGACCGCGGCGGCGGATTTCTACGATCTGAAAGCCGACGTGGAGGCGTTGCTGGACTGCATGGGCGTCCGCGCGGCATTCCCCGCCGAGCAGCATCCTGCCCTCCATCCCGGGCAAAGCGCGCGTATCGTCTGCAACGGCGTGGCCCGCGGCTGGCTGGGACGTATCCACCCCGGGGTGGCCCAGAAACTCGACATTCCCGTGCTGACGTACCTGTTCGAACTGGATTTGCAGGTGCTGGATCAAAGTCGAGTGCCAAGCTTCCAAAATCTCTCAAGATTTCCTTCAATCCGCCGCGATCTAGCTATAGTCGTGAGTGCCGAGACGCCGGCCGGCGACCTGTGTGACGCGATCACCGCCCGGGCCGGGGATGCCCTGACGGGCCTGACGGTGTTCGACGTTTACCAGGGGAAGGGTATAGAAATGGGGCGAAAAAGCATTGCTTTTGGCTTGATTCTACAGGATTCTTCGCGCACACTTACCGACGAGGATGTTGACAGGGTGATGGCAGCCGTTACCCGCCAACTGGAAGACCAATTCGGGGCCACACTGAGAGAGTGACACCATGGCGCTAACCAAAGCCGACATGGCAGAAAAGTTGTTCGAGGACCTGGGGCTCAACAA
>JASBSS010000031.1 GCA_030148805.1 Thiogranum sp. | reverse complement strand
TCTTGTCTGTGGTCATACCGTCTCTCCTGTTCAGGTCATAGTTGAAGCGTCGAACACTCCTTCTATAACCCAACCAGGGGCGGTATGGCCACTCCTTACGTTTGCGGCCCAACTGTCAGGTGAATACCATCACTGTTCAATTTGGCTCAGAATTTCAGCGGGGCTGTGTTGGTTCTTCGCTCTAATGGGCGTGCTTCGATTATTGTCTGGCTTTGATCTTATAGGCGCGCTTTTAAGTGTAGCGGGGCTATGGGCGGGGATAGCATTGCTTAAGCGAAGTAAATATGCGGCTTACGTAGCTATTGGTCTTATGGTTTACGCGATCATTTCGTCGATTCCCCTGATTTACTTATTTCTAATCTATCCTGCAATGCAGGGACGTATAAATACACCCGGATTGATAGATTATATTGCTATCATCTATGTTGTAGTTGGGGTCAGCTGTATTTGGGCGCTAATTCAGAAAGATACTCGGGCCAACCTGAGGTAAAAAGCTTATGTGTAGGATGCCTAACAACCGCACCCAGTGCGCCGCTGCGCGGCTCGGACGCCGCAAACAGCGGGGCGCCCCTGGTGCCGGACGTTATGCCGCAGAGTTGACATACTATAAAGTATATATATACTAAATAGGGTATGTGGGAGATATATGAGCATAGGAAGGCCATAAAACAGCTCGAGTCGCTGCCGCTTGACGTGCTCAAACGGTATGAAAAATGGAAAGATATCGTATCGATAAGTGGGCCTGATGGATTGAGGCAAATTCGAGGCTTTAGGGATGAGGCGCTTCGCGGTGAATGGAAAGGGCACCGTTCGTCCCGTCTAAATATTCAGTATCGCGTCATCTACAAAATCGAGAAGGATCTTGTTTTAGTTCAGGTGGTTAACGTGACTCCGCACGATTATCGGAGAAAGTGACATGAAAGATTACCGGAAAGCTAAGAAGTTGGTCGATGTTTCTGTCGGGGAATCGGTGAGAATTCTTCGGGAATTGCAGGAAATGAGTCAAAACGAGCTCTCTGAGGTAACGGGTATTCCTCAGTCCACCATATCCGCTATCGAAAATGATCGCGTTAACCTCGGGGTAGAGCGGGCTAAAATTCTTGCCAGGGCCCTCAAGTGCCATCCGGCGGTTCTCGTATTTCCAGGCTGGGATGTACAGCAAGAATCTGCGGCTTAACCAATCATTCGAGCCGACGTAAAAAATCAACGCGGCTCAATTCTATCGTTAGAACTCAAGAAACCTAAAATAGTGACGCTAGACAATACTAACGAGATACAATAGTATTGGCTTTATGATTAAATCGTTCAAAGGCAAGGAAGCTGAGAAGATTTATCAGGGCCGCTATTCGAAGCGGGTTCCCAAAGACATTCAACGTCTTGCAGCCCGGAAGCTGGAAATGCTTGCCGCGGCGAACGAGCTAAAATCATTGAGGATTCCGCCGTCCAATCGTCTTGAAAAGCTGAAGGGTGACAGGGCAGGTCAACACAGTATACGAATCAACGATCAATGGCGTATCTGCTTTATCTGGAAAGCTGGCGATGCTCATGGGGTGGATATCGTTGATTATCATTAGAGGTACCAGTCATGGCTAAGAGAGATTTCGATCCCATTCATCCTGGTGAGATTCTGCTTGAAGAATTCTTGCGGCCTATGGGTATATCTCAATACCGCCTTGCGAAAGATATCAGTGTGGCGCAACGCCGCATCAGCGAAATTACCCAAGGCAAGCGCTCTATTACAGCTGATACGGCATTGCGCCTCGGTCGGTACTTCGGCATGGAGGCGCAGTTTTGGCTCAACCTACAGTCCCGTTACGATCTTTTGTGCGCAGAAGCGGAACTTGCCAAGCGGCTGGAAAAGGAAGTTACGCCCCATGCGGCGTAGCAAAAGAGTTCTAATCAGCCCATCAAGCCTACGCGAAGATCGCGCGGCTTATGGGTGGCGTTAAGACGAAAGAATTAAAGAAGGCATCATTCGATGCGAAAATTGATCATGTGGAATCTCATCACCCTTGATGGCTATTTTGAGGGTGAGAATAACTGGGACTTACCCTGGCATGAACGGGTTTGGGGCGAAGAACTCGAACGATTCTCCCTTGAACAGCTAGAGTCGACCGCCATTCTTCTGTTTGGGCGCGTGACGTATGAGGGTATGGCAGCGTATTGGCAGACAGCCAAGGGAGATGTGGCGGATTACATGAATAGTCTTCCGAAGGTGGTCTGTTCTCGCACGCTTCAAGCAGCCGATTGGAACAATACGACGCTGGTAAAGGACAATGTACCTCGTGAAGTGGCTAGATTGAAAGAACAAGGAAACGGAAATATTTTTGTTTTCGGAAGCGAAAATCTTTCCAGGACTCTTATCAGCGAACGGCTCTTTGATGAGTACCGCCTTGGAATCGCACCGGTCATTCATGGCAGTGGTAGGCGCCTGTTCAGTGACGGTTCGAAACCACAGGAACTTGAGTTGTTAGAGACACGCACGCTCTCGACCGGCTGCGTTATTCTTCGCTATCAGGGGCTGGCGTGAGTGCCTCGTCCCAAGCCAGTTCGTCTAACAACCGTCGCTGCCAAGTGATGTGCCCAAGCGATAGGAAAATGGAAAGATATCATATCGATAAGCGGCCCTGATGGGTGGAGGCAAATGAGAGGCTTTAGGGATGAGGCTCTTTGTGGCGACACTACCGAACAAAATGGATATCTACCGCGCTATTCGACCCGTTCTCTTTCTGTTTGAGGCGGAACACGCTCATCGGGTAGCTCTTGCCGGCCTTGATTTCGCCTACCGTCTCGGCTTACGGCGGAACCTGGAAGAAAAACCCACCGTCGTGATGGGGCTCCGATTCCCTAATCCCGTCGGGCTTGCCGCCGGGTTTGACAAGAACGCCAGGCACATCGAATCACTTGGCAGTCTTGGTTTTGGCTTTGTTGAAGTGGGAACGATTACATGTCTCCCGGAACGAAGCACCTCAGGCGGCTTCAGGAGCCAGAACACCTGTCGCATTTATTACGCCTATTGAAATCAGAGCAGGGCAGGCTGGCTGAGGAGGTTGAGCGGTATGTTCCTTTGATTGTTAAGCTCGCGCCGGACTTCGGTTCGGAGGAATTAAGAAAAACCAGTGAAACGGTGCTGCATCATGGCGTTGATGGCATCATAGCGACAAACACCACGCTATCGCGAAGAGTGTGCAAGGACTGCCGCGGGCGAACCAAGCAGGTGGCTTGAGTGGCGCCCCCCTAAGGGAGCGAGCGCTCGATGTGCTAATGAAGTTAAACAAATATCTCGAAGGCCAAATTCCACTAATCGCCTCAGGTGGTATCATGTTTACGATTGGTGCAATCTCTGGTGTCATCTGCTCCTTCATGGTCTGTCCATGCTGTTTTCAATTACGTGGGCTCGGCGATAGAGATAACTGAAGAACATCGCGAGGCTGCTGAGAACGATTTCAAACGAAATGGAATTGAGTGCATGGTAAGTAATTCTGAGGATAAGTACATGATTCGTTGGAGGCGTAAGAATAGCTCGAAGGTTCATCAGATGCTGGAATCAGCGCCTTACTATCAGGAATGGCAGCCGAAAAGATGAGGGGCGCCTTATGACAATGCGCCCCATCCGACAGTCTGCTTCGACGCCTGCGGCTGGGTTTAATCTTTGGGTCTCAAAAATGGAAATGAACCCCTAATGGAAATCGTCAGTTCAGAAAATGCGGAACACTACACCTGGGGTGATGTTTGTGATGGGTGGCATCTGCTGAAGTCCAGTCACCTGAGCGTTATTCAAGAGGGAGTTCCTCCCGGTGGCTCTGAGGCTAATCATTACCACGAGAAAGCACATCAGTTCTTCTATATTCTCTCTGGTAAGGCCACGATTGAAATAGAAGACGAAAAGTTTGTTCTCGGCTCAAATGAAGGAATATCAGTCCCTCCAAATGTCCCGCATCGGCTGTTTAATGAGGGTGATCAAGAGTTGTCATTTATTGTGGTTTCATCACCTATGAGCCATGGAGATCGCATTCTTATCTAAGTGGCCCAACAGCGCGCTTCAGGCTTCGACAAAAAGCGGTGTACCTGAGCTTGAACGTTTGGGACCTAAGTGCGAGGATAGATTTCACTAGTCCAAAGTAGGGGATTCCTGTGTATGAAATCCATTACGGCCGATGGTTTGCTGAGCATGTGAGTGGCAGAACGCTTTGCGATTCATGCGCGGCCTCAGGCCCTTGGGCTTATGAATCCTGAGCAGATCGCATCGACCTACAACCGGATCGCGGAGCGCTGGGATTGTCCGGAATTCGATCGTGGCAATGGGATACGGCAGCCCGAGCGAGCGTTGCGGTCCCTGTCGGGGCATGGGAGGGCGCTCGATGTTGGTTGCGGGAGTAGCGGTCGGATAATCGATCTTCTCCTGAAGCGCGGCTTCGAAGTCAACAAATCAATCCAGCCGGACGGCTTCGCCGCCGCTGGTTTCAAAGGATGCGGTTAACACATAACCGGCGCTCCCGGTTCGCCCCGGGCCAGGGACGCGCGACCACGCGGCCGCTGGCACGACGTCAGAAGCCACGAAGGAGGAAGGCATGCGTAAATTATGGATCACTATTCTACTTGGTGCTGTGACGGCACAGTTGTCCGGATGTGGCTCGGATACCGAAGCTGGCGAACCAGGGCGTGCGGGTGGGGTACCGATAGAATTCCAGGTATTTAGAGGCATTCAAACCGATGTTATGCATCAAAGAACAGAAGTCATCGATGATAGTGATGCTTACAATCTGTTTTTGCTTTCAATTCCTTCAATGAGCGGTGATATCCCGAGCTTCGATGAAAACAGTGAAACTTTAATCGGTGTCTTGTCGAACGCTGAGTCCTGCGTATTCGAGCCTGTGGTCACGGAAGTGACAGAATCCGACGTAACTGTCTCGATTAGCCTCCTGAATGTGCAAACTGTCACTCCCGACGGTGCAGTCTGCGACCCTGTTCCCTTCCCATTCTTTGCTTACCATGTAATCAAAATTGCAAAGTCCAATAAACCAATTAGCGTAATAATTGAAAATGGAGCCTTCTAACAGCCACATCCGGTTAGCCGCTAGCGGCTGGGGCGCGTATGTCTAGTGCGGCAATGGATCTCGCTGAGGTGTTTGCGGTCTTGAGACCCGATCTTTCCGTCGATACGGTGCCCGTGACACCCTCGATCTACGCGGAGTTGGATTCAAGATTCAATCGGTTCCGGAACCATGTGTTGATATCCGAACACGAGTTCGCAGAAAGCTGGCCAACCTGGGAGCGGCACCCGGCGGGGGATGAAATTGTCGTACTCCTGTCAGGAAGCGCGGCGATGGTGCTTCGGCAGGCCGAGGGCGATCGGGTGATCGAACTCACTCGGCCTGGAGCGTTTGTGGTCGTCCCGGCGGGAACTTGGCATACTGCCAGGACCTCGGTTCCCACGCGGATGCTTTTTGTCACTCCCGGCGAAGGTACCGAGAATCGTGCGCAGGTTTGAGCTGACGCCCTACAAGGCGCTCGTGCTGGCTCAACCGTTTGCTTCCGAACGACCCGGCTGATATCAGCAGTCGGGCGTCACATGGAATCTCCAGGCTACAGGTGACTGGCGATGTCTTTACAAAAAAATGCCGGTGCGGTGCGGCGATTCGCGGGTTTGATGAAGTTTTCCGCCTGGCTGCAGAAGATTCCCGACAGGCTTACGCCGGCCCCATTCCGGCTGATGCAGCTGGGTTCGGCTTTCTGGCAATCGCGGGTGCTCTACGTCGCCGCGAGGCTGAACATCGCCGGTATCCTGGCAGATGAACGCCTCGACGTCGATCGGATTGCCGCCCGCGCCTCGGCGCAGCCTGATGCGCTCTACCGGGTGCTTCGAATGCTGGCGGCGATGGGCGTTTTCGAGGAGGTTTCGCCACGCGTTTTCGCCAACAACCGTCTCTCGGCTCCGCTGCGTCCAGATACCCCTGATAGTGTTCAGGCGATGATTCTGATGCATAACGCTGATGAGATGAGCCGGCCCTGGTACGAACATCTGGAGAAAAGCGTGCGTGAAGGGGGCGTCCCGTTCGTTCATGCTCACGGTCGTGAGCTGTACGATTACATGGATGAGCACCCGGAGTTTGACGCGCTGTTTGCCCGGGCCATGGATAGCGTGGAGGCCTTGAGCGGGGACAGCTTCGCCCGGGACTTCGATTGGGGTCGTTTCGCGCGCCTCATTGACGTCGGCGGGTCCAAGGGCAGCAAATCGCTTACGATCCTCAAACGCCATTCGCGGTTGAACGCCCTGGTGGTGGATCGCGCCCAGGTCGTTCACGCCGCCCAGCGTTACTGGGCCGGACGGGAGGAGCCGGCACTGGCACGGTTGAGCTTTCAGGTCGGCGATCTGTTCGGGGAGCTGCCGAAGGCGACGAGCGACCGGGATCTCTACCTCCTTGGCGGTGTCCTGCACGGGTTCGACGACGAGGCCTGCGTGAAGGGTCTGGCCAGTGTGGCATGCGCCTGCGGCGGGACCGGTGCGCGAATTGCCATTATGGAGCTGGTGATGGCCGAACGCGGGGCCGACTTCGCCGGATCGGCGTTTGACATGCAGATGTTCATGGGCACGCGAGGCCGGGAAAGAACGCTTGGTGAATGGATCAGGTTGTTCGAGAGGAGTGGCCTGGCCCTGGAAGAGCGGA
Source organism: Thiogranum sp. (assembly GCA_030148805.1). GTDB lineage: Bacteria > Pseudomonadota > Gammaproteobacteria > DSM-19610 > DSM-19610 > Thiogranum. Next base: position 62,961 of record JASBSS010000031.1, on the reverse strand, counting down.
TCAGCCTGCAGTCGTTTGCCAAGATACTCGTGGTGAAGCCGAAGCAATGAGCACGCAACTTTGGGGGTGTGAATGGGATCGGGTTGTCTGACGACATGAAGACGATTGGTCTTTTGGGTGGCATGAGCTGGGAGAGCACGGTGTGTTACTACCGCGCCATCAACGAGGGCGTCAGGAAGGCCCTGGGTGGTCTGCACTCGGCCAGGATCGTCATGCACAGCGTCGACTTCGAACCGTTGGAGAAGCTGCAGCACGAGGGCGATTGGGAGGCCGTGGGTGAAATGCTCTCGCAAGCGGCGCTCAGCGTCCAGTCCGCGGGTGCCGATTTCCTGGTCATCTGTACCAACACGATGCATAGGGTCACGCCGCAAGTGGAAAAGGCGATTCAAATCCCGGTGCTGCATATCGCGGATGCGACGGCGGAAGTCCTGGTGAACGAAGGCATCCGGACTGTCGGATTGCTGGGCACGGCGTTCACCATGGAACAGGACTTTTACAAGGGGCGCCTGAGCGAGTCGCACGGGCTCGAGGTGCTGGTTCCCAATGAGGAAGATCGCCGGATCGTCCACCAGGTGATCTATCGCGAACTCTGTCTGGGTCAGACGCGCTCCGGGTCGAAGGCGCAATACCTGCGTATCATCGACGAGCTTGCCCGCCGCGGGGCGCAAGCGGTCATCCTCGGTTGTACCGAAATTGGACTGTTGGTGACCCAGGACGATACGGACGTCAGGTTGTTCGACACCACGGCCATCCACGCCCGCAAGGCGGTGGAATACGCCCTGTAGGGCGTCTATCGGTTTCGTCCGTTCCGGTCACCGGTCGATCTGCCGGCTGCTTGATTTTTTCGACGGGTATCGCAAAATCGACTGAGCGAGTGACGAGGCGCTGGAGGCACGGGTTCGTCCGACCTGGCGAGCGCCAATGCCGGGACGTGTTTGCCGATGAAAATCAAACTATATCAAATCGACGCCTTTGCCGGCCGACTGTTCGAGGGCAACCCGGCGGCGGTCTGTCCGCTCGACCGGTGGTTGGACGACGGGTTGCTGCAGGCCATCGCCGAGGAAAACAATCTGGCGGAAACGACGTTCTTCGTCGCCAACGAAAAGGGATTCGATCTGCGCTGGTTCACGCCGGTCAGGGAGGTCGATCTTTGCGGTCATGCCACCCTGGCCGCGGCCCATGTGGTGTTCGCCATTCTCGGCTATCCGCAGTCCTCGGTGCGCTTCGCCACGCGCAGCGGCGAGCTGACGGTCACCCGGGAGGGGGACAGGCTGGTGATGGACTTCCCGGCCGTTCCCGTCAGCCCCTGCGTTCCTCCCGCCAACCTGCTCGCAGGGTTGGGTGTGCGTCCGCGGGAGGTTCTGGCGGGGGATGACTATGTCGCCGTGCTGGACAGCGAAGCGGCGGTACGCGCCATCGCACCCGATTTCGCCCGGCTGCACGCGTTGGACCTGCGTGGTGTGATCGTCACCGCGCCCGGCGCCGAGGTGGATTTCGTCAGCCGCTTCTTCGCCCCCAAATACGGTATTCCCGAGGATCCAGTCACCGGTTCGGCACACTGTGAGCTGACCCCCTACTGGTCGGACAGGCTGGGAAAGACGTACCTCCAGGCGCGACAGGTTTCCAGGCGCGGCGGCGACCTTCTGTGCCAGCTTAAAGGCGATCGCGTCCTCTTGTCGGGGCACGCAGTCACTTTCATGGAGGCGGAGATCGAAACCGGGGCTTGACGGCGGCCTGATCCGTTCCCTTTATGCCGCTGCGCCGCTGCGCCGCTGCGGCCGGTCGGTCGGCTCCGGTGCGGGATTTTGTTCCCCCGATTGTCGAATGCGCGGCGCCCCGTTCGACGCTGGGTAGGGGCGGCGGGCAAGCGCAAGCGGCGATTGCCGGCCGAGTACCCGGGCCACCAGTGAGCGGATGATTGCTGGTGCGAATCCATGAACATCAAGAGGGGATCGTCATGAAACAGGAAACAGGTACCGTCCGTTTGCACCGGGTGTTGCGGGCACCCGCGCAGCGGGTCTACAAGGCCTTCACAGACAAGAGCGCGTTGGAACGTTGGTTGCCGCCGTATGGATTCACCGGCAGGGTCCACGAAATGGGCGTGCGCGTCGGCGGGGGTTACCGGATGTCTTTCACCAACTTCGGGACTGGCAGCGAGCACGCGTTCACCGTCCAGTATCTGGAGCTGGTGCCCAATGAGCGGATTCGCTACACAGACGGCTTCGACGACCCGGGCCTTCCCGGTCAGATGCTTGTGTCGGTCGAGCTGGAAACCGTATCCTGTGGCACGGATCTCAGCATCGTCCAGGAAGGGATTCCCGCGGTGATCCCCGTCGAGATGTGTTATCTGGGCTGGCAGGAGTCGCTGGAGCAGCTCGCCAGGCTGGTCGAGCCGGAAATCCCCGACAACGGTTGAGAGAGCAGCAACGAGGCGCACCCCATGAAGGCGGTTGGTTACGAAAAGTCCCTGCCCATCAGTGATCCCGCCGCGCTACTGGATCTGGATCTGCCGCAGCCCGTGGCGACCGGCCACGACCTGCTGGTCGAGGTCAGGGCGATCGCGGTCAATCCCGTCGACTACAAGGTCCGCCGCAAGGCCGCGCCGCCGACGGGCGAATTCAAGGTGATCGGCTGGGACGCGGTGGGCGAGGTGGTCGAGACCGGCCTGTCGGTGTCGCGCTTCAAGCCGGGCGACCGGGTCTTCTATGCCGGCGATCTCAATCGCCCCGGCTGCAATGCGCAGTACCAGTTGGTCGACGAGCGTCTCGTCGGCCACGCGCCCGCCAGCCTCACCGATGCCGAGGCGGCCGCCCTGCCCCTGACCAGCATCACCGCCTGGGAGCTGTTGTTCGAGCATCTCGCGATAGGCCGCCAGGCGCCGGGCTCGCGGGAGAAAAGCGATGAGGTGATTCTGGTGGTCGGCGCGGCGGGGGGTGTGGGTTCGATCCTGGTGCAGCTGGTCAGGGCGATCACCGGCGCGACGGTGATCGCCACCGCCTCGCGTGATCCTACCCGGACGTGGGTGCAGCGCTTGGGAGCCCAGTATGTGATCGACCACAGCCGGCCCCTGCCGCCGCAGATCGAAGCGTTGATCGCCAAGGTCCGGCTCGGGCCGGTCACGCATGTCGCCAGCCTGAACGGAACCGCCGGTTATTTCGACCGCTATCCCGAACTGTTGGCGCCGTTCGGCAAGATCGCCTTGATCGACGACCCCGGCGCCCTGGATGTCATGCAGTTGAAACCGAAAAGCCAGTCGCTGCACATCGAGTTCATGTTCGCGCGTTCGATGTTCCAGACCGCGGACATGGAGATGCAGGGGGAGCTGCTGAACCGGGTTTCCGAGCTGATCGACGACGGGTATGTCCAGACCACGCTGGGAAAGAATCTGGGCGTGATCAACGCGGCCAACCTGAAGCGGGCGCACGCCGAGCTGGAGTCCGGTCGATCCATCGGCAAGCTGGTTCTGGAAGGCTGGTAGGGCGATGTCTTGCCGTTGAATCTCCACGCAATGGGGCGCACGCGCCGACGGTGTGGCTGCGCGCTAACGGGTGCAAGGACAAGAGCGGACGGATGCCAAAAACCCTTCTGATCACCGGATCGACCGACGGAATCGGGCTGGAGACGGCGGCGATGCTGGTGGCGCTGGGTCACCGCGTGCTGCTGCACGGGCGCAATGCCGATAAGCTCGCGGCGGTGGAGGAAGCCCTTTCCCGGACAGCGCGGCGCGGCCAGGTGGAAGGTTATCGCGCCGATCTGTCGCGCCTGCGCGAGGTGGAGGCGTTGGCGCGCGCGCTCGCCGCCCGGCATGCGCGCCTGGATGTGTTGATCAACAACGCGGGGGTGTTTCGCGCCCCCGATCCCATCACCGAGGACGGGCTGGACGTGCGCTTTGCGGTCAATACGCTGGCGCCGGTGTTGTTGACGCGCAGGCTGTTGCCCTTGATCGGCCCGGACGGGCGGGTGGTCAACGTGGCTTCCGCGGCCCAGTCCCCGGTCGACGAGGCGGCGCTGGGCGGCCGGCGTCGACTGGCCGATGACTATGCCGCCTATGCCCAGAGCAAGCTGGCGTTGCTGATGTGGTCGCGCCGGACGGGGCTCGCGTTGGGCGCTGAGGGCCCGGTTGTCGTGGCGGTCAATCCCGGCTCGCTGTTGGGGACCAAGATGGTTCGCGAGGGTTTCGGCCTGGCGGGCGGCGATGTCCGCAAAGGGGCTGACATCCTGGTGCGTGCCGCGCTGGCGGATGAATTCAGGAGCGCCACGGGGGAATATTTCGATAACGATGCCGGGCGCTTCGCCTCGCCGCACGCCGATGTGCTGGACGCCAGCAAGTCGGCTGGCGTGATGCGCGCGATCGATACCGTGCTGACGCACGTTCTGGATCAGGCGTAGCGGTCGAATGGGTCGGGATGCGGGGCGGGTGGCCTGGGCCAGGCCGGGAATGACACCGGCACGCGGCGCAAGCCCGCACCGGGCTGACCGACGGCAGTGCGTTGGGGACGGGGCGAGGGGCGCGTGGTGACGGGATCGGTGGCCTGATGGCGGCGACGCTGAAAACCTGGGCGGCTGCGCTGAAACAGCATATCCGCGCGCTTTATCTGGCGATGAAAGACCCGCGGGTTCCGCGGTTGGCGAAAGTCCTGATCGCCCTCGTCGTCGCCTACGCGCTGAGTCCGATCGACCTGATCCCCGACTTCATTCCGATACTGGGTTACCTGGACGATCTGTTGTTGCTGCCGCTGGGGATTTGGCTGGCGATCCGCCTGATTCCTGCGGATCTGTGGGCGCAGTGCAAAGAGGCGGCGGCCCGTCAGGCGTTCGAAATGCCGCGCAGCCGGCGGGCTGCGGCGGTGATTGTTCTCATCTGGGGGGTCGCGCTGCTCTCGGTGGCGTTCTGGCTATGGCAACTGGCCAGCGGGTAGCACGCGGCGCTTATCGGTGCGACTGGGGGGTGCGACTGGGGGGTGCGATTGGGGGGTGCGATTGGGGGGTGCGGTCAAGGAAATCGCGCCGGCGCTCACCAGAACGGGTTGCCGATGACCAGGCAGGTGCAACGGCCCTGCGTGGCCGCGAGAACCCAACCAGTCCTGCACCGGGGTTGCGCACCACCTGTCGCCGGACCGCCCTTCGAGCGCGCATCGGCACCTTTGGCGGGCGCCGTGGCTTGGACGCGCGCAAATAGCATTTACGTTGAGTTTTCAATCTCCTCCAGCCTGTCACCACAGCCGCCTGGCGGGGCTGGCGCAGAGCTTGCTAGCCGGTTGTTCCCGACATAACAACCCATACCGAGGTGACAGTAACGTGTACAACAAAAGCAACTTCCAGCGACCGTCCAGCCGGTCTTTCGCCTATGGTCTCGCCCTGCTCCCGTTTCTCACGGACGCCGGGGTGAGCGCGGCGCAAGCCGAGGTGAAATGCTCCAGTAAGCCGACGAGCGCAACCCATCATTACCTCGCGGCGAACAGCGAAACGGTTCATTGGGGGTATTTCAGCAAGGGGCGGCAGCCGCGGGCGGTGGTCAATTCCGGCGATTTCGTCACCCTGGAGACGCTCACCCACCACGCCAACGACGATGCCGAGCGCATGGTCTCGGGCGACGCCGGCGCCGAGAGCGTATTCAAATGGAAAAAGGGCGACAAGGGCGTTGACCGCCGCGGCGCCGGGCCGATGGACGCATCGATCTACGGCCGCGGTGCCGGCGAGGGTTTTGGCGTGCACGTGCTGACCGGTCCGGTGTATGTCTGTGGCGCCGAACCCGGCGACGTGCTGGAGGTGCGGATTCTGGACGTGCAGCCGCGCCCGTCGGGCAACCCCAAGTATGCCGGCAAGACCTTCGGCAGCAACGCCGCGGCCTGGTGGGGCTATCACTACAACGACATGCTCGAGGAGCCGAAGCCGCGCGAGGTGATCACCATCTATGAAATCGACGCCACCGGCAACCGGGACTGGGCCAAGGCCGTCTACAACTACCGCTGGGTGCCCCAGACCGATCCCGACGGCGTGTTGCACGAGAAGATCGATTATCCCGGGGTGCCGGTCGATCACAGCACCATCACCAAGAACACCGATGTGCTGACCGGCGTGCGGGTGCCCATCAGACCTCATTTCGGCACCATGGGCGTGGCGCCGGCCGAGGCGGACTTCGTCGACTCCATACCGCCCGGGTATTTCGGCGGCAATATCGACGATTGGCGCATCGGCAAAGGCGGCACCATGTATTATCCGGTCGCGGTGAAGGGGGCGTTGCTGAGCGCCGGCGATCCGCACGCGGCCCAGGGCGATTCGGAGCTGGCGGGTACGGCCATCGAAACCTCGCTCACCGGCGTGGTCCAGGTCATCCTGCACAAGAAGGATTCGCTCGCCGGCACCTCGCTGGAAGGTCTGGACTATCCGTTGCTGGAGACCGACTCCGAATGGGTGGTGCACGGCTTCAGCTACGCCAATTATCTGCAGGAACTAGGGGAGAAGGCGCAGAGCGAGATCTACTCCAAATCTTCCATCGACAACGCGATGCGCGACGCCTTCAGGAAGATGCGTCATTTCCTCATGACCGCCAAGGGGCTGAGCGAGGACGAGGCGATATCATTGATGTCGGTGGCGGCCGATTTCGGCGTGACCCAGGTGGTCGACGGCAACTGGGGTGTCCATGGCGTGATCGAAAAGCGGGTGTTCGCCGACACCGCGCCCTGATCGGCGACTCAGCGCACGGCCTGACGGCGGGCCGTGCGCCTGGGTTTGGCGCTGCGCCTGCGATGTTGCTCCAGCTGATCGAGGGTGACCTTGCGGGCGATGCTTTGACTTTTGCGGATGTGCTCGGCCATCATCTCGCGCGCCGCCGTGGCGTCGCGCGCCAGGAGCAGCCGGCAGATGGCGTGATGCTCCTCGTAAGTATCCTGGATACTCTGCTCGTCCGGGAACCCGAGCCGGCGAATGATGCGGATGTGATCGTTCACGTCCTGGAGATAGTGCGCCAGGACCGGGTTGCCGCTACCCTCGGCGATACGCAGATGAAACGATTCCTCCGTCACGCTGATGTGCGGGGAGCGGCCTGCGGCCGACAGACGGTTGTCGGGATCCCAGTACTCGGCCAGCGCTTCCAGCTCGGCGTCGGGCATGTGACGGCAGGCCAGTTCCACCGCCATGGTCTCCAGCGCGATGCGCACGTCGTAGTGCGCGCTGATGCTTTCGATATCCACCGCGCGAATGAAACAGCCTTGCTTGGGCCGTATCCGCACGTGGCCCTCGGCTTCCAACCGTTGCAACGCCTGACGCACCGGGGTGCGGCTGACCTTGAAACGGTCGGCCAGTTCCTGCTCGGTCACGCGACTGCCCGGGGAGAGATCGAAATCCATGATCATTTCGCGCAGGCGCTGGTAGATCTGCTGCCCTGAAAGGTGTCTTTTGTTCAAACCGGTCTCCTTACCCCACTGCAAAAAACATCCGCGGCGCTGCGCAACGCGATCCGGCCCGCCGCGCCGCCGCCGGGCCCAGGGCCACCGCACCACGCCGAGGCAATGTTATACCAGAGCGCACAGAATAAAGGCACGACTGCGTGGGTCCCGGCACTGGAGAGCATCGTTGCCCATGGCTGTTTATATTGTAAAGTTCCATGAAAAACAATAGGTAACTTTCTCGTAATCGTCATTCTCCGGCTCCGCATTACAACTGGCATGTTACATGCAATGTTGTATACAACATTGCATTCAATAGAACAGAGCAGATAACAATCGGAGCATCCACTATGAGTCAGTACGTACCTGTTCCCGGGGCCTCGTCCCCAAGCCGGGCCTGCGCCCGGGCGATCGGCGCCGTTTTCCTAACTCTGGCGCTACCGGTGGCCCAAGCCGGTAGTGCCAACTGGAGCTCCACCAACGTCCAGTATCTTTACGGCACCCAGTACGAGCTGGGCGACTCCACCCGCTCGGTGATCACGCTCGAGCACGTCAACGGCTGGAAGTACGGTGACAATTTCTTTTTTCTGGACGTCACCAACGCCGACCGCCAGGGGGATGATACCGGCACCGAGTTGTATGCCGAGTTGTCGCCGCGCCTGAGCCTGAGCGCGCTCAGCGGCCGGGATCTGTCCGCCGGTCCGATCAAGGACGTCCTGCTCACCAGCACCCTGGAGATGGGCAACGGTTTCACCAACTATCTCTATGGCCTGGCGGTCGATCTGACGATTCCCAAAATGCCGGTGGCGCAGATCAACTACTACGTCCGTCAGGAGAATGGCTCGGGGAACGACATCGGCAGTCAGGTGACGCTGGTGTGGCTGCTGCCGTTCGCGATCGGTAGCACCTCGTGGTCGTTCGAGGGTTTTTTCGATTATGCCTGGGGGAACGATCCGAAAGAGGACAACATCATCACCGCGCCGCGCCTATTGCTGGATGTGGGCAAGTTCTTCGGCTCCCCCGGCACGCTGCAGGCCGGTATCGAGTATCAGATCTGGCGTAACAAGTTCGGCATCAAGGGCGTGGACGAAGATGTCGCGCAGGCGATGCTCAAGTGGATCTGGTAAGTCAATCGCCGCGCCCGGTGGGCCACTAAACGCGCCCAGCGGGCCAACAAAGGAGAACAGCATGAAGCGTCGTAGCTTGTTGAAAGGTATCGTCGCGGCCGGCGCCGCGTCGGCGGTGGCGGGGCTGGGGTCGCGCGCCGCCTGGGCCCAGTCGAAAGTACGCATGGGATTCATCTATGTCGGTCCGCGCGACGACTATGGGTACAACCAGTCGCACTTCGAAGGCAAGTCAGCGGTGGCCAGGCTCGACTGGGTGAAAGCCGTGGACGAGGAGAACGTGCCGGAGACCATCGAAGTGGTCAAGACCATGGAAAGCATGATCAACCTGGATGGCGCGCAGGTGTTGTTTCCCACCTCCTTCGGCTATTTCGATCCGCATATTCTGAAAGTGGCGAGAAAATATCCCGAAGTGAAGTTTCTGCATTGTGGCGGGCTGTGGGATGCGAGTAAGCACCCCAGGAACGTCGGCAGCTATTTCGGCTATATCGACGAGCCGGTCTATCTCGCGGGAATCGTCGCCGGGCACGCGAGCAAGACCGGCAAGCTGGGCTACATCGCCGCGATCCCGATTCCGCAGGTGCTGCGCAACATCAACAGCTTCACCCTGGGCGCGCGCAGCGTGAATCCGCAGATCACCACGCAGGTGGTGTTCACCGGCGGCTGGTCGAATCCGGTGAAGGAGGCCGAGTCGGCCAACAGCATGGTCGATCAGGGTATCGATGTGCTGACCTGTCATGTGGACAGCCCGAAAGTGGTGGTAGAGACGGCGGAAAAGCGCGGCGTGTACTGTTGCGGCTACCACACCGACCAGTCGGCGCTCGCGCCCAGGGGTTTTCTCACCGGCTCGGAGTGGAACTGGGCCAAGGTCTACATCGATTATGCCGAATTGATCCGCGCCAACGCCGAAATCCCGAACCTGGTGCGCGGCGGGCTGCGCGAGGGCATCGTCAAAAGCTCCGGTTATGGTCCGGCCGTCTCCGCCGCCGCGAAACAGGCGGCGGACGCCGTGCGGCAAAAATTCATGGACGGCTCCATGGTCGTCTACAAGGGGCCGATCAAAGACAACACCGGCAAGCTCGTCATCGCCGAAGGGGTCGAGCACGGGCAGACGGACATCACGCTCGAGAGCATGGACTGGCTGGTGGAAGGTGTTATCGGTACGACCAAGGGCTGATGACCCGACGGGTGGCGATCGTATGCGTCTGCTCGAGCCGCTGTTGATCCCGCTGGCGGCTTTGGTGGTCTCGTTGCTGCTGTTCGGCGTGTTCGTCGCGCTGGCGGGACACAACCCGCTGCAGGTGTATCACAGCATTTATCGCGGCGCATTCGGCAGCTGGTTCTCATGGCAGAACACCCTGGTGCGCGCCTCGCCGCTGATGCTCACGGCGATGTGCACGGCCTTGCCGGCGCGCGTGGGCTTGATTGTGATCGGCGGCGAGGGTGCCGTGGTGGTCGGGGCGCTGGCCGCGGCGCTCGTCGGCATCGGCCTCAACGGTGTGTTCGCCCCCGTGGCGGTGATCGGCCTGATGCTGCTGGCGGCGATGGCTTGTGGCGGCCTGTGGGTGGCCGCCGTCGGCGCCCTGCGCCACTATCGCGGGGTCAATGAAACGATCAGCTCGCTGCTGTTCAACTACATTGCCATCGCGATCCTGAACTTTCTGGTGATCGGCCCGCTACGCGACCCCGCCAGTCTCAACAAGCCGGCCAGCGTTCCGATAGGCAGCGACAACATGATCGGCAACATCGCCGAGAGCTCCGTGCACTGGGGCTTGGCCTATGGCCTGCTTGCCTGCCTGACGCTATGGCTGGTGGTCAGACGCAGCACCATGGGCTTCGCCATGGATGTGATCGGCGGCAACCCGCGGGCGGCCTACCTAGCCGGCCTGCCGGTCGGCCGCCTGGTGATCCTGGCCTGCCTGTTGGGGGGTGCCGCGGCGGGAGTGGCCGGGATGCTGGAGGTCGCTGCCGTGCACGGCCGCCTGAGCAGCTCGGTCAACGCCGGCTATGGTTACGCCGGTATCCTGGTGGCCTTTCTGGCGCGGCACAATCCGCTGGCCATCATTCCGGTGGCGCTCCTGCTCGGCGGCATCCGCGCCAGCGGCGGCCTGTTGCAACGCAGCCACGATCTGCCGGATGCCACCGTGCTGGTGCTACAGGGCATTATCTTCCTGGTGATTCTGGCGAGCGAGTCGCTCTACGGTCGCACCCCTCTCTCCCAGCGCCCGGGAGTGACGCGATGAGCGGCGAGCATGCCGGGCTGCTCGGGGTGTTGATCGCCGTGCTAGGGGGCGCGATACGGGTCGGGACGCCTTTTCTTTTTGTCAGCCTGGGTGAATGTCTCACGGAAAAAAGCGGGCGGATCAATCTCGGCCTGGAAGGCAACCTGGTGATGGGCGCGATGAGCGGTTACGCGATCTCCTATCTCAGCGGATCGGCGTGGCTCGGGGTGCTGGCCGCCGGCCTGGCGGGCGCGCTGCTGGGGGCGTTGCATGCGCTGCTCTGCCAGCAGCGCAATGTCAACGACATCGCCGTCGGTATCGCCCTGATGTTGTTCGGCACCGGACTGGCCTTTTTTCTTGGCAAGGCGTTTATTCAACCCACCGCGCCACGCCTGCCCGCGATCGCCCTGGGCGGCTGGAGCGGGTCGCCGGTGGTGCGCGCGGCGCTGGAGATCAATGTGCTGTTTGTCATCGGCGCGCTGCTGGCCCCGGCGATGGGCTGGTTCTTTCGCAATGCGCGTTGGGGGCTGATGGTGCGCACCGTGGGTGAGAGCACCGACGCGGCGCTGGCGATGGGGCTGGATGTCAATCGGGTGCGATTCTTCAGCACCGTGGCCGGCGGTTTTCTGGCCGGCGTGGGCGGCTCGTTCCTGTCGCTCTATTATCCCGGCAGCTGGAACGAGGGCCTCTCCAGCGGCCAGGGCCTGATGGCCGTCGCCCTGGTGATCTTCGCGCGCTGGAATCCGGTTTCGTGTTTTTACGCCTCGCTCCTGTTCGGGGGCGCCGCAGCGCTCGGGCCGGCGTTGCAATCGGTCGGCATCACCTGGGGCTACTATCTGTTCAACGCCGCGCCCTATGTGCTCACCCTGCTGATTATGATCGCCACTTCCTCCTCGCGCCGCACGCTGACCGGCATGCCGGGTGCCTTCACTCGATAACCTCAGGTGAGTCATGAACCGATACCTCCACGCTGAACCCTACCCCTGGCCCTACAATGGCGAGCTGCGCTCGGCGAACACCGCCTTGCTGGTGATCGACATGCAGACCGACTTCTGCGGTGTCGGCGGTTACGTGGACAGCATGGGTTACGATCTCGCCCTGACCCGCGCGCCCATCGAACCGATCAAGGCGGTGTTGGCCCTGGCGCGCGCCGAGGGCTTCACGGTCATTCACACGCGCGAAGGCCATCGGCGTGATCTCAGCGATCTGCCCGCCAACAAGCAGTGGCGCAGCCGGAGCGTGGGCGCCGGTATCGGTGACCCCGGCCCCTGTGGTCGGATCCTGGTCAGGGGGGAGCCGGGGTGGGAGATCATCCCGGAACTGGCCCCCGTCGACGGCGAACCGATCATCGACAAACCCGGCAAGGGGGCGTTCTACGCCACGGACCTGGATCTGCTGCTGCGCCGCCGCGGCATCGCCAACCTGCTGCTCACCGGCATCACCACCGATGTGTGCGTGCACACCACGATGCGCGAGGCCAACGACCGCGGCTATGAGTGTGTCTTGCTGGAGGACTGTTGCGGCGCCACCGAGCGGGCCAATCACCTGGCCGCGCTGCAGATGATCAAGATGCAGGGCGGTGTGTTCGGCGCGGTCAGCGACAGCCGGCACCTGTTGGCGGCGTTTACGTGAGCGGACGCCCCCGTTATGCCCTCGAAGGGGTGAACATCAGCAAACGCTTTGGTCACCTGCGGGCGTTGGAGGGCGTGTCCCTGCGCCTGCGCCGGGGAAGCTTCCACGCCCTGCTGGGTGAAAACGGCGCCGGCAAGAGTACCCTGGTGAAATGCATCATGGGCTATCATCGTCCCAGCGAGGGGCAGTTTCTGATCGACGAGCAGGAGCAGTCGATCGACAACCCCCACGAGGCCCATCGGCTGGGCATCGGGATGGTCTATCAGCATTTCACCCTGATCCCGAACATGAGCGTGGCGGAAAACCTGGTGCTGGCGCGTCCGTGCCTGCCCGCGCGCATCGACTGGCGCGCCGAAACCCGGCGACTGCGGGAGAAACTGGACGCGCTACCCTTCCAGGTGCCCTTGGATGCCGCTATCAATTCGCTCTCGGCGGGGGAAAAACAAAAGGTCGAAATCCTCAAGCAACTCACGTTGGACTGCCGTATCCTGATCCTGGACGAGCCGACTTCGGTGTTGACGCCCGACGAGGCCGACGAGGTGTTGGGCCGGATCAAGGCGATGACCCGGGAGACGGATCTCAGCGTACTGATCATCACCCACAAGTTCCGCGAAGTCATGCACTACGCCGATGAGGTGACCGTATTGCGCAAGGGGCGGGCGGCCGGGACCACCACCGTGGCCGGAACGACCCCAGCGGCGCTCGCCGGCATGATGCTCGGGTGTGACCCAAAGAGGATGCCGTCTACGCGGCGCGAGGTGGCGGTGCGAGAACAGGTCCTGGACCTCGAGCGATTGACGGTGCTTGACGACAATGGCGAGCCGGCGGTGCGGGGGCTGTCGTTGTCGGTGGCCGGCGGTGAGATCGTCGGTATCGCCGGTGTTTCGGGCAACGGCCAGCGCGAACTGGTGCAGGCCTTGTGCGGTCAGCGTGATATCGGCGCCGGTTGCATGCGCGTGCAAGCCGAGCGCTTTCGCGCCACGCGCGAAGAGATCAGACGGCACCACTTTCGTTGCCTGCCGGAAGAGCCGCTGCGCAATGCCTGCGTGCCCGGCATGACGATTGCCGAAAACCTGGCGTTGCGGGAGTTCGACCGAGCGCCCTATGCGCGTTGCGGCGGCTGGTTGAACCGGGCCGCGATCGGTGCCCGCGCTGCGGCGCTGATCGAGCGGTTTTCGGTCAGTCCCCCCGTTCCCGCGATGCCCATCGGTCAGTTGTCGGGGGGGAACGTACAGCGCGCGGTCCTGGCCCGGGAGTTGTCCGGCGACGTGAGTGTCCTGATCGTGGCCAATCCCTGTTTCGGATTGGATTTCGCCGCTGTCGCGGAGGTCCGTGAGCGCATCATGAGCGCCCGCAATCAGGGTGCGGCCGTCCTGCTGGTGAGCGAGGATCTGGAGGAGATTCTCGAACTGGCCGACCGGTTGTTGGTCATGGCGGGGGGGCGACTGGTCTACGAGACGACGCCCGCGGCCGCCGACCTGACGCTCATCGGTCAGCACATGGCTGGTCACTGAGCGGGGTCTGTCCATGGATCAGATACCGGCGCGTCCCTACGCTTACCCGCTTCCCGAGCGCCCGCCGGCGCTGGTGGTCATCGATATGCAGCGCGACTTCGTCGAGCCGGGCGGGTTCGGTTCGGCGTTGGGCAACGATGTGACGCCGTTGCAGAACATCGTTCCCGTCGTGCGCAGGCTGCTCGACTGCGCCCGGCGCCTCGGTCTGCCGATCATTCACACCCGCGAGGCGCACCAGGCGGATCTTTCCGATTGCCCGCCGGCGAAACGCCGCCGCGGACGAGGCGCGCTTGGCATCGGCGACCCGGGTCCGATGGGGCGTCTGCTGATCGACGGCGAGCCCGGTAACCAAATCGTTCCGGCGTTGCAACCGCGCGCGGGCGAGCTGGAATTGACCAAACCGGGCAAGGGGGCGTTTTATGCCACGCAGTTGCACAGCTATCTTCAGCTACGGGAGATCACGCATCTGTTGGTCGCCGGCGTGACCACGGAAGTCTGTGTGCAGACGACGCTGCGCGAAGCCAACGACCGCGGCTACGAATGTCTGCTGGTGGAGGATGCGACCGAAAGCTACTTTCCCGCCTTCAAGCAGGCAACGCTGGGGATGGTCACCGCGCAGGGCGGGATTGTGGGGTGGGTGGCGGGCAGCGAACAGGTCATCCGCGCCCTGGAGTCGGCCTATGGCTGAGGCGAGCCTCAGACGGGTGTTGTCGCAGCTGTTCACCGGCAGCGGCGAGCTCGATTTCGTCGCCTGGAAACCGTTTCACGCGGGTGTGGAGATCCATCGTCTGTATGGCGATGCCGAGGCAACGGCATCCGCCGCGCTGTTGCGCTATGCCCCTGGCGCGCGCGTCCCCGAGCATCGACACACCGGCTACGAGCATATCCTGGTCCTTCAGGGTTCCCAGCAGGATCAATACGGTCGCTACGGAGTGGGCACCCTGCTGATCAACGGCCCCGGGTCGCGTCACGCGGTGGTGAGCGAAACCGGCTGCATTGTGCTGGCGATCTGGGAGAAACCCATAGTCGCCCTGCCTTAGCGCTGCCGGCGGCGCCCCCCGAGGGCAAAGCCGGCGAGTCCCAGTACCATGACCAGCAACGGGTCGGGTATGGCGCGGGCGGCTAGCGTACAGCCACCGCCACCGCCACCACCGCCCGATCCGGCGCCGCCGGAGCCGGCGGATACCACCGCCACCGCGACCGGGTCGTCGATAATGCCGTTAGCGCTACCGTCGGCGTCCAAGGCGCCACCGTCGGTCAGCGTCAGATCCACGGTATTGGTGTCGACCACCGTCCAGGCCGCGGCGGAGATCAGGCTGCTATTCCCGGCCTGGTCGATTTTGCGCAGCTCGAAGCTGGCCGGCAGCGGCTCACTGAAGCGCAACCGAACCGTGGCGGTGTCGCCGGCCGCCGCGGTGCTCATCTTGTAACTCACCTGGCCGAACGGGAAGGTCACTCCCGGGGGCGGATTGTTTACCGGACCGGTGGTCAGCGTGCCCGTCAGCATCTGCGCGCCGGGGGTGCGCGCCGCCATCGACAAGCTACCCTGGGCGAGCAGGTTAATACGTTCGATGGCATGATTTTCAAACTGCTGCACACGTCCGTCGCCGTCACCGATGAGCACATCGAAATCGCCGTCGCCATCGATATCTCCCCACGCCGGTGCGGCGCTACCCGGGGCGAAATGGAAGTTATCCAGGGGGTTGATGATCGAGTTGCCGTCGGCGGCGGAAAACACAGCCGCACTGCGCGTGCCGGTGTTGAGGTAGAGGCGCACGTTCCCAAAAGCTTCACCGATAAATGCGTCCAGGTCGCCGTCGCCGTCGATATCCACGAAAGCGGGTAAGGCCTGGGTATCCACGTTGATGCCATTGAAGGGGTTCCCGGCGCCGGTCACGGCCACGAAAGCCGGTGCGGTTGAGGTTCCGTCGTTGCGGAAAAATGACACATTGCCGTTAAAATCGCCCACGAAGGCATCGGCATCACCGTCGTCGTCGATATCCGCGAACGCTGGCGCGGAGAGATTGGCCACCGCCACCGCGGCGAGGGGATTCACGATGCTGACACCGTCGGCGGCCTGAAAATCCGGTGCAATATTGCTGCCGACATTCTGATAATAGGTCACCAGACCGTCCAGCGAGCCGACAAAGGCATCCAGATCGCCGTCGTTGTCGATATCGATCAACGCCGGTGCCGCAAGGCCACCGCCCGCGTTGATGCTGATCATCGCCAGCGGGTTGACAATCACCGTGCCGTCGGCGGGCGTGAAGGTGGCCGCCGTAGCGCCGCCGGTATTGCGATAAAACTGAACGGTACCGTCGAATTTTCCAACAAACATATCGAGGTCGCCATCGGCGTCGATATCCGCCAGCGCCGGTAGTGCGTTACCGCCGACCTCGACTACGTAAGGGGAGGCGAATTGCGGCGCCGTGGCGGTCCCGACGTTGCGATACAAGGCGCTGCTGCCGCCAGCGGCGCCGCCGATGATCGCATCCAGATCCCCGTCGGTATCGATATCCACGAATACTGGCTTCACGTCGGCACCGATGACAAAACCGTCCAGCGGATTGCCGGCGCCGGTGACGGCGACCAGCACGGGCGCGGCGGCACTGCCGTCGTTCTGAAAATAGTCGACCGTGCCGGCGGCCTTGCCGACGAAGGTGTCCAGGTCGCCGTCGGCGTCGATATCGGCGAAGGCCGGCGAGGCATTGACGCCGACATCCACGCCGTCAAAGGGATTGCCGGCACCGCTGAGCGCGACAAAGAGCGGCGCGTTCGGCGTGCCGTCATTGCGGTAATAGTGGATCACGCCGGTGGCGTCACCGATGAAGGCATCCAGATCACCGTCGTTGTCGATGTCGGCGAAAGCGGGCGCGGCCCTGCCGCCGACCGCGACCGCGTTCAGCGGATTGGCCGCCCCGCTGAGCGCGCTGAACACCGCAGTGCCGCTGCTGCCGGTGTTTTGATAAAAGCTGATGGCGCCGGCGCCGTTGCCCACGAACAGGTCCAAGTCCCCGTCGGCGTCGATGTCGACCAACACCGGGGTCGAGTAATCACCCACATCCTCGTTGACCAGCGGATTGACAATGGTGGTGCCATTCTGCCGTTCGAACACCGGTGCACTGGCATTGGCGCCCTGATTGCGAAACAATATTATCGTGCCCAGGGCTTCGCCCACCAGCGCGTCCAGGTCGCCGTCGTTGTCCAGGTCGCCGAAGGTCGGTGCCGCGATCAGGCTGGTGATGACGTTGGCTGGCGCGGTGTGCTCGAAACGGGCCGCGGCCGAGGCCATGCCGGGGGCGGCGGCGCCGATCAGCCAGGCCGTGCCGGCCGCCGACAGCGCCGATTGGAAAATTCGGCCACTCGGCCCGGCTCGCATTACGTGCCTGTCTTTATTCATCATTCTCACCAGCCTGTAGAATTTCTTATTAATCAAATAGTTGACTAGGGCTCGCGGGTCGCTTCCCAACTACCCTGTCCCCATTGTGGAACTTCCGGCTCGGCGACGTTAGCGGTGCAAACCCGTATTTCTTTAGCGGTTAATGCCAGGAATCGGAAAACAAAGGTCGTATGGGGCGACACTGGGATGCGCCGGCGGGGCTTGGTAAGGTGTAATACTGCCATTGACAAAAAGGGGGACGGCGGCATCCCCGGCGCATACCAAGGTGGCGGTTTCGGGGTGAGGATCGGCGAGCGACGGTCGGATGCGGGATGGGTTTCCATGAATCGCGGGGTCGGGACGGTGCGCGGACCTGGCTGGGTACGCCGGGGACGGCGGCCGATCCGTGCGTATAACGACTGCCGTTCGGGCTTTTTGCTCCCATGGTCGTGTTGAAACAATCATTGTCCGCCTGGGGAACGCCTGCGTTCGCCGGCGTGTTCAAGGCGGAAGTCGAAGCGCTGGAAGCCCAGGCTCTGCCATTGCAGCAAGGTTTGTCACGAAGCGACTTCGCGCTCGGCGAGGGGTTCGAGGTGATGCTTCTGAATGCGCGAGCTTCGGTATCGGGGATACGGGTGAAAGCGGGTATTTTTTCTCGCGGCGTCATTGCCGGTTGCAGTTGTGCGGACGATCCCACGCCTCCGAACGAGACGTGCGAATACTGCGAGCTGCTGTTCGATATCGTGGCCCCCGGCGGCCACACCAGTATAAGCCTCGTTTGAACGGGTGGGTGGGCCGGCCGAGTGCGGCCAGAGTTTCGCGATGACGCTGGAAACCACATTTGCGTTGTTCGTCACTATGCTGGTGTTGGCGCTGGTGCCAGGCGCCAGCTCGCTATTGGTCGCTGTGCGCTCCGCGGGCGGCGGTTTCACTCACGGGCTGGCGACCATCGCGGGCATCATCGTTGGCGATCTAGTCTTCATCCTGTTGGCCATATACGGCTGGAGTCTCCTCAATCAGAAGCTGACCGTCGTACTTCCGCTGGTGAAATACGCCGCCGGCATCTATCTGATATGGCTCGGTATCAATCTGTGGCGTATCCGTTCGCCTGCAGCGCAGGAGCACCATGCCAGGAGTGGATCTCTGGGGTCAGATTTTCTCGCCGGACTGGTGCTGACCCTGGGCGACCAGAAGGCTATCTGGTTCTATCTGGGGCTGCTCCCGGCCTTTGTCGATCTGCGTCGTGTCACCTTTGTCGATACCGGACTGGTGATGCTGGCACTGGTTTTGGCAGCCTGTGGCTCAAAACTGATCTACGCGTATCTGGGCGACCGGGCCAGAGTCATGTTGGCGCGCGAAGCCCCCAGAAAAATCGTCCATCGCCTGGCGGCCCTGGTGTTGATCGTGATCGGTGGTCTGGTGGCGCTGGTTGCTTGAGGGTAATGCTTGGCCATGGGACAATGGCCTCTCACCACCGGCTGCAGGGGTGGCCAAACAATAATGAATTCACTTTAGGAGGATACCATGCATCACCGGAAGCATGCTTGTTACGCTGTCGTTCTGGGGCTGGCGGCAGCCAACGCCTTTGCCGGCACGTCGGTGCCGATGAATCTGGTCAACGCAGACGGCGTGGGGGCCGAGGCGGGCACCATCGCGGTCAGTGAAACCCCTTATGGGACGGTTTTCACCCCCGATCTGAGCGGTCTTACCCCCGGGCTGCACGGTTTTCATATCCATCAAAATCCGTCCTGCATGCCCAAAGAGAAGAACGGCAAGATGGTGGCCGGGCTGGCCGCGGGCGGACACGCCGATCCGAAGGGCACCAATAAGCATGGCACACCCTGGGGCGACGGGCATCTGGGCGATTTGCCGCCGTTGTACGTCGACGCCGATGGCAAGGCTACGCAACCGGTGCTCGCCCCAAGGGTGAAGCTGGCGGACCTGAAAGGCCGCTCGCTGATGATCCACGCCGGTGGGGACAACCACTCCGACAGTCCGGCACCACTCGGCGGTGGCGGGGCGCGCATGGCTTGCGGTGTCATCAAATAGCACCAAGGCCGGCTTCCGGTCGCCGCCGTGCTCGGCCTCGGCAAGGGTTTCGCCCATCGGCTGAGCGGCGACCCGGTATCTCAGGATGATCCATTCAGGAGGATGTCATTGCGGCGCGGTGCGCTTCGAGGTTGAAGCCGCCGCGGACATAATGGCGACCGAGTGCAACTGTTCCATTTGCGCCAAATCCGGCTATCTGCATCTGATCGTTCCCAAGAGCGACTTTCGTCTACTCCAGGGAGAGGACCAGCTGGTCCGCTACAGCTTCGACACGCACGAGGCGAAGCATCTGTTTTGTGGTATCTGCGGCATCAAGTCGTTTTACATCCCACGCTCGCATCCCGATGGTGTCAGCGTCAATGTCCGTTGCCTGGATGAGGCGACGATTCGCTCTGTGCACATCACGCCGTTCGACGGTAAAAACTGGGAACAGAACATCGGCACTCTGAAGCCCTTGCCTGAATGACGTCAGGTCAACGCGGGGCTCTCCAGGGCGCGAGCCCGTTCCCAGACAGCAATGAAATCGTTGTCTATGCTTAAAGTCAGGCAGAGGCGGATGCGGTCGGCGGACAGGCTGCTGCGGCTTTAGCAGGTGTACATGCGCGGCGTCATCCCACTCTCGGCCAGCAACAAAGGAGAACACCATGGCGCTGAGCGACAAACAGAGGGAGTTGTGCGAACAACACGATTTCGATTTTTCGGGTCTCAAGGCGTTGCTGATCAATTGCACCCTCAAACCTACCGGGAATCTCTCTCATACCGGCGAATTGATGAAAGTCAGTCAGGCCATCATGGAGGCCAACGGAGTGTCCACCCAACTGGTGCGCGCGGTGAATTATGTGCTGCCACCGGGCGTGTATCCGGATATGACCGCGCACGGTTTCGAGCGCGACGAATGGCCGCAGTTGCGCCAGCAGGTGTTGGCGGCCGATATCTGTGTGCTCGGCACGCCGATCTGGCTGGGCGAGGAAAGTTCCGTTTGCCGCCGTGTCATCGAGCGCCTGTATGGAGAATCGGGCGAACTCAACGAACAGGGGCAATATCTCTATTACGGACGGGTCGCGGGGTGTGTGGTCACCGGAAACGAGGACGGTGCCAAGCACTGCGCCATGACCGTGCTCTACGCATTACAGCATCTCGGCTATGCGATCCCGCCGCAGGCCGATGCTGGCTGGATCGGCGAAGCGGGCCCCGGGCCATCCTACGCGGACGCCGGCTCGGGCGGTCCCGAGAACGATTTCACCCAACGGAACGTGACCTTCATGACCTGGAATCTGTTGCATATGGCGCGGCTGTTGCGCGCGGTCGGGGGGATTCCGGCGCACGGTAACCAGGCGCGCGCGTGGAGCGCCGGCTGCAGATTCGATCATCCGAATCCTGAATATCGTTAGTCTCCCGACGCTTAACAGGCGTTTTCCCCGAGGGTGAGGGCGATGCCGTCGCGGCCGCGTTGTCGGACTGCGACTGACAAGCTTGTATCGGATGTGCCACAATTAACATAATTTTCACAATCCGCCTGCGCCCGGCCCAGGTGAGAGCATGGAGCCTATTGCATGACGGAGGTGTTTGCGGACTTCGAATCGGCCGGACGCGCGGTTCTCGCTTTTCTTCAACGTAAACTGGGGTTTGACCTCTGGATGGTGACCAGAACCGAGGGCGAGGATTGGATCGTGCTCCAGTCGGAGGACCAGGGCTACGGGGTCGAGCCCGGCAAGGTTTTCCGCTGGGCGGATTCGTTTTGCTCAGAGATGGTGAAAGGCAACGGACCGCGCATCGCGCCGCGTTCGGCGGCGGTTCCCGCCTATGCCGCCGCGCCGATCGGGCGTCAGGTCGAGATCCAGTCCTATGTGGGGATTCCGTTGTTGCTTGAGAACGGCAGCCTGTTCGGCACCCTGTGCGCGATCCACCCCGCCACGCAACCCGACTCGATTGTCGAGGAGCAGGAGATGGTCGAACTGTTGGGGGCACTGCTGAGCACGGTGTTGCAGACCGAGCTGAAAATGAACGAGCAAGCGCGCAAGGCCGAAAGGTTGGAAGCCGAGGCGCTGACCGACGCCTTGACCTTGCTCTACAATCGCCGCGGCTGGGACCGTTTGCTGGCCACCGAGGAGGAGCGCTGCCGGCGCTATGGCCATCCCGCGGCCATCATCATTGTCGACATCAATGACCTGAAAGGCGTCAACGATCGGGAAGGTCACGCCGCCGGTGACAAGTTGATAAAGATGGTGAGTCTGGCATTGCGCGATGCCGCACGTCCCTCGGATATCGTCGCCCGGCTGGGTGGCGACGAATTCGGCATCCTCAGCGTCGAGTGTAACCGCGACGGCGCCAATGCGCTGCTCGAGCGGGTGCGGGAGTCGCTGACATCGGTGCAGGCGTCGGCCTCGGTGGGCCTGGCGATGCGCGACCCGGCCGTGGGTCTGACGGGCGCCTGGGAAGAGGCCGATCAGCGCATGTACGTCGAGAAGCGTGGGCGCTGAACGCCGTTGCTCTGAAGCTAGGCCGTGTTGCGCTCGCTGGACCGGAATTGGGGGTCGTGCGCCCGCCAGGATTGCCGGTGCTGGTGGATCAGTGCCTGGGCGCGATGGGTGAGGGCGGGCTCCAGGTCGGCGGCGCGCTGAAGTGCCTGGACCCCCTGGTCGCCGCCGCCGGCTCGCAGGATAGCCAGGCCGGCGGCGAAACAGACTTTCGCATCGTCGCGGTTGGCCTCGCTGACCCGGGTGTACATGCCGAGCGCCTCGGCGGGCTTGAGAAAACCGGCGCACAGCTTGATATAGCGAAGCGCCGAGTCGCCGCGCAGCCGGTTTTCCCGCGCCCGTTGGTGCAATTGGGTGAAGCGTGCCAGATCTTCCTGGAAATCCGTATGCCGCTGGCGCCAGCGCGGTTCGATCTGCTGTTGCCACCAGCCGTCGAGGCGCTTGAGCACGTCAGCGGATTTGAATAATTTGTCGAATACCGCCGGCTTTGGCAGACCTCGCCAGCGTAGCTGGTCCAGCCGCAGTTCCGCCAGCAGATCGCGAACCGCGCCATCTCCCCCACGGGGGCCTTGGGCCTGCAACAGCCAGCGCTCCGCGCGCGCGGGGCTGAGGGTTTTTTCCAGTAGCACCGGCAGATGGCTGAAGGCTTTTACCACCGGGGCGGGGCAGCGCTCGGCGCCCTTGAGAACCATGGGCCAGTACTGCTTGTCCATGAAGGCGGCCGCCACCAGCTGCGAGGCCAGGTAGTCCGCCACGTCCGTTTCGTCGCCGTGTGCGCGTAGCCAGCGTCCCTGATCCAGTCTCCAATCCGTTTTCAACGTTCCGCTCAAGCTGTCGGCAAGACCGCTGACCGCCGCCAGCGGCCGTTGCAGCACCCGCCTCAGCAGCGTGTCGCGGTTTCCCAGCGCGTTCAGGACGGACTGCCAGTCGCTATTGGCTTGCAGCAACCGCCCGCGCAGGCTCGACTGGCTTTTGGCGGCCGCGTCCGCGGCCGCCGCCAGCGCCAGCGTGAACTGGCTGGGGCTGAAGAAGAAGGTCAACGGCGCGCCGACGCAGAGGTGATAGCGGTGAAACAGTGGCAGGGGAAACCGGGCGGTGGCGACAATACGCAACTCGGGCTGGTCGGTGAGCAGGACCTGGTGCACCCGGCGCAGCCGGAAATGGGCGACCCGATGGGCGAGGCTGGCGAACAGGCGCGGGGCCATGGCGGCGGACACCGGCACGCCGCCCGGCGCGCCCACCCGCAATTGCTGCAGTTGGAGCGTGAGGTAGGCGCACAGGCCCGCGAATCCCGCCAGACCCGCGGACAGGAACAGATCCAAGGGGCCCTGAGCCCGCGCCAGCAGGAGCAACGCCAGGCTGCCCGCGCCCAGCGTCGCCAGCGGGGCGGCCAGTACCAACAGGCAGCCGGCCAGGTGCAGGCCGACCAGGACGGCGAGACGCAAACCGGGCAGGCGCAGGGCGCGGGCAACGGGCTTGCGCCCAAGGTCTGGGCCGAGGTTTCTCAGGTGTTCAAAGGCGCCTGTGGTCATGGCGGGCTCCGCGGGGAATGTCGAGTGAGGGTCAGTATTCGGCGGCGTGCGCTGAAGTTCAGCGAAGGGCTTCACATCTGAAAAAAGCCGATGGGCCATACGGTCAGCGGCGCTGCGATCTGTGACATAATCCGCGTTTTCCCTGAGTAGGCCATAGGCTAGCGATGTCGATGTCCCCCGCGCCCGGCAGTATCCGGCGAGCCTCGCAGTGGGCGGTGCACACGCGCTGGTTGCGCAGTCGCCTCCCGTGCGCCTTGCGGCCCTGGCTGCTGGATGCCGGCTCCTTGACCGACCGCATTCGCCAGCGTTGTGAGGGGTGCTTCAGAGTGCAGGTGGTGAGCGAGGGTTGGCAGCGGCCCTACCGCGACGAGGTCCAGGCCCTGTCGCTGCGTCCGACCACGCTGGGCTGGGTCCGCCAGGTACAGTTGCTGTGCGACGAGATTCCCTGGGTGTTTGCGCGCACCGTGATACCGATTCGCACGCTCAGTGGCGCGCAGCGGCGATTGATCCGCCTGGGCGAGCGCCCCCTGGGCGCGTTTCTGTTTGCCGATCCCGCCCTGCAGCGGGCGGCGGTGGAGCTGGCGCGGATCACGCCGGGGCATGCCCTGTATGCCGCGGCGAGCGGCGGCCTCGGCATCCGGCCGGAAGCGTTGTGGGGGCGTCGATCGGTCTTCCGCCTGGGTGGCAAGCCGCTACTGGTGACCGAGGTCTTCCTGCCCGCTATCGAAGGCGCGGCCTGATTTCCAGCCCTCGAAGGCCTGGATGTAGGGGGGCTTGCCGTTGTCCAGGAACCAGCTGTCCACCGCGTAGCGCTGTCCGCTGCGCCGCTCGCGGATCACCGCCGTCCAGTGCACGTTGAAAATCAGCGGGTGGCGCACCTGGCGTGCTTCCACCACATGCCATTTGAGCAGGCCCGCCTGCTGGAGCAGGCGAAGATAGGTGGTGGTGTTTTTAGACTCGGCGATGCAGTCCAGTTGGCCCGGCTCCCCGGCGCCAGCCACGTTGCCGGCCAGATCGCGCCAGGTGCCGGTGAGTGCGCCGACCTCCTGTTCGAGCAAGGCCACGGCTTTGCGCAGCTGCTCGCGCTCCTCGGCCGGCGAGCGCTCGGGCGTGAACAGCCGCGCTACGGCCTGCCATTGGGTGGCGTCGAGCTGCACCTGCAGGCCGTGACGGCAGTGGTAGTCGATACAGCTGAAAAAAGCACTCGGCGCCACGTCGCTGTTTCGCGCCAGCACCGGCGAACAGGTAACATATAGCGACAGGGACAGAGCCAGAGTGACAGATTTCATTGTCCTACCATAGAAAAAACGGGGATCCATTGCCAGTTTCGCGCCCACCGCTGTCGCAACGCCTGTTGCAGTATGCCTATTTGATGCGATTGCACAAACCCATCGGCATCCTGCTGCTGTTGTGGCCGACCCTGTGGGCGCTATGGATCGCGGGCCAGGGGTCGCCCAATCCGTTGGTGCTGGTGGTATTCGTCGCCGGTGTGGTGTTGATGCGCTCGGCCGGCTGTGTGATCAACGACTACGCCGATCGCGATTTCGATCCCCACGTGGCGCGTACCCGCGAGCGGCCGATCGCCGCCGGCCGGGTGTCGGGCAAAGAGGCGTTGCTGTTGTTCGCCGGACTCTGCCTGCTGGCACTGGGTCTGGTGTTGCTGCTGAATCGATTGACCGTCTGGCTGTCGCTGGTGGCGCTGTTTCTTGCCGCCACCTATCCCTTCATGAAGCGCTACACGCATTGGCCCCAGGTCTATCTGGGCGCGGCGTTCGGATGGGCGATACCGATGGCTTTCGCGGCGCAGACCGGTGAGCTGCCGCGCGAAGCCTGGCTGTTGTTCCTCGCCAATGTGCTCTGGGCCACCGCCTACGATACCATGTACGCGATGGCCGACCGCGAGGAAGACCTGAAAATCGGCGTCAAGTCGACGGCGATTCTGTTTGGCGAGGCCGATCGCGCGATCATCGCGTTGGTGCAGGTGCTGCTGCTTCTGGCGTTGGTGTTCGCGGGCAACGCGGCGGGCCTGGGTGTTTATTTTTATTTTGGCCTGTTGCTGGCCGCGTCGCTGGCGCTGTACCAGCAATATCTGATCCGAGAACGTCAGCCCCAGGCCTGCCTGCGCGCGTTTCTCAACAACAACTGGTTCGGGGCTGCGGTTTTCGCCGGTATCGCGCTGGATTACCTTGCGCGTCTGAACGTCTGAACGTCTGAACGGCGGCGCTTACGCCGGCAGGAAGTCGATCGGATAGGTCAGGGTGACCGCGTCCACGGGTTTGGCGCCGAAATTGATCATCTTGATGCGCGCCAGCAGTTTGCGTTCCAGCGCCGTGTCGCCGAGATCGCTGGAGATCACGCGGATTGCGGTGACCTGTCCCGAGGGCGCGATGGTCAGCTCGAACACCACCTTGCCGGCGAGGCTGGGGTCTTTGCGCAGTGCGCGGTTGTAGATGTTGAAAATCGAGCCTTTATTGCGATCGAAGACGATCTGGATGTCTTCCTGACTGCGCCCGGCCGTGCGCGCCTGGCGCGGGTTCTTGTGCAGCGACGTGTCGACAATATTGCTGCGCACTTGCGTGGCGCTGCGCGCGACCAGTTGCGTGGAACCGGCATCGCGGCTCATGTTCGCGGTATTGATGCCGCGGCTGCCACTGGCGACCTTGGAGGTTACCAGGGCGCGCTCGGTCTGCTTGGCCACCGCGCCGTTGTTGCTCAGGCGGCGGGTGCCCTTGAGGCTGTCGACATCCTGCTCGCGCAGGTCGGCGAGCGAGTCCTGTAGCGCCAGCAGCCCGGCGTTGGAAGCCTTCTTGCGGGCCTGCTCGATCGCATCGACCGGCGGTCGCTGTGGCTGCGGTTTCTTGACGGTTTGGGTCGGTGCCTTCTTCTGCGGCGGCTTGGGCGTTTTCCTGGTTTCCGGTTTGGGCTGGGGTTTGTTTTCCACCGGCTTTGGCTTTGGCTTTGGCTTGGGCTTGGGTTCGGTGCGTTTTTCGAACACCAGCTTGGCCACGCGCGGCGGCAGATCCACCGTCTGTTCGACCGGGGCGCGCAGCACCGGCAGCAGCGGCAGGACGATCCCCAGCGCCAGGGTCAGCAGTAGCGTGACGGTCAGAATCCTGCGGAAGCGACGTTCGTCCTCGCTCGAAATCGACCAGGGCAGAGAAAGTGAATGCGAATAGACCATGGGGGAGCGATCCTAGCCGGGTTGCACGGTTTTTTGCAGCACGGCCAGCGAGATCTTTCCATAGCCGGCCTGGGTGCAACTGGCCATGACCTTCTTCAGCAAGTGATAGGGGATGTCCTTGCCGCCCATGATGGTGACCTCCGGTGCCACGCTGTTGCCACGCGCATCCACCAATACGCGGCGTTGGCTCTGTTGCCGCAGGGCTTGTTCGAGGGGCGCGATACGCAGGCTGTCGTCGGTTTCGAGTGCCGCGACCGAAGCCACGCGCTCGCCCTGTACCAGAATATCCTGTGCTGTGATCATTACGACCACGTTTTCGCGCGGCTTCTGTTCGGCCACCGATTCGGGCAGGTCGACGCTGCGCGTGCTGGGCAGCACCTCGCCTTCGCCTGAGTTCACCAACAGGAAGAACACCAGAATGGTGAAGATGTCCATCAGCGAGACCAGGTTGAATGCCGGCGCGCCTTTATGGCGCTTGTGATGACGTTCCATGCGCTTGGCGCGGCGCGATTGTTTCATGGGTTTCTCCCGTCGGCGGTGCGCAGATCCCTAGCCGGCGCGTCGCCGATGGAAATGGCCGGAAACAACTCGGCGTTGACGCTTTCGCCATCGCGCAGCACTTTGGCGACCCGCAGCGTGTCCATCATCTCCACCACCCGCTGGTAGGGCGTATCGGTTTCCAGCAACAAGGTGATATCGGTTTTCTCCGGCACCCGTGCCTTGATCTGTTGCAACAGCGCCGAGATCTCCTCCAGATAGCGGCCCTGGGCGTCGACGTTGAACAGCTTGAGGCGGCCGCGTTTGCGGTCGCCGACCGCGACCAGGTTCTTGCGCACGATCACCTCGAGTTGCAGCGCCTCCGGCGGTTCTTTGTTCGCGTCCTGCTGCGAATCGGCCGCCGGCGGCAGGTCCAGGTCGAGAATGGTGATGCGCGAGAACACCGCCGTGATCAACAGGAACGGTACCAGAATCACCATCAGGTTCATGAAGGCCGTGATGTTGACCTCGCCGGGCTGGCTGAGGTGCTGTTTGCGCCAACGGCGTTTCATCAGGCGCCGGCCCCCTGGCGCTGCTCGGTGAGAATGTTGAGGAACTTGACCGACGCCATTTCCAGGCTGTCGACCAGCTCGGTGGTCTTGGTCTGCAAAACGGTGTAGATCAACAGCAACGGTATCGCCGCCATCAAGCCGAAGGCGGTAGTGTTCATCGCCACCGAGATGCTCGCCGACAGCATGTCGGCTTTCTCCGCCGGATTGGCGTTGGCCACCGCGGTGAAGGCCTGGATCAGTCCCATGATGGTGCCGAGCAGTCCCAGCAGGGTAGCGATGTTGGCAAAGGTCGCCAGATAGTGGGTGCGTTTCTCCAGCCGGGGAACCGTCTCCATCAGGCCTTCTTCCATGGCCACTTCGACGTCGTCGCGGCGCACGTTGGCGCCGGCCCGGTCCAGTCCGTAGCGCAGAATGCGGCTCAACGCGGTCTTGGACTTCTCCGTCAGCGCGGCTGCCTGGCGATAGTCGCCTTTGATCAGTAGCGGCATCACCTGCTTCCAGATACGCTGGTTGGTGGTGCGCGCCGCGGTCAGGTAAACGTAGCGCTCCACCGCTATCGCCACGCCGAGCGCGAGAACGGCGACGATGGGGTACATGAACAGGCCGCCGGCCTGGAAGAAATTGACGAGGCTCGAATAGATTTCCATGCTGGGCTCCTTAGAAGTATCTCCTGTTAGTCGGGGCTAAGACCCCGTTTCTTTAGTCCTTTTTGCGAACTGTGTCGAAATAATCCAGTTCCCGGCGAAACACCTCCGGGTCGACCGGCTGTAACGCCTCGTCGATCAGGCTGTTCACCGGGCGTTCCGGCGACAGGCCGGCTTGCGGATCCTTCCAGGGCACGATGAACAGCGCCTTGGGCAATTCGCTGTTGCCGGTCACCGACATACCCTCCATGTCGAGCTGCTGCGCGGCCGGTGCGGCCGTCGCCAGCAGCACTGCCAGGAGTGCGCAGGCGGTCGCTGAGCTGCGGGGTGCGCCGCGGTTCATGGCGTGACGCTCGCGGTCGCCGCGCCCGCGCGGCGCTCCAGATCGATGACCCAGCCGCTCACCGTCTTGTCGTCGTCGCCGGCAAGGGCCAGATAGCGCTTGTAATGGCGTAGCGCCAACGTCGGTTGCTGCAGGTACAGATCGTAAAGAATGCCCAGATTGCGGTGCGCCAGGGCATAATCGGGACGCAGCTTCAGCGCCTGCTGATAAGCCTCCAGGGCGGCCTGGAAGTGACCTTGCTCGCGATACAGGATGCCGCGTTGCAACTGTGCCGCAGCATTGTCCTGATTCAACGTCAGTGCCTGGTCGAGCGCCTGTAGCGCCGCCTCGGCCTGCCCGGTGCGTCCATAGGCGATGCCCAGATTGACATAAGGACCGGCCATGTCGGGATGGGACGCGCTGAACGCCCGCAGTGGAGCGATGGCCGCGGCGTACTCGCCATCGCGCATCAGGTGCAGCGCTTGTTCGTAGGCCGTTGGCAGCGCCGCCGGCTCGGCGCTGGCGGCCGGTTTCCCGCGCCCGGGCGTATGGCTGCAGCCGCTCAGCGGCACCAAGGCGAGCGCCAGACATGCGCCCAGCGTTTTACTCCAGAACGGCGACAAAACGTTCTCCTTCTTCCGGCTTGGCATAACGCACCGGCAACAGCCGGGCCAGCGCCTGCATGCTCTTGCGTATCCAGGGGTCATAGATACCCGCGGCGATACGCTGGGCGTTGTTCTCGTGCACGGCAATGGCTTTTTCCTCGAACGGATAGGCCTGGTCTTCCAGCAGCAGGTTGTATTGCTCAAGCTCCTCGGTATTCAACCCGCGTGGACGCTCGGAGCTCAACAGCGCACCGGCGAAGTCACGATACAGCTCGCCGATGCGGAAGGTCGCCTCGGTCGTGACTTCGGTGACTTCGTAGGCAGCAGCGGCCTTGTAGCCCTCGATAGCGGCCTGCAGCAGCTTTTTCTTGCGTGCCAGATTCCGTTTCAACGGCTCTTTCAGCGCGATCTGACGGTAGCCTTGTCCCTGGGGTTCGGTCAGCGCCAGTTGTGCGTGGGCGGCGAGAAAGCGGGTACGCGCGCTGCGCTCGCCGCCGGCGCCGCGGTCGGCGGCGATCAGCTTCTGGCGCCAGTGTCGCTGCTGATCGGTTTGCCCGGCGGCGCCGTACAACCGCACCAGTTGGTGGCCGGCTTCCATCGCCGCTTCCACCGGTCGGGGATAGCGCTGGACGAAGCGCGCGTAGGCCTCGATCGCCTGTCGGTCGCGCCCGGCGTCGCGGTAGAGGGTGGCGGTGGTCAGGGCCGCCTCGCGCTTGAGCGCCGGATCGCTCTCGGTTTCCGCCAGGCGTTCGAACTCCGCGGCGGCGCGCACCGGCTGGTTGTTCTCGCGATAGAGAGCCGCCAGTTTGCGGGTTGCGTCCTGTTGCAGCGGGTGTCGCGGATAGTCGCCGCGCCATTTCTCCAGAATGCCGATGGCCGCGGGCCACCGTTGCAGCGCGATATACGCCGCCGCGGCGTCATACTGTGCCGTGGCGATGAGCGAAGAGCCGGGTGCGGCTTGTGCAATGCGCAGAAAATGCTCGGCGGCGCCGTCCAGATTGCCGGCGGCTTTCTCCGCTTCGCCCTGTTTGTAGATACAGGCGGCCAGTTTGTCGGCCAATTTGTCGCGCTGCGGCGCTGCGCGCGCGGTCCGCGCCAGCACCTCGCCGTAGGCGAGTTCCGCGCGCTGATAGTCGCCCTGATCGAACTCGGCGTGAGCCGTGACCGTCCAGGCTGAAAGTTGCAGTTTGGCCCCGGCTTGCGGATTGTCGATGACGGGCCGGGCGGCGGTGATGGCCGCGGCGAAATCGCCGCCGGCATAAAGCTGTTGCGCGGCCCGGGTGCGCACCGCCATGGCCTGCGGGTGGGTGCTGAACTGCTCGCTGAAGCGCAGCGCACTGTGGATCCCCGCCAGGTGCCAGCTTGCCTTCTGCGCGCCTGTCAATTGGGCTTCGTGTTTGGCGTAGGCGAGCAAGGCGGCGTAACCGGCTTCGGCCGCCTTGTCGTGCCTGCCGTAGGCATAGGCGGTCTGTTCGTACTGGCGCGCGGCCTCGCCCTGTTGGCCGGCGCTGGTCAGAAGCTCGGCGTAGAGAAAGTTCATCAAAGGCGTTTGGTCGCTGCGCGGGAACGCCTGCAGGAACAGCCGGTACCATCGCCCTGCCTGGGCGTAGGTGCGCGCCTCGTGGTTCGCCTGCGCCAGCGCGTGGTAGTGGCGCGCAACGTCGCGCAGGTGGCGCTGTACCTGTGCCATTACCTGCGGCGAGGCGTCGGCATCGTGTTGCCGCCAGTAGGTCGCTGCCGGTTGATAGCGCTCGATGAAGGCTTGTTTTTCCTGCAACACCTTGTCGCCGAAGCCCGCCTGCTTGTAGACGTCTATGACGCGTGAGAGAAATAGAGGTGCCTCGCGATGCTGCGGATGGGTTTCGGAAAACAGGCGGTAGACAGCGGCCGCGTCGCTGAAACGCTCCTTGCCCAGGTGCAGGGCCGCCAGCCGTGCATAGACCAGCGGCTCATAGGCGCGTGTACCCTTGGTCGAAAAATAATCGCTGATCTGAGTGGTGTCGCCCAGATAGGAGAAGCTGAGGCTGATGGCGCGCAAGGTATCGTCGATGCGTTCGCGGTCGCTGCGGCTTAGCGACGCCGGCAATTCGCCGCCATCGACGTCGGCGATGGTTTCGTCCAGCAGGCGGATGAAGGCATCCAGTGCGGCGCGATAGTGGTTCTGCTTGAAGCGCGCCCAGCCGCTCTTGTAGAGCGCCTGTTGGTGGTACGCCGACCCGGTGCCTTGCGCGATCACCGCTTGATAGGCTTGTTCGGCCGCGCCGTAATCACGCTGGACGAACAGATACTCGCCGCGGCGGAACTGCGCCTCGTCGTAGCGATCGCTGTCGCGGTACTGGGCGGTGAAGCGCGTGAGCGCCTCCATCGCCGGCTGCAGGTCACCGCTTTGTTCGCGCGCACGGGCCAATTGATACAGCGCGGTGTCGTTGTGCTGGGCCTCGGGAAAACGCCGTAGCAGCTCTGCGTACAGCTCGGCGGCGCGCGAGCCGTCTGGCGGCGGCTGGCCTTCGGCCAGCGCTTGCTGCTCCACGGCCAGATTGAGATCGGCCAGGCGACGCAGCGCCTCGGGTACGAACCGGCTGTCCGGCGATTCCTCTAAAAACGCTTCATAGTGGTGGATGGCGGTGGCGCGATTTTTCTCCGCGGCGCGGGGTTGTACCGGGGGGATCTCCACCCGATGCAGCGAGCCGACCGTCTGCTGGTTGTAATCGCCGAAGCCGGCGATCGATCCGCAACCGGTCAGCGCCAGCGACATCCACCATGCTGACAGCCGCGGTTTCAAGGGTGCTCTCCGGGGGTGCTGGCGAGCTGGTCATAGCTGCGCGCAAGCGCGTAGCGCGCCTGGCTGCGGTAGCTGACCAGTCGCTGCTTGCGCGTTTCGAGTTCTTCCAGGGCCAGCCGCTGCAGATGCTGGCCGGAGGCGTGCCGCGCGGCCTCGATACGAGGCAACAGCGCCAGAATACGCGCGTGCAAGGTTCTGATGCGCTCGTCGTAGCCGCTGAATCCGGCTCTCGCCTGCGCCAGTGCCCGGGTGATCGCCGTTTGCTTGGCGCTCGCCTCATCCAGGAGCGGCTCGATGGCGCGCACCTGTTTGTGATTCTCCCACCGACGTATCGGGTAGTCCGCCTGTATCTGCCAATATAAAACGCCTTTCAGCCAGGCGGCTTTTTCCCGCATCTGCGCATACGCCGAGGTCTGGGGCAGGGCATCCAGACGCGTTTGGATGTCCGCCAGTCGCGCCCAATGTTGATTTTCCTGCGTGGTGGCCAGTTGCAGGGGGTCGTTTTCTTCTCGCGCCGCGTCGATGTGGGTGTTGAATTGCAACCAGCGTCGTTTCAGCTCGGTCACTTCCTGGCGCGCGAGCCGTTGGCGCACTTTCGGCGCCCGCCGCTCATAGGCCAGACGGCGCATGTCCACCATGTCGTGGTAGATGGCGATCTTATCCAGCCAGCGGTTGAGCGCGCCGGCCAGGTAGCCAAGGTCGCGATAATCCTTCAACGACTCCTGGAAACCGTTGCCGGAAAGTACCTCCACCAGATAACGGCCCGACGGCACGTCCCGCAGGGTCGGGTTGTCATGCAGCCAGCCGCCGGAAGTGCCGGTGTCGGCCTGGGCCAGCCGGGCGATCAAGGTGCCGCTACGGGCATTTTCGATCGCCAGGTCGATGTTTTTCTGCTCGCGCTCGTAATAGTCGAGCGCCAGTTCGTAATAGGCCGCCGCCTGTTCGCCGTCGCCCAGCTTCGCCAGGGCGTAGGGAACCGCCAGGCGCGCTTCCTGCGCCGCGGGCTGGTGGCCGCCGATTTTGCTCAGCGCCATCCAGGGTGTCAGCGCCGCTTGGAAATCGCCCTGCTCGGCGTCAGCCCAGCCCGCGCCCAACAGCGCCGCCTGCACGAACGGACCCTGCATGCGTACGCGGTTGAGATAGGTTCTCGCGCCCTGCGGATCGCCGTGGCGCAGCAATTGGTAACCGAGGCCGAGATTGGCGCGATCGCGCAGCGCGCGCAGTTCCTCGCCGGCGGCGGGTTGCTTGCCCAGGTCGTCGAGCACCGCGCGTCCGGCGGCGACATTGCCGGCCCGTAGCAGCGCGATCCCCCGGTTGATTTCCAGATACTCCTTCCAGCCGGCGGGCGCGCGCACCCCCCGCAGCGACTGCGCGGCGTGGGCATTCTCGCCCAATGCCATGCTGATATTGGCCGCCAACAGGGCGCGTTCAGCGCCCAGGGCAGGCGCGCCGTGGTCGCCGATCTGTTCCAGCGCCCGCTGGGCTTTGCGGTAGTGACCACGCTGATAGTTGACCTTGGCCAGGTAATACCAGACCCGATCGCGCAGGGCCGGGTCGGAGTCCGTGTCCAGCAGGCGCTCAAAGCGCGTCTGCGCCTGATCGAGCATGCCATAGGAAAGCTGCAGGCCGCCGAGCAGCATTTCGGCTTCCTGGCGATGGTGAGGCAGGCGTTCACGCTCGCTCGCCGCCATCAGGTGGGTGATGGCGGTGAAGTAGTCTTCCTGATAGAAATGGAACAGCACTTCGCCGTAGTCCAGGTCCAGGACCTGATGGGGTTTGTCGGCGGCCGACGCATGGATCGCGGACAGGGACGCCAACCCCAGCAAGCACAGCAGCAGCGTCCGCCCGGCCATTACCACTCCTTGACGGCAAATTCGGGCTGATAGTTACGCGTTTGGTCGACGATGCGCAGTTCCACGTACTTCGGTCCCAAGCCTTTGGTGATGGTGGTGGTGGCGCCGCGGCGATAGTCGCGCCCCTTGGGGCCCTTGCCGGTGAAGAAGGCCACCAGCTCGTGCTCGCCGTTGCGCAGGTTGCCGATGTGCAGCCGCTGTACGCCACCGCGAGCCAGCGCGTCGAGTTCGCGCGGGGTATACAGATAGTCGGCGACCTCCTTGCCGTCGATTTTCAATTGCACCGAATCGAGCTGGAAGAATTCGCCCACGTCCATGGACACGAACACCGAGACCTGGGTGTTGGTGGGGAACAGCAGCTCCTCCTCCAGCAGGAACAGGTCGCGGTTGAGTTCGAGCACCTGCTGCTTGAGGCTCTGGACGGCGTCCTGCACGCCCTGGTGCGCCTGGGGTGGCGTTTCAGCCGCCGCTGGCAGCCATGGCCACAACACCAGTGCGGCCAGCAATCCTCTGTATAACCTGTGCATGCGCTCTCCTGCGACCGTGGTGTGATGTCAGCCGGTCCTAGTATCATCGGCAGCCGGTGTCCGCTTCCGGAATCCGTATCACGGCGTAAACGTGAGGCGGATCACAGATCCGTCCACGCGTGCACCGCCCCGGTGTGCTGCTTGGGTGTCTCTTTATTCCCCGGATAAGGCAATCTCTGTGCCAGCCGCTGAAAATCAAGCGCTTGGGCGCAAGCCCCGGGTCGAGCGCCGTATCGGCGGAGAAAATTGTGGGGTTTCGGCGACAAAGCGACGCAAACGCGTCCGTGACGGGGCCCCCCGTGGTCGGGTCAGCCAGTCAGCGGGGCGCGGTCGCCGGAGTTTTGACGTCCCGAGTCTCGTCAGCCGGCAGCAGTCCGTCGGAATAGTGCAGGCGGCCCTGGGCGTCGACCACAATGGCATCGATGTCCGGCAACCGGTTGACCAGCGCCAGCCCGGCTTCGACGCCGAGCACGAAGACGCTGGTCGACAAGGCGTCGGTGGTCGTCGCGTCGGGTCCGATGAGGGTGGCGCTGCGCATCCCGCGCGCCGAGTCGCCGGAGGCGGGATTGATGATGTGGTGATAACGTACGCCGTTTTCCTCGAAATAGCGCTGGTAGTCTCCCGAGGTGGACACCGCCACATTCTCCAGGGGAATGATCGCCACCAGTTTGTCGGGATCGCGCGGATCCTGGACGCCGATCTTCCAGGGACGGCCCTGCCAGCGCTCGCCGATCATGCGGCTGTCGCCGCCGGCAGTCACCAGTGCCTGGCGGATGCCGAGCGATTGCAGCTGTTCGATGCAGCGGTCCACCGCGTACCCCTTGGCGATGCCGCCGAGGTCGATGCGTACCCCGGCTTTGCTGTAGGCGATGCTGTGGGCCTTGGGGTCGAGGATCAGATTGCGATAGTTGATCAGGTCGGTGGCGGCGCTGCGCTGCGCCTCGTCCGGGTGGACGCCGCGGCGATAATCGTAGAGAAAACCGACGCTGGCAAAGGTGATATCGAACGCGCCCCGGGTCAGGCGCGAGTAGTGCAACGAGGTGGTGATCAGATCGAACAGCTCCTGGCTGACCACCACCGGATGGGTAGCCGCTTCGCGGTTCAGTCGGGCGAGTTCGCTGCTTTCGATCCATGGACTCATGTCGCGGTCGATACGGCGCATCTGCGCCATGACGCGCGCCACGCCCTGGCGGGCCACCGCTGCGTCTTCGTGAAACAGCTCGACGCTGATGCGGGTGCCCATGATGTCGGCTTCTTCGTGCCGCCAGCCGGCCCGCGCGTGAGGCACAGCCAGGGCAAGCAGGGCGCACAGTGCGGCCAGGGCGCCCAGAGACCGCCGCGCTCTCAATACCAGATCGATCCGTAGAAGCGCATCACGTCGGCGTCGAACTCGTACAGTGGCGCCTGCGCCGCCGGGCCGCCGCCGCTGACGTCGGAGAAGTCGTCGTACTTGAACCAGATGCGGTCATAGTTGAAATTGAGCGTGGCCTTGTCGATGAAGCCATAGGGCTTTTTCAGCAGATTGTAGGTCACGCCAAAGCCGAGGCTGTAGTCCTTGAACTCACTCAGTTCCTTGTCGCGCGCCATGAAGTTCTGCTGGTCGGGCCGCTGGAACAGATCGGCGTAGAAATCGGCGCGCGTCTGTTGGTAGTAACGCGCGCCGACGTCGAACAGCCAGCGGCTGCCGAGCGGATGAGTATAGCGAAGATCGACGGTATGGGCGCTGATATCCCAATCGTCGGCGTAGTAGCGATAACCGAGCTTAAGCGAGGCACGGTAAGGCAGGTAGTAAAGAAAATTGGCCGACAACGCATTGCTGGTGCGGGTGCTGGGATAACGCTCGGGGGTATTGAAGTTGGCCAGACCGTTGGGGTCGTTGGGGTCGTCCAGCACATAGACGCGGCGATAGGGGTTGCGAAGGAAACCCTCGTCGGTCACCGCGTCGTAGTTGAGGCTGAGCAGCAGATTCTTGCTCAGCACCTGGGAAAGCGACACGTGATAATTCTGGTGATCGGCGCTTTCGTCGACCGCGGCGTCCACGTTACTGGAAATGTCGTCGAAGCCGCGGGAATAGCCGAGCGTGACGGTCGTCAGCTCGCCAAACATGCTCTGACTGATGCTGAAACTGAAGGTATTGGCCTGATAGTCGCTTTCGTCGCTGCGGGTGTAGCCGGCGGTCATGGTGGTGTCGGCGTGCAGATAATCGACGCTGCCCGACCATTCGCTGCGCTTCTCGCTGTAGGGACTGCCCTGGGTGACCACGTCGACCGAGGCGCTGGAGATGTTGTCGACATAATAGTTGAGCGCCCCGGAAAACTGCTTGTTGTCGCCCTTGCGCACCAGCAGCGATGGTCCGGTGACCTGCACGCCGCCGCCGTCGTAGGAATGATAGAGCGCATCGGTCCGGTCCTCGGCGAGCACGCCGGCGTCGAGGGAAGGCGAGACCAGCAACAGCGCCAGTGGCGTGGTTGCCGCCGCGGCGCGTGCCGCCCGAAGAAACGTCGGCGCGCGGCGCTCAGTTGCAGCCACAGCCGCCTCCATGTCCGCCTTCCGCGCCGCGGGCGCCTTCCCTGACCTGGTAGACATGGCTGGCAAAGTCATCCGCCACCGGATTGCGACTGAAGCTCATGATAGGGTCCGCCAGATGGGCCCGTTCGTAGGGTTTCACCCAGGGCTCGACGCCGCTGCAGGCGCTGAGCGACACCGCCCCCAGGATCGCCAATAGCTGTCCGCTGAATTTCACTGTTACTCCCTGATCAGTGCGCGCACCTGTTGCTGATAGGTTTCCTCGTAACCCGGCTTATAACCGCGATGAAGATACCGGATATTGCCGTCGCGGTCGACCAGTACGGTGCTGGGCATGGCGACCACGTCATAGAGCCTGCTCACGGTGCTCTTGTTGTCGAACACGACCGGAAAATTCACCGGAATGTCCTTGAGCATTTCCCGCGCCTTGCTGGAGTCTTCCTCCACGTTCACTCCCACAATGGTGAAACCCATCGGGCTGTACTGATTGTATAGCTCCTCGAGCAACGGCATTTCCTGGCGACACGGTCCGCACCACGAAGCCCAGAAGTTGATCATCACCACTTCGCCACGCAATTCGCTCAGACGGAGGTTCTCCCCGCTGGCGCTTTTCAGGGTGAAGTCCGGGGCTGCGGCCTGTTTGATATCCGCCGTGGCGGCCACGCTAGCCAGCATCACGATCAAGGCGATGACGTAGAGGCGGGGTGTCAGACTGAATAATTTCATGCTATCTCTCCTTTGAACCTGTCCGGGCATGCGCGACCTCGTGGCTGCGCCCGGCCTGCAAGTTGTCGGCCGGCCCGTGGCCGGAAAACGCGATCTGGCTCACAGTTCAGAAAAACATCGACACGCCGCCGGTGAACTCCAGGTTGTGATTGGTTTGCGAATCCCCCAGCAGATCCAGGCTGAACACGTGGTCGCGGGCATCGAGGCGTATCGCCAGCCAGTCATTGAGCAGCAGTTTGTAACCAAAGCCGAAATTCCAGGTGAAGTTGTCCTCGCCGGCGAAGCGCGTGCCGCCGGCACCGGCGATCAGGTAGAAGTCGCTGCTGAAGGCATAGCGGCTGCCGATGAAAGCCTCGCCGGGCAACAGGCTGTAGCCCACGGAAAGATTCAGGTAGTCCAGCTTGCGGTCATCGCCACTGAGCAGTTTCGCCGAACCGCTGAGGCGCTCGAAGCTGGTTTCGCTGGTGTTGCTGTGGCCGTAGGCCGCCTCGGCAAACAGGTTCTCGGTTACGTGATAGGTCAGGCGCAGTCCGTAGACCGGATTGGTGCCGAAGTCTTCGACGTTCATGGCGCCGAAAAAGGCCCCGATTTCGAAATCCTCGGTGTCGATGTCGGCTTCGTGAATGTCGCGGCGCTCGATTTCCGGGCGCACCACCTGCTCGGCCGGCGCTGCCGCCGCCGCCACCGACGTCAGGCATAGCAGCGCCGTCAGCGGCCAGGCGCCGTTCAGAAAAATACGGCAAATCCTGCTTTCCATTCATTGATCTCCTGGTTGTCGTCGGTGCTCTGAAATATGAGGTAGTTCTTGTACTGTACGCGGAAGATGAAACGTCTGGCCAGATACACCCGCAAGCCCAGACCCACGTGCGCCAGTTGGTCGGTGCGATCCGATTCCTGCACCAGCGTGGTGTCGGGGTTGGAGTGGATCAGACCGGTTCCGAGGGCGAAGAAGGGCGAAAAGCGCCACTCGGGAAAGGGGTGGATGTTCAAGCTGACATCGGCGCTTTCGCCTGAGGAAAAGCGAGCGAAGATCTTCGCCAGCGACACCTCGACGGAAAATTTTGGCGTCAGGGAGTAGCCGCCGTAAATCGACATGACATCGGCGCCTTCGAAGTCGCCGCCGGTGGCGCCGGCTTCCCAGCGGTGGAAGGCGAACTCCTTCTGTGTCGCCTCGGCGATATGCATCTGCGCGCCGCTCGGTGTCAGCGTGCGCTCCAGTTGTCCGCGATACACCCAGCCCTCCTTCCCCCGGGCGGTGCGCACTTTGAACCAGTCGGTTTTGCGCTTCAGGATATCGATGTGCGCGCCTCGTTCCTCGACGTGGAAGACAGGATAGCCGCGGCCGGCGCCGGTGTGCAGTTCGATGTAGGGGTCGGCGACCTCGACGCTCAGCGGCTCGCGATCGGCGAACAGACCCTGCCACCAACCGGCGTGCGCCGGAGGCGCCATCACCAGCAGACAGGCGAGCAGGACAGCCAACATCCAGGCTCGGTCCAGTGCCGGGTTCATGCGGTGGCGTCCTTTCGATTCCGGGTCAATTCCATTTTTTGTTCTGGCTCAAGGGATGTCGAAGGGATTGTTGTAGTACTGACCGCCAATGTCCAGCCATTCCGCCAGCAGTTTGAGTTCCTCGGGTGTCAGGAATCCCACGTGGTTGGTTACCGCATTGCGCGGATCGGCCGGGTTGCTGAACATGTCGAAGAAACGGCTGCTGGCAATCGCACCGCCAACCCGCATGCTGGGTGAGACGGTGACCGGAACCATGACCGGAATCGGGTTTCCGCCGCCGTCGAGAATCAAATTGCCGTCCGCGTCGGTCTGGAACAACGGGTTGCCCGCGCCGTCGGTATCCTGTACCAGGCGGTCGATCAGCAAGCCGCTGCCCACATCGATGATTTGCTCGTTGTCGTTGAAAAGCAGCTCCCGGTATGACTTGAAGTGGTTGGCGTTCTGATCGGAAATGCCGTCGCCGAGGTCGAGCTGGCCGGCCGGAACCTGAGGATTGCCCATGGCATCGCTGTCCGAGTGACAGTTGATGCAGGTGTCGGCGCCGGCGCCCCGGGGAAGATTCCAGAGCGGATGAATGTGGGTTTCGTAATTGATGACGGTGCGGCACAAAGGTGTCCAGGCGGCCTGGCAATCGGTGCTGGCCGGCGCGTTCAGCGCTGGGTCCAGGTCGGCGTAATTATAGTCGAACGCAGTATCCTTGAGCCGGCCGGCGGCGACTTCGTCGGTCCACGGATCCAGATAGTGGATGTCCACGCTGGGATTTGACGCCGTTGGGTCCATGCGGCTGCGAGCTTCGGCCATGGTTTCGCCTGTGTTGGCGAAGACGGTTTCGGTGTTAGGGAAAACGTAGCCATCGAAGGGGGCGCCTGCATAAAGTGCGGTGAATGCATCGGCGCGCCCGTGCGAGGTGCCGGTGTTGGGGTTGTGACAACCGGCGCAATTCATAATCTCGCCGGGCCGCAGTTGCAACCAGCTCTGATGGCGGCCGGTAATGCGTTTGCCGTCTTTATTGAGTACGCTAATGG
Source organism: Thiogranum sp. (assembly GCA_030148805.1). Taxonomy (GTDB): domain Bacteria; phylum Pseudomonadota; class Gammaproteobacteria; order DSM-19610; family DSM-19610; genus Thiogranum. Next base: position 22,895 of record JASBSS010000031.1, on the reverse strand, counting down.
CGAAAGGAATATTGGCAGGCACTTTGATCCGCACCGAGCCGTCGGGTTCGATCGGCGCGTAGCCGATGATTTCGCGCATCAGCTGTTGCCTGCTGCGACCAAAATCGGCGCCCCGGACGTTTACCAGATCGGCGTCCGGGATACCCACCGCCTTGACGATTCGCAGGAAGCGCGCCGGGCGTTCGTCCGCCACCGTGGTCTGGGGGTCGGCCAGCGTGGCAATGTCGGGCTTGCCGCTACCCAGGTTGTTAAACGTGCCGTCGAAATCGTAGACGCTGCGGATATTCAGAATGCCTACCTGCTGCGCGACCAGCGCCGGATCGAGATCGTAGTCCGCCGTCGCCGGCCCTTGCTGATCGAAATAGATCGGGGGCAGGGCCTTGGGTTGAGCGGCCACCACGTCCCTGTAGAGCAGGCCTTCCTGCGGGGCGAATATCGGTTGTTGCGTCTGTGCCGCCGGATCGTACAGATAGACGCCATACAGCGGCGGGGCTTGTACCGCCGCCGGATCGGCCAGCAGGCTGGGGGTGCAGGGTACGATGCGCGCGTCCACCATCAAGCGGCATTGACTCCAGCTGATGAGAATGCGACCGGTACCGTCGGCCAGCGGATAGAAGCTGTTGAAGCGGCCGCCGGGTGAAGGCGTGCCGTCGGTGGTGGTCTGGCCGAAGGACACCGAGACCTGGGCGGGCCCGCTGAGGATGCCGGCGTTGACGGCGGTCGGTTGCGTGTTGTCGATATAGTTGTTGCTGTCGATGGTGACGATGTCGCCGCCTTGGAAGCTGCCCCGCGACTGTTTCACGAGGGCGAGGATTCGACCGTCCAACGTCTGGCGTACGTCGGTAAAGTCGACCATGGCGCCGTTGGTCCCCGTGGCGTGGCTGTTGGCGCCGTAGACCAACCGCAACCGGGTGCCGTCGGGATACATGCTGTAGAGGTGGACTCCGTCGCGGCTGCCCATGTTGTCCCAGCGGGAAAACACGATGCTGCCGTCATCCAGCACGAGGGGATCCAGGTCGTGGCTCTGGTTGAATGAGACCTGCTGAATGTCGTTGGCCTGGACGGGTGGATTGCGGGCATCCAGGACATGCAGCACGAAGGCGGGGACGTTCTCGTTTTCGTCCAGCGCCGAGAACTGGGGTTTGCCTTCATCGGTCAGCAGGGCCTTGGCCGTGCGCTGCCGGGTGGAGGAGAAAATGATCCGGCCGTCCGGCAGATAGTGGGGCGCGATATCCTGGCCGTCCTCGGCGATGATGTCGGAGTCGATCAGGCGGCGCAAGCTGTCGCTGGCGATGTCGTATTCCCACAGGTTCCAGGTCGGCTGGTCTTCCGGCGCCGCCCCTTCGATGTCGGGAAGTCGCAGCGAGAACAGCAGTTTGCTGCCGTCGTAGGAGACCTCCAGGTCGCGCACGTCGCCCAGGCCGCCGGTCACCGACGCGGTCACATTGCGCTCGGCGGCGCCGGGTGAGGCCAGATCACGGAATATCAGATCGCCGCCAGGGTGAAAGGCCGTGGGATCGCGCAGATCCTCGTCGTCGTTCTCGGGTACCGGCTGGCGGACATAGGCGATGCCGAAGTCCTCCACCAGCGGGTCGAGACCGCCGCTGCCCCCGCCGCCGCAGGCCTGTAGCGCCAGGCAACACAACCCCGCGGCCGCTCTCAGAACGATACGGGTCGCGGTCTGTTCGGTGGAGAAGATAGTTCCGCTGATCATGATGGTTGGCGCCGCCGATACATAAGTCTGCTCCTCAGGCCCAAAGGCGTAAGCAAGGATCGGGCCTGCCGGACATTTGTCGCCAATGCCAATGGCGACACCTTATAGATGAAGCGTTTAGCCCGGGCTTTGTCGCCAGTCGCAGACACCACGCGGGTCCTTCCGACAGTAAACCGGCAGCCTGTCTCACGCGACTATAGGCAGACCCTCGACCCCCATCTGTGCGTTTGGTCGCAGAATCCTCCCCGCTTCCTGCCCGGTTATCCACAGCCATTCATATACCTAGGGGCATGCCGATATTTGGGGACGGCGTCACGGAATCGCCCGGCGGGCGGTTTTAAGGTCGCTGCAGACTTCACAGGGAAAGTGCTGGACCGGTTATTGCAATCGGCCGGGAAGCTCGCACCACACAAGATGAAAGAGGCGCCCAATGATTTCTACCGACAACCGCGCTGCCACAGCGTTGTCAGACGGCGGCAAGGGACTGACGCTGTGCGCGCTTGGCCTGGCCGCGCTACTGTTGGCCGGCAGTGCGCTGGCCGGTGACACCGAACGGCGACAGGCCAAGCGTATCCACGACCGGCTGACAGGCGTCGCTCCCACCCAGGCGGTTCTGGGCGCGATGGAGCAGGCCATCCTCAGCAATGGCGGCAGTGGTGTCGCCGCGGCTCAGCTGGCCATGGACCCCGCGCAGAACCCCCTGGCGTTCAACTTCTACACCGTGACGTTGAAGAACTTCGCCTCGCCCTGGACCAACGAGGATCAGTCCGCGTTCGTGCCGCTCAACGACTACAGCGCCACCGTGATCGGCATGATCCGCGACGACGTGCCGTTCAATCAGGTGCTTTCCGCCGATCTGCTTTACAAGGGCGCGGCCGGCCTGCCCGGCGTGGCGGCCTACTCGCCCGCCGACAATGCGCACTATCAGGATCTGGAAGACCTGCACTATGACCTGAGCGACCCCAGCGTGCTGCAAAGCAATGTGCAATCGAGTCTGACAGGCATCCCCGCCAGCGCCACGGCCGGGGTGGTCACCAGCCGTGCCGCGGCCGAGGCGTTTTTCGTCGCCGGCACCAACCGGGCCATGTTCCGCTTCACCTTGATGAACCACCTGTGCACGGATCTGGAGCCGTTGAAGGACAATACCACCCCGCCGGACCGTATCCGCCAGGATGTCAGTCGCAGCCCCGGCGGCGACAGTCGCATCTTTCTCAACAGCTGCGTGGGTTGTCACGCCGGCATGGATCCGATGGCCCAGGCCTACGCCTATTACCAGTACAATGAAAGCAGCGGACGTCTCGAATACACCCCCGGGGCGGTGCAGCCAAAATATCTCATCAACGCCGACAATTTCCGCGATGGCTATGTCACGCCGGACGATCATTGGGACAACTATTGGCGCCAGGGTCGTAACGCCAATCTCGGCTGGGGCAGCGAAATCCCTGCCGGTCAGCGCTTTGGTGCCAAGACCCTTGGCCAGGAGCTGGCCGCAAGCGCTGCCTTCGCGCGTTGTCAGGGCATCAAGGTCTATCGTTCGGTATGCCTTGCCGAGCCCTCCGAAAGCGCGCTGGGCACCTTGCTGGCCGCCAGCGGTTTCGACACCAGCTACAACATGAAAGATCTGTTCGCCAATGCGGCCGACGCCTGCAAGGGCAACTGAGTCGCAAGCGCCGGAGACAGACCGATGACGATACCCCACCCAAGTCTTTTTCCCGCCCATCGCGCGTTAGCCGCGCGCCAGTGGCTGCGCCTACTGACATTGCTCGCAACGGTCTTGTTGCTCGATGCCTGCGGCGGCGGTGCGTCGACCGAGACCAACCCGCCGACCAGCAACGGCGGCAACGTCAACTCCTCGAGCTACACCGGTCCGAATGCCCAGACCGACGATATCCGCGCCTTTCAGACCGAGCTGTGGGAAAACCTGCGCGCCGACACCCGCTGCGGCGCCTGTCATGTCGAAGGCAAGCAGTCGCCGCAGTTCGTGCGCCAGGACGATATCAACCTGGCCTACGCACAGGCCAATCCGCTGGTCGACCTGGCCAGCCCGGCCAGCTCGCGCCTGGTGACCAAGGTGGCGGGAGGGCACAACTGCTGGTTGTCGAACGCGGCTGCCTGCGCGACCGCGATCACCGCCTACATCGAGAACTGGGCGGCGGGCAGTTCCTCGGGCGGCCGTCAGATTCAGCTGGTCGCGCCACCGGCGAAGAGCCCCGGCTCGACCAAGACTTTTCCGGCCGACGTGGCCGACACGAGTTTCGCCACCACCGTCTGGCCGCTGCTGACGGCCAACTGCGCCGGTTGTCACGTCGATACCTCGGCCACGCCCCAGGCGCCGTTTTTCGCCAGCGGCGTGCTCGCCGATGCCTACAGCGCCGCGCAGGCGAAAATCAATCTCAACGATCCGTCGCTGTCGCGCCTGGTGGTGCGTCTGCGCGACGAGTTCCACAATTGCTGGAGCGACTGCGCCAGCGATGCCAACGAGATGCAGAACGCCATCGCCGCGCTCGCCGGCGGTATCAGTGCCAACCAGGTACAGGCGCCGACGGTGTTCAGCAACGCCCTGACCCTGCAAGACGGGGTGGCGGCGGCCGGCGGGAACCGCTACGAAAAGGACGTCATCGCGCTGTATGAATTTCGCACCGGCAGCGGCAACACGGTGCTCGATCTCAGCGGCGTCGCCCCCGAGCTCAACCTCACCCTCAGCGGCGACGTCGACTGGGTGGGTGGCTATGGCATTCGCATCAACGACGGCAAGGCGCAGGGTTCTACCGCCAACAGCAAAAAGTTGCACGACCTGATCAAGGCCACCGGCGAATACAGCATCGAGGCCTGGGTGGTGCCGGCCAATGTCGTGCAGGAAGGGCCCGCGCGGATCGTCAGTTATTCGGCCGGTACCAGCGCGCGCAATTTCACTCTGGGTCAGACCCAGTACAACTATGATTTTCTGCAGCGTTCCAGTAGCGCCGACGCCAATGGCGAGCCGGCCTTGTCCACGGCCGACGCCGACGAGCGCCTGCAGGCCACGCTGCAACACGTGGTCCTGACCTACGACCCGGTCAACGGCCGGCGTATCTACGTCAACGGCGCCTACACGGGAGATGCGGACAACATCAGTCCCGGCAACCTCAACGACTGGGACGACAGCTTCGCCCTGGTGTTGGGCAACGAGGTGTCCAGCGATCGTCTCTGGCAGGGCGTGATCCGGCTGATGGCGATCCACAATCGGGCCTTGACCCTGGAGCAGATCCAGCAGAATTTCGCCGCCGGCGTGGGCGAGAAGTTCTTTCTCCTGTTCGGTGTGGGTGGTATCGGCGGGGTGCCGGCGAACAGCTATGTCATGTTTCAGGTGGAACAATTCGACAGCTACAGCTACCTGTTCAGCAAGCCCACTTTCATCAATCTGGACCCGGCGTTCGCGCCGCCCGACATCGCCATCAAGGGCTTGCGGATCGGCATCAACAGCCGTCTGGCTGACGTCGGTCAGGCCTACGCCACGCTCGATACCCGTGTCACCGCCGGTGCCTATGATCCCGAGCAGGGGCAGCGCCTGGCGGAGGTGGGCACGGTCATCGCGCTGGAGAACGGACCCAATGCGGCCAACGCCGACGAGTTCTATCTCAGCTTCGAGCGGCTTGGCTCAGCGACCAATGTGACGGTGGATAACGCCTCCACCACGCCGCTGCCGCTGCCCGACCCGGGTGCGGTCGCGCAAGTCGGACTGCGCACCTTCGATGAAATCGACGCCGCCATGGCCGCGGCCACCGGCGTCGACCCCGCCGACGTGCAGACGGCGTTTCTCACCATGCGCCAGGCGCTGCCCGCGGTCGAGACGATCCAGGGATTCCTCGCGGCGCAGCAAATGTCCATCACCCAACTGGCGTTGTCCTACTGCGATGCCTTGGTGGAGAACCCGGGCATCCGCACGGCGTTCTTCGCGCCCGCCGGCTTCAGCGCCTTTGACGCCGATGTGGCCACGGCCTTCGGCAGCGGGGACTCGGTGGCGAAGAATCAGGTGGTCTCGGCTTTGTACGATCAGTTGGTGGGGCTTCCGGGCAGTGCCGTGGCCTTGAGTGACGCGCCGTCGCGAGAGCAGATCAAGATCGAGCTGATCGGTTACGACAACGGCGGCGCGCTGGTCAACAGCGCCAGCCTGTTCGCGCGCATGACCAACGGCGCGGCCTGCGGTGCCTGCGACGCCGCCCGCACCCGCGCGGTGGTCAAGGGCCTGTGTGGGTCGGTGCTGGGCAGCGCGGCGATGCTGCTGCAATAGGAGACAATGGCTATGAAAGGTTTGAAGAAGGCTCTGCACCCCAACGCCCCGTTGCGGCATGCCGACCACGCGCGACCGGTCACCCGCCGCGATTTCCTGCGCCAGGGTTTTCTCTCCGGCGCGGGAATGCTGATGGGGGCCTCGGTATTCAGCCTGTTCTCCCATCCGCGCGCCGCCCGGGCCGCGCTTTCCGGCGATCTGACCACGCTGGCGGCCAGCATCGGCTGCAGCATCGGCGGCGGGGGCGGGGTCGGCAAGATCCCCTTCATTTGTTTCGACCTGGCCGGCGGCGCCAACTTCGCCGGCTCCAACGTGCTGGTCGGGCGCAACAGTCAGCTGGACACCCTGAGCACCGCCGGCTACAACAAGCTGGGGTTGCCAGGAGACCAGATCCCTGGGCAGCCCGAGGCCACGCCCACGGCCACCAGCAACGGCGATCACACCGATACCACCCTGGGGCTGGCCTTTCATTCCGACAGCGCGCTGCTGCGCGGCATTCTGGAAAAAGCCGGTCCCGCCCTGGGCAACGTCAACGGCGCGGTGATTCCGGCGCGCTCGGACAACGACACCGGCAACAATCCGCACAACCCCATGTACGGTATCGCCCGGGCCGGCGGCATGGGCGACGTGGTGACGCTGATCGGTTCGCGCAACTCCGATTCGGGCGGGAATTCCATGGCGCCGAGCACGCTGATCGATCCGGAAATCCGCCCCACCAAGGTCGACCGGCCGAGCGATGTCACGGGCATGGTCGATACCGGCAACCTGACCGCCATCCTCGGGCCCGATGACGTCGTGCCGGTCATGGAATCGATCGCGCGCATCAGCGATCAAAAGCTGTTCAACGTCAACACCGGGCTGGACGCCGTGGTCAACAACGGCGCCGACCTGGTGGTCAAGGATCTGGTGCGTTGTGGCTATCTCAACGCCGCGGATATCGCCGATCGCTTCGCCGGGGTCGACGTCGATCCGGCCAACGATGTCGATATCGTCGGGCCGGCGGGTATATTCAGCAGCGCGGAATTCAGCGGCAGCGACCGTGGCGAGTTCCAGAAGACCGCCTCGGTGATGAAAATGGTGGTCGACCGTCACGCCGGTGCCGGCACCATCGCCATGGGCGGATTCGATTATCACACCGGCGAGCGCGCCACCGGCGAGCTGCGCGATCTGCGCGCCGGGCGCTGTATCGGCGCCTGTCTCGCCTATGCCGCGATCCGGGGCGAACCGCTGATGATCTACGTGGTCAGCGACGGCTCGGTGGCTTCCAACGGGATGATCGACAATTCCGTCGACGGTCGCGGCAAGGGGGTATGGACCGGTGACAATTCCTCCACCGCCGCGGCTTTTTTCCTGGTCTACAATCCAGGTTCCGCGCCGCGGATCATCGACGACGGCCTGGTCACGACCCTGCAACGTCAGCAGATCGGCTGGTTCCGCGCCGACGGGTCGGTGGATACCGCCAGTTCGCCGGCGGCCAACAATGTCAATCTGCTGGTCAACACGCTGTTGTTGAACTACATGGCGCTCAATGGCGATCGGGCCAATTTCGAATCCCTCTTCCCCGGTCACGGTCTGGGCAACAGCGCCGCGCTCGACCGCTTGCTGGTGTTCGAAGCCGCTGGCCTGAGCCACGGCGCCGCCGGCTCAGCCGTGGCGCAGCGTGCGCGCGATCACCCAGGCGTCCACGCGGGCGGCGCCGGCCGCCTTCAGCGTTTGCGCCAATTCGTTCAAGGTGGCGCCGGTGGTCATGACATCGTCGATCAACAGCAGCTGCCTGCCCGTGACCGCGTCGCCGCGCAGCGAGAACGCGCCACGCAGATTGTCGCCGCGCTGGCGCGCATCCAGGCTCGATTGCGCCCCCGTGTGGCGCACGCGGCGGCAGCCACAGCGGCATGGCCGCCAACCCTCGCGATAAAGTGGCCGACTGATCTCCTGCGCCTGGTTGAAGCCCCGCTGGCGCAGGCGGCGGGGATGCAGCGGCACCGCCAACAGCCGCGGTGAGCTGCCCTCGGCCGGGCCCATCCGCCTGGCCAATAATTGGCCAAGCAGACCTGCCAGGGCGAGATCGGCGTCGAATTTCAACGCCTGGATCCAGCGGTCCACCGGCGGCTGATAGGCGAACAGCGCCCGACAGCCGTCCAGTGCCGGCGGCCGTGCCCGGCACTGGGCGCAAACCGGTTGGGCCGCCGCCGGAGTCAGCGGTCGGGCGCAACGGCTACAGGCCCGGCCGAGCCAGGGTAATTCGTCCAGACAGGGCGCGCAGAGGGCGAGGTCGTCATCGCCGGGCGCCAGGCAGAGGCGGCAAGAGGCCGGGAATAGGCGTGTTCGTGTAAAATCTAACCAGTTGTAAACCAAAACCAACCTTCCTTGGTTGACAGCGGGCCTGTCGGCACCGCATAGTTCGGCTCCTACTAATATAGTGTAACTGATCGACCATGTCGGACTCGGAATTCTCGATCGCCGTCGGCAGTGGCGGGCATACGCTGCCGGGACGCAAGGCGCGCTCGTCCGCGGCCTTGTTCAACTACGGCAATATCATCGCCATCCTGCTGCCCATTCCGCTGGGCATGCTGTGGCTGGGTCTTTCGATGCTGGTGTACGCCATGAACCGGCATCACCCCAACCCGCGGGTCGGTTATTACACCCAGCAGGCCGCCTACCGCTTCTACGGTGTGACGGGCTTTTTTGTCGCCGCCGCCACCTTCATCCCGGGTGGTGGCTGGGATTATTACCTCGCCGCCTGGATTCTGGGGGCGTTGATCCTGGTGCCCTGGTCGCTGCGCGATCTGATGCGCATCTGGCGCGAGCGCTGGCAGGATTTCCCACTACAACAAGAGGATGCCGATGCAAGCGGCCACTGAAACCTGTTCGTCCGCACCGCTTTCGGGCGCCATTCGTTGCGACTGGTCCCGGGAGGAGATCCAGGCGCTGTTCGCGCTGCCGTTCAACGATCTGCTGTTCCGCGCGCAATCGGTCCACCGCAGCCATTTCGATCCCAACGCGGTTCAGGTCAGCACCTTGCTCAGCATCAAGACCGGCGGCTGCCCCGAGGACTGCGCCTACTGTCCGCAGAGCGTGCACCACGAGGCGGCGGTCGCCGCCGAGAAACTCATGGACGTGGACGCGGTGGTCGCCGCGGCCAGACAGGCCAAGCAGGCGGGCGCCAGCCGGTTCTGCATGGGTGCGGCCTGGCGCAATCCGCGTGGGCGGAACTTCGAGCGGGTATTGGAGCTGGTCGAGCGGGTGCGCGCCGAGGGTCTGGAGACGTGCGTGACACTCGGCATGCTGGACGCCGAACAGTCGCGCCGTCTGAAGGACGCCGGACTGGATTACTACAACCATAATCTGGATACCTCGCCCGAATTCTATGGCGAGATCATCAGTACCCGTACCTATGCCGAGCGGCTGGATACGTTGCAGCATGTCCGCGAGGCCGGGATTCATGTGTGCTGCGGGGGGATCGTCGGCATGGGCGAGTCGCGGGCGGATCGCGCGTCGCTGCTGCAACAGCTCGCCTGTCAGTCGCCGCACCCGGAGAGCGTGCCGGTGAATCTGCTGGTGCGCGTCGAGGGCACTCCCCTGGCTGATCAGGCGGCGCTCGATCCCTTCGAGTTCGTGCGCACCATCGCCGTGGCGCGCATTCTGATGCCGCAATCCCAGGTGCGCCTGTCGGCCGGTCGCGAGTCGATGAGCGACGAGTGCCAGGCGCTGTGTTTTCACGCCGGCGCCAATTCCATCTTCTATGGAGAAAAGCTCCTGACCACGCCGAACCCGGATGCGGACCAGGATCAGGCGCTGTTCGCGCGCCTGGGGCTGACGGCTGTCTGAAGCGCCATGCAGGACCTGGCCGCGGCCCTCGGCAAGCGCAAACAGCAGCGCCTGTATCGCACCCGCCGCACCCTCGAAGGCCGCCAGTCGGTCCGGGTGCGGATGGACGGACGCGAGTTCCTGTCATTTTGCAGCAACGACTATCTGGGGCTGGCCAGTCACCCGGAGGTGATCGCGGCACTGCGCGAAGGTGCCGAGCGCTTCGGCGTGGGCAGCGGCGCGGCGCACCTGATCAGCGGGCACAGCTATGCGCATCAGGCCCTGGAGGAAGAGCTGGCGGATTTCGTCGGCCGTCCGCGGGCCTTGCTGTTCTCCACCGGATACATGGCCAATCTCGGCGTGGTGGCGGCGCTTTGCGGGCGTACCGACAGTGTGCTCGAGGATCGCCTGAACCACGCTTCATTGCTCGACGCCGCGCGGCTCAGTGGGGCCCGCCTGATGCGTTATGCCCACGGGGACATGGGGGCGCTGGCGCGCAAATTGGCCAAGGCGCCTGGTCAGGCGCTGATCGCCAGCGACGCGGTCTTCAGCATGGACGGCGATCGCGCGCCCTTGGGTGAGATGCAGGCGCTGGCGCGGCGCCATGCGGCCTGGCTGCTGGTCGACGATGCCCATGGCTTCGGCGTGCTGGGGGAGCAGGGGCGCGGCTGGTGTTGCGAGCAGCTGGGCGCCGGCGCGGACAATCTGGTGCTGATGGCCACGCTGGGCAAGGCGCTGGGGACCTTCGGCGCCTTCGTCGCCGGCAGCGAGGCGCTGATCGAGACCTTGATCCAACAGGCGCGCACCTTCATCTATACCACCGCTTCGCCGCCGGCGCTGGCCTGGGCCACGCGCACCGCCTTGTCGCTGGTGCGCCGGGGCGATGCGCTGCGTGCCGCGCTGAACGACCACATCGACTATTTCCGTCGGTGTGCGGCCGAATTGGAATTGCCCCTGATGCCATCGTCCACGGCCATCCAGCCGCTGTGGGTGGGGGAGGCGGGCAGGGCGCTGGCGCTCAGCGAGGCGCTGCGCCGGCGCAATCTTCTGGTCACCGCCATTCGTCCGCCCACCGTGGCGCGCGGCGCGGCGCGCCTGCGCCTGACCCTTTCCGCCGCGCATCGACGCGACCAGCTGGATTGTCTGTTGCAAGCGCTGGCCGACAGCCTCAGGGAATGTGGCGATGACGACTGAGCGGCGCGGCGACGCTCCGGATCTGGTGATGGTGCCTGGCTGGGGGATGCACGCCGACGTGTGGTCGGAGTGGGCGGATCTGCTGGCGAGGGATTTCCGCGTGCACCGGGTCGAGCTGCCCGGGCACGGCGCGCAGCGCGCGGCGCCGGCCGCGCATCTGGATGCCTGGTCGGACGCGGTGCTGGCGCAGGCGCCGCCGCGCGCCTGCTGGCTGGGTTGGTCGCTCGGGGGCCTGGTGGCGCTGAACGCGGCGCGCCGCCAGCCGCAGCGCTTCGGGGGCCTGGTGCTGGTGGCCGCCACGCCGCGTTTTGTCACTGCGCCTGACTGGCCCCATGCCGTGGCGCCGGCGGTGTTCGATCAGTTCGCCGCGCAGCTCGCGCACAATTGCCGGCAGACCTTGTTGCGGTTTCTCGCCTTGCAGGTCCGTGGCATCGAGCACGAAGGCGCGGCGCTGCGACGTCTGCGTGGGTTGGTCGGGGCGCGGCCCGATCCGCAGCCGCAAGCCCTGGCCGACGGGCTGCGGTTGCTGCAACACAGCGATTTGCGCGCGGCTGTCGCTACCCTGGCGGTGCCGCTGTACTGGTTGTTCGGCGGGCGCGATACCTTGGTGCCGCCCCAGGTATCGGCGCGCGTGCCGGGTGTGCGACAGACGCTGCCCGAGGCCGGACACGCACCCTTTTTATCCCATCCACAGGCCTGCGCCGAGCGCGTGCGCCAGTGGTTGCAAGCAGAAGGTGACACCCATCGCTATGTATCCGGTTGACCAATTACCCGACAGGCGGCATACGCGCCGCAGTTTCGAGCAAGCCGCCGCAGCCTACGACCAGGCGGCGGTGCTGCAGCGCGAGGTGGCCGCGCGGCTGCTCGAGCGGCTCGATCTGATGAACATCCAGCCGCGCCGCGTGCTCGATCTGGGCTGCGGTACGGGGGGCTCGATCGGCGCGCTGATGCAACGCTACCGCGCCTGCGAGCTGGTCGCGGTGGATATCGCCCAACCGATGCTGGCGCGCGCGGCCCGTCGCGGGCGCTGGCTGCGCCGGCCGCGCTGTGTGTGCGCCGACGCCGAGCGCCTGCCGTTCGCCGCGGCCAGTTTCGACCTGGTTTTCTCCAACCTGATGTTGCAGTGGTGCGTCGATATCGAGGCGGTGTTTCGTGAGCTGCGGCGCCTGTTGCGCCCCGGTGGACTGTTGTTGTTTACCACCTTCGGGCCCGATACGCTGCGTGAACTGCGCGCCAGCTGGTCGCAGGTCGACAGCTATTCGCACGTCAATGCCTTTCTCGATATGCACGATGTGGGCGACGCGTTGGTGAAAACGCGCTTTGCCGATCCGGTCATGGACGTCGAGCGCCTGACGCTGACCTACCCGGATCTGTGGCAGCTGATGCGCGAGCTCAAGCAGATCGGCGCCCACAACGTCACCGCGGGCAGGCCGCGGGGGCTGACCGGTAAGGCGCGGGTGCAGCGGCTGCTGCAGGCCTATGAGCAGTTTCGTCGCGACGGCGTGCTGCCGGCCAGCTACGAGATCGTCAACGGTCACGCCTGGCGGACCGAGGATGTCGCCCGGGTGGCGCTGGAGCAGGTGGCGCGCCGATGACCCAGGGCTACTTCGTGACCGGCACCGACACCGGTGTCGGCAAGACCCTGGTCAGCGTGGCGTTGATGCGCCATCTGCAGGCGCAGGGCCATACCGTGGCGGGGATGAAGCCGGTGGCCAGCGGTTGCCAGTCCACGCCGGACGGACTGCTCAACGACGACGCCTTGCAGCTCCAGCGGCAGGCCTCGCGCCCCGCCCCCTATCGGCTGGTCAATCCCTATGCCTTCGAGCCGGCCATCGCGCCCCATCTGGCCGCCGAGGCGGCTGGGGTGGCGATCGAAACCGAAACCATCGTGCGCCATCTGGCCGAGCTCTCGCAGGGGGTCGATCGGGTGGTGGTCGAAGGCGTCGGCGGTTGGCTGGTGCCGATCGATGCCTCCCATGACATGGCCGACGTGGCGGCCGCGCTCCGGCTGCCCGTGATTCTGGTGGTCGCGATCCGACTCGGCTGTCTCAACCATGCGCTGTTGAGCGCCCGGGCGATAGAGGCTTCCCCGTTACCTTTCGCGGGTTGGATCGCCAACCGGCTGGACCCGGCCTGCGAGAGGCAGGAGGCCAATATCGCCGCCCTGCGCGCGCGCCTGCCCGCCCCCTGCCTGGGCGAGTTGGCCTATCAGCGACAGGTCGATGTCGCCATCGCCGGGGCGCGCTTCGACCCGGCGCTCAGTTGAGGGCTTTTTTCACCCGAAAGATCTCGCGGGTGGCGGGCATGTAGCCGTTCTCCTGGGCCTTCTCCAGCCAGGTCAACGCCAGCGCGTAGTCGTGCCGGTCGTTGGCGTAGAATTTTCCCAGATGGTACTGCGCCGGCGGATAGCCTTGGGTGGCGGCTTTCTCCAGCCAGAGGCGGCCCTGTTCCTTGTCGACGTCGACGCCGGCGCCTTCCAGGAGGCACATCCCCACTTTGTATTGCGCGGTGTCCAATCCCTGCTCCGCGGCTTTCAGGTACCATTTGAAGGCCAGTTCGTCGTCCTCCTCCACTCCGCGACCCTTTTCGTAACGGTAGCCCACGTCGTATTGGGCCTCGATATTGCCGCTTTCCGCCTGGGCGAGTTTGCGCGCGAACACCGCCTCGGGATCGGCGTTCGCCGTCATGGCGATGGCGAGCGTGCCTGACAGGATGAGTGCTTTGAGCAGGATATTCATTGGCCCCTTTCCTTGCACAGAATCGTTCTGTGCCTGAATCAATATGGATTCAAAAAGTGTGACGGAATCACTGTATTTTCGGCCGTGCTTATGCCGACTTGAACATTATGGCAGAGGCGTTACCCTGGCATCGGGTCCCGTGCCCGGGACGGGGGTGGGTGGGACCGGCTTGACGGCAACGGAAGCGTCACCTGCTTTATAATTTTTATTATATAAGAATATAATTAATTAACGATTATCTAAGCCCAAGATATAGTTAAATTTTATGACTGTAGATTTTAATTTTTTTTGCACCTCTTTTGACCGCTGAGGTAGCATGCGCTGCAGTGCGTGGGACTGCGGTTTTTTCTCGCGGACCAGGTTGTTATAGAGGTAACCCGGTGGTCGCAACCCAGTTTGACAACTTTGCCTGCACCCGTCGGTTCCTCATCCGACCCAATTGTTCATTATCATGGCGCGATGCCGTGCGCTTTTATCTGGGCATGGTGTTGGTGTCCTTTAGTATAGCAATCGCGTTCGCGCTGAAAGGCGCCTGGTTGATTCTGCCATTCGCCGGTCTGGAGATGCTGGCGCTGGGTATCGCCCTGTACGTGGTGGCACGGCGGGCGAAGGATTGGCAGGAAATTTCCATCGAAGGTGATCGTGTAGACGTCATCGCGCGCGCCGCGGGACAGCAACAGAGGCAGTCGTTTCAACGTGCCTGGGTGCGGGTGATACACGAACACGCGCCGATCAAGGGACATCCGTCGCGGCTGTGTCTGCGCTCTCACGGGCGCAGCGTGGAAGTGGGGCGGTGTCTCACAGAAGATGAAAAATGTTTCCTGGCGGAGCAGTTGAATCGGGCGGTGCGCGCCTGTGAGTAGTCCACAGATGGCGTACAATCCCTGCAGTCTGCTTTGCACTACAACAGCTTTCAGGTATTGGAAGGAGAAATGTTGGCAATGTTGGTAACTAAAACAAAACGAGCCCTGACAGCGGCGGCCGGGATCGCGGCGCTGGGTGGAGCGACAAGCGCGGCGGCCGACTACGGTCTCAATCTTACCACCGGTGTGACTCCCATCAGCCGCGAGGCCTACGATCTGCACATGCTGATTCTGCAGGTCTGTATCGGCATCGGTTTCGTGGTTTTCGGTGCCATGTTCATTTCGATCGTGAAGCACCGCAAATCGCGCGGCGTGCAACCGTCCCAGTTCCATGAAAGCACGACCGTGGAAATTCTCTGGACCATCATCCCGTTTTTGATTCTGGTGGGCATGGCGATTCCGGCGACCAAGGCGCTGGTGGCGATGGAAGACACCAGCAACGCCGACCTCAGCATCAAGGTCACCGCCTATCAATGGCGCTGGGGCTATGACTATGTCGACAACGGCGTCAGCTTCATCAGCTCGCTGTCCACGCCCAAGGATCAGATCTACAACAAGGCCAAGAAAGACGAGCACTACCTGCTCGAGGTCGACAAGCCGCTGGTGGTGCCGGTCAACAAGAAGGTGCGCCTGCTGATCACGGCCAACGACGTGATCCACGCCTGGTGGGTGCCGGCGTTGGGCATGAAGAAAGACGCGATCCCGGGCTTCATCAACGAAATGTGGTTCAAGGTCGAGAAGGCGGGGACCTATCGCGGGCAATGCGCGGAGTTGTGCGGCAAGGATCACGGTTTCATGCCGATCGTCGTGGTCGCCAAGGATGAAGCCGACTATGAGAAATGGGTGGCCGAGCAAAAGGGCGCGGCCAGCGCCGACAAACAGGCCGCCCAGCGGACCTGGAGTCGGGATGATCTGATGGCCCGCGGCGAAAAGGTCTACAACAGCAGCTGTGCGGCCTGCCACCAGGCCAACGGTGCCGGCGTGCCGGGTGCGTTCCCCGCGCTCAAGGGCAGCAAGGTGGCGACCGGTCCGGTCGGCGAGCATATCTCCATGGTCTTGCACGGCAAGCCGGGAACCGCAATGGCCGCTTTCGCCAACCAGTTAAGCGATGTGGAACTGGCCGCCGTGGTCACCTACGAGCGTAATGCCTGGGGTAACGATACCGGAGACATGGTTCAACCTTCTGACGTAAAGGCAGCCCGATAAGGGTCGTGAAGGAGAGGAATTAATGAGTACCGCAACCACCACACATGATGCACATCATGAAGAACACCCGAGCGGGCTGATGCGCTGGGTAACGACCACCAACCACAAGGATATCGGCACCCTCTATCTGCTGTTTTCGTTGCTGATGTTCATGGTCGGCGGCGCCATGGCGATGGTAATCCGCGCCGAGCTGTTCGAGCCCGGCCTGCAGTTCGTCGAGCCGCAGTTCTTCAACTCCATGACCACCATGCACGCGTTGATCATGATCTTCGGTGCCGTCATGCCCGCCTTCGTGGGCCTGGCCAACTGGCTGATACCGATGATGATCGGCGCGCCGGACATGGCGCTGCCGCGCATGAACAACTGGAGTTTCTGGATTCTGCCGTTCGCTTTCGCCATTCTCCTGAGCACGCTGTTCATGGAGGGCGGTGCGCCGGCCGGTGGCTGGACCATGTATCCGCCCCTGGTGATGCAGACCGGCAACGCATTTCCGTTTCTGATTTTCTCGGTGCACCTGATGGGTATCTCCTCCATCATGGGCGCGATCAATGTCATCGTCACCATCGTCAACATGCGCGCGCCCGGCATGACGATGATGAAGATGCCGTTGTTCGTCTGGACCTGGCTGATCACGGCCTACCTGCTGATCGCCACCATGCCGGTGCTGGCCGGGGCGGTGACGATGCTGTTGACCGATCGCTTCTTCGACACCTCGTTTTTCAATGCCGCCGGCGGTGGTGACCCGGTGATGTTCCAGCATATTTTCTGGTTCTTCGGCCATCCCGAGGTGTACATTCTGATCCTGCCGGCCTTCGGTATCGTTTCGCAGATCATCCCCACCTTCGCGCGCAAGCCGCTGTTCGGTTACAGCTCGATGGTCTACGCGACCGCCTCGATCGCCTTCCTGTCGTTCATCGTCTGGGCGCACCACATGTTCACCGTCGGCATGCCGCTGACCGGCGAGCTGTTCTTCATGTACGCCACCATGCTGATCGCCGTTCCCACCGGGGTGAAGGTGTTCAACTGGGTGTCGACCATGTGGCGTGGTGCCATGACCTTCGAAACGCCGATGCTGTTCGCGATCGGTTTCGTCATCATGTTCACCATCGGCGGGTTTTCCGGCCTGATGCTGGCCATGGCCCCGGTTGATTTCCAGTATCACGATACCTACTTCGTCGTCGCCCATTTCCACTATGTGCTGGTCACCGGCGCGGTGTTCGCCATCATGGGGGCGTGCTATTACTGGATCCCGAAGTGGACCGGGCATATGTACAACGAGAAGCTGGGCAAGCTTCACTTCTGGCTGTCGACGATTTCGGTGAACATTCTGTTCTTCCCGCAGCATTTTCTCGGGCTCGCGGGCATGCCGCGCCGTATCCCGGACTATTCGGTGCAGTTCGCCGGTTTTAACGAGATTTCCAGTATCGGCGGCTTCGCGTTCGGGCTGACGCAGCTGCTGTTCGTGTACATCGTCTTCCAGACCATCAAGGGGGGTGAGAAGGCCACCGACCAGGTCTGGGAAGGGGCGCACGGGTTGGAGTGGACGTTGCCCTCGCCGCCGCCGTATCACAGCTTCAGCACCGCGCCTGAAGTCAAATAAGCGGCCTGAGAGGGAGGGGCGGGCGCGTGGGCGCCCGCCAGTGGACTATGAATCGTACGGCAGAGAAAAAACGCGCCCGTAACTTTGCCCTGGTACTGGGGCTGGTGGCCATCGCCGTCTACCTGGGCTTCATCTGGGCAACCGCAAAGGGGTTCTGAGCATGGGCCGGGAAGTGGAACAGGCCAAGAAGCGCACCCTGCGCCAGACGTTGTTCATCGTCGGCGGGATGTCGTTGTTCGTCTTCGCGCTGGTGCCGATGTATGGCGTGCTGTGCGATCTGACGGGGCTCAATGGGAAGCCCCGTAATCAGGCGCAACAGGTGGCCGACGTCAGTCCGGATACCTCGCGCACGGTGACGGTGGAGTTTCTCGCCAGCGTCAACGAGTCCATGCCCTGGGATTTCCGCCCGGCGGTGGCGCGCATGACCGTCCATCCGGGCGAAGTCAAGCAGACCTCGTTCCTGGCGCGCAACCTCACGGCGGCCGATATGGTCGGCCAGGCGATTCCCAGCGTGACCCCGGGTCTGGCCGCCCTGCACTTCAAGAAGACGGAGTGTTTCTGTTTCACCGAACAGAAGTTCGCCGCCGGCGAGGAGCGCGAGATGCCTTTGATATTCATGGTGGACAAGGATCTGCCGGAGGATATCTCAACCGTGACGCTGGCCTACACGTTTTTCGATAAACAGAAGTTAGTGGATTAAAACACCAGAGATGAGGATGTTGGAATGAGCGAAGCACACGGCGGTTACTACGTACCCCACGGGACGTACTGGCCCATAGTCGGTTCCATAGGTCTGACGGCGCTGTTGGTGGGTGTCGCCAATTTTCTGAACGGCTGGAATGCCGGCGAGATCCTGATGGTGGCCGGTTTCGCCATCATTCTGTTCATGATGTTCGGCTGGTTCGGGACCGTCATCCGCGAAAGCGAGTCCGGCATGTACGACGAGCAGGTCGACCGATCCTTCCGTTGGGGGATGGGCTGGTTCATTTTCTCCGAGGTCATGTTTTTCGCGGCGTTCTTCGGCGCCTTGTTCTACGCCCGTATCTACTCGGTGCCGTGGCTGGGCGGCGGGGATCCGGGCACCAACGAGTTCCTCTGGAACGGCTTCGAGGCGATGTGGCCGACCAACGGGCCGGGGGATATCGGCGGCAAATTCGAGACCATCGGTGCTTGGGGGATACCGGCCATCAACACCTTGTTGCTGTTGAGTTCCGGCGTGACGGTGACCTTCGCCCACTGGGCCCTGAAGAAAAACCAGCGCACCCCCCTGGTGTTGTGGTTGCTGGCCACCGTGGCCTTGGGCTTCACGTTTCTGGGTTTGCAGATCATGGAATACATGCATGCCTACCACGAGCTCAACCTGACGTTGGGTTCGGGCATCTACGGTTCGACGTTCTTCATGTTGACCGGCTTCCATGGGTTCCACGTGACCATCGGTGCCATCATGCTGACGGTGATCATGCTGCGTAGCATGAAAGGGCATTTTACGCCGGACCACCACTTCGCCTTCGAGGGGGTGGCCTGGTACTGGCACTTTGTCGACGTGGTCTGGTTGGGTCTGTTTATTTTCGTCTATATCCTGTAGGTGGGGGCGAGGCAGAACAAAGCGCCGCCAAGCGGCGCTTTTTTTTGGGCGTTTTCAAGGCTGGCTATGGGCCGGGGCCTGCGGATAAATGCCGTGGGGTTGGATATAGCCGGTGAAAATCCCCAGCATCAGCAGGGCGAACAACGATACGGAGAGGACGATACGCAGGGTCAGCGCCTTGGCGGTGCGCTCGGTGCGCCCTTTGTCCTTGATCAGAAAAATCATGCCGATGGCCAGGCTGGCGATAATTGCGATCAGCACCATCACAATCAGGGATTTGATAAGCATCGGATTCACCGCAACTGAAAGTGTGTCGCAGTATAAAGTCAAAGCCGGTGCCGACCAAGGCGGGGCCGTGTGGCCCTGCTTATGCCGGTATAGCGATTTTCGCTTGCGGCTGTTACAGGCGCTCAGTAATCTGCCGGGATGCGCTTTGGCAGTGTGGAATTCCGGCCCGCCTGGCGGCCGACGCTGATTACCCTGGTGGTATTCGGGATTCTGCTGAGCCTGGGTTTCTGGCAGCTGGATCGGGCCGCCCAAAAGCGTGCGCTGTTGACGGAGTATCAGGCCGGTTCGCACCACGCGCTACTGAGACTTGACGCGAATCTGCGCTCGGTGCAGGGGCTGGAGTATCAGCCGGCGGGCGCCAGCGGGCGCTATGACGGCGCCCATCAGTTCCTGCTCGACAATCGCACGCATGATGGCCAGGTCGGCTACGAGGTGCTGACGCCGCTGAAGCTGGCGGGCGCGGCGGTGGGTGTGCTGGTCAACCGTGGCTGGATCCCGCTGGGCGGCAGTCGTGACCGGTTGCCGGAAGTCACGGTCGATGGCGCGCCGCGGGAGGTGCGCGGCCGGATTCGCGGGGTTTCCACCAAAGGTTTCCGCCTCGGTGAGGAAACGCCGCGCCGCGGCTGGCCCTATCGGGTGCTGCGGGTGGATCTCGCGCATTTGTCCGCGCAGCTGGGTTACCGGTTGCTGCCGATGGTATTGCTTTTGGATCCTGACCAGCCCGACGGCTATGTCAGGCAGTGGCATCCGCTGCGTCAGACCTTCGGTCCGGAGCGGAATGTGGGTTATGCGGTGCAGTGGTTCGCTCTGGCGGCTACGTTGGTGGTGATCTATCTGGCCGTCAATCTGAAAAAGCAGGAGGAGCATGACGACTCAAGCCCCTGATCCCGCCGTCTTGCGGCGAAACCGCATTTCTTTGCTGTTGGTGTTCGTCTTGTTCGCCTCGCCGGTGGTTGGCGCGTGGCTGCTGTTCTTCTTGTTTCCCGGTTGGGTACCGAGCGCCAGCAGCAATCACGGCAGCCTGGTGAAACCGGTCCGACCGTTGCCGGCGTTCCACTTGCCAACGCTGGCCGGTGAGCCGGTCGAACGCGGCTGGCTACAGGGGAAGTGGACTTTCGTGTATTTGCATGCCGGTGCCTGCGGCAAGGCGTGTGTGCAGCAGCTGTACAAGATGCGCCAGATCCGTCTGACGCAGGGCAAGAACATCGAGCGGCTGCAACGTCTCATGTTGTGGCAAGCCCAAGGCCAGGACGCCCGCGCCCGGGAGGCGGTCGCACAGCATTTTCCCGGGCAGGTGACGGCGTTGCTACCGCCGGCCGGCGACGATGCGGATTTGCTCTCCACGTTCGCCACCGGCTCGCAGGCGCCGCTGCAGGCGGGCAACCTGTATCTGGTGGATCCGTTGGGCAATCTGATGATGGTCTACGCGCCGGATGACGACCCCGGCGGCGCGATCAAGGACCTGGAAAGGCTCTTAAAATACTCCGGCTTGGGGTAAAATAAGCGCCCGTCGGCAGGGGCGGGGCAACAGCGCTGTGGAGCACAATGACTAGCTATTCAATGGCCTCAGGCGCGGCAATCGCCTGGCGCGACTATCTGGGTGTGTGCAAACTCAAAGTCGTCGCGTTGATCGTATTTACCGCGCTGGTGGGCATGTTTCTCTCGGTCCCGGGTATGGTTCCCTGGCAGCCGCTGGTGTTCGGTACGCTCGGCATCGGCATGGCGGCGGCATCGGCCGCCGCGATCAACCATCTGGTCGACCGTCACGTCGACGCGCGCATGTCGCGGACCGCCAACCGGCCGGTGGCCAGCGGTCATCTCACCGGGCGCAATTGTCTGCTGTTCGCGCTCGTGCTCGGCGGACTCGCGATGTGGATTCTGGTACAGTTCGTCAACCTGCTGACGGCGGTTCTGACATTTGCCTCGCTGATCGGCTATGCGGTGATCTATACGCTTTATCTCAAGCGCGCCACGCCGCAGAACATCGTCATCGGCGGGGCCGCCGGCGCCGCGCCGCCGGTATTGGGCTGGACCGCGGTCACCGGCCAGATCGACCCCAACGCCTTGTTGCTGTTCCTGATCATCTTCGTCTGGACGCCGCCGCATTTCTGGGCCCTGGCCATCCACCGGCGCAACGAGTACGCCAAGGCCGATATCCCGATGCTGCCGGTGACCCACGGGGTCGAGTTCACCCGCCTGCAGGTGCTGTTCTACACCGTATTGCTGGTGGTGGTGACGGTGATGCCCTATGCCACGCGCATGAGCGGGCTGCTGTATCTGCTCGGGGCGCTGGCGCTCGGCGGTGGATTTCTCTATCACGCCTGGGCCTTGATGCGCGACGACAGCGGTGCCCAGGCGATGAAGACGTTCGGCTATTCCATTATTTACCTCATGGCATTGTTCGCGTTTTTGCTGGTCGATCACTATCTGCGTTTCTACCCTACGCTGTAAACGGGCTTGGAGGCGTCGGAGGCGGGCCCGCGACTTAACGTCCGCTTAACTGTCGGTCTCTATAATGCATCGCCACGCGGCTCGGACAGCGTCTGTCCGCGCCGTCACATGGGCTACACTTGTATGTTCATACAGGGACTTAGGCCAACTTCCGGTTTTTCCGTCCGGGAACGGGCGAGCAAACACGCTGCGGTCTTTACCTTCAGTACATTTGTATATTAGAATTTCATGTTTTTATAACCCGGCTTGAGGGCAGCAATCCGCTCACGCGACGAGGCAACGATCATGGCACACACCGGGCTCGCCAATACCCAGCAGTACAATTACGAGATCATCAAGAAGTTTGCCGTTATGGCCCTGGTCTGGGGGCTGTTAGGCATGTTGGCGGGCGTGTATATCGCCTCCGAACTGGCCTGGCCGTTTCTCAATTTCGACATTCCACAAATCACTTTCGGCCGGCTGCGCCCGGTGCACACCACGCTGGTGATTTTCGGTTTCGGCGGCTGCGCCCTGTTCGCGACGTCCTACTACATCGTCCAGCGCACCTGCCAGACGCGTCTGTACAGCGACTGGATGGCCAGCTTCACCTTCTGGGGTTGGCAGCTGGCGGTCGGACTGGGCGCGCTCAGCTACATGTTCGGTTATACCCAGTCGCGCGAATACGCCGAGTTCGAGTGGCCGATCGACATCCTCATCGCCGTCACCTGGGTGGTGTACTTTCTGCTGTACGCGCAGACGCTGCGACGTCGCTCGCAACCGCATATCTACGTGGCCAACTGGTTTTACATGGCCTTCATCCTGGCCACCGCCATTTTGCACATCTTCAACAACCTGGCTGTACCGGTAGGGTTGTTCACGCTCAAGTCCTATAGCCTGTTCTCGGGCGTGCAGGACGCGATGACGCAGTGGTGGTACGGCCATAACGCCGTGGGCTTTTTCCTCACCGCGGCGTTTCTCGGCATGATGTATTATTTCGTACCCAAGCAGGCGGGGCGGCCGGTGTATTCGTATCGCCTGTCGATCATCCATTTCTGGGCGCTGTCGTTTCTGTATATGTGGGTGGGCGCGCATCATTTGCATTGGACCGCGCTGCCGGACTGGACCTCGACCCTCGCCGCCACCTTTTCCATCATGCTCCTGCTGCCGTCCTGGGGCGGCATGATCAACGGCATCATGACC
>JASBSS010000022.1 GCA_030148805.1 Thiogranum sp. | reverse complement strand
TCTTGTCTGTGGTCATACCGTCTCTCCTGTTCAGGTCATAGTTGAAGCGTCGAACACTCCTTCTATAACCCAACCAGGGGCGGTATGGCCACTCCTTACGTTTGCGGCCCAACTGTCAGGTGAATACCATCACTGTTCAATATAAGGATTAATTTTCCAATATCTCGTTAACTGCCAGAATAACTTTGTCCGACCATTTTTCTATCGAGTTCTCATGAATGATCTCCCGTGACCTGTTCGACATTGCTAGCCGGAGCTGCGCATCAGAACACAGACGCATAATGCTTTCGGTCAATGCATCTACTTCTTCAACTGGGAATATCAACCCATTAATTTCGTGAAAAACTAACGCTCGGCTTGCGCCGACTTTATTTGACACTATTACAGGCAACCCCGCCTCCATCGCCTCGTTTACAACCAGTCCCCAAGGCTCGCTTGAGCTAGGAAGCACAAATATATCTGCCGAGAGAAATATTTCTGTCAGAGCCTGTCCCTCTTGAAACCCTTTAAACTCTACATTTAGCCGCTTTTCCCGCGCCTCCTTCCTTAATGCGGACTCCTCTGGCCCTGAACCTACCAATACAGCTCGATAGTTGTTACTTCCCTTCTTATTTAGTTGAGCCAAAGACAAAAACAGCGTACCGATACCCTTTTCATTCGACAACCTACCGACATATAAAATAACAAAATCATACTCCCAACCAAACTTCACCCGAAGCCTCCGTCTGGACTCGGACGACGATAAATTATCTAAATTCTTAAGCGGTGGAGCAGGATTTCCTACAATATATAATCCATTATCTTGTCTCCAATAACGTGTCACATATTCCTTCTGACTTTCACCCGTAGTTAACACTCCTGAGGCATGAGAGAAGATACTTTTTTTTAGAATTTCTCGAACCAGCGAACGAGGCCTAAAATCAAACAGATTATTTGGCGAAAATATACAGTACTTCTTCCCCATAACCCTACATAAAAAGCTCGCGACAACGCAATCCGGATCGCCATAGGGCATGATCAACAAGTCGTAATTTCCACTGATCAATTTTGACGGCTTTGGCCACCTTTTGTTAACTTGGTAATAACCTGACACGCCCTCCTCTTGCCTCACTATGCTATAATTGAATTTTAACTTCTTGCTATCAACTGAAGTAGGGAGTTGCGCGCTAGCGCTTGAAAGAAAAACAACTTCGAGAGATATGTCGACCCTTTTTGCTAGAGCGCTAAAGCGCTCGGTCCAATAAGGAACTGGCCAAAAAGTTACCCAACGAATTTTTTTTATGGTTCCAACCACATCAACCATTCCGCATCACAAGTTGCTTGCCGTCGAATCAACCTATACTTTAGAGAGACGCCTTCCACGCATCACCGAAACAAACAGAAAAAAATATGCCCACAACCGTATAGTCCAAGCATCCCCCATAGTTTGCAACAAACCCAGTAGGATAAAAAACAACAGCAACACGTCACGAATTCCTTTCTTGATGCAATACCACGCAATACTCACCATCAACAGAAATACGCCTACCAAACCGAAATAGACGATAAGGTTCGATAAACCGTTATTTCCAACCGCCAGTCCGAGGGGAAGCTGCAAAGTTGCATATTGCGAAATCGCTTCAGTACCTCCAATCCCCACACCAAAGTAAGGGTTCTCAGATAATACGTCGGCCAATGTAATAAATGGGTAAATCATACGGACTGCGACACTACTCACAGTTGAAGATGCATCTTGACTGCTTGCCAACACACTAAGCCGTGCCAGCATACTGCTAACTTCTTCATGCATAACTATAAAAAGCGTTATAACGCCACCTATGCACAACACAACTAATCCTAATAAAGACTTAAAATCTTTCTCCAAAAATAGCGCAATTAGGCACGCGATCAACAATGATACCACCATAACTAGACTTCCAGTTACGAATACCATTAGTACGTTACAAACGAGAACAACTGCGAGCTTCCTCGCATTGTAATCAAGCAGCAACCACGCGCTGGAAAAGACCAAAAACCCTTTTGCAACATTTGAAGTTTCCGACGTAAACAAATTTGGCCTAATAAATCCCACCAACGAAAGATCTCGCTTGTGAGCACGAGCGACGTCAAAAATGGAATGTTCGCTACCAAATGCCCACATTCGAAATGTATCGCTAATACCTCGAAGCCCCCCCCAAACCTCAAGTATCGATCCAATCAAAATTAACAGGAAGGAAATTAACAATAGGCGGCCTACAACCGTCCGATCAACCCCCTCCATAATTTGCAAAAAAATAACCCCATTAAGCAGCGAAAAAAGAAGAAGCGCGATACTTTTATATCTATCACCTTCTCCTACCCACTCACCTGAAAATAAAACACTCGCAATCGCTATTAACATAATGGCTAAAAGAAAGATGATATCCGTTCGATATAGACGAATTCCATATAACAACGAATATAAACCCGTTACCCCCAATACCCAGAAGGCGGGGAGTTGTGTCCCATCCGATAACGAGACAGGCAGCAAGACATAAAGAATCAAAAAATATAGTCCGAGCAGACTTACATGGACCTTCTCTCCCAACCATCGACCATAGTTCGCCGAATATGAAATTTGTCGCTCAGGCACGCCTTCGCCAGATAAAGCACCCTCTCCACCGCCTTGAATATCGTCTTTGGACAAACGTACAACCTCTAGAGCTTAAGCGCTCATCCCTTTCAAGACACTGAGGGCTCCAAACCCTCATTCTGTTCTCGATTCACCCATAGCGACGTGCAAGGAATTCGCGATATATCGCATCTATCCATATAGCGTCGCGCTATACCTGCAACTTCCTGCAAGAGTCCGTGTTCGAGAGTAATTGGAGACAGCCCCTCTGAAAGAAAAAGCCTATTGTCTACGGACAATTCATTCTCGGCCGCCTCCTTTCTCGGATTAGTTATGTAATCCACAGGAACATCAAACTTTTCAGATATAAGTTTGGCCAAGTCTCTCACCTTGTATACTTCGGTCATCTGATTATATATTTTTACTCTATCGTTATGTGCTGGTGGTGACCTCAATGCCAGCTCTATGCATTTAACCGTGTCCTGAATATGTATAAAGGCCCTTGCCTGTCCGCCTGTCCCATGAACAGTTAGCGGATATTTCATCGCAGCTTGCATAAGAAAACGATTCAGAACGGTCCCATAATCCCCATCGTAATCAAATCTATTAATAAGCCTCTCGTCCATAGTTGTTTCATTAGTTTGAGTTCCCCAGACTATACCCTGATGTAAATCAGTTACCCGAATACCGTCATTTGTGTTGTAAAAAGAAAACATTAGCTGATCTTGAGTCTTTGTCATGTGGTAAATACTACCAGGCTTAACTGGATACAGGATTTCGTTTTCCAATTGCTCGCCAGATTCCGAATCTATTTTTATTTTTAAATACCCCTCGGGAATTTTTATTCCTGCCGAACCATATCCGTACACACCCATTGTACCTAAATGCACGACATGAATATCCAACCCTGACTCAACCACAGCAGACAACAAGTTGTTTGTTGCATTCACGTTATTATTAACGGTGTATCGCTTCTGGCAAGACGACTTCATAGAGTAAGGAGCGGATCTCTGCTCAGCGAAGTGGATCACAGCATCCGGCCTCACATCACACAACACGCCGATCAGTTGATAGTAGTCAACCGCCAGATCTAATTTAATAAAGTCAATATTTCTCCGACTACATTCTTTCCATGCCGACAAACGAGTCCTCATCGGCTGTATCGGAGTGAGCGACTCGCAACCCAACTCGTTATCAATATTTCGACGAGAAAAATTATCAACAATGACAACATCGTGCCCGACATTCGAAAGATGCAGCGCCGTAGGCCAACCGCAAAACCCATCACCGCCAAATACAATTATATTCATATTTCACAAATCCCGCTTTCTAAGTCAACGAACATTTAGTCTTTGAAATGTGCTAGCGATTGCGCTTATTGCAGAAGCAATAGTATGCCTACTAAACATCACGGCCGCATCAGCGACACCCGCTTGAAAACCAGTCGGACACTTTGACACTTGAACCAGTGCGTCAGCCACGGCGCTCACATCCGTGGCATCCACGGCGATTCCGTTAGAGAATCTCCGCACGTAGTACCCTATAAGACCTTCCTTACACCCTATAACCGGAAGTCTTGCTTTTGCCGCCAAAACCAGAACTCCACTCATCTGATAGTGTCTTCTGTATCCGAGCCAAACACAGTCTGCGAACTCAAACACGTTTCGCTCTTCGTCCGACGTAATATACTTATCTACGAGATGTATTCGGGCAGCGATATCACTAGGCAACGATCTGTACAAAGCCTTTATTTTCGCATCCTGACGACCCACAAAAAGCAAACGCACCCTCTTGGGAACACGCTCATCTTTTAGCGCATCTATCAAAACAATAGCGTTTTTTCGTTCAGTTGTGGCTCCGTATAGCAACACAACAATACTGTCGCTTGGTATACCGTACAGCCCCCTTTCTTTCACCCCTCCCCCCCCACCAGTGAATTCCACGGGGTCCGCTAAGTAGGACAGTTTTTCTGTATATTTTTTTTTCTTCGAACAAACGTATGAAACTAGAAGTTCATCAATTGAGAAGCAAGTTATAAGCGTTTCGATTTTTAGAAGCCTTGCGAACATCATTTCTTTCATGTGAAAAATGACCCCGTTGCCCGGGATCAGTCCCATTCGCCACAAATGGAACGCTGGTCGCATCGCAACAGCAATCCACGGAGTACGCCCAAACGGCGATCCGAACAAAGCCATCGAGTACGTACAATAATCCAAATAAGGTAGGACTACCGCATGAATGGGTGAAGTACGTGTCACCGTTAAATATATATTTCTAAACAGGTACCAGTGACGCACCTCATTTCCAACAAGATCAAATAGACTCGCTATACCGGCTTTTTTTTTATGCCTAGAAAAAAAACGAAACCGAAATACTTCGTTGTTAGCTTCAGCATTTAGCAAGCTAATAACTGGATGATCAAGATATTCCTCAGACGTCCCTACCGTCACACGATAACGTTGCTCTAACAGCCCCCTGACCAGCCAGCTCAGCCAGGCGCCGTGATGCCCATCCATTCTAGGCTCAATAATCAGGATATGCATTTATCAGAGTTACCCCATACCGGAAACACTTTCTACCTAAATCGCCTCGGGATGTTCGATGCACACCTTAACGGATGTAACATCATAAAAATGATTGGCAACAACAAGAAAACGAATAACGACTCACTGATCGCCGAGTCGGTTATAAAATAGACGCTAAGTCCCGTAATAGCCACAAAGAGGCTCACCAATAATATCGGAATCATATCTTTAGGTATCAGAGATGCCAGCGGTATTTGCTGTTCTAAAGCATATTTCACTAACAAGAAACAACTGCCTATAGACAACGCTAGAGCCCATCCAATAACCGGCCCAATTCCGCCAAGGAACTTACCAAACAATAGACCCAAAAAAACATTTGCGACAGCATTTAATAAATGACCAACAACGGGCCACCGTAACTCTCCTTTCCCAAGATACGAAAAGTAAGCGGGCACTGAGATTGCATTCACCCACCACGCGACTGCTAGTATAATCGCCGGCACCACAAATTCGGATACGTAGTGGCCTATCCAAAGTACGCTGATGGCAGGCATCAGCGCTACTAGCAAGCAAAAGAAGGGGATCGACAACAACACAGTAATTCTGTACGACTGGTGATATAACGTAAGAGAGCCTTTTCCCTCCTTCTCTTGGGCCTCGGCTATTACCGGCACAAGGACTTGGTTTCCGGCCACTAGCAGAGTTCGCAGTTGTAAAATCATCCTATTAGCGAGTTCGTAGTAGCCAGTAACGGCAAGCCCACCAAAATGACCGATCAAGAGTTTAGTTACCGGTTCATACATCATTTGCGTCAATGACACCAATTGAAAATTTACGCCATAAGAAAACATCTCCCGAAATTCTGCCTTGTACCAACCCAATGGCAATTTGGGGATGTATGTCATAATGCGCCCCACCGCATACCACCCCAATAGCAGAATTACAACCGCATTAACAATCTGAGCGTAAACAAATCCTTCTAAACCTAAGGAATTTACCAACTGTATAGCAGCCAAGTAATAGGCTCCATACGACAGAATCATTACATAACCGCGAATATCAACACGTTGACAACCATCGAGAGCCGACTGATAAACTGAACCTATCGCATTCAGCCAAAACGCAATTAATGCAAAGGGCAATATAGCTATCGCATCCCTTACGCCATCCTCGGGGACAAATTTTTCCAACAGCAAACGCAAAACCGGGTACGCGAGCACGCAAAGTAAACCAACAAGCAGGACCGTTGATACAACTGCCGTCTGCATACTTCTGGCCGCACGCTCTTTATCGTTTCGCGCTAGATGTTTCGCGACATATTTGATGGTACTGCCAGAAAACCCCAACTGTGCAAACTTGGATACCGAAACCAACGCCATAACTACGGACCAAACGCCCAACTTCGCCGGACCAATCTCCGACAACAGAAAGCGATATAAAAAAAATAGAACAAAACCGTTCACGGCCACCTGAACAATAGCCACAACCGCGTTCCGTTTTGTAGCGCTGAGCATTAAACCTTCTTAAAAACCGCATCCAGCCACAGTACGCTACCATCATTGGCATAACTTTGACTAAGGTTGCCTGCATAGCGAAATCTCGATGCGTATAGTTGCTGCATTAAATCTAAATAATCTGCCTGACCTTTATAAAAATTCTCCAGAGAAATCTCTAAAATACAGATATCCGCTGCAGCTAAAACATTCTGGGCTCCGCGAAGCACACGATCTTCGTAGCCTTGCACGTCCAGCTTCAATAGAAGCTCGCGCTTCATAGACGGCAATATCTGAGATAGGGCGCTGTCCAACGTATCTATATCCACAACTATCTCGGTTTGATTTTCTGTTTGCGGAAAGCTGCGCGCCATAAACTCAGTGCTCGCAAGAATCGAAGAGGATGGACTATGATCCGCATGTGAATGAATCTGGACTGTCCCTGTGGAGTCCCCAACAGCAATGTTGTACACTCTAACCCTGCCTGTTTGCGTCTCTGACCATTGCCGCAACTCGCGGAACGGTTCAGACAATGGCTCAAAGCAATAAATATTTGCTTGGGGGAAGAACTTTAAAATGTATTTCGCAAACTGGCCGGTGTTAGCGCCCACATCTACTACGGAAGATATATTCCGGTGACGCATTCCGCAAAGCGTTTGAACGGGGCTGTTGTTAACTCGACACACCTCATAACCGAGCCTCCTCGCAAACGTTTTTATAAAATCTTTATATTTACTCATAATTTCTCCCGCGATTTATTGGTGGGTACCATAGCCGATGGTGCGGGCAAGTCATAAGCTAGTCACATCACTGAGCGAAGTAAATATGAAATTCACCGCGCCAACTTAGAGTCTACGCACGAAAACATTGTTTCTGCGTAAATTGCAATTAACGGTCATGCTGGAATATCAGCACTACTCCAATACCTAAGAGAACACCTAATGCGCTTGCCAATATCAGAACTTTTAGTGGCTGGGGGCGTTCAGGCTTGTACGCCGGTCGCGCCACCCAATCGACGGTTACGGACGAGAGAGAGTTTTGCCGGAGTTGGATCCCCTTCAAGAACGCAAGTTGCTCTTGGAGATCACGTAACCCGTCGATGAACGGCTCGTCAGATTTTCGCGACTCCAGTACCGAAATCTCCGCCTTCAGCGCTGCCGACCCTCGCATATATAGAGGCATTGCTGCGGTATGTATCGCTAAACCGGCCTGAGTTCCGCTCCCCTTCTTGGAAAATAGGAAATTAGTACTTTCAATACCAAGCTTGTCGGCAACATTCAACGCCTCTTTCAGCGACGTAATTCTATCTAATCGTCGCTTTTCCGCTAGAAACCGTTTGTCATCAATTCTTCGATTTAACTCGGAGATTCGTTCATTGATAGCAGCGGTAACGTCTTGGGAAAGTTGGTTGACCGTCTTCTTGTTTGCAAATGCAACATATTGATTTAACCATTTTGCAGCCACTTCAGGATCAGAATCATCGAAACTTACGGACACCGATAAGGGATCCACTCTGTCAACACGCCACCGAAAACGCGCATTAAATAATTCGGAAAACGTCCGATCAGCGTTTAGGCCATGAGGAGTATGGCTCGATATATAATGTTTTTCTAACCGATGAATATCAAAAAATTCACGGCGAAGTCCCCAGGATTTAAGGTTATGCAGAAAAACACCGTACACGAATTCGGGGGTATAGCGGCGCAAATCCAAACCGAAGACACCTCTTGAACTAACAGACAATCCTTCAATATCCTGCTGTTTCGGCGGTAGTAGATGAGTAGTTGACCGATATATCGGTTCGACAAAATATAGATAGAGGGCGGCAATTGATAAACAGAGCAGTAAACTCGAAAAAATCGTTCGCGAGCCTTTCAACGCTACGCCCCATAGTTGATTCAACGTTACTATTTCGCCGCAACCCGCGGTGTCCGGAACCACCATACGACGGGAACGATCATGCTCTTGCTTATTATCGCGATTTTTGAACATGAAAAAGTTACTAACCTAACCGGTTGTAAACATCCTCAAACCGCACAATATCATCCTCTCCCAAATAACTTCCCGACTGAACCTCGATGATCTCCAGCGGGATGGTCCCCGGATTCTCCAGCCGGTGGGTGGTGCCCAAGGGAATGTAAGTCGATTCATTCTCCGACAGCATGAATACCTCTTCCCCACGCGTGACCCGCGCGGTACCGGAAACCACGATCCAGTGCTCGGCGCGGTGATGGTGCATCTGCAAGGAGAGTTTGGCGCCCGGCTTTACGGTCAGGCGCTTGACCTGATATCTGCCGCCTTCGTCGATACCTTCGTAATCGCCCCAGGGGCGATAGACCCGGCTGTGAAATCGGTACTCCTCGCGATCGCCGTCCTTGAGTTTGCCGACGATGGCTTTCACGTCCTGACACTTGCTCTTGTCGGCCACCAGCACGGCGTCGGAAGTCTCGACCACGATCACGTTATCCAGCCCGACCACGGCAAGGCAGCGGTTTTGAGCCATGAACAGGGAATTGCTGGCCTCGTGCGTCAACACGTCGCCCTTGCAGACGTTGCCCTGACCGTCTCTTTCCGAGACCTCCCAGATCGACGACCACGAACCCACATCCGACCAGGCGGCGTTCATCGGCACGACCGCGGCCTGGCGCGTCTTCTCCATGACGGCATAGTCGATGGAATCGGCGGGGCTGGAAAGAAACGCCATCTTGTCTACCCGGACGAAGTCGCTGTCGCGCTTGCTCTCGGCCATGGCCGCCCGGCAGGCCGCGAGAATCTCGGGCTGGAATTTACCGATCTCCTCCAGCCAACGATCCGCACGCATGACGAAAATCCCGCTGTTCCAATAGTAGGACCCGGTATCGAGGTACTCCTGTGCGGTGGCGGCATCGGGCTTCTCCACGAAACAGTTCACCTGATAACCGGCGCTCCCTTCGATGGCATCCCCACGCTGGATGTAGCCATAGCCGGTCTCCGGCTTGTTCGCCACTACCCCGAAGGTGACCAGATAGCCCTGCTCGGCGAGCTTGCCCGCTTCGGCAACCGTCTCGCTGAACAGCGCGGCGTCGGGAATCACATGATCGGCCGCCATGACGACCATGGTGGCGTCCGCCGCCTGCTCCGCCAGATACAGCGCGGCCACCGTCAACGCGGGAGCGGTGTTGCGTCCCTCCGGTTCCAGCATGATCGCTTCCGGTTCCTTTCCCAGGCCGCGCACCTGTTCGGCGACCAGAAATCGGTGTTCTTCGTTACAGACGAACAGGGGCCGGTGGATGCCCTCCAGACTGTCCAAACGGATGGCCGTGTCCTGCAGCAAGGTCCGTTCCCCGAATATGGGCAATAGCGGCTTGGGATAGAATTCGCGCGAGACGGGCCAGAGGCGACTACCGGCGCCCCCGGTGAGAATTACGGGATAAAAATTCATAGTGTTCAACTATTTTGGATATTTTCGCAGGGCGCCAACGTTACGCGGACAATACCCAAAACAGACGGCAGGGTCAATCTGGCAGACTGTTGCCATCCGCCGACGGATCGACCCGGACTGCGGTGCAAGCAAGAGGATATGCCTCTCAAAGGAGAATGGCTGCCACGTCCCTGTCGCTACGGCGACTACCCTGTCGCCGCCCCTCAAAGAGGCATAACCACTTGCCGCATCCTTACAGGGTGTTGTTGTTCTCACCCATCGCCCATCGGCCCGAGCGGATGAGACATCCGTCCGGGCCTACCGGCGGATTACTGCTTCGCGTCTGCGGGCGCGCCAAGCCGGATGTTGGGACGATTCTGTTCCACCGTCTTGGCACCAATCCCATCGACGAGCGAAAGATCCTCGATCCGTTTGAACGGCCCGTGTTGTTGGCGGTAGCGCACGATGGCCAGCGCCTTCTGCGGACCGACGCCGACCAGTCCGTCGACCAGCGCCTCGGAATCGGCATTGTTGATATTCACAGGCTGCGCGGCGACGGCAGCCCACGAGAACGCGAGTAAACCCACAGCCAAGAGGTAACGAAACAAGCTCATCGACCCAATCCTCCTTGAAAATTTAGCGGTAGGGGGAGTCCGTCCCCCGATCGTGCAGCGGCGCGAGGGTCGCGCCAGGGAACATCATACGAGGACGGAGTCTTTACACAATGCGCAAATTTCTGAATTTTCTGTACGAAATTTCGTACGTGGCGAGCCTGGCGACTCAAATCGCGGCGAGTTCTCGATTGATTTCGCTCAACACCGCCAGCGGGTTTGCCGCCTGGGTGATCGGCCTGCCGACGACCAGGAAATCGGCCCCCTGCCGGACCGCCTCGGCGGGGGTCAATACTCGGGTCTGATCGTCGGCGGACGCACCTTGCGGGCGCACGCCCGGCGTCACGCGCAGGAAGTCCTCGCCGACTTCCCGCCGCAGCAATGCCGCTTCCCGCGGTGAGCAGACCACGCCATCCAATCCCGCATCCCGGGCCAGCCTGGCCAAGCGCAATACCTGCCGCTCGGGCTCCACATCGACGCCGACCTCGGCCAGATCGTCCCGCCCCATACTGGTCAACACGGTCACCGCGATCAACAGAGGGCGCTGTGAATGGGTCTCGGCCAGCGCCTGTTTCGCCGCCTGCATCATTTGCCGCCCCCCGCTGGCGTGCACGTTCAGCATCCATACCCCGAGGGCCGCGGCGGCCTCGCAGGCGCGCGCCACGGTGTGCGGGATATCGTGGAACTTGAGGTCCAGAAAGACATCATGGCCCTGTTCGACAAAGCGGCGTACCAGTTCAGGCCCTTCGCGGGTGAACAGTTCCTTGCCGATTTTCAGCCGACAACTGCCCGGCGCCAGGCCGTCGACGAAGGCCGAGGCGCGGGCGCCGTTGGCGAAATCCAGGGCCACGATGATACGGGATGCCGGATGGGTGGCGATCATAAAGGAGCTCCCTGCCCCAGCGGCTTGACGCTGCTCCAGGATTTGCAACCGGGACACTGCCAGAACAATTTTCGACTGCTGAAGCCGCACTGCTCGCAACGGAAACGGGTCTCGAACGCCCCGGTCTCGACCGCGCTCGCATCCGGGTGCCGCCTCGCCTGACCCGACAAATCGTAACAGGCCTGCAGCTGTTGCTGGATGTCGGGCAACAAGCGCCGACTCTGTTCCCCCAGCGACTGATAGGTCTCGATCGCCGTCTGGAAATCCCCGGCGTGTTGGCAGGCGGCGGCTCTGAGCAGCAACGCGCGCACACACTCGGCGTCTTCACAGCGGGCGTGCTCGGCGCGAACCCTGGCCTCGCCGACGTCGCCCCGTGCCAGCGCCGCCTCGCCGAGTTCGCAGTGATAGTGGGCGATACGGATTTGCCAATGCGCCGGATCCGATCCGGCGATGCGTCGCGCCACCTCGATCGCCCGGCTCCATTCCTTCTCCTGCTGATAGATGTCCACCAGGTACTGACACGCCTGGCGTTCATGCGCCCCTTCGGCCGACAGACGCCTGAACAGGTGTTCGGCGCGATCCAGCAGGCCTGCCTTGAGATAGTCCCGCCCCAGCTCCAGTCGCGCCTGATTGCGCAGCTCCTGGCTCAGGCCGCCGCGGGCGGCGATATTCTGATGCACGCGGATGGCGCGGGCGACTTCGCCCCGGCGACGAAACAGGCTGCCCAGGGCCAGATGCAGTTCCACCGTGTCCGGGTCGACCTCCACCAGCTGCAGCAGAACCTCCACCGCCTTGTCCGGCTGTTCATTGAGCAGGTAGTTCAGGCCCTGGCCGTAAGCGGAGTTGAATCGCGCCCGGTTCGCGCGTCGACGGGTCTGCTGACGATGGGCCGCCGCCCACCACCCCGAGGCCGCCGCGACCGGTAACAACAACCAAAGCAGAAGAGACATCGCCCTCAGTCCTCGGCCGGCAGGACCTGGATCTGCTCGGCGCTCTTCTCCAGGTGGCGCAAGCGGCGCCTGAGCTGCGCGATCTGTGCCTTCTGCCTGAGGATCATGCCGGCGCTGACCACCACCCCGGCCAGCGCCCCGAGCGCCAGCGCCAAAACCAGCACCAGCGACAGCGCGATCTCTCGCTCGCCGAGATAATAATTCAAGGTCACCGGCTGGGAATTCAGTACAGCGAACGAAAGCCCGGCAACCACCAGGACAACGACAAACAGGAAGCCGATCAGTCGGCCCATAACAGCTCTCCGCGAGGATATTCAGGCGCCCCATTATCTGTGCTTTGAAAAGTCACGGCAAATCACAAAAAAAAGGAGCGGTCGCGGCCGCTCCTTCAGTAACGATTGCCGGGGTGCCGGCGGGGATCAGAAGAGGCTGCCACCGCCAGCGGACTCCGCGTCCGATTCGCCGCCAGCGGTGGCGTTGCCGCCATTGGCGTAGATGTTGACACGCTCGCGCAATTCCTTGCCGGGCTTGAAATGCGGCACGTACTTGGCCGCCAGCGCCACCGCGTCGCCGGTTTTCGGATTACGCCCCATGCGCGGTGGCCGGTAGTGCAGCGAGAAACTGCCGAAGCCGCGGATTTCAATACGATTCCCCGTCGACAAGGACTGACTCATCTGCTCGATCAGACTTTTGACCGCCAGCTCCACATCCTTATGGTTCAGATGACTGTTCTTGGCAGCGAGTATTTCGATTAACTCAGACTTCGTCATATGGTAGTCCCCGATGATTCCTTAAGGGCGGCCGTCCGGCCGCCCCGGCCCGTAACCTAATCATAGACCAATTTATTGATTAGTCTCCACTATTTTCCAGCTGTTCCTTCAGCACGTCGCCCAGTTTGGCGCTGCCGCCGCTGCTCTTGCTGTAATCGGCGATGGCGGCCGCCTCTTCGTCACTGTCCTTGGCTTTGATGGACAGGGCGATGGTGCGGGTCTTGCGGTCCACGCCAATATACTTGGCCTCGATTTCCTGGCCCACGCTGAGCACCGTGCGCGCGTCCTCGACCCGGTCGCGGGCCAGCTCGGAGGCGCGTAAGGTCCCTTCCACGCCGTCGCCCAGATCCACCAGGGCGGCTTTGGCGTCGACTTCCTTAATAACGCCCTTAACAATGGAACCTTTAGCGTTATCTGCTGAGAAATTGGAAAAGGGATCTTTCTCAAGCTGCTTGATTCCCAAGGAAATCCTTTCGCGCTCAGCGTCCACGGACAAGACCACGGCCTCCAGTTCCTCGCCCTTCTTGTAGTTGCGCACGGCCTCTTCGCCGCTTTCGTTCCAGGAGATGTCGGAAAGATGGATCAGGCCGTCGATACCGCCGTCCAGGCCGATGAAGATGCCGAAGTCGGTGATCGACTTGATGGTGCCCTTGACGTGATCGCCCTTGTTGTGGGTGGCCGAGAACTCTTCCCAGGGATTGGTGTGGCACTGCTTCATGCCCAGCGAAATGCGCCGGCGCTCCTCGTCGATGTCCAGCACCATGACCTCGACTTCCTGACCGATGTGCACCATCTTGCTGGGGTTGACGTTCTTGTTGGTCCAGTCCATCTCCGAGACGTGCACCAGCCCTTCGACGCCGTCCTCGATTTCGACGAAGCAGCCGTAGTCGGCGATGTTGGTGACGGCGCCGAACAGGCGCGTGCCCTCGGGATAACGCCGCGCCAGATCGGCCCAGGGGTCCTGGCCCAGTTGCTTCAGGCCGAGTGACACGCGGTTGCGCTCGCGGTCGAACTTCAGCACCTTGACCTCGATCTCCTGGCCGACCTCGACAATCTCCGAAGGATGCTTGACCCGCTTCCACGCCATGTCGGTGATATGCAGCAGACCGTCGATGCCGCCGAGGTCGACGAACACACCGTAATCGGTGAGGTTCTTGACGATGCCCTTGACGTTGGCGCCTTCCTGCAGGCCTTCCAACAACTGCTCGCGTTCGGCGCTGTATTCGGATTCGACCACCGCGCGGCGCGAAACCACCACGTTGTTGCGCCGCTGGTCCAGCTTGATGACCTTGAACTCGAGTTCCTTGCCTTCCAGATAGGTGGTGTCGCGCACCGGGCGCACATCGACCAGGGATCCCGGCAGGAACGCGCGGATGTCGTCGATATCCACGGTAAAGCCGCCTTTGACCTTGCCGCTGATCACGCCCTTGACGATTTCGGAATCCTCGAACGCCTGCTCCAGACGTTTCCAGACTTGCGCGCGCTTGGCCTTTTCGCGCGACAGACGCGTGGCGCCGAAGCCGTCCTCGACGGCGTCGAGCGATACCTCGATGGCATCACCCACGGCGACTTCGATCTCGCCCTGGGTATTGTAAAACTGTTCTATGGGGATAACGCCTTCGGACTTGAGACCGGCGTTGACGATCACAGCATCGGACTGGATGTCGACCACGGTACCGGTGACAATGGTGCCCGGACGCATTTCCTTGTTGACCAGGCTTTGTTCGAAGAGCTCAGCAAAACTTTCAGACATGGGTGAAAAATCCTTCCGTTGCTTGGCGCAACGGCATACCAAATCGCCCGTCCGGCAGCGTCACCCGACGGCGGGTTGCAGTTGAAAAAACCGGTATCCAGCGACACCGGGCCACGTAACCGCTGATTATAAACGCTTATTCTTTGGGATTCACGGATTTAGACGTTTTTTTAACAAATCGCACACGCACTGGAATGTGGCGTCGATCGCCTGGCCGCCGGTATCCACCACCACGGCGTCCGCGGCCGGGGTCAGGGGTGCCACGCTGCGTTGGCTGTCACGCGCGTCGCGGGCCTGGATTTCCTCCAAAATCGCTTCGTAATCAGAATTTATATTCTTTTCTTTCAATTGGTTGAAGCGCCTTTTTGCACGTACTTCTGAACTTGCGGTCAGAAACACCTTGAGCACGGCGTCGGGAAACACCACCGTGCCCATGTCGCGACCGTCGGCCACCAGCCCCGGCGGGCGGCGGAAATTCCGTTGTTGTTGCAGCAGCGCGCGCCGCACTTCCGGCAAGGCCGCCACCCGCGAGGCCCCCGCGCCGGCCGCTTCGGTGCGGATCTCGTCCCCCACCGGCTCACCGTCGAGCAGCACCTGTTCGCCGTCGGCGGGAAAGCGGATATCGAGGTCTCCGCTCAGCCGCACCAGGGCCGCGCTGTCGGCCAGGTCGATGCCGTGCTGGCCGGCGGCGTAGGCCAGCAGGCGATAGAGCGCCCCGCTGTCGAGGAAATGAAAGCCCAACTCGCGCGCCAACAGCCGG
This sequence comes from Thiogranum sp., assembly GCA_030148805.1. Taxonomy (GTDB): domain Bacteria; phylum Pseudomonadota; class Gammaproteobacteria; order DSM-19610; family DSM-19610; genus Thiogranum. Next base: position 121,410 of record JASBSS010000022.1, on the reverse strand, counting down.
CTGATGGTGCCTTTGCCCGAACCGCTCGGCCCGTCGATGGCCACTACTGGGACGGAGGAGGTCGTATTCATACGGCTAGCTCGCGTCGATGGCCAGCCCCGCGGTGGCGGCCAGTTCGACAAAACCGGGAAACGAGGTGGCGACATTGGCGCAGTCGGCGATTGTGATCGGACCGGCGGCCCGCAACGCGGCCATGGCGAACGCCATTGCGATCCGATGGTCGCCCTGGCTGTCCACGCGGCCGCCATTCAGACCGCCACCCTGGATGACCATGCCGTCGGCGGTCGGTCGCGCGTCGACCCCCAACGCCCGCAGACCGTCGGCCATCACCTGGATCCGGTCACTTTCCTTGACCCGCAATTCGGCCGCGCCGGTAAGCCGGGTACGCCCTTCGGCGCAGGCGGCGGCGACGAACAGCGCGGGAAACTCGTCGATGGCCAGCGGCACCTGCTCCGGTGGAATGTCGATACCCTGCAAAGGCGCGCCCCGCACCCGCAGATCGGCGACCGGCTCGCCGCCCACCTCGCGCCGATCGCGCACCTCGATGTCGGCCCCCATCAGCCGCAGGATCTCCAGCACGCCGGTACGGGTGGGATTGATGCCGACGTGGCGCAACAGCAGATCCGAACCCACGCTGATACTCGCTCCCACCAGGAAAAACGCCGCCGACGAAATATCCGCCGGGACGTCGATGACCGACCCCTGCAAACGGCCGCCGCCGCTAACGCACGCGCGGCCGTCGCCACTGTCCACAGCATAGCCCATTCCGCGCAGCATGCGCTCCGTGTGGTCCCGGGTCGGCGCCGGTTCTTGCACACAGGTCCGGCCCTCGGCGTACAACCCCGCCAGCAGCAGACACGACTTCACCTGCGCGCTGGCCACCGGCAACGCATAATCGATCGCCCGCAGCGGGCGGCCGCCGCTGATCCTGAGCGGCGCGGTACCCGCCTCCCCGGTGGCGATCGCCGCGCCCATCCGCGCCAGCGGCTCGGTGACCCGGCGCATCGGCCGGCGCATCAGCGAGCCGTCGCCGATCAGCTCGCTGGCGAACGCCTGACCGGCCAGCAGGCCCGCCAGCAGCCGCATCGAGGTGCCGGAATTGCCCAGATCCAGCGGCCCCGCCGGCGCCTTGAGCCCGTGCAGACCGACGCCTTGGACCCGCACCCGTCCCTGCGTGGGTCCGGTGATCTCGACCCCCATCGCCTGGAACGCCTTGAGGGTGGCGAGACTGTCCTCGCCCTCGAGAAATCCGCTGATTTCGGTGCACCCCTCGGCGATGGCCCCCAGCATGATGGCACGGTGCGAAATCGACTTGTCGCCGGGCACCCGCAACTGGCCGCTCAGGACGCCACCGGGCTGCACGTGAAAGGTCACACTGCTTGAATCGCTCATGGAAAAATAATCTCAAACTCTGCTCAAGGGTTAACCGGCAAACGCGTCGCGGGCGGCCTTGGCGTCGCGGAAAATCGCCAGCAAGCGGTCACCGTCGCCGGCCTCGATCGCGCGCGCCAGTCCGGCGACGTCCTGTTCGAAGCGCTCGATCATGCTCAGAATCGCCGGGCCGTTGGCCAGGCAGATATCGCGCCACATCACCGGATCGCTGGAGGCGATACGGGTGAAATCACGGAACCCACCCGCGGCATAGGCGAAGATCTCCCGCTGTTCGTCCTTGCGCGCCAGGCTTTCCACCAGCGCGAAGGCCAACACATGGGGCAGGTGACTGGTGGCCGCGAGCACTTCGTCGTGGTGGGCCAGCGACATTTCGTTGACCGTCGCGCCGACGGCCTCCCACATCCGGCGGACCTTGCCCACCGCGCTGGCCGACGTCTCGGGCAAGGGCGTGAGAATGACGCGCCGGTCCCGATAGAGGGCGGCGAAAGACGCCTCCACGCCGCTGCGCTCGATCCCCGCGATCGGGTGTCCCGGCACGAACCAGGCGGGCGTCTCGCCCACCGCGTCATTCAGATCGGCCACCACACTGGCCTTGGCGCTGCCGCCGTCGGTCACCACCGCCTCGCGCGCGAGCGCCGGCGCGATCGCGGCGAACACCGCCCGCATGGCGCCCAGGGGCACGGCGACGAACACCATGTCGGCCCCGCGCACCGCCAGCGCGGGGTCGGTCTCGAAACGATCGATCACGCCCAGCTCCACCGCCCGTTGCAGATGCGCGGCGTTGCGACTGCAACCGACGACCTCCTCGACACACCCGGCCTGGCGCAGCGCGCGCGCCAGCGAGCCGCCGATCAGACCCACACCGATGACACACAGCCGGGTGATCACAGGGCCAACACCCGCGCCAGCGCCGCCAGACAGCGCTGATTCTCCTCGGGCAAGCCGACGCTGATGCGCAGAAATCCCGGCAGATCATAATTGGCCACCGGGCGCACGATCACGCCTTCGCGCAACAAGGCGGTGTAGACCTCCCCGGCCTCGCGGCCCGTATCCACACTGATGAAATTGCCCACCGACGGAATGAACGCCAGACCCAACTCGGCCAAGCCCAGCTCCAGCTGGCGCATGCCCTGGCGGTTGACCTCCAGCCCCCGCTGCAAATGCTCGACGTCGTGCAAGGCGGCCACTGCGGCGGCCTGCGCCAGGCTGTTGACGTTGAAGGGTTGACGCACCCGATTGAGGATATCGGCCAGCTCGGCTTGCGAGACGCCATAGCCGACGCGCAAACCGGCCAGCCCGTAGGCCTTGGAAAACGTGCGGGTGACCAGCAAATTCGGAAAGTCCTCAAGCCAGGCGAGCGCGTTCGGATAGTCGGCGACCTCCACATACTCGAAATAGGCCTCGTCGACCACCACAACGACGTGCGCCGGCACCCGGTCGAGAAACGTTCGCAACTCGGCGGCCGCCACCCAGGTACCGGTGGGGTTGTTCGGGTTGGCGATGAACACCACGCGCGTATCCGCGTCGATCGCCGCCAACATCGCCGCCAGATCGTGGCCGTAGCTCGGGCCATTGCTGCCGTCGTGGGCGGCCACCGCCCGGGCGCGGGCGCCGACGGCCTGGGTGACCAACGGGTAGACGGCGAACGCGTGCGCCGAGAAAACCGCCGACGTGCCGGGGGACAGAAAGGCGCGCGCCACCAGCTCCAACACGTCGTTGGAACCGTTACCCAGGGTGAGACATTCGGCGGCCACCCCCAGGTGCGCCGCCAACGCCGATTTGAGCGCGAACGCGTTGCCGTCGGGATACCGGGAGAGCTGGGCGGTTTGTTCGCGCAGGACCTGTTGTACCTGCGGGCTGGGGCCGAGCGGATTCTCGTTGGAGGCGAGCTTGACCGCCTGGCGGATACCGAATTCGCGCTCGAGTTCATCCAGCGGCTTGCCCGGCGCGTAAGGCTGCAGCGCCTGCACGCCCGCCACCGCGTACGTCAGTAACGAACTCATGCGCGCCGGCCGCCGCTCATAACTCGCATCGCGGAAACGATCCCAGTACTTTCAACGACACGGCCTCGCCGCGCAGCTCCTCGAGCATGGCGGCGACATTGGCGTCCTCGACATGCCCTTCCACATCGACAAAGAACACATAGTCCCACTTGCTCACCCGCGACGGACGCGACTCGATCCGCGTCATGCTGACAGCGTGACGCGCGATCGGACCCAACAACGCATACAGCGCCCCGGCCTTGTTGTGCACCGTCACCATCAGCGATGTCTTGTCCCTGCCGCTGGGGCCAGGTTGCTGCGCGCCGATCACCAGAAAACGGGTGGTGTTGGCGGGGTCGTCCTCGATATTCGCCGCCAGGGTCTTCAGCCCGTACACGGCGGCCGCGGCGTCACTGGCGATGGCGGCCAGCTTGGCGTCCGCGCGCGCCAGGCGCGCCGCCTCGGCGTTGCTGCTCACCGCCACGCGTTCGGCAGCCGGCAGATTCGCCTCCAGCCATTCGCGACACTGAGCCAGGGATTGTTGGTGGGCGCAGACCCGCTCGAGCGAACCGATATCGGTCGCCTGGGACAGCAACTGATGGTGGATACGCATCTCCACGTCGCCGCAGATTTTCAACGGCGAGCGCATGAACATGTCCAGCGTGTGATTGACGGTGCCCTCGGTCGAGTTTTCCACCGGTACCACGCCGAAATCGGCGCTCCCGGCTTCGACGTCGCGGAAAACCTCGTCGATCGCGCGCAGCGGACACAAACTCACGGAATGACCGAAATGCTTCTGTGCCGCCTCCTGGGTGTAGGTTCCCTCGGGGCCGAGATAGGCCACCCGCAACGGCTGCTCCAAGGCCAGGCAGGCCGACATGATCTCGCGGAACAGCCGCGCGATTTCGTCATCCGACAGCGGCCCGCTGTTACGCGCGCGCACCGCCCGCAGGACTTCGGCCTCGCGCTCGGGACGATAGAACACCTCGTCGCCACGCGCGCGCTTGCTCTCGGCCACCGCCTGAGCGCAGGCCGCGCGCTCGCTCAGCAGCGTCTGGATCTGCTCGTCCAGGGCGTCGATACGTTGGCGCAGTCGGTCGAGTTCGCTCTCGCTCATAAGTTGACGCGGCCGCCCTCCTCAGTCCAGCACCCGCACCGACAGCACGCCCTTCACGGCGGCGATCTTGTCGAGGCACGGCTGGCCGATGACGCTGTCGACGTCCACCAGCGTGTAGGCCAGCTCACCGCGCGATTTGTTGATCATGTCGAGGATATTGTGTCCGGCGTCGGCCAGGGTGGTGGAAATCTGGCCCAACATGTTGGGCACGTTGGCATTGGCCACGCACAGGCGATAGCCCTCGTAGCGCTTCATGTAGACCTTGGGGAAATTCACCGCATTGCGGATGTTGCCGTTTTCCAGGTAATCGCGCACTTCCTCGGTGACCATCACCGCGCAGTTCTCCTCGGCCTCCCGGGTAGAGGCGCCCAGGTGCGGCAGGGTGATCACGCGCGGATGGTTCTTCAGCAGATTGCCGGGGAAATCGCACACATAGGCGTACACTTTTCCCTGCGCCATGGCCGCCACCACGGCTTCGTCGTCGATGATGCCGTTACGGGCGAAATTCAGCAGCACCACATTGTCCTTCATCGCGCGCAGCCGCTCGGCGTTGATCATGTGCCGCGTGCCCTCGACCAAGGGAACGTGGAAAGTGACGAAGTCCACCTGCGAAAGCAGGTCGTCCACGCTGCTCGCCTGCTCGACATCGGCGGTCAACTGCCAGGCGCTCTGCACCGTGATGTCCGGATCGTAACCGATGACCTTCATGCCCAGCGCGTGCGCGGCGTTGGCGACCAACACGCCGATCGCGCCGAGACCGATGACGCCCAGCGTGCGCCCGGGCAGCTCCATTCCCGCGAACTGTTTCTTTCCGGCCTCGACCTGGCGACTGATTTCGGCGTCATCACCGCTCAGGTTACGCGCGAACTCCCAGCCTTGAACCAGATTGCGCGCCGCCATCAGCATCCCCGCCAGCACCAGCTCCTTGACCGCGTTGGCATTGGCGCCCGGGGCGTTGAACACCGGCACGCCCCGCTGGCTGAGCTTGTCCACCGGAATGTTGTTCACCCCCGCCCCGGCGCGGCCGACGGCTTTCACCGACGCCGGTATCTCCATGGCGTGCATGTTGAACGAACGCAGCAGAATCGCATCCGGCTCGGCGATGTCGTCACCCACGGTGTACTGATCAGCGGGCAATCGTTCCAAACCCACCGTTGAAATATTGTTCAGGGTCAGAATTCGGTACATAACTGTCAGCCTAAATTAAGCGGCCACGCGACCTCGAAGCCCTCCCGCTCAGCCCCCTCCTCGCGCGCACTGGGTTTGCGGAGGATCAGCCTCGACGGCGCTCAAAATCCCGCATGAAGTCCACCAACGCCTGCACCCCTTCCTCCGGCATGGCGTTGTAGATGCTGGCACGCATGCCGCCGACCGAGCGGTGGCCCTTGAGCGACACCAACCCGGCCTCGCCGGCTTCATCCAGAAAGGTGCCATCGAGGCCCGGATCGGCCAAGGTGAACGGGACGTTCATCCAGGAACGGCTGTTGACGTCCACCGGGTTGCGATAAAAATCGGAGCCGTCGATGCAATCGTAGAGCAACCGCGCCTTGCGGTGATTGATCACCGAAATCGCCTCCAGGCCGCCCTGTTCCTTGAGCCATTTGAACACCAAGCCGGCCAGATACCAGGCATAGGTCGGCGGCGTGTTGTACATCGAATCGTTGTCCGCGTGGGTGGCGTAGTCGAACATCGCCGGCTGCCCGTCGAGCGGCTGGCCGATGAGATCCTCCCGCACGATCGCCACCGTCAGACCCGCGGGCCCGATGTTCTTCTGCGCCCCGGCGTAAATCACCCCGAAGCGACTGACATCCACCGGTCGCGACAGAATGGTCGAGGACATATCCGCCACCAGGGGCACGTCTCCGACGTCGGGGATCCAGTGGAACTCCACTCCGCCGATGGTTTCATTCGGCGTGTAGTGCACATACGCCGCATCGGCCTCCAAGTTCCAGCCGGAACGCTCGGGAATGCTGTTGAAACCGTCCTCTTCGGAGCTCGCGGCGACATTGACGCGGGCATAGCGTTTGGCCTCGGCGATCGCCTTTTTGCCCCAAGCCCCAGTCCAGATGTAGTCGGCAGCGGTTTTCCCGCGCAGCAGATTGATCGGGACCATCGCAAACTGACTGGACGCGCCGCCTTGCAGGAACAGCACCTTGTAATTGGCCGGTATCTTCATCAGCTCGCGCAGGTCCGCCTCGGCCTCGGCGGCGATCTGCATGAACTGCTTGCCGCGGTGGCTCATTTCCATCACCGACATGCCGCTGCCGTGCCAGTCGAGCAGCTCCTCGCGCGCCTGTTCGAGCACCGCCGCCGGCAGTACCGCCGGGCCGGCGCTGAAATTGTAAACCTTCATTTGTCGCTCACTCCAACGATGTGTTCATTGCCTTGCGCGGGTTCGGATAGGCCGGCTCTTTTCATTCGGCCGCGTCCTCGGCCTCTTCGTCCTGTTCCTCGACCACCCGCTCCACGCCCACCAGGTGCTCCTCGCTGTGCAGATTGATCAGGCGCACGCCCTGGGTGTTGCGCCCCATGGAGGAGATTTCGTTGACCCGGGTGCGCACCAGCGTGCCGCCGTTGCTGATGAGCATGATTTCGTCTTCGTCGCGCACCAGCACCGCGCCGACCACCTCGCCGTTGCGCTCCGAACCCTGGATGGAAATCACCCCCTGGCCGCCACGCCCATGGATGGGATAGTCGGAAACCGGCGTGCGTTTGCCATAGCCGTTGGCCGTGGCGGTCAACACCGAGCCTTCGGCGACGATGATCAGGGCGATCACCTTCTGTCCCGGTCCCAGACGGATGCCGCGTACGCCGCAGGCGGTGCGCCCCATGGGCCGCACGTCGGCCTCCTTGAAGCGGATCGCCTTGCCGGCATTGCTGAACAGCATCACGTTCTGGTTGCCGTCCGTGATCTGAACATTGACCAGATAGTCGTCGTCGCGCAGATCGACGGCGATGATGCCGTTGCTGCGCGGACGGGAGAAATCGGCCAGCGCGGTTTTCTTCACCGTCCCCTGGGCCGTGGCCATGAAGACGAACTGGTTCTCGCTGTAATCGCGCACCGGCAGCACGGCGTTGATGCGCTCGCCTTCCTCCAGCGGCAACAGATTGACAATGGGCTTGCCGCGCGCCGTGCGCCCGGCCTGCGGCAGCTGATAGACCTTGAGCCAGTAGGCCTTGCCGCGCGAGCTGAAACACAAAATGGTGTCGTGGGTGCTGGCGATGAACAGCTTGTCGACGAAGTCCTCCTCCTTGACCCGCGTGGCCGCCTTGCCGCGCCCGCCACGGCGCTGGGCGCGGTAGTCCGACAACGGCTGCGACTTGGCGTAACCGGAATGCGACAGCGTCACCACCACGTCCTCCTCGGTGATCAGATCCTCCATGGTCAGATCGAGCTGATCGACCAGAATCTCGGTGCGCCGCGCGTCGCCGTATTGCTCGCGTACCTCGACCAGCTCGTCGCGGATGACCTGCATCAGCCGATCGGGATTGTTGAGGATGTCCAGCAGGTCATCGATACGCTCGATCACCTCGCGGTATTCATCGACGATCTTGGTCTGCTCCAGCCCGGTGAGCTGGTGCAGGCGCAGATCGAGAATGGCCTGGGCCTGGGTCTCGGACAAGCGATAGATCTCGCCCTGATAGCCAAAGGCCGCGTCCAGGCCGTCGGGGCGCGAGGCCTCGCTGCCCGAGCGCTGCAACAGCTCGGTGACGATCCCGGGCTGCCACTCGCGCCGCACCAGTTCCTCGCGCGCCTCGGCGCGGCTCGTGGACGCCTTGATCAGCGCGATGACCTCGTCGATGTTGGCCAGGGCGACGGCCAGACCTTCCAAGATGTGCGCCCGCTCACGCGCCTTGCGCAGGTCGAAAACGGTGCGCCGGGTGACCACCTCGCGGCGGTGGCGGACGAAGGCCTGCAACACCTCCTTGAGGTTCAACAGCCGTGGCTGACCGTCGACCAGGGCGACCATGTTGATGCCAAACACGCTTTGCAGCTGGGTGTGCTGATAGAGGTTGTTCAGCACCACCTCGGCGACTTCGCCGCGTTTCAACTCGATCACCATGCGCATCCCGTCCTTGTCGGACTCGTCGCGCAACTGGCTGATACCGTCGATCTTCTTGTCCTTGACCAGCTCGGCGATCTTCTCCAGCAAGCGCGCCTTGTTCACCTGATACGGCAGTTCGGTGACCACGATCGTCTGGCGCGCGCCCTCCTCGCCCTCGATGTGCGAGCGGGCGCGGATATACACCCGCCCCCGACCGGTGGCATAGGCCTCGTGGATACCGCGCACCCCATTGATGAAGGCGGCGGTGGGAAAATCGGGACCCGGGATGTATTCGATCAGCTCCTTGAGCGAGAGCTCCGGATTGTCGATCAAGGCGATACAACCGTTGACCACCTCGGTGAGGTTGTGCGGCGGGATATTGGTGGCCATGCCCACCGCGATCCCCGCCGAGCCGTTGACCAGCAGGTTGGGAATACGCGTGGGGAAGACCGAGGGCTCGGATTCCGACTCGTCGTAGTTGGGCACGAAGTCGACGGTTTCGCGATCCAGGTCCGCCAGCAGTTCGTGCGCGATCCTGGCCATGCGCACTTCGGTGTAACGCATCGCCGCCGGCGAATCGCCGTCCACCGAGCCGAAGTTGCCCTGGCCATCGACGAGCATGTAGCGCAGGGAGAACGGCTGCGCCATGCGCACGATGGTGTCGTAGACCGCGGTGTCGCCGTGCGGATGATATTTACCGATGACGTCACCGACCACGCGGGCGGATTTCTTATAGGGCTTGTTCCAGTCGTTGCCCAGCTCGCTCATGGCGAAGAGCACGCGACGATGGACCGGTTTGAGACCGTCGCGGACATCCGGAAGCGCGCGCCCCACGATCACGCTCATGGCGTAATCCAGGTAGGACTGACGCATTTCGTCTTCCAGATTGACGGGAAGGACTTCTTTGGCGAAATCGGCCATGCTTATCCAGTGTCAGGCGCGGTGGCGCCGGTAGTGGGCGCCAGATACTCTGAGCGCGTAAAAGCGGCATAATAGCACAGGGCCGGGGGGTACCGCATCCAGCCGAAGGGGGCTCAAATCGGCTCAGAATCGCTCTCAGCCGCATGTCGTCAATTTTTCGTCAGCTCATTAGCGCTGTCATTTTTTCCCGATCCGGCCGCAATACCACACCCCGTTCGGTGACAATGGCGTCGATCAGCGACGCCGGGGTGATGTCGAACGCCGGGTTCCAGGCGTCGGCGCCGGCAGCGGCCACCGGGGCGCCGGCCAACTGCAACACCTCGGCCGGCGGCCGCTGCTCGATGGGGATGTCGGCCCCACAGGGGGTGCGCAGGTCGACGCTCGAGGCGGGCGCGACCACCATCACCTTCACGCCGTAGTGGCGCGCGACCACCGCCGCCGTGCAGGTACCGATCTTGTTGGCGACGTCGCCATTGGCCGCAATGCGGTCGGCGCCCACGATCAGCCACTGCACCTGAGCGGATTGCATCAGGTGCGCCGCGGCGGCGTCCACCACCAGTTTGACGGGGATGGCATCGCGAACCAGTTCCCAGGCGGTCAGGCGCGCGCCCTGCAACCAGGGGCGGGTCTCGTCGGCGAACACCGCGCTCAGTTTCGCCGCGCGCCAGGCGCTGCGGATCACCCCCAGGGCGGTGCCGTAACCGCCCGTGGCCAACGAGCCGGTGTTGCAATGCGTCAGCACGCCGCTGCCGGCCTCGATCAGCGCCGCCCCCAACTCCCCCATGCGGCGGTTGGCGGCGACGTCTTGCCGATGAATGTCTCGCGCCAGCGCCAGCAGCGCCGGTTCCGGATCACCCCGCAAGTCCTCGAGGCGCGCGGCCACCCGCTCCAGCGCCCAGGCCAGATTCACCGCCGTGGGTCGCGCCTGGCGCAAGGTCTCCAGGTCGGCCCGCAGCGGGTCTCGCCAGGCAGCGGGGGCGGCGCGGTAGCGCGCACGCGCCGCGATCACCGCCCCGTAGGCCGCCGCGATGCCAATGGCCGGCGCGCCGCGCACCACCATGTCGCGGATCGCCGCGGCCACCGCCTGACAGTCCGCCGGTTGCAGCCAGTGTTCCTGCGCCGGCAGGCGTCGCTGGTCGAGCAGGTGCAAGGCGTCGTCTTCCCAATAAACGGCGCGTACGGAATCGTGTTGGTCGTCCATGCCTGCGATTGTACCGCAGCGGCGGTCGCGGCTTGCAAGCGAAACCGATTCACGTTCTACTCGGGCCTGTCGCTCAATATCCGCGAGGAGTTCTGCTTTATGGAAGCCTTATCCAACGTCGACTGGACCGATCCGGCCATTATCGAGTCGCTGCTCATCCCCTGGGGCATACGCATTGTCGTGGCCATACTCATCTTCCTGGTCGGGCGCTGGATCGCGAAATGGCTCACCGGGCTGTCGCGCCGGATGATGACGCGCGGCGGCCTCGACCAGATGCTGATCGCCTTTCTCGCCAATATCGTCTATCTGGTGCTGCTGGTGGCGGTGGTGCTGGCCACCCTCGACCACGTCGGGATCCAGACCACCTCGCTGCTGGCGATTTTCGGTGCCGCCGGTCTGGCCGTAGGCCTGGCGCTGAAGGACTCCCTGGCCAACTTTTCCTCGGGCGTGATGATCATCCTGTTCCGGCCGTTCAAGGTCGGCGACTATATCGAGGCCGGGGGCACCGGCGGCGTGGTGGAGGAGGTGCGCATGTTCGCCACCCTGCTGCGCACCGGCGACAATCGCGCCGTGATCGTTCCCAACAGCCAGATCTACGACGGCACCATCACCAATTACTCGGCCAAACCGACCCGGCGCATCGACCTGGTGTTCGGCATCGGCTACGACGACGACATTGCCAAGGCCAAGCAGATCATGGGGGATATTCTGCAACAGGACGAGCGCATTCTCGCCGACCCGCCGCCGGCCATCGCCCTGGCCGAGCTGGGCGACAGCAGCGTGAATTTCAACGTCCGTCCCTGGGTGAACAGCGGCGACTATTGGCCGGTGCGCGCCGACCTGCTGGAGAAGATCAAGCTGGCCTTCGACGCCAACGGTATCAGTATTCCCTACCCGCAGCGCGACGTGCATCTTTATCAGACCGAGCAAGCGCAGTGAACGCGGTCTCGGCGCTGTGTGCCCCCGCGCGCGGCGGTAACGACCGTACAGGTGGACGATGAGAAACGTTGAAACCCTGTTGCACGCCCGCTGGGTGATTCCGGTGGAACCTCGCGGCACGGTGCTCGATCACCACAGCGTGGCGATCGACGAGGGGCGCATCGTGGCGTTGCTGCCGCGCGCCGAGGCCCGGCGCGGTTTCCAGGCCCGCAACGAAGCGACCCTGGAGCGCCACGCGCTGATTCCCGGCCTGGTCAACGCGCACACCCACGCGGCGATGAATCTGCTGCGGGGCATCGCCGACGACCTGCCGCTGATGCAATGGTTGCAGGGGCATATCTGGCCGGCCGAGCAACAATGGGTCGGCGAACAGTTCGTGCACGACGGCACCCAGCTGGCGATTGCGGAAATGCTGCGCGGCGGCACCACCTGCTTCAACGACATGTATTTCTTTCCCGAAGTCAGTGCCCGCGTCGCCGCCGGCGCCGGTATGCGCCTGTGCGCCGGCATGATCCTGATCGATTTCCCCACGGCCTACGCGGGGGATGCCGACGAGTATCTGGCCAAGGGGCTGGCGCTGCACGATGAATACAAGCACCACCCGCTGATCCGCTGTAGTTTCGCGCCGCACGCGCCCTACACGGTTTCCGACGCGCCCTTACGCCGCGTGCAGGTGCTGGCCGACGAGCTCGATCTGCCGTTGCACATGCACGTGCACGAGACCGCCGGCGAGATCAGCGACAGCGTGGCGAGCTTCGGCAAGCGACCCCTGCAGCGACTGCACGAGTTGGGGCTGTTGTCGCCCTCGCTGCTCGCCGTGCACATGACCCACGTCAGCGATGACGAACGCCAGTTGGTCGCCGACAGCGGCGCAACCATCGTGCACTGTCCGGAATCCAACCTCAAGCTGGCCAGCGGCTTCTGCCAGGTGCAGAAGTGCCTGGAGGCCGGCATCAATGTCGCGCTCGGCACCGACGGGGCGGCCAGCAACAACGACCTGGACATGCTCGGCGAAATGCGCACCGCCGCGCTGCTGGCCAAGGCCGTGCACGGCGACGCCAGCGCCCTGCCGGCCTGCGACGTGCTGGCCATGGCGACCCTCAACGGCGCCCGCGCGCTCGGGCTGGGCGAAGCCATCGGCTCGCTGCGCGAGGGCAAGTGGGCCGATATCACTGCCGTCGACCTGGGCGCGCTGGAAACCCGGCCTCTGTACGACCCGATTTCGCAGCTGGTCTACGCCGCCGGACGCGAGCAGGTCAGCGACGTGTGGGTGGCCGGACAACGGCTGCTGCAGGAGCGCCGGCTGACGCAATTGAACCTGACCGAAGTGTTGCAGCGCGCCGACGCCTGGCAGGCGCGGATCGCGGCGGCCGACGCCGCGCGCGATCCGGGCTGAGGACCTCCTTGCCGCGCGCCCGCGCCCCCGGTATCTTGTCTTCATGGCACAAGCTAACGACAACGTCGATCAGGCCGAGATCAGCAAGTTCGAGGAACTGGCCTCGCGCTGGTGGGATCCGGGCAGCGAATTCAAGCCGCTGCACGATATCAACCCCCTGCGTCTGGGTTATATCGACGCCCGCGCGCCGCTCGAAGGCCGGCGGGTCATCGATGTCGGCTGCGGCGGCGGGCTGCTCTCCGAGGGCATGGCCGCGCTCGGCGCCGAGGTCACCGGCATCGACATGGGCGAAGCCCCCTTGAGCGTGGCGCGGCTGCACCAGCACGAATCCGGCGTCGCGGTCGACTACCAGCTCAAGACCGCCGAACAGATGGCCGCCGAGCAACCCGCGGCCTATTCTGTCTGCACCTGCATGGAAATGCTCGAACACGTACCCGAGCCCGCCTCGGTGATCCGCGCCTGCGCCGAGCTGGTGACACCGGGCGGCGATGTCTTCTTCTCCACCATCAACCGCAACCCCAAGGCCTATCTGCTGGCCATCGTCGGTGCGGAATACGTACTGCGTCTGCTGCCTCGGGGCACCCATGAGTACGCGAGATTCATCCGGCCCTCGGAGCTGGAACGCTGGGCGCGAGTCGCCGGACTGCGCCTGCAGGAGCTCACCGGGATGAGTTACAACCCGCTGACCGCGCGCTACCGCCTGGAGCGCAATGTCGACGTCAATTACCTTGCCTGGTTCAAGAAAGCTGACTGACTCCCCCTGGACGACGGTACTGTTCGATCTGGACGGCACACTGCTGGACACCGCGGCCGATCTCGCGGCCGCCCTCAATGCCGTCATGGTGGCCAACGGGGCCGCCGCGCTGCCCTTCGAAGCGATTCGGCCCGTGGTCTCGCACGGCGGCAACGCCCTGATCGAACTCGGCTTCGGCATCAAACCCGAGCAGCCGCGCTTTGAGCCGTTGCGCCAGCAGTTCCTGGAATACTACGCCAACAACATCGCCCGCCAGACGAAGCTGTTTCCGGGTATGGACGAGGTCCTGGATGAGATCGAGCGCCGCGGACTGCGCTGGGGCATCGTCACCAACAAACCCACCTGGTTGACCGAACCGCTGCTGCGGGCGCTGGAGTTGCACCGGCGGGTCGCGGTCGTGGTCTGCGGCGATACGCTGGAACAACGCAAGCCCCACCCCGCGCCCTTGTTGCACGCCTGCCGGCAGATACAGGCCCAGCCGCAGGCTTGCCTCTATGTCGGCGACGCCGAACGCGACATTCGCGCCGGCCGGGCCGCCGGCATGACCACCCTGGTCGCGCTGTTTGGCTACCTGCTCGCCGACGACCGCCCGGAAACCTGGGGCGCCAGCGCCATGATTCGCACCCCCGGCGAGATCCTGACCTGGCTGTCATAAACAGTTCACGCAATCTACACATAACAGTCACACCGAGCACCGACACTGACCGCGCCAAGATCCGCGACAGGCGTGTGCTGTGCGACATATCGCTTTTGTGACCGAGACCTACGCTCCCGAAGTCAACGGCGTGGCCATGACGCTGGGAAAACTGGTCGACGGTCTGCTCAATCGGGGGTGGACGGTGGAGGTGTTTCGTCCCCGCCAGCGGCCCGACGAGCAACCGCGGGTCAATGGCCACTATGCCGAGCACCTGTGCACGGGCATGCAGCTGCCGATGTACCGCGACCTGCGTTTTGGCTTTCCCGCCGGCGGCCTGTTGCGCGGGAACTGGCAGGTCAAACCGCCCGACGTGGTCTACATCGCCACCGAAGGGCCGCTCGGGTGGTCGGCCGCCGGCATCGCCAGATCCCTGGGTATCCGTACCCTGAGCGGCTTCCATACGAATTTCCATACCTACAGCCGCCACTACCATCTGAGTGTGCTCGAACCGCTCATCCTCACCTACCTGCGACGGCTGCACCGGCGCACCGGCTGCACCCTGGTACCGACCGCAAAGCTGGCCGCACAGTTGCGCCAACTCGATTTCGGTCGCGTGGAAGTCCTGCCGCGCGGTGTCGACGGCCGGGTCTTTCATCCCGAGCGGCGCGACCTCGCGCTGCGTCGGCAATGGGGGGCCGGCGAAGACGACCTGGTGTGTCTGTACGTCGGGCGCATCGCGGCGGAGAAGAATATTGCCACGGCGGTAGCGGCGTTTCGCGCCGTCAACAGACGCGTTCCCGCCGCCAGACTGGTGCTGGTGGGCGACGGGCCGCTGCGCGCCAGCCTGGCCCGGGACAACCCCGATATCTTCTTTTGCGGTACGCGGCGGGGGGAGGATCTGGCGCGTCATTACGCCAGCGCCGATCTGTTTCTGTTCCCCAGTCGCAGCGAAACCTTTGGCAACGTAGTCACCGAAGCGATGGCCTCGGGCCTGGCGGTCACCGCCTACGATCTGGCCGCCGCCGGTGAGCACCTGCGCCATGGCGAAAACGGAATTCTGATCTCCGGAGACGACGAGGCCGCTTTCGTCGCTGCCGCCGAAGCCCACTGCGAAGACATCGCCAACCTGCGTCAAATCGGCGCCAACGCCGCCGATTATGCGCTTGGCCTAAGCTGGGACGGCATCGTGCAGCGATTCGAACGGCTACTGCAGCAGGAGGTGAGGCAATGAACCGGCTGTATCAGCTCGATCTCAATCTCTGCATTCATTGCAATCGAATCAGCACCCATCGCACCGCGGAATGGTTCTTTCGTGCCGTCAGCCGGCTGGGCAACGGCGTGTGCTGGTACAGCCTGATGCTATGGTTGCCGGCGTTCCACGGCCACGCGGGTCTGTTGGCAAGCCTGCATATGCTGGTCGCCGGCATCCCAGCCCTGCTGATCTACAAAGTGCTCAAAAAGACCACCTCGCGACAGCGTCCTTGCAACATCCATCCGCGGGTGAATCAGAAAACCGCCAGTCTCGACCATTTCAGTTTCCCCTCGGGGCACACCCTGCACGCGGTGAATTTCACCCTGATCTGCAGCGCCTATGTGCCACCGCTGGCCGCCCCGCTGGCGGTATTCTCGGTGCTGGTGGGTCTGTCGCGACCGGTGCTGGGCCTGCACTACCCCAGCGACGTGCTGGCCGGCGCGGCCATCGGCACCCTGGTGGCGCTGGCCGCGTTGGAAATCCCCCTGTTCGGCTGAGCGTCCGCGCACGGGATTCGGTATGATGGGGCCTCATGGAACCCCTCTACTGGATTCTGTTGTTCGGCGCGCCCCTGGCTGCCGCCCTCATCGGTTGGCTGCTGGCGCACCAGCGCTCGCAACGCGAACTGGCGCGGTTGCGCGAGGACAACATCCGCCTCGACAGCCAGCTGGCGGCGCAGCACCAGGCCATGGAGGAGAAGGTCCGCAGTTTCGATCAGGCACGCGCGCAGTTCGAAAGCACTTTCAAATCGCTCGCCAGCGACGTCCTCAAGGCCAACAGCAGCGAGTTTCTCAAGCTGGCGGAAAGTAATTTCAACACCCTGCACACCCGCGCCAACGGCGCGCTGGAACAGCGCGAAAAAGCCGTCGAGAGCATGGTCAAGCCGATTCGCGAGGCCTTGGAGAAAACCGATCAGCAGATCCGACAGATGGAAAAGGAGCGCCAGACGGCGTTCGGCTCGCTGACCCAGCAGCTGAAATTCATGGCCCTTGCCCAGGAGCAATTGCAGGGCGAAACCCGTAATCTGGTCAAGGCGTTGCGCCGCCCCGAAGTGCGCGGTCAGTGGGGTGAGCTGACGCTCAAACGGTTGGCCGAACTCGCCGGGATGGTGGAGCACTGTGACTTCGACCAGCAGCGCAGTGTCGAGACCGAAGGCGGCAAACAGCGGCCGGACATGATCGTGCGCATGCCCGGCGGACGCGAAATCATCGTCGACGCCAAAGCGCCGATGGACGCCTACCTGGGCGCGGTCGAGGCCGGCGACGACGCGGCTCGGGCGCTGGAGATCCAGCGGCACGCGCGCAACGTCCGCGACCGGGTACGGGAACTGGCCGGCAAGGGTTATTGGCAACAGTTCGCCCAATCGCCCGACTTCGTCGTCCTGTTCATTCCTGGCGATCAGTTTCTCAGCGCCGCCCTGGAGGTGGACGCCCGTTTGCTGGAAGACGCCATGGCCGAAAAGGTGGTGCTGGCGACACCCTCCAGTCTGGTGGCGCTGCTGCGCGCCGTCGCCTATGGCTGGCGCCAGGAATCGCTGGCGGAGAACGCCGAACAGATCCGTACCCTGGGCGAGGAATTGTATGATCGCCTGAGCACCTTTTCCGACCACCTGGGCAAACTCGGCAATCATCTGCGGCGCAGCGTCGACAGCTACAACAGCGCGGTGGGTTCCTTTGACAGTCGCGTACTGCCGGGTGCCCGCAAGTTTGGCGAAATGGGTATCCGACGCAAAAAGGACCTTCCCGAGCCGGCCCCGGTGGAACGCCTGCCGCGCCCGGTGCAGGGCGACCCCGACCCGCCCGGCGATGTGCATTGATCCGCGGGCGGCGCGCGCCGGTTATCGCTGGTGTCGGCGGCTTGCGCGTAGCCATTACGAAAATTTTCCCGTCGCCTCGTGGCTGCTGCCCGCGCGCCTGCGCGACCCCGTCGCCGCAATCTACGCCTTTGCCCGCACCGCCGACGACATCGCCGATGAAGACGCACTCGCCGCCGACACGCGCCTGCGGCGACTCGCGGCGATGGGCGAGGCGCTCGGGCTGATGGCCGACGCCCGCGCGCCCGCCGAACCTCTGTATCAGGCGCTGGCCGACACCATACACCGACATCGACTGCCGCTGCCGCCGTTCCACGATCTGTTGAGCGCCTTCGGCCAGGATGTGACCCAGACCCGGTACCAGGATTTTGGTCAACTCATGGACTATTGCCGGCGCTCGGCTAACCCGATAGGTCGCTTGCTGCTACATCTTCACGGGCACAGCGACGCCCGCGATCTCGCCTACGCCGATGCCATCTGCAGCGCACTGCAGTTGATCAACTTCCTCCAGGATATCGCTTCCGACTACCAGCAACGCGGACGGATTTATCTTCCGGCCGATGAAATGGCGCGCTTTGGCGTGCGCGAAGTCGATATCGCCCAACGCCGCAACTCGCCCGCGGTACACGCCCTGGTGCGCTTTCAGATCGAGCGCTGCGCCCGGCTGTTGCGCGCCGGCAGCCCGCTGGGCAGACGTCTGGAGGGGCGCTTTGCGCTGGAGTTGCGCGCCATCGTTCTCGGCGGTTCCCGAGTGCTGGAAAAACTCCATCGACAACAGGATATCTACAGTCGCCCCCGACTCAGCGGGCGCGACCGGCTGGGCATCGCCTGGGGCGCGCTGCGCCAGGGCTTCGCCTGAGATGGCACAGGCGTTAAAATCACCGGGTGTCTCACAGCCCGGACGCCCGATGTCCCCGGAACACTACTGCCAGGAGAAAACCGCCGCCAGCGGTTCCAGCTTTTATTACAGCTTTCTCTTCCTGCCCGCCGAGCAACGGCGCGCGATCACCGCGTTGTATGCCTTCTGTCGCGAGGTCGACGACTGCGTGGACAGCGGCGGCGAGGTCGCCGTCGCCGCGCGCAAACTCGACTGGTGGCGCGGGGAGATCGACGCGTGCTTCGCCGGCCGGCCCAGTCACCCGGTTACACGCGCACTACACCCGGCCCTGGAGCGCTACAACCTGCCGGCCGAGCATTTCCACGAAATCATCGACGGCATGCGCATGGACCTGGACCAGCTTCGCTATGAGAACTTCAGCGAACTGGCGCTGTATTGCCACCGCGTCGCCGGCGTCGTCGGCCTGTTGTCGGCGGAAATCTTCGGCTATCGCCATCGCCAGACGCTGCAATACGCCGAGACCCTGGGTACCGCGATGCAACTGACCAACATCATCCGCGATGTGCGCGAAGACGCCGAGCGCGGACGGGTCTATCTGCCGGCCGACGAGTTGCGCGCGCACGGCATCGACGCCGAACGCCTGCTGCACGCCGGCGAGGCGCTGCGCGGCGTGCTCGCAACCCAGGCGCAACGCGCGCGCGATTACTATGCCCGCGCCCTGTCCTACCTGCCCGACGAAGACCGCTACCCCCAACGTGCCGGCCTGATCATGGCGGCCATCTACCAGACGCTGCTCGAGGAAATCGCCGCCGACGGCTACAACGTGGTACAACGCCGCCTGAGTCTCACGCCGCTGCGCAAACTGTGGATCGCCTGGCGCACCGCGCGCCGGGAGCAGCGCTGGCAGCGACGCTACGCGCATGGGTGACGCGCGCCCAGCAACAGCGCCGGTGCTGGTGGCCGGCGGCGGCTGGGCGGGTCTATCGGCGGCCTTGACCCTGTGTCGCCACCAGGTGCCGGTGATACTGGTGGAGTCGGCGCGCCAACTGGGCGGGCGCGCCCGCAGCGTGCGTAGCGGCGAGCGCATCCTGGACAATGGCCAGCATCTGATGATCGGTGCTTACCAGGCGTTGCTCACCCTGATGAAGCAGATCGGTATCGATGTCGACGCCGCGTTCCAACGCCTGCCGCTGACTCTGCAACTGTATCGCGACGATGCGGTCAGCCTGAGATTCAGAGCGCCGACGCTGCCGGCCCCGTTTCATCTATTGGGCGCGCTCAGCGCCGCGCGAGGCCTCTCGGCCAGCGAGCGCCTGCGGGCGTTGCGCTTCAGCCGCAAAGTCACCCAGCTCAGGATCAGCGCGGCCGAGGACTTCTCTGTCCAGGCGTTGTTGCACAGCCACGCGCAGTCGCCGGGGCTGGTGCGCAAGCTCTGGGAGCCGTTGTGCCTGGCCAGTCTGAACACGCCGATTGATCTGGCCTCGGCCCGGTTGTTCACCCGCGTCCTGCAGACCTTGTTCAGCGGTTCGCGGCCGGACTCGGACCTGCTGATTCCGCGCCAGGAACTCAATGCGCTGTTGCCTCGCCCAGCGGGTGAATTTCTCGAAGACCACGGCGCCGGGGTGGAACTCGGACAACGCCTCACCGGCCTGGAGATCGACGCCCAGGCCATCCGCGGCGCGATCGTGGGCGGGCGCCGGCTTGCGGCCAGCCACGTCATCCTCGCCACGCCCCACAGCATCACCCGCAGACTGCTTTCACGCCACCCGGTATTGCAACCGCTGGCGGCGCGACTCGGGGAACTGGGCCATGAACCGATCGCCACGGTCTACCTTCAGTATCCGCCCGAGATCGCGCTCGATCCCATCATGGTGGGGCTCGAATCGGGCCTGGCGCAGTGGGTGTTCGACCGCCGCTGTGGCGGACAACCGGGGCTGATAGCGGCGGTCATCAGCGGTCGCGGCCCGCACCAGCGCCTGCCGGCGACGACCCTGATCGACGCCGTGGTCGCGCAACTGAAAGAACATTTTCCCCACTGGCCCCCGCCGCTGGAGCGTCGGCTCATCCGTGAGAAACGCGCCACCTTCTGCGCCCGCGCCGGTATCGACACCTGGCGCCCCGCGAACCGGACGCCGGTCGCGGGGCTGTGGCTGGCGGGCGACTACACCGCCACCGATCTTCCGGCCACGCTCGAAGGCGCGGTGCGCAGCGGCAACCAGTGCGCGCTACAGCTCATGCAATCCCTGAGCGAAACAAACGTGGTAAACTGGGTGGATGCACATCCCTGAGACCTGGTCGCCCACCGAAGCCTGCCTGAGCAACCGCACCATCCTCGTCACCGGCGCCGGCGGCGGCATCGGCGCCGAACTTGCCTGTGCCTGTGCCGCCCACGGCGCCACCCTGATCCTGCTGGACAAGGTGGTGCGCAATCTCGAATCGGTCTACGACCGTATCGAGGCGGCCGGCGGCCCGCAACCGGCGATCTACCCCCTGGATCTGGAAGGCGCGAGCGAAAAGGATTACTTCGACCTGGCCACCACCGTCGACAAGGAATTCGGCCGTCTCGACGGGCTGGTGCACAACGCGGCCATGTTGGGCGCATTGATACCGCTGACGCATTTTGAAGCCGAGCTGTGGTATCGCGTCTTGCAGGTGAACCTCAACGCCCCCTTCATGCTGACGCGCGCCTGCCTGACACCGCTGCTCAACAGCGAGGATGCCTCGATCCTGTTTTGTTCCGACAGCGCGGGGCGCCACGGCAAAGCCTATTGGGGCGCGTATGGGGCAAGCAAAGCAGCCGCGGAAAACCTCATGCAGACGCTGGCCGACGAACTGGAAACCAATACCCGGGTGCGGGTCAACAGCATCGACCCGGGACCGGTGGCCACCTCCCTGCGCGCCCTGGCCTATCCGGGCGAGAACCCGCAGCGGCGGCCACAACCCGCCGATGTGGTTTCGCCTTTTCTCTATCTGCTGAGCGGCGACAGCCGGGGCGTCACCGGCCGACAGTTCGAGGCCCAGCAGGCTATTCCATCAAATTGACGTGCACGCCCTGCGCCTCCAGGGCCTCCGCGCGTTTCTGGATGTAGCGCTGGAAACTCGGTTGCGAGCGATACGCGCCTGAGAGCACATAGTCCAGCGACGACTGGACGTGGAACGCCTTGAGATACGCCTCGGTGCGAAACGCCTCCTTGCCCTCGCGATCGAACATCACCAGCGTCGGCGCGTACTGCACCTTCAGCGCACGCGACCACTCCGCCGCGGTGGTCTCGCGCCCCGAGGGGGTCTGAACGGGCGTGTCGGCCCACATGTCCAGCAATACCACGTCAAACTGCCGCAACAGCTCGCGGCTTTCCGGCCGTGTGAGAATATCCTGGTGCAACTCGTCACAGGGCGCACAGTCCTTTTGTTCGAACATCACCAGCAGCGGTTTGGCGGCGCGCTGCGACAGCCGATAGGGGGGCTGCAGGTAGCTGGGGTCCTGGTGCAATTCCCCCTTCGCCGCCACCGGCTCATTGGCGGCCAGGAAGCTGCGGAAATCCATGTCGCGGTCTTTTTTCTGGCCCACATAATCCAGCACCGCGGCGAATTTGTGCGGTGCGTAATAGCCATTCAACCGCACCACGACCTCACCCTGTTCGTTGAGAAACAGCAGCGTCGGCGTGAACATGACCTTCAGGTCGGTGGCGAAGTTCTTCTCGGTGGTTGGCTTGCCCTGAAAATCCAGGACTTCCCGATCGCCCCACATGTTAATGGCGATGACATCGAAATGCCCGCGCGTGCGCTCCACGATATCGCGCTGACTGAAGTTGGTTTCCAACAGCTTTTTGCAATAGGGGCAACCGTCCTGGTAGAAGTACAGCATGACCCGGCGGTCGCTCTCGGCCGCCTCGGCGACGTCTTCACGGATATCCAGAAACGATTGTTTGAACCAGGCAGGTTGCTCGTGGAAGCCAGGGTTGACCATACCCGGCTGCAGGACCGCCTCCTCCTGCGCGGCCGACGCCGGCGAGACCCATGGCAACAGGAACAACAGACAGAAGACAAAACGGCGCATAGCTCCAGGCACTCCAATCCACTCCTCAATAAGGATAATGGTGTGCGCTTCGCCGGACACGCGCAAGCGCTGGGGGCGGAAAACCGTCACCGGTGAAGGGCAACCGAAGCGTCATTCAGCCGTCATAGGTTTGACGAAATGCCTTTCTGTATCGTCATCCTCAGTTATTAGCTGTTGATTTTAAAAGATTTGTAAATTTTGCACAAGTCTGGCACAAAATTCGCATCACTTGGGCTGCAACATCCACTTTTTGGTGCACTTTTATGAGCAAACCGCTGCACGACATTGCACAAGCCCTGGCTGACGGCCCGGCCGTCGGCTGCCCGGAGCGGCAGGAAGCGGCGGCCTACCAGACGCTGGAGATCGTCAGATGCCTGCAAACCAGTCTGGATCCGATGCGCCTGATGGAGCTGTTCAGCCAGGAAGTGGGCAATCTGATTCCTCATCAGGGCATTCGTTATCGCAACGACGATCTCGATCTGGAGGTCAGGCTGGGGACACAATCGCGCCACAGCTGTTCCTATAAGCTGCATCTGGGCGACGAACCGCTGGGCAAGCTGTCATTTCGCCGCAACGAAAAATTCAGCGAACGGGAGACTGAAATCCTCGAGCGCCTGTTGTGCAACCTGCTTTATCCGCTGCGCAATGCCCTGCTCTACCAGGACGCGCTGCAATTGGCGCAAAAGGACCCGCTCACCGGCGTCAGCAATCGTGCCGCGCTCGATGAGATGTTGCACCGCGAACTCAGCCACGCCCGCCGCCGTCAGGCCGATTGCGCGATGCTGGTGCTGGATATTGATCATTTCAAGGCCATCAATGACCGCTATGGCCATATCATCGGCGACTGCGCGCTCAAGGCGATCGCCCAGCAGACCGATCTGTGCAAGCGCGACGGCGATCTGTTGTTCCGTTATGGCGGCGAGGAATTCATTGTGCTGATGCGCGACACCGACAGGGAGGGCGCCCTGTTGCTGGCCGAGCGCATCCGCAGCCATATCGCCGAAACACCCTGTCGCTGCTCCGGCGCCGAACTGGCGATGAGCGTGAGCATCGGGGTCAGCATGCTGGCCGACAGCGACACGCCGGAATCGCTGTTCGCGCGCGCCGATCAGGCGTTGTACCAGGCCAAGGACAACGGCCGCAATCAGGTCTGCGTGATCGACCCTCAGGCCTGAGAACCGGCCCCGTCACATACCGTTCTTGAACACCGTGGTCTCGACCGCACCGCTGGCACGCACCTGACGCAGGGCCAGGGCATACGCCTTGAGCACCCCCAAGGCATAAGCGAAACGGGCGCGGAAGTACTGATCGGCCTCGGGGTTGTTATCCGCTTCGCGCTCGTTGAGGACGCTTTCCACATTGCGCACGATGACCTGTTCCGGAATGTAACAGATGCGGTTGTTCTTATAGCTGCTCATGCGCAACTCCGCCACCGGATAAGCGCCCCCGTCGGCCGATGATACCGTGACGATCAGCGCCGGTTTGTGCCCCACTTCCTCCTTGCCGCACAAAAGAAAAAAATTCTTCAGCCCCGCAGGCACCTGTCCGTGCCACTCCGGGGAGATGACGATAAACGCGTCGCTCGAACTCAGCTCCTCGGAGATCGGCCGCATGCGTTCGCGCCACTCAGGGGCCCCCTCCCAGACGCTTTCATCCCACAGCGGTAGCGGGTTGTTGGCCAGGGAGAACAACCAGGTTTCGTCGCAGAGCCTGGTTTCCGCCAGGGTCCGCTCCAGGTAACGGGCGACTTTCTCGCTTTGCGAATTCTCGCGGTGACTGCCGCTGATGATACTGAATTTCATGTTTTCACACTTCCGTCCGCAATGGCAGGTCCAACCAAAAGGACCATGGTAACCGCATCCCGCCGCCGGACTCCACCCAATCGGGCGAAAAATCCAGCGTGGTGCCGGCCTGGCTCACGCCGCGGGCGCCCGCGGCACTTCAATCGGAGAAACTTTTCACTTGATTGCGCCCACCCTGCTTTGCCCGGTATAGCGCTTTGTCGGCTCGATCCAGCGCGTCGGCCGTGGTGTCGGCATTGTGCAAATAGTCATAGCCGATACTGACGGTGACCCTTCCCACCGGTTCGCCGGTATCGGTGCGCTTCAGTTGACTCGCCTCGACTTGTCGGCGAACGGTTTCCGCCACATACGCAACGCCTCCGGGTGGAGCTTTATCCACGATCACGGCGAACTCATCCCCGCCGTAGCGGGCCACCACGTCCTCGCCGGCAAAATTCTTGCGCAATACCGAGGCGACGAATTGCAGGATCTTGTCGCCGATCTGGTGTCCGTGGCGATCATTGATGGTCTTGAAATGATCGATGTCGATCAGCATCAGACAGATGGTTTTCATCTGTCGCAGACTGGCATCGAGCGACTCGGCCAATCTCTCGTCGAAAGCGCGCCGGTTGGCCAGCCCGGTCAGCGGATCCTTGACCGCCTCCTGACGTACCCGCTCCAGTTCACCGCGCAACTGATCGATTTCGCTGGCTCGCTCCTTGAGGGCGCCGGCCAGCTGGCTGTTGGAGGCGGCGACCGCCTGGGTGTCCTCCACAATAGACTGCACCAGTCTGCGCAGATCGCGCAAATCCTCACAGCTCTCCAGACGCCTGCCGCAACTGCCCAGCACCGCACTGTAGCGGCTCAGCTCCAGGCCCGCGTCGCGGATGATTTGCACGATATCAGCCAGCAGCCGGCGTACCTCTGTCTCTACCCGCTGCACCGTGCCCGGATCCTCGCCCGCCACGTAGCGTTTGAACAATGCGTGGGCTTGTTGGTAATCATAAGCGACTTCGCCTGAGGCGACCGGGGCGAGCGCCTGGACAAGTTCCGGGGTACGCTCGAGGCAGTATTCGTACCATAACGCATAGTTGATCGGCGTCATGGGTATGCCCAGGCGGGTCATGATAGGCAGCACCAGCCGGGCGATCTCTTGGGCGCGCGCGCTGTCGCAGGGGTACTCCATAATCGCTCTCTCACCTCGCTTTCAGCAATGGCAACGACCCCTAGGTCGAGTCGCCGTCATCCAATTGCTTGCGCAAAAACTCCACGATCGCGGCCTTGGAACGGGCCCCGCTGAAACGACCGCGCTCGCCACGACGATAAAAAAGGATAACGGTGGGAAAGCCGCGCAACCGATAGCGTCCAGCCAGCTTCATGTTTTCTCCCTGGTCGACCTCAAGCTTGGCGATGCGCAGCCGCCCCTGGAATTCCCCCGCCAATTGCTCGAGTATGGGCGCGATCACCAGGCACGGCGCGCACCACTCGGCCCAGAAATCCACCAGCACCGGCAAGCTGTCCGACGCGGCGATCACGTCCTCGTCAAAGCGCTCCAGACTGGTACAGACCACGGCCATTTCAATTATCGCAAAACGTTCATCTGGCCAATGCGTGACGATAGGTCCGGCAAATGGCTTGTCCCTGGTGGTGTTGGTGCGGTTTGCCGCTTAAATATTAGTAAGTTAGATTGTACTTATTATCTGACAGGCGGGCAAGGCGCCCGGCTCCTGGATGCTCCTCGTAACAGAAGCTTAACATGTCCGTCATTGTCCAGTCATACCTCTGTCATACGCTGCACGCTCTTTTAATCAAATTCATTAAAACATAAGGAGAGCGTGTCAATGCCACACAACGCTATTCGCCAGGCCGTGGCCGGCGTGTTGGGTCTTGCAACCCTACTGCCGGCCTACGCCGGCGTCACCGTCTATGAAAAAGGCGAGAAATCGGTGAAATTGGGTGGTCGTATCCAGTTGCAGTACCTGCGCACCGACCCCGACAGCGGTCCGGCGACCGACGAGATGTTTTTCCGCCGTCTGCGCCCTTATGTGGAGGGGACGTTGCACAAGGACTGGAAGGGGAAATTCCAGATGGACTTCGGCAAGGCCGAAGACGGCAATGAGGTCGCGGTCAAGGACGCGTACATGCAGTACTCCGGCTTCGAGGGGATGAAAGTCAAGCTCGGTAACGCCAATTTTCCCTTTTCGCGTGAATTTCTGACCTCGTCGAAATACCAGCAGTTTGTCGAACGCACCTTCGTCGGCGACCACAACTATGGCACGCCGGACCGCAATCTGGGCCTGCACCTGAGCGGACATAACGCCAGCAAGCAACTCACCTGGGGCGCATCGGTCGCCCAGGCCTCGATCGACCCCAACGCCAACCGGGTGGATTTCGACACGCCGGTGAACGCCAACTCGGATTTCAACGAAGGCTGGATCTACGGTGGCCGGGTGGACTACCACCCGTTCGGAAAACTGAAGTTCTCCCAGGGTGACTTTTCGGGTGACACGAAAGCCACCATCGGCGTCGCCGCGTTCCAGTGGTCCAATGACGGCGACAACGAAGTGCACGCCGCCAGTCTGGACAAAGTGACCGGTTATGAGGTCAGCGGCGCTTTTCGCAGCAGCGGTTTTTCGGTGGACGCCGAGTACAATCTGTTTCAGGTGGACACCACCGACGGCACATTTACCGGCGGTCTCTACCAGAACGGCGAAACGGAATTGACCAACTGGTCGGTGGAAGGCGGCTACATGGTGATTGCCGATCGACTGGAGCTGGTCGCAGGCTATTCCGAGCAGGACGCCGACAACTATGCCGACGTCTGGGGTCGCACCACCTTCGGCGCCAACTGGTTTGTCCATAAGCACGATATCAAGCTGCAGGCGACCTATCAGCTCAACAGCAGCGAATCCGGGGTCAAGGGCAACGACGCCAACGAGCTGTTCGTGCAGGCGCAGTACGTCTTCTAAGCCGGGTTCAGGATACGGCGACACCAGAGCCGGCAGGGACGCCGGCCACTGTCTCGGCAGCTTGATTTTCTTTCAACAGCAGCTTGAGTTCGGGCACGCAGGACCCGCAGTTGGTGCCGGCCTTCAGGCATTGGCCGATCTCTTCGGCGCTGCGCAACCCCTGGCTCTGGATGGCATCGCGCAGCGTGTTGACGCCGACACCAAAGCAGGCGCAGACAATACGCCCGGCATCCTTCGAGCCCGGCGCGGGCTTGCCGCTCAGCAGGCTGGCGCGCTCGGCATCGTCGATCTGCGACTGGTTGAACATTTTCACCAGCCAGTCCCGCGCCGGCAGCGACGCCTGTGGGCCGATAAACAGACAACTTTCCAAGCCGCCCGCGAGCAACCTGACCGCGCGGTAGCGTCCGGCCGCCGCGTCACGATACTCCATCCACTCGACCTTCTCGCCGCCACCGCCCAACCACTGGCGCGCTTGAGTGTTCCAGTCCGACGGCGTCTCGTCGCCGGCGATCTCATAACGCCAGAGACCCTCGGCGCGCGCGCAGGCCCAGTAGCGCAGATGGCGCAGATCCAGCCGGCGCCGCGACAACACGAAACCGTGCCACGCAGGCGTATAAAGCGACAACTTCACCGGCGTATGCTTGAATTCCGGCTGACCGGAAACCGGATCGGTGGCCGGATTGACCAGGCAACCGACCCCGGGACCGCTGGAGAACTGTTGATTCCAGTGCATGGGGATGAACAGGCTACCGGCCCGTTGCGCGGGGCTTGGCTGCGCGCGCACGATGAGCCGGCCCCAACGGCTCGTGACCTCCACGAGGTCTTGAGCCTGGATCCCGGCGGCCGCCGCGTCCCGGGGATGAATCTCCGCATAGGGCTCCACCACATGGCCCGAGAGCCGCGGCGATTTTCCGGTGCGCGTCATGGTGTGCCAGTGATCGCGGACCCGACCGGTGTTCAGGACCAGCGGAAAATCGGTGCTTACCCGGTTCGCCGGCCGATGCGTGCCAACACCGATGAAGCGCGCTTTACGCTCAGGCGTGAAGAACCTGCCGTCGCCGAACAACCGTTGGGTGCCGCCATCGAGCGAGCTCAGTGGCCACTGCACGGGCTGCAAGCCTGCATAGTCGCTGTCGCTGAGCGCCGCCAGAGCGCTGATGTCGAAATCACGCTGACCCTCGTTCTCGAAACCCGACAGGGCCGCGTGCTCGCGCCAGACCTCAGCGCTGTCGCGATAGTTGAAGGCGTCCTTGTAGCCCATACGCTGAGCCACCTGCGAGATGATCCACCAATCCGGCCGGGCTTCGCCCAGGGCGGGAAGAAACGCACGCTGGCGGGAAATACGGCGCTCCGAATTGGTCACCGTCCCCTCCTTTTCACCCCAACTCTGCGCCGGCAACAACACGTGAGCGTACTGGTTGGTATCGGTGCGCTCGATGCAATCGGAAACCACCACCAGCTCACACGCGGCCAAGGCACGCCGTACGCGATGGCTGTCGGGCAGGCTGACCGCCGGATTGGTGGCCATGATCCAGACGGCCTTGACTTGACCGGCCTCGATGGCGCGGAACATGTCGAGCGCCTTGAGTCCCTCGCGCTCGGCGATTCGCGGCGATCCCCAGAAACGCTGCACCCGCTGCCGGTGCGAAGGCTCCGCGATCTCCATATGCGCGGCCAGTTGGTTGGCCAGGCCGCCGACTTCGCGCCCACCCATCGCGTTGGGCTGGCCCGTGAGCGAGAACGGCCCCATACCCGGACGCCCGATCCGCCCGGTCAGCAGATGGCAGTTGATCACGCTGTTGACTTTGTCGGTGCCGTAGGAGGACTGGTTGACCCCCTGGGAGAAGACGCTGACCACGCGCTCGGTGCGCGCGAACAGCCGGTAGAATTCCAGCACCTGCTGCTCGTCCAGACCGCAGCGCATGGCCACCGTGGCGGTATCGGCGCCGGACAGACGCGCCTGGGCGAGCGCCTGGTCCACCCCCTGGGTGCAGCCGGCAACGAACTGTTCGTGGGTTTCGCCGTGCTGGTGCAGATAGAGCAACAGACCGTTGAACAGATCGGTATCGCTGCCCGGCGCCAATGGCAGATGCAGATCGGCAATATCGCAACTGGGGGTCTGCCGCGGATCGATGACCACCACCTGCATGTCCGGGTGCAGCTCGCGGGCCTTACGGATACGCTGGAACAGGACCGGATGACACCACGCGGTGTTGGACCCGACGAGCACGATCAACTTGGCGCGCTCCAGGTCTTCGTAGCAACAGGGAACCGTGTCCGAACCGAACGCCCGTTTGTACCCGGCCACCGCCGAGGACATGCACAGCCGGGAGTTGGTATCGATATTGGCCGTACCGATGTAGCCCTTGATCAGCTTGTTGGCCACATAGTAATCCTCGGTCAACAGTTGCCCCGAGACATAGAAGGCGACGGCCCCGGGACCCTGCTGTTCGATGATACGATTGAACTGAGCGGCGACGTGATCGAGCGCGTGCTCCCAAGGGACCTGCGCTCCATCTATCCGGGGCCGCAGCAGGCGATTGTCCTCATCCAGGGTTTCGGCCAGGGCCGCGCCCTTGGAGCACAAGCGCCCGAAGTTGGCCGGATGCTCCGGATCGCCGCGCACACTGACTTGAGCGTGCGGGCCGACGCCTACCAAGACGCCGCAGCCGACGCCGCAGTAAGGGCAGGTTGTTCTGACTTCGCGCACAGGATTTACGGACATGCTGGTCTTATACACAACGGGACAGGGCTGCGGCTCCCGGACGATGGCGACACGCTCCCTCGGGTACCGAGCCGGATTTCGCCGCCGCCGGTGTGGTGGCGCCGGGGAGCGTCGATCAAGCGGCCCCGGCTCGCGAGCCGGGCCCGGGCCTGGCGGCGATCACCGATCCGGACAGCCCTCGTCGGGGGTCAGCGACAGATAGATCACGCCCGCGTCGACCTTGACCGGAAAACGCGCCGCGCATCCTTCGTCCGGTGCGACCGCCAGTCCGCTGTCGAGATGGATTTTCCAGTCGTGCAAAGGGCAGGCGACACGCCGACCGTGAACGATACCCTGCGACAAGGGCCCGCCCTTGTGCGGACACCGGTCGCGCAAGGCGAATACCTCGTCCTCGGCGTTGCGGAATACGGCGATATCCCCGCCGGGCGTGCGCACCACCCGGGCACCCAGGGCGGGAATGTCCTCGATACGGCCCACTTCGAGCCAGCCTGCGGCGTCTGGGACCCGCTGTTCTGCCTGATTCATGATAAAACCCTACTTCCCTTACTTAGCCGACTTGCTTGATCGGTGTGAATTCATGGGCTTCGGCACCCTTGGCGCGAGCCGCCCAGGGGTCGTCCTGGGCGAACTGTTGCGCGTGATGGAAGCGCTGTGTCAGCGCTTCTCTGCTGGCACTGTCGTCGACGATCTTGGCCTTCACGTAGCTCAGGCCGACGCGTTCGATCCAGGGCGCGGTCCGCTCCAGATAGTGTGCCTCCTCGCGATACAACTGCATGAACGCGGCGCAATAGTCCAGCACCTGCTGCGCGGTGTCGACATGACACAAGAGGTCGGTGGCGCGCACCTTGACCCCGCCGTTGCCGCCGACGTGCAACTCGTAACCCGAGTCCACGCACACCACGCCGAAATCCTTGATCGTGGCTTCCGCGCAATTGCGCGGACAACCCGAGGCGGCCATCTTGAATTTGTGCGGCGTCCAGGAGCCCCAGGTCATTTTCTCCAGTTCGATGCCCAGCGCCGTGGAATCCTGCGTGCCGAAGCGACACCACTCGCGCCCCACACAGGTCTTCACCGTGCGCAGCGCCTTGCCGTAAGCATGCCCCGAGACCAGACCGGCCTGGGTGAGATCCCCCCAGATCTGCGGCAGCTGCTCCTTGGTCAGGCCGTAGAGCGCCAGCCGCTGGCCACCGGTGACGTGGACCATGCGTACACTGTACTTTTCCGCCACATCCGCGATGGCACGCAATTCCTGCGGGGTCGTGCCGCCACCCCACATCCTCGGTATCACCGAATAGGTGGCGTCCTTCTGGATATTGGCGTGCGCCCGTTCGTTGATGAAACGGGACTGACTGTCGTCCTGATATTCCCCCGGCCACTGGCAGAGCAGATAGTAATTCAACGCGGGCCGGCATTTGGAGCACCCGTCGGGGGCCTTCCACTCGAAGAAATCACGCACCGCCGCCATGCTCTTGAGGTCATGGTCGCGAATCCCGGCGCGGATTTCGTCGTGAGTGAATTCGGTGCACGGGCAGAGCGGCTTTTTCGCCGGGGATTGCGAATAGTCACCCCCGACGGTGTGCGCGAGCAACGCCTCCACCAGGCCGGTACAGGAACCGCAGGAGCTGGACGCCTTGGTATGCGCGCGCACATCCTCGAGCGTGAACAGATTCTTCTGGGTGATCGCCGTGACGATCTCGCCCTTGCACACCCCGTTACAACCGCAGATTTCCGCCGAGTCGGCCATCGCCGCGACGCGATTGTCGTCACCGTGCCCGGAGTCCCCGAGATGAGCCTGCCCGAACAGAAGACTGTCGCGAAAGTCCGAAACATCGGTGCCGTCGCGCATCAGCTCGAAATACCAGGTGCCGTCGATGGTATCACCGTACATCACCGCGCCCTGGATCCGGTTGTCCTTGAGGACCACCTTCTTGTACAAGCCACGGCCGGGATCCTGCAGCACCAGCGACTCGGTCTGCTCATCGCCGATGAAATCGCCGGCGGAAAACAGATCGATGCCGGTCACCTTCAGCTTGGTCGAAGTGATCGACCCCTCGTAGCGAGCGATGCCGATGTGGGCGAGATGGTTGGCGCAGACCTTGGCCTGTTCGAACAAGGGCGCGACCAAACCGTAGGTCTGGCCGCGATGCTGTACGCATTCGCCCACGGCGTAGATCCGCGGGTCGAAAGTCTGCATGGTGTCGTTGACCACCACTCCCCGCTCGCAATGCAATCCGATCCGCTCGGCCAGCTGGTAATTGGCCCGTATCCCCACCGCCATCACCACCAGGTCGGCGGGCACTTCCTGACCGTCCTTGAAGCGCACGCCCTCGACTCGCGCCTCGCCCAGAATCGCCTCGGTCTGCGCCTCCAGGAGGAATTTCAACCCCTTTGCTTCCAGCGAGGCGCGCAGCAACTCGGCGGCGGGCTTGTCCAACTGGCGCTCCATGAGGCTGTCCATCAGGTGCACCACCGTCACGTCCATGCCCTGCTTGGCGAGCCCATTGGCGGCCTCGAGCCCGAGCAGGCCACCGCCGATCACCACCGCCCGGCGCCCCGGCCGGCTGGCCGCCTGCAACATCGCATCGACATCGGCGATATCGCGAAAACTGATGACACCCTTGAGGTCGTGCCCCGGAACCGGTATCACAAACGGATTGGAGCCGGTAGCGAGGATCAGGCGGTCGTAGGGTGCACAAACGTCACCGGCGTGGACCACGCGGCGCGCCCGGTCGATGTTATCCACCCACTTGCCCTTGTGCAGGGTGATGCCGTTGTCAACGTACCACTGCTCGTCGTTCAACATGATCTGGTCGAGGGTTTTTTCCCCGGCCAGCACGGGCGAAAGCATGATTCGGTTGTAGTTGCCGTAGGGTTCGCCGCCGAACACCGTGATTTCGTATTGCTCCGGCGCCAGTTTGAGCAACTCCTCCAGCGCGCGCACCCCTGCCATGCCATTGCCGATCAGTACAAGCTTTTCCTTCATAACCTCTTCCGATTTAATACTTCCTGCACGGGGGTAAGCAACGACTATGCCATGCGCTGGAGATATGCGTTTTATTCAATTTTTCATTCACTTGCGATAAGGGAAACGATTCGCGCACCAAACCGGAACCGTCCTCACGCACATCCCCAGTGCAAGCGGCCCAAAACCTGGGCGAAAAAAGGGCGTGCGCGGTCGCTGGGCCTGGCCGTGCACCGTTGGTCGCCAACCCCGGCCGGGCGCACCTCTTGCTGGTGCCGCGCCTTGCCGCGGCACGCCGCGAATGCGTGCGTGAGCCAGCGGACGGACCTCGGCGGCGGTGCTCGCCGTAGGGAACGAACTACAACAGTGCCGGTCAGATCCGCAGATGTTCAAAATAGCGCATAAACCCGCGACACCCGGTTGCAGATTCCGGTGCCCTGAGACACACTAGGCGCGCATCGTGTCGCAGCGCGTTTCCCGCGACAGTTTGCCCCCGGATCGAACGCATGATTGATTGGATCACAAGCTTTTTCAGCCAGTACCTTCATCTCGAACTGACCGCCAAGGCGATCGAACTGTGGTTGCTGGCGGCCGCCATCAGCGTGACCGTTTTTTTCATCGCCAAGCTGGTCGTCAGCGTTCTCTGGCGACGTCTGGACCGGCTCGCCGAGCGCACCAGCACCCAGATCGACGATGCCATCGTCTGTTTGTTGAAGCGCACCAAATGGTGGGCGCTGGCGGTGGTCGCGCTCGCCGCCGGCAGCCAGGTGGTGGAGCTTTCGGAACGTGCGCGCGGCCTTGTCCATACCACGCTGGTGGTTACGCTGCTGCTGCAACTGGGCGTC
This sequence comes from Thiogranum sp., assembly GCA_030148805.1. Lineage (GTDB taxonomy): Bacteria > Pseudomonadota > Gammaproteobacteria > DSM-19610 > DSM-19610 > Thiogranum. Next base: position 87,783 of record JASBSS010000022.1, on the reverse strand, counting down.
TGGGCCAGCGCGCTGCTCAGGTTCACTCTGGAGCACTACCGCCAACGCAAAATTAAGCAGGACCCCGGCAGCGTCACCGCGCTGAACGCCATCGGTTTGCTGGCCAGTTCGATGCTGTGGATGGGCGTGCTGCTGCTCGCGCTGGACAATCTGGGGTTCAATATCACGGCGCTGATCGCCGGTTTGGGCGTCGGCGGCGTGGCCGTGGCGCTCGCGGTACAGAACATCCTCGGCGATCTGTTCGCTTCCCTGTCGATTCTCATCGACAAGCCTTTCGTGGTCGGCGACTTCCTCATCGTCGACAATTACATGGGCAGCGTCGAACACGTCGGCTTGAAGACCACGCGGGTACGCAGCCTGTCCGGCGAACAGCTGGTGTTCTCCAACTCCGATCTGCTCAAGAGCCGGTTGCAGAATTTCGGCCGCATGTACGAACGGCGCGTGGTGATGCAAATCGGCGTGACCTACGATACGCCGAGAGAAAAGCTGAAACAGATCCCGGGTGTCCTGAAGGCGGCCATCGAGGCCCAGAAACATACCCGTTTCGATCGCTCGCATTTCGCCAAGTACGGCGATTTTTCCCTGAACTTCGAAACGGTGTATTACGTCCTGGGCCCCGATTACAACCTTTACATGGATATCCAGCAGGCCATCAACCTGTATATCCACGAACAGTTCGAGCAGGCCGGAATAGAATTCGCCTACCCCACCCAAACCCTGATTCTACGTCGCGGACAACCGGTCGAGGCCGGCGCCTGAGGATCGAAGGACGGGCGCTTAGCGCTTGCGCGAACCTTCTATCTTGATTTCGACCCGACGGTTCTGGGCGCGACCTTCGCGGGTGGCGTTGCTGGCAACCGGCCGCTCTTCCCCCATGCCCAGGGTCGACATCACGGTGGGAGAAATACCCTGATCCAGCAGATAGTTCTTCACCGCGTTGGCCCGGCGCTGTGACAACACCTGATTGTAGGAGGCCGCGCCGGTGCTGTCGGTGTGGCCGATGATCTTGATGCTTTGAATCTCCTGCAGCGCCTTGATATGGGTCGCCAGCGCCGACAGCTCCTGCTTGCCGGCGTCTTTCAACTGGTCGCTGTTCACGTCGAAAAGCGCGCCGGCCGAAAGCGCCACCGATTCAGACACCGCCACCGGCTCGGGCATCGGCGCCGGCTGCGTCGTCGGGGCCGGCTCGGGCGCGACCACCGCCGTCTTCTTGGGCTCGGCGCCGCAATCGACCAGGTCCAGATCTTTGCTCCACTCACGGGTTCTCAGGCAATCACCCGCGCCGTCGGAAACCAGATGACCACTCGAATCCACCACAAAGCCATCGTTTCCCTTGCCAACACCGTGTGCCGACACGCTTTGCTGCATCAGTACACCCGTCAGCGAAGCCGCTACCATCAGCGCCACTTTTTTATCCGTCATTGTGATATCTCCTTCCAGGCGCGAACACCTGTATTTTCACTTTTTGCTTGAAATTGCTCCCAGTCCGGCAAAGGCGGGCGCCTTGGCCGGGCTCAGTGTAGCATCCGCCGGGCCGTAGCCATACCGCTGGCGTGGATTTATGGAAATTCGCCGCCGTGGCGGGCGTGATTACCCTTATCAGTGCGGATCTGATACATTGCCCGAGGAGATTGAGAGTTCACACCCAAGGAAGGCGCTGGAAGCCGAACCAAGGCTATTCGGCGCCCGCAAAGGAGTCCGCATGCAGGCAGCAACGGCAACCGTCCTCGCACTGGGAATCAGCCTCCTGATAAGTCCGGCGCTCCAGGCGGACTGGGCCGATTGGTATAAGAAAATCGAGAAAAACCTGCCGCAAGCCACGTCCGCGGGCACCCCCCAAACCCTGACCTCCAGTGAAGTTGTCGCCGGATTGCGACAGGCTTTGAGCGTTGGCACGGAACGGGCGACCGAGCTGTTAGGACGTAGTGGCGGCTTCTTGAACGACCCGGCGGTAAAAATCACCATGCCGGGGTCGCTGGAGAAGGTCGGCGACGGCTTGCGACTGATCGGCCAGCAGAAACTGGCTGACGACTTTGTCGCCGCCATGAACCACGCCGCCGAACAGGCGGTACCGGCTACCGTGAGCATCATCAAAGACAGTATCCAGTCCATGTCTCTGGAAGACGCGCGCGGTATCCTCAACGGTCCGGATGATGCCGCGACACAGTATTTTCGCAACAAAAATGCTGGTCAATTGACCGACGCGATTTTACCTATTGTCAAAGACACCACCGCCGAGGCTGGCGTGACAGCCTCTTATAAGCAGATGACGGCCAAACTCAGCATGCTCGCGCCATTTACCGGAACCCCGGAAAACCTCGATCTGGATCGATACATCGCCGGCAAAACACTGGATGGTTTGTTTCTCAAGCTGGCCGCGGAAGAAAAACGTATCCGTGAGGATCCGGTGGCACGGACGACCGACTTACTTAAAAAAGTTTTTTCTCAATAGCCGCCCGAACGAGCCCAGGCCCTCGTGGCCGCGGGACTCTACGCGCCATCAGCGTCGCCCCCGTACGCGCTCGGCGATGACACCCTGTCAACGGCGGTGTCCTTAGGCCCCTCGACAGGTGGATGCTCGGTCGCCCGCCGAGAGGCCTCCGTCATACCTGTTTACGCGGTCTTTCTTTTCTGTGTCAGGGCCGGGTAGTCCGTATACCCGCGCGCGTCCCCACCGTAGAAGGTGCTTGTGTCTGGCTCGTTGAGCTCGGCGTTGTCGGCAAACCGCTGCGGCAGATCCGGATTTGCGATAAACAACTTCCCTATCGCGATCAGATCCGCCATCCCCGTGTGCAACGCCTGTTCCGCACGGGCTTTGGTATACCCGTTATTAGCCATATAGATCCCCGCGAAACGCCGTTTGATCTCGCCATAGTCCACTTTGCGTTCGCCGCTCATCATATCCCCCTCTACCACGTGCAAGTAGGCCAGCTGATAGCGGCTGAGCATGTCAGCGACGGCGCCGAAGGTCGCCTGCGGATCGGAATCGCGAATATCGTTAAAGCTGTTTTCCGGGGATAAGCGCACGCCGACGCGCTGCGCAGGCCAGATCTGCGTAACCGCCTCGACGACTTCCTGCAATAAGCGCATGCGGTTTTCCACGCTGCCGCCATAAGCGTCGTCGCGGATGTTGGTGGCGTCGCGCAAAAACTCATCCAGCAGATAACCGTTCGCCGCGTGTATCTCCACCCCATCAAAGCCCGCGTCGCGCGCATGACGCGCCGCGCGAGCATAATCGGCAACGATGCCCGGGAGCTCATCCGCCCGCAACGCGCGCGGCGTCTCGAAGGCTTTCATACCCTCATAGGTCACGGCCTCGCCAGCTGGCCGGATCGCCGAAGGCGCCACCGGTTGCGCGTTGTCGGGTTGCAGGGAAGGATGGGAAATACGCCCGACGTGCCAGAGCTGCAGAAAAATGCGTCCGTTCCTGGCGTGCACAGCGTCGACTACTCGGCGCCAACCAGCGACTTGTGCGGACGTGTGAATCCCCGGGGTAGAGGGATAGCCGACGCCTTGCGGCGAAATCTGCGCGGCCTCGGTAATAATGAGCCCGGCGCTCGCGCGTTGCCCATAATATTCGACATTCAGATCGGTCGGGACATTTCCGTCACCCGCCCGGTTGCGCGTCAACGGCGCCATCACCAAACGGTTTTGCAATTCCAAATCGCCCAAGGCGAAAGGGCTGAGCAGCTCGACACTCGAGGTGGTAATCCCAGACATGGCGCATCTCCTGGTTAGGTCACAATTCGGTGAAGCATTCTAAGTCGCCCATAACCTTCCAAATAGCACCAGAATGTCGTATATATGTTTCCAGAATGGAACCAATGGAGACCCCATGGACACGGCCAGTCGTCTGATCTTATTCGCTGACGTCATCGACAGCGGCAATTTCAGCAAAGCCGCTGAACGCCGGGCGGTCAACCGGTCTTATGTCAGCAAGCAACTGGCCAAACTCGAAGAGCAGCTGGGCGTACGCCTGCTGAATCGGACTACCCGCAGCCTGAGTCTTACGGAGGCCGGCGAGGCGATATACCAACATGCCTGTTCGTTACGCGAACAACTCATGGAAACGGATGCGCTGGTCGCCTCGCTACGCCAGGAAGTGGCGGGCGAACTGCGCATCTCCAGCACGACGCAGTTTGGCCGCCTGCACGTGCTACCGGTGATTGAAGCGCTGGCGGCCGAATATCCCCGTCTGAATATCGAGCTGCGCCTGGAAGACCGTTACGTGGACCTTGTCGGCGAACGCTACGATGTCGCCATTCGCGTCACCGAACCGAATGACTCTACGTTGGTGGCGCGAAAACTGGCCGATAACCCGTTTATGATGGTGGCTTCCCCAGACTATTTAGAACGCCACGGAGCGCCGACGAAGCTCGCCGACCTGGCCGATCATCGTTTTGTCGTCTATTCGGGAGAATACGGCGTGAACGACAGTTGGAACTACCGCGCTGGCGATACTATTAAAACGTTTTCGGTCAGTCCGCGGATTAAGGTCAATGACGGTTATGCCCTGCTTAAGGCCGCCGAGGACGGATTGGGCGTCGCGCTCCTGGCGGCCTTCGTCAGCCGCGATGCTCTGCGGCAAGGCACGCTGGTACGCATATTGCCGGACCTGCAGTTGATTCCGTTTTCGCCGATCTACATCATGTATCCAAGCCGAAGTTATTTGCCGAAGAAGACCCGACTATTCATCGATCGCTTGGTGGAATACGTAGGAGAGCCGCCCTTCTGGAACCGCCCTGTGCCAAAAGTTCACTCCCCTTGACGGCTCCGGTATTGGCAAAGCCATTTGCAATTCATCAGGCAACGTTCCGTTGCCTACGATACGTAAAGCTTCACGCTGCCGGCACCGGCCGGCGATAGGCACGGCGATAGCAATACCCGGGTAGAGAGGGAGCAACCCAAGCTTCTGGCAGCGCCGCACGCCATGGGGCACTCCCGATAGCCTGCCCCCTGCCTGACCCGTCGGACTCCTCTTACCCGATAGTCGGTAATGGCTTATCTACTCTCTCCCCACATAAACCTACACTTTTCCCTATTCCGACCCGGGTTGGTTGGGAGAATCGGAGTTTATCGGGGGCCTTATCCCTCACCGCTATCCATCGGCACGGATCTTTAAGGAGACAGTCGTGAAAAATATCGATCTTTCGCTCGAAGCCACTTCCGACAACTTTTTCAATGCCCGTCGCGCCGCGGCTGACCGCGCGCGCGAAAATTTTTCGGAGCCATTGATTATCGCCTGGAAGGACGATCAGACGGGCTTGTTCGGCCCGGAAATTCCGGGAGCCAGTGACGATCGCTGGCACGACTACGGAGAAAACAACAACGGCTTGTTACAAGTGAACGTTGACGGAAAATATCACTTTATTTTCACCGAGTCCGAGGAATTCGCCTCGCCGGACATCAATGTCGAAACGCTCGCCGAGGACGGTGACAGCGGCATTCTATGTCTGCGTGATGCCTGTACCGAAGAAGACCGACGCAAGCTGGGCTATTTCGCCGGCGGCGGTGTCGGTGGCTAACACAACTTCCCTTTGAGGCTGATAACATGGGCAAATATTTTATCGGATGGCTATTCGGCATCCCGCTGTTCGTACTCGTCATCATTTACCTTCTGTTCAACTGAGGGTGGTCGGGGAGCCGTCGGCTGGCGGCGCGAGGGCTATTCGTAATCCTCGTTGAGCGAACGAATAAACGCCGCCAGCGGCTCCACATCTTCTGCCTGAAGGTGGATATCCAGCAGCGCAGGCGCCGGGTTGCGCAACAGACCGTTCCGCGCCATGACGGACACTCGGCGATAAACCGCCGTCGCAGCCTCCAGCGTGTCAAACGCGCCGTTATGCATATAGGGAGCCGAATGCCCGGTGTCGCGCAGTCCCGGCGTTTTGAAGCTGGCAATACTTCGCTCCAACAACGCCGGGCGTGCGCAGTGGGAGTGCCCGATCAGCACGGCGCCGGGATGTTTGCGCGCCTGTAGCTGTTCGCGGCAAAGCTGCCTTCGCAGCGTGTCCTGGGTGCGCGGAAAATCCGCGTTGGCGAAAATATTCCAGGCGCCCAGATCGACGAGAAGCGGGTTATCGGGCGCGGGAATCGCCCGGTACGGCTCCGCCGCGTTGGGGTGATTCTCGGTCGCCGGCAGCCACGCGTCGGGATCGTGCCGGCGCTCACGCAAGGTAGGAATATAGAGAGAAGCAAAGGCGCCCTCTCCGTGTACACTGTCGTATTCCAGCTGACTGATACCGGTATTGTGTAAGGCGAAATCGGTAAATGCCGGCGCGGCATGGCAAGCGACACAATTGCCCACCGCTGCGGATTGCCGGCCCCGCGGCTGGGCGCGGGTAAAAAATATCCGCATGCCCTGCAACTCTTGGGGCCCGAATACGTAGGTTTGATCATGAAAAGCGAAGCCGCCTTCCTGCGGGGTCACGAACTGCGGCCGGCGCAGCTGCTCGAGACGGTTCATTAGACGCCGACTGTAACGCTCGTCCGACTCGCCTTTTCTGGGTTGACGTGGCAAACCGTTTTTCGCCAGAAACAGATCATAAGGGGAACCGTTGAACGCCCCATTCTCATCACGGGAAAATTCCAGATCCTCAACATAAGCCGCCGTCAAGCCTGCGAGGTGCGCGAAAATCTCCTCGTCACTGGCGCTGTCCACATCCAGACGCCAGGACTCGGGCAGGCGCAACTCTTCGGGAATCGACGGATCGGTCCCGGCAAGCACGATACGATAGGCGCCACCGAACTCCTGCGCCAGTTCACCACTGCCGTCGTCGTTGCGCACGACGGCGGCAAAATGGCTGACCGCCTGCGCGCGCTCGCCGGGCAGCCAGCCATAGTTGCGTCCGCTATAGGTCGCCTTGACCAGATCCGTCAAGGTGGCGAACTCGCCGTCAAAATGGAACAAAAAACCCGTGGATCGGGACAGAGAGGCGTTTACCAACGGCGGGCTGTTACGCACCGCCCTGGTTTTTCCGTCCTCGCGCAGCGGTATCGGGCTGCGGCGGGCGAAATCGTTATAGGTCCGCATCCCGCCTCCCGTGGTGTCTAACTGCTGATCCACCAGGTGACAGGCGGCACAGTTCATCGACTGACCGCTGAAAGGCCCGGGAAGCGGTTCGGTCACCGTCTCGGTAGTCTCCATCAGCGGATCACCGCCCTGCCCGTGGGAAAAATAGAACTGGGCAAAACGCGTTTCCAGAAACAGTCTTTCACCAAGGGCGACGACTGCCGGATCCATGGGGGCGGCTGCGAGCGCCGCGACCGCATGCCCGATGAACAACAATACGCCGATGCTTGCCCGTCCAGTAAATGCCGGATTCATAATTCTACCTTCTTGGAATGTAAAAGATTGTGAGGCTCAGGCCGTCAGCTCGCTCAGGCCACGCGCAAACGCGGCCAAGCTGCACCTCGGCAGTAATACCAATTTTTTCCCGTGGCGTTTACAGAACTGCCGAATCCGTTTACTGGCATCGTGGCTGACGCAGTCCAGGGGACAGAGAACCGCGTCGGCCTGCGGCAACAACGAACCCAGCCGCAGACGCCCCTCGTGCAAGCCGCCGTCATGATGCAGGAAGCGACCGTTGTTGCCCTCCACCAGTTGGCGGAAACGGGCACACAGGCGGTCTCTCCCGCCCACGTACAAAATGCAGCGTCCGCACAAATTGACCTTGCCGCTCTCGCCCCGCTCGAGTTCGCAGGTCATCGCTGCCCCGGCCAGGCGCGTCTCCAGCGCCTGCTCGAGGGCATCACGCTCGGTTTGCGCCTCGACCAGGCGTCGCTCCATACGCAACAGACGGTCCCCCTGTTTCACCGCCATCTGTTTCCATTGCAACGCCTCGGCCGCGGCGCTTTCCGCCCGCTTGCGGGCCTCGGCCAGCTTGGCGGCGTAGTGTTCCACCTGCTGGCGCAAGCGCATCGCCACGGGCGTCGCCTCGGGTGCCTGGCGGCGCTGCTTTTCGCCCTGGCGGTGCAGTTGTTCCCGCGCCCGGACCAGGCGCTGTTGGGTCTGCGCGAGCAGTTCTTCCCGTTCTGCCTCGCGCAATCTGGCTCTGGCACGCAACGCGGCCTGCTGCTTTCGGAACAGCTCGGCGCTGCGGCGCAGGCGTTGGCTTTCACGCCTGTCCACCCGCGCCGCGGCGCCCGCCAGGTGCGACAGCATATGAATCTCGCCATAGGCCCGATCCAGCAGTGCGGCCGGTGTCCGGGCGTGGGTGGCGAGCGCCCAATAAGTGCCGGCCGGGTTGCCCCCGGCGACCGAGGCACGCCAGCACTCTTCCAGCTGCGCCTCGGGCGCGACGTTGTAGGCGCGGATTTCCTGCCGATACTTGCGATCCAGGAATTTGCTCAACCGCCGGGCGGCGTGACAGTTTTTGCCCACCGCCGCGACGAAGGAGTGATGTAGTTCATAATCGCCCAGCGGCGCCGAGCTGACGATCTGCAACTTGCGGCACAGCAAGCGCAGCTCCTCCACCGACAGACAGGTTCCGATGAGACTGCAATGAAAGGCACTGTCCAGTTCCCAGATTTTCCTGCGACCGGTGCGCTTCGTCGCCACCGGCCTTTGCGGGCTATTTTCGCTGTTGCTGCACACACCAAGACCCAGCCAAACGTGTCATTATCATTAATGATAATGATTCGCATTTACATGTCAAGCGTATGAACGACAGTCCACGCTGTTGCGCGGCTGGACTTTCCTAGGCTTTCGGCGTTGGAATGGCGGCGAAAAGACGCTTCAGCTCACCCTGACTGACGGGTTTGGTGACATGCTCATCGAAGCCTGCCTGCAATGCCCGGGTAACGTCTTCCGGCGCGGCATAGCCGGTGAGGGCCACCAGGTAGGCGCGGCAAGGTGGGTTGAGACGGCGCATGGCCGCGGCGATTTCGAAGCCATCCATGCCGCCCGGCAGCCCGAGATCACACAGCACCAGATCCGGGGAAACACGCTGCGCGGCCTGCAGCGCCTGCTCGCCACTGTAGGCCACCGCTACCGCATGACCTTCCCTGCGGAGCAACTCGCTCAACAACTCTGCTGCATCCTGGTTGTCCTCCACGATCAGCACCTGGCGCACCGTTGCCGGGACGGGATTGGGCAGACGGGCCACCGCCTGACTCGCGCCGGTCAAGGGCAACCTCACCTGCACTTCGCAACCCTTGCCGCAACCGTCGCTGGTCACGCTCAGCTCGCCCTGGTGCATATCCACCAGCCCCTTGACCAAGGTCAACCCGAGCCCGAGGCCGCCGGAGCTGCGCGCCAGATCCTGACCGCCTTGTTGAAAAGGCTCGAAGATGTGCGGCAACAGCTCCGGATCAATACCCGCGCCGTTGTCTTTTACCCGCAGCACGGCCTGGGCATCACCCACGGCGGCCAGCGACACCTGCAGGGTGCCACCGGCGTGACTGAACTTGACCGCGTTGACCAGGATGTTTTCCAGCACCTGCATCAAACGGACACGGTCGGCGCGCACCCACAACGCCGGCGCGGCAAAATCGGTGCTCAGCGTGAGCTTGCGCTGCGCCAGCTGTTCGCGCCGATCATCGAGCGCCTCGCACACCAGTGCCGTGAGATCCACTTCGCTGAAGTCGAGGTTGATCTTGCCCCAAACAATGCGTGACACATCGAGCAGATCGTCGATCAGCTTCGACATGTGTCCCGCCTGGCGCGAGAGGATCTTCTGGGTCCGCGCGACGATCTCCGGGCTCAGGTGCGGCAGACCCAGAAGCTCGGCGGCGGTGTGGATGGCCGCCAGGGGATTGCGCAGCTCGTGGCCCAACATGGCGATGAACTGGTCCTTGGCGCGACCGGCGCTTTCCGCCCGCGCCCGTTGACGTTCGGCCTCGTCATACAATCGCGCACGCTCCAACGCCAGACTCACCTGTTTGCAGGTGTCTTCCAGAAAGGCCCGCTGGGCACTGTCGAAAAGCTGCGCCCTGGGATAGGCAAAACCGGCGATTCCAAGCCGGCGCCCGTGCAGGCTGAGCGGCAGACAGGCGAAGGCGCCGGCGCCTTCGCGCAAGCACGGAAGCCGAGCGGAAATCTCCTCGTCGCTGGACAACCACAAAGGTCGACTGGAGTGAAACACCATACGGGTCGTCGCCCCCGGGTCGGTCGGCGACGCCAGACAATCGCCCCAGGCTTCATCCAGCACGCCGACCTGCGCCAATAAGCGCAGGCGCCCTTGCCCGTCGGGCGCGGAAAGAAAGGCGCTGGCCGCCCCCAGGAGGGTTCTGATCTCTGCGCAGACGACCTCGGCCACATCCTGCGCGGTCACCGCTTCGGACAATGCCGAGGTGATCCCCTGTAGCTGGGAAAGACGCAGATTGGTGTTTCTCTCCAACTGCAACAGACGCGAGCGTTCCTTTTCATACAGACGTCGCAGCGAAATCTCGTCCACCAGTGCACGCGCGAACAATTGCTGGCGCTCGCCGGGGGTGTCGATCTGCACATCGCCATGGCAGCCACACACCGCGGTGCAAGCCTGGGCATCCTCGGCATTGAAATGCTCCAGGCTGTAACCGCACCAAAGCGCAAAATCGTGTTGGCGGAGCAGATCATTCCAGACCTGCTCCAGCGCCACCGCCGCGGCTTTGTCGCCGGACTGGCTGAGCACGTCCACCAGTTCGCCATAAATATAGGCTTTCCGCGAATCGCGCGTCGTCGTCAGGACGACCTCCTCCACCATCTCGCTGAGGGCGGCGATCAGGCCGTCCCGGCCGGCAACCTCGCGCATGATCTTGTCCGTGTCATACATCAGAACGCCCGAGGGATCCGCGCCCTGTCGGCGCAGGGCAGCACCCAGGGCGCTCAGATGAGGGGCTGGCGCGATGACCGCCGCGCAGCCGTACGCGCCCTGGGAGAGGAATCCGGCGATGGCCTCAGCGGGGTAATTGTCCTGACTGAAGAAACGCACCGAATGTTCGGTATGTGGCGCCGGCCCACGGTTGTCGATCGCCGCCAGGAGCTGGGTGCCGTTACGCACCGTCTCCCACACCCCGCCTTGGCAAATGAGGGAGAATTCGTGATTGCGCTGCACTTCGAGCACCGCGTCGGCATTGCAACTCTCCAGCGGATAGCTGCACAGCGCCACGATGCGACGCTGGTGAAACGCCGCGTGCGCACAGGCCTCGTAGGCGGTGAATTCGTCCCAGTTGGACGGTTCCAGCCAGGAGGTGTTGCCGGTGAGGCGCACGCCCTTGAAGCCGGCTTCGAGCGCCCGTTGTTCCCGCTGCAACCAGCTTTCCACCACCTTGTCGCTGTCGAACTCCCCCGCATCGACATACCAAGTCTGGAAATCGCCGATGTACAGCTGGCCACTGCGTTCATAATCGTCGAGGTTGGGCACCACCCGCGCGAGGGCGGCACGGGCTTCGCTCGAAAGCAAGGGATCCGAGGTGACCCAAAGACACAATTCGCCGTTGTCCAGGCCGGCACGGAAAAACTCCACCAGGGGTTCGCACAGTTCCTGCGGGGAACGATAGAAGTGACACATGTGCGTCCCCCACGGCACCGAACCCACGCCCGGCAGACCGGTGGGCACTTGCTCCTGGATCATGGTGGCGGCAGTGGACATGGACCGTAGTCTAGTTTCTATGACGCGACTCTTCCAGTATCGCGGGGCAGAAATCTGCCTTTCAGCGGAATCCCAGAGCGAGCTTTTCATGCTAAAAAAATAGGGGATTATCGGATTAGGTAACCTCAGCGTGTAAGACACACTTCCCCGGCGCACGATGCCAGCGTCGATTGGCCTTGCGATCGACTCCCGGCATGTCAAGTCCCACACACGTCCAGCGCGACAAGTCAAGTCCCACGCACTCCGCCCCGACATGTCAGTCCGGCGCGCTCCTAGGGTCGACGGATGCTGGCAAGCGGTTGCATCTACCCCGATTCGAAACGCGGACTGTCAGTTTCCGCAACCTAAAGGCCAAACCGGAAAGGTCGATATGCCACTGCGACATGACTGTTAGCCACTCAACCGTTACATAGAAGGAAACACTAATGCTTAACAAGAACATCCTGGCGGCACCCTTGCTGCTGGCGCTGGGCGGCGGCGCGCACGCCGAAGGTCTTTACCTGGGCGCGAAAGCCGGTCTGGTCAGCGTCGACGACAGCGCCTTCGACGATGCGCTCAACGCCGGTGTGCTCATCGGCTACGAACTCCCGGCCAACGACCGCTTGAGCTGGGCGCTCGAGGCCGAGCTGACCACCAGCGTAGCAGATGGCGACTTCCAGGCCTTCGGTGTCAAGGGCGACTGGAACATCGACACCCAGGCGCTCTATGGCGTGATGAAATTCGGCGATTCCCTGTACGGCAAGGTCAAGCTCGGGGTGTTGCGCGAAGACGTCTCGGCGAGCGCCGGTGGCGTCTCGGCCGATGAATCCGACTCCGGGCTCGCCTGGGGTCTGGGCGGTGGCGTGCGCGTCAACGACTACCTGGACGTGGAAGCGGAATATTCACAGATCGAATCGGACGCGGCTTTCATCAGCGTCGGCGTGAATTACCACTTCTGAGATGATGACGACTAAAAAAGGGGCCTTTGGCCCCTTTTTTGTTTACCCGGCTGAGACGCGGCTCAGCGAAAATCCCGGGAGCTGGCTTTCAACCCGCCGAGCAACTCACTCTCGTCGAAAAGACATTGCGCTATCACGTGCACGACCCCGGCTTCGTTCTGTACTTCGCCCGCGATCCCCAGTAAACGCGCGTGCAATAATTCACGCCGTTGGCGAGCGCCCAATCTGGACCAGACGATGATATTGGTCTGGCCGCTTTCATCCTCGATGGTCACAAAAGTCACACCCGAGGCCGACCCCGGGTGCTGGCGAGAGACCACCAGCCCCGCCGTGTGCACCGCGCTGCCGCTGGCCAGCCCGCGCACCGCCGCGGCGTTCAGGTAACGGCGTCGGCGCGTCAGATGCGCGCGTAGCAACGCCAGCGGATGACGGCCCAGCGTCAATCCCAGGCTCGCATAGTCGGCGACGATGTCCTCGCCTTCGCTCGGTCGGCGCAGCAGCGGCGAGGCCTCGCGCGGGCGCGCCCGTTCCAGCAAGGGCAAGGGCGCCTCGATCCCGGCCACCGCCCACCGGGCCCGGTGGCGATGACCGCTCAAGGACTGGAGCGCACCGGCCGAGGCCAGCGCCTCAAGATCCTGGCGCTGCAAACGGGCGCGCCGGGCGAGATCCGCCACATCCGCAAACGACCGCTGAGTACGCGCCTGCACGAGACGCTCGGCGGCGGCCTGACCCAGGCCCTGCACCTGGTGCAGGCCCAGACGCACCGCCGGCGACCCGTCCCTGCCCCGCTCCAGGGTGGACTCCCAATCGCTGGCACCCACATCCACCGCGCGGACGTCGACCCGATGCCGGCGCGCGTCCTGCACCAGTTGCGCCGGGGCGTAAAAACCCATCGGCTGACTATTGAGCAGCGCACAGAGAAACGCCGCCGGCTCGTGGCACTTGAGCCAGGCGGAAACATAGACCAGCAGCGCAAAGCTCGCCGCATGCGATTCCGGGAAACCGTACTCGCCGAAACCCTGGATCTGGGCATAGATCTGGCGCGCGAAAGTCTCGCTGTAACCGCGCTGGGACATGCCCTCGATCAACCGCTGCTCGAATGGCTCGAGCGCGCCGCTGCGCCGCCAGGCCGCCATGCTGCGGCGCAGTTGATCGGCTTCCCCGGCCGAGAAACCGGCCGCCACCATGGCGATTTTGATCACCTGCTCCTGGAAGATCGGTATTCCCAGCGTACGTTCGAGGATGCCGCGCACGGCCTCGGAAGGATAGGACACCGCCTCCAGCCCCTGACGCCGGCGCAGATAAGGATGCACCATGTCGCCCTGGATAGGCCCCGGCCGCACGATGGCCACTTCGATCACCAGGTCGTAGAAACACGCGGGCCTGAGCCGTGGCAGCATCGCCATCTGGGCGCGGGATTCAATCTGGAACACCCCGACCGTGTCGGCCCGGGAGATCATGCGGTAGACCGCGGCATCCTCGGCGGGAATAGCGCTCATCGACAGGCTTGTCCCGCGGAACCGATTTACCAGGTCGAGACTGCGACGAATGGCACTGAGCATGCCCAGTGCCAGACAGTCGACCTTGAGCAGACCGACGGCGTCGAGATCGTCCTTGTCCCACTGGATCACGGTGCGCTCGGCCATGCCGGCGTTTTCAATCGGCACCAGCCGTGAGAGCTTGCCACGCGCGATCACAAACCCGCCCACGTGCTGCGACAAATGCCGCGGGAAACCCAGCAGCAGCGTCACCAGTCTGACCAGGCGCCGGAGCGTGGGATTGGCGGGATCGAAGCCGAGCTCGCGCAGCCGCTCGGGCGCCAGGGTGGCGCGATCCCACCACGCCAGGTTGGAACTGAGCAAGGCGATCTGATCGAGCCCCAGCCCCAGCGCCTTGCCGACATCGCGCAGCGCACTCTTGGGGCGGTAGGTGATGACCGTGGCGGCCAACGCCGCGCGCTCGCGCCCATATTTGCCATACAGATACTGGATGACCTCCTCGCGCCGCTCGTGCTCGAAGTCGACATCGATGTCGGGCGGTTCGTTGCGCTCCCTGGTAATGAAACGCTCAAACAGAGTGTCGATACGCGCCGGGTCGACTTCGGTGATGCCGAGGGCATAGCAGACCGCCGAATTGGCCGCCGAACCGCGCCCCTGACAGAGAATGCCGCGGCCGCGGGCGAAAGCGACAATGTCGTGCACGGTAAGAAAATACGCTTCATAGCGCAATTCATGAATCAGCCTGAGTTCGTCGGCCACGCGCGCGCGCACTTTTGCCGGCGTTCCGTCAGGCCAACGGCATGCCAAGCCTGCGTGGGTCAGTTGCTCCAGCCGCGACGCCGGGGTCTCTCCCGCCGGCACCAGTTCGTCCGGATATTCGTAGCGCAGCTCGTCGAGGGAAAACCGGCAGCGCTCGGCGATACCTAGCGTTTCCGCCAGCAATCGCTCGGGATACAGGCGCGCCAACGCCGCCGGCGTGCGCAGATGACGCTCGCCATTGGGATGCAGCGCGGGGATCGCCTGGGCGAGGGTTTCGCGCCGCCGGATGGCGCTCAGCACATCCTGCAGCGGCCGCCGGCCGCGCACATGCATGTGCACATCGCCGCTGGCCACACAAGGCAAGCCGGTCTGCTGCGACAAGCCGTCAAGCGCAGCCAGACGCGCCTCGTCGTGACCGTCGCGCAACAGTTCCACGGCGATCCAGGCGCGCCCGGCGAAGGTCTCGCGCAGCCACGCCAACTCCTCCAGCGCCACCTCGGCGGCAAAGGGCTCTCCCGGCAGCCACAGGGCCAGGCAAGTGCGCGCGCGCCGCCCCACGGCCGCCCGCGTCAGCCGGTATTGTCCTTTCGGCGCGCCCCGTCGCCCCTCGCTGATCAGCTCACACAGATCCCCATAAGCCTCACGGTCGGGCGCCAGGAGCACAAGCCGCGTGCCCTCCATCAGCTGGAACTGGGCACCGACGATGAGCTTGAAACCGAGATCGCGCGCCGCCTCGTGCGCGCGCACCACGCCGGCGAGCGAACATTCATCGGTCAGCGCCAGCGCCGCATAGCCCAGCGCGTGCGCCCGCGCGACCAGCTCGTGGGGATGCGAAGCACCGCGCAGAAAAGTGAAATTCGAAAGGCAGTGCAATTCCGCATAAACCGGCGCGGTGGTCTGCGTATCAACCGAATCACTCATCGCGCCACTGACCGAAGCTAGGCAAAAATACCCTGCAGCCACCAGCGATACGGCGGCTGCAGTTCACGGAAGATCCAGTAACACTCGCCGGTCGGATTACAGGCCCGGTAGTAATCACGCCCGATATCGGCGCCGTCCCACCAGCCGCTTTCGATACGCTCGGCACTGCCCTGCAGTTGCAGCGGACCGCCGAGACAGGGTCGGTCCTGCTCCAGCGCCAACGGCCTGGGCTGGGAGAGCAACCAGCAAGGACGCAGCCCGCCAGCCATGCCGGGCGGCGGCGCAACCGCAGCCGTGTTGCCCTGGGCGCGCTCGGGACGGTGATCGGCGAGGATGCGCAGACCCTGCACGCGCTCCTCACCCAGGCGGACCCGCAACCGCTCGATGAGAGCCGTCGCCGACAGCGCCGTTGGCGGGCGCCGACTCAACAAATCCCCGGCAACCGCTGCCAGCGGCTGGGGTTGCGCCGCATTCAACACCAGCGCCTCAACCGCTTCGGGCAATACCGTCCGCCCGAGACGTTCACGAAACAGATCGGTGAGATGTCTGGCATCACGCGAAGGCTCCACCAGCGCGAGTTCGCTGCGGCTGACCGTGGCTCTGGCGTGCAGCAGTTGCAGGCTCAGGGACATGACACCGGCATCGCGCGCGTGCAACCAGCCGCACAACTCGTGCACCAGACGATTGAGCGCGAAGACCACGCCCTGCACGTGATCGACCGCACCCGGCAGCTCGAGACGGGTGCTGAAACGCTCGGGAGGTGTGAAGGGCTTGCGCGGATCCGGCGCCTCACCATAGGCCTGATCCAACTGGCGCAACAATTCCGCTCCGAAGCGCTGTCCGAGGCCGGCGCGCGGCAACCGCCGACACTCGCCGATACAACCGATGCCCATGCCTTTGAGGCACGCCTGCTGCGCCGGCGACAGGTCCAACACCGTCAGCGGCAATGACGCCAAAGCCCCGGCCAGTGCCGTGACCTCGCTGACACAAGTCCCCGCGGCGGCGAACGCCAGCCAGGTCGCTCCACGCGCGGTGGGCGCCAGGCTCAGCCGCGCGGTATAACCCAGATCGCGCAACCCGCCTTCGACCTGGCGCAGCAGGTTGTCAACCCCGCCAAACAGCTTGAGACTGGCGCCGACCTCCAGCAACAGGGTCTGCGGCTCGACCAGGTGGACCAGGGAACTGAACTGACCGGCCCAGGTGGCCAGGCCCTGCAGGGCCTGCGACTCGGTAGCGGCCGCGCGACCGACCACCCTCAGGCTAGGGGCGAGCGCGTAGGCCGCGCTCACCGGCATGCCTGGCGCAATCCCGGCACGCCGCGCCGCGGCATTGGCCTGCACCACCTGGCGCGCTCGTCCCTGACCGGCGCCTATCAGCAACGGTTCGTCGCCGGTGTCTCCCCGGGTGAAGACCTCGAGCGCCAGTTCAGGAAAATCCAGACAGAGCCAGAGCATGCTCCACCTCCAGCTCGAGCGGCGCACGCGGCCAACCACCCCGCCGCTTGAGCACTTCGATCCCCAGCCGGCTGCCAGACCGGGCGGGCGTCAGCCGCAGCCGCACCGCGGCCGGCGAGCCTTGCCGCGCAACCCGGGTGTGGCGAAACAGGAAGCCCACGCTGTCCCCCGCCTCGGCGGCCAACTGCAAGCGCCGCAGACCGTGGGCATCGGCTTCCTGCAACCAGGCCAGCACGGCGCCGCAACTGCCACTGCGCAGGGTCTGCTCCAGCGCCCACAGCCGGTCTTTTTGCGAGCCCGGGTGGATCTGCAAGACCCGCTCCAGCCGGACCCCGGCACGCGCCAACGCCGGCGCATACGGAATATAGGGCGGCGCCACCAGGGCCAGCCAACGATCCGACTGGGTGATACCGGCCAGCGCCGGCAACAGCAAGCGCAATTCGCCGATGCCGCGGTGCTCAGTGAGAATCTCGACCAGCGCCCCCTGCGGCCAACCCCCGTTAAGCAGCCTGTCGAGCCCGGGGTAACCGCAAGCCAGCCCGGACGGCGGCGGAGCCTCCCCCCCGCGCCAGAGATCGGCACGTTGCATCAGGTCTTCTAGCGTCATGGCTGTCCGGTTCGAATAACTGTATTTACATACAGTACTGATATTCTATACAGCTATCGAAGAGCGCTGCAAGCCTCATCCCCCGCAAACAAGCAAGTCGCTGGATTTCCTGACCAATGCCCCCCGGAGGAAAGACCCCCCTGTTCCTCGAGCCCGGGAGCGCGCGCCGCAGTGCCGCCGAAAACGCCATGCCTGCAAGCCACCCCCAACAGCCGGACGGCCACAAACCTACGCTAAACAGGGAAAAGAAAAAGGGGGTGGCTGATGCCACCCCCTTTTTGGCCGCGCGAGCTGTTGCAACAATACTGGCCTCGCGCCTCAAGCCATTCCTGGCCTTCTTTATCCGCGCTAGCGGTTGCAGCCGTTTAGGTCTGCGCCCTCAAGACAGTCTCTGCCAGCTGAACTGCGTGTTGAGATTGGCGGTTTCGTCGATAGGCTGGCCATTGTTGCTGCCGGTGACGCGCACCGTGCCCCGGAGCGTGCCGCTGATGACGGTGCCGATCTCGCCGCTACCGGAAACCTGATAGGTCAAATCGGAAAGCGTCACGGTGATCTGCAGTCCCTGGGCGGAGAAAGTGCCGCCGACCTCGTCTTCGCTGGCCAGTTCCACCTCATCCAGATCATTGGGGACATTGATGCCGCTCACCACCTGACTGATATTGATATTGTTGGCCGCGTCGGTGATCGTGAGCTGCCAGCTGCTGCTGTCGGAAATGGAGAAATCACCGATATTGATATTGGCGGTGCTGATCGCCGCGTCCCAGGTCGTGGGCGAGCCATTGACATCCACGCTGAAATTGCTGGCACCGAAATCGATGGCCACGTTGAGCGCATCGAGCACGCCGTCGATACCGGTACCGTCGGTGTTGAACGATGCCTTCATGAAGTCATAATAGGTGGCATCGACGCTGTGACTGGCATACAAACCCGACAGGTTGGCGTTGATGACCTTCTGTTCGCTTTCGATCGAGGTATCCGTCAGTACACCACTGTTCGTCGACCAACTGTCATACAGGGCACCGAGGTCGGTATTGGCGGCGAGGAAGACCGCCAGGCTGGTCAGCGGCGTGACGTTCACAGCGGTATTGGCCTTGGAGGCGAAGGAATAGAGCGTGGCGCCGCCACCGTTGGGCACGGCCTTCAACAGATAAGGGGGTGTCATGCCTCCCAGCGCAAGGGTGAAACTTCCGTCCGGGTTGACAGCGGCGCTGGCCTGGGCGCCGGTACTGTCGATCACATACACCATGCCGTCGACCGCCGCACCGGTGGCGGCGACGCCGGAAAGAGAGGCGCTGCCGGAACCCCCGCTGCCACCGCCGCCGCAAGCCGCCAGCACCACCGTGCCGAGGGCTATCACCAACATTCCCATGACCTGACTAGCTATTGTCCTTATCTCTCGCATTTGGAAATCTCCCGAAAAATATCCTTCACTTTGACGACCGACATATCCTCAGCTTTAGTGCAGAAATATGAACTTCATGTGACAGCGCCACCCCCTCTTGCCAGCAGTTCTTAGCCGCAACCCCGGCCAAGACCACGCCCCCCGTCTCCTGACGACCGATGGCGGCCACCCCGGTCCCGAAAGCCGATTATGTGAGCCCCTCCTACACAAAGATGTGAATCAGATCACAGAAACCGCGCCTCCCAGGCCACCATCTGCTAAGATGCGCAGCTCGAACCAGCGGCCAACAACAACGAATGAAAACCCCTGCCAGCAAATCGGGCGATTTGCGGATTGAAACGCTACGCGGCTTTGCGATCATCGCGGTGCTCTGGGGCCACGCCACGCTTTGGTTGGCGGGCATCGCCGAGCAGCAAGGTGTGGAGCTTCACTGGAGCTATGAGTTTGTCGAAGCCATAAAGGGCATCCTGCAGCCGCTACGCATGCCGCTGTTCACGGTATTGTCGGGCTGGGTTTACGCGGTCCGGCCGGCGGCGCCGGGACAGATACAGCGCTTTGCCAGCGGCAAGTTCCGCCGCATTCTTCTGCCGCTGTTTTTTCTCTCCACGCTGACTTATTTCCAGTTTCTTTTCTCCAATAACGAATACCCGGTCATCCGCGGCGCCGAGCCGATACCGGTCATGCCGGAAGACTTCTGGATCCTGTGGTTCTTCCGCCTGGGACACCTGTGGTTCCTGCAGGCACTGCTGCTGATCTTTCTCTGCGTGGCCATCATCGATCTTCTGGGCTGGATGCGCACGCTCAAGCAATGGTCGTTCTGGGTAGTGTTGACCGCGCTATTGCAGTTCGCGCCGATCCATTGGGAATTCTGGAGCCTGATGAAAGTTCCGACCATCATGGTGTTCTTTTTTGTCGGCGTCGGGATCAAACGCTTTCAGGCTGAGTTGTCCGATCCGCGGCTGATAAAAGCCGTGTGGCTTTTCTTTATCCTGGGAATGACGCTGCACCTGCTGTGGAAGTTCGGCGATGTGTCGTTCCGCAAGTGGCCCCATTATCTGGCCGTGGGCGCGCTGGGCCCGATCGCGCTATTGTCGATCAACTGGGTCTGGCAACCGCTGGTGGCGGTGGGCAAGCATAGTTACGTCATCTACCTCTATCATGGTTTGGCCTTCGAGGCGCATCGCTTGTTCGACGATCTTCTGGTATACACGCACTATCAGGCGCTTTGGTTTGTGTTGATCATCATCGCCGGCCTGATACTGCCTATCTTGTTCGACAAGGCCGTCGGCGGACTGCCTTATATACGAACGCCACTATTGGGAAGAAGACCCTGACTTTGTGCCTGGCGGGAACGGCCCGCCGGACATCCCCGGGCGCGCAAGACCGCCCCCAGACCTGCAGGGCGTTCATGTGCCAGCGCCAGGGAGCCGCCCTTCCAGTTCCCGCAATTTGGCTATCTGCTCGATCACCAGTTCGTAATACTGGGCATGGCTGGCGGCGCGAAAAACCTCTCCCACGGCAGCGAAATCCTGCAACGCCGAACGTACCAGAGCGACTTCGCCGCACAACTGCGCCCGGGCTTTTTTCGCCGCCGCCAGATTCGCCAGGGTCATCGCCCAGGTCAAGGGTTCGCGCTCGCGGCAACATTCCTCGAGCGCGTTCTCGTAGGCTGTCATGGCATCCGTGAGCACCGCTGCGTCCTGCTGGCGCTCACCGAGCTTGTGCAGCGCCGCGCCGAGGCTGTTGTGCGTCATCGCCCAGTCCCGCGGTACCCGCTGGCGCGTTCTTTCGGCCAACGCACTTTGGTAGGCCG
The DNA here is from genome assembly GCA_030148805.1 of Thiogranum sp. Classification (GTDB taxonomy): domain Bacteria; phylum Pseudomonadota; class Gammaproteobacteria; order DSM-19610; family DSM-19610; genus Thiogranum. The sequence goes on along the minus strand of JASBSS010000022.1, from coordinate 66,817 downwards.
CCACCGACTGTTCCAGCGTGCGCGGGCCTTTGCGCAATTCACCCAACAGCCGCAACGCCGTGCCCAGACAATGCATGGTGTCGGCCCATGCCAGCGGCGTCAGGTCGCGCCGCCACACCAGCAGCGCATTCTTATAAGCGTCCGCCGCCCGACCCAACAGCGTCTTGTCCTTGTTACGCTGGCCCAGGGTCAGAAGCGCGGTGGCGAGACTGTACTGGCTATCGGCCCAGTCCTGCGGCGAGCGCTCGCGGCTGCGCTCCTCCAGGGCCGCCTCGAACGCCGCGATCGCCTGTTCCAGCATATCGGTATCGGCGTGGCGCTGCGCCAGCATCCCCAGCGCCTCTCCCAACCCCTGCTGCGTTTCCGCCCAGGCCAGGGGATCGGCTTGGCGCGATCGCCCGGCGAGGGCCCGCTCGAACGCCTGAATCGACTCCTCCAGCGACCGGGTCCCGCGTTGCCCCTGACCCAGGCAGGCCAGCGCCGCGCCAAGACGATGCTGAGTCAGCGCCCAGTCGCGCGGTCTGTCGGCCTCCGGCGCCAGCGGCAACCCCTCGGCTCGATAGAGTTCGATCGCCTCTTCCAACGCCGCGGCATCGCCGAATACCCGCCCCGATTCCTCCAAAGCCACCGCACGGCTGAGCTGGAAGCGCCACCGCTGCGCCACGCCCAGCGGGGCGACGGCAGCCGCCTGGGCAAAACATTCCGCCGCGCGGCGATAGTCCTGTCCGAGGGCGGCGAGTTGGGCCTGCAAGCCCAACAGGTGGGCTCCCAGTTCGCCCCGAAGCCCGCCCTCGACAGCCTGTCGATACCACTGTTGGCACCGTTGATCAGAGACTTCAAGCGAAAAACCCTCGCCCTCGCACAGGGGCTCGAACAGCCACTCGATGCGCTGCAGCAGGCCGCTGTCGTCGCCGGCAAGCGCGGCCAACTCCTGGCGGACGCCGTCCAGGGCCCGTAAACGCGCCCAGGCCTTGGCCAGCAGTCGCGAAACCTGCCGCGGCGCCACCGCGCGCGGACCGAGGGGCGCGAGCAGACGCGCGAGCACGGTTTCATCGACCGACAGACTCAAGCTGGCCGCCTTCAGCTCGGCGGCGTACACACCGTTATCCCCGCGCCCGGGCGCTGTCTCTTCTGCGGAATCGGCCACCGCACTGCCCATGTCGTTCACCTCGTGGATTGACTCTGGATTTTCACCACACCCCGTTGGCACCGCACCTCGCCGGGAACGGCCGAGCCCCCTGACACTCCATCAGGGACAACAGCGTTGAACGGTCGCCCGCGGTTGGTCGAGTGTGAGGAGGAAAGTCGACAGGGCGGCTCCCTCCGCCCCGCCTGGCCGCCTCAGTCGACGATGTGATAGACCGGCATCTTTTCCATTTCCCATTCGCCCGAGACGGGGTCACGCCGCGATACGGTCAATGCATGCCAGTTCTCATCGTCAAGCTTGAGATAGTCACCCCGGTAGTAATAACCCGGCCAGCGCGTTTCCTTGCGAAACAGGGTGTGCTGGGTCACGCATTCGGAGGCGATCGCCCGGTGCTTGAGCTCCCAGGCGCGCTGCAACTGGTGCAGATCCTCGGCACCGATGTGCTCCAGGTCCTCCTGCAGGATGCGCAGCTTCTCCAAGCCGAACTTCAGCAACGGTTCATTGGTCATGTAATTGACCCCGATGCCGCCGACGTATTCGTCCATGATCTTCTCCAGCCGCTGTAAGCCGTGCAACGGCAGGATATAGCTCGGCGACACCGTCCCGGCGACGATCTCGTTGCGCCCCACACGGTAGTTCTCCAGGGGCTGGTAGATCGCCTGCCTGAGGTCCTCGATCTGCTTGTCGGAGATCTTGACTTCGTCCTTGGCGTGATCGCGGATGTACTTCACCGCAGCCTTGGCGGCCAGGCGACCTTCGGTGAACGAGCCCGAGGAAAACGCGTGCGCGGTCCCGCCCAGCGCGTCGCCGGCACCGAACAACCCCTCGACGGTCATCATGCGGTTGTAACCCCAGAAATACTCCGAGGGCGACAGATCCTCGGGGCCGCTGGCCCAGGCCCCGGAACAGGTCGCATGCGAACCCATCACGTAGGGCTCGGAGGTGGTCAGTTCCGGATTGATGTACTTGGGATCGATATCCTGCGAAGCCCACACCACCGCCTGACCGACGGTCATGCCGAGGAAATTCTCCCAACCCACGGTCTCCTTGTGGGGATCCTGGAACGCCTCCTTGGTGACCATGTGGATCGGCCCCCGGCCGGCGGCCACCTCTTGCAGGAACGCGTGATTGCGCAGGCAGGTGGGCGTCGGGTGATGGTCGATGTACTCACCCACCATGGCCTTGGTGTGATCGTACCATTTCGATTCGTACTCCTCGCCATAGGCATTCTGGGTGTAGGTCTTCAGGTGCAGGAAATAGGCACCGACCGGGCCATAGCCGTCCTTGAAGCGGCACAGCACGATCCGGTTTTCCATTTGCGTCATCTTCGCCCCGGCCATGATCGGCAGGGCGTATGCCGAGGCGCTGCTCCAGGGCGCGTACCAGGTGCGCCCCATGCCCTCGCCGACCGAGCGCGGTTTGAAGATATGCGAGGCGCCGCCGGCGCCGACAATCACCGCCTTGGCCTTGAACACGTGCAGATCGCCGGTGCGCACGTTGAAACCGATGGCGCCGCCGACCCGGTTGGGGTGGTTCTCGTCCATCAACAGGTGGGTGACCATGATGCGGTTGTAGATCTTGTCGGCGGACTTGCGCGCCGCCTCGGCGACGATCGGCTTGTAGCTCTCGCCGTGGATCATGATCTGCCATTTGCCTTCGCGCTGATAGCGGCCGGTCTTCGGATCGCGCATCAGCGGCAGGCCCCATTCCTCGAACTTGTGCACCGCCGAGTCGACGTGGCGGGCCATGTCGTAGGCCAGATCCTCGCGCACCATGCCCATCAGGTCATTGCGGGCGTAACGCACGTGGTCCTCGGGCTGGTTCTCGTTCCACTGCATGCCCATGTAGCAGTTGATCGCGTACAGACCCTGGGCCACCGCGCCGCTGCGGTCGATATTAGCCTTCTCGGCAATGACGATTTTCATGTCGCGCGCCCAGTAGCGGGCCTCGTAGGCCGCGCCGGTGCCGCCCATGCCGCCGCCGACCACCAGGATATCGCAGTCTTCGTAAACGGTTTTGAAGCTCATCAGTAGTAGACCCCCTGCTTGAACTTGTCTTTCGAAATCTGCGGCAGACCGGTATCGACGTTGAGCGCATCCGGCTCGAAGCACAATAGCTGCGAGTTCAGTTCGGCCTCATCCGGCACCGGCAGATCGGCCAGACGGGGGATCTTCTCGCCCCAGGGCTGGGTGGTGATGGGCGAGACGAAGTCCTTCACCCGCCCGTCACGGAATTTGATCCGCCACGAGATGGTGCCCTTCTCTTCTTCCCGGCGCACCCGCACGCTGTGCCCGAGCGGAGCGAAATCGGCATAGCCGCGGCAGTCGATGGCGTTCTGCGGGCAGGCCTTGACACAGGAGTAGCACTCCCAGCACATGTTGGGTTCGATATTCAGGGCACGGCGATAAGTCGGATCGATGTGCATGATGTCGGATGGACAGATATCCACGCAATGTCCACAGCCATCACAGCGAGTCATGTACACAAAAGTCGGCATGTCTTCCTCCGTAGTTGGGACCGGTGACCGGTAGCTCGAATCGAAAACGAATACTTATCGCACTAATAGTGCCGCGGCAGCTCGCGGGCGATGCCCAGACCGAACTTCTCCGGCTTGTCGGCCGGCGGCGGCAGGTTGTCCATCGAACCGTCGGCCTCGGCGATACGCCGCTGATAGGCCGCCGCGGGCTTGAAGAACATATGCGCGAACTTCGACCAGAGCACGCCGCCGAACAGCACCGTGCTGGCCAGCACGAATAGCCAGAAGAACAGCGTGGCCCAGCCGCCGGCGCCGCTCCACTGCAGGAACGACCAGATGAGGGCGAAAGTCGCCGTCGCCAACAACGAGAGCACGAACAGATCGGCGCGCACCACGCGATACCAGGGGTTACCCTCGGCGGCGACGTCGACGCGGATACCGAACCAGAACCAATACCCGCCGATGCAGATCATCAAGGCGCCCAGATGCCACAGCAAGGGTAGATAACCCGGCGTGGGGGTGGCGGGGGTGGGATAGCCGAACACCAGGATCACGGTGGTGACGACAAAAATGATGAACCCGTACATCGTGAGCAGATGGGCGATCCGGCGCCGCGGATTGCAGAACTCGCCGGAAGCCAGTACATCCTCAGCCACCGTCTTGACGGCAATCGAGATTTTCTCCCCGCCGCCGAGCTGGCGTTCGCGCGCCTCGCGGGAACGTCTGGCATTTTCAAAGAAATATTTGGCGCTTTTCTTATGGATGGTATCGATGATGGTTCCGCCCACCACAAGGACGAACATGGCCACGACGTACCACTGCATCGCCAGCGGCGAGATGAAATCGGAAACATCGGAAATGGGGTTATGGGTGATCATGTATCTGAACTCCTCCTTCAGACAGTCCGGTTTGTTGTTGCCTGGAGCCGTTTGCGAGGCAGCACGCTAACGCGCCATAAGTACCATTAAAGTATAAAATTATGGATTTGCAACTCGCCGTCGAAGGGGTTTAACACAACGCGGCGGGGAGGCCACCTGGGCGACCTGGACACGGCGATCGGGGAGAAGAAATCCCACACCGGTGGAGGCGGTGCACTCCGTCTCCCGGGAGGGTCAGCCTCGGAGACAGCAGGGAGGGCACGGACGCAGGGCCTCTGGAAGATTCCAGAAGCCTTATGAATAAAAAAACATATTCAACTGGTTAAACTTCTAACCTCACATATTACTTGATAATTCGCGGCCCGCGTTCCAGGCCGGGATCGGGCAGGGGTAACACCTGGCCAGGGAGAGGCTTGACGCCCCACGGCCGCCGACGAAGGCCCAACCCCCTAGGAAGACTCCCCGGGCGGCACGCTGATGCGCCTGCGTAGTCGCTCGATCCTGGCGCTGAGGTAGGCGCTTTCGGCGTCATTGCGGCACAGCGCCAACGCCCGTCGGTAGGCGGTCAGGGCGCGCGGACCCTCGCCCAACTCCTCCAGCAACCCGGCTCTGGCCGAGTGGTAGTACTGAAAGCCCAGCAGGTTCTTGTGCTCCCCGAACGCATCGAGTATCCGCAGACCGGCGCCGGCGCCTTGCACGCGGGCGACGGCGACCGCGCGGTTCAACGTGACCACCGGGTTGGGACTCATCGCCTCCAGCAGGTCGTAGAGCGCCACGATCTCGGTCCAGTCGGTTTCGGCGGCACTGCTCGCCCGGCAATGGACGGCGGCGATGGCCGCTTGCAGACCGTACGGCCCGGGAGGCCCCCGGCGCAGGCATTTCTCCACCATCGCGGTGCCTTCGGCAATCAGCTTAGCGTCCCAGAGCGCGCGCTCCTGCCGTTCCAGCGGCACCGGCATGCCGCCAGCGTCGACTCTGGCCGCCGCGCGGGCGTGCTGCAACAGCATCAGCGCCAGCAGACCCTGGACTTCCGCGTGGCGGCGAATCAGCCGGTTGAGCACCCGGGCCAGGTAGATCGCGGCCTCGGCCAGCCGGCTGTCGAGCAGCGCCGGCCCCGTTAGGGTGGTGTAGGCCTGATTATATATAAGGTAGAGCACCCGCATCACCGCGTCGAGTCTGCCGGCAAGCTGGTCCTCATCCGGCACCTGGTAGGCGATCACGGCACTGCGGATTTTGCGCTTGGCGCGGGTCAGGCGCTGCTCGATCGTCTTCGGCGAGGACAGATAGGCGCGAGCGATTTCGTCGACGCCCAGACCGGCGACGGTCTTGAGCGTCAGCGCCACCTGCGCTTCCTGCGCCAGGGCCGGATGGCAACAGACGAAAATCAGCCGCAGTTGGTCGTCCGGCAGGTGCAAGGCGCTGAGCGCGTCGTCGTTGTCGTGCGCCGGCAGCGTCTCCTGCGGCCATAGCAGTTTGCGTTGGTGTTGCCGCGCCATCGCGTTGTGGCGCAGCGTATCGATCGCATAACGGCGACCGGTCTGGACCAGCCAGGCCACCGGATTGTCCGCGACCCCATTGTGCCGCCAGTCCACCAACGCCCGACAGGTGGCTTCCTGCACCGCCTCCTCGGCCAGGTCGAAGTCACCGAGAAGCCGGATCAAGGTCGCCAGGGCACCCGATCTGGCGACCTTTATGACAAGGCCGAGCTGTTCCATTCGAGCCACTGCGGCGCCGTCTGGGCGTAGTAATTGATCGGGCGGACCTCGACCGCGCCAATGCCGACCTCGGGCAGGCCCTTGGCGTAATCCGTCGCCGCCGTTATCGACTCACACGCCAGCACATGAAAGCCGAGCAGCACTTCCTTGGCCTCGGAAAATGGCCCGTCGACGACGCGCTGCGTATCGCCCGCATGGCTTATCGTAGTGGCGGTAGCCGCTGGCATGAGTTTACTGCCCGTGACATAGTCTCCCGCCGCCTCGGCGCGCCTGACCATGGACAGGCTGCTGTCGACCAGCGCCTGCATATCGCCGGGCGAACAGGCGGCGATGAAATCCTCATCCAGGTAGTTGAGCAACGCGAACAAGGATTTTCCACCCTCGCGGCCCAGCGCCTCGGCGCTTTGGCCCGGACCCTCGTAGCCACAGTCAGCGTCCAACGGCCGCACCTCGACGCCGCTGTGGGAAGCCGTGGGGATCATCGCGGCCAGACGCAACGCGGCATCCAGATCCGCACACTCCAGGAGATAGAAACCGACGAACAGCTCTTTGGACTCGACAAACGGTCCATCGCTCAGGCTGGGTACGCCGTTTTTCATGCGTACGCAAACCGCCGTGGCGGCGGGCTTGAGCTCGCTGGCGCCGAGATACGCGCCTGCTTCCCGGGCGCATTGCTGCAAGCGCCGATGTTTCTCCAGCAGAGCCTGGTGTTGTCCCTCGGAAAGACCCTCGACGCCGCCGGCGTATTCATAGATCAATGTCATGTAACGCATGGTTGTCACCATCTGATAAAGGGTTCAACCAGTAGACGAACCGACCGCGGGAATTCCGACCGCGAAAGGCCGGCACGCCTCCAAGCCTTGAAAAGGGGCGAGGCTCACAAGGCAATCCGTCCGCCAGGCTGGCATCGTAACATGCGCGCATGACCAACGGCGCGCAAAGCTCATGGACAGCCCATCGGGTGGAGACCGAATCCGCCGTCGCCGCGACACCCCCCACCGTCGACGCTGACTCAGGCCCACTGTGGCGAGACCGAGCCGGGCTCGGTATCCCCCGTGGTATCGACACTGAGCAGCAGCGCCGGCAACACCAGCAGATCGAACAGCAGCGCGAATCCCAGAACGATCGAGATCATGCTGGCCATATCCGAATTGACCCGGAACTCAGCCAGGACGGTCATCAACAAGAACCCGCTGACCAACACCAGCGTGGTGAATACGATGGCCGGCCCGACCATGGCGTAGGCGTATTCGACCGCCGCCCGGGGCGGGAGCCGCCGCTGGCGTCTGGCGAGCAGATACTTGTAAAGAAAATGCACCGTGTCATCGACAATGATGCCGATGGTCATTCCCGAGACCATCGCCAGGCCCATGCCGATCTGTCCGACGCTCAACCCCCAGACACCGAAGGCCGCCAACGCGGGCACCAGGTTAGGCGCCAGGCTGAGCAGTCCGATGCGCCAGGAACGCAAGGCCAGGATCAGACACAGAGAAATCACCACCAGCCCCGCCATGGCGCCGAACACCATCGCCGCGACATCCTTGCTCATCATATGCGCGAACATCAGCTGCACGCCGGAACCGACCGCGTCGGCCTCGTGCAGGTTGGCCTCCAGCCAGTCCGCGACCTTGCGCTCCATGGCCAGGATCTGCTTGGTACTGAGGGTCTTGAAGGTTGCCTGGACGCGCAGCGACGATTTGTCCAGATTGATCTGGTTGTTCAGATCCAGGCCGTAGGGCAGCGACATTTCATATAACAACAGGTATTGGGCGGCCAGCGTCTTGTCGTCGGGCAACCGGTAGAAGCGCGCCTTGTCGCCGTGCATGTTCTTGTTGAGCCGGCGGAACGTGTCGGTGATGCTGTTGACATGGACCACATCGGGCTGCGCGCGCAGCCAGGCGACGAAGCGCGCCGCCTTGGCAAGGAAAATAGGATCACTTACGCCGTTGCCGACGCCACTGTCGAGCGACCAGGAGAATGTGTACGCACCGCCAAACTCGCGTTCCGCGAAATCGTTGGCCTGGCGCCAGGGCAGGGATTGGGCGAAATAGTGCGGAACGATGTCGTTGATCTCGTTGCGCGCTACGCTCAGACCCAGCCCGACGATCAACAGCGCCGCCGCCGCGAGTATCGAACGCCGATAGTCCGCGACGAACCGCGCCAGGCGCGCACCCTGCTGCGCCGCGCCGGCAATCGAGGGCGGCGTGCGCCGGGGCGCGGGCAATAGCCGCAGCGCGGCCGGAAGCAGGCTGACACTGAAGACAAAGGCGGCCATCACGCCGAACGCCACCTCGTTGCCCAGGGCGTGAATGGCGTCCGATGCGCTGAAATTCAGGGTCAGAAAGCCGATGGCGGTGGTCAGGCTGGTGATGGCCACCGGCCCCAGATTGTGCTGCAGGGCGAGCCGCAAAGCCGTTGGCTTGTCGTTCCGGGCACCCAACTGATGCAGATAGCTGGTGACGATATGGACGCAATCGGCGACGGCGATAATCAGAATGATCAGTGGCACCGCGGCGGTGAAAGGCGTGAGTTTCCAGCCCATGAGTCCGGCCAGCGCCAGCGCCATGACGATACTGAACAGACACACCAGAATAGAAAGTGCCACGGGAATCACCGCGCGCATGAACAGCGCCAGCAACAGGATCACCACAGCGATCACCAACAACAGAAACAGACCGGTTTCCCGCTGGGAGACCGCCATCACCGTGGCGTCCAGCGCAATCAATCCACTGACATGCGCCCGCAGTTGCGGATGCGCCGCTTCCAGTTGACGCGTAAGCGCCATCACATACGCGTAAGCGTCGAGTTTCTCGCGCGCGTCCTTGTTGGGGAAGGCAAAGCTCACACTGGCGGCCACCACGTTCCCCGCCCGGTTGGTGGCCCGGTTCAGCAACAAAGGCTCGTCCAGGGCGATGGCGCGTATCGCGGCCGGCGTGCGGCCGGGGTTGTCCGGGCCGGGCACCAGGTCGGTCACCACCAGCTCGTCGCCGCGCGCGTAGGAGTGCTGGAAATTGCTGATGGAATCCACGCGGATGGAGAACGGAGTGTGCCACAGCTTTTCGGTCAGCGTCCGCGCCGCGGCCAAGGTCTCGGCGTCAAAGGCGTCGCCGCCGCGGGCTTCCACCAGTACCAGCAGATTGTCGTCGCGCGTGTATTCGCGCTGGATGCGTTCGTAGTCGATCAGCTTCGGGTGGTCCTTTCCCAGCATATCCTGATAGGAGATGCTGGGTCTGACCTGCAGGACGTTGGGTGCCATGAGCGCCCACCCGAGCGCCACCAGCGCCAAGGTCCACCAGGGATGATCGATCACGAAGTTCACATAGGGATGGGTTCTGGAATCGGTCACAACCGGGCTCCTTCGCTGGATTTTCCGATGCCGCACCGGGCACCTTCACCCATAGACGAGCGAGTCTGCGATTTTTCGACCGCCGGACTTCAGCCTGGCGCGGGCACCCGCTGCCCGCCGGCCGCGGACATCACCCACCCGACGTACCCCCGCCCGCCCCATCCCCGGATCCGACCGCCGAGGGGGACCGCCGGCCAGCGCCATGCCGCGGCGGGCCGGTCCGCCCGCTCCCGGATTCGGTTCGGGCAGCGCACACGGCAGCGGTACGCCGTCCCGGGGATGCCCCCGGCCGGCGGCTCCGGCCCGACACGCTCAGGGCCGATAGAACCCGGCAGCGACGAACTCTCCCAATGCCATCAGTTTCTTTTTCGAAAGCGCGCCGGTGTGTTTGAACACCAACTCGCCCTTCTCGCCAAAGAAATAGAAGGCCGGCGTTCCCCAGATAGCCTCCCGCCGCGCATACTGCTTCTCGGTCAACGCCTCGCCGTGGACGTCGACAATGGGCAGATCCCCCAGGATGTTGACTTCGTAAGCGACAAACCGCGCGCGGAAAAAACGCTCTACCTCAGAGTCCGGGAACACTTGGCGTTTCATCCGCTCGCAGGGCCCACAGCCCTCCTTGGTGAACATGATCAAGAGGTGTTTCTGCTCTCGCCAGGCGCGCCGACCGTCGGCGCGCAGATCGATCTCCATGATCGGCTCGAAAATCGTCTCCGCGGAATCCGGCCCGGCCGATGCATGGCGGGGCAACAACAACGCCACCAGGGCCCAGGCGCCGACCCATCTCCTGGGCCTCGAGCGCCGGGCGATCATTCGCCAAACTCCAGCAGTTCGCGGATGTCGTCGATAGCGGGAATCCGCTTGTCCTCCAGCAGTCCGGCCAGCTCCGCGGTGGACTGGCGGAAACTGGCGGCCGTCCCTGCCTTGCGCAGGGCGCCTTGCGGAGTATGCGCTCCGGCCAGGCGATCGCGCAGCAAAGCCTGCGGGTTGCCGCCGCGGTCCACCACCGCGACGGGTACCGAATAGTCTCTTGCCCGGCACGCCCGCAACGCCGCCCAGGCCGCCCGCGAGGCGCCGTCGACGCTCAAGGCCCGTTGCTGATGGAGCGCCGCCGGTTCGGCGGCGCGGCTCAGTCTGGCGGCGGCGAGCAGACAGAGTCCCAGCCAACCGTGGCCGGCAGATCGAATCACCCTCATTGCATCCTCCTGTTCCAGGATCCGGACAACACCGTCGCGTCATGCCCCGCGGGGCTACTCGACCGGCAGCTCTTCCTCGAAACGTAAGAACTCGGCGCGGTCGAGCCGCTGGTCGCGGTTGACGTCCGCCAGCTCGAAGCCGCCGTAACGGGCACTTTCGAGCCAGGGGGTGTCGGCGGACCGACCCTCGAGCTCCGCCCTCGACAGATAACCGTCGGCGTCGCGGTCGAGCTGGCTGAACACCAACCGCATGGCCGGATCCTCGGCGCGGCCGAAGTCGGCCTGCGCCAGACCTGTGGCAAGGAGGGGAACAATGGCAATCAAGGTTTTCATCATCGGGTTCTCCTGTGAAGGTGGGTTCCACCGCCGCCGGCGGCCGTTAGCGCCAGTCCGACGTCGATGGGCGACAAGCTAGCAACTGCCACGGCGCTCGACATGGAGAACCTCTGATGTTTTTCTGATGTTTATATAGTTTTATTTTTTCAATAAGTTACCCACGGCCTCGGCGCCGTCACACGAGCTGGGAAGGGGGATTCGCGCTAGCGGAAACCGCGTTAGAGCCCGACGCGCCGCAGCTGCTTGCGTAGATCGCCAAGCACCTCGGCGTCCCGGAACGTCACCATGTCGGCCACCCGATCACTACTGAACTCCGGCGCTACGGCCAACAGCTGCTCGGCCGCCCAACGGGCTTCGTCCAGACGGTCGAGCTTGCTCAACGCCGCGATCAGAAAAACATGCGGGCTGGGCAGCTGGATGTTGCGTTCGATCGCCTTGCGCAGGATCGCCACCGCCGCCTCGTAGTCGCCGACCACGAAGTAGGCCTGCCCCTGGACCGAGGCGTAGGCCGCGGGGTAGTGCGGGTTGAGCAGCATCGCCTTGCGCAACAGCTGCAACGCCTCGCGTGCCTGGCCGAAGTGCATCCTGCTCACCGCCAGGGTGACGTAGCTGTCGGCATAGCTGGGTTCAAGCGCAATCGCCTTGCCAGCCGCGTCGGCGGCCTGGCGATACTCCTGGCGGAACAGGTGCACATAACCTAGCACCCAATAGGCGCGCGGGGAGTCACGATCCAGCGAAATCCCCTGGCGCGCCAGCACCAACGCCCGGTCCAACGTCTCGGTCGGCGATCGGACCCAGCCGTAGCGGTGATCGGCGACATGGGTGAGGGCCATGGCGCCGTAGGCGCGGGCGAAACCGGGATCGCGATCGATGGCCAGTTGGTACTGTTCGCGTGCCAGATGGTTGTCCTCGCGCGTATGCCGGAAGTAGTACGCCTGCCCCCGCTGGAAATCGTCGTAAGCCTCCAGACTGGTGGTGTAGCGGTGCGCGGTGTGTTTTTTTTCCTCCGCGGTGAGCGTCACCGCCAGCGCGGCCACCACTTTGGCGCTGATGTCGTCCTGCAACGCGAAAATGTCGCGCAACTCGCGATCATATTTCTCCGACCATAAATAGACCTTGCTGCGCGCGTCGATCAGATGCACGTTCACCCGCACCCGTTCGGGAGTGCGCCTGACATCGCCTTTCAGGACATAGCGCGCGCCGAGCGCGCCGGCCGCGTGGGTGGCATTGGCGGCGTCGTCCTGCCACTGGTTGGCCGAGGCGTGCGAAATCACCAGCAGCCCGGAAAGGCGCGACAAGGCGGTGGTGATATCCGTGGTGATCCCTTCGCTGAAATAACGGTACTCGGCGTGCTCGTCACCGAGGGTGGCGAAGGGCAACACGACGATGGTCGGCGTGACGTCGGCGGGCGTGGACGGCGCCCGTTGAGCACCACCGCGCCACACGCCCAGCCCTAAGCCCACCAACACGAGCAACAGCACCAGGGCTCCGACCCACAGCGGGCGCCTGCGCGCAGGCCCTGGCCCCGCCATGGCAGGCACCGGGGTATAGGCGCCCTGCACCGTTCCCCGAGCCACCCCGGCGATCAACCGATACCCCTTCTTGGGGATGGTTTCGATGAAACGCGGTTCGCGGGGATCGTCCTGCAGCGCCTTGCGCAATTTCGCGATACAACCGGTCAAGGCGTCATAGCCGATCACCGTACCGCCCCAGGCGACTCGCTCCAAGGTCTCGCGGTCCACCGCCTCGCCGGCGTGATCGGCCAGGTAAGCCAGCACCGCCATCATCTTGCTCTCCAGCCTGACCTCGTCGTCGCCCCGGCACAGCCGGTTGGCCGCGACATCGACCCACCAGTCGGCGACGTAAAAATTTTTAGGCTCGCTAGCGTCCAATCTCCATCACCCTTGCGCGTCAGGCGGCGGCACCCCGCCGCTCCTGGGCGGGACACCCCGAAGCCCCGTGTCCATCGGCCTGCGCGCGGTCCGCGCAAACCCATACCATAGCCGGAACTTCACCGAATCACTCACGGACCCACCGGGGCAGGCGCGCCGCCGTGCGGGAGCGGACAATCCACTGGCGTCAATGCGTCCTATCGAAAAATATCACTTATCCAGCCGCCCGCGCCACGTATACTGCGCAAAGTGGCATCGCTGTCACCCATCAGGACCGCGTATGAAGGACGAAACCCTCGAGGCCCACCGCCCACAATTCGCCTCCGCACCCCGGCAGGCTCGCAAAGCCGCCAGTTTCTACGAGGCGATCGACGCCGCCGTGGAGCTCAAGCCGATGGTAGGCCTGGCTCGCCAGGCCTCGCGCGAGCGCCGCCTGGCGCTGTCGCAACGGGGGAAAATGGGGCTGCCGCCGAAGGATCGTTGACCCTAGGGGCTTGCGGCCATCACCCGAGCGGCGGCCGGGCACCGCGGCTGTGCGTGCCCGCACCCCTTAAACCCCATGTTTTACGGCGTATGCCGATGACCGGCTGCGGTACACTGACCGACCCGTGCCACCGCCGCAGACCGAACCTTGACAGCCTTCGACTTCGACAACCGCTACCTAGCCCTCGGCGAGCGCTTTTTCGCCCAAACACCGCCAACCCCGGTCAAGGCGCCCGAACTGATCATCTTCAACGCGGCCCTGGCGGCCGAACTGGGCATCCCCGGGGATGACGTCGCGGCGCTCACCGCCGTCTTCTCGGGCAACCAGGTGCCGCCGGGCGCCGCTCCCCTGGCCATGGCTTACGCCGGCCACCAGTTCGGCCACTTCGTGCCCCAACTGGGCGATGGCCGCGCCCTGCTCCTCGGCGAGGTCGTGGCGAACGACGGTACCCGCCGCGATATTCATCTCAAGGGCTCGGGGCGCACGGCCTTTTCGCGTAATGGCGACGGTCGGTCCGCGCTCGGCCCGGTATTGCGCGAGTATCTGGTGAGCGAGGCGATGCACAAGCTGGGCGTCCCCAGCACGCGCGCGCTGGTGGCGGTCGCCACCGGCGAGCCGGTGGCGCGCGAACGCTTGCTTCCCGGTGGCGTGATCACCCGCGTGGCGTCGAGTTTCGTTCGCGTGGGCACGTTCCAGTATTTTTCCGCCCGCGAGGACCTCGCCGCGATCCAGGCGCTTGCCGATTACATGCTGGAGAAAAGCTATCCGCAGCTTCGCGCGGCCGACAACCCCTATCTCGCGCTGCTACGGGGCGCGGTAGAGCGCCAGGCGGCGCTGATCGCGCAGTGGATGCGAATCGGATTCATCCACGGCGTGATGAACACCGACAACATGGCGATCAGCGGCGAGACCATCGATTACGGTCCCTGCGCCTTCATGGACACCTATCACCCGGATCAGGTGTTCAGCTCGATCGACCGCAACGGCCGCTATGCCTACAGCAATCAACCACCGATCGGCCTGTGGAATCTGTCGCGTTTCGCCGAGACACTGCTGCCGCTGCTCGATGAGCACCCGGAGTCGGCGGTCAAGGCCGCCTACGAGATCCTGGAGACCTACGCCCCGCGGTATGAGGGTCACTGGCTCACCGCCATGCGCGCCAAGTGCGGCCTGACGGCCTGTCCCGGCGCAGACAAGGACACCGATAAGACACTGATCGATGACCTGCTCGCCCTCATGGCGGACAATCAGGCCGATTTCACGCTGACGTTTCACCAGTTGTCCCAGTTGGCGGACCAGCCCTCGGTGCGCGATCAACCATTGCGCGAGTTGTTCGACCGGCCCGAACAGACCGACGGCTGGCTGGGGCGCTGGCGCCGGCGCCTGCTGCTCGAGCCCGGCTCGCAAGCCGAGCGTCAGCGCGCGATGCAAGCGGTCAACCCCGTCTACATCCCGCGCAACCACCAGATCGAAGCGGCCATCAGAGCGGCCGAGGACGACGGCGATTACTCGGTGTTCCACGCCCTGAACGAAGTCCTGCAAACGCCGTTCACCCGACAGCCCGGTAAAGACAAGTACCTCCAGGCACCAAAACCGGAGGAGATCGTGGAACAAACCTTTTGCGGCACCTGAAAATGGCCCGGGTTATCCCTCGCCGGGCTGGTTGCCGCCTCGGCGCGCATCGGGGCCGTGTGACCGCCTGTCGCCGCGCCCATCCCCCCTATAGGCCGCACCTCCGGCGCGCGTGACCCAAAGGATGGGAGCGCAACGCCAGCGGGCGAGCCGCTCCCGTCTCATCCGCTGGGCCGCGCCGCCGACCCCTGGTTCATTGTCGACGCACCTTCGGGGTGTGCACCAGGCGATACAGCGCCGGCAGCACCACCAAGGTAAGCAGTGTCGAGGAGATGATTCCGCCAATCACGACGGTTGCCAGCGGCCGCTGCACCTCGGAGCCGATACCGGTGTTCAGGGCCATCGGCACGAACCCCAGCGACGCCACCAGGGCGGTCATCAGAACCGGGCGCAGACGTGTCATCGCGCCCTGGACGATGGCCTCGTCGAGCCCTTTGCCCTGGTGGCGCAAATCGCGGATGAACGCCACCATCACCAGCCCGTTGAGAACCGCGACGCCCGAGAGCGCGATGAACCCCACCGCCGCGGAAATGGAAAACGGGATATCCCGAAGCAGCAGGAAAACGATGCCGCCGGTCAGCGCCAGTGGCACACCGGTGAAAATGACGGCGGCGTCGCGCAACGTCCCCAAGGCCATCACCAGCAAGCCGACGATCAGCAGCAGGGTCACCGGTACCACGATGGACAAACGCTTGACCGCCGATTGCAGCTTCTCGAACGTACCGCCGTATTCCACCCAGTAACCGGGCGGTACGTCGACATTCTGTTCCACCGCCCGGCGCACATCGCCCACGAACGAGCCGAGATCGCGGCCCCGTACGTTTGCCGTGACCACGACGCGGCGTTTGCCGTTTTCCCGATAGATCTGGTTATAGCCGGTCACCACCTCGAGCTCAGCCAGTTCGCCCAGGGGGATATAGCCGCCCTGCTTCAGCGGCAGCGGCAGGCTCGCATACGCATCGGGGTCGCTGCGCAAGACCTCCGGCAAGCGGATGACGATATCCGCGCGCCGGTCGCCCTCGTAGAATTGTCCGGCCACGGCGCCGCCCAGCCCGGTGGCCACCAGCTCCTGCAACTGCGCGAGGCTGACACCGAAGCGGGCCAACATCTCGCGCTTGGGTCTGATCGTCATGACCGGCAAGCCGGTCGCCTGCTCAACGGCCACGTCGGCCGCGCCGGGCACCTGTTTGAGCGCCCCCTCGATCGCCTTGCCCAGGCCGATCAGCTGGTCGAAATCGTCGCCAAACACCTTTACCGCCAATTCCGCCCGCACCCCCGAGATCAGCTCGTTGAAGCGCATCTGGATCGGCTGCAGAAACTCATAGCGGTTGCCCGGGATCGGCGTGACCTGGGCTTCGAGCTCGGCGATCACCTGCGCTTTGGGCTTGCCGGGGTCCGGCCAGGCGTCGCGCGGTTTGAGAATGATGAAATTATCCGCGACACTGGGGGGAACGGCATCGGTCGCCACTTCCGCCGTGCCTATTTTCGCGAATACGCGCTCGACTTCCGGTAGTTTCTTGACCTCGGCTTCCAACTGTTCCTGCAACCGGATCGCCTGCTCCAGCGACGTACCGGGAATCCGCAGCGCGTGCATGGCAATGTCGCCCTCATCGAGATTTGGCACGAACTCCGAACCCAGCTGCGTCGCCAACAAAGCGCAAACCGCCACCAGCAGCGTCGCCATGCCGACCACCGCCCAGCGAAACCGTAGCGCCGCCGTCAGCAACGGCCGATACAGGCCACGGGCCCCACGGATGGCGGCGTTTTCCTTTTCCTGCACCGGCTTTCTGAACAGCAGCGCGACATCCGCCGGCACAAAGGTCACGGACAGGATCATGGCGCTGACCAGCGCGATCACCACCGTGATCGCCATGGGGTGGAACATCTTGCCCTCCACGCCGCTCAAGGCGAAGATCGGCAGGTAGACCGCGGTGATGATGAAAACGCCGAACAGGGCCGGCCGTATCACCTCCCGGGTGGCCTCGAACACCAAGTTCAGGCGCTCGCTCAAGGACAAGGCCCCGTTTTTGCCCGCCTGGCTCAACCGGCGCAGACAGTTCTCCACGATGATGACCGCGCCGTCGACGACCAGGCCGAAATCCAGCGCGCCCAGGCTCATCAGATTGGCACTGACGTTGCTCTTCACCATACCGGTGATGGTCATCAACATGGCCACGGGGATCACCGCCGCGGTGAGCAGGGCCGCGCGGATGTTGCCCAACAGAAGAAACAGCACCACGATGACCAACAGCGCGCCTTCGATCAGGTTCTTCTCCACCGTCGCCAGGGTCTTGTCGACCAGAGCGGTACGGTCGTAGACCGCCGTGGCGGCAATCCCCGGCGGCAGGCTCGCCTGGATAGCCTCCAGCTTGGCCGCCACCGCGCTGGCGACGGTTCGGCTTGTGTCTGCGCCACACCGGCCCGCGCCTCGGCGATACGACCCTGATTACGATTGCGTATTGCCAGAGGCAAGGTGATGTTGGCGACCAACGCCTCGTCGTCACTGATCTCGAATCTGCGCAGACCCGCGGAGACCCGCGAGTTGGGTTTGCTCTGCGCCCTGGCCAGACGCAATTCGGCCTCGTCCACGCGTTGCCGGGACAAGAAGCGGGCGAGGTCCGGATTTTCGTCGAGGCGTACGCGCAGATCTTCGAACGAAGCGATCCGGGGCAACGCCATGAGGTCACCGGCTACCCGGGTGAATTGCGGCTCGCTCTGCCCCCACTGCGCGGCCAATTGGCGCCTGGCCGAAAGCCATTCGTGCCCGATCTCCTCCTGCTGGAGTTCCAGCCGCGCCACTTCGGCATGGGCGCGGGCCAGCTCGGCTTGCGGGGCTTTACCGGCAGCCACCCGCCGCTGAACGGCTTGCACGGTCTGCCGCGCGAGTCGAACCGCCTCCCTGGCGTTGACCCTGCGTGCCTGTGCCGAGAGGTTGGCGAAGAACCAGCGCGCCGTTTCCGCCGCCGCGTCGAGCCGGACAATATCGGCCTCCACCGCGAGCAGCGAAGCCCCGGCACGGGCGCTTTCGACACGCCGCTGACGAACGCCCCGTTCCAGAATCCAGGCAATGCTCAACGTGCTTTCGGCGCCGTCGACGCCGGAAAACCGACCGCCACCGAGCACGTTCTCGACCATGACGTTCAACTCAGGATTGGGCGCCAGACCGGCCTGGAGAACGCGGCCGTCCTGGGCCTGAAGCTGATGACCGAAGGCGAGCAACGCCGGGTTGCGCGCCAGCGTCCTGGCTACCGCCTGGTTCAGATTGAGTGTTGGTCCGTCGGCCGCGGGATCGGGTTGCGCGGCTACGGAGGTGCCGAATACCAGCAGCCAAACAGCCACACCGGTTCGGCGAGTGAGTCGATTCCACATGGAAACATCTCCCGATCGTGCTCAAAAAGCACGCATGAAACACGGCTGGGAAGCGGCCATCAGGCGTTCACCAGCCCGTCAAGACGATCAGGGATGCACTACAGGGGATGCGCGTAAAGGAGGAAGTCTTAAGGTGCTATGGCGCCTGGGCGGAGAGGTTACAGCCGATCGCCAAACCGGCGACCTTGCCGCAACGACGATCAGCAACAGGACGAGCACGCTGACAATAAAAGGCATCAGCTTGACCCAACCGGTGCCCGTCTCGAAAGAGGTGACATCGATATCGGCCGCATGATTATGACCGCTTTTGTCGATCTCGATATCGTGCACGTGCGTACCATATTGATCGGGATCAAACAACCGGGCGACTGCCCCCCCGTCAGCGCCAGGAGATGGGGAGAGCTACAGCTGAAATCTTGGGCTTAATGTCGTGCTTGCCAACGATAACCGATGTACTCATCGTCAGCTAATCGTTGCCCCCGATCCCGTGGCACCGCTGACTGCCCTGGGCCCATTTTTCAATCGCCTCGGCGAGCCCCGCATAGTGTTTTCCGGTATAGAAATCGATGCGTACCGCGCCTTTTCCCTGGCGGAACACGTCCGCGGCGAGCAGGTAGAAACCCCCTTTGGACTGCATCGCCGTGCTGCTATGGAATTGCTGCACGGTCACTTCTGCCTTGTCCTCGCTGACGACTGCAATACGCTGATTGTTTTTCACCGATAGCGAACTCATCGAACCGCCTCGCACAGTGGTTTGCGAGTAACCGCCAGGAACGCAGCGTTGCAGCTTATCGCCGATGTCGGCCACGACCTTCTCGAAGGGCCGTTCCACCGTCTTGCTGAACACCAGTCGTTGGGAAGCGCCCCACCCTTTATAGTCCTTGACCAGCTCGATGTAGTGCGACCGCGACTGGGGCACGGTACCGCACGCCGCCATGGTGACTGTCACAAGAACGCTGGCACTGATTTTCAGCCATTTCATGAATCATCTCTTTCTCAAACCCATCGAGAGAGATGATCGACCGAATTTTGACTAACTAAAGCCCGCCGCCGGGCCGCGCCTGGCATGGCCGCGGCCCGATTGTTGCCTATTGATATTCAAGCAATCAATAACTTAGACTTTTCCAACCATGCTCAAACGAAAACCCCTGACGATCGAGGACCGCTTGACAGTACGCGCACTGATGTGCGAATCAGTCCTATTCGGGGCGCTGGAATCCGATCAGCTCGACTTTCTGCTACTCAGCACCACCGCCGTGGAGTTAGCGCAGGACGAAGTTCTTTTCCAACAAGGGCGTCCGGCTACCGAACTGTTCATGCTCGAGTCCGGACAAATCAAGCTCGCCCGCCTGTCCCCCGAGGGCCAGGAGAAAGTGATCGATCTGATCCATCCTTGCAATACCTTCGCCGAAGCGGTCATGTTTTCCGGCTCTCCCTATTATCCGGTAACCGCGACCGCGCTGAGTCCCAGCCAGCTGCTTTGTTTCGAAGCGAGGGCCTATACTGAAATCCTGCGTCAATCGACCGAGGCCTGTTTTGCCATCATGGCGCAAATGAGCCGCCGCCTCCACTGGCAGGTCGGTGAGATCGACCGCCTGACGCTGCACAACGCCACTTATCGGGTTATCGCTTATCTGCTAGACCAGATTCCCAGTACCGATCTGGGAGGGACCTCGGCGGTCAAGCTCACCACTCCCAAGCATATCATCGCTTCGCGATTGTCGATGACCCCGGAAACGCTTTCTCGCACCCTGTCAAAACTCGGCAAAGAGGGTTTGATCGACCTCAAAGACGACAACATAGTTCTGAAGGACGTGGGGAGGCTGCGCAGCTACATCCACGGCGGCATGCCCTGATGCGCATCATCCGGCGAGGGTGAGTCGGGCGTAGAGCAGCGGCAACTTGGCCGGCAGCTCACTGGCATTCCTGATCCGCACATAGGCGTTGCTTCCAAAGAGATACGGCAGATACTCTTTCGCCTTGTCGTCGACGGTAACACAGAACGGACGCAAGCCCGCGTTTCGGGCCTCACGAATGGCCTGGCGGGTGTCCTCGACGCCATAACGCCCTTCGTACTTATCCAGATCGTTCGGCTTGCCGTCGGTCAGCAATAACAGCAGTTTGTCGCCACCCGGCTCCTTGCCCAACACCTCCGTGGCGTAACGGATGGCCGCCCCCATGCGAGTGTAATAACCCGGTCGTATCGCCTGAATCCGGGCTCTTACACGATCGCCGCCCTTTTCGTCGAACGCCTTGATAAGGTGGCAACGTACGTGGTTGCGACGGCGCGAGGAGAAACCATATATCGCGAAGCGGTCCCCCGTGGCCTGCAGCGCCTCGGTAAACAAAAATAGGCTGTCGCGCACGACATCGATGACCCGCTGTTCGTCGTTGACATGTGCATCGGTGGACAGCGACAAATCGGCCAACAACAGACAGGCCAGGTCGCGCCCCGACCGGTCCAGTCGCCGATACAGATCGGCATCACTGCGACGGGCTCCGCGCAAGCGGTCGCTGCAGTGGTCGATCAAAGCGTCGAGATCGGGCTCGCTGCCGTCATTTTGCGCCCGGTTCCAGTGAGGGCGTCTGCTCGATGTCTCAAGCAGGCGGCGCACACGGCGTGCCGCGCACCGCAAGTGCTCGGGAATGTCGCGCACGGGCGAACTGCGCGCCTGCATCAGCTGCACGCGGCAATAGTCCGGTTGCAGCTGTTGCCGCCGATAATCCCACTCTGGAAAGGCCAGACCCTCGCCCAGGTACAAGTCGTCGTTGTCCTCGGGCGGCAGATCGAGGTCGAAGCGCAAGCTCGCCGAGATCCGCCGGCGCTCGGCGGCCACACTGACCACCCGTTGCTCCTCGAGCGCCGAGCGGGAATACTCATCTTCGTTTTCTTCGCTAGGGCGGTCGACGGCGGCATACTCGGCACGAGTAAACAGACTTTCGAGGCGAAAAGCGAGCAGGCCGTCGTGATCGTCCGAAGCCTCGACCCGTTCGCCTTGCCGGCTGGCGTCAGTTTCCACCGGCCTAGCGGATCGCTCGTCCCCGTCGTCCTCTTCCTTGTCCAAGGGGTCGACTGCGGCTCCCGCGACCTGCCCGCCCGGTGGTTGGGGATGCAACCAAAGTGGCACCGGCCGCGGCGCGACGCCCGTTACCGGTAACGGATGCTCCGCTCCCCAGGGGTCGCGCAGCGCCGCGCGAATCAGCGCTTCCTGCCGGGCTTCCTCGGCCCTCAAGGCCTGTATGTCAGGTCGATTCGACAAATGGCCTTCCGCCAGAAGGCGGTACCGGCGGTACAAACCCGGGTGAAGCGTCAGCAGTTCGCGGGTCGCCGCGGCGTTGCGCTGCAACCAGTCACCCGAGTGGTAAGCATGACGCGCGGCAAGAGCCGCCAGCCACAGATAGAGTTGACGGTTGAGATCGCGCTCAGGGTAGTGCGCCAGGCACGCCGGCAGGCGCAGAGCCGCCTCGTCACGCCAGGCCAACGTCACGCCGCGGTCGGTACCTGCGATACGGCTGAGTAGCCGGCGGCGCCCCTTGAATGCGGTTTCGTGGGCGGATTCGATGCGCAGCGCACCATTGCCGCCGAGAGCGCGGAACAGCACCGCGACGGGCTGACGCACTTCGTCTAAGCTTACCGCCGCCTGCGGATACTCGCGCCCCGCCGCCCGGGTGATCAGACTGTGCCATAACTGCCCGACCCATTCTTCAAGCATCGCTCCCCCCTGGCGCCAGCCGCCGGCGGAAACACGTCGCTGGCGTGACCGGGCGCCGACCGAAGTCGCGCGCCGAGACATCCAGTGCGCACTGCGCGTCCAGCATCTGCAATAGACTGGTTCTTCCCAACGGGCGATTGACATTCTCACAGGCCTGAACGCACCGTTGGCACTGGGTGCAGGTGAATTTCCTGCGTTTAATCTGTCGCGGCTGCAAACGCATCGGACAGCCGTGTTCGCACGAGGCGTCGCAGGTGGCGCACTCGGCCGCCCGGGCGCGATCGAAGCCGACCACCAGAGCCCGCCGATTGCCCATCCACAACAGGCTTTGCGCCAGGCCCACGGCACAACCGTAGCGGCAGAACAGATGCCTCGCCAGGGTAAACTCGACGAGCAACACCCCCGTCGCCACGATGAGGAAAAGGAGCTGGCCGTCGCTCAGCGAAGCACTGAAAAAGTTGCCCCACACCTGGGCCGGCGGCAACAGATAGGTCAACAGTGTGACCGACCAGAGCAGCGAGAAGCCTACCACCGCCAACGCGACCACAACCCACAGGCTGGCATGCGGTGAGATCCGGACACCATCGCGTTGCGCCTGCGGCAGCGGTTTACGCAGCCATAGCGTGGGCCTGCCGCTGGCACGCCGCATCAGCGCGTTGATCATCTCGACCACGGAAAAATGGGGGCACAACCAGCCGCAGTACAGACGCCCATAGCGCCAAGCCACCCATGCCCCCAACGCCACCAGCAGCGCAACCGGCAGAAACGCACGTAGCAGGAGATTCAGGCTGGCCTCCATCGCCGTGGTATCGCGGATGTCCAGTGTCCAGGGCATACCCAAGACAATGAAATGGCCCTGCGTGAGGTCCAGGCGAAACAGATCCAATGGCGGCGCCAGAACGAAAAGCGCGAAGAAAGCACTGCGCCACGCCAGACGCCACCGCTGGGTCCGGTTCATGAGCGAAACAGCCCGCCTAGCAGCGGGTAAACATAGCGCCGCCCGGCCATAGCCCGGACCAGGCCGATCACGCCGAACAGGATCAGGCTGCTGTTAACGAAGGTGAAGTACAGTACCACCATCATCCAGGTGTAACCGGACTCCGTCCCCCCGAACAGGGCCAAGAGGACGCCGCCCACTCCAATCAGCCCCCCGCCCAACAGACTCACCCCGACGGTCTGAGACAGATGGTTCAGCGCCAAGGCATCAGCGCTGTGTCGCCTCCGCCAGTACAACACCAGCAGCAGCACAAAAGCCAGGCCCGGTGCCAGCATCAGGTTCGCCAGATAAAGAGACTCGGCGGCGACGGCCAGATGTCTTGCGCCAGGATTAGGCACGGCGCATCAGCCCTCGGCGGGGCGTGCGCCGGCCGACCGCTGGCCGGTCTCATGGGACACAGGGGCCGAAATCCGCCGCCACTAGCTCCATCAACGCGGCGACGGTGGCTTCGTCGTCGGTCAGCGGCTCGATCAGCGCGGCCCGGCATGCCTCCAAGGGTTCGAACCCGTCTCGTATCAATTGCGCGGCGTAAATCAGCAGGCGGGTCGAGGCCGCCTCCTCCAGGTCCTGGTCCTTGAGCGCCCGCAAGCCCTGCGCCAGCCCGACCAACCGTCTCGCCAGCTCCGCCGCTACCCCCGCTTCACGTTCGACTATGGCCTGCTCGGTCGACGCAGCGGGAAAATCGAAGCGGGCGGATACGAAACGCTGTCGGGTGGATGGCTTCATTCCCTTGAGCAGATTCTGATACCCCGGGTTATAGGAGACTACCAACATAAATTCGGGAGGCGCGTACAAGGTCTCACCGGTACGCTCTATGGGCAGCATGCGGCGGTTGTCTGACAGCGGATGCAACACCACGGTGGTGTCTTTGCGCGCCTCCACGACCTCATCGAGGTAACAGATGGCTCCCTCGCGGACCGCGCGGGTTAGCGGCCCGTCGTTCCAATAAGTGGCGCCGTCGCCGATCAGGTGCCGCCCGACAAGATCGGCGGCGCTCAGGTCGTCGTGACAGGCCACCGTATATAGCGGTCGACCGAGATGGGCCGCCATGTGTTCGACAAACCGCGTCTTGCCGCAGCCAGTGGGCCCCTTGAGCAGCATCGGCAGTTGGTTGCGCCAGGCATATTCAAACAGCTCCCTCTCGCGTCCTTGCGCCTGATAAAAAGGCATGTCATCGCGCGAATTGCGAATTTTTCTGACTTCTATCGCCATAGCGATTCTCTCCCGTGACTGTGCCTACTTCCGTCGCCGCACCATCGCTGCGACACGCACATGGGCCGTCGCGACATGGCCGGCGCCAAGGCATCGACCGCCAACTCGTGGCTCGGTGCGTCTCAGCGGATGCCAGCCATTGCGCTGCTCGGCTCAGGCCGTATCCACCGCGATGTCACTACCCATGGCGCGTTCTCCGCCCTTGACGAAGAAAGACGCGACGTAAGTGGCCAGCCCTATCAGAAAGACCAGCCCCGCCAGTTCACGCAACCAGTAGAAGATCGCCACCTTTTCCTGCACCACCATGAAAGGCAACGGGTTCTCCGTGTAGCGCTGCATCCAGACCTGGAGCACACCGGCGCCGGTAAGAAACAAAGTGATGAACACCATGGATACCGTCATCAGCCAGAAGGCCCACATTTCCACCACCTGCGCGCGCGGATCGGCGGCCTGCTGGCCACGCAGGATGGGCATCGCATAGGAGATCACCGTCAGCACGATCATCACATAAGCGCCGTAGAAGGCCATGTGGCCGTGGGCGGCAGTGATCTGTGTGCCGTGGGTGTAGTAATTCACCGGCGCGAGGGTATGCAGAAACCCCCAGACCCCCGCACCCAGGAAGGCCATCACCGCGGTGCCCTGCGCCCACAGCAGCGCCGCCCGATTGGGGTGATCCCGGCGACGACGATTGATCATGTTGAAGGCAAATACCGCCATCATCAGGAACGGGATGGGCTCCATGGCGGAGAACACCGAGCCCCACCACTGCCAGTACTCCGGTGTACCGATCCAGTAGTAGTGGTGTCCGGTGCCGACGATCCCGGTGATAAGCGCCATGGCGATAATCACATACAGCCACTTCTCGATCACTTCGCGGTCGACACCTGTGACCTTGATCAGCACAAACGCAAGAATCGACCCTAGAATCAATTCCCAGACTCCCTCGACCCACAGATGCACCACCCACCACCAGTAGAACTTGTCGAGAACCAGATTGTCCGGCACGTAGAAAGCGAATAAAAACAGAACCGCGAGGCCAACGAGACCGGTCAGAAGGACGATATTGACGACCGTCTTGCGGCCCGCCAGAACCGTCATGCCCACGTTGTACAGAAAGCCCAGCGCCACCACCACAATGCCCACCTTGGTAATGGTCGGTTGCTCCAGAAACTCCCTCCCCATGGTGGGCAACAGATCGTTCAGGGTCATGTCGGCTAGCCGGGCATACGGCACCAACAGGTAGCCCAGTATGGTCAGGGCGCCCGCCAGCAAAAAGATCCAGAACAAGGCCCGCGCCAATACCGGACTATGCAGCTCGCGCTCCGCTTCTTCCGGAACCAGGTAGTAAGCCGCGCCCATGAAACCAAACAGCAGCCAGACGATCAGCAGGTTGGTATGCACCATGCGGGCGACATTGAACGGAATCTCGGGAAAAAGAAAATCGCCGATGACATACTGCAAACCCAAGATTACGCCGAAAAGGATCTGTCCGATGAACAAGCCGATAGCGGCGATGAAATAGGGTTTGGCAACAGCCTGGGATGAATATTTCATATTTTTCTCCTCAGCCCTGAATGTTGGGCGGCCAACCGGCGGCGTCGATTTCACTGGCGTACTTGAGAAAAGCGGCAACCGCCTGCAGTTCCTCGTCGGAGAGATTGAACTGCGGCATGCTCCGCCGCCCCGGAATACCCTCGACCGGCCGGCTTTTTATGAAGGCGACGATCGCATCGGTGGAATTGCCAAAGCGCCGGTAGACATTGCCAAGCTCGGGGGCAAAGTAGGCCCCTTCGCCCAACAGCGTGTGGCAGCCAATACAGTCATTTTCTTCCCACACGCGTTTACCCAGCGCCACCTGTTCGGTCATCGCCGCGTGATTATCACGCTCAGGCGTCGCCCGGGTGGTATCGAAGGTCAGCGCAAGAAACAGGAGGACGAAAAACACCGATCCTCCGAAATAGATGTTTCTTGCCATGCTTTTTGTGAACACCTCACTCATGGCCCCTCCCCTAGAAACAAAAGGTTCGCGACAATTAGACGTCGTCTCTCAAGCTAGCGTCCTTGATTTACATCAAGGGCTTTTTTTTAGTACTTTGGAATCGATTATTACAGCCAGGAAGGCGGCGGTTCTCAGGCGCTGGTTGCCTGTGGCACTGACCGAAGCAAGACCCCGTCACGCCCTGCGGGCTCAGTGACTGGTGCCCTCGGAACGCATGATCTTATTGTAGACGTTGTATTTCCCTACCGGCTTACGCATCGGAATCCGCTTGATTTCCTGCAACGTTTTTGCATCGTAAGCGATCACCGCTCCATCTGGTTCCCAGATGGACACCAGGGCTTTACTGCCGTCGCGGGTGAACTCGACGTGGCCGCTCGTCCGGCCAGGCTCCGGGCGCAGAACACGCGCAATCTCCAGCGTCTGCTTGTCGATAACATACATGAGGTCTCTGTGCGGCCCCCTGAAAACATCCACCCAGGCGTAGGGCGAACGCTCATGACTGCGCATGAAAAAACCGGGCCCCTTGGTGGCGAGTCTCTTTATGACCTTCCAGGTTCGCATATCGATGATGCTCACGGTGCCGGTTTCCAGATCGGGGGAAGCCAGCACGCGAGTATTCTTGTAATCCCAGGTAACGCCGGATCCCAGATGCGGCATTCCGGCGATGGCGATGTCGGCGACCTTGCGGCCTGCAGTCAGAGTGATCACCTGCCCCTTGCGGGCTTTGCGGGCCGCCCCGATAAGATGCTCATAGTCCTGATCGAAGAAAAAATCGTCGAGATAGTCCGTCAGCGGAATACGCCGCAGGGGAAACGCCTGGGCTGCCGCCATCCCATTTTCCAGCCGGCGCTCGTGCGCCGGGCCGCGACGTACAAGTCCGGTAACGTCGGTGTACTTTATCTCCCAGACTTCCTTAACGTCCTTGAGCGCCACGATGAAGCTGCCGCGCGGAGCGGCCGTATATACGGCGCTGACACGCGAACTTTTGCCGGTGGAGTCTGCCACGGGAATGATTTTAACCAGGCTCAGGTCACGTGCGTCAAGAATCACCAGACTGTGCGGCAAGTAGTTTCCGACCATGACATAGCGATCGTCCGCCGAGACCGCGGCGTTACGCGTGTTTATACCCACGCGAATCTCGGCGATCATCTCCAGGCTGTACATATCGAACTTGCCGACCCAGCCGTCACGGGAGCAGAGGTAAACGTAACGGCCCGTGGACGAGTATTTCAGACCGCCGTGCAGCGCGCGGCGGGTTTTGAAACGCCTGATGGGTTCGAGACGGTCTCCATCCAGAACGGTTATGTGATGATCGCCGGCCTCGACCACCAGAAAAAGATTCAAGGGGTCGGCGTCGTAGACCGGCGCCACCTGGTCGGGCTCGGATGCCAACGCCTGTTGCGAGTACACCAACCGGCTGGCGCGAATCTCTGACTCGCCCCACCGCGGTGCCCGTTCCAGGGGTGAATAGATGTAGTCGACCAGCGCGGCGATGTCCTCGGCTTGAAGTCTGTCGCCAAAGCCGGGCATTTGGGTCGCGCTCAGGCCGTGTGCGATTACCTGCCCTGCCTGCTCTCTTGGTAACCGGCCAAGGTTCTCCGGGAGCAACGCCGGCCCGGTTCCACCCAGGCGTTCGACGCCATGGCATTGAGCACAATACTGCCGGAACAGCAGTTGCGGGTTAACCGCAGCGGCCTTGTCGACCCACAGCAGACATAGTGCCAGCGCCGCGGTGAGAGCGAGTACCCTCACGTCCAGGAACCTGAACGAAACCGCCTTGCCATCATGGCGACGCCGCCCCCCCGGGCAAGAGGTGGAGACGAACGAGCGCTGTGCGGAAACGACGCGGGACAGGAAGCCGCTGACCGTTGCGCTTCAACCCACGTACCTGTTCGCGCCAATGTCGAGCGGCAGCGGCTGAGGCTTATCGTCCTGGTATTCCTCGGCCGAGATACCCAGCTCGTGGTCCTCCAGGTAGCACGCCGGATCCTCCCACCAAGGATCGCCGGTGAGCTGAAACGCCCGTATCCGCGTATTGCCGTTACAAATCGCGTTATAAGTACACACCCGGCACCGCCCGCGGAGCGGACGCGGTCTGGATTTCAGCGCTTTCATCAACGGATCGCTGAGATCGGTCCAGATATCGGAAAAGCGCCTATGTTTCACGTTTCCCAATTTATAGCTCCACCAAAAGGTGTCCGGGTGGACATTGCCCAGGTTATCGATATTGGCGATGTTCACCCCCGAAGCGTTACCGCCCCACTGCTGCAGCCGAGAACGCATAGCCTCATAGCGCTCCGGCCAACGCCGTGCGACCCAAAGCAACAGATATACTGCGTCGGCATCGTTGTTTCCGGTGACATATTCGCGTGCGTGCCCCGCGCGTAGATCCGCCAGGCAGCGATCAAACAACAGATCCATCAACTGACGGGCAGTCTGGTGGGCCACGTCGCTGCATCGGTTGCGGTTGCCACGCCCACTGTAATTGAGATGAGACAGGTAAAACTTGTCGACTTGCTCCGTTTCCATGAGATCGAGCAAATGCGCCAACTCATGGCTGCTTTCCCGGGTCGGCGTAAACCGCATGCCGACCCGGATTCCGGCGTCACGGCATAGCCGGATGGCACGCAGTGAGGCGTCGAAGGCACCCGCTTTCTGTCGGAAACGGTCGTGTGTCGCGCGCAGTCCGTCGAGGCTTATGCCGACATAATCAAAACCGATCCTGGCGATCGAAGTGATGTTGCTTTCGTCCACCAAAGTGCCGTTGGTCGACAGACCGACATAAAAACCGAGGTCCTTCGCGCGTTGCGCCAAGGTGAAAATATCAGGCCTTAACAGCGGCTCGCCCCCGGAGAGAATCAGCGCCGGCGCACCGAAAGCACGCAGGTCATCCATCACTGTAAAAACCTGATCGGTGGCCAACTCACCGGAAAATCCGATATCGGCGGAAACCGAGTAGCAATGCCTGCAGGTTAGATTACAGCGCCGGATCAGATTCCATATCACCACGGGGCCGGCGGGTTTATGCACCGGCGATAGTTCCGTCGGCTGATCGATCGCTCTCATATAGCTGGAAAGTCGGAACATATCATCCCTCGATTCTCAGGCCGGTCTTTTTCAGGATACGAGTGCTGAACAACACGTCGTGGGCACGCCCCTGCGCGCCCAGTAGCTCGGTAATTCGGCGAATTTCCCCCAACACCTCCCCCCGGCTGTGCCCATGCACCATGGCGAACAGATTGTAGGGCCAGTCGGGGGGATGACGTGGGCGGCGGTAGCAATGGCTGACACTGGCCATCCCGCCCACCAGGGCCCCGGCCCGCATAACCTCTGTGTCGTCGATATCCCATACCGCCATACCGTTCGCGACGTAGCCCAAGCGGTAGTGGTTCGGCAACACGCCGATGCGGCGGATGCGACCGTCTTGACACATTGCGCGCAAGCGTTGCATGACCGTTTCGGGCCCCACGCCTAGCTGAGTCGCCAGCCAGTGATAAGGTCGAGCGTGCAGCGGCAACCCGGACTGGGTGGCCAACACCAGACGCCGGTCCAGTTCCTTGATATCCGGTTCAGACTTGCAAATTGACTCCGACATAAAACTCGTTCTCCTTGGGAAGACTGAGCACCTCGATACCGGTGACTATCTCGATCTGCCGAGACACCTTATGCAGCTGCTCGGCAGTCTCCGTGGCCAATACGAACCACATGTTGAATGCGTGTTCACGTTGGTAATTATGTGCGACTTCGGGAAAGCTGTTGACCAGCCGCGCCACATGGCCGAATCGTTTCTCCGGCACCTGCATGGCGCATAGACTCAGCGCTCCCCCCATGCGTTCCGCGTGAAACAGGGGACCAAAGCGGCTCAACAAGCCGTCGTCGAGCATGCAGCGCAAGCGGGTGATCAGTTCGCTTTCGGTGGTATCAAGGCGGGTGGCGGCGTCCAGGAACGGTCGCTCGCTTATAGGAAAGTCTCCCTGCAGCTGATTGATAATGCGGCGATCGACGTCGTCCATTTATTTCATCCCCCGATACCAGGCACCGCGCTGTTTGAAGCGCCGGGTGCTGAAGAGCACCTGCCGATCGACGTGCTTCAACCTTAGATCCTCGCTCATGCGCTCTATGCACGCCAGCACCTCTTCGCGCTTGCGACCATGGATCATGCTGAAAAGGTTGTACGGCCACTGAGGAAGTCGGCGCGGACGCTGATAGCACAGGGTCACGCGTTCATACGCGCCCAGTCGGCGTCCCAGGCTCTCGACTTCGGTATCCGGTACGTTCCAGACCACCATGGCGTTAGCCCCGAACCCCAGTTCCTGATGACGTACCACCACCCCGACACGCCTTATGATTCCCTGCCGCGTCATGTCCGATAAGTGCGCTATCACCGCGCATTCCGAGCATCCGACCTGCTCGCCAATCCGGCGATAAGGCCTCTCGATTAGCGGCAAACCGTCCTGAATAGCTTCGATCAGGTCTGCGGCGTGTGGGGGATCTGCACACGACATGGTCCCGCACCGATCGTCGGGCCGCAGGGGCGCGACTTGCGACTGAGCGTCAGGATTCATCCGAAAGCCCAGATCGATGTGATAATCCCTGACCAACGGCAAGGAGAGTACCGAATAGCCGGTAGTCTGCTCGATGCGGCGCAAGGTGAGGTCAAGTTCAGTCTGATCGCCGGCGGTGACCACGAACCAGAGGTTGTAGCGGTGCTCACGTTCGTAGTTATGATTGACCTGAGAAAAATCACTCACCATCGATGCCACGCGCTCCACCAGCCGGGGCGGTACCGCCATGGCCGCCAAGGTACTTACGCCGACGGTATTGGGCCGAAACACCGCGCCGACGCGGCTGATAGTCCCACCGGATCGCAGTTGCTGGAGTCGTTGGAGTACCGTCTCAGTATCCGTATTCAAGCTGCGTGCAATGACTGCAAACGGCCGCGGGTTCAGCGGAAAATCGCGTTGATAATCATTGAGCAATCGCAGCGTCAGAGAGTCCATGCCTACAACCCGATCCGGTGGGCGCGGCTGGTGAAGAAAATGCCGCTGGGTTTGTCCGCCGGCAGCTCTCGAAGCAACTTAAGCGTGGCGGTATCATAGACCTGAATGCGATTGTCATCGCGAACGGACAACCAGATTTTCTCTCCGCGCGGTGTGAACTCCATGTGCAAGACGGCTTTGCCGGGTTTGAGCGTCCGGACAATGGCGTAGGATTCGGCGTCGATGACCTGCACGGTATCGTTGTCTGGATAGGCGTAGTTGACCCATAGCTGACGACCGTCCGGGCGTGCCATGACGAACACCGGCTGACCGTGAACCTCGATCTCAGCCAGGGTCTTCCAACTACCTGTATCCACCACCAGCACCTTGTGCTGACCGACGGCGGGTACGAAAGCCTTGCCGCCGGCGACCGCCCAACCTTCCAGATGTGGCATCTTATAGACGGGTAACCTGGCTTCGCGCCGGGAGTACCCGTCGAGAATCGGGTGCACTCCGCGTTGCGGGTGCCATAGATCCAGTAGCGCAAGATGATCCTCACCAAAAAGACCGGCGACATAATGACGTCCGTCTGGAGTGATCAGAGCGTCATAGGGCAAGTGCCCGACATCGCTGAAACGCGTAATGCTGGGTTCGTCCCCGGCGCTGAAATCCGCAATCCAGATCTGATCTGCGTCATACAGACTGAACACAAAACGCTTTCCGGGTGCATCGACCAGGCCTACCACCTTGGACGGTTGAGCGCCACCATAGTCGGCCCGTATGTCCGCTACGGGCGCGAGCGTCTGCGAATCGAACACCCGCACACCGCCCGGTTCATAGTTCGACACCGCCACGAGCTTGCCGTCCTGGGAGATGGCGCCGCCGATGCTGTTGCCGGATTGCACGATCCGCTTCACAACGCGGGCCGACAGCAAATCCACCTTGGTGAGGCCGCCGTCGCGGCCAAATACAAAAGCGTAACGGGCGTCTCGGGAGAACACCACCGAGGCGTGCGACAAATCGCCCAGACCCTCGATCTCGTGCAAACGCGTGTCGTGGCTATGCTCGACCACCAGAATGCTGCCGGCCGCACGCTCGATGACCACGCCGAGGTCGCCGGTGGCGCGGCTTCCATCGCCGGCCACCGGCCCGAGCATCGCGAACAGCAAAACCAGCATGAGCGCCTTCATTGTCTTTCACCCCTGCCGATCAACGAGTCGATCAACCAGTCAATATCGCCATCGCTCAACAGTTCTCTCCAGGGAGGCATGGGCGTGCCGTCGCGTCCGTTGCGCACCGCTGCGACGAGTCTCGCCCGCGAACTGTGGCGTAACGCTTCAGGCGTCAGTGCCGGCCCCAGGCCGCCGGTCAACCGCATTCCGTGGCAAGAGCCGCAGTCCTGATAAAGAAGATTCCTCAACTCCTCCTGACGCTGCAGCGACGGCGGCGAGGCCTGCGTCAAATCTGCCCGCAGCGAAATCAGCACCAGAACGACCATCCCTGGAATGGCCCATTTCGCTTCGACCGGTGCCGGTGACAGCCTTGGAACTTCAGAGCGAACCGGCTGGCAGCGTCTATCCATAACACTGCCTCCCCTGTTCAATTGTGGGTAGAAACCAATCCAGGCTATCGGCGAGACTCACCACTTTCCCTATGACTATCAACGCCGGCGCCTCCACGGCGCGCAACTTAGCCTCCGCAGACAACCTGCCCAGCGTGGTGACGAACATCCGCTGGCGCGCCAAGGTGCCGTGTTCGATGATGGCCGCCGGCGTTTGCGCCTCGCGGCCCGCCGCCAGCACTTGCGCGACCACTTGCGGCAACGTCTCCAACCCCATGTAGATGACCAGCGTTTGTCCGACGTCGGAAAGCGTGGCTGGGTCAATCCGCAATCGATCATTATTCTTGCGATGACCGCTTACAAACTGTATCCCGTGGGCCAGTCCGCGATGGGTCAACGGTATGCCGGCATAAGCCGCGCAGGCCTGCGCGGCCGTTATTCCCGGAACCACCTCAAAGTCGATGCCCGCTGCGGCCAGCGCCAGGGCCTCCTCGCCTCCTCGCCCGAAAATAAACGGGTCGCCGCCCTTCAGGCGAACCACGCCGCGCCCGGACCGAGCCTGATCGATCAGGACCCGGTCGATCTCTCGTTGATTCAACGTGTGATCGCCGCACGCCTTTCCCACATAGATGCGTGCGACCGATGTTGCAACCAGCTGCAGGACCTCGGCGGAGACCAGCCGGTCGTAGACCACGACGTCGGCAGTTTCCATCAGCCGCAACGCCTTGACCGTCAGCAGTTGCGGGTCTCCTGGTCCGGCTCCAACCAGGTATACTTTCCCTTTCTCGCACCTCATTCCGGCCCCCTTTTCTCACTCTCCCTTGAGGAGCGTGAATTCACGGACTCCCCACCCGTTTCACGCCAGACACCGTCAGTAAATGTCATGCACGGTGTTGTAGACGTTGAATTTTCCCGTGGGGGTAACCAAACGAGCATCCTTGATGACTCGCTTGAGTTTGCGGCTCTTGTCGTCGACGACGACCAGCGCCGACTCCTGAGTCTTCCCGTTCCACACCGAGAACCAGACTTCATCTCCCGCCTTGTTATACTCGGGTTGAACCACGCGCTTGGGTCCGTCGCCCACATCCGCCCATTGCGCGATCGGCAAGACAGTGAAAGCCTTGTCAAGATGCCTTATGTCGAATACGGCCACGGATTGACTGGCGCCGGGGTCGGGATTCAAGGGAGTATCCACCCAAAGGTTCCTCGACTTCGGATGCGTCTTGATAAACAAGGAGCCACCGCCCTGGCCCTGAAGCGTCTGTACCACTTTCCACGCGGATTGCGGATGCTCTTTTGGATCAGTCCCTATCAGGGTAATGTGGTCGTTTCCCAACGCACTAGTAGCCCAGACAGGGCCATACTTCGAGTGGATAAAATTTGCTCCACGCCCGGGGTGCGGAATCTTGCTCACATCCACTAACGCCACCAACTTCCGTTTCTTGGAATCCACTACCGCAACCTTGTCGGACTTGTTGGCCGCGGTAAGAAAATAGCGGTGGCTGGCATCCCAACCGCCATCGTGAAGATAGCGTGCCGCCGGAATAGTGGTAACCGACAGATTATTCAGATCCTCGTAGTTCACCAGCAGGATTTTTCCGGTCTCCTTGACGTTGACGATAAATTCCGGATGTTCATGCGATGCCACGATGGCCGCTACCCGAGGCTCAGGGTGGAACTCCTGTGTATCCACCGTCATTCCCCGCGTGGAAACGATCTGTTTTGGCTCAAGCGTATCGCCGTTCATAATCACGTACTGCGGTGGCCAGTAGCTCCCGGCGATGGCGTATCTGTCCTCGTAACCTTTGTATTTCGAGGTTTCCACCGAACGCGCCTCCATACCGATCTTGATGGTGGCGACGGTGTCAGGCGTCTTCATCCACAGATCTATCAGGTTGATCTTGGCATCGCGACCGATGACGTACAGGTAGCGCCCGGAGGCCGATAAGCGCGATATGTGAACGGCATAGCCCGTATTGACCACATTAATGATCTTCTTGGTATCGCCGTCGATAAGAGCTACCTGGCCGGCGTCGCGCAAGGTTACCGAGAAAATATTGTCTATGTTGTAGTCGTTCAATTTTTTGCCTGGGCGCTTTTCTGGTGGGACCAGCACTTTCCAGGTTCCCTCCATTTCCGCTTTTCCCCACTCCGGCGGTTGCGGCGGTTCATGCTGCAAATAGCGCGCCATCAGGTCGATTTGACTTTCCGTAAGATCTCCCGAAGTCCCCCAGTTCGGCATTCCCGCCGGCGATCCATAGGTGATGAATGCCTTCAGTGCCACGGTACCGCGCTGGCGCGTAATATCAGTGGTCAACGGCTTTCCGGTGGCACCCTTGCGCAGGACGCCATGACAACCCGCGCAGCGTTCGAAAAATATCTGCTTGGCTTCCGCAAATTCCGCTTTTGTCATGGCCGGACCTTCAGTGGCGATCATATCCTTGGTCGCGCCGGGGTCCACGCCGGATGGTGCGCCCTCGTAACGTTTTTCGGACTCCGACGTTCCATGACCGGGCTTCTGTGCCCAGGTTGTCGCCGGTGGCAACACCAGAAAGATTAAGGCCGTCGCCAGCCTGCCCGTTCTCGCCAGCGTAGTCGTAGGAATTTTCATTGCACGCCCTCCGTCATTAAACC
Source organism: Thiogranum sp. (assembly GCA_030148805.1). Lineage (GTDB taxonomy): Bacteria > Pseudomonadota > Gammaproteobacteria > DSM-19610 > DSM-19610 > Thiogranum. Next base: position 31,251 of record JASBSS010000022.1, on the reverse strand, counting down.
TGAATTCGTATGAGCGAATTATTTTCGTCCAGCAGCGACTCTCTCCTTGATTTACATCAAGGGAGCCCTAAAGAAGGCGAGTGGAATCGACAGCGCGACCGGCGTTGGCCAAACGAGAGATCCGCGACACATCCAAACCAGGTGAATCACCGTGCGCCGCAAACAAGCAGCGTTCTCCACCCGGGGGGACTACAAGCGAATCGACTTAACTCGAGCTCAGGTAAAATTGATATCGGTCAAATTGCGCGCGCTGCCGCCAGGCTATGCTGTTCGTCTTGAATTTGAGAGCGATACCTATGCAGGCGATGTTGCCGGCCACAGACACGCCCGTACTGGCCTACCAAATCGAGCGCAGGCGGTACCTGAACATCACCGACCGTTGTACCTTGCGTTGCGGCTTCTGCCCCAAACACCGTGACGGCGGCCCGCGTGTGCACGGCTATGACCTGCGGTTGCGACGGCGCCCCGATACCGGCGAGTTGATAGCGGCCGTGGGTGAGCCCGCGAAATACCGGGAACTGGTATTCTGCGGTTTCGGTGAGCCGACATTGCGGCTTCGGCCGCTGCTTGATATCGCCGACTACGTTCAAGCACACGGGGGACGGGTGAGACTCAACACCGACGGTCTCGCCAACCTCGTTCACAAGCGGAATATTCTGCCCCAATTGGCAGGTCGCATCGACGCGCTGTCGGTTTCCATGAATACACAGAATGAGAGCCTGTATCGCCGCCACTGCAGACCGACACTGACCGGCTCCTGGGACGCCATGCAGGATTTTTTGTCCCGCTCGCCTGAGTACATCACGGACGTCACCGCCACCGCCATCGACGGCTTGGCGGGGGTGGAGATCGCCGCCTGCAGGGAATTGGCCGAGCGGCTGGGCGTTAAATTCAGGCGAAGAGTTCTGGATGTCGTGGGGTAACTGACGCGGATGGTGTTGTCTCGCTATGTAAACACATTTGGCCAGGCGATGCTGAAGTGCCACGGCGAGCGCGTGCACAAAGTGGCGCTGAACGCGGGCTTCAGCTGCCCCAACCGCGACGGCAGCAAAGGCCGCGGGGGTTGCACCTTTTGCAATAACGTCTCCTTCAGTCCCCACGCTCAGGGCACCACTGCGCTTGAGGATCAGCTCGAGTCCGGCCGACGGGTCATCCGCAGACGTACCGGTGCGCAGAAATACATCGCATACTTTCAGGCATATACCAATACCTATGCTGATGTGAATGAGCTGGCCCGGCTCTATGACGAAGCGACCGCCGCGACGGATGTGATCGGGATCGCAATCGGCACGCGGCCAGACTGCGTACCGGCGCCGGTGCTGGATCTGCTTGCGGCATATCAGGACAGAGGGCTGGAAGTCTGGCTGGAACTGGGGTTGCAGTCGGCCTACGACAACACGCTGAAGCGGGTCAATCGCGGGCACGGATTTGCCGAATACGTCACCGCGGTACGCCATGCCCATGCCCGAAATCTGCGTGTTTGCACCCACCTGATTATCGGCCTTCCGGGCGAAACTGGTCGGCATTGCACGGCCACTTTAAAGCGGGTGCTGGAGCTGGGCGTGGAAGGCCTGAAACTTCACCCCTTGCATGTTGTAAAGGGTACGACGCTCGCCAACCAATGGCGACGCGGAGAGTACCTGCCGCTTTCTTTGGACGAATACGTCACCACCGTCAGCGATCTGATTGAAATCACGCCGCCGGAAGTCATCTATCATCGACTGACGGGGACGGCATCGGCTAACATCATCCTGGCGCCCCTGTGGTGCTCCTGGAAATGGCGCGTGCTCAACTTGATCACCCAGGAATTGCGACGCCGGAACGTCAAACAAGGTGATAAGTGCCGTCTCGACACCAGCCTGTCTGTCACCGCCATTCCATTGTCCGCGCACCCTGTACCGCAAAGGATCCAGGACTGATGTGTTCGGATCGGGATTCTCCAGATACCATAAAGGAGGCAGAATGACATCGTCGCCCGATGGAAAGCTTGAACTCATATGCCCCGCTGGTAATCTGCCCGCGCTTAAGGCCGCCGTGGATCACGGCGCGGACGCCGTTTATATCGGCTTTCGTGACGATACCAACGCCCGCCATTTCGCCGGGCTGAACTTCGATCTGGAACGCTCTCGTGTCGGCGTTGAATACGCCCACAAGCGAGGGGCGAAAGTCTTTGTGGCGGTTAACACCTATGCCCAGCAATCTGGATGGAAGCGGTGGTGCCGGGCGGTGGATATGGCCTACTCCATTGGCGCCGACGCTCTGATCCTGGCCGATATAGGGGTAATGGACTATGCCGCCAGCCGCTGGCCCGGGCTGCACCTGCATCTGTCGGTACAGGGGTCGGCGACCAATCCAGAGGCCATTCGCTTTTACCACGACACCTTCCGCATTCGGCGCGTGGTGGTACCCCGCGTATTATCGTTGCGGCAGGTCGCTCAATTGGCCGAGCAAAGTCCGGTCCCGCTGGAGGTGTTTGGCTTCGGCAGCCTGTGTGTCATGGTGGAAGGACGCTGCTTGCTCTCTTCCTATGTCACCGGGCAATCACCGAATACCTTCGGCGCCTGCTCTCCGGCCTCCGCGGTGCGCTGGATGCAGACTCCCGCCGGGCTGGAATGCCGACTCGGCGACGTGCTTTTAGACCGCTATCGAAAGGAGGAATCGGCAGGCTATCCAACATTGTGCAAGGGCCGTTTTGAGGTCGGTGGAGAGACCTTTTACGCCATTGAGGAGCCGACCAGTCTGAACACGCTGGCTTTGCTTCCGGATCTGCAGGCTATCGGAATTGCGGCCATAAAGATCGAAGGGCGCCAGCGCAGCCCCGCGTACGTCCGGCGGGTCACCCAGGTGTGGCGCGCCGCGATCGATAGCTGCCGGAAAGACCCACAAGACTACCGCCCCCGTCCTGAGTGGCTCGAATCGTTAAAGGCGGTTTCCGAAGGAAACCAGACCACACTGGGCGCCTATCACCGGCCATGGCAATGACCGATGCCATCCGCCTTTCTCTCGGCCCAGTGCTCTATTTTTGGGCTCGGAAGGAACTGCTCGAGTTTTATGCCTCAATTATCGATACCGACATTGATATCGTCTATATCGGTGAAACCGTCTGTTCCAAGCGCCGCGCCCTGAATAGCAAGGACTGGATCCGTCTGGCAGAACAACTTCGCGACGCGGGGAAAGAGGTGGTGCTATCCACGCTGACACTGATCGAGAGCGGGTCCGAGCTCGGCATGATGAAGCGGATCTGCGACAACGGGCGCTTCAGTGTTGAAGCCAACGACCTTGGCGCGGTAAACCGCTTAGCCGGCAAGCATGCTTTCGTTGCCGGTCCCTCGCTCAACATCTACAATGCCGGAACACTCAAAGTACTCGCCGAACACGGCCTGACGCGCTGGGTTGCGCCGGTCGAGCTTTGCCGAAAAGCAGTCTCCGATATCCAGCTCCTGCGGCCAAACGGCGTTGAAACAGAAGTTTTCGTATACGGAAGACTGCCGCTGGCCTACTCGGCGCGCTGTTTTACCGCGCGCGCTCACAACCTACCCAAGGATGATTGCCGTTTTCATTGCCTGGACTATCCTGACGGATTGCGTCTGTCCACCCAAGAGCGCGAATCCTTCCTGGTACTCAACGGCATCCAGACGCAGTCAGCGAAGAGCTGCAATTTAATTACCGAAATTGACAGCCTACGCGTCATCGGGGTGGATGTACTGCGCATCAGTCCGCAGTCACAGCATACGCAACATATTATCCGGACGTTCCGCGATCGACTGCAGGACCGCATCTCGCTGGCCGACGCACGAAGTTCATTGAGCGCCCTAACGCCAGACGGAAGTTGCAATGGCTACTGGCATGGGACCTCGGGCATGCATACGCACATCGCCCCCGGCTGCGACTAGGCGTAGCAAACTCCGAGCCGCGATATGCCATTTCCCGCTTGGGGGAAAAACTGGACCCGGCGGGTCGATTCCGAAACTCCTGCACCAGGATTTACAATCGGACTTCTTTCAACTCAGACGCGACGCGATGCCGAGGAATGAGCCCATTTCGCGTTGGTTCTTAAGCTTGATAACCGAAACCGGATCGCGTCCGTCCGGCGACAACATCCCATGGCAGGGTCGATCCGGAATAAGAGCCGCTTTCATCCTCTCCTTGAACCCTTGCGAACGTATACAGCCGCATGACCTCAATGCCGCTTTCCCAGCCGTCACAGCCTGCACCAGTCAAGCACCGCGAACGCCCGGTTCAGGGCGCCGTTTTCCTGCTTCCCGCCAGTCTGGTCGTAGCGCCGAACTTGGGGCAAGCCGCCTATACGCTACTGGGAATTCTTGGACTGGTTTACGCCCTAGTCAATCGCCGGCGTTCCCGATTCAGAGCCGTTTTTCTATTGAGCCTTCTTACCCTGGGATTCTACGTCGTCGCTCTTAGCTGCGCGCTTATCTCCGATAATCCGATGGCGGGACTATCCACGCTTAGGAGGTTGCGAGAGTTTCTCGCCGCGCCCCTCATAGGCTTGCTGCTGCTATATATCCGCATCACGCCCCGCTTTCTATTGATGACGGTAAAGCTCAGCGCATTTATCATCTTCTCCGTGGTCTATCTGCAGTTTCTCCAAGGAACCGAACGACCCGGTGGATCGGTCAATGCGCTGATATGTGCGCTGATCTCCCTGCTGCTCGGATTCTTCTCTCTTATTCGTTTTCCCCGCGAGTCCGCTTCAGGAAAACTCCTGTCCATGGGCGCGTTCTCCGCCGGATTCCTGGCATCGGTACTCACGCAGTCACGGTTCGTTTGGGCTCTGTCGATACTCCTGCTGATGGCAGTCCTTTTAGTCTGGCGTAAGGCAGGCTGCCTGACGAGTACCAACGCCGTCGGTGCGAACCTCCTTTTACTGTTTTTGGTACTAGCCGCTTCACAAGTACCGGCGGTAGAACAGAGATTGCATTCGGCCTACGCCGAGTATCATATCTACCGCACCCACTCAAATTGGGACAGCTCTGTAGGCAGACGTATTGTTATGTGGAAAGACGGGCTCCAAGCTGCCATGGAAAAGCCAATTTTCGGCTGGGGCGCAGAAAATACGCAACGGGCGGCTATGAGGACGGAGCCGGATAAAGAGGCCATGAAGCAAATCGTCTTGAACTACAACCATCTGCACAACGAATACCTCACCAGTCTCGTGGCTAGAGGCATTCCTGGCATTCTGAGCCTACTAGTCCTGCTTTTTGCGCCGATCGTCGTGTTCTGGCGGCGCTTGACGCGCCCTGACCGACTCGTATTCGACGGCATCGGAATAATTTTGTGCTCAGGCTATGCGCTATCCGGCCTGACCAATCAGGCATTCGGCGACGACACGCTGAACATGTTTTATATTCTCTTCCTGGCTCTGACCCTTGCCGATTGAAATGACACCCTCAAGGGTAACGATAGACAACCCAACCGACTTCGTTTGTCCGAGAACCTGGTTACTGACCAGCGACAAAGTCGGCGACAACAACCAAGTCCTGGCACTGGCCGAGGCGCTGGGGTGGCCCTGGGAAAGAAAGCGCATTGTCCGGCGGGATCGCAAAATCATCTCCAAAATGATTCACAGGCAACTATTTGGGATTACCCTCGTGGGCATCGACCGGGAACGCTCATGCCCACTCGAACCGCCATGGCCAGATCTCGTCATCAGCGCCTCGCGCGCCAACGAAATGGTGGCAAGATGGATAGGCAAAAAGTCAGGGGGGCGCTGCCGCCTGGTGCACATTGGGCGCCCCAAGAGCCCACTAGACGCGTTTGATCTTATTATCACGACGCCCCAGTATTTTCTTCCGCAAAGGAGCAACATCCTCTACACCCAGCTTCCCTTGCATCGCGTAACCGACGATCGTCTGAAAGTATACGCCCGCCATTGGCGCCCGAAACTGGCGCACCTCCCACGCCCCTATACGGCTGTGCTGGTAGGCGGAAATAGCGGAAAATGTGTTTTGAGCGGGGACAGAGCCCGGCAACTTGGAAGACTGGTAAACAATCTGGCGCTGGCTCGTGGAGGCTCGGTGCTCGCCACCGACAGCGCTCGCACACCGCCTACGGCTTTTTCGGAACTGGTCCGGCAACTGACAGTACCGGCATACGTCTATCAATGGAGCGGTGGTGCGGGAGACAACCCTTTTTACGGGTATCTGGCGCTGGCCGACCAGTTGGTCGTCACCGCAGACAGCGCCTCCATGCTGGCCGAGGCCAGCGCGACCGGCAAGCCGGTATTCATGTTCGACCTGAGCGACAAGGACGGTCACGGCTCATCCGGACGCTCTAGTCAATGTCGCGACAGAAAGCATGGACTGATAGGACGACTGGCACCTTGCTTCAGGGAAAAGCGCATCAAGCGCGACATAGGCCACCTCCAGCAGCTGTTGCTAGAGCATGATCGTGCCACCTGGCTGGGTAAACCGCGCATCGGCCACAGACACACCGCAGTTCCGGAAATCCTTTCGAGCGACCTGCAACGGGCAGCCACCCGCGTCCGGCTTTTGGTGAGGCAATCCTACAGCGGCTGAGATTCAGATGCCCGGGACCAAACGCCTTCGACGTACCGGCGGTATTGACTGGAAAAGTATGTTCATGCAGTTGGTCACGGCTCTACGTAGACCTCTACACCACCCGGTTCCAGTGTCTTCTCGATCAGCTCGCAGACCTCCCTGACCGCGCCCCGACCACCCGAACACTTTGTCTGGTACATTGCAAGCCGAATCAGCTCGGGATGTGCATTTTTAACCGCGATCGGAAAACCCACTCCGCGCAGCACCGCGAGATCATTGACGTCGTTGCCGACAAAGGCCACCGCTGACAGCGCGATCCCTAAATCCTGGCTGTACTTCTCCAGCGCGGCACGCTTGTCGACGACACCCTGCAGGCAGGGAAGATTCAGCTTCCTCGCCCGCGCCGACACCACAGGATTCATTTCCGTGGAAATAATCACAGTTTCAATACCCAGCCGGGCGAGCTTTTGCAAACCGATGCCATCGCCCCGAAAACAGCGCACCGCTTCCTCACCGTTCTCAAGTATGTATACCATGTCGTCGGTGAATACTCCGTCAAAATCAAACGCCACGAGCCTAAGACCACGCGCAATCTCTTTCACCAGGAAAACCTCCGTGGAATAGCGCATCTACTCAACCTGATCTTCTTTCCCACCAGCTCTGGGCACTGTATTTGATATTTCGAACAACGTCAGCGGCAAGGCGCTCTGTGAGCGCTTGCATATAGCCTGATGAATATTCCGGCTCGATAACCGGACGAGCCCGAAGTTCCCAATCGCCAGAGTCATAGCCGATAAGCTGCATATAAGGGAGGTATATCGGCTTGAACAAGTCGATGTCCTGCGCTGTGAACCAGTTTCGCCAGTCGCCACTCGTCTTCTTACGGGCCACCTTGGACTTTACGGTAGCATTTGGAACACCGACCTCATGGTTGACGCTGAAGCCGAGATATCTATTCAGAGCCCCAAAGCGTTTTTCGATCATATCCTCGTATTTAAAAACGAACCAATTGCCGCCAGCGCCAGCGACAAATGCGCGCATATTTTCATATCGACGTCGTTCCTCGGCCACAACCGAGCGCATATCTGTGGGCCACTCCGTATATCCCGCGTACCGACAAATTTCATAAAATGGGATGGATGCCGGATCCGCTTCCTTTTTTTTTACCAATTCCAGATGCGCCTTGAACTGTCGCCTGTGACCAATACAGCCCCGGTTCCACCGATATAGCATTCTGCTTACGGCGACATCTCTAGGATCACGAGCCAACCATACCATACGGTCGTAGCGCTCATTCTTAAGGTGTTTCCGATACAAATCGAAATTCTTTCCTTTCCGCTCCTCATAAGTATGCTTGTAGACGGCGTGAGCGTAATCACCAAGATATTTACCCGGTTTGCCGCCGGAAAATGCCCGACAGCCGGAAAGGCCCGCCGCCATCTTGTATAAAAGCGCTGTGGTTCCGGATTTTCCAACGCCGAGGATCATGATTTTCATATACCCACCCTTAGCTTCCTACAACAATACGAAAAATCTGATGGTGTATCTGTTCGACTTTCAGCGGAGTGTCATCTCCCAGGGATTGTTGCATACGCGAAAGTCGCCGGCGCAGCTGCGCGAGTGTCACCGGCGGATAGCGGTGGCGATGAAAGTCATCCGGGGCAGATGCCCCGGGAAGATACGGTCGCAGCCGTTTAATCACACGCCGGCCATTCGCCAGCATCCAGCCGCTCACCTGTGCTGACGCTTCCAATCGAGACTTTTTTCCATAAGGCCCGACGATCTCCTCCAGCACATCGACAATACGCTCACAGGCCAACGGTCCGTCGGAGGCGGAGATATGATTTGCCAGCAGGGTTTCGTTTTCACTATCGACGACCCGGCCTAGTTGGCCAGCAAGTATTTGGCGTAACGTTTCAATCAGCGCCTGCTGACTGAAACATTGATGGCTTAGGCGATTCGGAAGCCCGTAAAATCCCTCATCGACTCTCTCGTCGACACACGGGCGATAGCTTATCGCCGGTACGCCCAGTTTGTAGGCCTCGACCGCGGTAGTACAGCCGTTGTGCACGAGTGCGTCGGCCGCCATCAGCCACGGGACGACATTTCCCTCGCCGGAAACCGTCACACGCTCACCGAGCCCGGCAAGGCGTCGATAGACATTCTGACATTCAGTCGGATGCGGGCGAACAACCAATACTGTTTCGGGAAACGCGATTTCGAGCTCCGGAATGAGTTTTTTGAATTCTTCAAATAACGCCTGCTTGTGTTTATGCAACGCCTCGGCAAACTCCCGATTCATGCCCTTAGCCGCCTTGCCTGATTTCCTTTTCGAGCCTTGCTCTTTCATTGGAAGGAATAAGTTCTGGCCGGGGTAAAACGCGTTCACATGGTTGAAATTGGTGTTAATCAGCACATACCTGCCATGTTTTTTGCGCAAATCATTGGCCGCCTTCTCGTAAAAAGGGCGCAACTGCGGACGCAGCAGATCGGCGCGAGGATTGCCGGTGACATGAATCGGCTTGTCTTTTGGCATTCTCGGGTAGCGCCGCCATAGATTTGAGTTTTCCTGGCCCCACGCAAACAGGTGTGACACATATCTTAGCGACGAGGGAGACAGTCTTCGGGAGAAGTAAACCTCGTCTGGCAGATGCACCAGCGCCTCCTCATCCCAGGAGACGATATCCTGCCCCAGCTTGCTCATGATCCAGAACATCGTCCGATTCATCGAGGTAAAACTTTTGCATAGATACAGGCCCCTGGGGAGGGATGCAATCCGAAGATCGATTTTTCTATGCGAACCGATTATCGATGAAAACCCTCTTTTCGCCGCGACACAGGCCAGCAACAGCTTGGGATCGAGTTCACGAACCTGGTTTTCAACCGGAATAATGAGAGGCACTTTTGTCATTGCCATACAATTCCCTCTGGTCCTGTCCGCTCTCAGACCGGCTCGATTTTGAACAACACTTCGGACAATGACTCGACGCGGAATTCACCTCCGTACCCCAACAACGCCCGCAAGCGGCCCAGTCTGTCCACCACTTCTTCGAGTGGAAGTTCCGGGTATCGATGCAATTGATACTCCGGCCTGTTATGTGAGCCTGGAAGGTGGGATTTCAGCCTTCTTGCGATACTTAGCCCCCTGGACAGAGCCCAACGCTGGAGCGATCCGGCAACGGTCCACCGCGACCTCGAATACAGACCATTCATCGACTCAAGGATGGCGATCATTCTCTCACAAGCCATAGGGCCCTCCTGAGATTCGATATAGCGGTTTATGAGCTCGCGGCTTTCCGCGGTTTCCGCAACACCCGTCTTTCCGGACAATATGCTTTCAAGCGTCTGTCGTAGCTCGTCGAAATCAAAGCAAGCATGGCTAAGCCTGTTGGGCAGGCGATAGAAGTCGTCATCATAGGCTTTGTTCACCGGAACCAGAAAACTGACGGCAGGCACGTTCATGAGATACGCCTCTACCGCGGTCGTACAGCCATTGTGAATCATGGCGGCGGCGGCCATCAGCCAGGGCACGACATTGCCCTTATTGCTGACACGCACCCTTCGGCAGCTGGCAGCTATATCCTGATACACTTGTGGATTTTCGGTGGGATGAGGACGTACCACTATAGTATGACCGGGAAAGGCCTGTTCCAGCGCCGGAATCAACTCCTGAAAGCAGGAAAAGACGGCGCGCTTGTGCCGCCACAGCCCGCTGGCGTACTCCCAGCTCATGCCGCGGGCGGCCCTGCCGAATCTGACTCGGCCCCCTGGAGTAGTCGCGGGCCTGAACAGGTTAATATCCGGCCCGAACGCGTTGACATGATTGAAGTTGGTATTGACAAGAATAAAATCGCCGTAATCGCGACGCAGCGCCTGCGCGTCCTTCGCGTAATAGGCCCGAACCTCGGAGCGCAACATATCGCTACGAGGGTTTCCGACAGCATGGATAGGAACATCTTGCGGTATGTGCGGGTACTGGCGCCATAGCTCGACGTTATCCTGCCCCCAGGCAAACAGGGCCAGTACATACTTCATGGCCGATGCATTCAGTCGACGGGAAAAATAGGTTTTCGCCGGAAGGTGAACCAGCGCTTCCTCGTCCCAGGCGACAATTTTATGGCCGAGGCGACGGGCCACGCGAAAAAATGCCAGGCTGCGGATAGTCATGCTTTTGGACAGATAGATGGCGCTGGGGAAGGAATCTATGTTGAATTCCATTTCCCGCCGGGACCCGACAATCGAGGAGAACCCCCGCTGCGCGGCAACACAGGCTAGCAGCAGCTTTGGATCCAGCTCCCGCACCTGGTTTTCCACCGGGATCAGCAACAGCGGGTCGAATAGGCTGGTGTCATTCATCGTCGAAGACATAGGGCACGTGCCTGATGCGCGGCAATTTCGCCTGCGCGCTGCCGACAAGGTATTGCGCCATGTTCCAGTCGTATTCGTTGTTGATATCAAACCCTTCATAGTCTTGCGTGAAAAATGGCATAAGCGCGTTCCCGGCGATGGTGCCTTGCTCGTAGACCACGCGGGTAAATGCGATTTCCAGACTGGCGTTTTGAACATGGATTTCGGGGAGCGACTGATAAGGACTGCTGTGCCAGGGGGTACCGTGCGCTGCCAAGGCTATCAGCGGAGTCATGCGCTGCTCCTTCACCACCCACATCTTCCCCGGGTGCTGCCGGCACTTCTCCACCGCGCGCAGCGAATCGACGCCGGTCTGGGTTTGGAAATGTCGCCATGCCCGGCGGATGGTTGTTGGTAAGCGAAACGGGCTCGTCGGACGCAGGATACTGAAGCATTCGTACACCCGACCGCGCTGACTGAGCCTGTCGAGAGTATAGGTGACCCACTCGATGTCCGGCGATACTTCTCCCGCCAACTCCTGTGGACGCAGGAACGGAACGCTGGCGCCATAGTGCCTGGCAATGTCCGCGTAGCGCTCGGAGTCGGTAGACACGACGACATCGGTAAATATGCCGCTTTTCACCGCTGCGCAAATCGTGTACGCCATCAGCGGGTGATCGCAAAGACACCGGATATTCTTGTCCGCGATCCTCTTCGAGCCTGCTCTGGCGGGAATCATCGCAATCAGGCTGCGGCCAGCGGCGGTCATTCAATGGATCTCCGCAGAGACATTGATATATACCGCCTTCAGATCGGAATAAACCTCCAGCGCCTCCCTACCCGGTTCACGGGTTCCATTGCCGGACATTTTGGTTCCGCCAAAAGGCATATGCGGTTCGCTGCCGTGCGTCCCGCCGTTGACCACCGCCACGCCGGCCTGAATTCTCCGCGTGAACTCCATGGCGCGGTCGATGTTACGGGTATGAATCGAAGCCGTCAGCCCGTAGGGCGAGTCATTCGCCATGCATAACGCCTGATCGAAGTTCTTTACCCGGTATAGGCAGGTTATCGGCCCGAACAGCTCTTGCAGGGAGATAGCATCCCGGGGCGCAACCTGCTCGATGATGGTCGGAGCCATGTAGAAGCCCTTTCCGTGCGCCGCACCGCCAAGGCGGGTTCCGCCGGTCAGGATCGCGGCGCCTTTCTTTCTGGCGTCTTCCACCGCGCTCAGCATGTGATTGAGCTGTCGCTCATTGATCACAGGGCCCAAGTCGTCGCCATCCTCAGGCCCGAGGCGCAACTTTCTTGTCCGCTCCACCAGTTGATCTCGAAACTGACCATAGACGGCGTCAAAGACGATAATGCGACTCGCCGCCGCGCAACGCTGTCCCGCGTTGCTGAACGCGGCGAGTAAGGACCAATCGACAGCCTTCTCCAGGTCGGCGTCGTCGCAGACGATCAACGGATTCTTGCCGCCCAGCTCCAGCGAAACCTTAGCCAGCCGCTGAGCGGCAACCGTGGCGATAACTCGCCCCACCTCAGTGGAACCGGTAAAGCTGACAACGCCTACATCGGGGTGGGCGACCAAGGGTGCGCCGGCTTGTTCACCCAGCCCCTGCACGATATTGAGCACTCCAGGAGCAAGACCGGCTTGCCGCGCGAGTCTGCCGAATAGCCATGCCGTGGCCGGCGCGTCCTCGGCCGCCTTAACAACGGCCGCGTTGCCACAAATCAAAGCCGGGAAGACTTTCCAGGCGATATTTGCGATCGGCGTGTTGGCGGCGATAATCAACCCGGCGACCCCTACCGGCTGGCGCACCAGACTGGCGTACTTGTGCGGTGTGGCGCTAGTGGCCGTCCTGCCGTAAAGACGCCGCCCCTCGCCGGCCATGAACTCCCCTTGAGCGATGGCGACCGCGGTTTCGGCCTGTGCCGCGCAAAAAGACATTCCCGTTTCCAGCGCCACTACAGCGGCAATGTCGTCGCGATAGTCACGCATCACCTGTGCCAGATTAAGCAACAACTCCCCGCGCCGAACAGGCGTCATTCCCGCCCAGTCCGGCTGCGCGTGAGTCGCGATCTGGACGGCTCGCTGGATATCGCTGATCCCGGAACTCGCCACCCGGTACAGCTGCACGCCACTGTGCGGAGAGACTTTCTGGAAAACCTCTCCCGACTGGGCTTCGACTTGCGCGCCGCCAATCCAGTTGGGAATTGTGTTCGGGAGAAACTGCGGCAGCATTCGGAGCACCCGTGTTTACCAAGCCGTGAAACCGCCATCGACCACCAGCTCGGTACCGGTGACGTAAGACGATGCGGCCGAGGCCAGGAACAGCAGCGGGCCACGAAGATCTTCGCTCACCGCCATTCTCCCCAAGGGGACACGGCGGCAGAACTTTTGCCGAAATTGTGCATCCTGCCCCCCTAGAACCCCGCCCGGAGAAAGTGCGTTCACGCGGACCCCGTAGGGTGCCCAATGCGTCGCCAGATACCGGGTGAGATTGATGACGGCGGCCTTGGAAGCACCGTAAGCCGGCGGCTTGAGGTGGGGCGGATCTCGGTGGAGATGGTCGTAGAAATGTGCCTCGGGAGACACGCCCGCATAGAGGGAGCCAATGTTGATGATCGAACCTCGACGCGCCTGTAACATCCGTCGGGCGAATACCTGGCTCGACAATAACACCCCCAGCGTGTTCACCTCCAGAATCTGTCTGGCCTCCGCCAACGGCATATCCTCAATGCGATAGCAGGTAGCCTCCCGGAGCGGTGGGCGGTCAATGCCGGCGTTATTGACCAGTATCGTGGGAGCGCCGAACATCGCCACGCAGCGCTCGTGGATGGCTTCAAGTTCCGAGCGCTCTCTAACGTCGACCCGCAGCAAACACAACCGGGCCCTGGTATGCCGGTCCAACAATCGTTGAAACGACTCGCCCACCGGCTGGGTCGGAAGGTCAAGGGCAAGAACTGCGGCGCCTGCTTCCAGCAAGGTTTCTGTCCACACCGTCCCGAGTTTGCCCAGTGCCCCGGTTACCACGGCAATTTCCGAGGTCAAGGAAAAAAGCGAACTCAAGAGGCTGCCTGCTGTTGCCAGCTCTCGCTACCATTAAGCCGCTCAATACAGATATCCTCGTCATGAGCCAGCGACTGACAGGTGACGCGCCCGACGACTTTGTCGAGATCGTACGGCGCCAGACCATCGCCGGGAGACTTGATGGCGATATCCTCCAGCCGAATGGTATGGCCTTTAGGCAAGTCCCGCGCCGCGACCAGTTTTTTCCCCATCTTCAGCATCGCCGAGGCTTCGCTGTGATAGACACGCTTCACGCCGTCGCCTATCGCCATCCGCAATCGACTCAGGTCGCGAACCAGCTTGCGAAAACCGTCGGGCTCAAGAGAAAAAGCATGGTCAGTTCCCTTCCAGGTATGATTGAGAGTAAAGTGTTTCTCCACGATTCTAGCACCCAGCATGTAAGCTGCGATTGCCATGGCGATACCGTTGTCGTGAGAGGATAAGCCAACGGTCACATTGGGAAAGCGCTCGCGGTAGGTTGTGATGACACCAAGATTAAGCTCGTCGAATTCCGCCGGGTATCCCGACGTGCACTGCAAAATCGCAAGTTGGTTGTTAATCGGCATGATGACGTCGTGGGCCCTGTTGACATCGTCCATACAGGCACCGCCAGTACTGATAATCATCGGCCTCCCGAATGCGGCGATATGCCTGAGCAGCGGTACATTCCTCAGGTCGCCAGAGGCGACTTTAAAACCAGCCACATCCAGTTCCTCGAGAAAGTCCGCACTGCCCCGATCAAACGCCGTAGCCAGCACCGTCACCCCGATCTCCCTACCGTAGTCCATGAGCTCCCGGTATTCGCTTCGACCGAACTCGAGAAATTCCCGATGCTCGCCGTAAGTCCGTCCGAAACTGTTTTTATGGGCGTAAGGCGAGTGATAAATCGCCTTCGTATACAGATTCCTGTTGTCACGCTTCTGCAGTTTTACCGCGTTAGCCCCGCATTTTTTTGCCACGCGAAACATTTCCATGGCGGTTTCCAGATTTCCTTGATGATTGTTTCCTATTTCCGCAACAACGTAGCAATCAGTATCGTCGTGAATCTCGGTGCCTTCGATGGAAAACCTTCGCATATATCCTTCTCCTTCTCTGTCACAATGGATGACCGGGTCATAAGCAGTCTACGGGAAGCATTTCGACAGCGACTTCAACTATATTTCGAAGGATCGGCCGGACAGAATGACTGAATACATTCAGCGGCGATCAAGTAAAGACCCATCTCTTGCAAGAACTCCCGTTTTTTAGCCAGTACCGATATCGAGGCCGGAGTATACTGTTGTCGTTGTCCGGTATTGAATCGTCCCCCCGTGTCGACTGACACAGGCCGGTCGAACGCCCTACTCTATTCCTAGAATTTTATTTTTTCGAGGTGATCGCATTTGGGCCGACTCTTTCTCCGCGGGCTCGCGCCCCGTTCACGCACCATACACAGACTTTGCTGCGTTGCCGAAGGGATCACGCTTTCTCTTTTCTGGCGTCTGGTGGGATTCTTGTCGCCGCAATGTGCCGCCGCCACCGGTCGCGCGTTACTACGAACGCTTGGACCAACAACCCACAAACATCGACAAGTGAAGAAAAACCTAATGCGGGTATTTCCTCATTGGAACGAAGATCAACGGGAACGGCTCGCGCGGGATATCTGGGGAAACTTCGGCGCCGTGGTGGCCGAGTACCCACACCTGAACAACCTCACGGCAACCAGTCGGAACCGACGGGTCATTCTCTCGATAAACAGGGAGACACAAGAGATACTGAACGCCAAAACGCCGGCCGTATATGTCAGCGCACACCTTGGAAACTGGGAACTGGCCGCGGCACTGGTGGCCAGCTTCGGCGTTCCGCTGAGCGTCATGTACAGCCCGCAGAGCAACCCCATACTAGACCGTATGCTTCAAAAGCAGCGCCGGTCGACAGGCTGCCGCCTCGTTTCCAAAAAAAACGGCCTGAGGCAACTGCTACGCGAAATTGATCACGGCCGTTCGGTCGGCCTGTTGTCTGACCAGCGCGTCGACGAGGGCGAAGCGGTTGCGTTTTTCGGCCGCAGGGCACCCACTGCCACCACCCCTGCCTGGCTGGCGGTGAAACTGGACTGCCCCTTGATACCCGTACAGATCGAGCGAATTGATCTTTCGCGTTTTCGAGTCATTTTCCACCCGCCTGTAGGCACCAGTGGCGTAGGTGACAGCCTAACCGATATCACCCGAATGACCGAAAAACTGAATCATCTGTTTGAGGACTGGATACGGCAACGACCCGATCAATGGTTATGTCTGAAACGCCGCTGGCCAGAGCAGCCATAGTGTCCGCCAGCGCGGCGGGTTAAGGATCTGGCGACCTGGTGGCGACCTGTCCGAATATCCTTTTATAGACAGGAAGCACCCGCTGGAGCAGCAAGTCCAGTTTTCGGTAGGACCCGAGCGAGTCAAAGTCCAGGCCATCCAGGAAATTCTTAACCGCGAGACCCAACTCCGTATCACCCCGCATGCTCAGCCGACGCTGAAAAACCAGCGTGTCCGGATCCTCCTGTTTACCGATCAGCTGCAGATAATCGTACAGCGTAGCTTCTATAGTTAGGTCCGCGGGTAAATCCCAAGCAATCAATCTGCCCTGTTTACAGGACAGGCGATAACGGATACCCATGTCACGCACCGCGATGACGACACCACGGCTGTCCAGGAAATCGAGATCCTTGGTGTTTATCCATCTGGCCAATAGGTGGTTCAGTGCCGAAGCCATCAAACGCGAGTGCAGGCCGTCCGGCAGCATAGCCAACGCGGACGCCAGACCTCGGGGCAGGGAAACGGCGGCGTTCCGGTGTCCAGGGTCGCTCACCGTGTTTTCTCACCCACGTAATTTATACACTCAAAAAAACGCGACCCGAAACCCTCAGCGGTGACTTTCCCTTACTGCCAGGCTCCGGCGATTCGGGGGGTTCTGTCGATAACCTCAAACGCATCGTGACGCACATGATTCTTGGCCATTTGCTCCCTGAGCATGGATTCGCTGACGATGCCCTTTTCCACACATTCCTTGAGCAACCCAAAGAACAGTTGTTCCTGTCTCGGATCCGGGTGCGGTTTATAGCGTCCGAGCAGCGCGTATTCTCCGAAAACACGACGCCGAAAACGCATTGCCCACCCGAAAGGCGGAAATAGACGAAACCTTTCCGCGGGTCGCCAGTCTATCGGCAGTCCAGCCTTCCAGGGTTGCGTCCGGCGGCGGGTGTTGTGAATCATCTTGGTATGGCCGTCCAGCCGGTCAAAGTCGTTCCACTCGTTCTCCAGCAAGCCTATGGTCTCGCGGGGCTCGTCCTTGAGGCAGATCCATGGCTGATAATCCTGCTCGAAACTAAACAGACGGTCGAATTTGTCCTCGACATCCCAATGCCTCAGTTTGGCATTGTCCAGCAGCATGACGCTGCTGGCAAAACAGCGGTCGACAATACCCTTGGGGCCGGCGCGCCGGCGACAGAGAATCGCCTTTCCCTGCATATCGCGCGAGAGTAACTCCCAGACATCGCCGATGGCGAAAATATCCGGATCGATCACCACCGCGCGGCCCTCGTATCCCATCAACGCCGGCGGCATAAATCGCAAGGGGGTGAAGGACTGCAGGTCGTCGTTGTACCAGGGACGTTTAACCCCGTCGCGAAGGTAAAGCTGGCCTTCGTATCGCTTGAAAAACGGATAGTCGGCATGGCGAATAATCCGTACGCTGAACTTGTCGTTGTGTTTTGAATTCCGCCGTAGCGCGTATTCGGCCACCAACGCGCCCACGATCTGCTTGTGATTGGTATGAATAAATACCCCATATTCCATAGTCGGTCATTCCTGTGCTTTTTGCATCACTCGAACCCTGTTGATTCCCACCTAGCCCTGCAAGCGGTTGGCCGGTATAAACTCCGGCTCCTCGCCCAGCTCCCTGAGCTTGCGATACACGTTGTTCAAATGCGTTCTCAGTGTCGCCCTGGAAATGGTCAGCCGTCTGCAAATATCGGCGTTGGAGATACCCCGGATCGTCATGGAAACGACTTCTGTCTCGCGTCGTGTCAGGCCTTTCGACTCGTAGTGGGCCAATGCCATGTCATATTTCTCTTTCAGTGGCTGAAGAAACGTAATGACGTGTTTATCACTGCACAGCAAGACCACGTCAAAGAATTCCCCATGAATCTGCTCATTCTTATATACCCGGCTGCCCCACCGCTTCCATTGATGAGAGCTGTCCCGGGCATAGAGCTGCATACAGCCCTTGTCGCATATTTCTCCCCGGAGGTCTCCACAGATACCTCGGCAAACGGCATTCTGCTCGAGGACCCGCTGATCGGCGTCTTTCACGCAGGTTGCAATATGGTCTTGACATAGTGATTCAGTCAGCATCCGGATCGCGGCCTTCATCTAAATTTCAGTGGTAGGAAGCATCCAATCTATGGCCGAGTCTATCAAGGGGGCGGGGCTATAAAAATCAACGGGGAGGGTTGATGCAGATCAATGAAAGCGTAAACGACGACCGGGGAAGGCCCTCACCAACAAGAGGCGGCGCCCACTGTGGGCCGTAGCGAAACCCAGGCAGGCAAATAGGTTCGGTGCTGGTCACGCGGGTCGATTGCGGCCTGACGCTGAGTCCTGTCTGGCCCGACACACCAGCCCCTAAGCCAATATGAACCCAAGCCCGGTCCGCCCCCGCGACCACCGATTCCGTGCCCACGGCATTCGCGTTCTTAGTGATTTTTTAATAATTACAACAAGATAAAAGCGGTTGCTACGGTGTACCCTCCGTATATTTGAGAGAGTCCCCTCGCAAGGCAATCCTGATACGCTTAGCTACTGCAGAGGTCCACCCTATGTCGAAACAAGGGGTTAAAGATTCCACCCGATTAACCGAATAAATATACGCCGAAAAGAGGAAGAATCAGCACATGAATAAGATTTCCACTTCGACCCAAACGCCGATCGGACGCTTTTTTGCGCTTGCGCTGGCCCTGGTGACGCTCGCCGGCTGCGCCACCGAGGCGCACCGAGCGGTGACGCCGGAAACGGTGGCCTCCCATGGCACCGCCTACAACGGCCCGCGCTATGTGCTGGTGGTGGGCAAGTTCCAGAACCGCTCCAGCTACATGCAGGGTATCTTCTCCGATGGGCCGGACAAGCTGGGCAACCAGGCCAAGACGATCCTCAAGACCCATCTGCAGATGACCAACCGCTTCACTGTGGTCGACCGCCAGAACATGGATGAAATCGCGCGCGAAGCGCAACTGCGCGGTCAAAAGCAATCGCTCAAGGGCGCGCAGGTCGCGATCACCGGCGATGTCACGGAATTCGGCCGCCGCACCACCGGCGATCGGCAATTGTTCGGTATTCTCGGGGCCGGAAAACAACAAACCGCCTACGCCAAAGTAGCCCTTAACGTGGTCGATGTCAGCACCTCGGAGATCATTTATTCGGTCCAGGGCGCCGGCGAGTACGCGCTGTCAAACCGCGAAATCGTGGGCTTCGGCGGTACCGCGGGTTACGACGCGACACTGAACGGAAAAGTCCTGAATCTGGCGATCACCGAAGCGGTGAACCATCTGGTCGACGGACTGCAACGCGGCGAGTGGTCGCCATCGGGAGGCCGATAGTGAACAACTATGCAAGACTGGCGCTGAGCGCGCTGAGTGCGTCACTGCTGTTTGGCTGCGCCACCCCCCAACCGCCGATCTACAGTTGGGGCAACTACGAGCAGCTGGTCTATGAAATGTATGCCAAGCCGGGTCAGGCCGAACCGGACGTCCAGGTCGCCAAGCTGTCCGCGGACGTCACCCGGGCCCAGGCCGAGGGCAAGCGGGTCCCCCCCGGTGTCCACGCTCACCTCGGTTACATGTACTACCTGCAAGGCAATCGCGATGCCGCGCACCGCGAATTCGCCGCCGAACGCGAACTGTTCCCCGAGTCCGCCGCGTTCGTCGACGGCCTGCTCACCCGTCTGCAGGAGAACGAACAATGATCAGCTACCGCTCGCGTTTTTTTTCGTTGTTGGTCTGCACGCTGCTGTTGGCCCTGGGCGGTTGCGCCACCACCCAGCAACCGCGCGACTACCGCGAATACCGCAGCCACATGCCGCGCTCATTGCTGGTGATGCCGCCGATCAACAACTCCGTCGACGTCGACGCGCCCTACGTCTATCTCTCGACGGTGACCCGGCCCCTGGCCGAAGCCGGCTATTATGTCTTCCCGGTGGCGGTGGTCGACGCGTTCATGAAGGAAAACGGCCTGCCGGGCGCGGCGGAAATGCAGGCCGTGCCGCTGGAGAAAATCCACCAGGTGTTCGGCGCCGACGCGGTGCTCTATATCAGCATCGAGGACTGGGGCCAGAAATACGTGCTGATATCCTCCACCACCGTGGTCAAGGCGCACGCCCGACTCGTGGACGTCAAGACCGGTGCCACCTTGTGGGAAGGCACCGCCCAAGCCGCGGAAGGCTCCGGCGACGGCGGTGGCGGACTCGTCGGCATGCTGGTGGCCGCCGCGGTGGAACAGGTACTCGACACCGCCACCGGTCGGGTTCACTCCCTGTGCCGCCAGGCCAACGCCCAGATGGTGATGAGTCCCAACCAAGGCCTGCTGAAAGGACCTTACAGCCCGGCGTATTCCTCCGACCCTCGGGGTCGCTAGCGGCCGGCCGCCGGGCGGACGAGGCATCCGTCAGGCGTCGACGTCCCGCCGCTTGCGGGCGGCGGTGAGCGCTGCGCGCTCCAGGATCTGTTTCTGGTTCGGCAGGCACGGATGCTGGGCCAGCTCGCAGAACAATGCCGGCATGTCGCTCAGGGGAAGCACGTAACTGGGATGATCCTGCAGCAGCGCGTTGAGCGGCAGCGCCGGGTCGTGGGCATCTTCCGGAGATTGCGCCACCGTGATTCCCCCCTGGAAGGTCGTCTCGCGCAAGCCTTCCACGCCGTCGTCCAAACCCCCGGTCAACAAGACAGCGACGGCGCGCTCGCCGTAGTCGCGCGCGCCGCTCTTGAACAACACGTCGATGCTCGGTCGCCAGGGCAGATTGTCGGGCTTGCGCCGCAACGCGATCCGGTTGTCCTTCACCACCAGATGGAAATTACGCGGCGGCACATAAATGTGCCGGGCCCTCACCAGATCACCCGTTCTGGGAACGACCACCTGGAGGCGACTGCGCGCCTGTAATATATCGGCGAACACGGCGCGGGTCTGGCCGCTGCTGCGTTTGCGATGCAGCAAGAAAAACAGGGGCGACGGGAAGTCCTCGGGCAATTGCGCGGCGAGATCCGACAGCGCCTGCACGCCCCCCGCCGATGCGCCGACGAAGAAAACCGGCTTGATGGGTGGATACTTCAACGCAATGCGTTCCTCGGAGCGCGCTTTCATTGAAGGTATCGGCTCAATACATCCTTGAGCTTGCTCAGTTGCAAGGGTTTGGCGATGAACTCCTGCATGCCCGACGACTTGCATTGCTCGACGATATCGCGCTCCACATGGGCGCTGACCGCTATGACATTGGAGACGTGCCTGCCTTTGCGGTTCGCCTGGCGCTGCTTCAACGCCTGGTGAAACTCGAAACCGTTCATTTCGTCCATTTGCAGATCGAGCAGAATGAGCGGGTAGAACTGGTTTTTGGCGAACACCAGCGCCTCCTTGCCGTTGCGGGCGACATCGTAGACGCAACCCAGTTCGTCGAGAAACGAGGTCACGACGAAAATGTTGGACTCGTTGTCCTCGACGACCAGAATGGGGTTGTCCTCCGCCTGCCGTGGATTGATGACGAACGGCGTTTCCGGTTTCTGCTTCGCCTCTTCCCGACCCTTGCCCGGAAGCTTGAGCGGCAAGCTGAGCGTGAATTCGGTTCCCACCCCCTTGGTGCTCTCGACCTGGATATCGCCTTCCATGAGATTGACCAACTCCTTGACGATCGAAAGCCCCAGGCCGGTACCGCCGTAACGGCGGGAGATCGAGGCGTCGGTCTGGGTGAACTTCTCGAAGATGCGCGAAATCTCCTCGGGGCTCATCCCGATGCCGGTATCCCGGACGCTGAGTCGCAGCTCGTAGTGATGCTTTCGCCCCTGCCCCGTCGCCTCCAGCTCGATCTTGCCTTGCTCGGTGAACTTCACCGCATTGGACAGCAGATTGGACAGGACCTGCTGGATCCTGAGCGGGTCTCCGATCAGCTTGTCCGGCAGATTCTTGTCCATTTTCGTGACCAGGGAAAGATTCTTGTCCGCCGACTGGATTGAATAGGCATCAATCAGTTTTTCTATGACTTCCCTTATCGCCACGTTGGCGTACTCTAGGCTCAATTGCCCCGATTCGAGCTTGGCATAATCCAGCACGTCATCCAGAAGGCTCTTCAGACTGGTGGTGGAATTGTCCAACACGTTCAACAGGCGCTCGCGCTTGTCGGGAACATCGAAGTTGCGCCTGAAGATTTCCGCCACCCCGCATATCGCATTCAACGGTGTCCGGATTTCATGACTGATGTTGGCTAGGAACTCGCTTTTGGCGAAGTTGGCCGATTGCGCCTTCTTACGGCTCTCGATGAGCTGCTGGGTACGCCTCACCGCCCGGGTGTTCTCGATGAAACTGAGCACCGCACCGATGACCGTCTCTCCGTTTTGACGATAGGGGGTGATGTGCAGGTGGTAAAATCGGCTGCCGATTTCCAGTTGCAGGCTGGCCGCCTCGCCACGCGCCTTCACGGTCTTCACCAGCTCGGCGATCTGCTCGACCGGCAGTTCGGGGGGCAACAGCTTGAGCAGGTCACCCCGCTCCTCCGAAATCCGGAAAAACACCCCCGCCTGATGATTCGCCCGGATTATCTGATTCTGATCGTCGACCACCACGAGCGGGAAATCCAGCGAATTCTTGATGCTGACAAGCTGACCGGTGGCTCTTTCCAGAGCCGCCGTCTTATTGTTCAGCTCGTCGTTGATGGTGATCAACTCTTCGTTGGCCGATTGCAGCTCTTCGTTGGTCGTCTCCAGCTCTTCGTTGGAGGACTGCAACTCCTCGTTGGACGACTGTAACTCCTCGTTCATCGACTGCAGTTCCTCGTTGGAGGTCTCCAGCTCCTCGATGACGGTCTGCAGGTGTTCGCGCGCGGTGGCAAGCTCGTCCTCGAGCTCCTTGATCTTCTCCTCGTCGACCTCGCGTTTGCCACGTGCCGGCGGCTGCTTGGCCTGCCTGAGTTTTTCAAAGCACACCAGCATGGTGCGTTCCTTGGACGCCTCGGTCTCCAGCGGATACACCTTTATCCGGTCGAGATAGAGTTGACCGTCGATTTTGATCTTCCGCGGTTGACCCTGGGCGATCTCACCGGTGCGCAGCGCCTTGAACACCAGCGCCCGGATCTCCTGCTTGTGCACGTCGTTGATGATATCGACGAGATTCCACTGCGGCTTGCCGCTGGCGATGCTGAGATAGGGCGTCACGTCCCCGTAGACATGCTCGATATTGAACGAATCGTCGATCTGCACCGCGGCGTCGGACAACAGCCTGATCAGCGACTCCGGCAAGGTGTGACGTTCGGGTTGCTTGCCCGGTTTCGCGCTTACGTGCGAGGTGGGCAGCCTCCGGTCATTAGAGATATAGAGACCCTGGGGGTTTGGCAGGGTGTTGCGCTTCTGGAAGATCTTTTCCTTGGTCTTTATGCTGCGAAAGAGCTGTCCCACCTGCCCGGTGGATTCAGATTTTCCAAGAAAAAGATAGCCGTTTGGGGTCAACGCGTAGTGGAAGATGTTGAACACCTTCTTCTGCAGATTCTGCTCGAAATAGATCAACAGATTGCGACAGGTGATCAGGTTGATCCGCAAGAACGGCGGGTCCTCGATGATGTTGTGGCCGGCAAAAAGGATGATATCGCGCAGCGGCTTGATGACCTGATACTTGTCCTTGCGTTTGACGAAGTACTTCTTGACGAAGGCGTCGGGGACATCCACCAGCGTGGACTCGCGATACTCCCCTTTGCGCGCCACCGCGAGCGCCTCGGTGTCCACGTCGGTGGCGAATACCTGGATGTTCCTTTCCTCCAGCTTTGCCGGACCGCCCACCGCCTCGGCCAGCAGCATGGCAAGACTGTAGGCCTCCTCGCCGGTGGCGCAGCCCACGCACCAGATGCGTACGACTTCGCGCGGATTGACGTTCTCGAGCAACTCGTCGATGGTTTTCCTGAGGACCCGGAACGGCTCGGTGTCCCGAAAGAAATTCGTCACCGAGATGAGAATATCCTTGTAGAGCGATCGGACCTCGTCGGGGTTGTCGCGCGCATAGGCGACATAGTCGTCTAGCTCGCCGATGGCCCGCGTCAGCATGCGCCGCTCGATCCGTCTTTGCAACGTGGCGCGCTTATAGTCCTTGAACGACACCCCGCACTGGCGGCGAATCAGGTTGATCAGTTCACCGAAGCTGTCCTTCACTTCCGGCGATCTGGCCAACCGATTGCCCTGCATGAGCGTCGCGGTCAGCTTGCCCAGATGCGCCCCGATCTCCCGCGGCTGCAGGACCAGATCCACGCAATCGGTATGAATCGCCGAGCGCGGCATGCCGTCGTACTTGGCACTCTCCGGCTGCTGCACAATGGTCAGCCCCCCGGAGGCCCGGATCGCCTTGACGCCGAGTGCGCCGTCGGAACCGGTGCCCGAGAGGATGATTCCCACCGCATATTCCTTTTTCTCCTCCGCCAGGGAGACAAACAACTTGTTGACCGAAGGTTTGGGCGTGTTTTCCTCATCGGGCGAGACGAGCACAATGCGCTCGCCTTCGACCAGGACATTTTTCTGCGGCGGCGTGATGTAGATGGTATTGGCGACGGCCTCGACCCCGCTTTTGACGGTTTCCACCTTCAGGCGGCTGCTGCGCTGCACCAATTCGGTGAGCATGCTCTTGTGACGGGGCGACAGATGCTGCGCGATGATATAGATGATGTTGGCGCTGTCGGGAAGCGACTGGCAGAGGGCTTGAATGGCCTCAAGTCCCCCGGCCGAGGCCCCCACGCCGGCCCAGTAACAACTCGCTGGATCTAAGGGTTTTTCACTCATGCGTTTTTCTGTATCGCAAGCTCTCTGCGCACGACTTCAATGACCTGCCGGACCCGGTGGTGCCTCGCCCGTCTTCAGGCGCGCGGCTTGCGGATCGCAAGGGGCGGGCGCCCGCCGAAGACCCTGCCCGGCTGAAACACCCGAGACCGGGCAGCCCAGGCACCGGCTGCCCTGGAAGGCCGATATTCCCCACCCGCTGACGGCATGCGCTTTCAGCGTGGCGCGAAGAGGGAACACCAATCGTCCTGCAAGCAGCATTATAAAGAGGGGGCCCTGAGGCCGATTATCATTTGTTAAACCCCGCATCCACTCACCGGGGCCCGTGATCGATACGGGGTAAATAACGCATAGGCCGACCGGAATAATCCGGCTACTCTCCCTCCCAGCGACTTTGGCGCCGAATTTGCTTAACTGGTGCTTGGCGCGACACAAACAATCCCAGAACCCCGTCAACCCTGGCAGTCGTGCACCATGACGAAGCCGACCGAGGGGGATTCTGCACCAGAATATCGCATCGATACCGGAGGACCCGTACCAAACCCATGCGTGCCAGCCAGAACATCTTTCGCGTTCGCCGGCAATACAACAAATGGGTCGGCAACCAGACGCTGGAGGACTACGCCCTGCGCTTCACCGCCCGGCGCTCGCGCCGCTGGAGCATCGATCAGGTGGCCAAGACCGCGCTGGGCGCCACGGCGTTCATGGCACTGGAGGCGATCGCCGCGGCGGTGACCCTGCAGTACGGCTTCGTCAACACCCTCTGGGCGATGTTGACCGTGGCCCTGGTCATCGTCATCACCGGCTTTCCCATCAGCTACTACGCCGCCCGCTATGGGCTGGACATCGATCTCCTGACCCGCAGCGCGGGTTTCGGCTACCTGGGGTCGACCATCACGTCGCTGATCTACGCCTCCTTCACCTTCATCTTCTTCGCCATCGAGGCGGCCATCCTGGCCTCGGCGTTGCAGGCCATGCTGGGCATTCCCCTCGCCCTGGGTTATGTGATTAGCGCGCTGGCGGTGGTGCCCATTGTCACCCACGGCATCTCGGCGATCAGCAAATTCCAGGTCGGCACGCAAGGTTTCTGGCTGCTGGTGCAGATCAGCGCGCTGGCGATCGTCTTCGCCATCGAATTCCGGCGCATCGACGACTGGATCGGCTATGCCCCCCCCGGGGTGCCGCAAGCCGAGACGATCAACCTGGGGCTCTTCGGGGCCGCGACCTCGATCTTCTTCGCCATGATCGCCCAGATCGGCGAACAGGTGGATTACCTGCGCTTCATGCCGGAGAAGACGGAAAAAAACGCCCGCCGATGGTGGTTCTGGTTGATCCTCGCCGGACCGGGCTGGATCCTCATGGGCCTCGTCAAGATGCTGCTGGGATCGTTCCTGGCCTACCTCGCGATCACCGGCGGGGCGGGTTTCGAGCAGGCCACCGACCCGACCCGGATGTATCAGTCGGCGTTCACGCTGCTCACCCAGTCGCCCACCTTTTCCCTGCTGCTGGCCGGCACCATGGTGATCGTTTCGCAAATGAAGATCAACGTCACCAATGCCTATGCCGGCTCGATCGCCTGGTCGAATTTCTTCTCCCGCCTCACCCACAGTCACCCCGGTCGCGTGGTGTGGTTGGTGTTCAACGTCATCATCGCGTTGTTGCTCATGGAGCTGGGCATCTACCGTGCCCTGGAATCGATTCTGGGCGTATTCGCCATCGTCGCCCTGAGCTGGCTGGCCTCGTTGTCGGCCGACCTGATGATCAACAAGCGCCTCGGACTGAGCCCGGCACACGGCGAATTCAAACGCGCCCATCTCTACGACGTCAATCCGGTCGGCACCGGCTCCATGATCATCGCCTCGCTGGTCGGCATCCTCAGCTATCTCGGTCACCTCGGCCCGGTCGCCGCCAATCTGGCGCACTTCATCAGCCTGGGCCTGTGCTTCATCCTGGTGCCGTTGATCGCGCTGCTGACCCGCAGCCGCTACTATATCGCCCGCACCTCCCCCGAGCTGGCCTGCGCCTCCACGCCCAGCGGCGAGAACGCTTCGCTCACGTGCTGCATTTGCGAAACCGAATTCGAGTTGCCCGACATGAGTCATTGCCCGGCCTACCAGGGACCGATCTGTTCATTGTGCTGCACGCTGGATGCCCGTTGCCTGGACAGTTGCAAACGCTCCGCACGCTTCTCGCAACAGATACGAGCGTTGCTCGGGGTCTTCCTGCCCGATCGATACAGCGCGCTTATCGATTCCCGCGTCGGCCATTTTTTCGCGATTTTCGTCACCATCAATCTGCTCACGGCGGGCCTGCTGTCGCTGGTCTACTTCCACATGACACCGGCCACCGATGCGCAGATGGAAATGCTGCAGAAAACCATCTGGACGCTGTTCTTCACGCTGATGATCGTCTTCGGCGTCATTTCCTGGTTGTTCCTGCTCGCGCGCGAAAGCCGCGAGGTGGCCCAGCAGGAATCGACCCGCCAGACCCAGCGGCTGATTGCCGAGATCGAGGCCCATCAGATCACCGATCAGTCGCTGCAGGAGGCAAAGGAACTGGCCGAACGTGCCAACAATGCCAAGACCCGATACCTCACCGGCATCAGCCACGAACTGCGCACGCCCCTGCAGTCGATCCTGGGCTATGCCCAACTGCTTTCCCAACGCGGCGATCTGGACCCCGAATGCCTCAAGGGCCTGCGCATCATGCGGCGCAACGGGGAATACCTCACCGATCTGATCGAAGGGCTGCTGGACATCTCCAAAATCGAAGCCGGGCGCCTGGACATCTATCGCAACCGGCTACGCTTCGCCGATCTGATCGACCAGCTGGTGGAGATGTTCTCCCGCCAGGCCGAGGCGAAAGGCATCGAGTTCCGCTACCGACGACCGCCCTATCTTCCGCGCCATGTCATCAGCGACGAAAAACGCCTGCGTCAGATTCTGATCAACCTGCTGTCCAACGCGGTCAAATACACCGTCGAGGGGTATGTCGAACTGGAAATCAGCTACCGCAACCAGGTCGCCGAATTCTGGGTGCGCGATACCGGCGTGGGCATCGAGGCGGGAGACATCCAGCGCATCCTCGATCCCTTCGAGCGGGTACGCAACGAGCAGGTTCCCCACGTGGCCGGCACCGGCCTGGGGCTCACCATCGTGCGCCTGCTCACTGAGATCCTGGGCGGCGAACTCCAGATACAAAGCACGCCCGGGGAGGGCAGCAGCTTCAAGGTGACACTGCTGTTGTCGCGCGACGATACCCCGCAGGACGCGGACCCGACCCAGCGACCCATCATCGGCTACCGGGGACGGCCCATCACGGCGATGATCGTCGACGACGAACCCGTTCACCGCGGGCTGCTCTCCGATCTGCTGATGCCGCTGGGATTCGTGACCCGAGAGGCGAAAAACGCCGAGGACTGCCTGGCGGCCAGCGCGCATAGCGCGCCCGATCTGTTCCTGCTGGACGTGACGATGCCGGGCATGGACGGGCTTACGCTGGCGCGCCGCTTGCGCGAGCAAGGTCTCGAGCAGCCCATCGTCATGATCTCGGCCGACGCCCAGGAGTGGCATCGCGGCGCCGACGGCACGCTGGCCCACGATGCCTATCTGGTGAAGCCGATCAGCCACCGCCTGCTGCTCGATACACTCAGCGCGCTGCTCGACGTGGAATGGATCCACGAGACCGGCAGCGACGCGCCACCGGCGTCGATCGAGCGCGCCGCATCCGCCGGGAGTGACGAGACGCCGCTGGAGATTCCCGATCACCGGCTGATTCGGGAACTGGTGAGCTACGCCGACAGCGGTTTCTGCAAAGGCGTGCGCCAGACCCTGGCGGAAGTCCGTGCCGCGGGCCTGCTCTCGGCCGGGCAATTGAAAACCGTCGACCACTATGTCGAGGATTTTCGCTACAAACAACTGGTGAACTTCCTGCAACCGGGACCGGCCAATGACGGATAACACTTCGCCCACGGTTCTGGTGGTCGATGACGCCCCCGATTCCCTCAGCCTGATCAACGACACGCTCGAGCGGGCCGGCATCGATACCCTCATCGCCCTGGAGGGTCGCCAGGCCCTGACCATCGCCCGCAAGCTCAGACCGGACATGATTCTGCTCGACGCGGTGATGCCGCATATGGACGGCTTCGAGACCTGTCGCCATATCAAGGCCGACACCCAGTTGGCGTCCATCCCGATCATCTTCATGACCGGTCTGGACGACGAGCAGAGCGTTCTCAAGGGGCTGGGCATGGGCTGTGTCGACTATCTGATCAAGCCGGTCAACCCGAGCGAATTACTCGCGCGCATGAAAATCCACCTCAAAAACGCGCAACTCACCCACAGCGCCCAGCTGGCGCTCGACAGCGTGGGGCAGCACATCTTCACCGTCGACGCCATGGGGCAGCTGCTGTGGGCCACGCCCCAGAGCTACGCCCTGTTCGCCAAGGTCAAGGCCGACCAACCCTGGTTGACGACGGTGCTGGCGCCGCAGCTGCGATGCTGGCTGGCGGCCGCGCCGGTCGCCGGTCAGGCCTTCCCTCTGCGCGATGCCGAGGTGCAGCTGGACATCGCGCTGGTCGACAAACAGCCGAACGGCGAATATCTGTTGAAAGTCGGCGCCGAAACGTTATCCGGCGAGCAACGCCTGCGCCGGGCGCTGAACCTGACCGCCCGCGAGTCGCAGGTGTTATTCTGGATCGCCAACGGCAAGACCAACAAGGACATCTCGCAGATTCTCGGCATGGGCGTGCGCACCGTCAACAAACACCTGGAGCAGATCTTCCCCAAACTCGGCGTCGAGAACCGCACCAGCGCGGCCGGCATCGCCATTCGCATACTGGGTTAAACCGATCTTCCCCGTCGCATGCGCAGGCGGCGGTAGCGCAACAGCGCTATCGCAACCAGCCCCAACAGCAGCGCGGGAGCTCCGATCTGCAGGGCATGGTACAGCACGTGCACGGCCGCGCTTTCGCCCTCGGGTCCCGGGTGGGCATACAAGGGCAAGGGAAACAACCCGCCCCACAGACAGACGCGGCGTAACAATTTTTTGCTTTTCATGCTCGATCTCCTTTTGGATTATCGGCCAGCCGAGCGAATTTCATCCGCCGACGGCCGTTGCAACATCCCCTCATCGACGATGAAGCGGATCACCTGGTCCACCCCCTCGCCCGATTTCAGGTTGGTGAAAACATAAGGTCTGCCCCCCCGCATGCGCCCTGCGTCTTGCGCCATCACTTCCAGGGAAGCGCCCACCAGCGGCGCCAGATCGGTCTTGTTGATGATCAACAGATCCGACTTGCAGATACCCGGACCGCCCTTGCGCGGGATCTTGTCGCCGGCGGCGACGTCGATGACATAGAGCGTCAGATCCGACAGCTCCGGACTGAAGGTGGCGCTGAGGTTGTCGCCCCCGCTTTCCACGAACACGATATCCAGGTCGCCGAGCCGGCGCTGCAACTCGTCCACCGCCGCCAGGTTCATCGAGGCGTCCTCGCGAATCGCGGTATGCGGGCAACCGCCGGTTTCCACGCCGACGATGCGCTCGGCGGGCAAGGCTTGATGCCGGGTGAGAAACTCGGCGTCCTCGCGGGTGTAGATGTCGTTGGTGACCACGGCGATGGCGTAGTGCTGGCGCAGTTGCAGACACAGCGCCCGCAGCAGGGCGGT
Organism: Thiogranum sp.; assembly: GCA_030148805.1. Lineage (GTDB taxonomy): Bacteria > Pseudomonadota > Gammaproteobacteria > DSM-19610 > DSM-19610 > Thiogranum. The sequence goes on along the minus strand of JASBSS010000022.1, from coordinate 615 downwards.
CTTGCCGGAGCCCACCGGTCCGCCGACACCGATGCGCAAGGTCTGTGGGTTGGAAACGGTTGTCATGATGGCCTCTTTCCTCAGGATCTGAATAAACGGGTGTATTGGGTTTCGTGCCGACTGCTCGCCAACGCCACCGCCGGCAGACTCGCCCCGATGTCTTCGTCGCCAAGCGAGGCGGCCAGGGTCAGCACCGCCGGGACCGCCGCTTGCAGCTGCCCCAGGAGCTGCTGCGCCTGGGTCTGTCCCAGCGGCACCAGCTTGGTCGCCGCCGCGACCTGGTTGTCCAGCCAGGCCCAAACGTAGGCCAGGGCACAGGCGCGCGACTCGATCCGCCACTGGCGCGCGGCGAAACAGAACGCGGTGGCGAAGGCGGTGTCCCCGGTATCCGGGGCCGCCTGGCCGAGCGCGACCAGCAGACGCGCCAGCGCCTGGCCCATGGCGGTATCGGTCAATCGCAGTTCCCGCGTTTCTCGGCAGGCGAGCAGATAGTCGTTCCAGTACGCCAGCGCAGCGCGGTCGTTGCGCTCGCACCCCCGATACAGGCGCGAGACCACCGCCAGATCGGTGCGTGCCAGCGAGTGATTCAACTGCAACGTCAACCAGTCGCGACAA
>JASBSS010000005.1 GCA_030148805.1 Thiogranum sp. | reverse complement strand
ATCCAATGGACGGAAAGGACCCTTGTTGACGGTAGACTTAACCGAAAGGCTTTTTCGAGAAAGCGCATGAACTCTGTCTACTCGACTGCTGAGAAAAAGCGAACGTTCGTTAGGGTACGGACTACCAAACATCCGGTCAAGGAGATAACGGTAAGGCTCAGTCTGGGCAGCTATTCAGACGGGAAATCCAACTAACCAAATAGGCTTCGAAAATTGCAGCAAATGAACGTTTTGGAGAAATGACCAGCCGTTCAGTAAGTTACCTCCAAAGATAGCAGTGGGTCGTGAACCGCCTTTGCTCATGTCTGGAATGTCGAACACGGCCAGTTGACGACTGGCACTTACTGTACGATCGAGTCTCAACTATTAACGAATAAGCGAGTCCAGATGATCCGCCCACTTCTGTAGCCAGTCCCTACACTCCGGCTCGTACCGGTGCAAATCGTAGGTTCCCTCAATCCCTCTACGTGAATGCCCCAATACAGCTTCAGCGACTTCGTTAGGACATTGCAGGCGCGACAAGCCAGTCCTGACGGTCCTGCGCAGATCGTGAGGTGTCCAGGCCGGAAGATTTACCATACTGTCGTTTTGTCTCATCCGCCAGGCCTGCTCGGTTAGTTGTTTTTGCTGGATAGGCAGCCGCGTTTTCTGGGATGGGAACAGATAATCTCCAGTAGTCAGGCGAAGTGTCGTTAAGAATTCCACCGCTTGACGGGGCAATTGCACATAGCGCTCGACTTCTGTCTTGCTCTCCCTTATGTGAAATATCTGCTTCTCCAAGTCAATGTCCTTCCAGGCCGCATCGCAGACCTCGCCGGTACGACACCCTGTCCAGAGGGTGAATCGAAGAACATTCTTCTGTGTTGCGGTGTAATCAGAGCCAGGCAGCCATTTCAGCAACGTCGCCAACTCGGTGTCAGATAGGACTCTTTTTCCTCGTTGATGCGTAAGTTTCACCTTGGCCTGTCTGAGACTTGATTTGGCGAGAAATGCCGGATTTGCAAACTCATCTGGAAAATAGCCCAGACCAATCGCAAATTCGTAGGCGGCGGCTAGCTCTCTTAGTACATTTCCTGCTTGAACATTTGCCCCGCGTTGAACAATTGCCATGATCATATCCACCACAGCCTTTCGCGTGACAGCATTTGCTGCCATCTCCCCCAACTTGGGAATCACATCGCCATAGAGGGTTCTGCGCGTCTCAGACTGACCTTTCGGTTTTCGTGCACCGGTGATTTTCCTTCCGCTTGGAGATTTCCGGTCTTCGATATACTGGGTCAGGTAGAGTTCTACGAGATTCTCCACGGTGAAGGACTTCTCAGACGACCCTACTAGACCCTGCTCCAACTCCTGGGTTTGCTCCCGTTTCAGCCGTTTCTCCTCTTTGGCCTCGGTTGCCGGGCAGTGTCCTTGGCGGCGAACTTGTTTAAGCTCCTGGAGCTTCAATCTCGCTTCGGCCAGAGAGGTCTCCGGGAAGTTGCCGATTTTCACCTGAACGAGCTTTGAGGTGATCGGGCTGGTATAGCGATAGAAAAATGTCTTTACTCCGGTAGTCCCGCATTTCACTCGCAACCCAATGTTTTCTCCCGTGTCGGCCTTTATCATGTCTCCAGGCTTCATCGTCTCCACTGTCCTGGAAGATAGAGGTTTGGTACTCTGTGCTGTTGCCATTGGCATCCTCTTGAATTGATGTCAGTTTGTCCGACGCAATGGGAAAAAGTGTAACTTTTGGATTTCGACAAAAGTTACACCAGCAAAAGTTACACTTCAAGTTACACTTTTTTATGAGATTGGATGATATTTCGTGAGACTTAATGAGACCGCAAGATACGACGGAAAGACAATTAATTATTATGAATCAATAAGTAGCACTGAATAATGGCATGAGTTCATTAGAAAAAAATGTGCAGCATACGCCCATGATGCAGCAGTATCTGCGCATCAAGGCCGAGCATCCCGACATCCTGGTGTTCTACCGGATGGGCGACTTCTACGAGCTGTTCTACGACGACGCGCGCAAGGCCGCGCAACTGTTGGATATCACCCTGACCAGCCGCGGCCAGTCGGCCGGCGAGCCGATCGCCATGGCCGGCGTGCCGGTACAGTCGGCCGAACAATACCTGGCGCGGTTGGTGCGGCTGGGCGAATCGGTGGCGATCTGCGAGCAGATCGGCGATCCGGCCACCAGCAAGGGGCCAGTGGAGCGCCAGGTGGTGCGCATCCTCACCCCTGGCACGCTGACCGACGAGTCGTTGCTGGATGAACGCCGCGACCATCTGCTGGTCGGCCTCAACCGCGATGGCGAGGGTTTCTACGGCATCGCCGCGCTGGATCTGTCCGCCGGGCGCTTCGTGGTGCAGGAATTCAGCGGCGAGGAGCATCTGCTAAGCGAACTGGAACGCCTGCAACCCGCGGAACTTCTCGTCAGCGAGGATCTGGCGCTACCGCCCAACGCCACGCTGCCGGGGGCGGTGCGGCGTCTACCGCCCTGGCATTTCGACACCGCCAGCGCGGCGCGCCAGCTCAACGAACAGTTCGGCACCCGCGATCTCAGCGGCTTTGGCTGCCAGGACATGCCGGTGGCCGTGGGCGCGGCCGGCGCCCTGTTGCAGTACGTCAAGGACACCCAGCGCGCCGCCCTGCCCCACCTGCACGGCCTGCGCAGCGAGCCGCCGCAGGACACGGTGATCCTCGACGCCGCCACCCGCCGCAATCTGGAGATCGACCAGTCGCAATCGGGCCACAAACAGCACAGCCTGGTCGCGGTGCTGGACAAGTGCGTGACCGCAATGGGCAGCCGCCTGCTGCGCCGCTGGCTGCACCGGCCCTTGCGCACCCGCGACCTGCTGGCCTGCCGCCACCAGTGCCTGGAGGCGCTGTTGCAGGCCCGGCTGTTCGAGACGCTGCGCGAGCTGCTGCGTGGCGGCTGCGACCTGGAGCGCATCCTCACGCGCGTGGCGCTGCGCTCGGCGCGCCCGCGCGACCTCACGGCATTGCGCGAAACCCTGGCGCGGCTGCCCGACCTGCAGGCGCTGCTGCGCGGCGACAGCGACCCGTTGTTGAGCGATCTGTCGGCGCGCATCCAGGAACACCCGCGGGTGGTGAAGCTGTTGCGCCGCGCCCTGCCGGATATCCCGGCGGCGATCATCCGCGACGGCGGCGTGATCGCCGCGGGCTACGACGCCGAACTCGACGAACTGCGCCACCTCAGCGAACACAGCGACAACCTGCTGGTGGAGATGGAAGCGCGCGAGCGCGAGCGCAGCGGCATCGGCAACCTCAAGATCCGCTATAACCGCGTGCACGGCTACTACATCGAGGTCAGCCGGGCGCAGTCCGACCAGGTGCCAGTGGACTATCAGCGTCGCCAGACACTCAAAGGGGTGGAGCGCTATATCACACCGGCATTGAAGCAACACGAGGACAAAGTCCTGGGCGCGCGCAGCAAGGCGCTGGAACGGGAGAAGGCGCTCTACAACGCGTTGCTCGAACAATTGCTGGAACAGTTACAACCACTCAGCCAATGCGCCGGCGCCCTGGCCGAACTGGACGCCCTGTGCACCCTGGCCGAGCGCGCCGACAGTCTCGGTTGGTCGCGCCCGCAGTTGAGCGACAGCCCCGGGCTGGAGATCCGCGGCGGGCGTCACCCGGTGGTCGAACAGGTCAACGACAACCCTTTCGTGCCCAACGATCTGCAACTGGATCACGAGCGCCGGCTGCTGGTCATCACCGGCCCCAACATGGGCGGCAAGTCGACCTATATGCGCCAGACGGCCCTGATCGCCCTGCTAGCGTCGATCGGCAGCTTCGTGCCAGCCGATTCGGCCCGCGTCGGACCGCTGGACCGTATCTTCACCCGTATCGGCGCCGCCGACGATCTCGCCTCCGGACGCTCCACGTTCATGGTCGAAATGACCGAGACGGCGAATATCCTGCATAACGCCACCGCCGACAGCCTGGTGTTGATGGATGAGATCGGTCGCGGCACCAGTACCTACGACGGGTTGGCCCTGGCCTGGGCGGTAGCCCACGAACTCGGTCGTGTGGGCGCGTTCACCCTCTTCGCCACGCATTATTTCGAACTGACCCGGTTGCCCGAGGAAGTCCCGGGCGCCGCCAACATCCATCTCGACGCCGTCGAGCACGGGCAACGGATCGTGTTCCTGCACACGGTGAAAGACGGCCCTGCAAGCCGCAGCTATGGCATTCAGGTGGCGGCGCTGGCCGGTGTGCCGGAGCCGGTGCTCGAGGACGCCCGGCGACGCCTGCTGGCGCTGGAGAAGCAGAGCGCGCATCCGCCGGCCCCGCCGTCACAGCGCCAGCAGATCGATCTGTTCGCCGGCCCCGAGGAGGAGCCGTTGAAAGAGGCCTTGCAGGGCATCGAACCGGACGACCTCACGCCGCGCCAGGCGTTGGAGCTGCTGTACACGCTCAAAGCTTTGGCCAGCGACCCCCCCCAATAAAAAACGGGCCGTCGCCGGCCCGTTCCCAAGACTTGCAGTCCCCGCCGCTCAGGGCTTTTTCACGGGCACCGTCTCTTCCACCTGCTTGACTTCCATGGCCGAGAATTCGATCTCGGTGCGCCGATTCGGCGCCAGACAGTCGATCAGCTCCGCGCCACGCTTTTTCGGACAATTCACCACCGGGTTGGCTTCGCCCAGACCTTCGGCGGTGATATAGCTCGGCACCATGCCGTGTTCGACCAGATAGTTGCGCACCGCCGCGGCGCGACGCTGCGACAGCGCCTGGTTGTAGGCATCGTCGCCGATTTCATCGGTGTAGCCGCGAATCTGCAGTTTCTGTTGCTGCAACGACTCGGCGTTCAACTGGCTCAACAGGTCGTCGAGCGCCGCCTTGCCGGAGTCCTTGAGCTTGTCGCTGTCAAAATCGAACAGGGTATCGGCCTGCAGCCGCACCGGCTTTTCCTTGGTGACCATGACGACTTCCACCGCGGCCACGTCGGCACCGTCGCGTTTGGCGACGATTTCCGGGTCGCACTCGGCGATGGCGTTGGCCACCGACCAACGCTGGGTATGCAGACAATCACCATAACCGGTACGGACGACACTGCCCGTATTGTCGTCCACATAGCCGGACGCCGCATGGCTCGACAGACTCACCGTTCCCAGCCCGGCCAACAGCAGTGCCAGGGTAAGTTTGTTCATTTTCTAACCTCCACCGTAGATAGATTGTGAAGCCCGGCGCGAACGCCGCGGCGGACTTCCCGCCGGCGATCCGTGGGCGGCTCCCGGTCAGGGACAGGCTACGGAACGCCGGTAAAAGGGCATTGCACGACTATTGTCATGCAGATCAGAAAAGCGTGCAAATAACATTTGTTATAGCACGGCGGAGGGATTTGGCGAGGGCTCAGCCGGTGGCAGACCCGCAATTGCTGAGGCTGAGACTGGGGGGGTTGGTGGAGAAGACGAACGGGGCGGCCTTGCGCAGCGCGCTGAGGCCCAGCAGCATACGAGTCTTTTGTGGAAACACGGCCGCCTCGACATTGTTCAGCACGCAGTCCTTGCCCAGCACCAGCCGCTTGATCCGGTAGACCGGCAGGCGGTGTTCACTGCCATCGGCCATGACACCGGTCAGCTCGCCGACATAATCCGCGTTACCGGCCTGTTTCAGCAGTGAGAGGGTGTGCTCGTTGATGGTCGTGTAACCCGCGCCCGTGTCCACCATGAACTCGACGGCACCACTGCCGTGCATGTTGGCCTCGATGTAGTAGGTGGCCAGGCGTTTCTGATTCATCGGGATGGTCTGCAGGGGAGCGGCGATCGCCTGGCTCGCGAGACAGAAAAGTGCAACAAGACAAGACAGCGTGGCGCGAATCATAAACCCCATCCTAAGTGACAAAAAACCGTCGATGTTTTTCTTAACGGCAGCTGGCGAAGCAAATTGAATTCCCTGTCGTCGCCTTGAGACGCCTGCACGGCAGCCACCGCGGTTTTTTGTTCAACGGATTATTTTTTTAATATTTTCAAGTTGTTGTAATTTGTCTCTGGCCTCTTTCCCGGCCTCCTGACAGGCGCGAGGGTTAACCCGGCAAGAATATTGCAGCTGGGCCCCTCGAAAACACCGCACCGGCCACGGGAAACCCGTTATGAACATTGAAAGATTTTCGCTCAAAGCACTGACGGTCACGGTTCTGTCGATCATCGGCATTGTCGCCATAGCGACCAGCTTCGTCTCCGAGGGCCGATACCGCCACGCCGCGATCGAGGCCCAGACCCGTACCGTCACCAAGATCCTCAAGGTGGTGACCGAAGCGGTGTTCGCCCGCATCAAGGACGACAGCGTGCAGTTCACCGGCGCCGCCGCGCGCGCCTTGCAAAGCCACCCCGGACTGGAAGCCTATTTGAGCGAGGCCCCCGCCGATACCGACAACCCGGCATTGGGCGAGCTGCTGCAGGCACCGTTGAAGGCCAAGGTGGCGGATGTCCACGTGGTGTCGGTCGCGCTTTACAACCAGGCCGGGGAAAAATTGATGAGCCGGGGACAAAATGGCAATGTCACCGCGAGTCTGCTCAAGGCCAGGCGACCGGACCAGGTGGTTTCGGGCTTCTGGTCCGGTGCCGAAGGGGCCCGCTTTACTGTCGTGCAACCCCTGGGCGGCAAGCGGGCTCAGGGTTACTTGTCGATCTGTTTCGATCCGGTGTACGCGCTGCGATCCGTGGCGAGGCTCATCGACTCGCCGCTGCGTATCAAGCGCCCTGGCGGCGACAAGCCCCTGTATGTCACCGACGACTGGGACAGCACCTCGGAATCGAATCACGAAATCGACTATCCGCTCGTCGGGATGGACGGCGATACCGCCCTGGAGCTGGCGGTGCAGGACGATTTTTCGGCCCTGAACCGCGCCACCCGCGAAACCCGCAACGCCACCACGCTGGCCTTCCTGGCGTTGATCGGAGCGGCATTGTTTATCGCCATTCTGATACTCAACCGGTTTCTCTTCCAGCCCCTGAACAACATGATCCGCGATATGCAACGGGTCTCCGAGGGGGATGTCTCCACGTCGATCGATACGCGGGCGCTGCGCGAATTCCATATTCTGGCCGACGCCTTCAATACCATGACCGGGCACGTACGCGGCATCATCGAGCGCGAACGCCAGTCCGCCGAGGACATCAAGGGCAAGGTCGAACTGATTCAGGATGTGGTCAGCATGGCCGCCAAAGGCGACCTTACCGGTGAGATCATGGTGTATCGGGATCACGACGTGATCTCGGAACTGGCCACCGGCATCCAGCAGATGCTGGCAAGCCTGAATTCGCTGGTCGCCAGAATCCAGCAATCCGGCGTGCAGGTCACCTCCTCGGCCACCGAGATCGCCGCCACCGCCAAGGAGCAGGAAGCCACTGTCACCGAACAGGCGGCCACTACCAATCAAATAAAAGCGACGGTCACCGAGATCACCGCCACGGCCAAGGAGCTGGTCAACACCATGAGCGATGTCACCGACGTGGCCTGGAAGACCTCCGAGAGCGCCAATGCCGGCCGCTCCTCGCTCAGCAGCATGGAGAACACCATGCACCAGATGATGGAGGCGACCGAATCGATCAGCTCGAAGCTGGCGGTTCTCAGCGAAAAGGCCGGCAACATCAACACCGTCGTGACCACCATCAATCGCGTCGCCGATCAGACCAACCTGCTGTCCCTCAACGCCGCGATCGAAGCCGAGAAGGCCGGCGAATACGGTGTGGGCTTCGCCGTGGTCGCCACCGAGATCCGCCGCCTCGCCGACCAGACGGCCGTGGCGACCTGGGATATCGAGCAGATGGTCAAGGAGATGCAGTCGGCGGTCTCGGCAGGCGTCATGGGCATGGAGAAATTCTCCGAGGAGGTGCGGCGCGGAGTGGACGACGTGCGCCAGGTCGGCTCCCAGCTGGCACATATCATCGAGCAGGTGGAAACGCTCATTCCACGCTTTGACGAGGTCAATCAGGGCATGGCGTCCCAATCCCAGAGTGCCCAGCAGATTCGCGACGCCATCGTGCAATTGAGCGAATCGGCGCAACAAACCGCCGATTCGCTACGCCAATCCAACGGCGCGATTCTACAGCTGAACGAAGCGGCGGGGCGGCTGCAACAGGGCGCGTCGAATTTCCGCGTGAATACCTAGGGAGACCTCACGGTGCTCATGCTGTTGTTTCAGCTGGGTAGCAACCGGTATGCGATTCCGGTCGCCGACGTGGTGGAAGTCGCGCCCCGGGTGATGCTCGAAAACATTGACCGGGCACCCGACTACGTCGCCGGCTTGTTCAACTACCGCGGTGTGTTAGCGCCGGTCATCGACTTGTGCTGCATGATACAGGGTCGCCGCTGCGCCGACTCCTTCACCAGCCGTATCGTAATGGTGAATTTTCCGCTGATCGCCGGCGGCATGCGCACGCTCGGCCTGCTCGCCGAACAGGTGACCGAAACCTGCGAGCTGGAAGCGGAGCAATTCTGGTCGACCGGATTGCAGATCGCCGCCAGTCCCTGGTTGAACGACGCCGCCTACACCGGCAAGACGCTGGTGCAGAAAATCCGCGTCGCCGACCTGCTGCCCGCGCCGGTACAGGATCAGCTGTTTTGCGGGGGCGAGGCCTGAATGTCGGTCATCGAACGTATCGAGGACCTGCTCAAGCAACACATGGGCTTGCACAGCGCGACCGTGGGCTCCGGCACCGTGCGCCAGGCGGTGGAAAAGCGCATGCGCGATTGCCTGGTCGGCGACACCGAAGCCTACCTGACGTTGCTGCTCCACTCGTCGACGGAACTCAATGCGTTGATCGACACGGTAGTGATCCCCGAAACCTGGTTCTACCGCGATCGTTACCCCTTTGCCGCCTTCAGCGCCTGGGTTCAGGATGAATGGCTGCCCAGCCATCCATTGACCAAGTTGCGGGCCCTGAGCGTCCCCTGCTCCAGCGGCGAGGAACCCTATACCCTGGCGATGTGTCTGGCGGAAATCGGCCTGCCTGCCGGCGCGGCACAAATCGATGCCGTCGACATCAGCCATGACAACATCGAACGGGCGCGGCGCGGCAACTATGGCAGCAATTCGTTTCGAGGCAACGAACTGGACTTCCGCGAGCGCTTCTTCATGGCGCGCAACCAGCGCTATCAGCTATGCGAGGAAATCCGTCATCGCGTGCACTTCGCGCGCGCGAACATCCTCGACGAGAGTTTTCTGGAAGAGCGACAGCCCTACCACGTGATTTTCTGCCGCAACCTGTTGATCTATTTTGATCGCCCGACCCAGAACGCCGCCATCGAACGGCTGGAGAAACTGCTGGTCGAGGACGGCGTGTTGTTTCTCGGTCATTCCGAGACCAATTTGCTGTTGGAGAAGAATTTCAAGCCCCTGGGCTATTCACGCTGCTTCGCGTTCAAACGCGCCACCCCTCGCCACTCCCAGCAACCGGCTCCGGCACACCGCAAGCAGGGCCTGGTCACCGCCCTGCGACAGCGCCGCGGCCCGCTCAGCGAATCTGCCGTCGCGGCGCCAAAAGCCCCCCGGGTAGCCAGGGTCCAGGACAACGAGCAGCTGCTCGCCGACGCTTTCCAGTTGGCCGATCAAGGCCATCTGGACGAAGCGGCGCTTCACTGTGAGACCCTGCTCGAGCGCCACAGCCATCAGGCGGAGGTCCACTATCTGTTGGGACTGATACGCGAATCCACCGGCAATCGCGGTGACGCCGAGAAGCATCTGCGCAAGGCCATCTATCTCAACCCCGATCACCACGAAGCGCTGGCCCATCTGGGGGAGATATGCCTGCAACACGGTGACGCCACGTCCGCGAAACGTTTACAACAGCGTGCGTTACGCGCGCGCGATCGCATAAACGCGCAGGAGGGCGGTAAATGATCGAGCAGGACGACTCCGTGCCAGCCTCGCTGGACGACTGCTGGAATCAGATAGGTGTCTGGAGCAAGGGCCTGGCCACCTGTCCGGAACTGGAAAGCTGCGTGCATTGCCGCAATTGCGCCCGCTACGCAAGCGCCGGCCGCCGCATGCTGGAGCGTCCCGTGCCGCAGGACTATCGCGAGCAATGGACCGAACGCTTCTCACAGCCGAAACAAACCCGCGATGACAATAGTGTCGCGGTGTTGCTGTTCAGATTGGGCGACGAGTGGTTCGCTCTCGACAGCCGCTACATCAGCGAAGTCACCAGAATGCTCGGCATTCACAGCCTCCCCCATTTCGGGGACGGCCTGGTGAAAGGACTGGTCAATATCCGTGGCGAACTGAAGCTGTGCGTCTCCCTCGGCTGCACGCTCCAGCTCGACAAGGCCTGTGGCTCGCATTTCATCGATCATGAAATACTGGAACGCATGGTGCTGGTGGAAAAAGACGGGCACAGCTATATCTTTCCGGTCAGCGAGGTCGAAGGGATCGTTCACTACAGGGACGAGGATCTGCAGGCGCTTCCGCCGACGCTGGCAAACGCCAGAAGCAAACTGACCACCGGCATCATCAAATGGAAGACCCGACAGGTCGGCGTCCTGGACCCCGAACTGTTGTTCTATTCGTTGGCAAAGGGACTGACATGAGCGACGAACTGGGCGATTTCTCCATGCTGGAGCTGTTCCGCCTGGAGGTGGAAAGTCAGACCGGCATCATGACCGACGGCCTGCTGGCGCTGGAGCACAATGCCGGCGATGCTGGCAGGCTGGAAGCCCTGATGCGCGCGGCACACTCGATCAAGGGCGCCGCGCGCATGGTGGATGTCCAGGCAGGGGTGAAGCTCGCGCACACGATGGAAGACTGCTTTGTGCTGGCGCAAAACGGCGAAGTGGTGTTGCAAGCCGCGCAGATCGATCTGTTGCTAAACGGCGTGGATCAGTTGCTGGCGATCGCCCGCGCGGAGGGCGACGACGCCTTGCTCGAATCCTTGTGCCAGCAAATCAGCGCCATCGGCGAGCAAAACACGGCGTCGGACGCGACCGGGCCATCCGCCCCGCCGTCGGCCGCGTCCCCGACCCATAGCCTCGACAACCCACCGGCAGAGACACCGCCCGAGGAAACGCACGAGACGGCATCCGATGCCGCGGCTACGGAATCCGCGTCGCGAGCGAGCGCCCCCTCGTCGCCCCCCTTCGGCGCTGTCGCCGCCGGCGACGACGCCGTGCGGGTCTCATCCGAGAGCCTCAACCGCCTGGTGGGGCTGGCCGGGGAAGTCCAGGTCGGCTCCCGCTGGCTGCGCCCCTATTCCGAAGCCCTGGTCCAGATCAAGCACCGCCAGGCGGAACTGATCAGCCTGCTCGACCGGCTCAATGACAATTTGTACGCCAGTGGCGGCGACGAGTACAGCAAGACGCTGACCTCTGAAATCCAGACCAAGGCCAATCGCTGCCGGCACCTGCTCAGCGACAGGATGATAGAGCTGGATGATTTCGATCGCCGCATGCATAACCTGTCCAACCGGCTGCACAGTGAGGTGATTGCCAGCCGCATGCGGCCGTTCGCCGACGTGACACGCGGCTTTCCACGCATGGTACGCGACGTTTCGCGCCAACTGGGGAAGAAAGTCGATCTGCGCATCGAGGGACTCAATACCCAGGTCGACCGCGATATCCTCGGGCGGATCGAGGCGCCGCTGAATCATCTGTTGCGCAACGCGCTGGATCATGGCGTGGAATCCCCGCAGGAGCGGCGCCGGGCGGGCAAGGATGAAACCGCGGTGCTCAAACTCAGCGCGATGCACAACTCCGGCATGCTGTCCCTGCACGTAGAAGACGATGGGCGCGGCATCGATCTGGAGCGGCTACGGGAGCGAATCGTCGCCAAAGGCCTCGTAACTCAGGCGATGGCCGCGGAGCTCAGTGACGGCGAACTGCTGGAGTTTCTGTTTCTCCCAGGATTCTCCACTCGCGAACAGGTCACCGAAATCTCTGGGCGCGGCGTCGGGCTCGACGTGGTCCACAGCACCGTTCAGCAAATGCGCGGCGTGGTACGCGCCGAGAGCGTGTTGGGCGAAGGCACCCGTTTTCTGCTGCAGCTGCCGCTTACCCTCTCCATCATCCGCTCCTTGCTGGTCGAAGTCGGCGGCGAACCCTACGCCATCCCGCTGGCACGCATCGATCGCACGCTCAAGATTCACACCGATCAGCTGGAATCGCTGGAAGGTCGTCAGTACTTCACCCTCGGCAACCAGCATATTGGTCTGGTGTTCGCCAATCAGGTACTGGCCTGCAAATCCGGCGTCGAGCGCAAGGACACACTCTCGGTGGTGGTTCTGGGCGAACGCCTGCAACGTTCCGGCCTGGTGGTCGACCGCCTGCTCGGCGAGCGCAGCCTGGTGGTGCACCCGCTCGACGACAGGTTGGGCAAGGTTCAGGACATCAGCGCGGCGAGCATACTGGAAAACGGCGAGCCCTGCCTGATCGTCGATGTCGACGACATGCTGCGCTCGATCGACATCCTGATCGCCGGAGGCCGCTTGAACCGGGTCGAGGACAGGAACCTTGCCGAAGACGGTTCCGGCAAGCGCATTCTGGTGGTCGACGACTCCATTACCGTGCGCGAGGTCGAGCGCAACATGCTCGTCACCCGCGGTTACAAGGTCGATGTGGCGGTCGATGGCATGGACGGCTGGAACGCCATTCGCATGGAAGAATACGACTTGGTGATCAGCGACATCGACATGCCCCGCATGAACGGTTTCGAATTCGTCAGTCTGATCAAGCGGGACGAACGTCTCAAAAACACGCCCGTGATGATCGTTTCCTACAAGGACCGCGAGGAAGACCGCCAGCGGGGCATGGAAGTAGGAGCCGATTATTATCTCACCAAGGGCAGCTTTCACGACGAAACACTGATCGAGGCGGTGGTCGACCTCATCGGCAGCGCGTAAAGGGAATTGCCAATGTTGAATGTAGCGATCGTGAACGATTCCTTGATGGCAGCGGAAAGCCTCCGGCGGGTGGTCGACAGCGTCCCCGACTACCAGTTGACCTGGGTGGCCTACAATGGCCTCGAAGCCGTCGAGAAATGCAAGACGCTTTGTCCGGACATCATTCTCATGGATCTGATCATGCCGGAAATGGACGGCATCGAGGCGACGCGGGCGATCTGCGCGCAGTATCAATGCGCGATACTGGTGGTCACCGCCAGCGTCGACGGCCACGCCGGCAAAGTCTTCGAAGCGATGGGCGCGGGGGCCCTGGACGCGGTGAACACACCCATATTGGGCAGCAGCGGCAACGGCGAGGGCGGCGATCTTCTGATCGCCAAAATCGACACCATCGCGACGCTGCTTAAGGATAAACCGCAACGGCGTCCCTCGCTGCGCCGGGTACCGACGCCGGCGCGCTCCTATGACGGCCCGCCGCTGATCGCCATCGGCGCCTCCACCGGCGGCCCCTCGGCGCTGCGCCAGGTGCTGGGCGCGCTGCCGCCCGAGCCGGGCGTGGCCATTGCCGTCATCCAGCACGTCGACGAACAATTCGCCGCCAGCTTCACCCACTGGCTGGACGAGCAGGTGGCGCTGCCGGTGCGCGCCGCGCACGCGGGCGAGCGCCTCGCCCTCAATACCGCGCTGGTGTGTACCCGCGAGGACCATCTGGTGCTCCGGGCCAACGGCCGCCTCGAATACGACCCGGAACCGCGCAGCCAGGTGTATCGGCCATCAGTCGACGTATTTTTCCAAAGCCTTGCTGAACATCATAAAAATCAATTATTTGGGGCTCTCCTCACCGGCATGGGCAAAGACGGAGCCGCCGGGCTTAAGGCCTTGCGCGAACGCGGCTGGCCGACCCTGGCTCAAGATGAGGCCAGTTGTGCCGTTTACGGTATGCCGAAAGCTGCAAAGGAAATGGATGCGGCTAGCGAAATTCTGTCGTTGGTTGATATAGGCCCGCGCCTGGTTGAATGGGCCGCCGAAGTCGCCTCTGGAGAGGTCAAACCGCGAATGTTGCTATGAACAGGGAAGCCGATTACAGCACTGAGGAAAACGAAACCGACCACGGCAAGTGGGCGGTGGTTTTGCTGGTCGACGATCAGGCGATGGTCGCCGAGGGCATACGCCGCATGATCGCCGACGAACCCGATATCCGCTTCCATTATTGCGCCGACCCCAAGAAAGCCGTGCATGAGGCGATCGCCTGCAAAGCGACGGTAATTCTGCAGGATCTGGTGATGCCAGATGTCGACGGGATGACGCTGGTACGTTTTTATCGCAACAACCCCTCCACCCGGGATGTCCCGATCATCGTGCTGTCGAGCAAGGACGATCCGAATATCAAAAGCACCGCCTTCGACAACGGCGCCACCGACTACCTGGTGAAGCTGCCGGAGAAGGTCGAGCTGCTGGCGCGTATCCGCGCGCACGCCAAAAGTTACATCGCCCAGCGCGAGCGCGACGAGGCGTTCAGCAATCTGCGCAGCATGCAGCAGCAACTGGAGAAGATGAACACGGAGCTGTCGCGCAGCAATCGCGAGTTGCAGCGTCTGTCGTCGATGGACGGCCTGACCGGCCTGGCCAACCGGCGTCAGTTCGACATCACCCTGGAGCTGGAGTGGCAACGCGCCGTGCGCAGCGGATTGGCGCTGTCGCTGATATTTGCCGATATCGATTTCTTCAAGCGCTTCAACGACCGCTACGGGCACCAAAGCGGTGACGACTGCCTGCAACAAGTGGCCAACGCGCTGCAAAAGACCATTCATCGACCCGCGGATCTCGTCAGTCGCTACGGCGGTGAAGAATTCGTCATGATCCTGCCCGAGACCACCGAGGAAGGCGCCCGATCGGTGGCCGAGAAAGCCCTGGCGACGGTCACTCAGCTGAAAATTCCGCATGAAAATTCCGCCGCCGCGGAGCACGTCAGCCTCAGCATCGGCGTGGCGACCATGTACCCGAAAGAAGGCTCGCAGCCACAGGAACTTATCGAGGCCGCCGACAAAATGCTCTATCGCGCCAAGGAATGCGGCCGTAACTGTATCCAGGTCGCGGAGGTCCCCGCGACGCTGCAAAGCGTCTCTGGGTGAACCACCCGCCGCCGCGGGCAACCCCGGCCCCGGTCATCTGCAACAACCTCGGCTTTCCGTGTATGATTAGCGCCGGTTCTAGCTGGAGCTTATTATGACCTTTGTCGTAGGTGAAAACTGCATCAAGTGTAAATATACCGACTGCGTCGAGGTATGTCCGGTGGACTGCTTCCACGAAGGGCCGAATTTCCTCGTCATCGACCCGGAAGAATGCATTGACTGTACCTTGTGCGAGCCCGAATGTCCGGCGCAGGCGATTTTTCCCGAAGACGACCTGCCGGCCGGGCAGGAACAGTTTCTCGCCCTCAACGAAGAATTGGCTCAGATCTGGCCGGTTCTCACGCAGCAGAAAGCGCCGCCCGAGGATGCCGATGAATGGAACGGCAAGGAGGGCAAGCTGGACCTGCTGGAGCGTTGAACCTGCTTATCCCCTTCGGCCAGGATCCGCTGGCTGTCGCGGCGCAACAGATTCTCGACGCTTACCAAGACACACTGCCTGATCTCAGTGCCTGCCAGATACTGCTGGCGGACCTTCAATGCGCGCCGCAACTGCGCCAGCGGCTGCTTGGCCAGGCGCAGGCGCGCGGTTACGATGCCCTGCTCGGCCCCGCGATCAACACCCTGGACGGCTGGCTGACGCACTTTCCCACCGGTCTGGCGCGCGTACTGACCCGACCCGCGCAGGAGTTGGTGCTGGCCGAGGCGCTGCGCGACGCACGGCCGGTCTACACCGATACCGACCCCTGGCTGCTGGCCGATCAGTTGCTGGATCTGTTCGAGGAACTCACCGACCACCTGGTGGGGATTCCCGCCAGCCTGGACACTTTCGAAACGACACTCAGGCGCTGTTACGGCGTGTCCGAGCCGTCACCCTCGCTGCAACGGGAGGCCTGGATGCTGCATACCCTGTGGCACGCCTGGCGCCGCCAGCTAAAAACAGAGCGCAGCGGCGACCGGGCCGAGGCCCGTCTCGAACGGCTGCGCGCCAGCCTGGCGCAGACCGAGAAGGCGGATTTATGGCTGCTAGGCTTCGAGCGTTTCACCGCCGCGGAAAGACAATGGCTGCAATCGCTGCGCGCCCAGGCCGGTGTCAGGCTGCTGTTCCATGGCGCGGCGCGGCACGCCGGCGCCCACCCCGACGCGCCTCTGAAGCGGATCTTCGAGCAACTGGCGCTGGACGACCACCCGCAACCGCCCCAGGCGGGGCCTGACCCGCTGCAGCGGTTCGTGCAGGCCCTGTTCGACCCCAGCGAACGGCATCTCAGAGAACGTGCGCGGGCCTTTGCCGCGCAGGTGGACGATCCGCTGCGCGGCCGGGTAAGGACCTTGTGCACCCCCGATCCCGAACAGGAAGCGCGCGCCATCAGTCTACAGATAAGGCGGTGGCTGCTCGCCGGGATTCAGCCGATCGCCGTGATCACCGCCGACCGGCGGTTGGCGCGGCGAGTCCGCGCGCTGCTCGAAACCGCCGCGATCACCCTCGACGACCCGGGCGGCTGGGCGCTATCGACCACCAGCGCAGCGGCCACCCTGGAACGCTGGCTGGAGTGCGTGGAAGAACAGTTCGCCTGCGCACCGATGCTCGACGTGCTCAAATCGGCCTTTGTCAGTTTCGGCGAGCGCGAGCAGCACCTGGCCCTGGTCAGACGGCTCGAACAGGACATCATCCGCCACGAGAATGTCGCCCGCGGCCTGCAACGCTATCGCCGACATCTGGATCTGCGCAGCGAACGGCTGCCGGACTGGTCAGAGGACACACGCCGGCGGATTCACGCGCTGCTCAACCGGCTCGACCACGCCGCCGCCCCGCTCCAGCCGCTGCTCGCCGGGCGGCACAGTGCCGGCACCTGTCTCGCGGCATTGCGGCAAAGCCTCGCGGAGCTGGCCCTCGAACAGACCCTGGCCGCCGACGCCGCCGGGCGCCAGGTGCTGGAGCTGATCCGCCAGCTGGAGCAGGCCGCGCGCGCCAGCAGCGCGGCACTGGACTGGCAGGGGTTTCGCAACTGGCTGGCGGCCAATCTGGAGCGAGCCACTTTCACCCTGCCGCAATCGGGCAGCCCGGTGCGCCTGTTGACGCTGGAACAGAGCCGTCTGCAGCATTTTGGCGCGGTGATTGTCGCTGCCTGCAGCCGCGAGTACCTGCCCGGACATCCTCCGGGTTTGACGTTCTTCAATCAGCGCGTGCGCGCCCAGTTGGGTCTGCCGACCTGGAGCGAAACCCTCGAGCGCACCTTGCACCACTTCTGCCGGGTATTGCAAAGCGGCGAACAGGTATTGCTCACGCGTCACCGCGAAAACGACGGCGAACCGGTGGCGGCCAGTCCCTGGCTGGAGCTGCTGGAGACCTTCCACGCCAACGCCTACGGCGGTTCGCTGCAGGACCTGGAGTTGCTGCGCCTGGTGCGCGAGCCCCTGGCACAACCCCGCTCGCCGGACGGCGCGCCGCTGCCGGCGGCGCCGGAGCGCCCCGCGCCACCAGCGCCCCCCCAGCTGCTGCCCGCGCACTGGTCGGCCTACACCCACCAGCGCATCATCGACTGTCCTTACCGCTTTTTTGCCGCCGACGTCCTAGGCCTGAAATCGCGCGAGGAAATCCGCGAGGCACTGAGCAAAAGCGACTACGGCGCCCTGATACACCGTGTGTTGCAGGCCTTTCACAGCGATGTCGCCCACCTGCCCGGTCCCTGGACCGGTGAGCTCGGCGAGGCCCACCGGGCACCGGCCCTGGCCTTGTTGCAGCGCATCAGCGAAGCGGCGTTCGCCACCGCGCTGCGTGAGAATTTCCAGGCGCGCGGCTGGCTGCAACAATGGCTCGACTGTCTGCCCGCCTATCTGGACTGGCTCATCGCCCGTCAAGCCGAGTGGCAGCTGCACGCCGTCGAGGTCAGCGCCGAGCGCGCCATCAGCCCCCACCTGCGGTTGAAAGGACGCATCGATCGCATCGACCGCCAAGGTGAGACCTTGGCCATCGTCGACTACAAAACCGGTCAGGTACCGGCGACACAGGCGTTGATCGCCGGCGAGGCGGTGCAATTACCGAGTTACGCCCTGTTGGCCGACAAACCGGTCGCGCAGCTGGAATACCTGCAGCTGGGAAAGGCCGAGGCCAAAGCGGGTGTCCGCATCCAGGGGGAGCCACTGCAACAACTGCTGGTGGGCGTGGAAACGCGCCTGCGTACCCTGGATCAGGCATTACAGCGACGCAGCGCCTTGCCCGCCTGGGGAGACGACAAGGTCTGCGGCTATTGTGAATTTCGCGGACTGTGCCGGCGCGACCTCTGGAGCGGCGACATCGAGGCCCATGACAATGCCTAATCCGGCGACCGATCCGCGCGCCAGTTGCAGCGTGCTGGCCTCTGCCGGCACCGGCAAGACCTGGCAGTTGGTCGCCCGCCTCACCCGCCTGCTGTTGCACGGGGCCCGGCTGGACAGTCTGCTGGCGATCACCTTTACCCGCAAAGCCGCGGCGGAAATGCAGGAGCGGCTCAATCTGCGCCTGCGCCAGCTGCTGGAGGCCGATGACGAACAGCTCGACGAGCTGCTCGAAGAACTGGGCGAAACCCCGCAGCCGGCGCTGCGCCAACGCGCGCGCGGACTGTTCGAGGCCTGTCTGCGCAGCGAACAGCGCTTGCGCGCCAGCACCTTCCACAGTTTCTGTCAGGACCTGCTGAAACGCTTTCCGCTGGAAGCCGGTCTGCCGCCAGGGTTCGAGCTGACCGAGCACGCCGGGCTGCTGGTCGACGAAGCCTGGGACGCGTTGTTCGCCGAGGTCACGTTGCAGCCGCAACAGCCCCTGGCGCAGGCGCTGATGGAACTGTTTGACGCCCTCGGCGGTCTGCCCGCGACGCGCGCGGCGTTGTTGCAGTTCGTGGCCCATCGCAGCGACTGGTGGGGCTATACCCTGGGGTGGGACGATCCGGTAGCCGAAGCGACTGAGCGCCTGGCCGCCAAATTGAACCTCGACGCGGAGACCGCCGCTGGGAAGCGGCTCTGGAACGATCCGGGCCGTGCCGAGCTGGCGCAATTCCAGGCCCTGTTGGAGAAGCACCCGACGGACACCAACCGCGAGCATGCGCGCCTGTTGGGGACGGTGCTCGCCGCCGGACACGCCGCCGAGATTCCGCTGGCGCCCCTGTGTTCGGTCTTCCTCACCACCGACGGCAAACCCCGTAGCCGCAAGGCGACCAAGGCCCAGGCCAAGTCCATGGGCAACGAGGGCGAAGCGCGTTTCCTGCAGTTGCACGACTTGTTCTGCGAGCGGCTGGGCGCGCTGCTGGAGCAGAGAAAGCGCCAACGCACGCTGGCGACCAACGCCGCCTGGTATCTGGCCGGCGCACGCCTGCTGCAGCATTTCCAACGCCTGAAACGCGAGCGCAGGGCACTGGATTTCGCCGATCTGGAATGGCACGCCTATCGCCTCCTCAACCACCCCGAGCATGCGCACTGGATCCAATACAAGCTCGATGAGCGGATCGAGCATTTGCTGATCGATGAGTTCCAGGACACCAACCCCACCCAATGGCGACTGATTCTGCCCCTGTTGGAGGAAATCGCCGCTGGCGGCGAGCGTCAGCGCAGCCTGTTCATTGTCGGCGACGCGAAACAGTCCATCTACAGCTTTCGCCGCGCCGACCCGCGGCTGTTGACCTGCGCGGCTGACTGGATGCAACACCGACTCGACGCCCCTAGAGTGTGTCTCGACCGCTCCTGGCGTTCATCACCGCTGATCATGGAGTGCGTCAACGCGCTGTTCCAGCACCCGCAGATGCAGCCGTTGCTGGAGGACTTCCAGGCGCACGCCACCCACCGTGAACAGGACTGGGGCCGGGTTGAGATCTGGCCCCTGATCGAGGCCGAGGAAACGCCCCCCGAGGCGCAAACAGCGCAACTGCGCAACCCGTTGCTGCAACCGCGTCCCTCTCGCCGCGATGACCGCCACTATCGCGAGGCGCGGGCGATCACCGCGCGTATCGCCCAATTGGTCGCCGACGGCACGGCAGACTACGACGATGTGCTCATCCTGATGCGCTCGCGCACGTATCTCGCCGCTTACGAGGGCGCGCTGCGGGAACAGGCCATTCCTTACATCAGCCTCGACCGTGGAACCCTGCTGCAGAGCCTGGAGATCCGCGATCTGGAAGCCTTGTTGCTGGTATTGGTCACGCCCCACGACAATCTCTCGCTGGCTCAGGTGCTGCGCTCGCCGGTGTTTTCCGCCAGCGACGACGAGCTGATGCTGCTCGCCGCCGAGAGCAACGGCAGCTGGTACGAACGCCTCCAGGCGCTGGCGACGACCCCTGCGATCACCCCTACCCTGGCGCGCGCCGCGTCCCTGCTGCGCCAATGGCATGACCTGGCCGGTCGCACGCCGATCCACGACCTGCTACAGCGCATCTTCCATCAGGCCAACCTGCAGGCGCGCTATTGCGCGGCGTTTCCCGCGGCCGAACACGCGCGCTTGCGGGCCAATCTGACGCGTTTCATCGAACTGGCACTGGAAGTGGACGCCGGTCGCTACCCGACGCTGTCACGCTTTCTCGAACGCCTGGAACAACTGCGCGGCCTGGAAAAGGAGGGCCCCAGCCAGGCGACGGCTGACAGCGATGACCAGCGCCGCGTGCGGCTGCTGACCATCCATGCCGCGAAAGGCCTGGAGGCGGACATCGTGTTTCTGGTCGATAGCGCGCGCGAGACCGCCGCAGACGGCGGCGGCCAGATGTTGGTGCGTTGGCCGGCCGAACAGGAGCGGCCGAGCGATTTTCTCCTGCTGGGCAATCGCAAACAACGCGATGATTTCAGTCAGACCGCATACGACCAGCAGTTGCAGGCGCAGCGCCGCGAATCGGCCAATCTGCTCTATGTGGCGATGACGCGCGCGCGCCACATGCTGGTGATCAGCGGCTGCGCCGGCACGCGGGCGACGCGCGAGACCTCCTGGCACGAGCAACTCGTCGCCGCCCTGTGCGAGGACAGGCCGTTGCGCGCCCCTTGGATACGCACTTATCTCAGCGCGCCGGGCAAGGCGAAAACCGTGCTACCGGCGCCGGCCCCCGCGCCCGTGGATCCACGCCTGAGCGCCCCCCTGGCCGTGGCGCCGCTGTGGCAGGAGATCGCCCCCAGCCGCAGTGTCGCCCCGGCCCAGGAGTTCGGCGGGGATCCCGACGGCGCGCTGCGCGGCCAGGTCATTCACCGGTTGCTGCAACTGGCCAGCGATCAGCCGCGGCCGGGCGAGCTGATGCCGGCCCTGTTGCGCCAAGCCGCCGAGGAGTTCGTCCTCGATCGCGACGATGACCGCCTGTCCCAATGGGGAGGGGAAACGCTGGAGGTGCTGAGCGACCCCCGCCTGAGCTGGCTGATGCGCCCCGGCGCGGACAGTCAGGTCCGCCGGGAGGTACCGGTACAGTTCCGCCATGAGGGCCGCATCGTGTATGGCGTCATCGACCGGCTGGTGATCGCCGAGGCGCGGGTGCAGGTGGTGGATTTCAAAACCCATCGCCTGGATGCGCACACCAGCGCGCAAAGCCTGGCGCGCCACTATCAGCCACAAATGGCCCACTACGGGGCGGCGGCGCAAAGGCTGTGGCCGCGACACCGGATCAGCTGTTATCTCCTGTTCACCCATGATCGCAGCCTGATCGAACTGCCCCATTAAAATCGCGTTTTAATCGTTGCGCTTAGTCAGTAGTATGGGTTCCCATGATCGAGCTCAACAGCGCCAACTTTGTCGCCGAAGTCGTGCAAAAATCGGAACAGATTCCCGTTCTGGTGGATTTCTGGGCCGACTGGTGCGCACCCTGCAAAATGCTCGCCCCGCTCCTCGATCGCCTGGCCGCGGACTACGGCGATCGCTTACAGATCGCGAAGGTCAACACCGATAGCGAACGCGAGCTGGCCCAACAGCACGGCATCCGCAGTCTCCCGACGCTGCATCTGTACCGCGGCGGGCAGGTGGTGGAGGAGTTGCACGGCGCGCAGCCGGAGGCCAGCCTGCGAGCGTTGATCGAGAACCATCTGGCGCGGCCGTCCGACGACAGCCTGAAGAGCGCGATGGAGCGGCTCGCCGTCGGCGAGACGGCCGAGGCACTGGCGTTACTGGAACGCGCGCTGGAGGAAGACCCGGAAAATCCGCGCCTGCCGCTGCCGCTGGTCCGCCTGTATATCGAGCACGGAGACACCGACAAGGCGACGCAACTGCTGGAGCGGCAGCCGCGCGAAATCCGCGACAGCGATCAGGGCAAGGGCTTGAGCCTACTGCTGGAGTTCGCCGGCCACGGCGAGGCGACCGCCAGCGACACCCTGACCGCTCGCTTACAGACCGACCCCGCCGACTCTCAGGCGCGCTTGCAATTGGCCTCGCGGCAGCTTACCGGCGGCGACTACGACGCCGCGTTGGAGAATTTCCTGGAGCTGCTTCGACGCGACCGCGATTTTGCCGAAGGCGCCGCGCAACGTGGGCTGTTGGCGCTGTTCGCCCTGCTCGGCGAGGACGATCCGCGTGTGGGGGCGTATCGACGCAAGATGTTCAACCTGCTGCATTGAGGCGGCATCAGCCACGACAGCCGAACAGTCGCTTGGCATGGATGATTCTGACCACGGTTTCCGGGACCAGACTTTCCCAGCCGGACTCGCCCTCACGGATCTTTTTCAGCACTTCGTGTGAGTGGATCTCCAGATCTTCCCGGTCGATGCCTTCAAGATCGCGGATAAACCGGTTTTCCAACAGATGCAGGTAGAGATAACGCAGATTCGGCTGTACCTTCAGATCCTGCACCCTCACCAGTTCGCCGCTGTCAGGGTCGAGCATCGGACACACGTACAAGCGCAATTCGTTCTTGAACAAGCGGCCAAAGGCCTCGAGGATGCCCCCCTGCAGATGCTCGTAGTATTTCTCTGAAAACACCTGCGCCAGGTTCGGCACCCCCAGCGCGATGCCGATCGGCTCGCGGGTATAACGCGACAGATATTGCGCCAGGCGGTAGAACTCGCCGTAGTTGGAAATCAGCACATGCTTGCCCAGCGCACAGAGAATCTCGGCCCGCTGGAGGAAATCCTGCACGTCGATATTGTCGCCTTCAGAAAGATTGAGCAGCGTCATCTCGCTCAATACCAGGACTTGGTGCGGATCGACGTCCGAGTCCTTGCAGAAGTTTTCGTAGGCGCGATCGAGCAGACTCATCGTCAGACGCGTCGGCGGACGAAAGCGGCTACGCTCGATCAGCACCGCGCGCTTGTAGAGGGCCTCGGCGGGTTGTACGACTTTGCCATCGGCCCCGAACATGGCCGCGTCCGACAGCCCCTTCTGCACCAGGCGCAACGCCATCAGGCGGTTGTCGACGCGCTCGAAGGCGGGGCCGGAGAAGTCGATCAGGTCGATCGTGAGCAGGTCGGTGCTCAGCTGGTCGAGCAGCGACTGCAACAGTGTCTCGGGGTCGGCGTGATGGTAGAGCGCTCCATAGATCAGGTTGACGCCGAGCACGCCGAGAGTCTCCTGATCCTGGATGTTCTCCTTGCCGTTCAACTGAACGTGTAAATCGATCTGCGAGCAATCCTCCCCCGGGGAGCGCTGGAAGCGGATTCCCAACCAGCCATGGCCGGGCTGTTTCTGGCTGAAGCTGTGGGCTGCCACCGTATTGGCAAAGGCAAAAAAGGCGCAGCGGTCGCCACGCACTTCCTGCAGACGTTCCAGCAACAGACGATACTCGTGATCGAGCATCGACTGCAGGCGCTCGCGACTGACATAGCGCCGGCAGCCGCCATAGATCGAATCGCTGAACTTCATGTCGTAGGCCGACATCGCCTTGGCGATGGTGCCGGCGGCACCGCCGACCTTGAAAAACCAGCGGGCGGTCTCCTGACCGGCGCCGATTTCGGCGATGGTGCCGTATTTCCCCTCGTCCAGATTGACGCTGATCGCCTTCTGATGGGTGTCGATCGTGCAGTGTTCCATACATCCTAGCCCCAGATCATCCGCCCCAGGAGATCGGCGGAGATGGCGAAAACTGAATTGGCGGGTCTCACTGACGGGGCTGATTTGCCGCCATCTTGTCCAGTTTCCGCGCCATCTGGGCGGCCGGCAGATAGCCGGGCTGGGTCTCCCCGTCTTCAAACACGATGAAGGGGGTGCCGCGCGCCCCCAGCTCGTTGACCAGCTTCATGTGCTCCTCCAGGGGATTGGCGCAGGTTTTCATTTCGATGGCCCGACTATCCTTGGCCGCGGTCATCGCCGCTTTGCGGTCCTTGGCGCACCATACCGCCTCGGCCTTCTTCCAGGAAGTGGAGCCTTCGCCGGCGCGGGGGAAGAACATATAGCGCACCCGGATTCCGTCGTTCAGATACTGCTGCATTTCATGGTGCAGCTTGCGGCAGTAGCCACAGTCGATATCGGTGAATACGGTGATCGTGTGGCGCGGCTTGGCGGGCTCGTAGACGATCATGTCCTTTTCGCTGACCGAGGCCAGGATCTTCTTGACCATTTGACGCCGTCGCGGCTCGGTCAGACTTTCGCGTTTGAGCATGTCGATCAGCTCGCCCTGGAACATGTAGCGTCCATCAGCGGTCAGGTAGACCACATGGGGCCCCACGCTCACCTCGTAGACGCCGCTGACCGGGCTGGGCTGAATGCTATCGGGAGTTACGCCGCCAAGCGCCTTGCGAATGGCGGCTTCGTCGCCGGCCGGAGCGGCCGACAGGGATGAAGCTGCCAGCACGGCGAGCAGCGCAAGGATAGAGAACTGGATCGTTTTCACAAATACACCTGAATAGTGAGTGTTAAAACCGTTCAACCGCGGGGATGATGCGCGCGGTGCAATTGCTTGAGGCGCTCCCGCGCCACATGCGTGTAGATCTGCGTGGTCGACAGATCGCTGTGCCCCAGCAGCATCTGCACCACGCGCAGGTCGGCGCCATGGTTCACCAGGTGGGTGGCGAAGGCGTGGCGCAGCGTGTGCGGCGACAACTGGCCGCGTATCCCGACCCGCACGGCGTATTGACGCAGACGATACCAGAACGCCTGGCGGCTGATGGCGCCACCTTTGCGCGAGATGAAGACCTGCGGGCACACCCGCCCCTTCAACAACATTTCGCGCGCCTGCGACTGGTAGCGTTCCAGCCATTGGAGGGCGTCTTCGCCCACCGGCACCAGCCGCTCCTTGCCCCCTTTTCCCAGCACCCGCACCACGCCCTGGTGCAGGTTGATCTGCTCGGGAAGCAGGCCGACCAGCTCCGAGACGCGCAAACCGGTCGCGTAGAGCATCTCCAACATGGCCCGATCGCGTAAACCGACCGGCTGGGCGACATCCGGCGCCGCGAGCAGCGCCTCGACCTGCTCCTCGCTCAAGGAATAGGGCAGCGGCCGGTCCAATTTCGGCGACGGTATGCGCGCCGAAGGATCGTCTGCGCGGCGGCCCTCGCGCACCAGAAAGCGATAAAAACGCCGGATGCTTGAGAGCATGCGCAACGTGCTGCGCAGGGCGTGCCCGCGTTGCGCCGCGAGAAAACCCAGCAGGTCCGCCGGCTGCGCCTCGAGCAGGGTGGCCCCCTGCCCCTCCAGCCACAATGCCAGACGACACAGATCACGGCGATAGGCCGCCAACGTATTCTCGCTGAGGCCGTTTTCCATCCATACCGCGTCGGTAAAACGCTCGACCAGACCCATGGCCTGCGCGTCGCAGCGATCGGCCAGCGCAGCGTTCGCATCAGCCTTGGGCATAATCCGCCCCGCCCGGGGAAATCCACATCTGCAGTACCATATCACAATAGCATCGACGGATTTCCGCCATGTTACACTTTTCCTCCGCCAGCCCGGCGCCGCTAGGCACTCGGGTGACCGTCAGAGTCTCAGCCCATGGAGCCCCACTATGACTAGCCGCCCCGCCGATGACTGCGTCGCCGCCGGCACGACCCTGTTGAGCGTTGCGCAGGGACGGCAACGGATACTCGAGGCGGTCGCGGCCGACACCCGCCACGAGGGCGTCGAGTTGTCCGCCGCCTGCGGCAGAATCCTTGCCGAAACAGTCGTTTCCCCGATCGACGTGCCACCCTTCGCCAATTCGGCCATGGACGGCTACGCGTTGCGCAGTGACGACTGCGCCGCCGGGACCACGCGCTTTCGCGTGATCGGCAGCTGCTACGCCGGCCGGCCTTTCCAGGGCACGGTGGAGGCCGGCCAATGTGTGCGCATCATGACCGGGGGATTGTTGCCCGAGGGCGCCGACGCGGTGGTGATGCAGGAGGCGGTGCAGCGCACCGACGATGCGATTGCCATCCAGGGCACCGCCCCCGGCCGCGGCGCGAACGTCCGCTACGCCGGCGAGGACACCCGTCGCGGCGAGCGCATTCTGGCCGCCGGCACCCGCCTGGGTCCGGCTGAAGTCGCCTTGCTGGCCTCACTCGGCTTGGCCGAGATCAGCGCCAGACGCCGCCTGCGGGTGGCATTCTTCTCCACCGGTGACGAACTGGTCGGGGTCGGAAAACCGCTGGCCCCGGGGCAGATCTACGACAGCAATCGTTATGCCTTGCATGCCTTGCTGGCGCACCAGGGCGTCGAAGCCCACGACCTCGGCGTGATCGCCGACGACCGCGAGGCGGTCCGCGCCGCCTTCGCCCGCGCCGCGGAACTCGCCGATCTGGTGATCACCACCGGCGGGGTCTCGGTCGGCGAGGCGGACTACGTCACGGAAACGCTCGAGGAAATGGGCGAGATCAATTTCTGGCGAATGGCCATGAAGCCGGGCAAGCCGCTGGCTTTTGGCCGCCTGGGACGCGCCTGGTTTTTCGGCCTGCCGGGAAACCCGGTGTCGGTCATGGCGACCTACTATCAGTTTGTGTTGCCGGCGCTGCGTAAGATGCAGGGGCAGGCTGCGCGCGCGCCCTTGCTGTTGCCGGCCCGCTGCGGCGAAACCCTGCGCAAAGCGGCCGGCAGAACGGAATTTCAGCGCGGCATCCTGAAGCCTGACGAAAGCGGCGGCCTGGTCGTTTTCAGCACCGGGGAGCAGGGTTCTCACCTGCTCAGTTCCATGAGCAGGGCCAATTGTTTCATCCTGTTGCCGGCCGAGAGTACCGGTGCGGAAACGGGCGATATCGTCAGCGTGCAGCCGTTTTGCGACTTCGCCTGATCAGCCGCCGCCATCCTGGGCGCCGGCTTGTTGTTGGGCGATATCGGCCCGCACCTTGTCCATGTCCAGCTCGCGGACCTGCTCGATCAATTGCGTCAACGAGGAAGCCGGCAAGGCGCCCGGTTGGGCGAACACCAGCACCTGTTCCTTGAAAATGGCCAGCATGGGAATGGAGCGCACCTGGAAATGCGCGGCCAGCTCCATCTGTTGCTCCGTATCGACCTTCGCGAACACCAGGTCGGGGTGCTCTTCGGAAGCCGCCTCGAACACCGGTCCAAAACTCTTGCAGGGCCCGCACCAGGCCGCCCAGAAATCGATCAGTACGATCGCGTTGTTGTTGATGGTGTCCTGGAAATTTTCGTTCGTCAGTTCAATTGCCGCCATGAATCCTGTCCATCTTTGTCCGTGTGGGAAACCGGCCCCAGTGTAGCAATTGCACCGATGAAGAAAAACCGGCGGGAGAGGCCGATTTGCGGGGCCACGCGAGGAAGCTGCGGGTAGGACTAATTATGATTGCGCGCGTCGTCGTCGGCGGTCTGCTGCGGATTCGCCGGACCTTCGTTCTGGTAGGTGGCGTCGATTTCGACCCGATTGCGCCCGAGGCGCTTGGCGCGATACAGGGCCTTGTCGGCGCGCTCGATGAAGGCGCTGGCCGTTTCGCCGGGCTTGTACAAGGAGACACCGGAAGAGAAGGTAGGCACGGCGATGGTCTCGCCGTTTGGCTGCCAGCGGGTTTCTCCGGCGCGGTTCTTCACCTTGGTGAGCGCGCGCATGGCGCCTTCGGCGTCGGTGTTGGGCAACAGCACCGCGAACTCCTCGCCGCCGTAACGCGCCACCAGATCGTGATGACGGAAAATCGAGAGAATGTTCTTGGCGTAAAGCTGCAACACCTCGTCGCCGCCGGCGTGGCCGTACTTGTCGTTGACCTGCTTGAAATGATCCAGGTCGATCAGCGACAACGACAGCGGGAAACCGTAGCGCTGGACACGTGCCACCTCGTCTTCAATGCGCCGCAGGAAGGCCCGTCGATTGGGCAATCCGGTCAACTCGTCGGTGAGACTGAGCAGGCGCACGCGCGTCAGCTCATCGTTCAGTTGACGGCTGTCGGACTCGATGAGCTGCAGGTAGTGGTGCGTGCTGTCGAGTTGCTCGGCCAGTTCGTGATGCCCCTTGGTCAGCTTTTCTATTTCCCGGATCAGGGTCCAGCGTAGATCCTCGAGTTCGCGCGCATCGCCCGCCTGGCGCAGCTCGCCGAGCACCACCTCGAGCAACACCCCGAACTCCTCGTTCTGGGTGATGGTCCCGAGCACCTGCTCGGCCAAGGTCGACTGCAATTTGAGGATGTCCCGCCGCTTCGAATCCAGGTGACTCCGGTAGGCCGTGTCGACCTGGGATTCCGCCTGCAGGCTGTCGGCGGCTTCGCTGTCCGACTCCCCGGGTATCGGCGTGCCGGTACCGAAACCGGAATAGGGTCCCTGGGCCTCTCTGTCGCGCGGTGGTGACGCCACGGGCGGGTCAGGTGCAACGGCGGTTTCCGCCTCCCGCGGCGGGGTCCCGGCGGGTTCGCTGCCGCTGGCGGTCGTGGCAGGGTCCGCGGTCTCGGGCTCAGACGCGGCCACAGTGGCCGCTGGCGCCGAAGGTGTCGGTACAACCGGCGCTGGCGTTTCCGCTTCTTCTTCGACAATCCCAAACGGGGTCAGCAATGGCTCGAGCGCCTGCTTGAACAGATTCGCATCCAAGCCCTTGAAAGAAGTGATCTGCCCGGCGTAGAGTTCCACATACTCGTGCAGCGCCGCCATGTCCATCGCGGTCAGCGGCGGCTGCAGCCGGGCCTGCAGCATGCGCACCTGGGCCTGCATCGGAGAGCCCTGACGCAAGTGACCGGCATAGGCATCCAGCAGCTGGTTGATCAAGGTCAGATAGGCCTGCTCGGCGTCGTGGTGGTTGCTCACCAGCTCCTCGAGCATGCATTTGACCTGGCGATAGACGACCGCCCCCATCGGCGACTGCCGCAAGGGTTCCAGCAGGCACAATACCTTGTGCATGCCGCTAGACTCTAGCCCTTGGAAACTGGCGCCCATACGCTGTGTTGTCTCCTGCGACCCCAATCACTCATTGGTAGTTCGCCGCCGTTATTGTGGTTATTGGTCAATTGCAGTGCGTAGTTCGCCTGTGAGACCGATCGCAATTCTGCACCCGCAACCGTCTGCAAACGGAGACAGTTGCGCGTCCCTAGCCCTTGAAGAACGTTACTCCCGTTGTCAGCAAAGGACAAACTCGCTGCCCGCTCCCGATCTCGAGGGATGGACAAAGCGCTTGATATGCCAGCACAAATCATACCCTTACTGAAATTCTGGCTTTTCTCCAACCGGCATTTTTTTGACAGCATTTTCAGGGGGCTAGATGGCGGCCACGGGCTCGATTTTCCAGTTACCCGCTTGGCGGTTTTTTGTACAGGCAAATTTCTTACAATATAGCGGAAAATAGCTTACAAGATATTGGCCAAAATCCACAACTTATCCAAGCCGAAAGCGCCGCAATTCCGACACATTTTTGACGTTGCGCGACCTCCTATGCATCTGCCACGTCTGGAGCAGGCAGAGCGCGCGCCTTCCACCGGCCCAAGGAAGCGTCAATTCAGCTGCACACGTTGCCCCCATGGCACCTTGGCGCGACCCTTGACCAGCCACAGCACCGGAAAATCCGGCTCGCGCGACGGGAATTCGCCCTCGGCGTCAGTAAAGTACACCAGCAGATCCGGGCGCCGCCCTTCCTGTCGCAACCAATCGAACGCTGGCGTGAAACGGGTCCCCCCCCGACCGTAGATATTGCTCGGCATGGCGAACTCCTCCCACGGTTCGAACACCCAGGGTCCGTGCTCACACAGGCGCGCGTCGCAGGCGTGCAGTGTCACCCGGGCGCGCATCTGTCCTTTGATGGCGTCGATTTCAGACACGAATTCGCGCAGCTCGCTGTCGTTGATGGAACCGCTGGTATCGAGCAAGACGACGACATCGACCTGGGTGCTCTTCAGCGTCGGCAAAATCGCCTCCCCCTCGCGTCGGGAAGGCCGCTGATAACTGTAATCGTCGCGCGCCACCGCCGTCATATAACGCGCCAGCAGCATACGCCAGGGCAGTTGCGGTTGCAGCAGATGTTCCACCAGACGCGCCATGGTGGCGCCGAGCTTTCCGGCCTGCATCGCCTGTTGCGCGGCGCCCGCCAGCCGCTGACGCCACTGCACCGCCAGCTGTTCCTGCTCGATTTCACTCAACGGCTGCGGCGCCCCGCCGCTGGACTCCCCGCCCGTGCCGCCACCCTGGCCGCCTTGCTGCTCGTCGGTTTCCAGAGGGGGCGCGGCGGAGCCGCGCGAATTCTTTTCCTGATCGTAAAAATGCTCGTCGTGGGTCTCTTCCTCCATATCGTCATCGATATAGGGATATATCTCTTCGGCCATCATGCCTTCGAAACCGCTTTTGAGCAGCACCCCCGGTGGCGGTTTGAGGCCGTCTTTGATCAACAGCGGATTGATCGCCAGATCGCAGGCGATATCCCAGCGGTGTTTTACCCGGTGCTGACGCCGGGCGAAATGCGACAGCGCGCAGTGCAGCGCCTCGTGCGCCAACACGAACTGGGTCTGCTCCAGCGACAGGTTGCGGATGTATTCCGGATTGTAATACAGCGCCCGCACGTCGGTGCCGATGGTCTTGCAGCGCTCGGGCTTGGCGGCCTTCATCGGCAGCCGCAGCACCAGCGCGCCGAGAAACGGCCGATCGAGAATCAACCGGGTCTTGGCGGCGCTGAGTTTGGTATCGATGTCGTCGGTCACCGGCGCTCGGCCTTCGAATTCACATATCGAACAGCATCACGTCCGCGACCGCTTTGGCCCAGCGGGAGAACTGCGGCACCTGGAACAGGTCCTGCCCGATGGCGCGATGCATGTCCGAGATCAGCATCACCCCCATCTCACGCTGAGGGAAAGTGCCCGCGTAATCGATAATGTGACCGTAGACCGTATTGGCATCGCCGTTGGCACGGGCGCGGATCGCCCGGCCCACCAGCGCCGAGGCCACCGCGTATTGCAGATCGGTTTCCTTGGGCACCGGCACCGACTCGCCGCGGGTGATGGCATCGATATCGGGCAGCTTGTCGAGATTGTCGACGAACGCGTGCAACTCGATGCCGGCGGCCGGGCCGACGCAGGCCTGCAAGGCCTCCACCAGGACTTCGGATTGGGCGGCGAACTTCTGCAACGCGCGATGGGCGAACTCCCACGAACGCGGCGACGGAAAGGCCACCGGGTTGTGCGCGGGATCGAATTCGAACAGCAGCTCGGGACGAAAGCGCAGAAAGGCGATCAGGCGCTCGTCGATCCCGTTGCCATAGGCCCAGGCGACCCAATCGTCGAGATTGACGTCGAGTTCGTAATGCGAGAAGCGATTGGCCAGGGGTGCCGGCATGCTGTAGGTCACGCCGCGGTCGCCCTGGCGGTTACCGGCCGCGAAGATCGCCCAACCGGGAGGCACTTCGTAGGCCCCGAGCCGGCGATCGAGAATCAACTGATAAGCGGCGGCAGAGACGCTCGGCGGGACGGAGGTGATTTCGTCGAGAAACAGCACGCCGTTGGGCCCGTGCCGGGCGGCATCCGGCAGCATGGCCGGTACTGCCCACTCTACCTGGTCGCCCACCCGAAACGGGATTCCGCGCAGGTCGGTCGGCTCCATCTGCGACAGGCGCACATCGATGACCGGCACCTGATGGCGGTCGGCCACCTGGGCGACGATCTGCGATTTGCCCACCCCGGGCGGTCCCCACAACATCACCGGCGTGTGCTGCCCATGCTGAACGCTTTGAAATTCGGTTTCTAGGACTGTCAACAACTGCGATGGACGCATCTCACCTCCGTTACCCGCCGCGGCCTGGCGGCCTTCCCGGAAAGGGGCTCATGGTACGCAATCTATTGGAAAAATGCATGGACACCACACGAAAACCACCAAAACACAACGGGTTAAAAAAGGCGTGGGCGGACGGGCGAAAAACCCCGCCAGGGATTCAATAAATTCCGTCCCCCGCCGCTACCTCAAACCAGTAGCTACAGCCGACCCAGTTCCCAGATGCCAGCCGACCCGATGAATGTCTCCCGCCTGTTATTGTGCTCCACCGACGCGCAGAAACTCAGCCCCCTGCAACAGCGCCTGTCGGCCAACGGCGTGCGGGTGGACACGGCCATCCACGCCGAAAGAGCGCGCGAGTTGCTCTGGGACACGCACTATGACGGCGTCGTCGTCGACCTGTTGCTCGCCGACCGGGACGGTATTTCTTTTGCCATGGAACTGCGCGAACAGCACCCGTGGGTGCCGATCATCGTGATCTCCTCGACCCCACGATCTTCGCTCGCGCCCGGTGAGCCCACCTGGTTGCAGCTTAGCGCCGAGCACGCCCGTTTGATCTTCGCGCTCAAGCAGGCCGGTCAGCGTTCGGCAGGTCGCGCGCCGAATATTCTGCATATCGAGGATGACGACAGTCTCGCCGGACTGGTACACAACACCATCGGGCGACAAACGCACCTATTCCGGGCACGCTCGGCCCAGGAGGCGAAAATCGCGATGGCGTTGCGGACCTATGACCTGGCCCTGGTGCGCACCCAGTTGGCCGCCTTGTCCGACGAATGGCGCGGCCACCAGGGCGGAGAACAAGCGCCGCTGTGCGTGAGCACCGACAGCGACGCCGATCCGTTCCTCACCATTCTGAACAATCTGCGGCGTAACGCCTTTATTCACGAGCCGGCGTATTGCTAGTAGCGCCTAGCCCCGCAACGGCGCCGCCGTGCCATGGGCAAGATAGCTGCGATAATCGTCCATGATCTGGTCGTGATCGAAAACCAGGGGCGGGCATTCCCCCGGGAACACGCAGCACAGCCCCACGGCGTCGTCCCGGGCCCGTGGGCATCCCTCGGCCGAGGCGACATAGACGGCGCTCACGCTGTGGCCGCGCGCATCCCGCTGCGGATCGGAATAGCATCCAAGAAGAAACTCCAGCTCCACCTGCAGAGAGGTCTCTTCTCTCGCCTCGCGCCGCGCGGCCGCCTCCAGCCGCTCACCGACATCGACAAAGCCGCCGGGGAGTGCCCAGCCATGGGGTGGATTCCTGCGCTCGATCAGTACCACCGGTCGCCCGGGCCGATCGCGCATGGCGATGATGATATCCACGGTAAGCATGGGCGTGCTGATAGGCATCGCGGCCTCACCACTTGAGGCTGCGCAACTGACGGCGGGCTTTTTTGTCCGGCCGGTGCTCCGGTCTGGGCGTGGTCGCGGCCGCCAACCGGTGCTGTTCTCTCAGGACCTCCCGGCGCGCCCGACTCTCCTCGCTTTCCTGGTAGAGCCGCTGCGCCTCGCTGGCGGGACCCCGGCGGGCGCATAGCGCCAGCACCGTGACGCAGAATTCATAACCGCCTTTGTGGATGCGCAGTTCGTCTCCGGTTTTCAGCGCCCGTGCCGGCTTGGCGCGCGCGCCATTGACCTGCACCTTACCGCCGGCGACCGCTTGCGCCGCCAGGCTGCGCGTTTTGAAAAAACGCGCAGCCCACAGCCATTTATCGATCCGCAGCGCGTCACTCACGGATCAACCGGCGGTAACTTCCGCCAGCAGCCGGTTGATGCGTTTCACGAATGCCGCCGGATCCTCGAGCTGCGCGCCTTCGCTCAACATCGCCTGCTCGAACAACACCCGGGCCAGCTCCCCGAAGCCGGGGCCATCCTCGAGCTGCTCCAGCCGCCGCACCAGGTTGTGCTCAAGGTTGATTTCCAGGATCGGTTTACTGGCGGGCATGTCGTGGCCCGCCTGCTTCATGATCTGTTGCAGATGAATCGGCATTTCGTGGGTACCGAGCACCAGACAGGTTGGCGAATCAGTCAGGCGGTGACTGACGCGCACTTCCTGAACGTCGTCGCCGAGCGCCTGCTTGATACGGTCGAGCAGGTCCTTGTGGCTGTCCTCGGCCTTTTTCGCCGCCTCGGCTTCTTCCTTGTCCTGCAATTTACCCAGGTCCAGATCACCTTTGGCCACCGATGCCAGCGGCTTGCCGTCGAACTCCGTCAGGTGCGAGACCATCCATTCGTCGACCCGATCGTGCAACAACAACACTTCGATACCCTTCTTGCGGAACACTTCCAGATGGGGGCTGTTCTTGGCCGCGGCGAAACTGTCGGCGGTGATGTAGTAGATCTTCTCCTGCCCGTCCTGCATCCGTCCGACATAGTCTTCCAGGGTCACATTCTGCTCGGCGCTATCGTCATGAGTCGAGGAGAAACGCAGCAGTTTGGCGATGCGCTCGCGGTTGCCATAGTCCTCGGCCGGACCTTCCTTCAACACCCGCCCATAGCGATCCCAGAACTTGCGATATTTCTCCGCCTCGTTCTTGGCCATGCCTTCGAGCAGCCCCAGCACTTTTTTCACCGAAGCGGCGCGAATAGTGTCGATGAACTTGTTTTTCTGCAGGATTTCGCGCGAAACGTTGAGCGGCAGATCGTCGGAATCGACCAGCCCGCGGACAAAACGCAGATACTGCGGCATCAAATTCTCGGCATCGTCCATGATGAACACGCGCCGCACATATAACTTGATTCCGTGCCGGCGCTCGCGATCCCAAAGATCGAATGGCGCCTGCTCCGGGATGTACAGCAAGCTGGTATAGGACTGCGTCCCCTCGACCTGATTGTGCGACCAAGCCATCGGTTCACCGAAGTCGTGGGCCACGTGCTTGTAGAATTCCTTGTATTCGTCGTCGCTGATCTCCTTGCGCGGCCGTTTCCACAGGGCCGATGCGCTGTTCACCGTCTCAAAGGTGTTTTCCTTGCCTTCTTCCTCGGAGGGCATTTCGATGGGCAGAGAAATATGGTCGGAGTAGCGCGTGACGATCGAGCGCAGCCGATACGCCTCCAGGAACTCGTCCTCGCCTTCGCGCAGGTGCAACACCACCTCCGTCCCACGCTGCGGTTTGTCGACGGTCTCCAGGGTATAACTGCCCTCGCCGGACGAACTCCACTGCACCGCCTCCTCCGCTCCGGCCCTGCGGGTGGTCAGCGTGACCCGGTCGGCGACGATGAAACTGGAGTAGAAGCCGACGCCGAACTGACCGATCAACTCCAGATCGTTGGCCTGATCGCCGGTGAGGGCTTCGAAGAACTGGCGCGTGCCGGATTTGGCGATGGTGCCGATATTGTCGATCACTTCCTCGCGCGACATGCCGATCCCATTGTCGCTGACGGTTACCGTGCGCGCCTCCTTGTCGAAGCTGACCCGGATTTTCAACTCACTGTCGCCCTGATACAGCGACTCGTCCGACAAGGCCTCGAAACGAAGTTTGTCGCAGGCATCCGATGCGTTGGAGATCAGCTCGCGCAGGAAAATCTCCTTGTTCGAATACAACGAGTGGATCATCAGCTGCAGCAGCTGACGCACCTCGGTCTGGAACTCGAGCGTTTCTTTGCGGGTTTCTGTGGTCATAACCGGTTACTCACCTATCTAGTACTAAACCTTAAAGTTGTTCAGGAAAAAGCGCTAAGCCCTCTATGTGGGGGCCGGCCCGGTGGATTTCAATCCCCCCTAGCGGGAGCTGGCAGCCGGCGCGTCGACCTGCCCGGCCCGGGCCGCGCCCAGCAAGTGCAAACGCTGCAGTTCGTTTTGCAATACCGCCTTGCGGCCGGCATCCTGGGTGGCACGCAGCAGCAGCTGATAGATCCGCCGCGCGTCATCGAGCAGCCCGGCGTCGAGCAGCGCTTTCGCCGCCCGATAACGGGCGGTCTGCGCCCAGGGGTCCATGGCGGTGACATCATTCAGGGTGGCCGATTTCAGATACAGATAAGCCGCGTCGGGGAACTGCTTCAGCGCCTGCAGGGAATCGGCCATCCAGAAAAGGATCTCCCGCCGCCGCTGCGCCGCCAACGGCTTGTCCAACAAGGCCGCGAACAGATCCAGGGCCCGCTGGTGCTCGGCCACGGTCTGCAAATCGAACACCACCTGCAGAAACCGGTCCGCTTGCCGGTCGTTCCAGGCGTAGGCGTCGTTGTCCAGCATGGTTTTCAGCAGTTCCACCCCAGCCCGCGTCTGGCCGGTGTAGAGCGCGACCCGCGCGCGGCGCAAATCCCATTCGAACCGATCGCCGCCGGTCGGTGGTTCG
Organism: Thiogranum sp.; assembly: GCA_030148805.1. Lineage (GTDB taxonomy): Bacteria > Pseudomonadota > Gammaproteobacteria > DSM-19610 > DSM-19610 > Thiogranum. The sequence goes on along the minus strand of JASBSS010000005.1, from coordinate 26,867 downwards.
CTCAGGCCGGCCATCAGGCGGGACGCCGTGTCGAGGTCGCCGCTTTCCAACGCCGCGTCGATCAGGCGATAGCGGATGACCGCCGGCAGGCTGTCGACCCGACGGAAACGTGTCGATTCCAGATACAGGCGGTGAGTCAGCTGACGGCCGTTGGGCAGATCATCGAGCAGCCCCACCAGATATTCGTGCGCCAGCGCACGGCGCTGCGGATTGCTGCCGTAGACGGCCAGCACGCTGAAAAGGATACGCGCGCGCAACGGGTCCTTCTCTATCGCCTGGGTCGCGGGGAAATACCAGTCCTCGTCGCTGCCAAGCAGCTTCTGCTCCTCGTTGCCGATGCGTTTGCCGGCGCTCAGATACGCGTCCCACAACTGATCTGCGTTGTAGTCGAGCACACCATGAATCAGTTGCGCGTCGATGCGTTGGGACAATGCCTTCTCCAGGTACTGGATTCGCGCTCGCGGATCTGCGCCGGCCGCGGCGGCCGCTGCCAGCCCCCACAAAGCGCCTTGCAGCGCCGAGGGCTCGAGCTTGGCGGCGAGAGCCGCGGCGGCGGCCTCCAGCTCCGGTGCCCGCTCGGGTGTGGCTGCAAGTTGCGCCGCGTAATGCAGCAAACGGCCGTGGGGGCTGTTGTCGCCGGCGACGAGCTTTGCCGCACTCACCGCGTTCCCGCTGTGCAACAGAACCTGGGCGTTGAGCCAGCGCATTTGTTCGGAGCCCTCGCCGAAATCCTGCCGATAGCGCAGCAAGGCCTGGCGCGCGTCGTCGCTGCGGTCCTCCTGCACGTAACTGCGAATCACCAGCTGGCGCCACCGGGCCCGTTCCTCGCGGCTGGCCTCGTCGGCCTGCCACAACAGCTCGCGCAAAGTGGCGCGCGCGGCCGTGTTTTGCGCCAGCTGCAATTGCGCGTCGGCTTTGAGCGTCAGCGCGAAACGGCGAAAAGCCGCGTCCACGCCCTCTGGCGCCGTCGCCACGCGCGCGATCAGCTGCCGATACAACCCCTGGCCGGAAAGAATCTGCAAACGCTCCTGCTCCCAGGCCATCCAGCCACTGATATCGCCCGCCGCTGCCGGCTGGGCGGCGTCCATGCGGCTCAGCGCCAGCTGCGGGGCGCCGGCGCGCGCCAGCTGCGCCAACTCGTTGAGTTGGGTGGTATCGAGCGCCTGCGCGCCACTGCCGCAGGCGATCCCGGCGCTCAACAGCGCGCCAAGAAAAAATCGCGGGGCAACAAAAACGGGCAACCTGCGGCCAGGTTGCCCGTGAAAGCGTTTGCTTGCGGTAGCCAGAGGCTGCCGCACCCGATTACAGCTTCTCTTTGATACGCGCCGCCTTACCGGAAAGACCACGCAGATAATAGAGCTTGGCCCGGCGCACGTCGCCACGCCGCTTGACTTCGATGCTGGCCACGCTGGGGCTGTAAGTCTGGAACACGCGCTCCACCCCTTCCCCGTGGGAGATTTTACGCACCGTGAAGGCCGAGTTCAGACCGCGGTTGCGGCGGGCGATACAGACCCCCTCGAACGCCTGCAGGCGCTCGCGGTTACCTTCTTTCACCTTGACCTGCACCACCAGGGTGTCGCCGGGACCGAAGTCGGGGACTTCGCGACCCATCTGTTCCTTTTCCAGTTCTTGAATGATATTGCTCATGACTCTTTCCCCTGTTACGGGCTTACATCCGAATCTGTCGATTGCTGCTCGGCGATATATTCCGCCAACAGCGCCTGTTGTTCCGCGTCCAGCTCGAGCTGCGCCAGCAAATCCGGCCGCCGGCGCCAAGTCCGGCCCAGCGCCTGTTTGCGCCGCCAGCGTTCGATCTCGGCGTGGTTGCCCCCGGTCAGCACCGCGGGCACCCGCTGACCGTCGATCACTTCCGGGCGCGAATAATGCGGATAATCCAGCAGCCCGTCCATAAAAGAATCGCGTAACGCGGATTGTTCGTCGCCCAGGGCGCCCGGCTGCAGACGGGCCACACTGTCGATCCATACCAGCGCCGCCGGTTCACCGCCACTCAACACATAGTCGCCGATGGACCACTCTTCGTCGACCTCGCGCTCGATCAGGCGCTCGTCGATCCCCTCATAGCGCCCGGCCAGGAGGATCGTGTGCGCCAGGCCGGCAAACCGGCGCACGGCCCGCTGATCGAGCCGCCGACCTTGGGGACTCAGGTAGATCACCGGCCCGTCGCCCTGACGGCGCGCCGCAGCGATCGCCCCGGCGACCGGTGAAACCTGCATCACCATGCCCGGCCCCCCGCCGTAAGGGCGGTCATCGACCCGGCGGTTGCGCTCGGCGCTGAAATCGCGCGGATTCCAGGTCCCCAGCGTCAACAGACCTTTCTCTATCGCGATACGCGGTATGCCGTAGCGACAACAGTCCCGGACAAAATCCGGAAACAGGGTCACCACATCAATGCGCATCTCGGACCTTAATAATCCTTTTCCCAGTCGACCTGAATGACCCCGGCCTGCAGGTCGACCTGTCTGACGATCTGCGGCTGGGCGAACGGGATCAGCCGCTCATCCTCACCCCGCACCACCAGAACATCGTTGGCGCCGGTCTCCAGCAAACTATCCACTCGGCCCAGGGCCTCGCCGCGCAGGTTGACCACGCGCAGACCGATCAGCTGATGCCAATAGTATTCCCCCGGCGCCGTGGGGGGCAGCTGCTCGCGGCTGATACCGATCTCGCTGTCAATCAGCGCCAGCGCCTGATCGCGGTCCTCGCAGCCGCACAGCCGCGCGATCACGCCCTTGCCGTGGCGCCGACCCGCGGCCACGGCCTGCGCCTGCCACTGACCGTCGCGGCGCAGATACCAGGGCTGATAGCCGACGATATTCTCGCGCGGTGAGGTCCAGGAATACACCCGCACCCAACCCTTCACCCCATAGACCCCGGAGATCCGTCCCACCGGGATGATGGTGGGTGTCTCGCGCTCGCTTACTGCGCGGCTTCCTTCAGCAGCTTCGCTACCCGATCGGAGGTCTGCGCGCCCTTGCCGACCCAATGCGCCGCGCGCTCGGTGTCGATGTTCAGGCGCACTTCCTGTCCCTTGGCGACCGGATTGAAGAAACCGATGCGCTCGATGTAGCGACCGTCGCGACGATTGCGGGAATCCGTCACCACAACATGGTAAAACGGCTTCTTCTTCGCGCCGCCGCGTGCCAATCGAATCGTTACCATCGAGATTAAACCTCTAAAACTGTTGCAAACAGGCAGAGTCGACCTGCGACCTGCGGAAAAGCGGGCATTTTACGCGAAATCATTGAAAAGTGAAGTGTGACAGGAAAAAATAGCCTCGGCTATCAAACTGTAAGCCATCGCGACGATGTCGGATTATTTTACAAATTAAATATTTAAGAACGCGACTCGGTTTTATCTAGCCAATCCATTATTTTTTCGACATTTTTCCCTCGATTTAGGGCATCGATCAGAGTCCTGGGAAGACGACTGACTTTACACTAACGTCCGACAGAGAAGTCCGGCGGCGACTCCATGGTGACACACTTACCTGTTTTTTCAGCGAATTTCAGACCTGGCATGTGTGTTGCGTTAGGAACCGTGAGGAAACGCCGCTGGTAACAACAGGAGTGAGTCCCCGGACAGCTGTCAGTTGACCCAGAAACAGCCTGCACTGCCCGAACCGCCTTTCCTAGCCGGTAACAACAACACTAAATGCCGGTCGGCAAGGCAACAACTACGACCCTTGATCCACGGTGAGCCCGCCCGGCTCGCCGTTTTTTTTGCCGTTCGTGCCGCCTGGCCGTTTTGTGGCCACCTCTAGAAGGGAAAGCCTTGTGGCATGCGGCCCTTGAGGCCGCGCAGCATGTTTTTCATGCCGCCCTTGGACATCTTTTTCATCATTTTCTGCATCTGGGTGAATTGCTTGAGCAGCCGATTGACGTCCTGCACCTGATTGCCGGAACCGGCCGCGATCCGCCGCCGTCGGGAGCCCTTGATGATGTCGGGAAAGCGCCGCTCCTGGGGCGTCATGGAGCGAATGATCGCCAACATCCGATGCAGCTCGCGATCGTTGACCTGCTCGCGCACGTTCTGCGGCAGCTGCCCCACGCCGGGCAGTTTGTCCATCAGGCTGCCGAGCCCACCCATGCCCATCATCTGTTCCAGCTGATCGCCAAAGTCCTCGAGGTCGAAGCGCTTGCCCTTGTGCAGCTTTTTCGCCAGCTTGGCGGCCTTTTCCTTGTCGACCTTGTGCTCGGCCTCCTCCACCAGGCTGAGCACGTCACCCATGCCGAGAATACGCGAGGCGACCCGTTCCGGGTGAAAGGGTTCGAGGGCCGCGGTTTTCTCGCCCACGCCGAGGAACTTGATCGGCTTGCCGGTGATCGCCCGGATCGACAAGGCCGCGCCACCGCGGGCGTCACCGTCGGTTTTGGTCAACACCACGCCGGTCAGCGGCAGGGCGTCGTGAAAGGCGCGCGCGGTATTGGCCGCGTCCTGACCGGTCATGCTGTCGACCACGAACAGGGTCTCCACCGGCTTGACCACCGCGTGCAGCTGCTGGATCTCGTCCATCATGTCGCGGTCGATGTGCAGACGCCCGGCGGTATCGACGATGAGCACGTCATTGTGGTGACTGCGCGCGTACTCCAACGCCGCGCCGGCGATCGCCACCGGCTCCTGGGTACTGTTGCTGGGGAAGAAATCGACTCCGATCTCGCCGGCCAGCGTCTGCAGCTGTTCGATGGCGGCGGGGCGATAGACGTCACAGCTGACCACCAGCACGCTCTTTTTCCGCCGCTCCTTCAGCCAACGGGCCAGCTTGGCCGTCGAAGTGGTCTTGCCGGAGCCCTGCAAACCCGCCATCAGCACCACGGCCGGGGGCTGGACATTGAGCTGCAACTCGTCGCAGGCCTCGCCCATCAGGCTGACCAACTCGTCGTTGACGATCTTGACCAGCGCCTGACCCGGGGTCAGGCTCTGCAACACCTCCCTACCGACGGCGCGCTCGCGCACCTTGGCGGTGAACTCCTTGACCACCGGCAGCGCCACGTCGGCCTCGAGCAGCGCCATGCGCACTTCGCGCAAGGTGTCCTTGATGTTGTCCTCGGACAAACGCCCCTGACCACGCAGGTTCTTGAGCGTTCTGGTCAGTCTGTCGGTAAGCGTGTCGAACATGCGGCGTCCCTGTGTGGCCAGGCCGCGATTATAACTTGAAGCGGTCGCCCCCGCACAGCCGCTGCACCGGCAGCGTATCAATATGCTCGCGGCACTGCTCGACGATCAGCGCCTCGCTGCCCGGCTTCAGGTGGGTCAGGAACAGCCGCGGACGATGCTGCAACTTGCGCAGATCCTGGGCCAGCAAGCGCGGACAATAGTGCCGCGACTTGATGCTCAGCTCGCATTCCTGGTCGGGAAACGCACTTTCGACGATCAACAGATCGAGATGCTCGTGCCGGTTCAACGCCTGCCAGAAACCGTCGTTGCTGGTGGTATCGCCGCTGAAGGCGAAACTGCCGGCACCGTTTTGCACCCGGTAGCCCGCCGCCGGTACCGAATGATTCACCGCGATCATCTCCACGCTGCGGGCACCGATTTGCACGCTCTCCCCCGGCTGCATCACCTCGAAGCGCAACACCGGCCGGTGGGCGTCGGGGAGGGTGGAGAAGTCCGGCCATACCTGCCAGTTGAATATGTGTTTCCGCAGGGTGTGGATGGTTTCCTCGCGCGCGTGCAGTACCAGGGGCTGTTCGGTGTTGTCGAAAACCGCGTCCAGCAACATGGGAATGCCGGCGATATGGTCGAGATGGGAATGGGTCACGAAGATATGTCGGATACGCGACATTTCCTCCAGGCTGAGCTCCGACAGCCCGGTGCCGCCGTCGATCAGCAGATCCTCGTCGACCAGCAACGACGTGGTGGAAAGATGCGCGCCGATGCCGCCGCTACAACCGAGTATTCTTAGCTCCATCAGGGATGTCCGGTGATTATTTGCCTGCATCGATGCGAGGATCGTGCCACGGCATTTCACAGAAAAAGTGTCGGCCGCGTCACAGAAATGACTCTCAGAGCGCGATTTTCGGCCCTTTTGCGGCGCGCCATGACCCTCTGCGTCAGCCGGACTGACCGGCACCGGCAGCCAAGGCTTTCGGCCTCCGCCGGCTTATGCCATTATCGGCGCCATGCAACTGCTTATCTTCGCCGTCGCCGCTGTCGTGCTCTATCTCGTGACCAGCGCGGCCCTGACCCTGCGCCTCGCCGGCCACCTTTCCAGCCTGCGCGTGAGTCGCTGCACCGTGCTGCTGCTGGGCTTCGGCGCGGTGGTCCTGCACGCGCTGGTGCTCTATCCGGAGTTGATGACCGGCCGCGGACTGGACATGGGGTTTTTCAACGCCGCGTCCCTGGTGGCGCTGCTGATGGTGGCGCTGCTGCTGCTCACGGCGCTGCGCCAGCCGGTGGAGAACCTGGGGATACCGGTACTGCCTTTGGCCGCCGTCACCCTGGCCCTGGCCGCCTGGAATCCGGGTGACCCACGCGATATCACCCACACCAGCTGGCAGCTCGACCTGCACATTCTGTTTTCGGTGCTGGCCTACAGCCTGTTCGCGCTGGCCGCCGTCCAGGCCGTGCTCCTGCAGGTGCAGGACCGGCATCTGCGCGCGCGCAGGCCCGGGGGCTTTATCCGCGCCCTGCCGCCGCTGGAGGTGATGGAGGGCCTGCTGTTCCAGATGATCGCCACCGGTTTCGCCCTGCTCAGCGCCGCGCTGCTGACCGGAATGGTGTTTCTCGAGGACATTTTCGCGCAGCACCTGGTGCACAAAACCGTGCTTTCGATCATCAGCTGGTTCATCTTCGGCACCCTGTTGTGGGGCCGCTGGAAATTTGGCTGGCGCGGGCGCACCGCCATCCGCTGGACGCTCAGCGGTTTCGTCTTTCTGGTGCTCGCCTATTTCGGCAGCAAACTGGTGCTCGAACTGATTCTGCACCGTAACGCCTGACAACGCGTTTCGATACGCCTACAATTTTCCCATCCACGGCAATACGGTTTACCTGTTTTGGACCATATTCCCCTAAGTGTTCTGTTCGCCGCCCTGATCTTTCTGATTCTGCTCTCGGCGTTCTTCTCCAGCTCGGAAACCGGCCTGATGACCCTCAACCGCTACCGCCTGCGCCACTTGGCACAGGCCAACCACGCCGGGGCCAAGCGCGCGCAAAAGCTGCTCGAACGCCCCGACCGGCTGATCGGCCTGATTCTGCTTGGCAACAACTTTGTCAACGTCATGGCTTCGGCCATCACGACGGTGATCGCGCTGCGCCTGGGCGGCGAACCGGCCATCGCCATCGCCGCCGGGGTGCTGACGCTGGTCATTCTGGTCTTTGCCGAAGTGACACCGAAAACCCTGGCGGCCCTGCACCCCGAGCGGGTGGCGTTTCCCGCCGCGTTTGTCTACGGGCCGTTGTTGTGGCTGCTCTATCCACTGGTCTGGGTCGTCAACGGTATCGCCAACGGCCTGCTGCGGTTGCTCAACATCCATCCCGAAGACGGTAGCGTGGATGCGCTCAGCCAAGAGGAATTGCGCACGGTGGTCCTCGAAGCCGGCGCCATGATCCCCAAGCGCCACCAGGACATGCTGCTCAACATCATCGATCTGGAAAAGGTCACCGTCGAAGACATCATGGTGCCGCGCCAGGAAATCTCGGGCATCAACCTGGAGGACGACTGGGACGACATCATCACCCAGATGACCCACAGCCAGTACACGCGCCTGCCGGTCTATCGGGAGAACATCGATCAGGTCGTCGGTTTCATCCATCTGCGCAAAGTGCTGCCGCAACTGATGCGCGGCGAACTCGACCGGGAGACGCTGCTGAGCCTGATTCGGGAACCGCTGTTCATCCCGGAAAACACGCCGCTTAACCGGCAGCTGCTGCAATTCCAGCGGGAGAAACGGCGCATCGGGCTGGTGGTCGATGAATATGGCGACATCCAGGGGTTGGCCACCCTGGAAGACATCCTGGAGGAGGTCGTCGGCGAGTTCACCACGGATCCTTCCACCAGCATCAGCGACGTCACCGCCGAGGAAGACGGCAGCTATCTGGTCAACGGCATGGTCAACGTGCGCGATCTGAACCGGGCCTTGCAGATGGAACTGCCTACCGACGGCCCGAAAACGCTCAATGGGATGGTGCTCGAATACCTGGAAGACATTCCGGAACCCGGAACCAGCCTGCTGCTGTCGGGTTATCCGGTGGAAATCATCCAGACCAAGGGCAATCTGGTGAAAACGCTGCGCGTATACAACAAGCCATACCGCGGCCCGGCCGCGGAGGAATGAACGGTGAGTGAGAAAATCCGCAAGAGCGACGCCGAATGGCGCGCTTTACTCAGCCCGGAAGTCTATCGGGTAACCCGCGAGAAAGGCACCGAAGCGGCGTTTTCCGGTTGTTTTTACGCTTGCAAGACCCCGGGAGAGTACCACTGCGCCTGCTGTGACGCCCCGTTGTTCCGCTCCGGGGAAAAATTCGATTCCGGCAGCGGCTGGCCGAGCTTCTGGCAACCGGTTAACGACGCGGCGGTGAGCACATTAAGCGACACCAGTCACGGTATGCGGCGCACCGAGGTGCTATGCGCTCGTTGCGACGCCCATCTGGGGCATGTGTTCGACGACGGACCGCCGCCGAGCGGTCTGCGCTATTGCATCAACTCGCTCGCGCTCACGCTTAAAGAAAGCGGCTGAACAGGACGATACCGAAGGGGTGCTGGTGGCTTTGTCCCGGGTGGCGCGGCACCGGTTCACCGGCCGGCCTTCGCCGGCACTAACCCGAGGGGAGATCCGTGGCAAAACTGACGCTGTCATTCAAAGATCGCATACTCAAGGTCTATACCCTGCCGGGGCATGAGTGCGTCGTCGGTCGCGATCCCGGCTGCTGCATCGTCATCGACAGCCTCGCGGTGCAACCCCAGCACGCGCGCTTCTTTTGCACCGACGATGGCTATGCGGTGGAGCCGATCAACGGCGAGTGCACGCTCCGGGTCGGCGACCTGGCGGTCGAGGAAGCGGTCACCCTCAACGAGGGCGACAGCGTCCATATCGGCAAACACCGGCTGCGCTTTTCAGTGGGTGAACAACCGCGCGCGGTCGCCGACGACGGGCCCGTGCGCCTGGGCGCGGCGTGGCTGCAGATCGAGAACGGCGCCCACCTGGGGCGTACCATTCGCCTGGAGAAGGGTCTCACCCGCGTCGGCAAACCCGAAGCTGAACTGGCGGTCATCGCCCGCCGCGACGACGGCTACTATTTGTCCGCCCTGCGCGGCGAGCTCGGCCCGCAGCTCAACGGACAACCGATCGGTGAACAAAGTCGCCGCCTGCAGCACGAAGACCACCTGCGCATCGGCGAACTGGAAGTCCGGTTTTTCTCTCAGCCGCAAGACGTGTCAGACAGACACAGCGGCGCGGACATACCGCGGGAGGACGCCCCGCGTCGTTTCTCGCGCATACCGTTCGAAGTCGCCGCCAGCCTGCAACAGGGACAACAGCGCTGGGAAACCCACTTGCTGGACATTTCGCTCCACGGCGCGCTGATCGCCTTGCCGCAGACCTTCGTCGCCGGCGAGCTGGCGCTCTATACGCTCAGCATCCATCTCGAGGGCGGCAACGACATCGACATGCAGGTGGAAATCGTCCACCAAGGGGATGACCGTTTGGGCCTGCGTTGCAGTCACATCGACCTGGAGAGCATCACCCACCTGCGTCGCCTGGTGGAACTCAACCTGGGCGACCCCCAGCTAGTGGAACGGGAGCTTTCCGCCCTGGGCTGAAGCGCCAGGCGCGTCTGCCGTGTCAGTCCTGGGTGGCGAACCACTCCAGCGCTTCGGCATAACGCGACACCGCGCTGATCTCCATCCCCTCGATCCGGCCACGCGGCGCATTGGCCGCCGGGATCAGCGCCCGCTTGAACCCCAGCTTGGCGGCTTCGCGCAAGCGCTGCTGACCGTTGGGCACCGGCCGGATTTCGCCCGCCAGTCCCACTTCGCCGAAAACGATCAGATCGTGGGGCACGCTGCGGTCGCGAAAACTCGACAGCACCGCCAGCAATACCGCCAGATCGGCGGCCGTTTCACTGACACGCACACCGCCGACGACGTTCACGAACACGTCCTGGTCGCTCATGAAGACACCGCCGTGGCGGTGCTGCACCGCCAACAGCATCGCCAGGCGGTTCTGCTCCAGCCCAACGGTTACGCGGCGCGGGTTGGACAGCTGGCTGTCATCGACCAGCGCCTGCACCTCCACCAATAACGGTCGGGTGCCCTCCATGGTGACGAGAATGACGCTGCCAGCGACCGGCTGCTGATGCCGCGAGAGAAAGATCGACGAGGGATTGCGGACCTCCTTCAGGCCGCCGTCGGTCATGGCGAACACGCCCAGTTCGTTCACCGCGCCGAAACGGTTCTTGATCGCACGCACGACGCGATAGCGCTCGCCGGGTTCGCCCTCGAAGTACAACACGGTGTCGACCATGTGTTCGAGCACCCGGGGTCCGGCCAGGGTTCCCTCCTTGGTGACATGCCCGACGAGGAACAGCGCCGTGCCCGTTTGCTTGGCGAAACGCACCAGCTGGGCGGCGCTTTCGCGCACCTGCGCCACCGAACCGGGTGCCGACTGCAGCAGCTCGGTGTACAGGGTTTGGATGGAATCGATCACCATCACCTGCGGCGCTTCGGCGCGCGCCTGGGCGATGATGCGCTCCACCGAGGTGTCGGCCAGCAGGCGCAACGCATCGGCCGCCAGGCCCAGGCGCTGCGCGCGTAGCGCCACCTGCTCGGGCGACTCCTCGCCGCTGACATAGAGCGCCCCCACAGCGGGGTCGAAGGCCGCCAGTGCCTGCAACAACAAAGTGGATTTGCCGATGCCCGGGTCGCCGCCGATCAATACCACGGAACCGCCGACCAGCCCGCCACCCAGCACCCGATCCAGTTCGGCGATACCGCTCGACATACGCGCCTCGGCGCCGGGCCGGACCTCCGACAGACGCTGCACCGGCGCGGCGCTCTCGCCGGCATAGCCGGCAAAGCGCGCCGCCTTGGCCCCTGCCGGCGCCAGTGCGAGCACCTCGGTGAGACTGTTCCAGGCACCGCAGTCGCTGCACTGGCCGGCCCACTTGGGTGACTGGGCGCCACATTCGCTGCACTGATAAACGGCTTTAGTCTTCGCCATTGACATACTCCCGCGCCACGCGCGGATTCACATTACACAGCAATTCGTAACTCAGGGTACCGGCGCGGTTGGCCAAGGCGTCGATCGGCAGACAGCGGCCCCACAACTGCACCACCGCGCCCGGCAGCGTCTCCGGCTGGCCGCGCAGATCCACGCACAGCATGTCCATCGACACCCGCCCGATCAGCGGCGCCACTTTGCCGTTGACCAGTACCGGGGTGCCCGTCGGGGCGTGGCGGGGGTACCCATCGCCGTAACCTACCGCGGCGACCCCGACCGGCATGTCGACCGGGCAGGTCCAGCTATGGCCGTAACCGAGCTTGTCGCCCTTGCGCAGCGAGCGTACCGCCATCAACCGGGTTTCCAGCGTCATCACCGGTCGCAGATCGTGGCGGATGTCGACCTCGGGCTCAAAGGGAGAGGCGCCATAGAGCATGATCCCCGGTCTCACCCAGTCGAAACGCATGTCGGCACGCGAGATCAGCGCCGCCGAGTTGGCCAGCGAGCGCTCCTGACCGGCGGCGTCCAGCGTGAGAAAGGCCGCCAGCTGACTGTCGTTGGCCGGATGCCGCGGCGTATCGGCGCACGCCAGATGCGACATCAACCGCAATTGGCCGCCGCGCGCGGCGATCAGCGCCGCCAGGCGTCGGCGCAAGTCATGCAGTTGGCGCGCCTCGATGCCAAGACGGTGCATTCCGGTGTCGACTTTCAACCACAAGCGCAAGGGTCCGGTGGCGGCCGAGCGCTCCAGCCACTGCACTTGCTGCTCGCTGTGGACCACCAGTTGCAGATCGTGCCGGCCGGCCGGCTCGAGTTCGTCCGCGGCAAACACCCCGGCGAGCACCACCAGCGGCGTGTCGATGCCGGCTTCGCGCAATTGCACCGCCTCCTCCACGCTCGCCAGCGCGAACGCGTCGGCCTGAGGCAGCGCGCGCGCCACCGGCACCGCACCGTGACCGTAAGCGTTGGCTTTGATCACCGCCATCACCCTGGCGCCGGCAGCCGCCTCCCGCGCCAGGTGAAAATTGTGCCGCAGAGCCTGGAGATCGATACGCGCCCGGATCGGCCGCGTCATGCCTCCGGACCGTCGGGGCTGAAGCCGACGTCGCCATAGCTGTCCATCGGGGTGAAATTCTCGAAACGGGTATGTTTGCCGAGGAAGGTCAGACGGCGCATCCCGATAGGGCCGTTACGCTGTTTGCCGATGATGATTTCCGCCGTGCCCTTGTCCGGGCTGTCCTCGTCGTAGACCTCGTCGCGATAGATGAAAATGATGACGTCGGCGTCCTGCTCGATGGCACCGGACTCGCGCAGGTCCGACATCACGGGACGTTTGTTCGGGCGCTGCTCCAGACTGCGGTTCAACTGCGACAGCGCAATCACCGGCACGTTCAGTTCCTTGGCCAGGGCCTTGAGCGAGCGCGAGATTTCGGAAATCTCCCCGGTCCGGTTCTCCTTGTGTCCCGGCACCTGCATCAACTGGAGATAGTCGATCACGATCAGACCCAGATCGTGCTCGCGCTTCAGGCGGCGGGCACGCGCGCGCAGCTCGGTGGGACTCAGCGCCGGGGTGTCGTCGATGAACAGCGGCGCCTCGGAAAGAATACTGACCGCCGAGGTCAGACGCGGCCAGTCGTCGTCGTCGAGCTTGCCGGTACGCACCTTGGTCTGGTTGATACGCCCCAACGACGACATCAGTCGCATGGCCAGCTGCTCACCGGGCATCTCCATGCTGAACACCGCCACCGGGCGACCATCCTTGATGGCAGCGTGTTCGGCGATGTTCATGGCGAAGGTGGTCTTCCCCATCGAGGGCCGGCCGGCGACGATGATCAGATCCGAGGCCTGCAAGCCGGCGGTCATTTCGTCGATATCGGTAAAGCCGGTGGAGACTCCCGTCAAGGGGTTGTCGAGATGGAACAGCGTGTCGATCCGATCGACCGCCTTGGTCAGCAGATCCTTGATGCTGGCGAATCCGGAACCACGGCTGTTGCCTTGATCGGCAATGCGGAAGACCAGCTGTTCGGCGTTGTCGAGCAACGCGGCGGTCTCGCGCCCCTCGGTGAAAAAGGCGCTGTTGGCGATTTCGGTGCCGACCTCGGCGAGCTGACGCAGCACGGAATTTTCGCGCACGATGCCCGCGTAGGCACGGATATTGGCCGCACTCGGGGTATCCTTGGCGAGCGTGCCCAGATAAGCCAGGCCGCCGACGGATTCCAACTCGCCCATCCCCTCGAGCCACTCGGACAAAGTGATGACGTCGCAGGGATCGCCGCGCTCGATCAGTTTGCCCGCGGCGGTGAAAATCAAGCGGTGTTCGCGCCGGTAGAAATCCTTCTCGGTGACCAGGTCGGCGACCTGGTCCCAGGCACGATTGTCCAGTAGCAACCCCCCGAGCAGCGACTGCTCGGCCTGAATCGAATGCGGCGGCACTTTTTGCCGATCGCCGGTGAATTCAACGGTGTTGGCCGATGGCGCCGGTTCCGGCATTGATCCTCCGCACAATGTCTGGGGACTGACTCAGGGGTCGATCGAACCATACTATAACCTGCCCCCGCGCCGCTCAAGCACGCAATTTGCGCGCCTCTTCAGTGGGCAAAAATCCACCAGGCGACGTTACCGCGCCTCCCATCCCCTGGCGACCCATCGCGACCCATGGCGGCGCCAGACCACCGGCACCGGCGGCGAACTGCGCCACGGTGTCTCGTTGCCGGCGCCTGCCGAGACCCGGGGGGAAGACTTGCAACAACGCAATGAGAGAAAAAACACCGCCCTGCCACCCTACGGTGACAAGGCGTATGAGATAAAACCCGCAACCGGCCTATTCGGCTTCTATTGTCAGCGTGATCTCGGTATTGACGTCGGTGTGCAGATGCACGGCCACCTGATATTCACCGATCTGGCGGAAAGCCCCTTGCGGCAGACGCACTTCGTGGCGCTTGATCGCCACGCCCGCGGCACTGACCGCCGCGGCGATATCGCTGGTGCCGACGGAGCCGAAAAGCTTGCCCTCGTCGCCGGCCTTGGCCTTGATGGTGACGTTCAGGTTCTCCAACTGCTCGCGGCGTTGCTCGGCCGCCGCGAGCTGTTCGGCGGCGATTTTTTCCAGCTCGGCACGGCGTGCCTCGAAGGCCTTGATATGCTCTTCGGTCGCCGGCGTTGCCTTGCCGCCCGGGATCAGGAAATTGCGCCCGTAACCCGGTCTGACGTTGACGCGATCGCCCAGATTGCCCAGGTTCTCGACTTTTTCCAACAGAATGACTTCCATCGCTCTACCCTACCCTGTGTGTTCGGCATTAATTCAGTTTATCCGGTACCGGCGGTACGCCGCCGCAGATCCATCCACGGATCCAGCAGGCCGGTAACCACCACCAGCACCATGGCATGCGGTATCAGGCTGATCAGGACATAGACCCCGATGAGCCAGGCTTTCGCCGCCTTCAGATTCGCCAGCGTGGCGTGGATGACCGCCAGGCCGACGAAGAAAAACACCACCATCGCGATCAACGACCATTGCACGGCGATGGTACTGACCACGCCCAGCTTCAGCGAAGCCACGGCCAGTACCGCGATACCGGCCAGCGACAAAGCGCCGTTCAGGCGCAGCGCGTAAAACTCGCCCCGCAGGGCACCCGGCTTGACCAGCAGCGACTGCCACCAGCGCCCCAGCACCAGGCAGGTCAGGGCCGCGAACCCGAGGCCCGCCGCCACCACGCCGGTCATCAGCGGCGCGCTCTGGCGGATGAAAGCCGCCAGACTCGGCGACACCTCGCCCAGTTCGGGCTGCGCCGCCACCAGCGTGTCGACCATGCCCTGCATCAGCTGTCGCCACCAGGGGGCGGGGTCGCCGTAGATCACGAACACCGCCAGCACACCCAGCATGGCCAATCCGGCCAACACCAGCATCGCCATGGCCAGCGAGCGGGTGGCGCGCAATACGCTCGCCGCGACCCACACCGGCAGCCACAGCAACAGCGAGGTACCGGCGACAGCCACGCCGTGGCGCAGCAGCAGCTGGCCCAATAGCGCCGTGGCCAGCGCCGCGCCCAGGACCACGACCAGACTGTCCCTGACACCCCGATGCAGACAGTACAGCGCCAGCGCCGCGGCGCCGACGTAGCTCAACAACGAGGTCAGCGGCGGCGCCAGAAAGCTCAGCAGGGTGCTGAGCGCGATAATGCCAACGGCGTGCAGCGGACCCGAGACGATCAACCCGGCCAGGGCGCGCATCAGTGCGTTCCGTACCGGCTGACCAAGCGCCCGGCCGGTTCAGCCTTTGTGCGAATCGCAATACGGCAACAGCGCGAGAAAGCGCGCGCGCTTGATCGCGGTGGCCAGCTGGCGCTGGTATTTCGCCTTGGTGCCGGTGATCCGGCTCGGCACGATCTTGCCGGTCTCGGTCACGTAGTTCCTCAGTGTCTGCAAATCCTTGTAGTCGATTTCCTTAACGCCTTCCGCGGTAAAGCGGCAGAATTTGCGGCGACGAAAAAAACGGGACATATCAGTTCCTCATCATTTCAGCCATTCTCGTGAATGGGCTGGATATCCAATGCATGCAACTCCACCTGGCTGGGAGCCGCGCGGTAACCGGCGCGACTGAGAAAACCCGTCACCCGCAACCCGCTGCCGGCCGCCAAGCGGTGCAACCCCGCGGTCAGGGCTTCGCCGCTGGCCACCACGCTGACCCGGCATTCCACCTCACGCATCTGTCCGGCCTCCAGGCGACGCGAGCGATGCGCCAGCACGAACCGGGCGATGGGAATGCCGGCCGGAGTGGTGCGAAAATGCGCGGGTTGGTGCAGCTGACCGGCTAAAACCAGATGATTTTCCGGTTGTTCCACTGCGCGGCTGAATCGCCTCAGCCGGCGCTCGCGCCTTCACCCTCGGCGTCTTCTTTCGCCGCCGCGGGCGTCTCTTTGCTCTCGGCCGCGGAGCCCTCTTTGGCTTCGTCGTCCTTGGCGGCCTGCCGGCGTGGCGTCTCCTCCCGGTCATCCCGGTCGTCGCCACGCTTGGCCAGCAGTGACGCGTCGGTCACGGCATCCTTGCGCGAGATGATCAGGTTGCGCAGGACGGCGTCGTTGAAGCGGAAGGCGCTTTCCAGCTCCTCGAGCTCCTGGGTACCGCACTCGATGTTCATCAGCACATAATGGGCTTTGGCGAGCTTCTGGATGGGGTAGGCGAGCTGGCGGCGCCCCCAGTCTTCCAAACGGTGGATTTTGCCGCCCTGGGACTCGATCGTGGCGCGATAACGCTCGATCATCGCGGGCACTTGCTCGCTCTGGTCGGGGTGGACCAGAAAGACGATTTCATAATGACGCATTGACTGCTCCTTATGGATAAAAGCCCTCCGCCCACGGCGAAGAGCAAGGAGTGCGCGAAGCGGGCCGCGCAAAACGTGCGTATATTACGCAAACTGGACTGTGGCCGCAAGGCCCGGCGGGGATTAGGGATTTTTCCCGGAGCGCTGGCGTCTGGCCTCGAACAGGCAGATGCCCGTGGCCACCGACACATTGAGGCTGGAGACCGAACCGGCCAGCGGAATGGCCATCAGGCCGTCGCACAGTTCGCGCGTCAGACGCCGCAATCCTTTGCCCTCGCCGCCCAGGACCAGCGCCAGCGGGCCCGACAGATCGGTGGCGTAAAGACTCTCGCTGGCCTCACCGGCCGCGCCGTAGAGCCAGATACCCTGGTCCTTGATCACCCGCAGGACTCGCGCCAGGTTGGTAACCCGGATCACCGGCACGGTTTCTCCGGCGCCGCAGGCGACCTTGCGCGCGGTGGAGTTGAGTGGCGCCGAACGGTCGCGCGGTACGATGACGGCATCCACGCCGGCGGCATCCGCGCTGCGCAGGCAGGCGCCCAGATTGTGGGGATCCTGGACGCCGTCCAACACCAACAGCAACGCGGGCTGCTTCAGACCCTCGAGAAAATCCGGCAGGTCCTTCTCGCCGACCAGAACGCTGTGCCCGGTTTCCGCCACCACCCCCTGATGACTGACGCCGCTGACGCGTTCATCCAGCTCGCCGCGGGTCACCCGCCGAATCGGCACATTGGCTTTCTCGGCCAGCTCCAGCACCTGGAGCATGCGCGCATCGGCGCGCGACTCCAGCGCCAATAACAACGAAACCCGCTCGGGGTGACGTTGCAACAAGCCTGTCACCGCGTGCATGCCGAACACCCGTTGGCCTTTATTCATTCACCGCCGCCTCCAGAACGCGGAAAATCAGCGGCGCCTGCGCCGACGCCGTTTCTTGTGGCCGGATTTCCGCTCGCCGCGACGATCGCCAGGATCCTGTTGGCCGCGCTTGTCCTCTTCGCTCTCGGGCAAGGCGAAATCTATCTTGCGGTCGTCGAGATTGACCCGGGCCACGGTGACGCGCACCTGGTCGCCCAGGCGGTAGACTTTGCCGGTCCGTTCCCCCCGCAAGCGGTGGCCCGCGGGATCGAAATGGTAGTAATCATTGCGCAGCGCCGTGATATGCACCAGGCCCTCGACGTAGATATCCTTCAGTTCGACGAAGATACCGAACGATGTCACGCTGCTGACGATACCCTCGTAGTCCTCGCCCACCTTGTCCAGCATGTATTCGCATTTCAGCCAATCGATGGCATCGCGGGTGGCGTCATCGGCGCGCCGTTCGGTCACCGAACAGTGCTCGCCCAACGAGGTCATATCCGCCGCGCTGTAGGCAAACGGCGGGATTCGCGCCTGCCTGCCGGATTTCTTGCGCTTGGCCTGTGCCTGGAGCTGATAGCGGATGGCGCGGTGGACCAGCAAATCGGGGTAGCGGCGTATCGGCGAGGTGAAATGCAGATAATGCTCGTGCGAGAGACCGAAATGACCGACATTGTCGGGGCTGTAGCGCGCCTGGGAGAGCGAGCGCAGCATCACGGTCTGGATCAGATGCGCGTCGGGCCGGTTCTGCACCTTGCTCAACAAGCGCGCGTAGTCGCCCGCCGAGGGCTTGTCCCCGCCCCCCAGAGACAGGCCCAGCTCCGCGAGAAAGGCGCGCAGATCCACCAATCTGTCGGCCTGTGGACCCTCGTGCACCCGATACAGCGTCGGCAGTTTATGGCGGCCGAGGAAACGCGCGGCGCAGACATTGGCGGCGATCATGCACTCTTCGATGATCTTGTGCGCGTCGTTGCGCTGCACCGGAACGATCCGCTCGATCTTGCGATCGGGACCGAAAACGATGCGTGTTTCCGTGGTGTCGAAGTCGATCGCGCCGCGTCTATCCCGCAACTTGCGCAACGCCTTATATAAGGCGTAAAGCTCTTCGAGACTTTCCAACAACGGCTTGAGTCGGTTGCGCGTTTTTGGGTCGCGCTCCACCAGCGCCGCCGCCACCTGGTCATAGGTCAGGCGCGCATGCGAGCGCATCAGCGCCTCCATGAAACGCGAGCGCGTGACCTTGCCGTCCCGGTCGATGGTCATCTCGCAGGCCATGCACAGGCGATCGACCTTCGGGTTGAGCGAACACAAGCCGTTGGAAAGAATCTCCGGCAACATGGGAATCACCCGCTCGGGAAAATACACGGAATTGCCGCGCAGGTGCGCCTCACGGTCCAGCGCCGTACCAGACTTGACGTAGTGCGAAACGTCGGCGATCGCGACAATCAATTTCCAACCGTTGGGCGTGCGTTTGCAGAACACGGCATCGTCGAAATCGCGCGAATCGGCACCGTCGATGGTCACCAGCGGCAGGTCGCGCAGGTCCTCCCGGTTACGCTTGGCCGCCGGCGAAACCTTCTCCGACAGGCCCTGGATTTCGTCCTCGACGGCCGCCGGCCAGGCGTGCGGCACTTCGTGGGCGCGCATGGCGACGTCGATTTCCATGCCCGGCGCCATGTGATCGCCGATCACCTCGACCACCCGGCCGACCGGGCCGGAGCGCTTGTTCGGTTGTTCGACGATTTCCACCGAGACGAACTGGCCGTGGTGGGCGCCGCCGTCGGCATCCGGCGGGATACGGATATCCTGCGTCAGGCGCTTGTGATCGGGCACCACGAAACTGATGCCGGCCTCGAAGTAGATCCGCCCGACCACTCGCTGGGTGTTGCGCTCGAGCACCTCGATGATGGCGCCTTCGCGTCGGCCGCGCTGGTCGATGCCGGTGACCCGCGCCACCACCCGGTCGCCGTTCATCACCTGGCGCATTTGCCGGGGCGCGAGAAACAGATCGTCGCCGCCTTCGTCCGGCACCAGAAAACCGAAACCGTCGGGATGACCGATCACCCGGCCGCGCACCATGTCCATGCGATCGACCAGCCCATAGCCGCCACGGCGATTGCGCAGCAGCTGTCCGTCACGCTCCATCGCCCGCAACCGCCGGCGCAACGCCTCGAGGTCCTCGTCGGTGTCGAGGCCGAAAGCCTCGGCCAGGGCCTCGCGCGTCATCAGGCGCCCGCTGTGCTCGAGCGTGGCCATGATGAATTCCCTGCTGGGAATGGGGGACTGGTACTTCTGGGCCTCGCGCGCGGCCTGGGGGTCGTCGCTAAAGCGCTGTTTCTTGCCGCGCCGCCGCGGCTTGCGTTCCTGATTCATGCGCGCATGCTAACGGCTTTAGGCCGCAATTGACAATCTGCCGGGCGCTCGGTACAGTTCGCGCCTTGCCGTTCCGGCCCTGTCCGGAATCGGAATGCCGAGGTGGCGGAATTGGTAGACGCGCTAGCTTCAGGTGCTAGTGGGGGTAACCCCGTGGAGGTTCAAGTCCTCTCCTCGGCACCAAATTTACAAACCATACCAGACCACGTTAGACCACACAAGCAATTGTTCTAAAAGTACTTTTCTACGTTTCGCCCTCCATTCATCTTGTCCTTCATTGTCGGTCGTGGTCCCGAAAATGGAGCGCGAATGGAGCGTGGGTGGAGCGCAGATCTTCCATTTGAGTCCCTTCCATAACCAATTTTCCATCGCCCTTCGCATCTGATTTGCCACTCTTGTTAAAACCCTTTTGCATCGTTACCACTTTCCTGAACGTAAGCGCGCTTATAATTTAGAGATTAGACTCAGCTGCATCATTGGACCTCGTAGTTGTCAGTCGACGTATAAAACACGCCGACTTGATTCGTTGTTCCGATACATGCTACTAAACCATGACGCGCTTACCACTATCGCCATCCCCCCCTAGAAGCGGAAAATATGGGCAAAACGGATTGGCCTATCTTCCATCTTGCTCATGCTGCTTGGCTAGCGAGGCCGCTGGACTATTTGCCATCTCCCCCTGCCCAAATCTGCAGGATGCACATGAACCACGAATCGGTCTTGAGGAGAATGGCCCTGAGCTGTTCATCGGTCAGTTCAGTCTCCAATTCGTGAACCAAGTTGAACAACTCGATCAGCTTCACCAGACGTGGATCAAGAAATCAGTCAGCGGATCGTTGTTCAGCCCCCGACAGACATGCAGTACCCTGGCTCGGCAAGCCTGCACACAGGAATGCCAGCAATCACTATAAAACCTTAATAGCAAGGCCCGCGAACAATATATGGCTAGCTTCGCGCAATGTTGCTAAAGATGTTTTGTGCCACCACAATAAGACGGTTTACAAGGGAGCGGACATTGTCTTCGGTAATCGTAACCTTCCTACCAACTATAGACTGGGAACTCCCGGTCTTTCGTGCGAATTCCTCGTCGACAATGCCCATCTTGTGCGCCAATAAATGCCGTTTTTGGAATTGCTCGGAGACAAAATTCCATTCGTCGTTGGACAGGCCATCCGAAATATCCAATCCTTGATCTCTTTGCAGTTTATCTTTAGCGCTTTCAATATTCTGGAATGAAAGTTTTTGATAAAGGCCGGAACAGTGCTCCCTTCCGAATCCATCAAAGGTGGACACGGTATCCTCCAAAGCGTTCTCAACAAGCTTCGCACGAACATTTTCGTCTGCACTGACGGCTAGATCAAGCATCTTTAATACCAGGTCAAAATTCGCAGTGAGAATTTGCTGCGAGTTGTGAACGCCGCAATCAGGGCAATAGCCAAATGCGCCGTAGATCGTATATTCAAGAGTGCAATTGCTGCACGTAACCTTTTCCTCAAGTTCCTTTTCGGAATAATATGCAATAGGCGTTGGCTTTCCTTTTACGGTTATGCCGATTGACAAAACGGCGTTCCTGTCCGGCTTCCTCTCCATCTTTTTCATGCTTTTCAAAAGATCGCCGGAAATCTTATGAAGCGCTACAGAGCGTGCATATTCAATCTGTTGCTTTGTCCAGAATTCACTCTGTGGTCCAATATGGTTGCAGTACGGACAATGGCATTCTGTTGCGTTTGGAAGACCCGTACCGAACTTTATCTTGAAATATTTTTCACACGCGGGACATTCCCTGCCCGTATAACCATCTTCATCCGGTTTTATATCCACGGAAAACTCCATCTACATTAGCTCTCTTTGCCACCCAGCCAGCTAAGAATGCCAGAAACAGGGTCTGGAATGGGAAGCCCATCTTCCATGGCGATCAACCTGGCGCGCGTTGGTTTGCCGATTTTAGGAAATTTCTGGCATAGTTCATTGTATTTCTTTTCACCAAGCGCCTGGCGCAAATGATCTTCGTAGTTTTTTTCAAACCGCCAGACCTTTACTGATCCGTCTTTTTTCGCTAGCGCGTCAAGTTCCGCGTTATAGGCTTCTTCTTCCTCTTGATCACTAAAGTCAGAAGAGTCGGAGTCATATACAATGCCTGTCGGTATACCAAAGGAGAGGGCGATCTGGGCAAACTCCATGATATTGCGCTTGCCACCAACCTCGACTATTGTTGCACCTTCCCAGTCCAAATCAATATCCAACTTCCCTGCATAAACCGGAAACGCCAATTTTTCGGTATCGCCTTCCACAATGAGTAGCCGTCTCGCAAAAAACAATTCGCCCCGTTCCGGGTCAAGCTCCTTGACTAGTTTTTCACGCCTTTTGTCATCGATGGGTAATGAAGAAAGAAATGCCTTCGTTCCCTCATCGCCTTTCCGAACCATTAACACTTCCTTATATTCCGGTACCGACACAAAATGCGGTGAATGGGTCGTGTAGATAATCTGGTTCGTTTCCCCGATGCGGCGCAACGTCTTATAAAGAGAACGCTGCATCTGCGGGTGCAGGAACATTTCCGGCTCTTCGATCAACAGGATTGCACCCTGTTTTCTGGTTTCTTCGAAGGCTTGCAAGATAGCAAGAACGATAGCGTTTTGGACGCCTCCTCCCATTTCACGGGCGCTGATGGAAAATCCGCCCTCTGTCACCAGCAAATCCAAGGACTTGTAAAAATCAAACGTGTCCATTGGTGTGAAATACAAATCAAGCTTGTCCGTATCCGTGTCCGGATCAAAGCCCAATTGCCGTAAAGCATTACGCTTGATCGACCGCTCAACCGCTACAAACTCATCCGTTTTTAACAGCTCCATAGCAGACGCCATTAATTCGCGGAAACGGTCGATCCGGGGAATATCAGCCTCCGTGCCATCATCTTTTTTCACGGTGACCGTTTGAGACCGGTCTTGAAGGTTACGATTAATCTCCTGGAACATCTGCCGGAGTAACGAATAGCGTGCTCCGGGTAGCTGTTCTTTCAGGGATCTGTTGGTGCCAATATGGATCAGAGGAACCTGGTCCCGGACTTCTCCGGGAATGCCCACAAGGCGTTGATAGTTATGTTGCCGGCCCTTCTTCGGCGCACTAGCCAGAACGGTTATATCCTTGTCCTTCTTATCCAGGCATTTTTGTTCAAAGCGGGGCTGCCCCTTTTGTTCACCAATCTTATAACGCGTATATTGAAAATGGAGCGTATGAATGCCTGTAACAGGAGCGTTTTTAAATTTCTGGTACTGAATAGGGGGTTCCATCGTGCACCAGACTTCAATATCACGGTTCTCATCACGGTACGTGATATCGTCTTGGGAAAAACTGCTGACACTTACCCAACTTGTGCCAAGTACACGACGAATTGCTTCAAGCAGGTTAGTTTTTCCGGCATTGTTCGGGCCGACAAGGGCGCAGATTTGTGGCAAGGTAATATCTAGATCTTCCACAGACCTGAAATTCTTTACTCTCAGCCGCGATATTCGCAAATCGTCACTCCACTTCTAAAAGGCATCGATTATTCTTCAACCATAGGCCGAGTTCATACAAATACTAACTTTATCTATAAACGCTTAGAGGCCGGCCTGGCAACAGCCAGACGCGCCTATCAAACCAACTACAGAAAACCTTCCCGACCTTCATTTGGGTTGCCGGTGAACACGGTCATTCTCAGCCGATCTAACACTGAATCAGGTGGATGCTGGTTTTCAACGATTACTATCTGGCTATCTGTACTATGGTGGTCGACAAGATAAAAATAAAAACGCTCTTTCAAATTTGTCCCTTGCAGCTGATGGTCTTCGTCACCCTCTGGCTTGAAATAAGCAAGAAGTGGTGAGTCAAGAACAACAAAGCCGGGGTGCGGTAGATCGTTTTCCTGGCAATACTCCAACAATGCAATTGTTACCGCTGCGTGCGTAATAGCTCGAAGCCCCTTGCCCCGGCTCCCTCGCGGCTTTCCATCTATGACAAAATCGGTGCTTTCCTTATCAAAATGAACAAGGCAGTCGCCGGGAAATTCCCACGCCTTCAGCAATTTGGATACTCTGAGTGAAAAGTCATGCGCAATAGAGTCAGGTAGACCAGAGACGATAACACCAGACGTACCTTCTTCGCCCTCATACTGCTCTAAAGACACCCTGCGCTCTTCCAGTTTTAAAACTCTTGCATAAAGGTCGAGCCCTTTCTGTACCTCGGCCCGTTTTTCAACAAGTTCCGAGAAAGACGCTCGTTCTTCGCTCACCGTTGGTGCAACAGTTTCCTGAATCTGGTTGTTTACATTCTCATACTCTTCATTCTTGTTTGCTAACTCTTGTTCTTGAGCAGTGGCTTCAGATTTTAAATCAGCAACTGTTCCTTGGAGTTCGCCTCTAAGCCGCGCTATTTTCTCAATTTCAGCGGAAGCCGCCTGGATGATTGCCTCAACGTCCCCGTCACAAGCAGCATCATGTTGTTGTGCTTCTGGTGAAGCTCCACATAGAGGGCAAGGCACCGGCTCCACATGAGCAAACATCGCCCCGCTTTCCTGAATTGCTGTTAGACGTTCAGTATCCACGGCATAGTGTTCCAGGAGCAGATCGAATCTCGTTAACAGATCTGCAATCTCGTCCAGTCGGTCCTGAATCCCCGTTCGGGTATCCACCAATTCCCGCCGTTGTGCCAAAAGGGAATCGAGCTGCGCTTGAACGCTATTCAGAGATTCCCTACGCTGCTCGATCGTCGTATCCACCCGACTAATCTGGTCCTTAAGGTCCACCTCTTCTTCACCAACATCCGCAATTTCATGCCTGATATCGGCAAGCAGTTCATCGATCAGCTCGATCTGTTTCGTTCCATCTATGCCACCCCGCGTTGTTTCAACAACGTTCGAGTCATCAACGCCGGTCAGAAGGAGCTTGATGGTCGCCAAATCTGGAGATTTTTGAATGACCTGACCACCCCAGAATGGCGAACCCGCTTGCTGAATCTCACCTTCCTGGACAATCGCAAGCCTTGCCAGATTTCTGAAACTCAGACTCTGCGTTGTACCTTTTACCTTACTTCGCAATATGCGTTTTCCGAGGAGCCCTATTTTTTCTAGAAGAAATCCTGATAGGTTGTCGGTTTTATCGTGCACATGTTTTTCCTTGAGAACCTTGCGTTCAGCATCATCATCGAGCAGATTATCCGCCATGAAGTTTCCACCGGATGTCGCACGATAGAACCGCCATTTCTCCCCGGACGTCACATTAAGCTCAAACTGGATTTCACCGAAAGCCGTTCGCTCCGGGATATCTTTTAGTTCAGATCCTCCAAGCATGAAATCAATCGATTCAGCCAAAAACGACTTCCCTGTGTCAGACGCACCGCAAACCACATTTACTCCATCGGAGAATGTCATCTCTGACGTTTTCTTGGGACCGGAAAACGCTATCCGTCGCAGTTGAAGATAGTTGTTGCTCACTGCCTGCCTCGTGGTCCATCTATGGCCTGGAACTGGCTTGACCAACTTTCAAACAACCGATGCGTGAACTGTCGAATTTCCGATGTTGTCACATCCGCAAAGCGCTCGACCGCCCCTTGCGCGCGTTCTTTGAGCCGCTGGGAATAGATAGATGTAAGTGAGGCAAGGAACGGCGCAGCCGCGTCTCCAGCGATGTAGTCGAAACCGTCTTCTGCGGGTATCCGCTGTATGAGGTTCCGGCTTGTCATCAATAGAAGGCCTTTTTCTATCAGCCCCCGTCGAACCAGCAATTCTCCTGCCCTCATAGGCAGGGCAGCGTGAAGACTCTCAGGACCATCGGCATCACCGGAATGCACGACGAGATAATCCATTTCAACCAGCCTTTCGAGGTCGAAAGCCACCGGATAGGCAGCGACCAGAATTGCCAGGGAGCGGATTCCGGTCTCCAGCGGGCTGTTGAATGGTGTTGGGTGTGCGCGACTAGTCATCATCCACCACCCATTTGAGACGATCTTCATTTGCCAGCTGGTGGCAGATACCCTGACGGTCCTGCGACTTGGTAACTGACGCAAGTGGATTTGCCGTCAAAGCAATAGTTGATGCCTGCGCGACTGTCGCCTTCATCCTTTCGTACCCGTTGGAATGAGTTGCGTCTGTAACGTCAACCACGCCATGATAAACCTCGTCCTGAAGCTCATCGAATGTCCCTTCTGGCACCGTGTCTCTGGCAAAGTTTCTTAGTGCTTCAGCATGATAGAAGCGCTCGCGCTGCCTCCGGAAATCCCTTTCCAAAATACTATGCGCGACTAATGCGTTTGTATCGTGGAGCGGAGCCCCTAGATGATCTCCATAGGCGTCAAGGAGCTTACGGATATATCGGCTTTCGTATGATGTCGGAGCAGCAGGAGGCGCTTCGGAATTTGGTCTTGCTGGTAGACCACCCCCAAAACGGACCGCGTGAAAGCCTGTATGGCTATGCGCTTCAATCAGCTCAATGTGTGACTTTGATGAAAAGATCGTAAAATCAAAGTCGTCCACATAGGAAAGGAGGTCCCCGCTAAGTTCAATTTCTTTGGTTGTCGTAATTTTGCTTTTACAGTGCCCGCCCCAATTTTCCTTTAATTTTTCGCGAAGCTGAGTCGGCTTGTTTAGAAGCTTCTCCAACGTTGTTCCGATACCGAGGGACGCTACAAAATAATGCTTTCGAGGTGGCGTATATTCGCCGATGTATGAATAGTAAATGATCTTACCAAGTTCAACCAAAATGTCGCTTGGTCGTAACGGATTTGCATAGCGCTTACATTGGTAGTTGTCCCACATATCTTCAAAGCCATTGTCGGTGCAAAATCCGGCGATATCGACTCCGCAATCCCCCGCACCGCCGAAACGCCGAACTTTGGCATACACGCTCTCAAGGCTGGTCGCCCATTCCTCGATAAAGTCTTCCCACTCATCAGGGTCGAAATTCTTGACTCGGATCGCTTTGGGGACGGGTATACCAGAAGTCACATGGGTAGACGAAGGAGCTGCCGAAGGCTCCTTGGGTCTAATCTGCTTCATGTCTTCGTCAGATATCATGCGGCGTCACCGACCTCCCTCACCTCTCGAAGTACCCATCCAAAGAAGCACCAGATCACTTTCTCTCGAACTTCGGCGAACACACAGGGATCGG
>JASBSS010000036.1 GCA_030148805.1 Thiogranum sp. | reverse complement strand
AGAAGTGAAGCTTACTCGGCAAGCGGGGGTGGCAACTTAAGCGGCTCCCGGAATGATGTGAGATGCCGCACACCTTCCTTGTCCACAATAAGGACTGCCTCGATATTATCGTCGTAGCCTTTGGTCTGGATATCGACCGGGTGCGGGATCAGGTGAGCAAGCCCCTCAAGGGCGATGACCACGACATCGTCTTTGTGATCATAGGTGATACCTAGGATTGGAAGAAATTCGGCCTCGATCTGATCGCCCAAATCCAGCGATTGGACCTCGATTTCGGCGCGCAGGCCAAGCAACCGCTTGCTAATGCGATCGCACAATTCTGCCCACTCGTTTTTGGCAATTTGCTCCATCACCACCTCCATCAAAGTTTCGAACGGGTGAAATCGCTGACTGCGCCTCCGTTCGTAAACTCGCGAGAGCCGCATTTCAATGCCATTTCCGCTATCCTCGCCGACTCGACAGTCATCTGGCGATACGAGCGTACCATAGGAAGCAGATCGGCCCACCCACTGATTTATGTCAGGACGAGAATGGCTTTTCTATTTAGAGGATGGCTCTATTTAGAGGCTGGCGTCGTTGCGGGTTGATATTTGAGCAGACGGGAGTTCGATGTCCTGCTAGTACCTACTCAAAGTCCCATTTGAAATTGTAATTACGCTTGGAGACCCTTTGCGATGAACCTCGAGAAATTCACCGACCGGGCCAAGGGCTTTCTACAGAGCGCCCAGACAGTTGCCGTCCGCATGAGCCATCAGCGCATCACGCCAGTCCATATTCTCAAGGCATTGCTCGAAGATGAGGAGGGCATGGCCGCGCAGCTCATCCAGCGAGCAGGCGGTAGCCCCCCTGCCGCCATTGGCGAGGTTGAAAAGGCATTGCATAAATTCCCGGCGGTTTCCGGCTCCGGAGCGCAGACGCCGCCCGCCCTAGACAATGATTCGGCTCGCCTGCTCGATCAGGCCGAACAGCTGGCAAAGAAGGCCGGCGACAGCTTCGTTCCTGTACAGCGCATATTGCAGGCCATGGCCCTTTCCGACAGCACCGACGCAGGCAAGGCTTTGCAGGCTGCCGGCGTGAATGCGAAGTCGCTCGAGGCGGTGATTCAGGAAGTGACCGGCGGTCGCACCGCAGATAGCGCAAGCGCAGAAGAGAGCTACGATGCGCTCAAGAAATACGCCCGCGACCTGACCCAAGCGGCGCGCGACGGCAAGCTCGACCCGGTGATCGGCCGCGACGATGAAATCCGCCGTACCGTGCAGGTGCTGCAGCGGCGCACCAAGAACAATCCGGTGTTGATCGGCGAGCCCGGCGTCGGCAAGACGGCGATCGTGGAGGGTCTGGCGCAGCGTATCGTCAACGGCGAGGTGCCCGAGGGTCTGAAGAACAAGCGCCTGTTGAGTCTGGACATGGGCGCGTTGATCGCCGGGGCCAAGTTCCGCGGTGAATTCGAGG
The DNA here is from genome assembly GCA_030148805.1 of Thiogranum sp. Lineage (GTDB taxonomy): Bacteria > Pseudomonadota > Gammaproteobacteria > DSM-19610 > DSM-19610 > Thiogranum. Next base: position 183,691 of record JASBSS010000036.1, on the reverse strand, counting down.
AGCGCCTCAAGGCCGTTCTGACCGACCTGGCCAAGCAGGAAGGGCAGGTGATTCTGTTCATCGACGAGTTGCACACCATGGTCGGTGCCGGCAAGGCCGAGGGCGCCATGGACGCGGGCAACATGCTCAAGCCCGCGCTGGCGCGCGGTGAGCTGCACTGTGTCGGCGCCACCACGCTGGATGAGTATCGCAAATACATCGAAAAGGACGCGGCGCTGGAACGACGCTTCCAGAAGGTGCTGGTCGACGAGCCGAGCGTCGAGGACACCATCGCCATCCTGCGCGGACTCAAGGAGCGCTACGAGGTGCACCACGGCGTCGACATCACCGACCCGGCGATCGTCGCCGCCGCGACCTTGTCGACCCGTTATATCACCGACCGCCAGTTGCCCGACAAGGCCATCGATCTGGTCGACGAGGCCGCGTCGCGCATTCGCATGGAGATCGATTCCAAGCCCGAGCAGCTCGATCGCCTGGAACGGCGTCTGATCCAGCTCAAGATCGAGCGCGAGGCCTTGCAGAAGGAATCCGACGAGGCCTCGAAGAAGCGCCTCGACATCCTGCAGGGAGAGATCGACACCCTGGGCCGGGAGTATTCCGATCTGGAAGAAGTCTGGAAGGCCGAGAAGGCGGCGGTGCAGGGTTCGCACCATATCAAGGAAGCGCTCGAGCGCGCCCGTCAGGAGCTGGAGACCGCGCAGCGCGCGGGCGATCTGACGCGCGCCGGTGAATTGCAGTACGGGCGCATTCCGGAGCTGGAAAAACAGCTCGCCGCGGCCGATCAGGCGGAAATGCAGGAAATGAAACTGCTGCGCAACAAGGTCACCGACGAGGAGATCGCCGAGGTCGTCTCCAAGTGGACCGGCATCCCGGTATCGAAAATGCTCGAAGGCGAGCGCGACAAGCTGCTGCGCATGGAAAGCGAGCTGGAGAAACGCGTGGTGGGTCAGAGCGAGGCGGTCAAGGCGGTGGCCGACGCGATTCGTCGCTCGCGCGCGGGACTGTCCGATCCCAACCGGCCGAACGGCTCCTTCCTGTTCCTGGGACCGACGGGCGTGGGTAAGACCGAGCTGACCAAGGCGCTGGCGGAGTTTCTTTTCGACACCGAAGAGGCCATGGTGCGCGTCGATATGTCGGAGTTCATGGAGAAGCATTCGGTGGCGCGCTTGATCGGCGCTCCGCCCGGCTACGTCGGTTACGAGGAAGGCGGTTACCTGACCGAAGCGGTGCGGCGCAAACCCTATTCGGTGATTCTGCTCGACGAGGTGGAAAAGGCGCACCCGGATGTGTTCAACGTGCTGTTGCAGGTGCTCGACGACGGACGCCTGACCGACGGCCAGGGTCGCACGGTGGATTTTCGCAACAGCGTCATCGTCATGACCTCGAATCTGGGCAGCCAGCTGATCCAGGAACTCACCGGCGAGGAAAACTACGAGCGCATGAAGCAGTCCGTCATGGAGGTGGTGGGCGGCCATTTCCGCCCGGAGTTCATCAACCGTATCGACGAGGCGGTGGTGTTCCATCCCCTGGGCCGGGAACAGATCCGTTCGATCACCACCATCCAGATCGATTACCTGCGCAAACGCCTGGCCGAGCGCGATCTGGGTCTGCGTCTGAGCGACGCGGCCCTCGACAAGCTCGGGGAGGCCGGTTTCGACCCGGTCTATGGCGCGCGGCCGCTCAAGCGGGCGATCCAGCAGCAGTTGGAGAATCCGCTGGCGCAGCAGATCCTGGCCGGGCATTTCCATCCCGGCCAGGTGATCGAGATCGACGCCGACGAGACCGGACTGCTGTTTCGGGCCGGACGCGCGGCGGCGAGCGCGGCCTGAGCGGCGCGCCGAAAACCGCCGCGATAACGGCAAAAGGCGCGTGTTTCGGCGCCTTTTGCCGGCTATTTCCGCTTGAAGGCGCTGCTTCGAATCCGTAGTATGATTCGGTCCTTGGCATCAGCCGGACCAGAATAATAGTCAGGAGGAGAAGCAAATGCATTCTAAGAAAGCCATCAGGGCTCTGCTCGTTTCCATGTTTGCCTTATTGGTCAGCCCGGGGCTGGCCGCCAAGGGGTTGGAGTACAGTTACGCCGACGTCGGCTATACCAAGTTCAACGGCGACGACTTCGATATGGCGGGGGCCACCGTCGACGCCTCCTTCGGGGTGTTCGATCTGTTGGCGCTGCGTGCCCGGTATACCCGGGGCTGGACGGACAACTACCCCAAGGTTCAGGATCCCTCGGGCGACCCGGACATGAACAGTTTCCAGCTCGGTATGCGCCCGCACTATGAGGTGCTGAAAAAACTCGACGTCTACGCGGAAGTGCTGTATTCGAACACCAAGTTCAATGGCGATCGCTCGCGCACCGACATCGGTTGGATCTATGCCGGCGGCATGCGTTGGCAGATGCTGAAAAGGGTCGAGTTGAACCTGGCCGGTGAATATCGCTCGGGCAGCATCGACGCCGCGTTCGTGGTGGTCAACCCGGTGTTCAGGATCACCCGTAATTTCGACATCAGCGTCAAGACCAGTCAGAGCAGCGACGACAGCGATTATTTCGCCGGGGTGCGCCTGAAGTTCTGATCCGGTCGCTGGGTTCACAGACTTCGTTTCGACCCGTCGCCGCCGACGGGTTTTTTATTTCTGCTCGCCGCGCGAGACGTGCAGTAAGACGCGATCGAGCGCGCGCGTGCTCAGCAGGCGGCGCAGGGTGGCGAACAACCAGGTGGGGAAGGTGACGAAATAGCGCGCTCGCGGCGGCGTGCGTTCCAGCGCGAGGATGACTTTTTCCAGCACCGCGTCGGGGTCCAGGGTAAAGGGTACCGCCCGCGCCTGCCCCGACAATCTCCGCTCGGTGGCCAGGTACGGTTCACGGTGAAAGCTGTTTTCGCAATCGATATTGCGCCGCCAGGCGGCCAGGGCATTGGCGCGGAAGCGGCTGCGGATCGGCCCCGGTTCGATCAGCACGGCGTAGACACCGCTGCCGGCCAGTTCCAGCCGCAAGGTGTCGTACAGCCCCTCCAGCGCATACTTGCTGGCGTTGTAGGCGCCGCGATAGGACAGCGCCACCAGGCCGAGCACCGAGCTGTTTTGAATGATGCGTCCCTCGCCGGCCGCGCGCATCCAGGGCAATACGCGGTTGGTCAGCTCCAGGGTGCCGAAGACATTGGTTTCAAACTGCGCCCGCAGCACGTCGCGGCTCAGATCCTCGACCGCGCCCGGTTGTCCGTAGCCGGCGTTGTTGAACAGGGCGAACAGCCTTTTCCCCGTCAGGCGCGCGAGTTCCTCCACCGCCCCGGCTATCGATTCCGGTTCGTCCAGATCCAGTTGCAGACAGGTGAAGCCTTCTGCTCGCAAATGCTCCACATCGGTGCCTTTGCGGGCGCTGGCGATGACCTCGTAGCCGCGCGCCCGCAGGCCGTGGGCCACGCAGTGGCCGATGCCGGTGGAACATCCGGTAATCAGTATGTTGCGTTTGCTGGTGTCCATGGGCCGCTATTCTACCCGATTCGATGCAAGGGAATTGGCGTGGCTTGCAGGCTTGATCACACCGCCAGGTTCAAGAATCCAGGGCGTGCGGCGATATAGAGGTACAGACAGTCACTAATCTAATCAGAGGGAGTCAGCCTGCATGGACCTCGCCACCCTTGTCGGAGTTTTGGGGGCTTTCGGCATCATCGTTTCCGCCATCGTCGTCGGTGGCAGCGCGATCATCTTCCTCAACATACCCTCCTTGTTGATCGTCGGCGGCGGCACCCTGTTCGCCGTGCTGATTAAATTCCCTCTCGGGCATTTCCTCACCGCGTTCAAGGTCGCCACCAAGGCATTTTTCAACAAGCCCGAGGATCCGATGAAATTGATCGAGGAGGGCGTGCAGCTGGCCCACATCGCGCGAAAGGAAGGCGTCCTGGGGCTCGAAGGCCAGGACATCGACAATGAATTTCTCAAGCGTGGTATCCAGCTGAGCGTGGACGGCCATGAACCGGAGTTCGTGCGCACCATGCTCAGCAAGGACATCAACATGACCATCGAGCGTCACGAGCGTGGCCGCGCGATCTTCAAGGCCATCGGCGACGTGGCGCCGGCCATGGGAATGATCGGCACGCTGATCGGTCTGGTGCAGATGCTCTCGGCGATGGACGACCCCAAGGCCATCGGTCCGGCCATGGCGGTGGCGCTGTTGACCACCCTGTACGGGGCGATCATCGCCAATGCCTTCGCGCTGCCGGTGGCCGACAAGCTGGCCCACCGCAGCCAGGAGGAGCGCCTCAACAAGGCGTTGATCCTGGAGACCATCAGTTCGATCCAGGAGGGTTTGAATCCGCGGGTTATGGAAGAGCTGTTGAAGACCTTCCTGCCCAGCAGCAAGCGCGATAGCGTGGGCGAGTCCCAGGCCGACGCGGCCTGAGCTCCGTAGCGGGCGGCCAGGACGGATCGGCGGCTATGTCCAACGAATCTCCTCGCGCGAACAATTCCGAAGGGGCGCCTCCATGGGTGATGACCTTCGCCGACCTCATGTCGCTGCTGATGTGCTTCTTCGTTCTGCTGTTGTCGTTTTCCGAAATGGACGTCTCCAAGTACAAGGAACTGGCCGGTTCCCTCAAGGACGCCTTCGGCGTGCAACGGGAGATCCGCACCCGCGAACCGCCCAAGGGCATCAACATCATCGCCCGCGAATTCAGCCCGGGACGTCCCGAGCCGACCTCGCTCAACGTGATCCGCCAGATGACGACGGACGATTTCCGCGTCAATCTCGATCTGGGCAAGGAGCGCCGCCGCCCGGTGCCCACACCCGCGGCCGATCAGGTGCCGGACAAGGACAAGACCTACAAGCCGTCGGAGCAGCAACGCAGCGCGCAAACCGACGGCTTGTCGAAAACGCAGTTACAGGAGCTGGCCACCGCCAAGGCGCTGGCACGCGAACGCCTGCAGGAAAAAATCAAGGCCGAGGCGCGGGGCGTGGCGTCCCCGGCGGCCCCCAGCGCCGCGCCCAAGGGGGTGACGGTGGATCCCAAAACGCTGGATCGTATGCTCGCCGACCGCGAGGCGGCCCGCGAGCTGCGCAAGCTCCAACGCAGCGCCAGGCTGATCAGCGAGGCCCTCGGAAAGGAGATCAAGGCCGGGAGTGTCGATGTCGAGACCGCCGACCAGAAGGTCATCATCCGGGTGCGCGAGAAGGCCTCGTTCGCCTCGGGGCAGGCGGAACTGAAAGGTGGTTTCGTACCGATACTGGCGCGGGTGGCGCAGATTCTCAAAGGATCCGAGGGGAAAATCATCATCGCCGGACATAGCGACAACGTGCCGATCAACAACGAACAGTTCCGCTCGAACTGGGAGCTGTCGGCGGCGCGCGCGGTCTCGGTGGCGCATGCGATGATGCGCTCGGCGGGCTTGGCGCCGAACCGGTTGCTCATTCAGGGTTATGCCGACACGGAGCCGATGGTCAAGAATGACAGCGCCGCCAACCGGGCGAAGAACCGGCGGGTGGAGATCATCCTGCAACAGGGCAAGGACAAACTGGCCGATACCCGGATCAGCGGGGCACAGACCGTCGTCCCCGCGGCTGGCTTGCCAGCCACCCCCTCGCGGGGTCAAACTCAGCCCCCAGGGAAGGGCTCCGGGGTCAAATCGATTGCGGACCCGACGTCCTCCGGCGCGTCTGCGGCGCAGCCGCCGGCCGCCCAGCCGGCCGAACCGGGGGCTGGATTGGGGATCCGGGCGGTGGGTCAATAACACCGGGAAATGCCATGACTGACGAACGCAGAGAATATTTTCGCATTGAGGATGAAATCGCGCTGGACTACCGTCCGGTCGCCGCCGAGGAGGTGGATGCCTTGGTGGAGCGTATTCGCTCGCACCTGGTCGACCGCTTCACCGCCGCCTCGAGTTTTGCCGCCACCAGCCGGCAAATGGCCCATGCCATTCACAAGGTTCAGCACGATTCACCCGAGCTGGCGCGTTGTCTGCACGCACTCGACAACAAGCTGAACATGATCGCCCAGTTGTTTGTCAGCGAGGAGATGCACGTCAACGACCAGCCGTCGCGCGAAGTGATTCTGAGCGCCGGCGGGTTGGCGTTTCGGGCTCAACAGGAGATCAGCGTCGGCAGTCTGCTGGAGCTGCGCATGGTGCTGTTTCCGTCCCTGGTGGGGATTCTCACCATCAGTCGGGTGATCTCCTGCGAACACCAGCCCGATGAACGCAGCGAGTTTCCCTGGTTGATCGCCGTGGAGTACGAACACCTGCGCGAGGCCGATCGCGAATTGCTGGTGCGCCACATCATGGCCAAGGAGACCGAGCAGCTGCGCGCGCTGCGTTCCGAAAACGACGCCTGATTCAGGGCTCGGCCGGCGCCACCGCCAGTTCGTGTTCTTCCTGTTTTTGCAGCTCCCACAAACGGGTGTATAGGCCGTCTCGTTCGAGCAACTCGCCGTGACGACCCTGTTCCACCACGCGGCCCGCTTCCATGACCAGGATCCGATCGGCGTCGACGATGGTCGACAGGCGGTGGGCGATCACCAGGGTGGTGTGGTCCAGCGCGGCGGTGCGCAGACTGTCCAGAATGACCTGCTCGGAGTGGCTGTCGAGGCTGGAGGTGGCCTCGTCGAAGACCAGGATTTTCGGATTCTTGAGAATCGCCCGCGCGATGGCCACGCGCTGTTTTTCACCGCCTGAGAGTTTCAGCCCGCGCTCGCCGACCAGTGTCTCGTAACCCTTGGGCAGACTGACGATGAAGTCATGGATATTGGCCGCCCGCGCGGCCGCCTCGATCTGTCCCTGGTCGGCCTCGGGCCGTGCATAGGCGATGTTGTAGCGCAGGGTGTCGTTGAACAGCACTGTGTCCTGCGGCACGATGCCGATCGCGGCGCGCAGGCTCTGCTGGGTCACGTCACGGATGTCCTGGCCGTTGATCAGAATACGTCCCGCGTCCACGTCATAGAAACGAAACAGCAAGCGCGCCAAGGTCGATTTGCCGGCCCCGCTCGGACCGACCACCGCCACTTTCTGGCCGGCCGGTATGCTGAAGCTTACCCCATGCAGGATCGGGCGTTGCCTGTCATAGGCGAAATCCACGCGCTCGAAGCGGACTTCGCCGGTTCCCACCTCCAGCGCGGCGGCGCCCTCGCGGTCGCGGATCTCCGGCTCGAGTTCCATGACGTCGAACATGGCGCGCATATCGGCAATGGCATGTTTCAACTGGCTGTAGACGATGCCGAGAAAATTCAGGGGGATGAACAATTGCAGCAAAAACGCGTTGATTAAAACCAAATCGCCGATGGTCAGGGTGCCCGCCACCACGCCGCGCGCGGCCAGAATCATGATCAGCGTGACGCCCGCGGCGATGATGGCCGATTGTCCCACGTTGAGCGCCGACATCGAGGTCTGGCTCTTGACCGCCGAGTCCTCCCAGCGCTCCAGGGAGCGGTTGTAGCGGTGCAACTCGTGCGCCTCGTTGCCGAAATACTTCACCGTCTCATAGTTGATCAGGCTGTCCACCGCCTGGGTGTTGGCCTGCGAGTCGCTGGCGTTCATGCTGACGCGGTACTTCATGCGCCATTCGGTGATCTTCAGGGTGAAGAAGATATACACGATCACCGAGCCGAAGGTGATCACGGCAAACCAGGGGTCGTAGTCGCGCAACAGGATGCCGGCGATCAACGTCACCTCGATCAGCGTCGGCAGGATGCTGAAGGCCATGTAGTTGAGCAGCGAGCTGACGCTGCGCGCGCCGCGCTCCAGATCGCGGGAGATGCCACCGGTCTTGCGCTCCAGGTGGTAGCGCAGCGACAGGCGGTGGAGTTGTTCCAGGACCCGGGTGGACACCTGGCGCATGGCGCCGTGGCGCACGCGGGCGAACACCGAGTCGCGCAGTTCGTTGAACAGCGAGCTGGCCAGGCGCAGGGCGCCGTAGCCCAGCAGCAGGGCCAGCGGCAGGACCAGGGGCGCGTGGCTGGCGCTAAGGGCATCGACAATGTCCTTGAGCACCAGGGGTATGCCGACGTTGGCGATTTTCGACAACACCAGCGCGGCCACCGCCAGGGCCACGCGCCCGCGATAGTCCCAGAGGAAAGGTGCCAGCGATTTCAGGGTTTTAATGTCGTTGCCCCGCGCCGACGGCAATTCGGTATGGCGCCTGTGCATGGGGCGGCATTGTAGCGCATGCCTCGGGCGGATAGGTCGCCGGGGTCCGCGCGCCCGGGCGGGCGCCAGGGCGGGCCTGGACGGGGCGCCGCCCCCGCCGGCCAGCGGCACAATCCGGTCCGGACCTGCTATAATCGCGCGCTTTGTTAATCTGGCGGAATCAGGGTATGCCGATCTACGAATATCGCTGTGCCGAATGCGGCCACCAATTGGAAAAACTGCAGAAGATTTCCGACGCTCCGCTGCGGGATTGCCCGGCCTGCGGCAAGCCCGCGCTACAGAAACTGGTCTCGGCCGCGGGTTTCCGGCTCAAGGGCGGGGGCTGGTACGAAACCGATTTCAAGCAGGACAAAAAGAGGAATCTCGCCAAGGACGATTCGGGCAAGAGCGCCCCGGCCGGCGAGGGCAAGAGCCAGGACGGCAACAAGGGCAAGGCCGAGAGCAAACCGTCCTCCGGCGGCAAGGAAAAAACCGGCTGACCACCGGCGTCTCATCCGCCGCGGAACCTCCCGGCGTCACAGAACCTAGGACAGACTGTTACATGCGCACGCACTATTGTGGAGAACTCAACGCCGCCCACCTCGACCAGGAGGTCACCCTGGTCGGTTGGGCGCATCGCCGTCGCGATCATGGCGGGGTGATATTCATCGACCTCAGGGATCGCGAAGGACGCGTGCAGGTGGTCGTCGATCCCGATACCGCCGAAACCTTCGCCAATGCCGAGCGGGTGCGCAGCGAATATGTCCTGCAGGTGGTCGGTCGTGTGCGCCGGCGCCCGCAGGGTACCGAGAATGCCGATCTGTCCACCGGCGAAATCGAAGTGCTCGGCCAGCAGCTGACAATTATCAACAGCGCGGAAACGCCGCCGTTTCACCTCGACGACGACACGGTTTCGGAAGAACACCGTCTGCGTTACCGCTATATCGACCTGCGGCGGCCGGAAATGCTGGCGAAGATCCGTCTCCGGGCGGCGGTGACCCGTGAGTTGCGCGCGTTTCTCGACAGCCAGGGTTTCATCGATATCGAAACGCCGATTCTGACCCGGGCCACGCCCGAGGGCGCGCGCGACTATCTGGTGCCGAGCCGCACCCATCCGGGTGAGTTCTTCGCCCTGCCCCAGTCGCCGCAGCTGTTCAAACAGTTGCTGATGGTCGCCGGGATGGATCGCTATTACCAGATCGTGCGCTGTTTCCGCGACGAGGATCTGCGCGCCGACCGCCAGCCGGAATTCACCCAGTTGGATATCGAGACAGCCTTTCTGGACGAAGACGCCATCATGAGGCTGAGTGAAAGCATGATCCGTCGCCTGTTCGACAAGGTGCTGGGCGTGCAGTTGGACGACCCGTTTCCGCGCATGACGTATGCCGAGGCGATGCGCCGTTACGGCTCCGACCGTCCCGACCTGCGCGTGCCCCTGGAGCTGGTGGACGTGGCGGATCTGATGCGCGCGGTGGAGTTCAAGGTGTTCTCCGGCCCGGCCAACGATCCGGCCGGCCGCGTGGCCGCCTTGCGCCTGCCGCGCGGGGGCGAGTTGACGCGCAAGGAAATCGACGACTATACCAAGTTCGTGGCCATTTACGGTGCCCGCGGGCTGGCCTATATCAAGGTCAACGAGCGGGCCAAGGGGCGCGACGGCCTGCAGTCGCCGATACTGAAATTCCTCCCCGACGACGTGGTCGAGGCGATCATGCAGCGCACCGCGGCCGAGGACGGCGATCTGGTTTTTTTTGGCGCCGACCGGGCGCATGTGGTCAACGAGGCGCTCGGCGCCCTGCGGGTCAAGCTCGGCGAGGATCGCGGCCTGTTGCAGGGCGAGTGGAAACCCTTGTGGGTGGTGGACTTCCCCATGTTCGAGCGTGACGAGGAGGCGGGTCGCTGGGTTTCCCTGCATCATCCCTTCACCGCGCCCAAGGAAGAGCATCTGGGGCTGCTCGAGAGCGACCCCGGCGCCTGCCATTCGCGCGCCTACGACATGGTGCTCAACGGCACCGAACTCGGCGGCGGTTCGATGCGTATCTATCGCGGTGAGGTCCAGCGGCAGGTCTTCGCGCTGCTCGGCATCGGCGAACAGGAGGCGGAGGACAAATTCGGCTTTCTGCTCAATGCGCTCAAATATGGCTGTCCGCCGCATGGCGGTCTCGCCTTCGGACTGGACCGGCTGGTGATGCTGATGAGCGGGGCGAGCTCGATCCGCGAAGTGATGGCCTTTCCCAAGACCCAGACCGCCAGCTGTCCGCTGACCAACGCGCCCTCCGAGGTATCCACGGCGCAACTGGCCGAGCTGAACATCCGTTTGCGCAAAACGCCGGAAAAAGCCGGCGACTGACCCCGGGCGCGCATGGCTAGCCGAGACGACGTGGGTGGGCCGGGCGATGCGCTCCCCACTGTGGCCGCGCCGCGCGGCTACAAACGCCCCGAATCGGTACTGGTAGTGATCCACACCACGGCCGGCGAGGTATTGCTGCTGGAGCGCCGTCATCCGGCGGGTTACTGGCAATCGGTGACCGGCAGCCTGCGTTGGGGCGAGACCGCGGCGGCGGCGGCAGTGCGGGAGGTGCGCGAGGAGACCGGCCTGGCTGTCGACGCCTGCCTGATCGACTGCGGCTATCGCAATCGCTTTCTCATCGAGCCGCCCTGGCGTGAGCGCTATGCGCCTGATCAGACTAGCAATCTCGAGCATGTATTCCGTGTGGAATATACCCACCGCCCCGCCATTCGGCGTAATCTGTCGGAGCATGTTCGTCATGGGTGGTGGCCCGCCCGCGAGGCGCGCGCGCGAGCCCAGTCCCGCACCAACCGGGAGGCCATCGACCGCCTCCTCAGTGACGAATAAATTGCTATAGAAAACAGGTTGTTAATGGAGAATGCAGTATGCAAGCGACGGCCATCGACGTCAGCCCCTATACCGCGCTCAGTGACCCGGAGTGTGACGCCCGCATCCTCGAGGCGCGCCGCGAGCTGGGCGACCGGCTGGTCATTCTAGGCCACCATTATCAACGTGACGAAGTCTTTCGCCACGCCGACTTCTCCGGCGATTCGCTGAAACTGTCGCGCCAGGCGGCCGCCTCGAAGGCCGAATACATCGTCTTCTGCGGCGTCCACTTCATGGCGGAAGTCGCCGACATTCTTTCCCGTCCCGAGCAGATCGCCATGCTTCCCGATCTGGCCGCCGGTTGTTCCATGGCCGACATGGCCAATCTGGCCAAGGTGGAGCGGGCCTGGCAGGAATTGGGCCGGGTGCTGGACCCCGACGAGGAGATCACGCCAGTCACCTATATCAATTCAGCGGCCGATCTGAAGGCGTTCTGCGGCGCCCACGGCGGTATCGTCTGTACCTCCACCAACGCGCGCCACGTGCTCGACTGGGCGTTCTCCCGCCGTGGCAAGGTGCTGTTCTTCCCCGATCAGCACCTGGGCCGTAACACCGGCTATCGCATGGGAATCCCGTTGGAGCAGATGGTGGTGTGGGATTTCGACCAGCCCATGGGCGGTCTCAGCGAGGCGCAGATCCGGGCGGCGAAAATCATCCTGTGGAAAGGCTTCTGCTCGGTGCACCAGATGTTCCAGCCCGAGCACATCGATCGTTTCAAGGCCAAGTATCCCGAGGCCAAAATCATTTCCCATCCCGAGGCCAGCTTCGAGGTGTGCCAGAAGTCCGACTATGTCGGCTCCACCGAGTACATCATCAAGACGATTCAGGACGCCGAGCCGGGCAGCCGCTGGCTGGTCGGCACTGAACTGAACCTAGTCAACCGGCTGCACGAGCAATGCAAGCACGAGGGCAAGTCGGTGCATTTCATGTCGCCCACGGTGTGCATGTGTTCGACCATGTTCCGCATCGATCCGCAACACCTGCTGTGGACGCTGGAAAATCTGCTCGCCGGTCGGCCGGTCAATCAGATCAAGGTGCCGGAAAAAGAGGCCGCGCTGGCCCGCACCGCCCTGACCCGCATGCTGGAAGTCTCGCCCTGATCCCCGCCCCGGCCGCCGTGGCCGGCTGACGCTGGCGCGCCCGAAATGCTAGAATCTGCCGGATTTTGAACATCCGACGAGGCACCCATGGCCGGACACAGTAAATGGGCCAATATCCAGCACCGTAAAAAAGCCCAGGACGCCAAGCGCGGCAAGATCTTCACCAAGCTGATCCGCGAAATCACCGTGGCCGCGCGCAGCGGCGACCCGGACCCGGCGGCCAATCCGCGGTTGCGGCTGGCGGTGGACAAGGCGCTCGCCGCCAACATGAACAAGGACACCATCGAGCGCGCCATCAAGCGCGGCTCGGGCGCGCAGGAAGGCGAAAACTTCGACGAGATCCGCTACGAAGGCTATGGGCCGGGCGGGGTCGCGGTGATGGTCGACTGCCTTACCGACAACCGCAACCGTACCGTGTCCGAGGTACGCCACGCCTTCACCAAGGCCGGCGGCAATCTCGGCACCAGCGGCTCGGTGGCCTTTCAGTTCGCCCAGACGGGCATTCTCAGTTTCCCTGCCGGCAGCGACGAGGACGCCATCATGGAGGCCGCGCTGGAGGCGGGCGCCCAGGACGTGGTGGCCAATGAGGATGGTTCCATCGACGTGCTGACCGCGCCGGACGATTTTTCCGCCGTGCGCGAGGCAATGATGGCGGCCGGTCACGACCCGGAAAACGCCGAGGTCACCATGCGCGCGGAAAACACCACCGCGCTGGCGCGCGACGACGCCGAGAAGATGATCCGCATGCTGGAAACCCTGGAAGACCTCGACGACGTCCAGAACGTCTACTCCAACGCCGATATCGCCGACGACATTCTCGCCGAGCTCTGATACGCTCAGCCCATGACCCGCATTCTTGGCATCGACCCCGGCTCCCGCCTCACCGGTTATGGGCTGATCGATGCCGAGGGGCAACGCGTGGGCTACGTCGCCAGCGGTTGTGTCAGGGTCCAGGGCGCGAGCCTGGCGGACAAGCTGGGTCTGATCTTTGCCGAACTGCAAGCCCTGATCGGCCGGTTCGAACCCGACGAGTTGGCCATCGAAAGCGTCTTCATGCACCGCAACGCCGATTCCGCGCTGAAACTCGGCCAGGCGCGCGGCGCGGCCATCTGTGCCGCCGTGACGCGCGACCTGCCGGTGGCGGAGTACGCGCCGCGGGAGATCAAGCAGGCCGTGGTCGGGAAGGGCGGTGCCGACAAGGCCCAGGTGCAGCATATGGTACGGGTGCTGCTCAGTCTGCCCGCCACGCCCCAGGCCGATGCCGCCGACGCGTTGGCGATCGCGCTATGTCACAGCTTCCGTAACACGGCGATCGCCCGGGTCGCGCCGGCGCGGAAACTGCGCGCGGGACGCTTGCGATGATCGGATTTCTCCGCGGCGTCCTGCTCGAGAAACAACCGCCGGCGCTGGTGCTCGACGTTCACGGCGTCGGTTACGAGGTCGAGGCGCCGATGACCACGTTCTACGATCTGCCGGCGGTGGGCGAGAGCGTTTCCCTGTACACCCACCTGGCGGTGCGCGAGGACGCGCATACCCTGTACGGTTTCAGCCGCCTGTCCGACCGCCGCCTGTTTCGCGCCCTGATCAAGGTCAACGGCGTGGGCGCCAAATTGGCCCTGACGATACTCTCCGGCATGCCGGCGAACGACTTCGCCCTGTGCGTGCAGGCCGCGGATACGGCCGCGCTGGTCAAGTTGCCCGGGGTGGGCAAGAAAACCGCCGAGCGCCTGGTGGTGGAGATGCGCGACACGCTGGCCGACTGGAGCGCCCCGGGACCCACCGCCGCCACGGCCCAGGCGCGGCCGGATGTCGCCAATCCGGTGGAGGAAGCGGTCAGTGCGCTGATGGCGTTGGGTTACAAAGCCCCGGAAGCGAGTCGACTGGTGCGCGCCGTGGACAGCCGCCACCAGTCGACCGAAGAGATCATCCGCGCCGCCCTGCAGGCCTCGGTCAGCTAGGCCTCAGTCGTCCGGTTGCGGCATCGGCAGCCCGGAGAGCTTGCACAGCTCGTGCACCGGGTCGCGCGGGAACAAGCGGTAGATGTGTTTCTCGTAGGCTTTCTGGTCGTGGAACTCCGCCCCCTTTCTCCCCAGCGTGGTCACCATGGTGTGCATGGTCGGGTTGACCTGGTTTTCCTGATAGTAGTCGCGGAAATACCAGATCAATTCCCAGTGGTCCACGTAAAGGTCCAGATTGTCCTGCCTGGCCTGCGCGGCGGCGAAGTCTTCGCTCCAGTCGGCGAGGTTGCAAAGAAAGCCCTGTTCGTTGGTCTCTATCGTTTTGCCGTCAATCAGCAGTTGTCGCGTCATCGATGTCTCCCAGGGTGGCGGAAGGATGAACCTGGCAAACGGCAATTGCATGCCGATACCCCCTTTTGTGAAAGCCTAGTCCACAATCCAAGGGGGTCAAGCAGGCGGGCTTTCAGGGCTGCAGCGCGTGGGCGTGCCAGGCGATGTGTTCGCCGATGAAAGTGGCGATGAAATGATAGCTGTGATCGTAGCCCGGCTGCAGGCGCAGCGTCAGCGGCACCTGGCGCGCCTCGCAGGCGGCCTGCAGGTTCTGCGGGAACAACTGCTCGGCGAGGAATTCATCGGCGGTGCCCTGGTCGATCATGAGCGGGGGCGGTTCGGCGCCGGCCTTGACCAGGCAGGTGGCGTCCCAGGCTTCCCAAGCGCTTCGATCATCGCCCAGATAGGCGCCGAAGCAGCCTTCGCCCCAACCGCATTGAACGGGATTGCAGATGGGCGCGAAAGCAGACGCCGAACGGTAGGCCAGCGGATTCTTCAGCGCGACGATCAGCGCGCCGTGACCGCCCATGGAATGGCCGCAGATCGATTTCAGACCGGGCACCAACGGCAGGTTGGCTTCCACCAGCGCCGGCAGTTCCTCGACCACGTAATCGTACATGTGATAGTGCTTCGACCAGGGCTGGCGGGTGGCGTTGACGTAGAACCCAGCGCCCTGGCCGAGGTCGTAGCGCTCGGCGGCATCGGGCACGTCGGCGCCGCGCGGGCTGGTATCGGGAATGATCAGCGCCAGACCCTGTTCGGCCGCGTAGCGCTGGGCGCCGGCCTTGGTGCGGAAGTTCTCGTCGCTGCAGGTCAGGCCCGAGAGCCAGTACAGCGCCGGCACCGGTTCGCTCTCGGCCTGTGGCGGCAGGTAGACGGAGAAGGTCATGCGGCAATGGCAGCTGTCCGAATCGTGCTGGTAGCGATTGAGATAGCCGCCGAATTCCTTGATGCTTTCGATTTTCTGCATGGTACCGCCTAGAAGACAATGACCGAACGGATACTCTGGCCGGCGTGCATCAGCTCGAAAGCCTTGTTGATGTCCTCCAGCGCCAGGGTGTGGGTCACCATGCTGTCGAGTTCGATCTTGCCGTCGAGATAACTGTCGACATAACCGGGCAATTCGCTGCGGCCCTTCACGCCGCCGAAGGCGGTGCCTTTCCAGGTGCGGCCGGTGACCAGTTGGAACGGCCGGGTGTGGATCTCCTGGCCGGCGCCGGCCACGCCGATGATGGTGGAAACCCCCCAGCCCATGTGGCAGCACTCCAGCGCCTCGCGCATGACCTCGACGTTGCCGATGCATTCGAAGGAATAGTCGACGCCGCCGTGAGTCATTTCCACGATGGCTTCGGTGACACCGGTGGCCAGCTCCCTGGGGTTGAGGCAATCGGTCGCGCCCAGGGCCCGGGCCATTTCGAACTTCTCCGGATTCACGTCCACGGCGATAATGCGCCCGGCCTGCGCCATGACCGCCCCCTGGATGACCGACAGCCCGATGCCACCGAGGCCGAACACGGCGACACTGGCCCCGGGTTCGACCTTGGCCGTGTTCAACACCGCGCCGATCCCGGTGGTGACCCCGCAGCCGAGCAGGCAAACCTTCTCCAGCGGCGCGGCCGGATTGATTTTCGCTAGGGCGATTTCCGGCACCACCGTATATTCGGCGAACGTCGAGCACCCCATGTAGTGGTAGATCGGCTTGCCGTTGTGGGAAAAGCGGCGCGTGCCGTCGGGCATGTAGCCGGTCCACACCGTCGCCGCGATCGACTGGCAGAGATTGGTTTTGGCCGATAGACAGTACTCACACTCGCCGCACTCGGGAATGTAGAGCGGGATGACGTGATCGCCCGGTTTCAGGTGCTTCACCCCGGGCCCGCATTCGACCACTTCGCAGCCGCCCTCGTGGCCGAGGATGCAGGGAAAGGCGCCCTCGGGGTCCTGACCGGAGAGGGTGAAGGCGTCGGTGTGGCAGACGCCGCTGGCGACCACCTTGAGCAGTACCTCGCCCGCGCGCGGACCCTCGACGTCGACTTCTTCGATGCTAAGAGGTTGATTGGGTTGCCAGGCAACGGCGGCTTTCGCTTTCATCTGTGGTTCCTTCAACGGGGTCGGCCGAGCGGGAGCCCGGTGGCAGGCCGATTGCCGCCGGGGGGCCTACCCTAGCGGAAATGCGTCCGCGGGACAATTTCCTCTGGCGTGCCGACGGCGTTCGCCCGTCGCTGCTGTACCGGCGCAGGCCGAGTCGGTATGCTGCCGGACTATGATCGATCCGGACCGCCTTGTCACCGCCGCCGCCTCGGCCGACGATACCGCGCAGGAGCGTGCCATCCGCCCGCGCCAGCTCGCCGACTATGTCGGCCAGCCGCAGGTTAACGCGCAGATGGAGGTGTTCATCGAGGCGGCGCGGCGGCGCGGCGATGCGTTGGATCACGTGTTGATTTTCGGTCCGCCCGGGCTTGGCAAGACCACGCTGGCGCACATCATCGCCCACGAGATGGGGGCGCAGTTGCGCCACAGCTCGGGGCCGGTGCTGGAGAAGCAGGGCGACCTGGCGGCGCTGTTGACCAACCTGGAGCCGCACGATGTGTTGTTCATCGACGAGATCCACCGCCTCAGCCCGGTGGTCGAGGAAATCCTCTACCCCGCCATGGAGGACTACCAACTGGATATCGTCATCGGCGAGGGGCCGGCGGCGCGCTCGATCAAGCTGGAACTGCCGCCGTTCACCCTGGTGGGCGCGACCACCCGCGCCGGACTGCTGACCTCGCCGTTGCGCGACCGCTTCGGGATCGTGCAGCGGCTGGAATTCTACGCCCCCGTCGACCTGGCCCGTATCATTCAGCGCTCGGCGACGATCCTCGGCATCCAGATCGACGCCGACGGCGCCCAGGCCCTGGCGACACGCTCGCGCGGCACGCCCCGGATCGCCAACCGGCTGCTGCGGCGGGTGCGCGACTATGCGCAAATCAAGGCCGGCGGCGAGGTCACCGCCGAGGTGGTGCGCCAGGCCATGGGGATGCTGGAGGTGGACGACCAGGGCTTCGATGCCCAGGACCGGCGTCTGCTGCGCACCATCGTGGAGAAATTCGACGGCGGACCGGTGGGCATCGACAACCTCGCCGCGGCTATCGGCGAAGAGAAAGGGACCATCGAAGACGTTCTGGAACCCTACCTGATTCAACAGGGCTTTATCATGCGCACGCCGCGCGGGCGCCTCGCCACCCGCAGCGCCTGGCTGCAACTGGGCCTGGCGCCGCCGCCGGCGCGCAGCGGCGGGACGCTGCCGCTGATCGACGACGACGAGCAACCCCCGCCGGTGTGACCGGCCGCTTCGGTTCAGGCGGCGCTGCCGAGCCAGAACGCCATGTTCTTTTCCAGGAATTCGTTGTAGCGCATGTAATGCGAGCCGTCGCAGGAGAAGGTCAGGCTGATCATGCCGTTGAAAATGTTGATCGACGCCGAGCGCAGATAGATCACGTCATCGGCCAGGCGCAGCTGGCGCATGCTCTCGAGGATCGGCACGATACTGTCTTTCGGGATCAGCGCGTCGCCGGGGTACGCGCAGGTCGGGTAGGCGAGACAGATATCGGGGTCGGCCAGCAGTTCCTGGTCGAGAATCCGGTAACGGTACGGGTCTTCCAGGAACCAGGCCGTGACCCGGCTACTGGAGAAATGGATCACGGCCTGGAACAGCCCGCGTTCGGTGAACAGTTCCTCCAGGATCGACTGCGCCTGTTCCATGTTGCGATCCAGCGGGCTTTCCACCCGGCTTTGCAGAAACACCGTGCTGCGGATGGAGGGGTCGCCCTTGATCTGGCGCCAGTGTTCCGGCTCCTGGTAGTGCGCCGCGGTCACCGGTAGATTGCGCAGGTCGAAGTCGGCGCCCAGATAACCCAGCGGCTGCTCCTCGGTACGGATGATATGCAGCGCGGTCAATGACGGCCGGTGCGCCAGCAGGCTGATGTAGGCGTCGGATAGCAGAAACCCCCAGGCCGGAACCGCCTCGCGCATGTAGGGACGTTGGGAACGATCGCGACCGAAGTGACCGCTGACAATGCCACTGGCGGCGACGTTGTCGCTGATCTGCCTGCCGTCGGTGTCGAGCACGTAAACGTAGGTGCAGTGCGGGATCGACGCGAAGCCCTCGAGCAACAGCCGATTGAGCGCCTCCCTGTCGCCCCAGGCGCCGAGGCACTGTTGCGCCAGCCGGGCCAGCGGTTGATGCAGCATCAGCGCGAGTTCCTCGCGCTGACGGTAGACCGTTTCTTTCCAAGTGGGTTGCATGGTGGAACTCCCGTCACCGGTGCGGATATCGGCTCCAACGACAGGCGGACCGTCTGTGTCCTGCCGACGATGGGCACGTGGCTTAACCTGCGCCTTTCCCTGACAGCTTGCCGCTGTCTGGCGGTCGCTACAGCCTGCGCAGTAGCTTAGACGCCGCTCGCAGTCCAGGCAACTCGACACGGTGGAAATGCGACCTGGCGCGCAAATCCGGCGATTCATGGTTGCGGCTGTCACAAATCCAGTTGTTTCAACACGCGTTCGGCAGTGACCTGGTGCGAGGTGAGCTTGCCGCCGTAAATGGTGAGCAGTGCCGGCAGCTTGCCGTCCCGGTGCAACAAGGTGTCGCGGCGGCGGTTGAACGGCGTACTGTCGCCGGCGGGCAACAACCGCAACCCGCACATGACCTGGGTGACCGCCTCTCGCGTCAGCGGCGGCGAAAAATAATGATTGCGTGTCGCCAGCAGGTAGGTGATTTCGCTTTCCAGCGCCACCGCCGCGCCGGGGTCGCCGCGGTAAGGCGTCTCGGTGGTGCCGATCAGCGTCTGCTGCTGCCAGGGCATGATGAACACCGCGCGTCCGTCCGCTGGCGCCTCAAGATAATAGACGCCCCGCGCGGGCGTGCCGGGAACGACGATGTGCGTGCCCTGCACCCCTTGCATCGCCAACCCGTCGGCGGGCGGATCGAGTTTCGCCAGCGTCAGATTCGCCCAGGGTCCGCTGGCGTTGACCAGGCAGCGGGCGGTGCAGGCGAGGGTGCCGGCCTGGCGCGAACAGGCGAGCCGCCATTGGCCCTGGCGCCAGGACCCGTGCGTCAGGCGGGTGTTGAAGTGGAACGCCGCGCCCTGCCCTCGGGCCTCCTGCGCGATACGCTCCGTCAACAGGCGGTCGTCGGTCTGCGCGTCCCAATAGCGGAACACGGCCCGCAGACCGTCGCGGTGCAAGCCGTCCAGGGCTGGCCATTCGCTTTTCGGTACGCGGGCGAACCCCTTGCCTCCCAGCAGCGCGTAAAGCGACAGGCCGGCGGCGATGGTGAGCGGGCCACGGCGTGTGGTCTGGTAAATCGGGATATGAAACGGCGTCAGCCTCACCAGATCCGGGTAGCGGCGCAACAGGCGGGCGCGTTCGCGCAGGCATTCGCGTACCAGGCGTAGCTGCCCGCTTTCCAGATAGCGCAGGCCGCCGTGGATCAGTTTCGAGGATCGACTCGAGGTGCCCATCGCGGCTGCGGGGTACTGTTCCAGCACCACCACCCGGTGACCGCGTTGCGCCGCTGCACGCGCCACGGCGACCCCATGGATGCCGGCGCCGATGATCGCCAGATCGTAGTCAGGCACGGCGGCAGGTGGCTCGCGCCAGTCGCGGATGACGCAGCATGGCACCGATGTCGGCGGTTTCGATCAGGGCGACCCCTTGTTCCGCCCAGTCCAGCGCCTGTTGCGGATCGACAATGTCATAGAGCATCCATTGCCACGGGCCCGGCCGGGGCGGCTGCCGTGGCGGCAGCTTGCGTTCATTGCAAATCAGGTAATCCGGCGCCAGCTGGTGGGCTTGCGCCAGCTGCGCTTCGTCGTAGTGCTCCAGCACCCAGCCCAGCGGCAACTCGCTGCGCTGGCGTGCCCAGGTCAGCGCCGGCAGGTCGTAACTGATCAACACGCACTGGCGCGCGTGCTTCTCAAGCTGCGGCAGCAGCCGTTGCATGACGACGTCGCGGCCGTGATGGGCCAGGCTTTCCGATTTGATCTCCACCATGGCGCGCGTGTCCGGCCAGCGCTGCAGGCGCTCGAGCGCCTGCGCCAGGGTGATGATCGGCGTGGGCGCGAAACGCTCGCCAAAGCGTTGCGGCTCGTGGACGCTCGCGCCCAGCTGGTCCGAATTCGTGGCGAGCACATTCAGATTCACGCCGGCGGTGCGGCGCAGGTCGGCGTCGTGCAGCAGCACGAACTGGTGGTCGGCGCACATCTGCAGGTCGAACTCCAGCCAGCAGGCGCCGGCTTCGAGGGCGGCAAGCAGCGACCGCCAGGTGTTCTCGGGGTAGCGTTTCAAATAACCCCGGTGGGCGACCAGCCGGGGGATGGGCGGACTAGGCATGCGCGAGCTGATCCAGTTGTTGCTGCAAGTGATCGCGGAAACGGCGGTAGCGGGCCTGCAGCGCGGGCGCCTCGCGCGCCTCGAAGCGGTCGTTGTCGGCCGCCGGCCACTCGGCGGGTCGGCCGGCGGCCAGCCAGGCCACGCCGCGCGCGCTGGCCTCCTTGGCGTGCGAGCGTAGCACAGGCAGCCCGCTGAGGTCGGCCAGTTTCTGGCACAGGGGGTCGAGCCGGGACAGACCGCCGCTGACGCGCAGGCGCTCGATCGGCGCCTGCGTCTGCAAGCGTTGCAGATTGCTGGCCAGCAGAAACACGATGCTCTCGGCGACGGCCACCGCCAATTGCGCCACCGACGCCTCGGTCGCGCTCGGCACGAACACCGGCTCGAGACCGGTGGCCCACCAGGGCGAGCCCAAACCGCCGACGCTGTTGATGAACAGCGGCGGCGTCATATCGGCGGTCAGCCATTGGCTCAAATGGCCGAAGACGTCACTGCTTGGATAGCGCTGTTGCAACCATTGCAGTGCGCTGGCCGCGCCGTTCACGGTGGCTTCGCTGAGATAATCGCAACCGTGCCGGTCGCTGACGGCGATGCTGGTCAGCAGTCCGGCGGGCGCCGCCTCGGCGCCTGCCGCGGCGAGGATAAAGGCGCCGCTGCCCAGATTGATCAGCGCCGTGCCCTGGGTGGCGTTGGGGTCTGCGAACCAGGCGGCGTTCTGATCGCCGCACACCGCGCTGATCGGAATCCCGTGCTCGGCGAGCATGCCGTGATCGGCAATGACCGGGCACAGCTCGGGCAAGCGTTGGCGGCGAACGGCGAACCAATCGAGCAGTTCCGGCGACCAGTGGCAGTGCCGTACGTCGAGCAATTGCAGCCGCTGGGCGTTGCTGTGGTCGACCCGATGCGCGGATTCCCGCGTCAGCCGGCAGAGCAGATAAGCCGCCAGCGGTCCCAGGTGATAATCCCCTTCAGCGGCGAGGGTGTGCTGCAACCAGTTGAGTTTGCTGGCGCCGTAATGGGCCGACAGGGGCAGGCCGGAGAGGCGTTGGATGGCGCCGGCGTGCGGGCGCAGGGCGGCGACCAGGGCTTCGCCGCGCGTGTCCTGCCAGCTCAACGCCGCCGAGCGCGCGCGACCGTCCGCCCCCCAGGCCAGCACCGTCGAACGCTGGGTGCACAAGCCGCAGCGGCCGACGGCGTCTCGCTGCTTGCTCGTCAACGCCCCCAAGGCCGTGGCCACTGCCGTTCGCACGCTGGCCAGGAGCGGGGCGGCGGGGTACTCGGCGCTCTCTGGCCGCGGGCGCCGTAACTCGACGGGCACCAGGTGAGAGGTCACCACGCGGCCGCGGGCGTCGAAGACCAGGGCCCGGCTGGCGTGCGTGCCCTGGTCGATGGCCAAGGTATAGTCCATGTCGCTACGATAGCCGCTGGCCCTTGCGGCCAAAAGGTCCGCGGCGTAAAAAGTGGGCCCCAGAGGGGTATTTGATCACCGGGGGACTGATCGCATGAGCGAAGAATTTGAACTGCATCCGCGCCTGGCGGCCGATTGCGTCACGGTCGGGCACCTGCCGTTAAGCCAGTTGCTGTTGCTCAACAATGCGCGCTATCCCTGGTTCGTGCTGGTGCCGCGTCGCGTTGGCGTCAGCGAAATCTTCGAACTCCCGGAGGCCGAGCAACAGCAGCTTTGGCGGGAGTCGGCGCAGCTTGGCCGCTTCCTGAAACAGGCCTTCGCCGCCGACAAGCTCAATCTTGGCGTGCTCGGCAACCTGGTGCCCCAGTTGCACCTGCATCACATCGCCCGCTACCAGGCCGACCCCGCCTGGCCGGGTCCGGTCTGGGGGCACAGCCGGACCCAGCCCTACACCGGCGAGCTGCTGCAACAGCGGCTTTCCCTGGCGCGCACGGCGCTTGGGGTGTTGCCGGACCCACCGGGCTAGTCCGCGGGCGCCGCCCGGCGGCAGGTTCTTTTTCAGCTGCTATAGTTGGGGTGAGTCTGGCAAGTTACGTTCATCCGTGAGGAGGAGTAGCAGTATGGCAGTATCGGCCGTCACTTCGAATTTTGTTCACGCCCCTTCAGACTGGTCTCAGGTCGAGGCCCGCGCCCTGGCCGACCGCGAGGGACTCGCGATGCACGACGACCACTGGGAGGTGGTGCAGGCTTTGCAGGAATACTGTTCCCGGCACGATTGCAACAAGTACAGTGTGCGCGAACTGCACGATGCGTTGGACGAGAAGTTTCATAGCAAAGGCGGTTACAAGTACCTCTACAAGTTGTTTCCCGGCGGTCCCATCGCCCAGGGTTGTCGCTTGGCCGGCCTCGAGCCGCCGGCCGGGGCGGTCGACCTCGGTTTCGGCAGCGTCGTCTGAGGGCGCGCGCGGCGTTTTGCCGCGCCGGCGGCAGCCAAGGTCGGCTCAAGCACCGAGGGCCTGGAGCACGCGTTGCGGTGACCGAACCCCGCCAGCGGCGAGGGCCCGGACCGGGTTCTGAACCCACTTCCAGCCCGTTGGGCGTCCCTCCAGGGACGCCGTTCGGGCCATTTCCGGCCCCCCGGAATCGGCCGCGGGTTTTCCATTCCGTCATGACTTCAATCACAATAGTCCTTTCTGCGAAGAGGACGTCCGGGTTTGAGATTTTACCGCCCAAAATCCATCCGCCGCCTGTTGTTGGTCGGTTACATGTTGGTGGTGGCGCCACTGCTGATCGCCCTGGTCCACGCGACCTACGAGGTCGACCGCCTGGTGGCCCAGGGGCAGCGCGCGCTGTTCGCCACGGTCCGCGCCACCCAGAGCAGCCAGTTGCTCCTCGAGGCGATCACCGACATGGAGCGAAACGCTCGTCAGTTCAAGGTGTTGGGTGACGAGACCCTGCTTGAGGTCTACCAGGAGAACCATCAGAAATTCAGCGATACCGTGCGCCGTCTGCTGGCGCTGAATTTGCCCCGATCGCAGCGTGACCGGCTGTTGCTGATGGAACGGGTGGAGGCGGGTATCACCCGCACCCTCGCCAGCAACGCCTACGACGCGCCGGAAACGGCCCAGGCGGTCGAGGGCTTCGCCGAGCTGGCGCGCGACGCGCGCGAAATCCTGGTCGACAACCGCAAGCTGGTCGAAGGCGAGGTGGCCACGCTGGAGACCAAGGGCGCCGCGGTCCAGCGCGGGCTGGTCGTTCAGGCGGTCGCCCTGATACCGGCGGTGCTGGTGTTGGCGGCGTTTTTCACGCTATTGGTCAATCGCCCGATCCAACAGGTCGACAAGGCCATCCGTCGGCTGGGCGACGGCGATTTCTCCCAACCGGCCCAGATCGTGGGGCCGCGCGACGTGGAGCAGCTGGGCGAGCGGCTGGACTGGATGCGCACCCGGCTGCTGGAAGTGGAGCAGGAAAAGAGCCGCTTCTTGCGCCATATTTCCCACGAGCTGAAGACGCCCTTGACCGCCATTCGCGAGGGCGCGGAGCTGCTCAACGAGGGCGTGGTGGGGCACTTGAACAGCCAGCAGGGGGAAATCGCCGCCATTCTGCGTGACAACACCTTGCAGTTGCAGAAATTGATCGAAAACCTGCTCGATTTCAATGTCGCCAGTCAGCGCACCGCCAAATTGCACATCGAGCGTGTGGCATTACGTAGCCTTATTTATAATGTGCTTACGGATCATAAGGTTGCAGTTCTCGCCCGACAACTTGTTCTGAATGTGTCGCTGGATCCTGTAGCATTGGAGGGCGACCGCGCCAAATTGCAGACGTTGGTGGATAATTTGATCTCCAACGCGATCAAGTTTTCCCCGGAAAAAGGCCAGCTGCGCGTTCACCTGCGGGCCCGGGACGGGCAGGCCGTGATCGAAGTTGCGGATTCCGGGCCGGGAATTCCTGAACCCGAGCGCCGACGGGTGTTCGATGCCTTTTATCAAGGCGCGAACGTCGCCAACGGGCATGTGCGCGGGACCGGCCTGGGGCTGTCCATCGCGCGCGAATATGCGCAAGCGCATGGTGGTTACATCGAGGTGATCGACCGTGACGCCGCGGGGGCCTGTCTGCGGGTGGTGCTGCCGTTGGAGCCAGCCGAGGAGCAATGTGCGTAACTACTTATTATTGATAGTTGTTTTCTTGTATGCCTGTCAGCCCATGGCGGTCCAGCGCGACGCCGACAGTCGCGTGCCGGTGGCGTTGCGGGTGGACGACGCGGCCTACTGGCTGGAGGAATGGTGGCGCCTGCGCGCCCTGTCGCCCGAGCAAAACGAGCAGGCGCTGGAGCGCCGGCAGCAGGAGTTCGCGCGGCGTCCGGATATCCGCAGTCGGTTGCGTCTGGCGCTGCTGCTGGCCGAAGGCCCGGCCGAGGTTCGCGACGAGCGCCGTGCGCTCAAGCTGCTGCAGGGGCTGGAGCCCCATGCCAGCGCCAGTTCGCGGGCATTGGCGCGGTTGCTGACCCAGGCGATCAGCGAAAAGGCCGGCGCGAGTGATAAAATCGTGGTGCTCAAGCAGGCGCTGACGGAATCCGAGGTGCGGGTCAAGGAGTTGGAACGACAGTTGCAAGAACTCACCAACATTGAGCAAAGTATCCAGAAACGCGAAACGCCGTTAGAACGGAAGGAGAAGTGATTTGAGTGCTTGTCGATACAGGGTCCTGGTGGTTGACGACGATCCGGCGCTGTTGCGTCTGTTGTCGATGCGGCTGTCCGCCGTCGGCTATGAAGTGGCCGCCGTGGAAAGTGGCGAAAAGGCGCTCGCGCAGATCCCCATCTTCCAACCCCACTTGGTAATCACGGACTTACGCATGGATGGCATGGACGGCATGGCGCTGTTCGACCAGATTTATCGGCGCAGTCCGGCCCTTCCGGTGATCATTCTCACGGCCCACGGTTCCATTCCCGAGGCGGTGGACGCGACCAGCCGCGGGGTCTTCGGGTATCTTACAAAACCGTTCGACAGCAAGGAATTGTTGGAGCAGGTGACGCGCGCGTTGCGCGTGACCGGGGAGCAGCACGAGCGGCGCGAGGACGAGCAGGTCGCCGAATGGCGTCAAGAGATCGTGACCCGCAGCCCGTTGATGGAGGATCTTCTGGGTCAGGCGCGGCTGGTGGCCGCCAGCGAGGCGAGCATTTTCATCCACGGACAGAGCGGCACCGGCAAGGAAGTGCTGGCCCGCGCCATCCACCACGCCAGCCCGCGCGCCGGCGGCGACTTTGTCGCCGTCAATTGCAGCGCCATTCCCGAGACCCTGTTCGAATCCGAGTTCTTCGGGCACGTCAAAGGTTCGTTCACCGGCGCCACGCGCGACCACAAGGGCCTGTTTCAGGCGGCCAACGGCGGGACCCTGTTCCTCGATGAAATCGGCGACATGCCGATGACCTTCCAGGTGAAATTGTTGCGCGCGATCCAGGAGCGGATGGTGCGCCCGGTGGGGGCCACGCGGGCCATTCCGGTCGATGTGCGCATCATTTCCGCGACCCACCGCGATCTCGAGGAGCTGCGCAATTCCGGCCGTTTTCGCGAGGATCTGTACTATCGTCTGAACGTGGTGGCGTTGGATATTCCGGCGCTGGCCGAACGCCGCGAGGACATTCCCTTGTTGGCCAACTATTTTCTCACCACGCTCGAGGATGCCGCCAAAAAAGGCGTGAAAGGGTTTTCCGCCGATGCCATGGAGGTGCTGTTGTCCGCGCCCTGGCCGGGGAACGTGCGCCAGCTGTTCAATATCGTCGAACAGTCGGTGGCCTTCACCACGACCTCGCTGATTCCCGCCAGCCTGGTGCAGCGTGCCCTGCGCGATGAAGTGGATGCCGAAATGCCGGCGTTCGCCGATGCGCGGTCCCGTTTCGAGCGCGAATATCTGACCCAGTTGCTGCAGATCACCAACGGTAATGTCAGTCAGGCGGCGCGCATCGCCAAGCGCAATCGCACCGAGTTCTACAAGCTGTTGCACAAGCACCATCTGAACCCCTCGCAGTTCAAAGGCGCCGGTCCGGTACAGCGGATGTCGCTGTAAGGCGACGGCCCAGGCGTACGGATTCCGCTGTTTCCGTCGGAAAAGGCAAACGGCTGTCGTCAAGGCGCGACAGTTTTCCCGTTTTCCGTACGACGCCAGCCCGCTTTTCGTCAGCCTACTGCAACCGCCGGCCTTTGCGGGTGGTCGTTTCGCGTGGCTGGCATGCGCCTTGCTGGCGGTCTGGGTCGGGCGTTGGGTTTCGCCCGAGCGCGTCTCGCCCCGGCGAGCAGCTGCTCGCGAAGCCTCGTCCCCAGGGGGCGGAATCTTAGTGGCTTGCTGCGCTGACCCGCGTCCCTGGGAAGGCCCTGGCGCTGGAACGTTCGCGCCGCGAGTCATGGCGCGCTACAGAGACGCCCGGCTCCAGGACGCAGCGCGTCGACCAGGCATTGTCCTACAGGCGATCCTGATTTGGCTCCAGATTGAGGTTTGTCCCCCTCGAACGGGGGCATTACGCGACCGCCCTGGTCGCGTTTTTTTGTCGCCGCCGAGGGGACTGCGCGGGGTGCAATGGCGCAGCGGCGCCGGTAAGCTTGTCCAGGGTGAGTTATCGGTTCCAGATCACGATCGCAACCGGGGGCGCAGTTGACACAATTTTGTTGGCCGGTGCGTGTCTATTACGAAGACACGGACTGCGGCGGCGTTGTATATTACGCCAATTATCTGAGGTTCATGGAGCGCGCCAGGACGGAATACCTGCGTGCGCTGGGATTCGATCAAGGGCAGTTACGCCGGGATCTGGGCATTTTGTTTACGGTACATTCGCTGCAAGTGGATTTCCGCTCACCGGCCAGGTTCAACGATGCGCTCGAGGTCACCGCGGCGGTGAGCGCCGCCGGGCGCGCCAGCCTCAGTTTCGATCAAACCATCTGTCGCAGCGGCGAAACCCGCGCCTTGTGCCGGGGAACGGTGCGTATCGCCTGCGTCGACGCGACGACTTTCAAACCGACCCCTATCCCGGAAACCATCCGCTCGGAGCTGTTAGATGCACACTGATTTGTCTTTTTTTAGCCTGATCACCAATGCCAGCGTGGTGGTGCAGTTGGTGATGCTGCTGTTGCTGAGCGTATCGGTGCTTTCATGGACCATGATCTTTCGCAAACGCGGTACGCTGAGCGAGGCGCGCGATGAAGCCGAGCAGTTCGAGGACCGCTTCTGGTCCGGCGGCGACCTGGCGACCCTGTACAAGCAGCTCTCGCCGCGGGCCAGCGAGCTGACCGGACTGGCCAATATCTTTGTGTCCGGCTTCACCGAGTTCACGCGCCTGCGCCAGCGCAGCAACAGCGACCCCATGGCGGTGGTGGAAGGTGCCCAGCGGTCCATGCGGGTCGCCCTGTCGCGGGAAATGGACGAGCTCGAAACCCATCTCGCCTTTCTCGCCACGGTCGGTTCGACCAGCCCCTACGTGGGCCTGTTCGGTACCGTGTGGGGTATCATGAACGCGTTTCGCGGGCTGGGAAATGTGCATCAGGCCACCTTGGCGATGGTCGCCCCCGGTATCGCCGAAGCCTTGATCGCCACGGCGATGGGTTTGTTCGCCGCGATCCCCGCGGTCATCGCCTACAACCGCTACTCCAACGATGTCGAACGCCTGGAAACGCGCTATGACAACTTTCTGGAGGAGTTCTCCAGCATCCTCCACCGCCAGGCGCATGACTGAGCGCGCCGAGGGATAACGGGAAAGCGACGTGGCCAGACAGCGCAGCAAGAAAAAACCCATGGCGGAAATCAACGTGGTGCCGTACATCGACGTCATGTTGGTGATGCTGGTGATCTTCATGATCACCGCGCCGTTGTTGAACCAGGGCGTGGACGTGGAACTGCCGCAGGCCTCGGCCGAGCCGCTCGACGAGCAGCAGCAGGACCCGCTGGTGTTGAGCGTCGACGCCGAGGGACGTTACTTCCTCAATGTCGGCGGCGATCCGGCCACGCCGATAGACGCCGAAACGCTGGTCACGCGCGCCGCCGCGGTCTTGCGCCAGCGTCCGAAAACGCCGGTGATGGTGCGCGGTGACGCCGGGGTGAGCTACGGGCGCGTGGTCGCCGCCATGGCGCTGCTGCAACAGGCCGGCGCGCCCAAGGTCGGACTGGTCACCGAGCCGGAGGGCGGATAGTTCCGTTAGCCCGATGGGAGTGCTGCGAGACCGACCCCGCGCCTTTGTGTATGCCGTGCTGGTGCACCTGCTGTTGCTCGGCGTGCTCATGTTCAGCCTCGACTGGGCGCCGTCGGTGAAACCCAGCGCTGCGCGCAATCCGGCGCCGGTGCAGGCGGTGGTCATCGACGCCGGCAAGCTGGATGCCGAAGTGCGACGGCAGAAACAGCTGGAGGAGAAGAAGCAGCGCGAAGCCCAGGACAAGCTTCAGCGCGCCGAACAGGCCGCGCGCGCGGCGGAGCAGAAACGCAAGCAGGAGGAAGCCCGGGTCGCCGAGCTGAAGCGCCAGGAGGAAAAGCGCCGCCAGCAGGCCGAGCAGGAGGCCAAGCGTCAGGCGGCGGCCGCCGAGCAGCAGCGCCAGGAGGAAGAGGCGCGGCGCCAGGCCGAAGCCGAGAAGCAGCGGCAGGAAGAGGCGCGGCGCCAGGCCGAGGCCGAGAAGCAGCGCCAGGAGGAAGAGCGGCGTAAGGCCGAAGCGGAGAAGCAGCGTCAGGAAGAGGCACGACGCCAGGCCGAAGCCGAGAAAAAGCGCCAGGAGGAAGAGGCGCGGCGCCAGGCCGAGGCCGAGAAAAAACGCCAGGAGGAGGCCCGCCGCAAGGCCGAGGCCGAGGCGCGCAAGGCGGCCGAGGCGGAAATGCAGGCCCGGCTGGCGGCCGAGCAGGCGCGGCTGGCCTCGCAGCGCCAGAGCGCGATGCAGAGTATGATCAATGAATATGTCGCCTACATTAAGGAGAAGGTCGAGCGCAACTGGATCCAGCCGCCGGGTTCCAGCAGCGCCCTGTCGTGTACCGTGCAGGTTCGTCTGATCCCCAGCGGCGAAGTGATCGACGCGCAGATTGTGCGCAGCAGCGGCGACGCTGCGTTTGACCGTTCCGTGGAAGCGGCTGTATTCAAGGCCTCGCCGTTGCCGGTACCGCCGGACGCCGAGGTGATGCAGCGGTTCCGTTCCATCAGATTTGAATTCAAGCCTGGATCCTTATGAAGAAAATTACGCTGAGTTTGCTCACCCTGTTGGTCTGCCTGCCCTGGCTGGCGCGCGCCGAGTTGACCATTGAAATCACCCAGGGAATGGACGGCGCGGTGCCGGTGGCGGTGGTGCCCTTCGGGACCGCCGGCGGTGTGCCGCCGGAGGATGTCTCGGCCATTGTCGCCGCCGACCTGGCGCGCAGCGGCCGCTTCGCGCCGGTGCCGGTGCAGAATCTGGTGGGTCGGCCGGTGGAAAGCAGTCAGGTGCGGTTCCAGGACTGGCGGACCCTGGGGGTGGACAATCTGGTGATCGGCAAGGTCGAGCCGGTCGGCGGCGGGCAGTATCGGGTGCAGTTCCGCTTGTTCGACGTCTATCGCGGCCGCCAGATCACCGGCTACAGCCTGCCGGCGCCGGCCGACGGGCTGCGTTACATCGCCCACCGGGTCAGCGACCTGATCTACGAGGCGCTCACGGGCCAGCCCGGCGCTTTCGCCACCCGCATCGCCTATGTGATATCCGAGAGCGCCAACGGCAAGAAAACCTATGAGCTGCAACTCGCCGACAGTGACGGCTACAACCCGCGGACCCTGCTCAGTTCGCCGCAGCCGCTGATGTCGCCCGCCTGGTCGCCCGACGGGGCCAGGTTGGCCTATGTGTCGTTCGAGAAGAAGCGCGCCGGCGTCTTCATCCAGGATATCGCCACCGGCAAGCGCGAGGAGCTGGCCGCGTTCGCCGGCATCAACGGCGCCCCGGCCTGGTCGCCCGACGGCCGTTATCTGGCGGTGACGCTTTCCCGCGACGGCAACCCGGAGATCTACAGCATGCGTCTGAGCGACCGCTCGCTCAAGCGCCTGACCAACGGCCCGTCGATCGACACCGAGCCGGTGTGGTCGCCCGACGGGCGCAGTATCGTGTTCACCTCCGATCGCGGCGGCAGCCCGCAACTGTATCGCATCCCGGCGCAGGGCGGTCGCGCCGAGCGCCTCACCTTCGAGGGCAACTACAACGCCAGCGCCGATTTCTCGCCCGACGGCAAAACTCTGGCGCTGGTGCACGGCGAGAACGGGAAATATAGAATTGCCACTCAGGACCTCGACAGTGGCTTGCTGCGCGTGCTGAGCGATGGCAGCCTGGACGAATCGCCCAGTTTCGCGCCCAATGGCAGCATGATTATCTATGCGACTGAGTCCGGACGCCGTGGCGTGCTCGCCGCCGTCTCCAGCGACGGCCGTTTTCGGCAACGTTTCAGTCTGCAGCAGGGCAATGTTCGGGAGCCGGTCTGGTCGCCGTTCGAACAGCGCAAGTAGTCCCGACCGTGCTTGACTTCGTTAAAGTGATTCTGCAAATCAAGGAGTAGAAAAATGAAAGTGGTGCTTAAACTGATCATGGTGCTGGCGGTGGTGTGGCTGGCCGGCTGTAGCTCGACCGGTGGCAGCAAGGGCGAGGGCGTGGCGGTGGAGGATCGCGCTGGCGACGGTGCCGCGGCGACCACCGATGCCACCACCAGCGGTGTCGATGGCTATGGCAACCTGACCATCGAGTCGCTGAGCGACCCCAACAGTCCGCTGGCGCAGCGGGTGATTTATTTCGCTTTCGACAGCAGCGAAGTGGCCGAGCAGGACCGGCCGCTGATCGAGGCGCACGCGGCCTTCCTCGCGGCCAATCCCACCGTCAAGGTGACGCTGGAGGGGCATACGGATGAACGCGGTTCGCGCGAATACAACATCGGCCTGGGTGACCGGCGCGCCCAGGCGATCCGCCGTATGCTCGAATTCCAGGGCGTTTCGCCCAACCAGATCACCGTGGTCAGCTATGGCGAGGAAAAACCGGCCGTCGACGGCCACGACGAGTCGGCCTGGAGCATGAACCGGCGGGTGGAACTGGTCTATGCCGGCCACTAGCCGCACGGCGCTGGCGCTGCTGCTGCTGGCGCTGGCCGGCAACGCGCCGGCCGCCAGCAAGGCGGAACTGGAGGCGCGCATCGTGCAGCTGGAACGCAAGCTCGACAGCCGCGGGCTGGTCGACATGTTCAACCAGCTGACCGAGCTGCAACGCCAGGTGCAGCAGCTGCGCGGTGACGTGGAAGTGGCCAACCACACGCTGGAGAATCTGCAGAAGCGCCAGCGGGATCTCTACCTGGATATCGACCGGCGGCTGAATCGCCTGGAAGCCGGCGGGGTGGCGGCGCCGACGGCGGGGGCGCCGACGCTGGCGGGCCCGGGTGGCGCAGCGGGCGGCGCGCCGCCGCCGGCGGGTGCCCAGGCGCCGGCCGCCGCCGCGCCCGCGCTCGATCCGGCGGAACAGCGCAAGGCCTACGATCAGGCCTTGGAGCTGCTCAAGCAGGGGCGCTACGACGACGCCGCGGGCGCCTTTCAGGCCTTCCTCAAGCAATATGCCGGCAGCAGCTATGCCGACAACGCGCAGTACTGGCTGGGCGAGGTGTACTACGTCACGCGCAAGTTCCCGCAGGCGCTGACCGAGTTCGCCAAGGTGGTCGATGCCTATCCGGACAGTCCCAAGGTCGCCGATGCGCGCCTGAAGCTCGGGTACATCTATTACGAGCAGAAGGACTGGGCCAAGGCGCGCAGCCAGCTCAGCGAGGTGGTGCAACAATACCCGGGCACCACCAGTGCCCGGCTGGCACAGGAGCGGCTCGATCGGCTGAAGCAGGAGGGCCGTTAGAAAAACCCCAGGATCGCAACGCCTGGCGGCGTTTCCGGCGCCGGGCGGTGGTAAAATGGCGCCATGAGTCGAGGTGTACAGCCTGCCCGGGCGCCGCTGGTCGAGCGGCTGCGCGTCAGCGAGATTTTCCTCTCCCTGCAGGGGGAATCCACTTGCGTGGGGTTGCCGACGGTGTTCGTGCGCCTCACCGGCTGTCCGTTGCGCTGCCAGTATTGCGATACCGCCTACGCCTTCCAGGGCGGGGAGAAGCACTCGCTGGAGACGCTGCTGGCGCGGGTCGCGGCCTATCAGGTGCGCCAGGTGACGGTCACCGGCGGCGAACCGCTGGCCCAGCCCGCCTGTCTGCTTTTCCTGCGCCAGTTGTGCGACGCCGGTTACCGCGTGTCGCTGGAGACCAGCGGCGCGCTGGATACCGCCGGCGTCGACCCGCGCGTGCTCAAGGTGCTGGATCTCAAGACGCCGGGCTCGGGCGAGGTCGAGCGCAACCTGTACCGTAATCTGGATACGCTGGCGCCGCGCGATCAGGTGAAATTCGTCATCTGCGATCGCACCGACTACGAGTGGGCGCGCGAGCAGATCGCGCAGCGGCGGCTGGTGGGGCGCTGCGAGCTGTTGTTCTCCCCGGCCTGGGGGCAGCAGGACCCCGCCCAACTGGCCCAGTGGATTCTCGACGACCGCCTGGCAGTGCGGTTCCAGCTGCAGTTGCACAAAGTTCTCTGGGGCGATGAGCCGGGGCGCTGAAGCACGCCGCGCGGTGGTGCTGCTCTCCGGCGGGCTGGATTCGGCCACCACGCTGGCGTTGGCCCGAGCGCAGGGTTTTGCCTGTTATGCGCTCAGCCTGGACTACGGCCAGCGCCACCGTGCCGAGCTCGACGCCGCCCGTCGGGTCGCCTCCGCGCTGGGCGTCATCAGCCATAAAATCCTGCCCCTGGATCCGGATAATTTTGCCGGCTCGGCCCTGACCGATCCGGAAGTGGCGGTGCCGGAAACGCCCTCGGAGGGCATTCCGGTGACCTATGTGCCCGCACGCAATACCGTTTTTCTGTCGCTCGCGCTCGCCTGGGCGGAGGTGTTGGGCGCCTGGGACCTGTTCATCGGCGTGAACGCGGTGGATTACTCCGGCTATCCCGACTGTCGGCCGGAATACATCGAAGCGTTTCAGCGTCTATGTCAACTAGCCACCCGGGCGGGTGTGGAAGGTGGCCAGTTCCAGATTCATGCGCCGCTCATCCAGATGAGCAAAGCCGAGATCATTCGCACCGGTACGCAGCTAGGTGTCGATTATGCGCAGACGGTATCCTGCTATGCGGCCGACGCGGCCGGTCGCGCCTGCGGCCGTTGCGACTCCTGCCGCCTGCGCGCCGCCGGCTTCCGGGAGGCCGGTATCAGCGATCCGACCCACTACGGCCAGGACGCGAGCTGCCGACATAGCTAATTTGGTTTTACAGCAAAGTCGCAAACGCAGGTTTGCCGAGGATAGATAGATGACGTTCGATAGCTTCATTTCCGCCCAGTCGTTTTTTCTCTGGGTCATTTTCGCCATTTCCCTGCTGCTGGGTGCCGTGGTCAACAAGACCAATTTCTGCACCATGGGCGCGGTGTCGGATTGGGTCAACATGGGGGACACCGGGCGCTTTCGCTCCTGGCTGCTGGCCATCGCGGTGGCATTGCTGGGCGTGACGCTGCTCGAGGCGCTCGGTATGGTCGACGCCGACGGCGCCTTCCCCCCCTACCGCGCCTCCCAGTTCATCTGGGCCGAGAATCTGCTCGGCGGCATCCTGTTCGGCATTGGCATGACCCTGGCCAGCGGCTGCGGCAACAAGTGCCTGGTCCGTATCGGCGGCGGCAACATCAAATCCATTTTCGTTTTCGCCGTGATCGCGGTGATCGCCTATTTCATGGTCAACCCCTTCCCGGGTTCCGACAAGACGTTGTTCACCGTGCTGTTCTATGACTGGCTGCGGCCGCTGGCGGTGAGCCTGAAGGGGCCGCAGGATCTGGGTACGCTGGTCGCCGGCAGCGAACACGCCGCGACCGCGCGCATGATCATCGGCGGTATCCTCGGCACCCTGCTGCTGGTGGTGGTGTTCAGCTCGGGCGATTTCCGCCGCAGCTTCAACAACATTCTCGGCGGCCTGGCGGTCGGCCTGGCGGTGCTGGCGGCCTGGTACATCACCAGCAACGTCATCATCAACACCGACGGCGATACCTACACCTTGCAGTCGTACGCGCAGAACTGGGATTTTCTCGCCGACTCGCGCGAGGGCAAGCCGGCCGACACGCGTCCGCTGGCCGCGCAATCCTATACCTTCATCAATCCCATGGGCCAGATGGTGGAATACTCGGCCTCCGGTTTCAACAAGGCTTATCTGACCTTCGGCGTGGTGGCGGTGCTCGGCGTCATCCTGGGCTCGATGTTGTGGTCGTTGTTGAGCCGCAGCTTCCGCTTCGAATGGTTTGCCTCGTTCAAGGACTTCGTGCAGCACATGATCGGCGCCGCGTTGATGGGGTTCGGCGGCATCCTGGCGTTGGGCTGCACCATCGGGCAGGGGGTCACCGGTATTTCCACCCTGGCGCTGGGTTCGTTCATCGCCTTTGGCGGCATCGTGCTTGGCAGCGCGCTGACCATGAAAGTGCAGTACTACAAGCTGGTCTACGAGGCCGATGCCAGTTTCGCCGCGGCTTTCATCACCGCGCTGGTCGACATGCGGCTGTTGCCGAAATCACTGCGTCGGCTCGAAGCCGTCTGATCGTATAATGCCTTGAAAACGCGTGCCGGCAGGCCCTGCCGGCACGCCCAGGCTTGTCATTTTCATCGGGTCCGGTATTATCACGCCCTTTCTCGCGGGTCGTTAGCTCAGTCGGTAGAGCAGTTGGCTTTTAACCAATTGGTCGTAGGTTCGAATCCTACACGACCCACCATTTATTCCTCGGGGCGCTGTTCGTCCCGCCAAAGTTGTGCGGCGAAGCGCGTTCGCTTCCCTGTTTCCACAGTATAAAAAAACCGCCCGGACGGGCGGTTTTTTTTGCGCGATGTGCGATGACGCGAGGCGGGTCAGCTGTCGGTGGCAAGCCCCGGATTGCTGCCCACGCCCTTGAGCTGCGGGGTGTTGAGATCGATCTTGCTGATGGTCTTCTTGGCGCGCAGGTATTCGCTCACCAGGTCCCAGATGGGTTTGCCGTCCAGGGGTTGGGCGACGCTGGCCCAGCCGGCGACCGGGTATTCCTTGTTCGGATCCAGCGGCTTGCCGTCGAGTTCCATGTCGGTGATGCGCGAGCCGATTTCGCCGTTGGGATCGATGGCGTATTTCAGCCCGCCCACGCGCACCATGTCGCCCCCCTGCTGGTAGTAGGGGTCTTTGTTGAACAGGTTGTCGGCCACGTCTTCCAGCACCTGCTTGATGCGGCTGCCCGTCATGTTGGTCCGGGTGACGGTGGGGTAGGTGATGGCGGTCTGGGTCATCACGTGATCGAAGGTGATGGCCTCTCCCGGCATGACGCTGACTCCCCAGCGGAAACCTGGCGAGAAGGCGACCGGCGCGTCCTGGACCTCCATCAGCGCGTCGCAGATCACCTGGTCGAAGGTGCCGTTGAAGTTGCCGCGCCGGTAGAGCACCTCGTCGGTGACCGCGAGCTTCTCGTCGAGCTTGTCCTTGTACGGCGCGCGCACCTTGTCGATATAAGCGGCCATCTCGGGGTCGGCTTCCAGCAGGTTGGAGAAAACCGGCAGCAGACGATAACGGTAGTCGCGGATCTTGCCGTCGCCGACATCCAGATCGAGCACGCCGAGGAACTTGCTGTTGGAACCGGCGTTGGTCACCAGGGTGACGCCGCCGCTGTTCTTCACCTCGGTGGGGCGCGGAATGGCATCGTGGGTATGGCCGCCGAGGATGGCGTCGATGCCGGTGACGCGGCTGGCCATCTTCAGGTCGACGTCCATGCCGTTGTGCGAGAGCACCACCACCACCTGCGCGCCTTTCTCGCGCGCTTCGTTCACCACCTGCTGCATGTGCTCGTCGCGAATGCCGAAGCTCCAGTCCGGCACCATGAAACGCGGGTTGGCGATCGGCGTGTAGGGGAAGGCCTGGCCGATGATGGCCACGGGCACATTGTTGATCTCGCGAATCACATAGGGTTTGAAGACCTGTTCGCCCCACTCGTTGTCGAAGACGTTCTGCGCCAGGAATTCGATGTTGTCCTTGAAATCGTTGTTGACGATTTCCATCACCCGGTCGGCGCCGAAGGTCATCTCCCAGTGGGGGGTCATGATGTCCACGCCCAGCAGCTTCTGCGCGTCGACCATGTCCTGGGCATTGGTCCAGTACGAGGTGCCCGAGCCCTGCCAGGTATCGCCGCCGTCGAGCAGCAGGGCGCCAGGGCGCTGCGCGCGGACCTTCTTGATCAGCGTGCTCAGGTGGGCGAAGCCGCCGACCTTGCCCAGTTGCTGCGCGGCCTCGACATAGTTCAGGTACGTGAAGGCGTGCGCCTCGGGGCTGCCGGGCTTGATGCCGTAGTAGGACAGAAAGCTGTCGCCCACCAGGTGCGGCGGCCGGCCCTTCATCGGGCCCACGCCCAGATTGATGCTGGGCTCGCGGAAATAGATCGGCAGCAACTGGGCGTGGCAGTCGGTGTAGTGCAGCAGGGAGACGTTGCCGAAGCCCGGGATCTCGTAGGGATCGGACGGACTCGCGGCGGATTTGCTGCCCGCGGGTGCGGAGGATTTATCGCTTTCGCAGGCGCTCAGCGACATGCCCGACGCGCTGGCGACGGCTAACATCTGAAGAAATTCACGACGACTGATGTTCATGTCAGGTTCCTTGCTGGAAACAGGTAATGGGAAATCTCGTAACGGGCCGGTGGCGTGACGATGCGGTGATTATACCGGCCCTGTAAACAAAAAAGCCCGGTCAAAAGACCGGGCTTTTCGAAGGTGCCCGCGCTATTTGCGCGCACCCGGTCCGTTGCTCTCCAGACCATTGCTCATGTAGGTCTCGAAGTATTCCAGGTCCGAATACTCCACGCTTTGCGCCTTGTAGGGCTTGGCACGTACCTGCTTGTTACAGCCGCCATAGCGACGCTGGATGGTGCCCAGACCGCCCCACTTGGAGCGATAGACCGGGAAGTGCGTCGTATGCCCCAGCGCCGGGCTGAGAATGTCAGCCCGCACGCGGTTGCCGGCGTTGTACATGTGGCAATCGGCGCACGACATGTTGAGCTGCCCGCGCTTGGCGTAAAAATGCTCCTTGCCCCGTTCGTAGGCTTCCATCGCGCCTTTGTCGGCCGGCACCTTGACGTCGATCTTCTTGCCGCGCGAGGTGTAGGCCATGTAGGCGGAGATATCGGCGATCGGGCCCTTCTTCCACTTCAGCGGTTTCTCGCCATTGGCGGTGCGGCAGTTGTTGATGGCCGCCTCCAGGGTGATGACCTTGCCCGCCTTGGCATCGTAGTAGGGGTAGTTCTGCTTGATGCCGATCCCCTTGTTGGGGAAACAGCTGGCGTAGGTCTTGCCGTTTGCGAACGGAGTCTCGAACAGCTTCTTGCCGTTGTCGATGTTCAGCTCGTAGGGCGGAAACTCCTCGATGGACTCCCACTGCTCGCGTGAGGCTTGGTCGATGGCATAGACGCCGTTGACGAAGTCGTTGAAGGGCACATCGGGGAAACGCTCTTTGTAGTAGGCGCGAAACTCTTTCAGATCCTGCTGTGGGCCGGCCTGGACGGCGACGGATGCGGCACTGATCATACCCAGAGTCGCGATGAGGGTTAGCAGTTTTTTCATGGGTTCTCCACCTTCGGTTCGGATTGCCTTGCAGGTCCTCTGGTATCAGCTGACCTGGGTTTCGATAGAGTCGCTTTCACCCTTGTTGTCCACCCAGCTCAGCTTCAGGGTGTCGCCGCTTTTGGCGCCCTTGAATTTGAAGGAGAGGTAAGGGTTCTTGGAAACCGCGGGTCCCCACAATGCCGTCATAACGTTGGTGCCGTTAAGTTCGCAATTCACTTCCTGGATGAAGTGCGCCGGGATGAGCTTGCCGGTCTTCTTGTCCTTGACCTGTCCGGTGTCCATCGGGTGCTGGATCAGGGCCTTGACAGTGGTCTCGTCGCCCTGGAGTTTTGCACGAATCTTGATCGTTGCCATGATATCTGTCCTCTATCCTTCGTTAACCGCCGCAGCCACCGATGGTGACCTTGACTTCTTTGCTGGCGCTGTACATCTTGCCGCCGGCCTTTACTACGGCGATCACGTTGGATGTCTTGCCCATTTTGATACGTGTGGAAACGTAGCCCTCGGCGCCCTTGCCGAGTTTGAAGGCCGCGGTCAGCGGAGCGGCGTTCTTTTCGGCGATGATGCTGATGGTGTCGATGTTCGACATCGGCGCGGTGACCGATACCGGCACCACGGCGCCGTTTTCGGCGATGTCGGGCGCGCGGATGGAAATCTTGTCGGAGCTTTCCACTGCGTGCGAGCCCATCAGCGCGTCGAGCGCACTGTCGACCGACTTCGCTTCGAAGGCGGCGCTCGGCCAGGCGGCCAGGACGACGCGCGGGGTCAGCAACCCGGCGCTGACGGCGGCACCGACGGCGCCGGCGGCCACGGATCCTTTCAGAAAGGTTCTGCGTTTCATATTAATCACTCGTCTATCTCCTAATAGGTCCACACACCGCTTCAGAGCGTGTAGACGAACTCCACAACTTTATCGATTTCGCTTTCACTGAGAATCTGCTGGCGGCCGAAAGGAGGCATGATGCTGTTCGGATTGGCCTTGGTGGCATCCCAGATCTGCGCGCGCAGTTTGGCCTTGTCCGGGAAGCGCGCTTTCATCGCGATCAACGGAGGGCCGATATTACCGGGCAGGCTGCCGCCGTCGATCTGGTGGCAGGCCAGGCAGTTGCCTTTTTTGCGGTCAAAGGCGATTGCCTTGCCTTGCTCGACGACCGACTCGGCTTTGGCGTCGGCCGCCACGCCGGTGGTCGGGAGCAGGGCCAGCGTGCCGGCAAGAGCCAGTACGGAGCCCGCTGTGGTTAAGATGCTCGGAAGTGTCCGCATCATTTCCTCCTTAAATGCGCTTTCAACGTGGTTGCGCCAGTCACCTGGCGAGGGTTAGTGCCATCACTTCAGTTCAAACAATATAGTTTCCCGCCATCCCCGAGTCAAAACAAAAGTTCTTTTTTTCTCAACGGGTAACGCTCAGCTATATAAGAACTTGCTAACACAGTTGCTTCGGCCTCGGGCCGAAGAATTTGTAATGGTCTAAGCGCGAGGACGGCCGGCGCGAGGGTTTTATTCCCTCGCGCCGGTTTGCTCGCGCGCCTTCAACGCCGCCTGGAATTCCTTCTGCCGGGCCTCGATCCGCGCCCGGTCGTAGTCGCTCAGCGCCTTGTAGCCCAGGGCCTTGCTCAGCTGATCGATGGCGTAGCGGAGGTTGCCATATAAATAGTAGGCCTCGGCGGAGGCGAGATGCGTCTCCCAGGCCGGGCCGGCCACACTCGCCGCCTTGGCCCACAGCTCATACAGCTCGGCGGTGCGGGCGCGCTTGTCGCGCAGCATCTTCAGCACCTGTTGGCGCGCCTGGTCCGCCTTGCCGGCCTGGATCAGGGCCGAGGCATAGTACTGGCCCACGGTCAGGTCGCCGGGGTAGAGTTTCAGCGTGTCCTGGTAGAGCTGCAGCGCGTCCTCGGTCTGGCCGCTGTCCATCTCCAGCTGCGCCATACCGGTGCGGTAGAGTTTCCGGTCGGGGTCCTGTTCGAGCAGCGCCTGCAGACGCTTTTTCGCTGCGGCATAATCACTGTTGCGCCATAACGCCAGCGCCATCCCGTAGTGCACCGCCGGTCCGGCGTCGGCCTGGGCCGCCAACGGCTGGAAGTATTTCACCGCCTCGGACGGGGTCTCGGCGTTGAGCACCCGCAGGCGCGCGCGGATCAGGCGGAAATCCAGCGTGTCGACCTCCTTGCGGTGGCCGTAGCTTTCGGCGCGCGCCATGGACTCGGCGATACGGTCGCTGGTGACCGGGTGGGTGAGCAGGAATTCGGGGAAGTTGTTGCCATACAGGCGGGTCGTCTGTTGCAACCGTTCGAAGAAGCTGGGCATGCCGTAGGGGTCGATGCCGGCGTGGGCAAGCGTCTGGATCCCGATGCGGTCGGCCTCGCGCTCGTTGGCGCGGGTGAAATTCAACTGGTGCTGGATGCTCGCGCCCTGGACCGCCGACATGGCCGCGATCCCGGCCTCGGGGTTGCTGCCGGCCACCCCCAGCAGGATCGCCGCCAGCATGCCGGCCGCCGTCGGCAGGCTCATCTGGTTGGCGCTCTCGTAGGCGCGCAGCAGGTGGCGCTGGGTGACGTGGGCGATTTCGTGCGCCATCACGCCGGCCAGTTCCGATTCGTTCTCCGCCGTGAGAATCAGCCCGGTGTGTACGCCGATATAGCCGCCGGGCCCGGCGAAGGCGTTGACCGCCGGGTTGTCGACCACGAAAAAGGTGAAAGACTGGCCGGGGGCGTCGCTGTTGGCCGCCAGCCGGGCGCCGAGCTGCTGCACGTAGTCGACGACGTCGGCGTCGGTCACCAGCTTCGCCTGCGCGCGCACGCTGCGCATGAACTCCTCGCCGAACTCCTTTTCCTGCGCCGGTGAGACCAGCGAGCCGGCCGAGTCGCCGAAATCGGGGAGGTCGTTACCGCTGACCTCGGCGTGCGCGGGGGCCGCCTGCAGCGCCAACATGGCCACGCACAGGCCCGATTTTAACCAGCGAAATCTCATTGGGGACGCAGAATACCTGAGGTCGGAGGAGGAAACTACCGGGGTGGCGGAGCGAACATTGACGGTTGTGAACATTTTGATGCCAGCCGGCCGGCGAAGTTCCTCGAGGTTGACATTAGCGGCCATCACCCCAAGAATATTAGTAATCACTAATATATAGGAGTCCAGAATGTACGCTATCCAGGAAACCACCCCGGCGCAGCTCTCCGAGTGGTTGGATTCAGTCGCCGAGGACCTGCTGCTGATCGATGTGCGCACCCCCGAAGAGACGGCCCAGGCGATGCTTCCCGGCGCCGAGGCCGTTCCCATGCATCTGGTGCCCTTGCAGGCCCAGAACTGGCGCGAGCAGAAGAAAATCGTCGTCTATTGCCGCACCGGCGCGCGCTCGGCGCAGGTCTGCGCGTTCCTCCAGCAGCAGGGCATCACCCAGGCCTACAACCTGCGCGGTGGCATCGTCGACTGGCACCGGCAGGGTTATCCCCTGGCACAGGGCACGCCGACGGCGCGCGCCGGTTGACGTCTCCAGCGACGCAAATACCCTCGCAAACCGGCGTTTTCTGGTCTTATCGGACTTGCGTTTGGGCAGCACTTATCCTATAAAGACGGGCCACCTTTTCATGAGACAGATTTGGTAACCGCCGACCGCTCGCGGCCGGTTTACAACGACACGTTTAAGGAGCGCTGTACGATGGCAAATTTTGACGAAGAACTGGATGCATCCGGACTGAACTGCCCCCTGCCGATTCTGCGGGCGAAGAAGGCCCTGGGTACGATCGATAGCGGCAAGGTACTGCGCATCATCGCCACCGATCCCGGCTCGGTGAAGGATTTCGAGGCGTTCGCCAAGCAGACCGGCAACACCCTGCTGGAATCCAAGGAAGCCGGCGGCAAGTACGAATTTCTGATCAAGAAAGCCTGATTCGCTGTAGCTTCAGTCTTAGCACTTGAAAAACCCGCGGCACGATATCGTGCCGCGGGTTTTTTTATGGCTTCAATGTGGCTGGTGCCCGCAAAAAAGCATTGCAGAGCCCGATTGTGAAGATGATAGCGACGGCGTTTAACCGGCGGGGCTTTTTACTTCAGTCGTCGTTATCCGGCCGCAGCGCCCGCTGGAACGCCTAGGAGGCCCGCGCCGCCGCAGAGCGGCGACGGTCCGATAGAATGGTGATTCGCTATTACTCACTCCTTAGCAGTGGGTTGTGGTCAGTCTTTCAGTGGTGTGTCAGCACCGTTGCCAGGCGCTCTTCATAAGTCCAATGTTCCTTGTTTGCTGACTTCCTCTGGGTCGAGGCCTGAGCGCAGCAGACCGATCATGATAAACGTGCGCGGATGCGAGGCCATGGTCCCCATGATGAAATGCAGGTTGCGCCGTGGGATATTCTGGCCGTACTCCTGCTGCATCATCTTCAGGGCCTTCTCTTCGGGCTTGTAGCGCCGCTTATAGTGGTTGAACGCAGCCTGCACCTCCCAGTCATGAACTTGATGCTTGTGGGGGTGGCCTGAGCAGGTGTAGTGGTAGCTGAAGCTGTACCTGGGCTTCTCCAGGGGCTTTAAAGGGTTTTCGAGCAAGGATACCTGCTCGAAAACCATCTCGGCCACGTTCTGGTCATCCTGTTCGCTCTGGGCGGCTTCCTTGATCACAAACTTCGAGCTCCCGGCATCGGGCTTGATGATGCCCAGGCTGCGGTCGTTGTCCTCGTTTTCGGCCATCAGGTCCTTGAGGGAGGGGGCAATGAACGGTGTCCACAACCGGACCTTGGCGGAATCGGCGAGCTTGTTGCCGCGCTCAAGTCGATGAATCGAGCCTTCATCGACCCGGTAGCTCTCAGGCCGGGGATCGGAGGCCTTCGTGATGGTCATCTCGACCAGATCGAAGCGGTCGAACTGCGCGTCCTTGTTAAGTCGCCGGTAACGGATCGGGAATAGTCGTAACAGCTGCTGACCGTCTTCTGTGATCCCTGCGCAGCAGACTGTCTCCTCGTGTTTCTGACTAGGCTGGGGAAAGGCCTTAACTAGTATGCGAATACGTTTTGTTACGTGTTTCCCTGCTCCCATTCTTCCTCTCCACTTCCAAGTGAATCGGTTCTATATCCATCATGTTGGCCAGCTCATTTACCACGGAATCACGGTGGCAGGTGGTATGGTCTTTCTCATAGCACATTAGCGCAACGCTACCCTCAATCTCTTCGGTAAGCTGTTCCAGGAGACCGATCTGTTGGCTAAGGTGCTTATCGTAGTCCCGGAAAAACCGCTGGTAGTCCCAGTCTTCGCGCAGCTGATGGCGAACCGTCTTAGGCGAGCCGAGTTGTCTTTCGTGGCGGTAATCGATTCCGACTGCGGCCAGCGCTTCTTTAAGCGCAGTCTTGGAAAACCCTTTGCGCCGGGAAATGGGGAGTTCCCTGACATCCAGTAGCATGTTGGTTCCGACTCGCTTGAGAGTATCTAGGAAATCGGTCAGATCCGCGCCTTCATAGCCGATGGTGTAAAGCTTGTCCATGGTGGTTCTCCGTACGCCTCGTTACGATTCCATTGATGGCGGCATAGTCTAGTTGATAGCCGCTATCGATGCATCTCGACCACCACCAATCGGGCCGGCCTTCCCTTCAAAGATTCCACACCACCTGCGCACTGACGATATCCACCGTCGCGTCATATTCCCCAGTCAGGTTGCCGGCGCTGGTCGAGGTCTCGTTGATTTTCGGATCCTTCACGAACAGGTGCGCATAACCCAGGTCGAGGCCCAGTGAAGGGCTGATTTGATAGCTCACGCCCAGTGAGGCCCAGATGCGGTCTTCACCCGGAATGCGCGCCGTGCGGTGGGTGCTGTTGGGGATCGGTGTCTCGTCGAAGGCGGCGCCGGCGCGGAAGGTCCACTTGCTGTCGTAACGATAATCCAGGCCCAGGGCATAGCGCATGGAGTTGTTCCAGCTTTCGTCGACCACCGTGTCGGGCTGGAAGGAATCGTAGCTGATGCGCAGCTCGTCGAAGCTGCTCCAGCCGGTCCAGGTGGCGTCGGCCATCACCGACCAGCTCGGGTTGAGGTCGTGCCACAGGCTGAGCGAGGCGCTGGCCGGCAGGTCCGCCGAGGCGGTGACGTTGGTGGGCACGAAAATCCCGAAGCTCGAGAACTGCGGCACGATGCCGCTGAAGCGGGCGTTGCCCGTCAACTGTTG
Organism: Thiogranum sp.; assembly: GCA_030148805.1. Classification (GTDB taxonomy): domain Bacteria; phylum Pseudomonadota; class Gammaproteobacteria; order DSM-19610; family DSM-19610; genus Thiogranum. The sequence continues at coordinate 139,239 of JASBSS010000036.1, read as the reverse complement.
TTTAATACCCGAGCGGTAACTCAGGCCCACGCGCGTCTGTTCGCTGGGTTCGTACAGGAGCCCGACGTTGAAACCGCCGGCCCAGTTGTCGCCCTTCACCTGCGCCAGGCCGTCGTTGCCCTGGGGCGTGAGACCGGCGCAAATGGCCGGGTCGGCGCCCGGCACGCCGGCGGCCTGCAACTGCGCCTGGGTGGGCGCGCACAGGCTGCCCTGGTCGACCGCCTGGGTCAGCTTGGCCTCGATGTATTGCAGGCTGACGCCCGCGCCGAGCGACAGGTGCGGACCGAGGCGATAGGCGACGCTGGGGTTGAAGTTGACGGTGTGCACTTCCGACTCGATCGCCATGTAACGGCCCTTCCAGTCGGCGTCGTATTTGGTCGAGAGGGCGAAGGGCGCGGTGATCCCCAGGCCGGCATACAGACCGCTGCCCAAGGGCGTGGTGATATAAAAGTTGGGAATCACCCCGGGTTGACCGGCATCGCCGCCGTCACCGCCGGACACCGGGTTGCCGAAGATATCCGTCGCGCTGCCGCTGAACTCGGCCGAGGGCGCCACGTAATGCAGCGCGCCCACCACCTGGGCGGGCAGGCGGGTGATGCCCGCGGGGTTGAAATACAGGGTCGAGGCGTCGTTGGCCGCGGCCGCGCCCCCGGCATAGGCGTTGCCGGTCTGGCGGGCGCTCTGCTCGATCAGGGCGAAGCCGGCGGCGAGGCTGTGGGAGGCGAGGGCGGCCAGGATTCCGCCACTCAACCAGGATAGCGCCGAAAGTTTGACATGTCTGTTTCGCATCCCCTGCTCCTCTTCTAAGCTGTTGTGCCTCTGCTACGGAGATCGAGCTTACTGCCGATAAGTGGGCTAGCTCAAGTGTAGCGGGGCTTGAGTGGCCTGTTAAGAAAGGTCGCTAAGTATTAGTGATTGCTGATATATAAATTTGGGCATGTATTTTGCTTTGGGGGCATTATGTGATTGACATTACAGTGCGTTGTATTACATCTTTGTGGTTAATCCCCAAGAACATGTTGCATATTAACAACCACAAAGAGAAAGGGGAATATCATTGAACATTACGGACACGAGGAATGGAACTATGAAAGGTATCCTGAAACACACCCTGACGTCGCTGGCCGTGGCCTCGCTCTTGGCGTCGCCACTGGCCCAGGCCACCAACGGCTATTTCAAGATCGGCGCGGGTTCCAAGAACCGCGGCATGGCCGGGGCGGGTATCGCCTTTGGTCAGGACGGTATGGCCGCGGCCATCAACCCGGCGACGGTCTCGGAGGTAGGCAGCCGCTTCGATGCCGGCGTCGAGCTTTTTAAACCCAAGCGCTCCGGAGAAGTGGACGCAAGTGGCCTCGCGATTCCCGATATGGGCAACGGCCCGCGGCAGGGGATGCTGTCCAGCGAGAAGAGTCGCTCCAATGCTTTTTTCATTCCGCATTTTGGTATTGCTAAAGCTTGGTCTGATCGGGTCAGTATTGGTATGGCCGTGGTCGGAAATGGTGGCATGAATACGCGCTATGGGGACGCAGATTCGGGTACTGGCAATATCTTTACAACCGCCTTCGCGCCCGCTATCGGAGATACGAGCACAGGAACATTTCAGCCCGGCGGCCCCTCAGGCTTTGCGGGCGCGCTGGAGAACGGTGGCGTGCCTGCCGCGCAGATCGATCCTAATTTGAACGCCCTGTATAACAATCCCAACGCGCGCCCTTCATTAGGCGTCAATCTCGGGCAAGTGCTGATTACGCCCACTATCGCTTATAAGTTCACTGAAAACCAATCCATTGGTTTTTCACCTGTACTTGGTTACCAGACTTTCAGAGCCTATGGCTTGGGTTTGTTCCAGGCGTTTTCCTCTGATCCGGGGAACGTCACCAACAATGGCAACGACGACGCTTACGGCTTCGGTGCGCAGATCGGTTATCTGGGTAACTTCGGTCCCGTTTCCATCGGTGCGATGGCGCGTTCCAAGATCTACATGGACAAGTTCAAGAAGTATTCCGGCCTGTTTGCTGAGCAGGGCGATTTTGACATTCCGCCGACTTTTGGTGCCGGTATCGCTTTCAAGGCGACACCGAGCTTGACCGTTGCCGCCGACGTCACCCGCATCCTTTACAGCGAGGTCAAGGCGATCGCGAACAAGGGGCCGACGGCCGACGAGTTCTTTAACGCCTTTACCGGCGCGCTGATCGGTAACCCTGCGCTGATTTCCAATCCGCTGGGCAGCAACGACGGTTGGGGTTTCGGCTGGGATGACATCTGGGTCTACAAGGTCGGTGTCAATTATGCCTACAACAGCGACTGGACCTTCCGCGCGGGCTTCAATTACGGCCAAGTGCCTTATGACGACGATCAGGCTTTGTTCAACGTGCTCGCGCCTGCCGTGGTGGAAAAACACATTACCGCTGGCTTTACCCGCAGCTTGAATGCGAACAGCGAAGTTACCGTGACCTACATGCATGCGCTGCGCAATGACGTGCAGTATACATATCAGGGAACGGGTCCTAACGCGGCCTTCAGTTACACCGCCAAGAACGACATGTACCAGAACGCGCTGGAAATCAGCTACGGCATGCGCTTCTGATGCCTGTTACCGGACAAACTTGATTTGTCTGCCGCAGAAGGGTCGCGCTTCGCCGTGACCCTTCTGCTTTTTGAAGTAAATACGCAGTCGAATACCACAAATACTTTTAATAAAATCCGTCGGGGGGATGTCCACCCGCGGACTGAGGAGAGAGAGGAATGACCATGTTCAAACGAATGACTTCGCTGTTGATGTTGAGCGCTGTGTTGCTGCTGCCGCTGGCCGGCGGCGTGCAGGCGGCGGAGCGCTTCAAGCCATTTGTCCTGGCGAGCAAGGGGCCGGGCGATTTTGCCGCCAAGGTGCAGGAGACCAAGGCGGCGTTGACCGGCGCGGGTTTCCAGATCCTGGGTTCGTACAGCCCGTATGCGAACACCTTCGTGGATAACGCCGAAGTGATCGTGGTGACCAATGCCGAGCTGAAGAAGGTCGCCGGGATGAGCGAGTACGGCGGTTTCGCCGCGCCCTGGCGGGTGGCGGTCACGCAGGTGGGCGACGAGGTGCAGGTGGCCTACGCCAACCCGCTGTATATCGCCAATGCCTATCGCCTGAAATCGGATCTCAACGGGGTGAACGAGGCGCTGAAGGGTGCCCTCGGCGCGCAGGACACCTTCGGTTCCGACAAGGGGCTGAGCGCGCGCAAGCTGCGCAAGTACCATTACACCTTCGGCATGGAGTATTTCGACGACGTCTACAAGCTGGCCGAATACGACTCGCATAAAAAGGCGGTCGACACGCTGGAGAAGAATCTCGCCGCCGGGGTCGGGGGTGTCACCAAGGTGTATCGACTGGATCTGCCCGGCAACGTGACGGTCCTCGGCGTGGCGCGCCGGGCCGGGGAAGGTGGCGATGAGAACATGGACGAGCAACACATCATGAGTGTGGTCGACTTCGCCGAGCTCAAAGGTACTGCCTATCTGCCCTACGAGATCATGGTCGACGGCAACAAGGTGGTGGCCCTGCACATGCGCTTCCGTATGGCGGTGCACTACCCGGACCTGAAGATGATGGGCGCCAACAGTTTCATGAAACTGATGGCCAGCCCCAACGCCATTCAGAAGGCGCTGACCGAAGCCGCCGGCGGTTCCGAGCAATAAGCGACCGCGAAGCACCGCTTCCCACCCCGCTTCGGCGGGGTTTTTTTTGTCGCTGGAGCGGCTTCCTCGAGCGGGCGGAGTGCAGCACACCGGGGCGGGGGGTCTCAAGCCGGCCCGGGCGGCGGCCGCTACAGATTGATTACGGAGAAAAATCGTGGGCAGTGGCGCCCGGGGCTTGCGACTTCCATCCCGCAGGTGGGTATGCGGTTAGAAGCGTTCTAAACCTGACTTTTGTCACAAAACTTAAGCCGCGCCGATTTTTGCCGTAATACGAGTGGTAATTCAGGAAAAGCGGGTCGCCGCGCGGCGATTTCAACCCCCTCAGAGTGTTAAGCGAGACATCTATGAAACCGAGCATTCTCCGTAATCTGCTAATCGCATGTGTTTCTTTCGGCCTGGTGATCAGTGGGATGTATCCCATCATCACCGACTGGTTTGTGGAGTGGAAGGAAGGCATGTTCGGCTGGTTTTTTGCCGCCAGCATGGTGTCCGGCTTTGGCTGCGGACTGGCGATTTACGGTTTGGTGCATGTGATGTTGTTGAAGCGGTTGAAGCGTATCGCCGAGATCGCCAACGCCATCAGCCACAACGATATCTCGCAAACCTGTGAGATGCGCAGCGCCGATCTGATCGGCGAGATCATCGACGCCTTCAATCATATGGCGGCCAATCTGCGCAACATGATCGGACAGATCACCGGCGTGACCACCCAGTTGGCGGCCGCCGCCGAGCAGACCTCGACCATCACCGACGAGACCAGTCGTGGCGTCAAGGCGCAGCAGCTGGAGATCGACAGTATCGCCTCGGCCATGAACGAAATGACCGGAACGGTGCAGGAGGTCGCGCGCAACGCCGCCGATGCTTCCAACGCGGCGCAAAGCGCCGACAGCGAGGCCAAAAGCGGCGCTCTGGTGGCCACCGAGGCGATCGGCGGCATCGAGGCGCTGGTCAGCGAGGTGGACTCCGCCGCCCAGGTGATCCGTAATCTGGAGAAAGAAAGCGAAAACATCGGCTCGGTGCTGGACGTGATTCGCGGCATCGCCGAGCAGACCAACCTGCTGGCGCTGAACGCCGCCATCGAAGCGGCGCGCGCCGGCGAGCAGGGCCGGGGTTTCGCGGTGGTGGCCGACGAGGTGCGCACGCTGGCCAGCCGCACCCAGCAGTCCACCCAGGAGATTCAGGACATGATCCTGCGCCTGCAAAGCGGCGCCGGCGACGCGGTCAAGGTGATGGAAGGCGCGCAGGGCAAGGCGCAGCAGAGCTCGGAACTGGTGGAAAAGGCGGCTGAGTCGCTGGGCATGATCGCCGGCTCCGTCTCGGCCATCAACGATATGAACACCATGATCGCCAGCGCGGCCGAGGAGCAGAGCGCGGTGGCCGCGGAAATGCAGACCAACATGAACAACATCCGTGAGGTCGCGGACCGTTCGGCCGAGGGCGCCCAGCAGACCGCCCAGGCCAGCGAGGAGCTGGCCAGGCTGGCGGCCGAACAGCAGGCGTTGATGGCCCAGTTCAGGGTCTGACGCCCGGACGATTCCCGCCTCGAGCCGGGCGGCCCGCCGCCCGGCTTTCTGCTCCCCGGACTCCACGGGGACAAAAAACATGCAAAAATCCGTTTACTCCTGTATGGTTCCCGCCCTGATCAATATTTTTTATTGGATCTAAAGTTATCGGCGGGGTTCCATTCGGCGCCGCGGCACAGCACGGCAGAGTCAGCAGGTATGGCAGATCGGAGATTGCAGGTTTTCCACACAGTCGCGCGGCTGTTGAGTTTCACCAAGGCCGCGGAGTCGCTGCACATGACGCAACCGGCGGTGACCTTCCAGGTGCGCCAGCTCGAAGAGCATTTCAACACCCGCCTGTTCGATCGCACCCACAACCGCATCAGCCTCACCGAGGCCGGCAAGCGCGTCTACGAATACTCCGACAGGATTTTCGAGCTGTATTCGGAGATGGAAAGCGCGGTGCGGGAGATGACCGGCGATGTCAGCGGTGTGCTCATGCTGGGCGCCAGCACCACCATCGCCGAATACATGCTCCCGGCGCTGCTGGGCGACTTCAAGAAGCGCTATCCCGACGTCAACGTGCAGCTCAAGGTGTCGAATTCCGACGGCATCGTCAACATGGTGGAAAACAACGTCATCGACCTGGGCGTGGTGGAATCGCCGGTGATGAACAAGAACCTGGTGGTGGAGGTCTGTCGCGTCGACAAGCTGGTGGCGGTGGTGGCCCCGCAGCACCCGCTGGCCGGGCGCGGTTCGGTGACCATCCAGGAGCTGCTCGACTACCCCTATATCTGTCGCGAGGAGGGCTCGGGCACGCGCGAGGTGATCGCCGACTACATGAACGAACAGGGCGTGAACAACGCCCAGGTCAACCTGACCATGGAACTGGGCAGTCCCGAGTCGATCAAGGGCGCGGTGGAGGCGGGGATGGGGGTCTCCATCATGTCCTCGGCCACGGTGCAGAAGGAGCTCAAGCTCGGCACCCTGGTGTCGCTGATCCTCAACCCCAGCCTGGAGCGCCCCTTCTCCTTCGTCCACCAGAAGCAGAAATTCCGCCATCGCGCCATGGATGAACTGCTGGAATTCGCCCGAAACTACTGCAAAGCGCACCCCGAAGTTGTATAAAGCGTGGCATGACGCCACAACAAAAAGACGCGTTGCTGCAACTGGCCGATGCGTTGCCCCCCGCCGATCTCGAGGCGCTGATGCGCTTTGCCGAATTCCTCCACAGCCGCGCCGGCGCGCCGCTACAGGGTCTGGCGCCGGTCGCGTCGGCGCCCCCCGAACCGGTTGAGATTCCGCCACCGGCGGAAATTCCCCGGCCGGAGGAGGAAAAGGTGGTGGCCGCGGTCAAACGCCTGTCGCAGACCTATTTCATGCTGGATAAAAAGAAAATGCTGGGCATGACCTCCGATCTGGTCACCCAGCACGTGCTGCACGGGCGCGAGGCCACCGCGGTGATCGACGAACTCGAGCGGGCCTTCGCCGAGCAGTATCGCCAACTCGTGCAGGACGGCGACGGCTGATGCAGGTGATCCGCGAGTGGTTCCAGCGCTTTTTCGCCGACCCGCAGGCGGTGATCCTGGCGCTGTTGCTGATCGCCGGTTTCCTCATCGTGATGACCCTGGGCAATATGCTGGCGCCGGTGCTGGCGGCGCTGGTGCTGGCCTACCTGCTCGACGGCGTGGTCGGCACGCTACAGGCGCGCGGCATTCCGCGGCTACTGGCGGTGGCGGCGGTGTTCGTCATTTTCATGCTGTTTCTGGCCTTCGCATTGTTGTGGCTGCTGCCACGCCTGTCCTATCAGGTGACCCAGCTGTTCAATCAGCTGCCCAACATCATCAGCGCCGGGCAGGAGGCGATCATGCGCCTGCCCTCGCGCTATCCCGATCTGATCAGCCAGGCCCAGGTGCAGGACCTGATAAACGCCATTCGCGCCGAGCTGGCCAGCCTCGGCCAGCGGGTGGTGACCGTGTCGGTGGCCTCGGTGGTGGGGATCATCACCCTGTTGGTGTATCTGATCCTGGTGCCGGTGCTGGTGTTTTTCTTCCTCAAGGACAAGGAACGCATCATCGCCTGGCTGAGCGGCTATCTGCCGCGCGACCGGGCGCTCAGCGCCAGCGTCTGGCAGGAGGTCAACGGCCAGATCGCCAACTATGTGCGCGGCAAGATCTGGGAGATTCTCATCGTCGGCGTGGTCACGTATCTGACCTTCCTGTTCATGGGGTTGCAGTACGCCGTGTTGCTGGCCACCCTGGTGGCCTTCTCGGTGGTCATTCCCTACATCGGCGCGGCCGCGGTCACCCTGCCGATCGCCGCCATCGCCTTTTTCCAGTGGGGCTGGACGCCCGAGTTCTGGTACGTGCTGGTGGCCTACGGCGTGATCCAGGCGCTCGACGGCAACGTGCTGGTGCCTTTGTTGTTTTCCGAAGTGGTCAATCTGCACCCGGTGGCCATCATTCTGGCGGTGCTGGTGTTCGGAGGCCTGTGGGGGTTCTGGGGGGTGTTTTTCGCCATTCCGCTGGCCACCCTGGTCAAGGCGGTGATGCGCGTCTGGCCGCGTCCGGCGCCGCCGCTGCCGCCGCCGCAGGATCAACCGGGCGCGGCCGGCTGAGACCGCGCCGGCCCACGCCCCCCGGGTCTACAGGGCTTGCGAGGCGTAGTCGGCCAGCCGCGAGCGCTCGCCGCGCTTGAGGATGATGTGCCCGCTATGGGCCCAGCCCTTGAAGCGATCCACCACGTAGGTCAGCCCGGAGCTGGTCTCGGTGATGTAGGGCGTGTCGATCTGGCCGACGTTGCCCAGGCAGATCACCTTGGTGCCGGGTCCGGCGCGGGTGATCAGGGTTTTCATCTGTTTCGGCGTCAGGTTCTGGGCTTCGTCGAGAATCAGGTATTTGTTCAGAAAGGTACGCCCGCGCATGAAATTCATCGAGCGGATCTTGATGCGGTTGCTGAGCAGGTCGTTGGTCGCGGCCCGCCCCCAGTCGCCGCCCACCTCCGAGCGCGTCAGCACCTCCAGGTTGTCCATCAGCGCGCCCATCCAGGGGGTCATCTTCTCTTCCTCGGTGCCCGGCAGAAAGCCGATGTCCTCGCCGACGGGCACCGTGACGCGCGTCATGATGATTTCCTTGTAGCGGTTCTCCTCCAGCGTCTGGGTCAGGCCGGCGGCCAGCGCCAGCAGCGTCTTGCCGGTGCCCGCGGTGCCCACCAGGCTGACGAAATCGACCTCCGGGTCCATCAGCAGGTTGAGGGCGAAGTTCTGCTCGCGGTTGCGCGCGTTGATGCCCCAGACGGTGTGTTTCGAGCCGCGGTAGTCGATGGCCGTCTCCAGCACCGCGCTGTCGTCGTCGCGCTCGCGCACCAGGGCCTCGAACCCGTGCTCCTCGGGCATGTAGACGCACTCGTTGGGGTTCCACGACTTCACCAGCGGGCCCTTGAGGCGGTAATAGTTGCGCCCGTCCTTCTGCCAGGACTCCAGGGTGTCGCCGTGCGCCTGCCAGAAGTCGGCCGGCAGTTCGGTGGTGCCGGAGAACAGCAGGTTGACGTCGTCGAGCACCTGGTCGTTGTAGTAGTCCTCGGAATGGATGCCGAGCACCTTGGCCTTGATGCGCAGGTTGATGTCTTTCGACACCAGGGTCACGGTGACGTGGGGGTGCTCTTCCTGCAGCGCCAGCGCGGTGCCGAGGATGTTGTTGTCCGGCTTGTTGCCGGGCAGCGCCTCGGGCAGGGCGCTGCTCAGGGTGTGGGTCTGGAAGAACAGCCGCCCCGGGTTGGTCACCTCCAGGCCGTTCTCGAGCAGGCCGCGGGGGTTCAGCGGGATGCCCTGCTCGATGGTCTCGTCGCCGGCGGCCTGCATCATCTCGTCGATGAAGCGGCTGACCTGGCGCACATTGCGCGCCACCTCGGAGACGCCCTTCTTGCCGGCGTCCATCTCCTCGAGCACCACCATCGGCAGGTAGACATCGTGTTCCTGAAAGCGAAACAGCGCCGTCGGATCGTGCATCAGCACATTAGTATCCAGGATGAACAGACGTTTGGCTTGGGCTTGGGTTTTGGGCATGGGACTACCGTTTCCCGTCGCGCGGGAAGCTTGCGGGTTTCACTTGGCGCCGCGATTGAGTTCGCGCACCGCTTCCAGGACCTGCTCGACGTGACCGTCGACTTTCACCTTGCGCCACTCGCGCCGCAGCTTCCCCGCCGCATCGATGAGAAAGGTGCTGCGCTCGATGCCCATGACCTTCTTGCCGTACAGGTTCTTCTCTTTGATCACATCGAACAGGCGGCAGAGGGTCTCGTCGCTGTCGGACAGCAGGGGAAAGGGGAGGTCGTGCTTGGCGGCGAACTTCTCGTGCGCGGCGAGGCTGTCGCGCGAAACGCCCACCACCTGGGTCCGGTTACGCTTGAACTTGGCGTAATGGTCGCGAAAGTCCTGGCCTTCGCGCGTGCAGCCGGGGGTGTTGTCCTTGGGATAGAAATAGATCACCAGGTTCCTGCCCTTGGCCTCGGCCAGGCTGAAACTGCCCGTGCCCGTAGCTGGCGCCTTGAAGGCCGGGACTTTCCTGTCGAGTTGCACTGGGCTCATGCCTTCATCCTTTGACCGGTTCGATGACCGCGTCCAGGTTGAGGCGGTCGCAGAAGTCGAGAAATTCCTCGCGCAAGCCGGCGATGTGGGTGTCGGCGGGCACATCCAGCGTCATGTGCACCGAAAACATCTGGGTGCCGGTGTGCGCCGCGGCGTAACCGGCGGTCGAGAGGTCCTGGATGTTGATGCCGCGCTGGGAGAAAAAGCTCGCCAGATTGTGCACGATGCCGGGGTGGTCGAGCGCCACCACGTCCACGGCATAGGGCAGGAACGCGCCTTCCGGCGGTTTTTTCTCGGTCCGCTTGAGCGTGATGCTCATGCCCAGGGAGGACTGCATCTGTTGGCACTGGTCTTCGAGCTTGGCGAGATTGTTCCATTTGCCCTGGACCAGCAGCAGCACGGCGAACTCGCCGCCCAGCACCGTCATCCGGCTGTCGGCGATATTGCAGCCGCTGTCGAGTATCCAGCCCGAGAGGGTGTCCACCAGGCCCGGGCGGTCGGAGCCGACCGCGGCGATAACTAATTGATTACCCATAACCCCGCTGATCACCTGCTGGCTTTTTGACAAGGGGCGCAAAGCCTACCATTAATCGAGGTCCACGGCACGCAACCGGGCGGCGGCATCCTCCGGGCTGATGGTGCTGACGAACAGGCCGGAGCCGAGTTCGAAACCGGTTGGTATGCTGGTGCGCGGGCAGATCTCCAGGTGCCAGTGGTAGCTGTCGCCGCAGCCGCTGAATTCCCGGTTGTGCGGCAGGGAATGAAGGAAGAAGTTGTACTGGGCGCCGCCGATCACCGCGTCCAGCCGGCCCATGGTCCGTCGCAGCACCCGCGCCAGATCGGCGCGTTCGGGGTCGTCGATGGCGATGAAGTCCGCCTGGTGGCTCAGCGGCAGGATGTGCACCTCCCACTCGTAGCGGCTGGCGAAAGGCTTGATGGCGACAAAATGCTCGCCGCGCTCGACCACATACTGGCCGACGTCGATGTGGCGGCGCACCGAACCGGACTCGCGGTCGTAGATGGTGGCCTCGAAGGTCAGCGCCTCGTCGATCAGCGAGCAGAAGATGCACTGGCGGTTCTTGCTGTAATAGCGCTGGCTGTGCAGGACCTCGTTGTAGACGTTTTCCGGCACCACCGGCATGGCGATGATCTGGCTGTGGGTATGCGGGATGCTGGCGCCGGCGGCCGGGCCGAAGTTCTTGAACACCAACACATACTGAATGCGGGCGTCGGCCGCGTAGAGTGCCTCGATGCGGGCGCGGTACATGCCGAGCAGGCCGAACAGGTGTTGCTCGGACATTTCGTGCAGCGCGATGCCGTGTTGCGGGTGATCCACGATCACCTCGTGGCGGCCATAGCCGTCGATGGCCTGCTGCAGGCCGAACACCAGGTTGCTCGAGGTGCTGTTGTCGCCGAGCACCGGGTAGAGGTTCTCCACCACCCGCACCTGCCAGTCGCCGTCCGCGGGCAGGCTGGCGACCGTCGGCGGCGTCATGTGTTCGTTGCCGCGGCAGAAGGGGCAGCGCTGCACGTGCTCGCGGGTGTCGCGCGGCGCCGGCGCCTCGGCCTCGCGCGGACGCATGCCGCGCGCCGTCGAGACCAGTACCGACTCGCTCGGCACGATCGGGTTGATGCGGATTTCGCGAATGAAGTCGTGATCGTCGCTCATGGGAATGATCCGTGAAGGCTCGCGGGTAAGTTAACGCCAGCCGGGCGCGCGGGGAAGACAGGTGTATTAACGCAGCCATTAAGAGGTTTAATCGGGCGCCGGGGCGTCCGCGCCGCCGTGTCCGGCGCGCTCAGCTTGTCAGCGGCAGGCCGGGACCGTACCATTCGCTATTGGTTTGCGGTGCGGAGGCATCCATGTTTCACGGCAGTATGGTGGCGCTGGTCACGCCGATGCGCGAAGACGGGGCGGTCGACGAAGACAGTCTCGAGGCGCTCATCGAGTTCCATATCGAGGCCGGCAGCGACGCCATCGTGGCGATCGGTACCACGGGCGAGTCCGCCACCATCGACGAAAAAGAGCACTGCCAGCTGTTGCGTCGCTTCGTGGAAATCGCCGCCGGGCGCATTCCGATCATCGCCGGCACGGGTGCCAACTCGACCACCGAGGCGATCACCCTGACCCGCTGCGGCATGCAGGCCGGCGCCGACGCCTGCCTGCTGGTGACACCTTATTACAACAAGCCCACCCAGGAAGGGCTCTACCAGCACCACAAGGTGGTGGCCGAGGCGGTGCCGATTCCGCAGATTCTCTACAACGTGCCGGGGCGCACCGCCTGCGACATGTTGCCGGAGACGGTGCAACGCCTGGCGCCGATCTCCAACATCATCGGCATCAAGGAGGCCACCGGCGACCTCGAGCGCGGCCGGCGCATCCTCGAGCTGTGCGGCGACCAGCTGGATCTGTACAGCGGCGACGACGCCACCGCCATGGAGCTGATGCTGCTCGGCGCGCGCGGCGACATCTCGGTGACCGCCAACGTGGCGCCGGCGGCCATGCACGCCATGTGCGCCGCGGCGATCGCCGGCGACCGGGCGCGCGCCGAGGCGTTGGACGCCCCGCTGCGGGGATTGCACCAAAACCTGTTTTTGCAGTCCAACCCGATTCCGGTGAAATGGGCGCTGCACGAAATGGGGCTGATTCCGCCGGGTTTACGGCTGCCGCTGACGCCGCTGGACGAGGCCTTTCACGCCCGCGTGCGCGAGGCGCTCAGGCAGGCCGGCGTGGGGGCGGTGGCCGATGCCTGATTTGCGCAAGACGGGACGAGAATTTATGTATTTGAACCATCCGATCGGCCGTCTGGGCCTGTTGCTGCTGCTGCTGAGCGGCAGCTCCGCCTGCACCTGGCTGGACAAGACCTTCCCTGACAAGACCCAGGACTACAAGCGGGCCGAGCCTGCCAAGCCGCTCGACGTGCCGCCCGATCTGGTCACCACGCCCACCAGCGACTCGCTGGCGCTGCCCGCCAACGCCACGCTTTCGGGCTATACCAGCGCGCGCCAATCCGAGCAGGCCCACCGCCCCGGCAGCGAGGTGCTGCCCTCGCAGGACGGGCTGAAGTTCATGCGCGACCACGACCAGGCCTGGTTGGTGGTGCAGGGGGATCCGCAGACGGTGTGGCCGAAGGCGCGCGAGTTCTGGCTGCAAAACGGTTTCTTCATCGCCCGGGAGAATCCCGCCCTGGGCACGCTGCAGACCGACTGGGTGGAAAACCGCGCCGCGATTCCCAAGGGCCCGATCCGCAGCCTGATCAGCCGCGTCTATGAAAACGCCTACAGTTCGGCCTATCGCGATCGTTACCGCATGCGCCTGGAGCGTGGCGAACAGCCCGGTACCACCGAGCTTTACATCACCCAGCAGGGTGTGGAAGAGGTGCTGGTCTCGGGCGTCGAGGACAGCGACACCAAGTGGGGTCCGCGCCCGCCCGATCCGGGGCTGGAATCGGAAATGCTCAAGCGCATGATGCTTTATCTGGGCGTGCAGCCCGAGAAGGCGCAACAGCTGGCGGCGACGCCGGCCCCACAGCGCGCGCGCGCCGAACTGGTTCAGCCCAATGGCGGTCCCGCCGCGCTGGTGGTGCACAAGGATTTCGAAAGAGCCTGGCGCGACGTCGGCATCGTGCTCGACCGGGTCGGCTTTGCCGTGGAAGACCGCAATCGCCTGCAGGGGCTTTACTACGTACGTTACAGCGACCCGCTGAAAGAGCAGAAAAAAGGCTTTCTCTCCAAGCTGGCGTTCTGGGCCGGCGACGACGACCAGAAGGTGGATCATTACCAGATCAAGCTCAGCGACGACGGCGCCGACACCCGCGTGGTGGTGCACGACGCCCAGGGCGAGCCGGAGTCTTCGGACACCGCGGTCCGTATTCTCAATGTCCTCTACGATGATCTGAAGTAGCGGCTCGGGTCGATGCGCTTCGCCTCCCTGGGCAGCGGCAGCAAGGGCAACGCCACCCTGGTGGAAGCCGGCGACACCCGGGTGCTGATCGACTGCGGGTTTTCCCGCGCCGAGGCCGAAAAGCGCCTGGCGCGCTTCGCCCTCACTCCGGCGGACCTCGACGCGGTGCTGGTCACCCACGAGCACAGCGATCACATCGCTGGCGTGGGCCGGCTGTCGCGCCGCTACCGGCTACCGGTGTGGATGACCGCCGGCACCGAGGCGATGCACCAGGGCGGCGAGCTGGCGCAGTGGCGCTGCATCAACAGTCACCGCGCGTTTCGCATCGGCGCCCTCCAGGTGCAGCCCTTCCCGGTGCCCCACGATGCCCGGGAACCCTGTCAGTTCGTGTTCTCCGACGGCCACCGGCGCCTCGGTCTGTTGACCGATGTCGGCAGTATCACCCCCCACATGCTGCAGGCGCTCGACCAGCTTGACGCCTTCATTCTGGAATGCAATCACGACCCGGCGATGCTCGCCGCCGGCCCCTATCCGCCACCGTTGAAGCGCCGTGTCGGCGGCGACTACGGCCACCTGAGCAATCAACAGGCCGCCGCCATCCTCAAGCATGTCCGCACCGATCGTTTGCAGCACCTGATCGCGGCGCATATCAGCGAAAAGAACAACCGCCCCGAGTTGGCGCTCGCCTGCCTGGCCGAGGCCGTCGGCGAAAGCCGCTTCGGCATTCTCGCGGCCGATCAGCCTTCGGGTATGCCCTGGATCAGCCTGGATTAATCCGGTTTTCGTGATTTTCCGTTAAAGAAACGGCCAGCTTCTGCCACTAACAAGTGTACCTTGGGGTGGTCGCTCGGATTGTTTTACCCAGCGGTTTGCCTCGAAAAGGAAGGCAGGGGAAGGGAAAGAAGTCTGTGCGCCAATTGAATTTTTTCGCGAATTTATCAGTCCGTCAGAAGCTCTGGGGTGGGTTCGGCACCCTGCTGGCGTTGATGCTGCTGCTCTCGGCGGTGTCCTACCGCAGCCTGTTCACGGTCGAGGATCGGCTGCAACTGCTGGTCGAACGCCTGCAGCCCACCATGCTCGCCTCGCAGGACCTTTCTCAGGCGCTGACCGCTTCGACCGCCGCCCTTGGGCTGTATCTGTTGGCCGCGGATGAAAGTGCCAAGCTCGACTACCAGCAGGCGCTCGCCCAGGTGGACACGGCGTTGGCCCAACTTCAGCGTGAGTTGCAAAAACAGGGCGCCAAAAGCGCCATGGACACCTTCGCCTCCTTGCAGACGTTGGTCGAGCGCTATAAAACCTACGCGCCGCGGATGCAGGCGCTGGTGGAAAATCCGATGGAGAATGTCGCCGGCCTGAGTTTCGCGGCGCAAAAACTCAATCCCGTCAGCCAGCAGATGCTGCAGGTCACCGGCCAGATGCTGATGAGCGAACTCGAAGAGACCGCCGGGCCGCAGCGGCGCGAGGTGCTCAACCAGATTCACGAGCTGCGCTATGCCTGGACCAACGTCATGAACGGGGCGCGCGCCTATATCGCCTTCCGCGGTCAGCGCCCGCTCGATGAGATCCAGCTCTATCTCGGTGCCGTGGATCGGGCGCTGGCCAAGCTCAGCGCCATGCAATCGCGCCTGACCTTCGAGCAGTCGGAGGGGGTGACCCAGTTCGCCGAGCTCATGCAGCGCTTCAAGGAACACTTTGCCGAGTTGCGCAAGATCGAGGCCAGTGGGCGCTGGCGTACCGATATCCACCTGATTCGCACCGAGGTGCGTCCGCTGCTGACGCAGATCGACACGGCGTTGCGCGAACTGGTGCAGACTCAGCGCACGCAGGCGATCGACACCAGCAGCAGACTGTTGACCGACCTGCACGGCGATGCCCGCACCATAGCGATTCTGTTGATCGCCGGTCTGCTGATCGGCCTGCTGGTCGCGTGGGTGGCCAGTGCCCAGACCGCGACGCCGATACTGCGCCTGCGCGACATTCTCAAGGACATGGCGCGCGGCGGCGGTGACCTGACCCAGCGGGTGAAACTGGCGACCAGCGACGAACTGGGGCAGGCGTCGGGTTATTTCAACCAGATGATGGCCGGTTTGCAGACCATGATCGCCGAGATCGCCGATGTCACCCGCCAGGTCAGCGAGGACACCGGCCATTCCAGCGAGCGGGTGGCGGCGGTGCTCGGCAATGTCAGCGAAAGCGCCGAACGCGCCCGCGAGACCGCCGCGGCGACCGAGGAGATGTCGGCGACCAGCGCCGAGATCGCCCGTAACGCGAGCACGGCCGCCGAAGCCGCCGTGCAGGCGCGGTCCCAGGCCCAGGCGGGCAACACGGCGATGCGCACCACCGCCGATCAGGCGCGCGGCATGGCCGGGCAGATCGGCCACCTGCAGGAGAGTGTGGATGCGATCGAGGCCAAGGGCCGGGCCATGCATCAGATGATCGCGGTCATCAACGAAATCACGGAACAGACCAACCTGCTGGCGCTCAACGCCGCCATCGAGGCGGCGCGCGCGGGCGAGGCCGGCCGCGGTTTCGCCGTGGTCGCCGACGAGGTGCGCCAGCTGGCCTTCAAGACCCGGGAGTCCACCGCGCAGATCCGCGAGCTGCTCGAGGGCAATCAGCAGTCCAACCGCGAACTGGTCGGCGCCATGGACCAGGTGGCCGAGGCCAGCGGCTCCATGCTGGGCACGGTCGGCGAGACCGAGCAGGCGATCGAACAGATGAGTGCCAGCGTCAATCTCATGAATGACATGGTCGAGCAGATCTCGGTGGCCGCCCGCCAGCAGTCCGAGGCCAGCCACGAGATCGCCGGGCATATCGAGTCGCTATCCCACAAACAGGGCGAAAACGCCGAATGGATGACCGCCTGTGACCAGGATCTGCAGGCGCTGACCCAGTCGGCCGACCGGTTGCAGAAGGTCGTCGGCCGCTTCCGCATCTAGTCGGTCTTCTCCCGGGTCGCGGGCTGTACCGGCCAGCGGCTCTCCAGTATCATGGCGTGCTTTCCACGCGGGGCCTGACCCGATTCCCGGCCCGCGACCGTCAGAGATCCTGTTACATGCTGCAATTGCCTGGAGCGCCGGCATTTTCCGATTTTCGCCTGGAGAAACTCCGGCTCGGTCTGCAACAGGCCGCGGACCCGGTGACGTCGCTCGCCGCGCATTTCGAATATTTTGCCGACCTGGAGGAAAGCCTGACGCCGGCCGAGCGCGCGACCCTGGGCCAGTTGCTGGGTGCCGGCGGCATCCCGGCGGGGGCGAAGACGGGTTACCGCTGCTGGGTGGTGCCGCGCATCGGCACCATCTCACCCTGGTCGAGCAAGGCCACCGACATCGCGCATAACTGTGGCCTGCACAAAATAGCGCGGATCGAGCGCGGTATCCGTTACGAGGTGGGTCTGCACGCCGGCGCGTCGCTCGCTGGCCCCGAGGTGGCGGGCGTGCAGGCGCTGCTGCACGATCGCATGACCGAAAGCGTGCTCGCGCACAGCGGCGAGGCGGAGCGCCTGTTCAGCCACGCCGAACCCGCGCCCTTGGTCAGCGTGGACATTCTTGGCGGGGGCCGCGAGGCGCTGTTGGCGGCCAACCGCGATCTGGGGCTGGCCTTGTCGGCCGATGAGATCGACTATCTGGTTGACAGCTTCCTCGGGCTGGGGCGCAATCCCACCGACGTCGAACTGATGATGTTCGCCCAGGCCAATTCCGAACACTGTCGCCACAAGATCTTCAACGCCAACTGGGTCATCGACGGCCAGGCGCAGGAGACGACCCTGTTCGACATGATCCGCGCCAGCTACCGGTCCAGTCCCGAGGGCATACTGTCGGCGTACAAGGACAACGCGGCGGTGATCGAGGGCTACCGCGCGCGGCGGTTTTTCTTCGACCCCCGCAGTGGCGAATACGCCGCCCACGAGGAACCGGCGCACATCCAGATCAAGGTGGAGACCCATAATCACCCTACCGCGATTTCTCCCTTTCCCGGCGCGGCCACCGGCACGGGCGGCGAGATTCGCGATGAGGGCGCCACCGGTCGCGGCGCCAAGCCCAAGGCGGGGTTGGCGGGGTTCTCCGTGTCCAACCTGCGCGTTCCCGGTTTCGAGCAGCCCTGGGAGAGCGACCATGGCAAACCGGCGCGCATCGCCTCGGCCCTGGAGATCATGCTCGAGGCGCCGTTGGGGGCGGCCGCCTTCGGCAATGAATTTGGCCGTCCGGGCCTGTGCGGCTATTTCCGCACCTTCGAGGAACAGGTGCCCGGGCCGACGGGCACGGAAGTGAGGGGCTATCACAAACCCATCATGATAGCGGGCGGCTATGGGAATATCCGCCCCGGCCACGTCGAGAAAGACACCATCCCCCCCGGGGCCCAGATCGTGGTGCTCGGCGGTCCCGCCATGCTGATCGGCCTGGGCGGGGGCGCGGCGTCGTCGGTGGCCAGCGGTGCCAGCAGCGAAGCGCTGGATTTCGCCTCGGTGCAGCGCGGCAATCCGGAGATGGAGCGCCGCTGCCAGGAGGTCATCGACCGCTGCTGGGCGCTGGGCGAGGACAATCCGATCCTGTCGATCCACGATGTCGGCGCCGGCGGGCTGTCCAACGCCGTCCCCGAGCTGGTCAACGATGCCGGCCGGGGCGGGCGTTTCGAGCTGCGCGCCGTCCCCAACGACGAACCCGGCATGTCGCCCATGCAGATCTGGTGCAACGAAGCGCAGGAGCGCTACGTGTTGGCGGTGGATGCCGCGCGCATGGCGGCGTTCGAGGCGCTGTGCGAGCGCGAGCGCTGTCCGTTCGAGGTGCTGGGCGAGGCCACCGAGGCCCAGCGGCTGGTGCTCGGCGACGGCTATTTCGACAATACGCCGATCGATCTGCCGTTGTCGCTGTTGCTCGGCAAGCCGCCGAAGATGTTGCGCGAGGTGCATCACCGCACCTTCGCCAAGCCCGAGCTGACGCTGCCGGACGATTTCACCGAGATGGGCTACCGGGTGCTGCGCCTGCCCACGGTGGCCAGCAAGCAGTTTCTTATCACCATCGCCGACCGCTCGGTCACCGGGCAGGTGGTGCGCGATCAGATGGTCGGTCCCTGGCAGGTGCCGGTGGCCGATGTTGCCGTGACATGCGCCGACTACAGTGGCTATCACGGTGAAGCGATGGCGATGGGCGAGCGCGCGCCGGTGGCGTTGGTGGAGCCTGCCGCCTCCGGCCGTCTGGCCGTGGGCGAGGCGCTGACCAATCTGGCCGCGGCGCCGGTGGCGCGGCTGGCCGATGTGAGCCTGTCGGCCAACTGGATGGCGCCGGCGGGTCATCCCGGCGAAGACGCGGCGTTGTTCGACACCGTCAAGGCGGTGGGTGAGCAGCTGTGTCCGCGCCTGGGCATTGCCATCCCCGTGGGCAAGGACTCGCTGTCGATGAAGACCGTCTGGCGCGAGGGCGGGGAGGAGCGCGCGGTGACCGGCCCGCTGTCGCTGATCGTCACGGCGTTCGCGCCGGTCACCGACGTGCGCCGCACGCTCACCCCGCAGTTGCGCACCGATCGCGGCGACAGCGACCTGATCCTGGTGGATCTCGGCAAGGGGCGCAACCGTCTGGCCGGTTCGGCGCTGGCGCAGGTCTACAAGCAACTCGGCCACCATGCCGCCGATCTCGACGACCCCGAGGCGCTCAAAGCGTTCTTCGCCTGCATCCAGGAGCTCAATCAGGACGGTCTGTTGCTGGCCTATCACGACCGTTCCGATGGAGGGTTGTTCGCCACCCTGTGCGAGATGAGTTTCGCCGGGCGTACGGGGGTGGAGGTTTGCCTCGACGAGCTGGGCGAGGACGCGCGCGCGGCGTGTTTCTGCGAGGAATTGGGCGCGCTGGTGCAGGTCCGCCACTGCGACACCGACACGGTGCTGGAAGCGCTGCGCGGTGCCGGCCTGGGTCGCCACAGCCACGTGCTCGGCACCTTGCGCGAGGACGATCGGGTGGTCATTCGCAGCGCCGGGCGGGTCCTGTTGGATCAAGCTCGGGCGGACCTGCAGCGGGCCTGGAGCGAGACCAGTTATCGTCTGCAGGCATTGCGCGACAATCCCGCCTGCGCCGACGAGGAATTCGCGGCGCTGGACGAGCCGCACGACCCGGGATTGCAGGCGCGGGCGAGTTTCGATATCGATGCCGATCCGTGTCCGCCGCTGATCAACAGCGGCGCCCGCCCACGGGTGGCGATTCTGCGCGAGCAGGGGGTCAACGGGCAGGTGGAAATGGCCGCCGCCTTCGAGCGCGCTGGCTTCCTGCCGGTGGACGTTCATATGAGCGACCTGATCGCCGGTCGGACGGATCTCACGGGTTTTTCCGGGATTGCCGCCTGCGGCGGATTTTCCTATGGGGACGTACTCGGCGCCGGGCAGGGCTGGGCGCGCTCGATCCTGTTCAACGTGCGCGCGCGCGAGGCTTTCGAAACCTTCTTCCAGCGTGCCGACAGCTGGGGGCTGGGCGTTTGCAACGGCTGCCAGATGATGGCGGGGCTGAAGGACCTGATTCCCGGCGCCGCCCATTGGCCGCCCTTCCGGCGCAATCTGTCCGAGCAGTTCGAGGCCCGCGTCGGCCTGGTCGAGGTCCTGCCCTCGCCGTCGCTGCTGTTGCGGGGCATGGAAGGCTCGGTGTTGCCGGTACCGGTGGCGCACGGCGAGGGTTACGCCGGTTTCGAGTCCCCAGCCGCGGCGCAGCGGGTGCTGGACGCCGGGCAGGTGGCGCTGCGCTATGTGGACCATCAGGGACAGGCCACCGAGCGCTATCCGTTGAACCCCAACGGATCGCCTCTCGGGATCACCGGCTTGACCAGCGCCGACGGGCGCTTCACCATCATGATGCCGCACCCGGAGCGGGTCTTCCGCAGCGTCACCAACTCCTGGCATCCGGACGCGTGGGGCGAGGACGGCCCCTGGTTGCGCCTGTTCCGCAACGCCCGGCTCGCCCTGGGCTGAGCGCCGGCGGAACTCGGCGCCGCCGCCCAGGGTCTGACCCTAAACAAGCAGCCGGAGACCGCCATGCTGATCAAACAGGCTCAGGATCTGACCGAGGCCGACGTCACGCCCCCTGAGCTCTATCGCGAGCGCCGCCGTTTCATCCAGGCGGGCCTGGCCGCCGGCACGGCCTGGGCTTGGCCCTGGCTGGCACAAGGGGCGATCAAGCTGGGTGAGATCGCGCCCGGCCCTTTCTCCAGCGACGAGGAAAAGACGCCCTACAAGGACGTCACCAGCTACAACAACTTCTACGAATTCGGCACCGGCAAGGCCGATCCGGCGATCCGTTCCGCCAGTCTGATCACCGATCCCTGGTCGGTCGAGGTGAGCGGCGAGTGCGACCGGCCGGGCAGCCTCGGCCTGGAGGACATCCTCAAGGCGCATCCCCTGCAGGAACGGATCTACCGCCTGCGCTGCGTCGAAGGCTGGTCCATGGTCATTCCCTGGGTGGGGTTCCCGCTGGCCGATTTCATCCAGCGGTTCCAGCCCAACTCGCGGGCCAAATACGTGGAGTTCGAGACGCTCTACGACAAGGCCCAGATGCCTGGCCAGCGCCGCCGGGTGCTCAACTGGCCGTACCGTGAAGGCTTGCGCATGGACGAGGCCATGCACCCGCTGACCCTGTTGGCGGTGGGTCTGTATGGCGAGCCGTTGCCGAATCAGAACGGCGCGCCCATCCGGCTGGTGGTGCCGTGGAAATACGGCTTCAAGAGTATCAAGTCGATTGTCAAAGTCCGTTTCCGTGAAACCCAGCCGGTCAGCTCGTGGCAGCAGGCGGCGCCCTCGGAGTACGGTTTTTACTCCAACGTGAACCCCAACGTCGACCATCCCCGCTGGAGCCAGCGGCGCGAGCGGCGTATCGGCGAGTTCGGCAAGCGCAAGACACTGATGTTCAATGGCTATGCCGAGCAGGTGGCCAGCCTGTACAGCGGCATGGACCTGAAGAAGAATTTCTAGTCCGAGCTCGCATGCCCATTGCGCTGACCAAATCGCTGATATTCAGTCTCGGCCTGCTGCCGGCGGCGTTGTTGGCCTGGCAGTTCTATCGCGACGAGCTCGGCGCCAATCCCATCGAGGCCATCACCCACGGCAGCGGCGAATGGACCTTGCGCTGGCTGCTGGTCACGCTGGCCATGACTCCCCTGAAACGCTGGAGCGGCTGGTCCTGGCCGGTGCGCGTGCGCCGCATGCTGGGTTTGTTCGCCTTCTTTTACGCCTGCCTGCACCTGATGACCTATCTGTGGCTGGACCAGTTCTTCGACTGGCCGGAGATCTGGCTGGATATCCTCGACCGGCCATTTATCACGGTTGGCATGTTGGCATTCGTCCTGTTGCTGCCGCTGGCACTCACCTCCAATCGTTACTCGATCAAAAAGCTGGGCCGCAACTGGAAGCGCCTGCACCGCCTGGCCTATGTCATTCCCCTGCTGGGCGTGCTGCACTTCGTGTGGTTGGTGAAAGCCGACCTGCGGGAGCCGGCGATCTATGCGCTCGTGCTCGCCGCGCTGCTGGCCGTGCGCTTGCCGGCGTCCCGGCGCAAAGAAAAAGCTAAAGTCTCCCGGCAGACGGCCGGATAATCTGGGTGTGAAAACAGCATTTCTCAGATCGGTTTTTCCCCTTGGCGCGACTTTGCTGTTGCTGTGGCGAATTGTCGATTTCGTCTCCGAGGCCGCAACCGGAGCGTTCCATATGACCCGCATTGGTCTGGCGCTCCAGGGCACCCCGGCCGAGGTCACCCAACTGGCGATCATCGCGCTGTGCGGCGTATTTGCTAGTATTGCCTGGGGCGGATACCGGCCCGTCGCCCCAACCGCCTGACTGCGACGCTCGACAGACCTGCGGCGGCGTTAACGGACGGAGGGGTTCGACGCTATGCGCGACACGGCGGCAACGGCATTTATCGACGTGACCTCCTATCCCCGGGAATGGTTGCAAGTGAGCGACGACGGGGTACGGATTGCGGTGACCTACAGGCAGGTCTGGAATGACGGCTTCGGCGCGCGGGGTTGGAAACTGGACGCCAGTATCGGCGATCCGCAAATCATCGCCAGCACGCGGGCGACCGGGGAAAGGATCCCCACCTCGGTCTTCATCCATGACATCCTCGACCATTTCCTGAGCGGCTTCGGCATCAGCGGTCACCGCAGCGAAGCCATGGCGCTGATCCAGCTCCAGCGACGCACCGGTTCCGATCCGCGATCCGATTACGAACAGATGGTGAGGGAGGATCTTCTCTTCGGCCGGGTCAATGGCGAACGCCTGATGGATTTTCTGCCGCCGCAGTTACGCGCGCGGCTGCCGTCGGCGTCGGCCCTGGGCGAGCGCCAGCTCATCGCTCATCTCAAAGGCACCCTGGGAGAGGCGCGATTGGTTGGCGTGCTGGTGGAGCACTTTTTTTCTCTCGGGCTCGCCGGACAGGCGCATGCGCGTCACAGCTGGGTTCGTTTGGGGCTGGCCTGGGAGAAGGCCGCGGCATTGGGTTTGGCGTTGCAGAGTATCCTCGAATGCGTCGACCGGGAAGCGCAGCACAGCGCTATCGAGGCCTTGCGGGGACACTTCTTAATCGCCGCCGATCACTGCGTATTCAAGGCCGCCACGGACGGGTTGATTCAATCCGAGTACCGTGCCGGCTATGGTTCGGGCGGTCCGGCCGTAGAGTGAGGATTCACTGCGGCTCATCACGGGTCTTCTCAGGCGCCGTGGGGCGCGCCGGTCGAGTTGGTGGAGTGGGTTCTGACTGTGGGCTGCAGTGTGCTTGCCGTGTTCGCCGCATTTCGTGGGCGCAATGCCGGCGGCTCAAGCCGAAAGGCGGCGGCTACTGCTTGATTGGCGCAGAAGTGCCGCGTTGCAACTGCAGCTTCCCGGCGGCGGTGACCCGCCGCCAGGGTGGCTGTCGTCAGGCCCCGTCGTCGTTGTCCGCTTCGTCTTCGTCGTCGCTGTCGTCCAATTTGAGCAGGGCGCGCACTGGTTCGTGGTCGCTGGCGACGGTATCGCCGCGCAAGCGCGGAAAATCGACATTGACGTGCACGAAGTCAAACCGCGCTTTGCCATACAGGTTGTTGGAAACAAAAATATGATCCAGCACCTGCGAGTTTCCCTCGAAGATGAAGCTGTAGTTGTTGTCGTCTCGACTCTTCCCGACTAGGTTGCGCAGGATCTGCTCGTTGCCGTTGCCGGGCAGGATCCGGGTTAGGTCGTCGGTGAACTCGAAGGTGTTCAGATCCCCCAATACCACCACATTGGCAGTGTCGGGCGCGGCCAGCAGCGCGCGCGCGACTTCGTGCATGGCTTGCGCCTGGGCTTCGCGTTGGGCTTCGCCCGCCTGCACAAACGGCTGCAGGGCGCCGAAAATGGGCGACGAGCCGAAGCGCGAGCTGAAATGGTTGTTGATCACCACCAGGCGCTGGTCGCGGAAACTGAACGTCGCCGCCAGCGGATCGCGCGAATAGTCGAAGGCGCGTGGCACGCTGACGCCGCGCCGTTCCAGCTCGTCGCGGTCGAGTCCGACGTAGTCCACGAGCTCGACGCGCCGCGGATTGTAAAGAAAGGCGTTGCGGATGTTGCCTAGCGGCACACCGCCGAATACGTCCGGGCCGTCGGCGGCGCTCTGGGTGGTCTCCTGCAGCGGATCGACGGTAAAAAACGCATAGCGCGGGCCGCCCGCGGCGACGACGGCGTCGACCAGCCGCTGGAGCGTCAGGCCGGCGTCCAGCACGCCGGCGCAGGCGCTGCTGTCGCCGGGTGGACAATCGTTGACATCGCCGTTGTTGTCCTGGATCTCCTGCAACGCGAGGATATCCGGACTTGCCAGGTTCTCCACCACTTGACGGGCGATCTTGTTCCGTTGCGGGG
Organism: Thiogranum sp.; assembly: GCA_030148805.1. GTDB lineage: Bacteria > Pseudomonadota > Gammaproteobacteria > DSM-19610 > DSM-19610 > Thiogranum. The sequence goes on along the minus strand of JASBSS010000036.1, from coordinate 114,730 downwards.
TGTCGCCGTCGACGGCGCTGAGGTTGAGCGTGTTGTAGGAAACCAGGCTCAGACGGCTGCTGCCCCGGTTGCGCACCTGTTCTTCTTCGATCGCGCTGGGGTCTATGTTCACTGGCGCTAACGCGTTGACCTCGAAGTTGCCGAAACTGTAGCCGACCACCCCGGTCACATCGCCCAACCGATCGCCCACCTTGATGGAGGGAAATTCGCTGCTGCCATAGAGGGTGGCGTCGAACTGGATCTGGATGCGCTCGGGGTTCTGGTCGCCGCGGTTGTCCGGATCGGGCTGCAGATTGATGCCGCCGCGGGCGGTGCGTGCCGTCCTCGGCGCGATGTCGGCGCCTTGATTCGCCAGCACCACGACCTCGGCGCTGAAGCTGGCGAATTGGCGCACGGCGGAAACGGCCACGGCATCCTCCACCGTTACCCGCATGCCCTCAAGGCTTTCGTAGAAGTCGATGCCGTCGACATTTGGGTTGAAGGGATTCACGGTCGCGTCGGCGACCTGCTGTAAATTGATCGGCGGATCGGTCTCCGCGGGACTGATCACCCGTTCATTGGGCGGCACGCGGCCACCGCTACCGATGATCACCGCCGGCGGCAAGGGTGCACCGGGTGCCTGCGCCAGCACCTGGGGAAAACTCAGCTGGGTAATGGACAGGTTGCCCGTGGTGGCGCCGCCGGGAACGAATTCGCTGACGCGATCGCGCACCCGCATCAAGGTGCCCGTCGCGGGCAGGTCGCCGCGCTGGAAGACAAACAAGGCGTCCGAAGTCGCCTCGTCGCCGTCGCCTTGCGGATCCTGCAAATAGTAACCGTTGAAGGCGACGGCGGTGACCACGCCGCAAGTCTCCACCTCCTGACCGACGAACGGCGAGATGTGACCCTTTCCCTGGATCTCATAAATCGGCGTGGTGCCTGCGCAGTCGATGTCGGTGGCCAGCGCCGGGCTCACCCGCGCTAGCGTCAGGCCCAGCGCGCAAGCGATTGGGAGTGTGGTGGCAATAGTTCGATATGGCGGTTTCATGATTGTGGCGCTCCTCTGCTGATGATCGGCGCCGGGGAACGGCGGCGCCGGTGACTTGGCCAGCGGGTACTGGCCGGGTTTGCCAGCGAGGCTAGCCGGCGCAGATGACGCGCTTATGAAGAGCCAGCTAACAATTCTTAACAAAACGTTTATCACCCCGTCATGTGGAAAGTTTTTACTTCGCTCTCCACAGTCTCAAACCGCGGGGGGATTCAAACATGTCGCAACACCGTCAGCTATCTACCGTCTTGTTGGCCGCCTGCCTCGGGTTGGCGCCGCTGGCTCAGGCCGATAAGTCGGACCAGAACGAAGAACGCGGGCGGGTGCCCGCCTACGCAGGCCCTATGGTCAGTCACGGCGTGGCCGCCGGCGACGCCACCAGCCATTCGGTGGTCATCTGGTCGCGTGCGAACCAGGCCGGCTACATGCATGTGCGTCTGCACGGACGCGGCGACGACGGCCGGATCCACACCCAGGCCGTCGACGCGGCGCGAGATTTCACGGGCAAGCTGCTGCTCGACGGTCTCAAGCCCGACCGCGAATACCGCTATCAGGTGTGGTTCTCCAAAGGCCGGCAGGCCGGCGACCCGCGCGCGGCGGTCAGCGGGCGCTTTCGCACCGCGCCGGCGCCACAGCAGGCAGCGCCGGTCAGCTTCGCCTGGGGCGGCGATGTTGCCGGACAGAACGTCTGCCGCGATCGCGACGAGGGCTTTCCGATCTTCAACAGCGTCAACGCCATGGAGCTGGATTTCTTCCTTGGCCTGGGGGACATGATCTACGCCGATGGCGTCTGTGAGTCCCTCGGTCGTTACGGTAACGCCCAGGTGCCCGGTGCCTTTGTTCCCTCGGCTGATCTGGCCAACTACTGGGCGCACTGGAAGTACAACCGCGAGGACGACGCCTATCGCCGCCTGTTGGCCAAAACCGCCTATGTCGCCATCTGGGACGACCACGAAGTGGTCAACGATTTCGGTCCCTTGCACGATACCCGCGATACGGCTCCCTACACCCCCGGCGAACATCTCCTGCCGACCGGCCTGCAGGCGTTCCTCGACTACAACCCGATCGCCGAGAACCGACTGACGCCGGAGCGTCTTTACCGCAGCATCCGCTGGGGCAAGAATCTGGAGCTGATCGTGCTCGATAACCGCCAATACCGCGACGCCAACAGTGAGAACGACGACGACAAGCTGGTGAAAACCATGCTCGGGCGCGAGCAGCTCACCTGGGTCAAGGAGACCTTGCGTACCAGCGATGCGACCTGGAAGGTGATCGTCTCCAGCGTACCGATGTCGATTCCGACCGGCTTCCCGGCGGCCAACGGCCGTGACGGCTGGGCCAACTTCGACCAGGACAGCGGTTTTGAGCGCGAGCTGGTCGATATCCTCAAGTCGTTGCACGCCCAAGGCGAGCGCAACATCCTGTTCATCACCACCGACGTGCACTTCGCCGAGGTCTTCCGCTACACGCCCTTCACCGCGGACCCGACGTTCCAGGTGCACGAAGTGGTGACCGGGCCGATGAACGCCGGTCTGTTCCCCAATCGTAATTTCGACGCCAGTCTGGGGACGGAAAGCCTGTTCTTCTACGGGCCGGCGTCCGCCGACGCGGTGACTGACTACGCGCAGGCACGCCAATGGATGAATTTCGGCAACGTCCGTATCGATGCCGACGGCAGGCTCTCGGTGTCGGTGATCGACGTGGATGGGAATCCGGTGTACACCACCACCTTAACGCCGCAATAAGGTTTGTGGGAATTGGCTGACGCCCGGCGCCCTTTCTTCTGCGCGCCCACGGGGGGACAATGGATTTCTCTGGCTTTGCCACCCAAGGAGCGTTGTCATGGAATCCGTAGCCGCAGAATCCGCCCCGGGCGATCAGCCGCTGGACGAGGAAGAACTGGCGAAACTGCATGCCTATTGGCGCGCCTGCAACTATCTGGCGGCCGGCATGATCTACCTGCGTGACAACCCGCTGTTGCGCGCCCCCTTGCGCCCGGAGCACATCAAGCAGCGATTGCTCGGCCACTGGGGCGCCAGTCCGGGATTGGCGTTCATGTACGTGCACCTCAACCGGCTGATCCGGCGCCACGACCTCGACATGATTTTCCTCGCCGGCCCGGGCCATGGCGCGCCGGGCGTGTTGGCGCCGGTCTATCTGGAAGGCACGTATTCGGAGGTCTATCCGGCGGTCAGTCAGGACATCGATGGCATGCGCCGCCTGTTCAAGCGCTTTTCATTCCCCGGTGGCATCGGCAGCCACTGCACACCCGAGTTGCCGGGCTCGATTCACGAGGGTGGCGAGCTGGGTTATAGCGTGTCCCATGCTTTCGGTGCCGCTTTCGACAACCCGGATCTGATCGTCGCCGTGGCGGTGGGCGACGGCGAGGCCGAGACCGGCCCGCTGGCGACCTCCTGGCATTCGAGCAAGTTCCTCAACCCGATCCGCGACGGCGCGGTGCTGCCGATCCTGCATCTGAACGGCTACAAGATCAACAATCCGACGCTGTTGGCGCGCATACCCGGGGAGGAACTGGAAAGCCTGTTCCGCGGCTACGGCTGGAAGCCGTATTTTGTCGAAGGTTCGGACCCCGACACTATGCACCGCGCCATGGCCGAGACCCTGGAGCGCTGCCTGCAGGAGATCCGCCAGATCCAGCAGTGGTCGCGCTCGCGCGGCATGGCCACGCGCGCCCATTGGCCGATGGTCGTGTTGCGCTCGCCCAAGGGCTGGAGCGGGCCCAAGGGGGTCGACGGGCACAAGGTGGAAGGTTTCTGGCGTGCCCATCAGGTGCCGCTGGCAGGGGTGCGCGACAATCCCGAACATCTGCAGGAGTTGGAAGCCTGGCTGAAAGGGTATCGGCCGGAGGAATTGTTCGACGAGGCTGGCCGCTTGCACGCTGCCTTGCGCGAACTCGCGCCCGAGGGGAGCCGGCGCATGAGCGCCAACCCGCACGCCAACGGCGGTCTGCTGCGGCGCGACCTGCGCCTGCCGGACTTTCGCGACTACGCCGTCGAGGTGCCGGGACCGGCGCAGATACGGGTGAGCAACACCTACCCCCTGGGCGAATTTCTGCGCGACGTCATGCGCGCCAACAGCGACAACTTCCGTGTGTTCTCGCCCGATGAGAACACCTCCAACAAACTCACCGCCATCTATGAAGTCAGCAAGAAACTCTGGTTGACGGAATTCCTGCCCGAAGACCTCGACGGCAGCGAACTGTCGCCGACCGGGCGGGTGCTGGAGATGCTCTCCGAGCACACCCTCGAAGGCTGGTATGAAGGTTATGTGCTCAGCGGCAGGCACGGTTTCTTCTCGACCTACGAAGCCTTCGTGCACATCATAGACTCGATGTACAACCAGCACGCGAAGTGGCTGGCGATGTGCGAGGACATTCCCTGGCGCGCGCCCGTTGCCTCGATCAATCTGCTCATCACCTCCACGGTGTGGCGTCAGGACCATAACGGTTTCACCCATCAGGACCCCGGTTTTCTCGATGTGGTGGTGAACAAGAACCCGCGGGTCACGCGCATCTACCTGCCACCGGACGTCAATTGCCTGCTCTCGGTGGCCGATCACTGTCTGCGCAGCCACAACGACATCAATGTCATGGTGTGCGACAAACAGCCGCATCAGCAATACCTGGCCATGGATGCGGCGATCACGCATTGCACCAAGGGGATCGGCATCTGGGGCTGGGCCAGCAACGATCAGGGCGTGGAGCCCGATCTGGTGATGGTCGGCTGCGGCGATGTGCCGACGCAGGAGGCCCTGGCCGCCACCGCCTTGCTGCGCGAGCACTTCGACGACATCCGCATCCGCTTCATCAACGTCGTCGATCTGTTCTGCCTGCAACCCCAGGGCGAGCACCCCCACGGTCTCTCCGATCGCGATTTCGACAGCCTGTTCACCCAGGACAAGCCGATCATTTTCAATTTCCACGGGTATCCCTGGCTGATCCATCGGCTGGCCTACCGGCGGAACAATCATCGCAATCTGCACGTGCGCGGCTACAAGGAGCGCGGCAACATCAACACGCCGCTGGAGCTGGCGATCAACAACGAGATCGATCGCTTCAGTCTCGCCATCGACGCCATCAACCGCATTCCGCGGCTGTGCGTCGCCGGCGCCCATGTGAAGGAAAAGCTGCGCGACAGGCAGATCGAGTGTCGCCTTTATGCGCACGAACACGGTACCGACATGCCGGAGATCGCCAACTGGAAATGGCCTTACTGAGCGCGCTCGGGTCGTCCGGGGCGTGAAGGTTCTGGTGATCAACAGCGGCAGCTCGTCGCTGAAGTACCGGCTGCTGGACATGCCCGGGGCCGCGGTGCGTCTCGATGCCGTGGTCGAGCGCATTGGCCGGGACGACAGCCACCTGAGATTGCGCCGGCCGGACACGAGCGATGAGACCCAGGGGTGCGAGTGGGTGGGGCCGATCGCGGACCATCGGGCCGCTCTGGCGCAGGTCGACGCCAGCTTGCGCGCCAGCGGTTGGGGGCCGGAGGTGGGCGCGGCGGACATCGTCGCCCACCGGGTCGTGCACGGCGGCGAGTCCTTTCAGGGTCCGGCGCTGATCGACGACCAGGTGGTGGCGGCCATTCGCGACCACTGCCGGCTGGCGCCGCTGCACAATCCGGCCAATCTTGCCGGCATCGAACGGTGCCGCGAGCTGTTTCCCCAAGTGCCCCAGGTCGCGGTGTTCGACACCGCGTTCCATCAAAGTCTGCCGGCGTCGGCCTATCGCTACGCGCTGCCCACCGATTGGTACCATCGGCATGGCGTGCGCCGTTACGGCTTCCACGGGACGTCGCACGCCTCGGTGCTGCGCCAGACGGCCGCCTTTACGCGGCGCCCGCCGGAGGCGTTCAACCTGATCAGCCTGCACCTGGGCAACGGCGCCAGCGCCGCGGCCATCCGCGCCGGCCGTTGTGTCGACACCTCGATGGGCCTGACCCCACTGGAAGGCCTGGTCATGGGTACGCGCAGCGGCGATATCGATCCGGCGATCCTGTTCCACATGACCCGGGACTCCGACCTGGATCTTTCCCAATTGGAGACGGCGTTGAATCGTGACAGCGGTCTCAAGGGGTTGTGTGGGAGCAACGATCTGCGGGAAATTCAGCGCGCGGTCGAGGCGGGGGATGCCGCGGCACGACTGGCTATCGACATCTATTGTTATCGGATCAAGAAGTATATCGGTGCCTATGCGGCCGTATTGGGGGAGGTCGACGTGCTGGCCTTCACCGCCGGCGTCGGCGAGAACTCCGCGTCGATCCGGGCGCAGGTTTGTGACGGATTGGAGTCACTCGGGATAGCGGTAGATGAACAACGCAATCAGTACTACCAGGGAGGCGTGGGTGAAATCCAGGCCGGGGCGGTGAAAGTGTTGGTAGTGCCGGCCGACGAAGCGCACGAAATCGCCCGCCAGGCACTGGACTGCCTCCATGGCGTTTCCGCATAAGGGGCTCCACGCATCATGTCACGAGCCTGGAGCGTCAGGGCCAGCGGGGTCCCCTTCCTACGGAGAGCGGATTGATGCATCCAGTGTCGCGCCGGCAGCGTAGTGGAGGTGATCAGAGAAAAAAGGCTGCGGTGGTGACACGATTTTGAGCGGGGGCTTACCCGCCGCGGCCAAAGGCGGGTATAGTCGCCTTAATGGGTGAACCTGACTGTCAGATCAACGCAATTGAGAGCGCGACCGCGAACGCGCTGTTATCGGCGGTGGCGGCGGGGGATCGCCAGGCGTTCTCCGATCTGTATCAGCAGACTTCACGCCTGCTCTACGCTATCGCGCTGCGCATCACACGGCAGGCGGAACAGGCCGACGAAGCGGTGAGCGAGACCTTCCTGCAGGTCTGGCGTCAGGCCTCGCGCTTTGATCCGGAGCGCGGCGGCGCCGTCGCCTGGTTGACGGTGATCTGTCGCAGTCGCGCGCTTGACGCCTTGCGTCAAAGACGGCAGAGAGATGGCTTGATGACTCGGCTGGCAGACGAGTTACCCGGCGCCGAGCCCTGTGCGGCGCATTTGCTCGCCAGCGTCGAGCTGAATAGCGACCTGCATGCGGCCCTTTCCCAGTTGCAAGAACAACAGCGCCAACTGGTGGGGCTGGCTTATTTTCGGGACTATAGCCATAGCGAACTGGCGCGCTCTACCGGCTTGCCACTGGGAACGGTAAAAAGTCAGTTGCGGCGCGCGGTAGACAAATTGCGCACTTTGATAAATAGAGATTCTCATGACTGATCAAGACGATTCAGACACTAAGGGCTTGCTCGACGAGCAGCTCCTGGGTCTGCTCGGCGCGCTTCAGACGCCGGCCGACGCCGAGGCGTTGTCAGCGGAACATCAGGCGCGCCTGCAGGCGCGGATTATGGCACGGCTTGACGCCGAACAACGGGCACTAGCGTCCGGTTGGGTGACGGTGCGCGCCAGCGACGGTCCGTGGCAGCAGTTGGCCCCGAAGATAGAAAAAAAGGTCTTGCAGATCAATGAGGATAACGCTACCGAAACGTATCTGTTGCGAGTAGAGCCGGGCGCTCACGCGCCCCCGCACCGGCATACGAGTGATGAAATCTGCATTATGCTGGATGGCGAAGTGCGCTACGGCGATTTTTATCTGCGTGCCGGCGACTATCATTTCGCGCCTAAAGGCAGCGTCCATGGCGAGGCCCATTCCGAAAAGGGCGCCCTGTTGTTCATCCACGCCGGCCTCAACAGCCAGGCGGCGGTCTGATTCGATGGTCGGCGCCGGCCGGCGAATTTTTTCAACTCCCTGAATCCATCTCTGCGCTTCGTACGTAGTACCCAGTGAGGAGTGTTCACAGCAGGCGCTGTGGTCCGCAACAACCACTATTACGGAGTTGATTCATGGAAATTCCATCGTTTAGAAAAAATATAGCCGCCTGCGCGGCACTGGCGTTAGGCGCCGGCACTGCCGCCAGCCTGGCTTCCAGTCACCGAGAGGCGCCCTACATTACCCAGAGTCCGCAGGTCGACGCCACCGATTTCTACATGTTTCGCAGCTACGAGGCGGGGCGGGACGCCTATGTCACCCTCGTGGCCAATTACAATCCGCTGCAGGACGCGTACGGCGGGCCGAACTATTTTGCGCTCGACCCCGACGCCCTCTATGAGATACATATCGACAATAGCGGCGACGGCCAGGAGGACATCACCTTCCAGTTCCGTGTCAGTCAGCAACTGGGCAATAACGGCGATGGCATCAAACTGTCCCTCAGCGGCAAGGATGTGGCGGTACCGTTGAAAAATATCGGCGAGGTTTCCTCGGTTGACAGCAGCGCACTCAATTACTTCCAGTCCTTCTCTCTGACCATGGTCAACGGAGATCGGCGCACGGGTACTGCTCAGCCGGTAACCAATGTGAGCGCCGGCGGCAGCACCAGTTTCGCCATTCCTTACGACAATGTGGGCGGCAAGACCTTTAACAGCCAGAGTTACGCGGACTACGCGCAAAGCTTTATCGCCGATATAAATTTGCCGGGTTGCCCTGCGGGAGCGCAGGATGGGCGCGTTTTTGTCGGTCAGCGCAAGGAGTCTTTTGCCGTCAATCTAGGCGAGGTGTTCGATCTGGTCAATCTGAACCCACTTGGTGCTGTCGACGGCGAACAGAACGTGCTCGCTAACAAGAATGTCACCAGCTTTGCGCTCGAAGTACCGATCGCCTGTCTTAGCGATAGCGCTGCGGTATCGGTCATTGGCGGCTGGACCAGCGCGAGCAAGCCCCAGGTGCAGGTGCTGGACCCCACGCCCGATTTTGATCGTCCTGCGGTGCAGGGGGGGGCCTGGACCCAGATATCGCGGTTGGGAATGCCCTTGGTCAATGAAGTCGTCATCGGCCTGCCGGATAAGAACCGGTTCAACGCCAGCGAGCCCAAGGATGACGCTCAGTTCCTCACCTATGTGACCAACCCCACCCTGCCAGCGCTGCTGGAAGTATTGTTTGGCGTGCGTGCCCCGACGGTGCCTGAGCGCCCCGATTTGGTAGCAGCATTTCTCACGGGTATCGATGGTGTGAATGCCGATGGGGGAGTGGCCGAAATGCAGCGTCTCAATGTGACCATCGCTCCAACTGCCGCCGCATCGCAGTCAAATCTCGGCGTGCTGGGCGGTGACAATGCCGGTTTTCCCAACGGACGCCGTCCGGGTGACGATGTGGTCGACGCCGAATTGCGGGTAGCCATGGGGGTTTTGTGCCATGCAGGACTAGGTCTGTGCCAGCCGGGCGACGCGCCGGACGGCACGCTGGCTTACACCGATGGAGCTTTGCAGAATGCCGCGCAGTTCGATAACGCGTTTCCTTACTTGACGACGCCAGTAGCCGGCTCACCCAGTAACTAAAGGGGGCGTATTATGAAACGGTCTTATAAGCTGCCACTCGCCGCGGTCACGCTATTAATTGCGGCATGCAATGGCGACGACAACGGCAAACCGACACCGGGCACGGTGACGCCCGCCAATAGCTTCAGTGAGATCGCCGCTCGGTCGGCAGACAGCGAACCCGCAGTGGTCAACGATTTGCAGGGGCTTTTAGACGACATCGGCGCTATTTTCGGTGGCGCCAACGGAACGCCGACCGATGTGCAAGGCGGCGATACGGTGGCGGATGTGGTCTCCCGCGCGGGTGGTTGAGGTAAGCTCAAAAAACCGGAGGTTGTCCTCCCGGGTGGCCAAAGCCGCGCGGCCGGCGTGGTGCTTCGGGGCCTTGTCGGCCGCAGCCGTATTAGTGATCTGTGCCTCGGCCGTAGGTGCCGAGCAAGCGTACTACACCCCGGTTCGGGCGGACGAAGTTCTGGAACGCCTGCCGAGATCGATGACCGACACGGACGGTGCCCTGATCAAGCGGCTGCATCAGCAGCTTGACGCTTCTCCGGAGGATGTCTCGCTGGCGGTGAGTCTCGCCACGCTGTACATCGAGAAAGGCCGCACCCAATCCGATCCGCGTTATTTCGGCTACGCGCAGGCGGCGCTTGCCCCATGGTGGCAGGCCGTCGCGCCGCCGGTGCCGGTAAGAGTGGCACGCGCCGAAATTGCGCAGTGGCAACATGCTTTTGACCAGGCCATCGCCGACTTGCTCGCGGTGGTGAGAAAAGACAGCCGAAATGCGCGTGCCTGGCTGCTACTGGCCAATACCTATCTGGTACAGGGGCGGACGCACAAAGCCGCGGCGGCCTGCTCCGCGCTGGCGAAGACGGCCAATCAGAGTATCGCCAGCTTATGCTACGCCGGGGTAATGAATCGCACCGGTCGCGCCGCACAGTCTTATGCGTTACTCCAGGTGGAACAACGGCAGTTCCAATCCGGGGCGCTGTTGCAATGGTTGTTGACCACCCAGGCAGAAGCCGCACTCATGCAAGGCCACGCAGCCCAGGCCGAGCGTGCGTTCGCCCGGGCGATGACTACCCCACGGCGCGATCCGTATTTGCTGGCGGCATACGCGGATTTTCTCTTGGACGAGCAGCGCTATGCCGAAGTCTTGGCGCTGTTGCGACGCGAAGATAGTGACCAGAGCTTGTTACTACGCTCGGCGATAGCAGCGAAAAAGCTCGGCGACGAATCCAGGGCCAGGAAATATCGCGAGCAACTACGCGCCTATTTTTCCGCTGAACGTTCGCGTGGCGGTCAGCCCCACAACCGCGAAGCGGCGCTGTTCGAACTGGAACTTGAGGGGGACGGAGAGCAGGCGCTGCGGTTGGCGCGCGCCAATTGGGATTTGCAACGGGAGCCGATCGATGCGCGTATCCTGCTGCGCGCAGCGCGGGCCAGAGGGGACGCCGACACAGTTGCGGCGGTGGGCCATTGGCTGGCCGCGCGCGGCATGCAGGACGTGCGCTTGAGCCGCCTACTCGAAGGCGCCGGGTTGGAGACGGTTAGGTGATGTGGCGACTGGTCGCGCTGGTATTTTTGCTATTCAGCCTGCCAGTGGCCGCGCATAAACCCAGTGACAGCTATCTCACATTGGAACGTAGTGGTCAGGCCTTGCGGCTCCAGTGGGCGATCGCCTTGCGCGATCTGGAGGTGGCGGTCGGCCTGGATGGCAACGCCGATGGCGCTATCACCTGGGGCGAGTTGCAGGCCGCAGCAGCGCGAGTCAACCGCTATGCGCTGGTTCATTTTGACCTGATTTATTCCGGAAACAGGCAACCTGTTCATGTTACCGGTCTGCAGGTGGCGCAAAAAAGCGATGGCGCCTACGCGGTGCTGCAAATGCAGGGGCCGCCAATCGCCGAGAATGTCCCGCTCGCAGTCGCTTATCGCCTGCTATTTGCGCTGGATCCGACCCACCGGGGGCTGATCGCCTACAGCGATGGCCGACAATATGTGACGCGGGTGGTTTCGCCAGAAACGCCCCAGGTCGAGTTTCCTATCAGCGGCACCTCGCGGTTGCGAGTGTTTGCCGACTATTTGACCGAAGGCGTCTGGCATATCTGGGTCGGCTTCGACCACATTCTATTTTTGCTCACGTTATTGTTGCCCGCCGTGCTGGTATATCGCCGGCGAGCCTGGAGCCCAGTCGAAGAACCCCGTGCCGCCCTGGGCGACACGGTCAAAACCGTCACCGCCTTCACCCTGGCACATTCGATTACCCTGTCGCTGGCGACTTTGCAACTAGTGGTATTGCCGTCGAAACTGGTGGAAACCGCGATCGCCGTTTCCGTGCTGATAACCGCACTGAATAATCTGCGCCCGCTATTTCCCCACTCGCGCTGGCTGTTGGCCTTCGTCTTCGGGCTAATACATGGTTTCGGTTTTGCTGGCGTGCTTACCGACTTGGGTTTGCCTGCGTCCGCGCTGATCACGGCGTTGGCTGGTTTCAATATTGGCGTGGAACTCGGGCAGCTGGCCATTGTTTTCCTGGTCTTGCCATTGATGTTATTGCTGCGCCGACACTCATTGTACAGGATAGTGGTTTTAAAAGGCGGCTCGTTAGCCGCGGCATTGATCGCCGCGGTGTGGATGTTTGAGCGAGCTTTGGTTTAGCGCTGAAACGGCCGATCAGGAGGGCGGGATCTATGAGCAACTCTTATGAGGCACCTTTGGCAAAGCGGATGTCTGTGGGCGAATCTGTCCGAAGACTGCGCCGGCGCCGGCGCCTGACTCAATACGAACTGGCGAAACTGGCAGGCCTTCCACTATCCGCTCTTTGTGCGATTGAGAACGACAGGCAGTGTCTTGAGATCAAACAAACGCAGCGTCTCGCCCTCGCCCTAGGTTGCCATCCGATCGATCTGCTGATACCAGGCGGTGCTTTGGCAGTAGCGCCGGCTCAACCCGCCAGCCGTTTGTACTTGATCCGCTGCGGCTGATCCGCGCTGTCGCCCAGACGCCGTTTGCGGTCGGCCTCGTAGTCGGCGTAATTGCCCTCGAACCACTCCACGTGGCTGTCGCCCTCGAAGGCGAGGATGTGGGTGGCGATGCGGTCGAGGAACCAGCGGTCGTGGGAGATGACCACCGCGCAGCCCGGGAAGTCCAGCAGGGCTTCCTCCAGTGCGCGCAGGGTTTCCACATCCAGATCGTTGGTCGGTTCGTCGAGCAGCAACAGGTTGCCGCCGCTCTTCAACAGCTTGGCCAGGTGCACGCGGTTGCGCTCGCCGCCCGACAGATCGCCGACGCGTTTCTGCTGATCGGTGCCGGTGAAGTTGAAGCGCGAGACGTAGGCGCGGGAGTTCACTTCGTACTTACCGACGGTGATGATGTCCTGGCCGTCGGAAATTTCCTCCCACACCGTCTTGCCGCCGTCGAGCGCGTCGCGGCTCTGATCGACATAGGCGATCTGCACCGTCTCGCCGATGCGCAGTTCGCCGGCGTCGACCGGCTCGCTGCCGGTGAGCATGCGAAACAGCGTGGTCTTGCCGGCGCCGTTGGGACCGATGATGCCGACGATGCCGCCTTGGGGCAGCTTGAAACTCAGATCGTCGACCAGCAGCCGGTCGCCGAATCCCTTGCGGATGTGATTGGCTTCGATGACCAGTTCGCCCAGGCGCGGACCCGGCGGGATATAGAGTTCCTTGGTCTCGTTGCGCTTCTGGCTTTCCTGTGAGGAGAGTTCCGCGAACCTTGCCAGACGCGCCTTACTCTTGGCGTGGCGTCCCTTGGGATTACTGCGCACCCATTCCAGCTCGGCTTTCATCGCCTTCTGGCGCGCGCTTTCGGTTTTCTCCTCCTGTTCCAGGCGCTGCTCCTTCTGTTCCAGCCAGCTCGAGTAGTTGCCCTCCCACGGGATGCCGTGGCCGCGATCGAGCTCCAGGATCCAGCCGGCGACGTTGTCGAGGAAATAGCGGTCATGGGTCACCGCCACCACGGTGCCGGGGTATTCGTGCAGGAAGCGCTCCAGCCAGGCGACGCTTTCCGCATCGAGATGGTTGGTGGGTTCGTCGAGCAGCAGCATGTCGGGTTTCGACAGCAGCAGCTTGCACAGCGCCACGCGGCGTTTCTCGCCGCCGGAGAGTTTGCTCACGTCGGCGTCCCAGGGCGGCAGGCGCAGCGCGTCGGCGGCGATCTCCAGGGTGCGTTCGAGGTTGTGGCCGTCGCTGGCCTGGAGGATGTTTTCCAGCCGCGCCTGTTCGGCGGCCAGGGCGTCGAAGTCGGCGTCCGGTTCGGCGTAGGCGGCGTATACGGCGTCGAGTTTCGCCTGCGCCTCGCTGATCTCGGACAAGGCTTCCTCGACGTTGCCGCGCACGTCCTTGGCCTCGTCCAGCTGCGGTTCCTGCGCCAGATAACCGACCTTGATGCCCGCCTGCGGCCGTGCCTCGCCATGGATATCGGTGTCGATTCCGGCCATGATGCGCAGGAGGGAGGACTTGCCCGAACCGTTCAGACCCAGCACGCCGATCTTGGCGCCGGGGAAGAACGACAGGGAGATATCGCGCAGAATCTCGCGCTTGGGCGGCACCACCTTGCCGACCTGGTTCATGGTGTAGACGTACTGGGCCATAATCGCTCGCTGCTGGTTGCACTCGTTGGGCCAGCGATTATAACGTCTGCGGACAGCGCGGTCAGGTGGCCGCCAGGTGGGCGGCACCTGGCCCGTGGGCGATGCGGAGAAATCCCGGAGGTCCGATGACAGTGGGAAATACCGTGACGGTGTATGTCGGCGAAGCGCTGGCGGCCTACGGTTTCGGCGCCGGCCATCCGTTCGGAAACGACCGGATGGAGGCGTTCTGGCGGGAGATGGAACGCTCGGGACTGGCCGCGAAAGTCCAGGTCGGCGAACCCGAGCGCGCCAGCGACGCGGCGATTCTGCGCTTTCACACACCGGCTTATCTGCAACGGGTGAAACAACAATCGGCAAGCGGTGGGGGCTACCTGGACGGCGGCGATACTCCGGCGTTCAAAGGGGTCTACGAAGCGGCGGCGACCGTGGTCGGCACCTCCCTGGCGGCGCTCGAGCGGATCATGACGGGGGCTTGCGCCCAGGCCTTCGTGCCGATCGCCGGACTGCATCACGCGCGCCGCGACGGCGCCGCCGGGTTCTGCGTGTTCAACGATTGCGGCGTGGTGATAGAGACCTTACGGCGCCAGTACGGCATCCAGCGCATCGCCTATGTCGATATCGACGCCCACCACGGCGATGGCGTGTTCTACGCCTATGAGGCCGATCCGGACTTGAGCCTTGTCGATTTCCATGAAGACGGGATTTATCTGTACCCTGGTACCGGCGCGGCCGCAGAGCGCGGTCGCGGCGCGGCGCTCGGCAGCAAACTCAACATCCCGCTGCCGCCGCGCGCCGACGACGCCCGCTTTCTCAGCGAGTGGGCGCGGGCGGAGGACTTTCTCGCCGCCGCGCGCCCCGAGTTCATTGTGTTTCAGTGCGGCGCCGACAGCCTCGCCGGCGATCCCATCACCCATCTGGCGCTCAGCAGCGCGGCGCACCGCCACGCCGCCGGTCGGCTGCAGGCGCTGGCCCACCAGTACAGCCAGGGCCGCCTGCTGGCCTGCGGCGGGGGCGGCTACAACCGCGCCAATCTGGCGGCCGCCTGGTGCGCGGTGGTGGCGGCCTTACTGGGCGAAACGGCCTGAATCCAGTATCATTCCGCTCTTTTCAGCAACGACTTCCGGGAACCGACTGCATGTTCAGTAAAGCTATGACGATCGCCGGCTTCGACGACGAACTCGCCGCGGCCATCGACGCGGAAAAACAGCGCCAGGAGCAGCATATCGAGCTGATCGCTTCGGAAAACTATGCCAGCCCGCGCGTGCTCGAAGCACAAGGTTCTGTTTTAACTAATAAATATGCTGAAGGCTATCCCGGCAAGCGCTATTATGGCGGCTGTGAGCACGTCGATGTCGCCGAGCAGCTGGCCATCGATCGGGCTAAGCAGCTGTTCGGCGCCGATTACGCCAACGTGCAGCCGCACTCCGGCTCGCAGGCTAACGCCGCGGTCTACATGGCGCTGTGCCAGCCGGGCGATACCGTGCTCGGCATGAGCCTGGCCGATGGCGGGCATCTCACCCACGGTTCCAAGGTGAATTTCTCCGGCAAGATCTACCGGGCGGTGCAGTACGGCCTGAACGCCGAAACCGGCGAGATCGACTACGAGCAGATGGAGGCGCTGGCCCGCGAACACCAGCCGAAAATGCTGGTGGCCGGGTTTTCCGCCTATTCGCGGGTGGTGGATTGGAAGCGTTGCCGCGCCATCGCCGATGCCGTCGGCGCCTATCTGTTCGTCGACATGGCGCACGTGGCCGGGTTGATCGCCACCGGTCATTATCCCAATCCGGTGCCCATCGCCGATGTGGTCACCACCACCACGCACAAGACCCTGCGCGGCCCGCGTGGCGGCCTGATTCTGTGCAAGAGCAACCCGGAGCTGGAGAAGAAGTTCAACTCGCTGGTGTTCCCCGGGACCCAGGGCGGTCCGTTGATGCACGTCATCGCCGCCAAGGCGGTGGCCTTCAAGGAGGCGTTGCAGCCGGACTTCAAGGACTACCAGGGCCGGGTGCTGGCCAACGCGCGCGCCATGGCCGCGGTGTTCATCGAGCGTGGCTACAAGGTCGTTTCCGGCGGCACCGACGATCATCTGTTCCTGCTCGATCTGATCGACAAGGGCATCACCGGCAAGCAGGCCGACGCGGCGCTGGGCGCGGCCAACATCACGGTGAATAAGAACGCCGTGCCCAATGATCCGCAATCGCCGTTCGTCACCAGCGGCATCCGCGTCGGCACCCCGGCGGTGACCACGCGCGGCTTCGGCGAGGCCGAGGTCAGAGAACTGGCCGGCTGGATGTGCGAGGTGATGGACGATGTCGAGAATCAGGCCACCATCGAGCGGGTGCGCGGCGAGGTGCTGGCGATCTGCCAGCGCTTCCCGGTGTATGCCTGAGCTGGCGGACGCTCGCTGACAGGAAGGAGACCGACCACCGATGCGCTGTCCTTTCTGCGGCTGTATGGATACCAAGGTCATCGATTCGCGCCTGGCGGGCGAGGGTGCCCAGGTGCGTCGCCGACGCGAGTGCATCGAATGCGGCGACCGCTTCACCACCTACGAGGCGGCCGAGTTGCTGATGCCGCGCATCGTCAAGACCGACGGCACCCGCGAGCCGTTCAACGAAGAGAAACTGCTCACGGGCATTCTGCGGGCACTGGAGAAACGCCCGGTGGACACCGAGAGCGTGGATGCCGCCATCGCGCACATCCAGCACCGCCTGCAATCCTGTGGCGAGCGCGAAATCGCCTCGCGGCAGTTGGGCGAATGGGTCATGGACGAACTGCGCGGCCTCGACCAGGTGGCCTATGTGCGTTTCGCCTCGGTCTATCGCAGTTTTCAGGATGTCAGCGAGTTCCGCGATGAAATCGAACGCCTGCAACAGGGGCCGACGCCCGAGGAGCGGCGCGATCAGATGCCGCTGCTGCCGGGCGAAGGCGAAGACGACTGAACCTTGAACGCGCGCGCCTACATGGCCGAGGCCATCCGTCTGGCGGCGCGCGGCTGTTACAGTACCCACCCCAACCCGAACGTGGGTTGTGTGATTGTGCAGCGCGGCGAGATCGTCGGCCGCGGCTGGCACCAGCGCGCCGGCGAACCGCATGCCGAAGTCTTCGCCTTGCGCGAGGCCGGTGAGCGCGCGCGCGGCGCGGATGTGTATGTGAGCCTGGAGCCTTGCAGTCATCAGGGCCGCACCCCGCCTTGTGCCGATGCGTTGATCGCCGCCGGGGTCAAACGCGTGGTGGTCGCTTCGCTGGACCCCAACCCCGAGGTGGCCGGCAGCGGCCTGCGGCGCTTGCGCGAGGCCGGTATCGCGGTCGAATCCGGCCTGCTGGCGGCGCAAGCCGAACAGGTCAATCTGGGTTATCTGTCCCGCCGGCGCCGCGCTCGGCCGTGGGTAAGGTTGAAGCTGGCCGCCAGCCTGGACGGACGCACCGCCATGGCTTCGGGCGAGAGCCGCTGGATCACCGGCGCGGCGGCGCGCCAGGACGTGCAGCACCTGCGCGCGCGCAGCTCCGCGGTAGTCACCGGCGTGGGCACGGTGCTGGCGGACAATCCGTCGATGAACGTGCGCCTGGACGCCGGCCAGCTAAACGGTGTCGAACCGGTACGCCAGCCGCTGCGCGTGGTGCTCGACTCGCGGCTGCGGTTACCCGCGTCGGCCAATATCGTCAACCTGCCCGGCGGCAAACTGGTGTTGACGGCGAAGGACGACAAGCATGCTTGGCGGCCGTTGCAGGCCGCGGGCGCCGAGGTGGCGCTGGCGCCGAGCGCGGCCGACGGGCGCCTCGATCCGTTGGCGGTGCTCGGATCGCTGGCCGAGCGCGAGATCAATGACGTGCTGCTCGAATGTGGCGCCACGCTCGCCGGCGCCTTCGTCGCCGCGGGCCTGGTCGACGAGCTGGTGGTCTATCTGGCGCCGCATCTGATGGGCGATACCGCGCGCGGTCTGCTCATATTGCCGGGCCTGGAGCAGATGCGCGAGCGGATCGAACTGGAATGGCTGGACGTGCGCCAGGTGGGCGAGGATCTGCGCATTACCGTGCGGCCGAAACCTAAACGGGATGACCCGGACTGAGACGGCGGACACATGTTTACCGGAATCATACAAGCGGTCGGCGAGGTGGCCGCCCTGGAGCGCCGGGGCGAGGATCTGCGCCTGCGGGTGCGCACGGGCGCGCTCGACCTGGGCGGGGTGCGCCTCGGTGACAGTATCGCCACCAGCGGCGTGTGCCTGACGGTGGTGGACCTGCCGGGCGATGGTTATTGGGCGGATGTTTCCGCCGAGACCCTGGCGGTGAGCACCATCGGTGCGCTCGAAGTGGGTGACCGGGTGAATCTGGAAACCGCGCTGACGCCCGCCACGCCCCTGGGCGGGCATCTGGTCAGCGGCCACGTGGACGGACTCGGCCAGGTGGTCTCGGCGCGCGACGAGGGGCGCTCGGTGCGACTGCGGCTGCGCGCGCCGGACGCGTTGGCGCGCTACATCGCGGCCAAGGGGTCGGTCTGTGTCGACGGGGTCAGCCTGACGGTCAACCGCGTCGACGGCGCCGAGTTCGAACTCAACATCGTGCCGCACACGCTGCGCGAAACCACCCTGGGTGAATTCCGCCCCGGCCGCCGCTGCAACCTGGAAGTGGATATAATCGCCCGCTACCTCGAGCGGCTGTTGCTCGGGGAGGAGGCCGCGCGTCCCGACGCCGGCGTCACCCGGGAACTCTTACAACGCTGCGGATTCGTCAGCGGCACGGACTGATTCAACTATGCAACTCAACAGTATCGAAGAGATCATCGGCGACATCCGCGACGGCAAAATGGTCATCATCATGGATGACGAGGATCGCGAGAACGAGGGCGACCTGATCATGGCCGCCTCCAAGGTGCGCCCCGAGGACATCAATTTCATGGCGCGCTACGGACGCGGCCTGATCTGCCTGACGCTGACGCGCGAGCGCTGTCAGCAATTGTCCCTGCCGTTGATGGTCAACAGCAACCAGGATCAGCATTCGACCAATTTCACCCTTTCGATCGAGGCGGCCGAAGGGGTGACCACGGGCATCTCGGCCTATGACCGCGCCCATACCGTGCGCACGGCCGTCAGGCCCGACGCCCGGGCGCAGGATCTGGTGCAACCCGGTCATATCTTTCCCCTGATGGCGCGTCCCGGCGGCGTGCTGACGCGCGCCGGGCATACCGAGGCGGGCTGCGATCTGGCGCGGCTGGCCGGCCTGGAGGCGGCCGCGGTGATCGTCGAGATTCTCAACGAGGACGGCAGCATGGCGCGGCGACCGGACCTGGAGCGCTTTGCCGCCGAGCACGGCCTCAAGGTCGGCACCATCGCCGACCTGATCCACTATCGCATCGCCAACGAGAAAAGCGTCGAGCGGGTGGCCGAGTGCGCGCTGGCGACCGAACAGGGCGAGTTCCATCTTTACGCCTACCAGGATATCGTCAACAAAGGCTTGCACCTGGCGCTGGTGAAAGGCGAGGTCGGCGCGAGCGAGCCGACGCTGGTACGGGTGCACGTGCAGAACACGCTGGGCGATTTGTTCGGCGCGCAGATGAGCGATACCGGCTGGCCGCTGCGTGACGCCATGCAGCGTATCGCCGATCATGGTTCGGGCGTGCTGGTGGTGCTGGGCGGCCAGGAGTCGCCGCGCGAGCTGGTGCAGCGCATACAGTGCTATAACGAGCACGAGAAAAGTGGCCGGCCGGTTACCCGTGAAGAACGTCACGAATTGCGCACGCATGGCATCGGCGCCCAGATACTGACCGACCTGGGCGTGCGGCGCATGCACGTGTTGAGCGCACCGATGGTGGTGCACGGCCTGTCCGGCTTCGGTCTGGAAGTGGTCGACTATATCGACGGCGGCAACCCGTCAGCCTAAGGAGAACCCAATGAACGGCATACCGACTCTGGAAGCCCAGTTGAGCCTGCGCGGCGCGCGCATCGCCTTGCTGGTCTCGCGTTTCAACAGCTTCGTGGTGGAAAGCCTGCTCGCCGGCGCCATCGACACGCTCAAGCGCCACGGCGCCGAGGAGCGCGAGCTGCAGATCGTGCGCGTGCCGGGTGCCTATGAGATGCCCATCGCCGCCAAGCGGCTGGCCGCCAGCCAGCGCTACGAGGCGATCATCGCGCTGGGCGCGGTGATCCGCGGCGGCACGCCGCACTTCGAGTATGTGGCCGGGGAGTGCACCAAGGGCCTGTCGCAGGTTTCGTTGCAGCACGATATCCCCATCGCCTTCGGCGTGCTGACCGTCGACAGCATCGAACAGGCCATTGAGCGCGCCGGCACCAAGGCCGGCAACAAGGGCGCCGAGGCCGCGATGTCGGCGATCGAGATGATCAACCTGCTGCGCGAAATTGGCAAGTAAGGCCTGCTGTGCCCGCCACGGATAAAATGCACGCCGCCCTGCGCACCCGCGCGCGCCGTCTGGCGATGCAGGCCTTGTACCAGTGGGATCTCTCGGGCAACGACCTGGCGGCCATCGAAGTGCAGTTCCTCGAGGACGAGGATTTCAGCAAGGCCGACAAGGACTATTTCCACGAGCTGTTGCACCAGGTGCCGGCGCGCCTGGACGAAGTGGAGCAGTCTTTCGTTCCCTATCTCGACCGCCCGGTCAGCGAACTCGACCCGGTCGAGCGCGCGGTGTTGCGCATGGCCAGTTACGAGCTGCTGGCGCGGATCGACATCCCCTACCGCATCATCATCAACGAGTCGGTCAATCTGACGAAGAAGTTCGGTGCCGAGCAGGCGCACAAATACATCAACGGCGTGCTCGACCAGGCCGCGCGCGAGCTGCGCGCGGTGGAGCATCCGCAGGGGCGGGGCGGCAGCGGGCTGCTGAAGAAATAGATGAACATCTGGGTCGACGCCGACGCCTGTCCCAATGCCATCAAGGAGATCGTGTTTCGTGCTGCCGCGCGCGCGGGTGTGACCACTACCCTGGTCGCTAACCAGCAGATCCGCGTACCGCCATCGCCCTACATCCGTAATGTCCAGGTCCGCCGCGGCTTCGACGAGGCTGACGATTACATTGTCGCGCACGCGCTCGGTGGCGATCTGATCATCACCGCCGATATCCCGCTCGCCGCCCAGGTCATCGACAAGGGTGCGCTGGCGCTCAGTCCGCGCGGCGAACTCTACGACGGCAGCAATATCGGCGAACGTCTGAACCTGCGCGACTTCATGGACGAGTTGCGCGGCAGCGGCGTGCAGACCGGTGGGCCCAGCCAACTCAAAGCGGCCGATCGCCAGGCTTTCGCCAATCAGCTGGATCGTTGGCTAACGCGACGGCAACGACAAAGTTGATCCCGGCGTGACTTCGGAATTCGACCTCATCGAGCGCTACTTCAGCCGGTCGGTCACCCGCGACGACGTGGTGCTTGGCGTGGGTGATGATGCCGCCCTGTTGAATGTGCCGGCCGGCCAACAGCTGGTGGTCGCCGTGGACACGCTGCTGGCCGGCCGGCATTTCCCCGACGACAGCGCCGCTTTCGATATCGGCTGGAAAGCGCTGGCGGTCAATTTGAGCGACCTGGCGGCGATGGGCGCGACCCCCGCGTGGGCGACGCTTGCGCTTACGCTGCCCGCTGCGGACCCCGACTGGTTGCGAGAGTTCGCGGAGGGTTTTTATCAATTGGCCGATGCCCATCAGGTGGCTCTGGTCGGTGGCGATACCACCCGTGGCCCCTTGTCCGTGACCGTGCAGGTGCAGGGTCATGTGGCGGGGGCGAAGGCGCTGCGCCGGGACGCGGCCGCGCCGGGCGATGCGCTGTTGGTCAGCGGCAGCCTCGGGGATGCGGCTTGCGCCCTGGGACAGTTGCAACGCGGGGAGACGGTGGCCGCAGAGCTGTTGCAGCGCCTCAATCGTCCGCAACCGCGAGTCTCGCTGGGGCAGGCGCTGGTCGGAATGGCGACGGCGGCGATCGATGTTTCCGACGGGCTGCTCGCCGACCTGGGACATGTGCTCGCCGCCAGTGGCTGTGGCGCGACGCTGTGGCCCGAACGGCTGCCGACTTCCGCCGCCTTGCAACAGCTGCCCTACGAACAGCGCCTGGCGTGCCAGTACCACGGCGGCGATGACTACGAGTTGTGTTTCACCGTGCCCGCCGAGCATTATGCCGAGCTGCAGGCCCTGCGCCAGCGCGAGCCCCTGCCGCTGACCGAAATCGGCGTCATCGAGGCCGAGCCTGGGGTGCGCTGCCAGTTTGGGGACGGTCGCATCGAGAGACCGCCGCAGCGGGGTTTCGACCACTTCCGGGAGGACGAAGCGCGTGCCTGAAGTCAAAGTGGAGGCCGGCCGCGTCCTGCGCGATCCGGTATTGCTGCTGGCCTTCGGTTTCGGCTCCGGTCTGGCTGCCCGCGCGCCCGGCACCGTCGGCACGTTGGCGGCCGTGCCGCTGTATCTGCTGTTGAGCTTTCTTCAGATGCCTTTTTATCTCGCGGCTGTTTTGGCGGTGATCGCGGCGGGTGTCTGGATTTGCGGCGCGGCGGCGGAAAAACTCGGGGTGCACGATCATCCCGGGATCGTCTGGGACGAGTTCGCCGGCCTGTTCGTCGCCCTGATACCGGCCGGCGGGCACGCGATCAGTATCGTGACCGGTGTGATTCTGTTCCGGTTGTTCGATATCTGGAAACCCTGGCCGATCGGGGCCATCGACAGACGCGTGGGCGGTGGCGCCGGAATCATGCTGGACGATCTGCTCGCAGCGCTACCGGCCGCCGCGGGCGTGGCGCTGGTGTCGCGCCTCGTGGGGTGAGCGCACGGCCGTGTCTTGGCGAGCCGGTGCTTCCACGTGTACAAACAGCGCGATCCTCGCGGGCAAAAAACAGCCCCCGGGGTCGGGGGCCAATAAACGCTTGGAGATAGCGGATTAAACGCTGCGTGTCCTGCTTCGAGTGGCGGCGATCAGGGCGAGTATGCCCGATCCAAACAGCCAGAACGCGGCCGGCAGCGGAATGACGGTCAGCGAGACGTTGCTGTCCCACTCGCCGAGCAGGCTGTCGAAATCGTCGAAAAACAGAAAGCTGGAGTTAAACGAGGGCGTGCCAGTGTCCTGGAAATCGAAATCCGTCAACGCCGAGGACCCGTCGAAAGTCAGGAAAGGGCCCGTGCCGGCGCCAAAGCTGTCGTCGTCGCTGGCAGTGAGCGAGGTGCCGTTCAAATCGATGGTCATGCTGTTGCCGCTGCCGTTGGCGAACGACACCGTGGTGCCGCCGGTGAGATCCGCGGTGAAGGTGCCGAAAGCGGTGATGCTGTCGCCCGCGGTGAGATTGAACGCATTGGGCGCCGTTTCGTCGCCGACCAGTACCGTGCCGGTGACGACATAGTTGTAAGTCGCGAGCGTGACCGCGTTGGCGACACCCGAGGCGCACCCCAACAGCCAAGCTAGGGCGAAACTCTGTAAGATCCTGTTGTTTTTGATCACCGCCTTCCTCCTCCAGAAGATCGTTGAAATGGGTTCCGGCTTTAAACGATTATCTCTATCGCTTTAATTAGAAGCCCATGCTTTTAATTTAGAAGCCTAATGCCGTACAAGCCGCCTGTACGGCGGTGAAGCAGCTCTGGGCCTGTGCCGCGTCGATGGACTGACTCCTGACGATCGGCGGCGTCACGTTCAAGTCGATGTACCGGCACCGTTCACGCCCCGTGCTGGTGTCGGCCTCGGCAAAGTGCGTGCGCGGGGCATTGTCGATCAGTTGCAGCTTGTTGGTGGCCGAAGGACAGGCTGCCGCCATGCCGTCGGCACTGATGGAGGCGAGTTCGGCGTCGCTCCAGCAGGGGCAGGGCACTTTCACACAGGGCATGTCGGGGTCCCCTGCCTGCTTTTTCTTGTTGTAGTTGGCCAGGATCTTGGTGTTCGGGGGCTCCTTGTCGAAGCTGTCCAGGTCCTGCGCTTCGCAGTAAGCCACGCACAATCCATAGAGCCCCGGGGTGGCGCCTTTCAGGCCGTCGCACACGCCCTCGTTGGCCGGTGTCTCTCCGTCCGGGGTCGCGGCGATGGCACCGCCAGTCAGAAACAGCAAACCCATAATGACGGTCGGGCCGCAACCCGCCAGTAAGCGTTTCAGGGTGGACATCCGCGCCTCTCCTCTCTATTTTTTATGAATTTCAGAGACCTGCTGCGCATGACCAACATCCGTCATGGGCGGATCTTGACGCTGGTTTGTGCAAGTAAAGTGCCACCGCGGCTATGTGGTTGTTTTCCTGTCAATGTTGTTCTGATGTAAGAAATAGGTGCAATAGAATGTCAGACAAAATGTAATGCCTGCCGACATCGCCGGCCGACCGAACGTCTCCTTTCACGAAATAATCACAAATTAATCCACAGACTTAGCTGGCGAGGGCAGGGGCGAGGCGGGATTAAGTTTTTTCGACATCTCCGCTGATCTTGGCCCAGTTGTAGCCCAGTTTCTCGGCTAGCGCCCGGGTGTCCGGATTCCAGGCCTGCCGCAGCTGGCGATAGTCCGACCAGGCAGCCTCGCGTGGCCTCAGGGTCAGCCCCTTGGCGGCCAGTGCGGCGTAGGCCGTATCGAAATGGCCCTGCCAATCGGTCTCGTGCTGGCGCGCGCTGGCGGGGTGCCACATCATCTCCCGGGTGGTATGCACCAGTCGCAGCGCGGCGTTCTTGGCGTTGAGGAACCCGCGCGCGCCGAGCAGACTGGCGTAGGTTTCGCGTTCCAGCAGGGCCTCGGCCAGGGTCACCAGATCGAGCACCTGGAAGGCGATGCGGCTCATGGCCAGTTCGATTTTGCGCCGCCGGAAGAAATGCGCGATGGGATAGGCATGGTGCATCTGCAGTAATGCGTAGGTGTTGTCGGCGATGTCTTCCAGTACGGACCCGGCGTCCGCCGCCGCTTTGCCGTCGGGGCACAGACCGAGCAGGGCCACTTCGGCCCGGCCGGTCTGATCGCTGCCGCCGTGTAGCGACAACGCGAAGATGTCGCGTTGGTTCACCGCCTGAAAGATATTCAGGGTGTAGCTGATGCCAAGGGTGAACACCGCGAAACCGGTGCAGGCCTGCACCACCGTCAACATCCGGGCCAGGTCGGACACGGGGATGATGTCGCCGATACCCAGGGTGGCGAAATTGAAGCCGCTGAAGTAGAGCGCTGTCCCCATGTCGGCTTCCAGACCGCCACTGGAGGCCTGGATCTGTTCGCCCAGCATGGGTCGATAAAGGCACGCAAATCCCGTGATGAACAACCCCGCCCAGAGCGCCACCACGAAAACCAGCAACGCCGGACCGACCAGAATCATCAGCCTGCCCCCCAGATGCAGGTGTTGATCGAGCCAGCGCCCGCCGGCCCAGATCAGGCTGTTGGCGAATGGGGTGACGAGGCCGCCCATCGCCCGGGTGGCCAGCACCACACCGAAAATATCCAGGGCGGCGATCCCTATCAGCGCGATTCCGATCAACGTCAGCCCCAGGTCCATGTCAGGACCGGTCTTGGCGGCTGTGGGGCGTCGCGCCGTAGGGCGTGCCGGCGGCGGCGCACCCTGGCGTGGGCCAAGACTGCGTGAGTTCGTGCGCCGCAGGCGCACCGGCGAATCGGACCTCAGGTGTGGGCACGGCGGATCTCCTCTGGTCTTTCCGCCCTCGTTGGCGTGGGTGGGAGGGCATGTGCGGTACGCCGGGTAAACCCTAGCAGGCGCCGTGCCAGCGAGAGAGACGGCGAGAGAATGAGGTTGCGGGCAGGAAAACCGACGCCGCCAAACGTCAGGCTGGGGGATGTGCCCACACCACCTGGTGGCTATGGCGAGACATCGGGTGCTGCGCCCCGTCAGCCCGGCGGGTAGCGCAGCGGGAACGGGAACCCGGTGGGCCAAATGCCTACAGGTCGGGTGATATAACAGGTAACGCGCTGGGAAAGATAATCATCTTATTGTTTTTTAAAGGTTATTTAAATAGGCACGCGCCGTGCATTGGATTTCTCACCAAACCTTAACCAATGGAAAATTAGTATGGACATCATTCGAATCATTGTTGCGATCATCCTGCCGCCGTTGGGTGTTTTTCTCCAGGTCGGGCTCGGCGGGGCGTTCTGGCTGAACATTCTCCTCACGCTGCTGGGCTACATCCCGGGGATCGTGCACGCGATATGGATCATCGCCAAGCGCTGAACGACGAAGCGGTCGAGGTCCAACGTTCGCTGGCGCGGCTGCAGCGGGTGGCGGGCCTGTTGGATAACGCGTTTCGTCTCCCGGGCACCAGTTGGCGGGTGGGTTGGGACAGTCTGCTTGGGGTCATCCCCGGGGTCGGCGATGTGCTGACCGCGGGTGTGTCGCTCTGGATCGTGGGCCAGGCCCGGCGTCTCGGCGCGCCGCGCCGCCTGCAGGTGCGCATGTTGGGCAGGCTGGCTGCCGACACGCTCTTGGGCAGCGTGCCGTTGGTGGGCGATCTGTTCGATGCGGGATACAAGGCCAACGTGCGTAACGTGAAGCAATTGCAGCAATGGTTGGACAGCCGACAAGGTTAGGCGGGTGCGTGTCTGGTTATCAAATGTTGCTGACCGCGCGCGTTCGCATTGTTTAGGGTAGACGGCCTGTCGTTCCTGGCAGACAGGCGTCAGGGATTTGCCGCCATTTCACTGTTCTAGCGTTAGAGGATCTGCTCATGAAGATACGAATCAGCGTATCGCTGGCGTGCGCCGCCGTGGCCTATGCCGCGTCCGCCCTGGCCGCGCCGCCATCTGGCAAGACTATCGCCCAGCAAGGCAACGGCAAGGGGGCGCCGGGTTGTATCAGTTGCCATGGCGATAAAGGCCAGGGCAATGCCGGCGCGGGCTATCCCTACCTTGCCGGGCAACCCAAGGCCTATCTGGTCCACCAGCTCAAGGCCTTCGCCGACCAGACGCGCAAGAGCCCTGTCATGCAGCCGTTCGCCAGCGCGTTGTCCGCCGAGGAGATGGACGCCGTGGCCGAGTATTTCGCCGCATTGCCTTTGCCGAAGACGGGTGGGAAGGCGGGCACCGCCGACGCGGTGGGAAAACGGTTGGCCACCCAGGGCAAATGGTCGGTGGGCATGCCGGCCTGTTTCCAGTGCCACGGCGACCGGGGTCAAGGCGTGGCGCCGAACTTTCCTGCGATCAGCGGTCAGTCGGAAGACTATCTGAAGAAGCAATTGGAGCACTGGCGCAAGGGTGAGCGCAGCAACGACCCCATCGGCCTGATGCAGTCGGTGGTCGGACATCTGGAAGAATCCGAAATCGCCGCCGTTTCCCGCTATCTGGCCACCCTGTCGCCGGCAAAAGCACCCTGATGGCAAGGAGTCGTATCATGGATATCCGTTTTCTGTTTCTGTTCACTCTCGTCGTTTTTGCCACGGGCAACGCCGCGCGCGCCGAGCCGGCGCAGCCGGCAGGCGAAGCCGCGCAGGCGGTCACCACACCGATTCCCGTCAAGGCTTTTCAGCCCCCCTCAGAAGATACGATACCGGACGACGAGTTCGGTAAAATGGTGCGTCTGGGCAAGAACATCTTTACCCACACCGACAAATATGCCGCCAAATACGTGGGCAACGACCAGAAGTGCGTGAACTGTCATCTCGATGCGGGGCGCCTGGCGCACTCGGCGCCGCTGTGGGCCGCGTGGGTCCGCTACCCGGCCTATCGCAAGAAGAACAAGATGGTCAACACCATGCAGGAGCGGATCCAGGGCTGCTTCCGCTATAGCATGAACGGCACGCCGCCGCCGGCCGACGGCGAAACCATCAAGGCGCTGATGAGCTATGCCTATTGGCTGGCCGAGGGTGCGCCCACGGGGGTCAAGTTGCCCGGACAGGGTTATCCGAAGCTGGACAAGCCGAAGCTGGAGCCCGACTATGAGCGCGGGGCGAAAATCTTTGCGCAGAACTGCGCGCTTTGTCATGGCGCCGATGGCGAGGGGGTGCGCCAGGGGGATGAACAGGTGTTTCCGCCGTTGTGGGGCGAACATGCTTTCAACTGGGGCGCCGGCATGCACCGGATCAATACCGCGGCGGCGTTCATCCGCGCCAACATGCCGCTGGGCAAAGGCGGCAGCCTGAGCGTGCAGCAGGCGTGGGATGTCGCCTACTTCATCAATAGTCACGAAAGGCCGCAGGATCCGCGTTTCGAGGGCGATCTCAAGGCGACCAAGGAGGCCTTTCACAACCACCAGTGCCGCTACGGCGACAAAGTGGGCAAAACGGTACTGGGTCAATCATCCCAGTGAACTGCTGGGACAATGCCCTCGATCGGACAAGCGAGTTCGTCGCTGACCCTCGCTTGTCCGCTCGAGGGTCAGTGACGAACTCGCTTTGGCTGTCAGGGGGTCCATGTCGCGCCGTCGAACCCGTTGGCGGCACGACTTCCGACAACGCGGTCCCATAAGGCGGGGTCGGCGAGGTAGCGGGCCGCACGGGAAGTCGCTACGCGCACGCGATGTTAGTCTCAGCGGCATATCGCTGACGCCATCGGACACGCGCTTGTAAGAATGCATGAAGTTGACTTGAAGGAGACAGTGACTATCCTAGTAGTATGTCCGTGATGTTGATGAGGCTAGAGGTACAAGAGCCTAAGGATAAAGCTAGTGACAGCGCCGGACAGCGTGAATTCTTGGCCCTATCTCTGTCCGATTTCAGAAGGATTATCGCACTAAGCGATACACGGTTTCCGGGTTGAAAAACAAGCGGGGAAAGCATGGGGCGTGGGCTCCATGAGAATTGCCCCCATCGCTTTCGGCAAGAAAAATCAGTCCGCAGGCGATTCAGAGATTTGGAGTGGATGTTGGAAGCCAATGGAATCGCGTTCTCATCAGAGTCGCAGGAAGTACTGAGCGTTCACGAGCGGGATTTGCTCAGCAACGAGGTCCTGATCGAGGATTCGCACCGGCGTTGCCACCGCCTGGGTGTCGACCCCGAGCAGCCGCGACTCGAAGATCGCCTGCCGATCGACGAACTGCGTCGGACGATGCAGGCGCATGCGGGGCTTTCGTCCTACGCCCAGATCCTGTTCAGCGATCTGCATCAGAATATTC
Organism: Thiogranum sp.; assembly: GCA_030148805.1. Taxonomy (GTDB): domain Bacteria; phylum Pseudomonadota; class Gammaproteobacteria; order DSM-19610; family DSM-19610; genus Thiogranum. The sequence goes on along the minus strand of JASBSS010000036.1, from coordinate 85,756 downwards.
TGACACCGAACACCCTGTTCGTTCTGACCTCGCTGAGCGGGCACGTCGTCAGCCTGTATTCCAGCGCGCAGATGCGCGAGCGTGCGTCGCGTCATTGCGGCCTGGAGCCGGGGGTGTCGCTGGCCGAGGAGAGCTGCGGCACCACGGCCTTGTCCATCAGCCTGCAGCAGCGCGGCCCCGCGGCGTTGCGCGCCGATCAGCATTACTGTTCATTGTTCCATCAATGCTATTCCGTGGCGGCGCTGGTGGACGGGCGCGATGGCGTCAGTAGCGCCGGAGTGGCTTTGTTCAGCCATGTCGAGGGACGGCTGGGGGAGAAGATCGCCCTGGTCCGTTGCATCGCCAGGGAGCTGAGTCGTTTCTGTCAGGACAGTTTCGCCGGCGCCGGCGCGGGCTGGGGCGTGCCCACGGTGCCGACGAGGGTGCCGTTGAGCGAAAGTGTGAAGCTGACCAACCGGCAGAAACGCGTGCTCTCGCTCTTCGCCGAAGGCCGCAGCTACAAGCAGATCGCGCGCGAGCTGGGGGTGGCATCGGTGAAAACCGTCGAGGAACACCTCGATGCGGTCCGTAACAAGCTCAGCGTGTCGACGCGGCGACAATGCATCCATCGCGCCGCGGAACTGGGTTTGCTCGGCGCCTGCCAATTTACCGATCAAGTCTGATTTTCACCGCAGCAGCCCGATAGGGTTCCCGCACTTCATCGCTACTGACGGCGCTCTCCTACGCGCACCGTCAAGTTGCGCGCGGACGATCTTACGGAAGAAAAAAACCGACCGCTTCCCTGTCGTTGTAAGTTCGTATCCTTAAGGCGTTTAAAAAGGCGCAACCCGGGTGGTTGGAGGGGTTCGCCAATTCTTACCCACCATCGTCCCAGGTTGTTGAGACACTCCAGCGGTACTTAAGTTCTTACTGCGGAATCTGCCGCGCACGGTGGATGCCATTGCATCACTTTGACACCGGATTTTACAGCGAGCCAGCGGGACAACCCGCAACGTTTTGTAGGAGGACTGCCAATGAACAATAAGCCGCATAAACCTGTTGCCGACACCTGCCGCCGAGCGGTGAGTGGGGGCGATCAGCGCCAAGCACCGGGGACAATTCTGCGCCGTCGACTCTGGCGCGGTTTCATTTCCCTGCTGGGCGTGCATTTTCTGACTTCGGTTTGCGCGCCGGCGTGGGCCAACAGCGACGCTGGTTCCCCGATTCGCGGCGCCAAGCTTATCACCCTGATGGAGATCGGCGATCATCACGGCACTCTGGTCCCGCGGCCGAATCTGCGTCGCGGCGACGCGGCCCAGTTCCAGGAATCCGGTCTCGCTCGCGAAGCCTACGTGATCAAACAGATCCGTAAACGCAATCCGCACGCGTTGCTGTTCAACGCGGGCGATACGCTCCAGGGCAGTGCCGAGGTGCTGTACACCTCCGGGCAGGCCATTGTCGATGTGCTCGACACCTTCGGGATCGACGGTTACGCGCCGGGCAACTGGGATTGGCTGTATGGCAAGGACCGCGCCGTCGAGCTGTTCGGCTCGGGGCGCTGGGGGGTGATGGCGGCAAACGCCTATGACGCCGACACCGGCGAGCGGATTTTCCCGCCACATCGGGTCTACCGCGTCAAGGGCGTCAAGATTGGCGTTATCGGCCTGACCGCCGAGAGGGGGCTGCCGGCGGTGCCTACGGCCAACGTCGGGCTGGTGTTCACTGATGGCGAGGCTGAGCTGGAGGAGTCGATAGACATACTTCGCAACCAGGAAAAAGTCGACATTGTCGTGTTGCTCTCCGAACTCGGCCTGGCGAAGAACACCCTGTTGGTCGACCGTATTCCGGGCGTCGACGTGGTGCTCTGTTCCGACATGCACGAGGAGACACCGGAGTTGGTGATAACCCCGGTCAACAAAGTGCTCGCCGCGGAGATCGGCTGGGGTGGCTCGCGCCTGGCCAAGCTCGATCTGTTCGTCAAGCGTACGGTTAAGGAATCGCGCAAGAAAGGTGGGGCCAAATTCGAGATCGTCGGCCATGACTACGACTATATCGCAATAGAAAATCAGCCGGAGGACCCGGAGACCGCGGCGCTGGTCGCCCAGGTGCGGGCCCCCTTCCTGAGCGGTCCGCAGTTCCGTCCCCACGTCAATCCCATCAGTGGTCACGTCCTCGATACGCCGATCGACACAGTGGTCGGGTTGGCCGGACGCGAGCTGTTCCGCGGCAACTTCGCCAACGGTATCGCGCCTCCGTCGGCGGTTCCCGGAGTGCTTGAAGGGACCTCGCATGCGATGATCACCGACGCGTTCCGCCAGCAGGGCGGGACCGAGATCGGGACCATCCGCGGTTTTCGCTATGGGACTTACGTGCGCCCTGGCGAGATCACGCTGGCTGATCTGTACACCTACCTCAATGCCGGGGCCAAGCTGGCGACCGGTGAGATCCTGGGCTCGCAGATCAAGACGGCGCTGGAGGCGACCATCCGCGGTTCGCTCGATTCCGATCCCTTCGACTGGGGCGGCGGCTGGCTGTTTGGTTTCAGTGGCGTGACCTATGACGTCGATCCCAACGCGGCGTTCGGCGATCGCGCCGTCAACGTGGAGGTCAACGGACAACCGCTCGACCCGAATCGGGCCTACTCGATTACCGGTTATTTCTTCGATCTCGAGCCTAACCGCATCGGTGCGTTCCGCGACGCACAGAATGTGTCGGTGATCACCAACCCCGATGGTTCGGTCAAGGACCCGACTGAAGTCGTTGCCGACTACTTGCAGACCTCCGGTCCGGTGAACCCGCAGATGGGGCGTACGGAATTGCTCGGAAACTTTCCGCCGCCGGTGTTCGAGAACCCCGAAATTCAACCGCTGCGTGGTGTGTTGGCGCCCGATTGATCTTGCCTGAAGCCACCATCAAGGCAAACACAAGCCATTAACGAATAAAACCAGCTGAGGAGAGAGACAATGAAGCACAACAGGTTTGCCCGCAGGTGCGCGAGCGCACTGACGGGGCTGACACTACTGCTGGCGCTGGGCGCGCACGCCAAGCCTGGCGCCAATTTGCCCACTTGCACGACCCAGGTGCTGCAGTCGGCCGAAATGTTCAACTGCATGCCGCCATCCAACGGCGTGTTGGAAGCGCGCAACGGTCCGGCCGAGACGTATTCCAGTCATGCTGCTGCATTCCCCAGTGCCTGGCCGCAGTACGGCTTTGACCAACGGCACAATCCGGTGTTCCCCTCAACCGGAGACCCGAACCGCTTCCCCAACCGTGGAGTCTTCTGGGCGGCACCCTTGACGGGGCTGGATTTTCTGCGTGCCGCGCGAGCCTCGGAAACCTTCGGTAACCCGGAGGGCTGGGCGTCGCGTACCAGCCAGTTCCTGGGCGAGGTCATGGGCGTGTCGGTGGCCAAGGGCATTGTCTATGCGCAACTCGGGCGTCACGAGGTGGACGCCATCGACGCGCGTACCGGACGCGTGATCTGGCGCCACAACCTGGTCAACGTCGCCGGCATGGGACAGACCGTGGTGCGCGAGGTCGGCGGCCGGCCGGTAGTGTTCATCACGGTCGGCGACGCGGCGTTCAATATCCAGAACACCATCCGCTTCGCCAACGGACTGGAGCACGATCGCGGCGCCAGTTTCGGCGCGGTGGTCGCGCTCGATGGGGTGACCGGGGCCGAGATGTGGCGCTTCTCCACCCGCAACGCCGCCCGGCCGGCGGCGATTTTCGACAACAACAAGCTCTACGTGACCACTGGCGCCGGCGAATTTTTCGTGCTCGATGCCGCCAGCGGTGCGCAACAGGGTTTCACCAAGAATCCGGGCAATGGCTTCGCCGGCCTGGCCTCGCCGAACTGGTACGAGACCTCAACGGGTCGCAAGCTGGTGATCTACGGAACCATCCGTCCGCGGCGCATTCTCGCCATGGACGTCACCAATCCGGCCAATCCCACCGTGGCCTGGGAGTTCACGCCGCCCAACGCGACGGCCAATTCCCCGGGCGACACGCCGGTGGCCGTGGACCCGGCGCTGGGTCGGGTGTTCACCACGGTGTTCAGCGAAATTGGCGGTACCAACAATCTGCAGGCCATGGCCATCGACGCGGCTACCGGCTCGTTGGTGTGGAACACGCTGATGGGGGAGGGGGACAACCCGCCCGGCTTCAAGGCCAGCGTGCCGATGATTCACGACAACGTCATGTACGCCGGCAATACCATCAATCAGACCTTCCAGGCGCTCGACGCCCAGACCGGGGCGGTGTTGTGGGTCACCGATATCAGCAACCCGGATGAGCCCGGTGCGGAACGCGCCCGTGGCGCGGCGGTGTATGTCGACGGCAAGGTAATCCAGGCGGCCGGGCGGCACATACGGACCTTCGACGCGGCCACGGGGGAGATCCTCAACGACTTCACCACCGTCGGCTTGTTTGCGTTGTTCGGCGTCACGCAGCCGGTGGTGGTCGGCGATCAGATGTATCTGAGCTCGATCTCGGGCTGGGTGTTCGCCGCGCCGGTGGAGTTTGTCACCACCACCCCCGGCTACACCGATGGGTTGCCGCCGGAAGTGACACCACCGCCGCAACGGGCGCAGTTCAATCCCGGCGCCTCGCCCTCTCGCTCGGAAAGCGGCGCCTTCCCGGCAACCTGGCTGTTCTATGCCGGTGGGCCGGACAACAACGCCGTCTCGCCCAAGGGACCCAAGGCGAGCCGCTGGCAGACGCCACTGACCGATGCCTTGCCGCTGACCGCACCACCGATGGATGAAGACATCTACGGCACCGAGGAAGCCACCATGATGACCCATCTGGCATTCGGCGTCGGCAGCGGTCTGGCCGCGGCCAAGGGCGCGATCTACGCCGGTAGCGATCGCTTCACGATTCATGCGTTGAATGCCCGCAGCGGACGGGAGATCTGGCGCTACCGGACCTTCAACGCCAACTTCGGTCAGCCGCTGGTGACACCCAACACGGTGATTGTCGGCGGTGGCGATCAGTGGACCAACCTGGGCGGCACCGGTGACTTCAGCCGCGGCGATCCCTTCACCTTGGGCGCCAGCCTGCAGCACCTGACCGGATTGGATCCGCGCAACGGTACGGAGCGCTGGACGTTCTATACCGGCCCCGGAACCAGCGGAATGACGCCGCTGTATCACCAGGGCGACGTCTTCTGGGTGAACGGCCAGGGGCGGGTGTTCGCGGTGGACGCGGACACCGGAGCACCGCAGGCGCCGTTCATGGACGCCAACGGCAAGCCGGTGCTGAAGCTCGGCTTCAACGCCATTTCCTCGGCCAATATCGTCCGTGGTCAGGGGAATGCGCCCGACCTGATGGTGGTCGGTACCGCCAGGCCCAGCCAGATCACGGCCATTAACCTGGAGACCGCCCAGATCGTCTGGACGCAGCCGCTGGCCGGATTCAACATCGCCTCGACCGGTTTCGCCGCCGTTTCGCCGGCGGTCGATGTTGAAGAGAACCTGGTCATTGGCAGCGTGCTGATCGACGCCGATCCGGTGGCCAATACCGCGACCATTCTCACCTATGGCCTCGACGGTTCCAGCGGTGCCGTGGTATGGACGCGCGTTCTTGGCAGCGGCGAATTCCCGCTGGGGTTCGTCGCGCCCACGCCGGTGGTCAACGACCAAGTGTGCTACTTCGCCAACCCGTTGGACAACACAGTTAACGCGCTGGATACCGAAGATGGCTCCCTCCGCTGGCAAACCCCGGTGACGGCCGAGGCCGGGCGCATGAGTTGGGGGCCGGGCGTGGTGGTCAAGGACAAGCTGATTCAGCCCGTCGGGCCGGATCTGTATACCTTTGACGCCGAGGACGGCACGATTCTCAATTGGAAGCGGGTAGGCGGATCGTTCACCTACAACAATCCCCTCGTTGCCGGCAAGACCCTCTATATCGGCAATTCCTGGGGATGGGTGTCCGCCATGCCGCTGGAGGAGATCGTCGGCGGGAAACAGAAAAGCAAAAAGGAGAAAGACGACGACTAGTCGGGCCGTCGGTTACTTGGCCCCAGAATACGGGCTGATGTGACTTTGCGGTAACTGAATTCCCGGTCGCCGACAGGCGGCCGGGGTTTTTATTCCACAGTGGGAATCAACCGCTCAGGGGGTCCGGTATCAAGGGGGGCTTGCCCTGCGCAATGCGCCGCTTGTCGAGGAAGTTGTGGATCAGGCGAATGACGTTGGATACCGGGCAGATCTGCTGAAACACCGCCAGAATCATCTGCGAACGGTTGTTGACGTCAAGTTTCTTGAACAGTCGACTCAGGTGCAGTTTCACGCTCTGTTCCGACAGGCAGATCCGATCGGCGATCTCGCGCGTGGCCAGGCCTTCGAGCACCAGTTGCAGGATTTCCACTTCGCGCGGCGTGAGGGCGACTTTGAGCTCGTGCAGGCGGTCCTCGATGACGCCATTGATCATCTGTTCCAGCGCCAGGGCGTCGCGTACCAGCCGGTCCATCAAGCTCCGGTCGAGCCACAAGCGGCCCGCGGTGACTTCGCCAACCGCCTGCACCCAATCGTCCGAGCGCATCTGTTCGTTCAGATAGCCCTGGATCCTGCCCTCGCGTAGATAGCCCAACAGGCGGTCCTCCGACAGGCCGCGACCGAACAGCAGGACGGGCAGATCCTTCTGCTGCTCACGCAAGCGGCCGATGATGTCAAAGGGATAGAAATCCAGCGCCGCCTGGTGCAGGAACAACAGATCGGGTCGGGTATTGCGAAAGCGCTCCAGGCAGGAGTCGCCGGGCTCCACGCAAGTGACAATGGTGCATTCGCACTCGCGTTCCAGTACATGGCGAATGCCCTCTATGGTGATATCCTGCCGCGAAAGTATAAAAAGTTTCTGTAGTGTATTTTTTGACACACCAGCCCTCCTGCGTCAGTCAACGTCGCCTCTAGTTGTGCGCTTTTAGTCGCTTATAGACAGAATCTAGCAAGTTTGTGCCGCGCCTGCATTGGACTTGCGGCTAGGGCGGCGCGGGCGGCGGCTGGATCGCGTTGGACGTTCGTCTAGTGCGCGCCGGCGCGAACGCCCCGAGGGTCAGACCGATGACCAGCTATGTCACTGAAGATTTAACAAAAAACTAACCTCCGGCCCAGCTGTTTCGGGACCCGCGCAAGGTTAAGGTGGGCCTGCAATTTGTAGGGTTTCGACCTTCATCCGGGAGGTCTCCAGAGATAAAAAATGGCAGGAGGTACCACATGACCTATTCCACCCGCGGCCGCTTGGGCCGCAGTCTGTTGCTGGCAGGTGCCGGTGTGTTCGCACCGCCGGCGCTGCACGCCGGTCTGAACGACGTCACCCAGACCCCCAATAACGAGAACGCCGGCATCCAGAAGTCGTTGATCGATCAGATCGGGATGGGGCGGGGGGACGTCTATACCGCACGTTCTTCGCTGTACGTCATCAAGCGGGATCCGTTTCGTTCCATCCGCCGCGGCCGGCAGCTGTTCCAACGCAAGTTCCGCCTGGCCGAGGGACTCGGGCCGCGCACCGGCGATGGCGTCGGCGACATCAGCGCCGACGCTTCCCTTGGCGCGGGCCTGACCGACAGTTGCGCCGCCTGCCACGGACGGCCACGGGGTTCGGCCGGTTTTGGTGGCGATGTCTTCACCCGCCCCGACGGTCGCGACGCGCCGCATCTGTTCGGTCTCGGTCTGGTGGAGATGCTGGCTGACGAAATCACCCAGGAGCTGCGCCAGCAGCGGGACGACGCCCTGCAGCAGGCGCGTCAGCAAGCGGCCCCGGTGACGCAGGCCTTGGCCAGCAAGGGTGTGGCTTACGGCAGCCTGGTGGCCCACCCGGATGGCAGCCTGGACACCCGGGCGGTGGAGGGCGTCGACGCCGATTTGCGGGTGCGACCCTTCTTCGCCGAGGGCAGCACGATTTCGATCCGCGAGTTCGTCGTGGGGGCGTTCAACGCCGAAATGGGGTTGGAATCGCCCGACCCCGACCTGGCGGCGGCCAGCGGAGGCGCCGATGTGATCACCCCGGCGGGCATGCGGCTGAGCGGCGGCAGCGATCGTATCGAGGCACCGCCGGTGCACAGCGTTGCCGAGGATGGCGACGGCGACGGTGTCTATGACGAAATACCGGTCGCGCTCGTCGATCATCTGGAATTCTATCTGCTCAATTATTTTTCGCCGGCCACCTATGAGCAAAACCGGCAGGAGTTGCGCGGCCAGCTGTTGCTGGAGAGGATTGGCTGCACCTCGTGCCACGTTCCGGATCTGCCGCTCGCCCGCGATCGCAGGGTCGCCAACGTCGAGGTCGCTTACGATCCAGACCGAGGAACCTTCAACAACCTGTTTGCCGTCGCCACGCCGCTGTTTGCGCAAGTCGACGACGGCAGCGGCTATCCGACGCTCAAACAACCGCTGGCGGAGCCTTTCCTGGTGCGGGGGATCTACGCGGATTTCAAGCGCCACGATCTGGGTCCGGCGTTCTGGGAACGCAATTTCGACGGCACGCTGCACAAGCAGTTCATGACCGAGCCGCTATGGGGTGTGGGGTCGACGGCGCCTTACGGACACGACGGACGCAGTATCAATCTGCACGAAGTCATCGTGCGTCACGGCGGCGAGGCGCAGGCGGCGCAGCGCAATTACCTGGCGCTGCGCCCATCGGGGCGCGCGGCGATCATCGCCTATTTGCGGTCGCTGGTCCTGTTTCCGCCGGATGACACGGCGTCCAACCTCAATCCCGGCGATCCATCCACCGACGGTTTCCCGCAGTATGGACATGGCAGTATCCGGCTGCCGGTGTTGTTCAACGATCCCACGGATCTCGAATAGCCACCGGCGAGGGTAGCCATTCGTGGGTCGGCGCTACAGTCGCAGGGACGCGGCTGGCGCCGAGCTGATTTAAGCGGGCGTCCTACCTCGATGCTTGCGCAAAGCCCTTTGCGCGTTGCTGACATCTGATACTCGGCGGGCGAGCGCAATCGGATGACACGCTTACTTTTGTAGGAGATCCCTGAAAGCGGCATCGGTGGGTGACGCATTTTTCAGTGGATCTTCATGCGACGGTTGAATCACACTGGCTGGCTTGTTTTATTGGGCAGGCGCGATTTGGCGCCAAGTTCTAGCGTTGTAAACGGACGCCTCACATTAAGGAGTATCAGCCTATGCCAAACACTTCCCCGCCCGCTCATTCATTCGCCCCCCATCACGGGGAATGCATTCCGACAGACAACCCGTACAGAAGGCGTTTAACTGATTGGTCATGGCAACGTACCGGGGACGCCTTGCGCGGCCTGTTGCTGGCGTCGCTGGCCCTGGGAGGGACGGCCCAGGCGCAGCCGCAGAACGACCGGCAGCCGGCGGCACGCCAGTTTGTATTGAGCGATGTCACCCCAGCGGGGCCGAAATCGCATTTTCCCGCTTATGATGCGGTCACCGGTAACGTCCTGGTCAGCAACGTCAGCGAGTCCACCGTCAGCGAGGTGGATCCCGGGCAGGGGATCGTGCGCACCTTCGCTGTCGGCGCCGCCCCCCACACCGTCCAGGTCGATCCCGCCGCGCGGCGGGCCTATGTGGTCAACAAAGGGGAATCCTCGGTCTCGGAAATGGACCTGGAGACCGGGCAGACCCTCGCCACCTTCCCCGTGGGACCCAACCCGCACGGTCTGAAGCTCGATCCGCGGCGCGACCGCCTTTATGTCACCAGCATCGACGCCGGCCAGTTGGAGGTCTATCAGCTGTCGCCGCCCCATAACCAGCTGGCGGTCATCCCCGTCGGTGCCGGTCCCTGGGGCGTCGATGCCAAGGGGAACCTGATCGTGACCACCGATACCGGTGCCAATACCTTGCATCTGATCGACGCCGACACCTTGCAGGTCAGCGCGGTGGTCGAGGTCGGCGAAGGCCCCTGGAATCCGTCCATCGGCGTCAGCGGCACCGTGTACGCCACCATCGGCGGCAGCGGGGAGATGGTCGCCGTGCGCGATCAGCGGGTGCTCTGGCGCGCCGCCATCGGGCCGCGGCCGCTGGGTATCCATGCCGACGAAGCCCGCCGCGTCGTGTTCGCCGCCATTGGCGACGCCGACCAGGTGGCGTTTGTCGATACGCGCAACGGCCGGGTGTTCCAGCACGTCGACGTCCCCGCGGGGCCGGCGGGGGTGACCTATGATCCGATGACCGGTATCGCCTACGTCGCCAGTCAGGACGCGGGCAAGTTGGATACGTTGTCGCCGGCGTACGCCAAGCGCGCCAAGTCCGATCGCGCTATGCGCTAACCGTCGAGGGTGTCTGCCGGGATTCCGGGGTGCCTGGGCGGATGCTCGAGGACATGCCCGCGGCCTTTCCGGTCGCGGGTTTTTTATTCCTGGCGCCGGCCTTTGCTAGACTTAGGCGCCTACGGTGATCCATGAAGGCGGGCACCGCCTGTTGCCGGATAGTGTTTTTTTAAATTGGGGGTGTGGTGTCGAACAAGACTTTTACCCTGGCGGATGATTTGTACGCGTATCTGCTGTCGGTGTCCTTGCGCGAGGACGCGTTGCTGCGACAGCTGCGGGAAGAGACCGCGCGCGATGAGATGTCGCGCATGCAGGTGGCCCCCGAACAAGGCCAGTTCCTGGCGTTGCTGGCGCGTCTGTGTGGCGCGCGGCGAACGCTTGAGGTTGGGGTCTACACCGGTTACAGCTCACTGTGCGTGGCGCGCGCGCTGCCGGCCGACGGTCGGCTGGTGGCCTGCGATATCAGCGAGCCATGGACGGCCATCGCGCGCCGCTATTGGCGCCAGGCGGGCATCGAGGGGCGCATCGACCTGCGCCTGGCACCGGCGTTGCAGACCCTCGATGGCCTGCTGCACGACGGCGAGGCGGAAAGCTATGATTTTGCCTTCATCGACGCCGACAAGGAAAACTATCCCGGATACTATGAACGTGCCCTCAGACTGGTTCGCCGGGGCGGGCTGATCGTCGTCGACAACACCTTGTGGTCGGGACGGGTCGCCGATGCGACTCAGCGCGACCCCGATACCCGCGCCATCCGCGCGTTCAACCAGCAGTTGCACGCCGACCAGCGGGTCGATCTCAGCCTGTTGCCGGTCGCCGACGGTCTGACGCTGGCCTTGAAGCGCCCCTGAGCCGGCTAGAGGTCGAGGCGGCTCACCTTGGCCTCCGCCGGCTCTCGCTCCAGTTCGTGGCGGTAGAACAGCTCGGTGCCGGGGTGGGAGGCGGTGGCGCTGCCGCAGATCACGCCGAAGCGCAGCATCGCCTCGGCGGACTCGGCGTTGCGCGCGGCGCTGATCAGGCCCGCCACCAGCGAATCGCCGCAGCCGACGGTGGATTGTTTGTGGACTTTCGGCGCCTCGCAATAATAGCTGTTGTCCGCGTCGACGAGAATCGCGCCGTCCTGCCCGAGGGAGATGCAGACGTTGTCGATGCCGCGCTGTTGCAGCGCGCGCCCGGCCGCGGCCACGGCCTGGGGCTCCTCCAGGCGTCGCTTGATGGCCATCTCCAGGACGTAGCGGTTCAAGCGCACCAGATAAGGCCGCGCCTGCAAAGCCTGTTCGAGGACTTCGCCGTGGGCGTCGACCACCGCGCGGCCGCCCTGCGAGCGGATGCGTTCGGCCAGATCGCGATAGGTGGTATCCGGTACGCCTGGGGGCAGACGCCCGCTGAGCACGCCGATGCCGGTGCCGACCTCGCCGAGAAAACAATCCACCACCTGCTTCAGCACCGCCGGCGGAACCTGCGGACCCAGGCTGGTGATTTCGTATTGACCGGGCGGACTGTGTTGCAACACGGTGGTGTTGAGTCGGGTTTCGCCGTCGACCCGAAACCAGGTATGGCGCTCGCGCAAGGTGTCGCCGAGCAGGCGTAACAGCAGGTCGCCGCTTTCCCCGCCGACGACACTACAGCACTGCACGGGGACTTCCAGCTCGGTCAGCGCGCGGGCGACGTTGATGCCGTTGCCGCCCGGGTGATACCAGGTCTGGCGGGCCGGAACTTTCTGATACTCCAGCAGTTGCGGGATTTCATAACTGATATCTACCGACGGATTCAGCGCCAGGACGGAAACCGGTGGGGGCCGTTCGCTCATAGGTGTCTCCGGGTCATCGTAAACCTTTCTTCAGTATCAGACTGCGTCCGGTCATCTCCGGGGGCTGCGGAATGCCGAGCAGGTCCAGCACCGTGGGCGCGATATCGGCCAGTCCGCGACCGGTGCTCAGGCGCACCGGTCCGGCGCCCATGATCAGGAACGGCACCGGGTATTCCGTGTGCTGGGTGTGCGGCTCGCCGGTGTTGGGGTTGATCATTTCGTCGCAGTTGCCATGGTCGGCGGTCAGCAGGATGCGCCAACCACGCTCCAGCGCGACCCGAAACACCCGATGGCTTTGCAGATCGAGGGTTTCCACCGCGCGGATCAAGGCCTCCGGCCTCGCGGTGTGTCCGACCATGTCGGCGTTGGCGAAGTTGGTGACGATGAAATCGTGGTTGCCGTTCTCGATGGCCCTGATCAGCTCATCGGCGATGCGCGGCGCGCTCATCTCCGGCTGGATGTCGTAGGTGGCGACCTCCGGAGAGGGCACGATGATGCGTTCCTCGCCCGGAAACGGCGGTTCGCGCCCGCCGTTGAAAAAATAGGTCACGTGGGCGAATTTCTCCGTTTCGCTGCAGTGCAGCTGACGCAGCCCCGCCTCGCTGATCACCTCGGCCAACACCTGTTTCGGCAGCTCCGGCGGATACAGCACGGGGAACGGATAGGTGGCGTCGTATTCGGTCATGCAGGCCAGGCGCTGCAGCAATATACCGCGTCGATCGAAGGCGTCGAAATCGACCAGTCCGAAGGCCGCGCACAGTTGCCGCGCGCGGTCGCTGCGGAAATTGAAAAACAGCACCGGTTCCTGCACGGCGATGCCGCCGTGTCCGACAATGACGGTGGGCTGGATGAACTCGTCGCCTTCGTCACGCCCGTAGGCCGCTGCGATGGCTTCGCGGGCGTTGGCGGCGCTGAAACCCTGGCCCAGGACCATGGCGCTCCAGGCGCGTTGGGTGCGGTCCCAGTGGCGGGCCCGGTCCATGGCGCTGTAGCGCCCGCAGACCGTGGCGATGCTGCCGCGGCCAAGTTCGGCCAGCGCCGCCTCCAGCTCGTCGAGATAGCCCAGGGCCGCGCGCGGGGCGGTATCGCGACCGTCGGTGATCATGTGGATGACCGGCTCGATGTCGGTGTTGCGCAGTGTCCTGAGGATGCCCAGCAGGTGCTCGATGTGCGCGTGCACGCCACCGTCGGAGACCAGCCCCACCAGATGCAGGCGCCGTGCGCCGGCTATCAGTTCCTGCCAGGCGGGCAGCTGTTCGAAGGTGCCGCCATAGATTTCGTTGGCGATGCGCACCAGCTCCTGCTCCAGTACGCGTCCGGAGCCAAGCGTCAGATGTCCGACCTCCGAGTTGCCGAACTGCCCGTCGGGCAGCCCGACGGCGCGCCCTGAAGCCTGCAACACGCTATGGGGATAGGAGGCGAAATAATGATCGAGGTGCGGCGTGCGCGCCAGCGCCCAGGCATTGTGCGCGCGGCTGGGGTTGAGTCCGAAGCCGTCGAAGATGGCCAGCAATACGGGTTGTGTAGTCACGTGAATTCCCCGGAACAACAATCCTTGGGCGCCGCCGGCGGACCGGTGCGAGGCGCCCTTCGCGGGCCGTACCATAGCACAGCAGGGTGAAAACTTAACGGTGCCCCAGTATACATCCAGTCCAAGACCCGCGTGATCGGAGGGGATAGCTTGTGCGGCGCCGGCAGGCGCCTACAATTGAGGGCAATATCAATTGCACAAGGACGGGGTCCCGTACATGCTCGAACAGAACCAGCCGGCGCCGGATTTCAGCGCGCCCAACCAGGATGACGTCCGCGTCAGTCTGGCCGATTTCAAGGGACGCAAAAACGTCATTCTCTATTTTTATCCCAAGGACGACACGCCCGGCTGCACCCTCGAGGCCAACCAGTTCACCGCGCTGGCCAGTGAGTTCGCGCGCCGCGATACCGTGGTGATCGGGGTCAGCCGCGACTCCTGCGCCAGCCATCGGGCCTTCGTCGACAAGTACGGCCTCAAGGTGGATCTGCTGGCCGACAGCGACGGCCGTCTGTGCGAGGCCTACGGCGTGTGGCAGGAGAAGGAGAAAAACGGGCAGAAGGCCATGGGCATCGTGCGCTCCACCTTTCTGATCGACAAGGACGGCAGGTTGCGGGAGGTGCACTATGGCGTCAGCGCCGACGGGCACGCCCAGGCGATGCTGCGGGCGGTGGAGCGCCTCTAGGTCTGCCTATGGCGCACGATCACAGTCACGCCGGCGACGATTACAACCGCGCCTTCGCCATCGGCGTGGCGCTGAACCTGGGTTTCGTGCTGATCGAGGGCGGCTATGGATTCGTCGCCCAGTCGCTGGCTCTGCTCGCCGACGCCGGACACAATCTCAGCGACGTGGTCAGCCTGCTGCTCGCCTGGGGGGCGAGCGTGCTGGCCCGGCGCGCGGCCTCGGAGAAACGCACCTACGGGTTTCGCAAGGCCACCGTCATGGCCTCGGTCGCCGGCGCGGTGTTGCTGTTGCTCGCCCTTGGCGGGATCGCCTGGGAAGCTTTCGGCCGCTTCGTCTCGCCCCAGCCGGTCGCGGGCAAGACGGTCATGCTGGTGGCCGCGATCGGCGTGCTGGTCAACACCCTCACCGCGCTATTGTTCGTCTCCGGGCAGAAGCACGATCTGAACCTGCGCAGCGCCTTTCTGCACATGGCGGCCGACGCCGGCGTGTCTCTGGGGGTGGTGGTCGCCGGCGCGTTGATTCTGTGGCAGGGCTGGCTGTGGGTGGATCCCGCGATCAGCCTGGCGATCGTGTTGGTGATCCTGCTGGGCACCTGGGGCTTGCTCCGCGACTCGATGAATCTGGCCATGGACGCGGTGCCGGAACATATCGATAGCGCCGCGGTACGCGCCTATCTGGTCGACCTCGATGAAGTCCGCGACATCCACGATTTGCACATCTGGGGCTTGAGCACCACGGAAAGCGCGCTCACCGTCCATCTGGTGGTCGACGACAGGCGGGCCTTGGGCAATGCCTTTCTGGCGCGGGTGCAACAACAACTGCACGAGCGTTTCGGCATCGGCCATGCCACGGTTCAGCTGGAGAGCGGCGACGAGCCCTGCGGCTGCCGGCTGGCCAGGGAGAGTTGTTGCTGAAGCGGCCGGGCCGGCCTCAGTCGATCAGTACCGGATCGCTCGCCTTGTCGCGTTGTATCAAGGCGTACGCCGAGTGGTTGTGGATGGATTCGAAATTCTCCGATTCCACGATGTAGGCGCTGATGCGATCATCGGCGTTCAGGGCCGCGGCGATGTCGCGCACCATGTCCTCGACGAATTTAGGATTGTCGTAGGCTTTCTCGGTGACGTATTTCTCGTCCGGGCGTTTGAGCAGGCCATACAGCTCGCTCGAGGCCTGCGACTCGATCAGTTCGATCAATTCCTCGATCCAGATGAAGTCACAGGTGGTGGCGGTCAGGGTGACGTGCGAGCGCTGGTTGTGCGCGCCGCGATCCGAGATCTTCTTCGAACAGGGACACAGGCTGGTGACCGGAGCGACAATTTTGATCTGCATCTGCGGTTTGCCGTCGCGCACCTCACCGATAAACGAGACCTCGTAGTCGAGCAGGCTCTGCACACCCGAGACCGGCGCGGTCTTGTTGACGAAATAAGGAAAGGTCATTTCGATGTGCCCCGCCTCGGCTTCCAGGCGCTCGGTCATTTCGCCCAGCATCTCCTTGAACGACTCGACACTGATCTCGCGCTCGTGCAGGTTGAGTATCTCGACGAAGCGCGACATGTGCGTGCCTTTGAAATTGTGCGGCAGGTTGACGTACATGTTGAAGGTGGCCACCGTGTGCTGTTCGCCCTCGGAGCGGTCCTTGACCCGCACCGGGTGACGGATGTCCTTGATGCCCACCTTGTCGATGGCGATGCGCCGGGTGTCGGCGCTGCCCTGTACGTCGGCGATATTGCGGGTGACCGCGGTGGCGGCGTTCGCGCTCTGCTTGCTCATAACTCGTCCTCAACATAACGCACACAGGCGCGTTCGGTCTCCCAAAGTGTAACAGCGTGCACCCGGATGTGTTCGCCGTTCAGTTGCGCCGAGAGTTCCCGGTAGAAATAGGCGGCGATGTTCTCCGCCGTCGGGTTGATTTCGGTGAACGGCTCCAGCTCATTCAGATAGCGGTGGTCGAGCCGCTCGGCGATCGCCCGCGTTGCCTGCTTGATGACCTTGAAATCCACCCCCATGCCGGTCTCGTCCAGCCGGGTGGCGATCACCTCGGTCTCTACCTTCCAGTTATGGCCGTGCATGCGCGCACAGGCCCCCGGGTATCCCCGCAGGGTGTGCGCTGAGGCGAAATCCGCCACAATCTTCAAGTTATAGCTCGCGGCCACACTAATTCCCGAGTAAAACAGTCAAATATTAATCGACGGCCCGCAGGGTTGCAATCGCGCCGGGCATTTCCGCCTGCACGCGCTGGTAGATGCCGGCGGCGTCCAGGCCGCACTCGCTGAGCTGTTGGTCGCGGTTGGCGTGTTCAATGAAGCGATCTGGAATTCCTATCAATATCAATGGGATATAGATGTTTTCGGCGAGCAGGGCCTCGCTTACCGCGCTCCCCGCGCCCCCCGCCACGGCGTTGTCTTCGATACTCACCAGCAGCCGGTGACGGGCGGCCGCGGCCCGTAGACAGGCCGTATCGAGCGGCTTGACGAAGCGCATGTTGATCACCGTGGCGTCGAGCCGCTCGGCGGCGCCGAGCGCCGCCGCCAGCGGGCTGCCGAACACCAGCAGTGCGATCTCGCGGCCCTCGCGCACGATCGCCGCGCGTCCCACCGGCAGGGGTTGCAGACCGGCCTCGATCGTCGCGCCCGGCCCGCTGCCACGGGGATAGCGCACCGCCGCGGGGCCCTCGAGCTGCATGCCGGTGGTCAACATGCGCCGGCATTCGTTTTCGTCGGCCGGTGTCATCAGGGTCAGGTTGGGAACGCAGCGCAGGAAGCTCAAATCGTAGTTGCCCGAGTGGGTCGGACCGTCGTTGCCCACCAGGCCGCCGCGATCGATGGCGAACAGCACCGGCAGCTTCTGCAGCGCGACGTCGTGGATGAGCTGGTCGTAGGCGCGTTGCAGAAAAGTCGAGTAGATGGCCACCACCGGGCGCAGGCCCTCGCAGGCCATGCCGGCGGCCAGCGTCACGCTGTGCTGTTCGGCGATGCCCACGTCGTAATAGCGCTGGGGAAAGCGTTGCGAGAAACTCACCAGTCCGGAACCCTCGCGCATCGCCGGCGTGATCGCCACCAGCCGCTCGTCGGCCTCGGCCATGTCGCAGACCCAGTCGCTGAACACCTGGGTATAGGTCATGGCGCCGGCCGCGGCGGCCGTTCCCTGACCGGTGTGGGGGTCGAACTTGCCCACACCGTGGAACTTGCACGGATTGCTCTCGGCCGGGGCGTAACCCTTGCCCTTGCGGGTGACGACGTGCAAAAGCTGCGGCCCACGCAGGGCGCGCAGATTGCGCAGGGTCTTCACCAGGGCGCCGATATCGTGGCCGTCGATCGGCCCGATGTAGTTGAAGCCCAGCTCCTCGAACAGCGTCCCGGGGATCACCATGCCCTTCATATGCTCTTCGGCGCGCCGCGCCAGCTCCCACACCGTGGGCATGCCCTGGAGCACCTTCTTGCTGCCTTCGCGCACCGTGGCATAGGTGCGACCGGAGAGCAGGCGGGCAAGATAGTTCGACAGCCCGCCCACGTTGGGCGAGATGGACATGTCGTTGTCGTTCAGCACCACCAGCAGGTTGGTATCCAGGCTGCCGGCATGGTTGAGTGCCTCGAAGGCCTGTCCCGCGGTCATGGCGCCATCGCCGATCACCGCCACCACCCGGCGTGCGTCGCCCGCGCGCGCCGCCGCCAGCGCCATGCCCAGCGCGGCGCTGATCGAGGTGCTGGAGTGGCCGACACCGAAGCTGTCGTAGACACTTTCCTCGCGCTTGGGGAAGCCGGCGAGCCCATCCTTCTGGCGCAGGCTGCCCATGCGCGCGCGCCGACCGGTGAGGATCTTGTGCAGATAACTCTGATGGCCGACGTCCCAGACCAGCCGGTCCTGCGGCGTGTCGAAAACATAATGCAACGCCAGCGTCAGCTCGACGCAGCCCAGATTGGCCGCCAGGTGCCCGCCGGTGGTGGCGACCGTGTCGATCAGAAAACGCCGCGCCTCATCGGCCAGGCGTGGCAGGTCGCCCGGGCGCAGCGCGCGCAGGTCATGGGGGGTGTCGATGCGGCTCAGCAGAGGCAGGTCGGGGTTCATCGTGATGGGGAAAACAGCGGCGGCAGACGGGAATTATCCCCGCTGCTGTGGGCGCTGGCAAGCCACGCGGGCGGGAGCGGCGTTCAAGCCGAGCGGGCGACGATGTAGTGCGACAGCCAGCGCAGCGGATCGGCTTCGGCGCCGAAGCCCTCCAGGCTGTGCAGGGCGCGCTGGTGGAGTTCCTGGGCGCGCTCGCGGGCGCCGGCAAGGCCCA
This sequence comes from Thiogranum sp., assembly GCA_030148805.1. Classification (GTDB taxonomy): domain Bacteria; phylum Pseudomonadota; class Gammaproteobacteria; order DSM-19610; family DSM-19610; genus Thiogranum. Next base: position 67,226 of record JASBSS010000036.1, on the reverse strand, counting down.
GCAGATCCGGATAGGTCGGCTTCCGGCGGGCGCGATCGGCGCCGGCGCGCTTGCCCAGGGCCTGGGTGTCGCCGATCACGTCGAGAATATCATCCTGCACCTGAAAGGCCAGGCCGATGCACTTGGCATAATGATCCAGCGCGCGGCGCTGGTCGTGCGCCAGTGTCGGCGCGCACCAGGCGCCCAGCAGCACGGCCGCCCGAATCAGGGCGCCGGTCTTGTGGATATGCATGTCCTCCAGTTCGGCGATGTCCAGCTCGCGCCCGACCGCGGCCATGTCCAGGGCCTGGCCGCCGACCATGCCACGTGACCCGGCGGCCAGCGCCAGCAGCTCGAGCATCTCCACCCGCGCCTCGGCGTCGACGGCGCCCATCGGCGCGTGCGCCAGCAGGTGAAAAGCCTTGCACTGCAAGGCGTCGCCCGCGAGGATCGCCAGGGCCTCGCCAAACGCCCGGTGGCAGGTGGGTTTGCCGCGGCGCAGATCGTCGTTGTCCATCGCTGGCAGATCGTCGTGCACCAGGGAATAGGCGTGGATGCACTCGACCGCGCTGGCGGCCACGTCCAGCGCCTGCTCATCGGCGTCCAGGGCTTGCCCGGCGGCATAGACCAGCAGCGGACGCACCCGCTTGCCGCCATCCAGGACGGCGTAGCGCATGGCCTGGTGCAGATCCTGGGGCAGGGTGGCGGGGGCGGGCAGGAACTGCTCCAGGGCGGTCTCGACGCGGTGTCTGCAGTGCTCCGCGAAAGCCGCCAATTCAGGCGGTTGCATCGTCATCGAAGGGTTCCAGGCCGGCCTTGCCGTCCTTTTCCAGGAGGATCTGGACCTTCTGTTCGGCCGCCTGCAGCGCCTGTTGACAGGAGCGGGTCAGCTGCACGCCGCGCTCGAATTGGGCCAGCGACTCCTCGAGGCTCAGCTCGCCCTGTTCCATTTTCTCCACCAGGGCTTCGAGCTCCGCCAGGGCGGCTTCGAAATCCGGGGTTTTAGCGCTGCGTTTGGCCACGGTCGTGGTTTCTCGTGAGTTTCGCCGGGTGCGTAACGTTACCCGCCCGCTCGGTGAGGGTCAACGCGAGGCCGGCGGCTGCGCTGGGGGGAGGGGGCGCCGGCGCAAGCGACGATTGACAGCCGCCAAGGCCTGAGCTAGATTCTGATTTCTAGTTTAGACTGAGTCTAAAGTTGGGCAGTCGCCCGTTTTCACTCATTTGGAGGTTAAACCATGGACCTGAAAGGCTCTAAAACCGAAGACAACCTGAAAGCCGCCTTTGCCGGCGAATCCCAGGCCAACCGCCGCTATCTGTATTTCGCATCCAAGGCCGACGTCGAGGGCTACAACGACGTCGCCGCCGTGTTCCGCTCGACCGCCGAAGGCGAAACCGGCCACGCTCACGGCCACCTGGAGTACCTGGAGGCCGTCGGCGATCCGGCCACCGGGCTGCCGATCGGCGGGACCTCCGACAATCTCAAGGCCGCCATCGCCGGTGAGACGCACGAGTATACCGATATGTATCCGGGGATGGCGAAAACCGCGCGCGACGAAAGCTTCGACGAAATCGCCGACTGGTTCGAGACGCTGGCCAAGGCCGAGCGCTCGCACGCCAACCGCTTCCAGAAAGCGCTGGACAACCTGGACGGCTGATCGCCGGGTGCTGTTGCGCTCGCCGGGACCTGTCTTACGGGTCCCGGCGGCGCTAACCGTTCAGTCAACCCCGCCGCCACGTGGCGGCGAGCGTTTCGTGCGGCGTCCGATTCCGCTTAGCGATGCCCGCGCGCCCTGGATAACATTCATCTGGAATGGAGACACACGATGGCCGTCCGCGAAGGTAGCCTGGAGGCGCCGACCCGCCACCCCATAGATTGGCAGAATCCCGAGTATTACAACGAACAGTCCCTGATGGAGGAGCTCGAGCGGGTGTTCGACATCTGCCATGGCTGCCGCCGTTGCTTCAGCCTGTGTCACGCGTTTCCGACCTTGTTCGACGCCATCGACGAGTCCGAGACGATGGAGTTGGACGGTGTGGACAAGCGCGTCTATTGGGACGTGGTCGACCACTGTTATCTCTGCGACATGTGCTACATGACCAAGTGTCCCTACGTGCCGCCGCATGAATGGAATGTCGATTTTCCTCATCTGATGTTGCGCGCCAAAGCGTTCAAGCACAGCCAGGGCAAGACCAGGGTGCGCGATCGTATCCTCACGGCCACCGACAAGGTCGGCACCCTGGCCGGTATTCCGGTGGTCTCCAGCGTGGTCAACGCGGTGAATCACAATCGCCTCGGGCGGCGCGTGGTGGAGGAGCTGCTGGAAGTGCATCCGGACGCGGTGCTGCCGAACTATCACGCCAAGACCCTGCGGCGGCGTTTTTCGACCGAGCGTAACGTCGACGCCGTGGCCGCGGTTGGTGCCGGCCCCACGCGCGGCAAGGTGGCCTTGTTCGCCACCTGTTACAGCAACTACAACGAGCCCGAACTGGGCGAGAACCTGATTGCGATCTTTGAACACAACGGTCTGCCGGTGCGCCTGACAGAAACCGAGCGCTGCTGCGGCATGCCGAAACTGGAGCTGGGCGACCTGCAGGCGGTGCGCCAGGCCAAGGAAGTCAACGTGCCGCAACTGGTGAAACTCATCGACCAGGGCTGGGATGTGGTCGCTCCGGTGCCCTCGTGCGTGCTGATGTTCAAACAGGAACTGCCGTTGATGTTTCCCGATGACGCCGACGTGGCCAAGGTGCGCGATCATATCTACGATCCGTTCGAATACCTGATGCTGCGCCACAAGCACGGACAACTGAAAACCGACTTCAAGGCCAATCTGGGCAAAATCGCCTATCACGTGGCCTGTCACCTGCGGGTGCAGAACCTGGGAATGAAAACCCGCGAGCTGCTGCAACTGATACCTGGCACCGAGGTGGAGGCGATCGAGCGCTGCTCCGGTCATGACGGCACCTACGCCGTGAAAAAAGAGTTTCACGAGATATCGATGAAAATATGCAAACCCGTCATCAACCGGGTGGAGAAAGCCGCGGCGGATCACTACAGCAGCGACTGTCCCATGGCGGGGCACCAGATCGAGAACGGCCTGAGCGAGGCGCGGGCGCCCGAGCACCCGCTGAAGCTGCTGCGCCAGGCCTATGGTATTTGAGGACTCATGATGGCAACGACTATGCAAAAGCTGACGCGAAAGGATCTGTATTCCCTGGAGCAGTACGCCGAAGCGCGCCCCGATTTCCGCGTCCGGGTGATCGCCCACAAGAAGAATCGCCGGGTGCCCCTGGGCAACATCGCCGCGTTGTATTTCGAGGACCGCCTCACGATGCAGTACCAGATCCAGGAGATGCTGCGCGCCGAGCGGATTTTCGAGGCCGACGGCATCCAGGAGGAACTCGACGCCTACAATCCCCTGATTCCGGACGGCAGCAATCTCAAGGCGACGTTCATGATCGAGGTGGCCGACGAAGCCGAGCGGCGCAAGGTCCTGGCCGAGCTCAAAGGCATTGAGGATCAGGTGTGGTTGCGCATCTATGGTTTTGATCCGGTCTTCGGTATCGCCGACGAGGACCTGGAGCGGGAGAACGAGGAAAAGACCTCTTCGGTGCATTTCATGCGTTTCGAATTCACCCCCGAAATGATCGCCGCGGCCCGCGACGGCGCCTCACTCGGCGCCGGTATCGCCCACCCGGCCTATACCCAGCAGCTGGAGCCCTTGCCCGAGAACATCCGCGCCGCCCTGGTGCAGGATTTCGCCTGAATCGGGTGTAAGACGACTACCTCGTGGAGTGACGAGGTGTCGGCGGGGCGGGGATTCCTGCTAGGCTGAGTGTTTTACTTTGTCCCGAGGGGACCCGGGCAGGCTGTGGCGGGCACCAGCGCGCAGGCCTGCCGCATGATCTATGCCCAACGCGATCTTCTTTCCATTGCCCACGGGCGAGCGCCTCACGGGTTGGCGTGACCGCCTGGTCCGGTCGAACGCCCTGGTCGCGGACGCCGTGCAACAGGTGCGGCGGGACTTCTACGACAGCTTCGACGGCCGCCTGTCGCGCACGGGCACGATGCTCGAACACGAGCGCGGCGCGCACGGCGGCGAGCTGCGGCTGCGCGTGTGCGACGGTCAGCGGGTGCGCGCAGCGCTGGCCTGGGATACCGAGGTACCGCGCTTCCCGGCGGCGCTGGCGCCCGGCGAGCTGCGGCGGGTGCTGGAAAAGCGCCTGGGGCCGCGCGCGCTGTTGCCCCTGGCGAGCGTTCGGCTGCGGCGTTTCAACCTGCGCGCCGTGGACGCCGAGGACAAGACGCGCGTGCGCGTACGGGTGGAATCTCTCGGCCTGCGCGACTCGCAGGGCCGATTTCGCGTGTTGCGCAAGCACCTCTGTGTGCAGCCATTGCGCGGTTACTCCAAGGACGCCCAGCGCATCGTTTCGTGCTTGGAACAGGACCACGGTCTGCGGCCGCTTTGCGCGGATTTGTGCGCCCTGATCCTCACCGCTGCGGGCAGCCATCCACTGGACAACAGCGCGGTGCGGGCCGTGTCCCTGCGTGCCGATATGCGCGCCGATGCGGCGGCGCGGCGCGTGCTGCAGGCACAGTTAGCCGACATGCAGGCGCAGGAGCCGGGGCTGATCGCCGATCTGGACAGCGAGTTTCTGCACGACTTCCGCATCGCTGTGCGCCGTAGCCGCAGTCTGTTGGGGGAGTTGAAGCGCCTGTTTCCCCGGTCCGTGCAGCAACGCTTCGGGGACGATTTCGCATGGCTGAGCGCGGTGACCAGCGAGGCGCGCGATCTGGACGTTTATCTGTTGAATTTCGCCGCCTATCGGCGGGCCGTTCCGGCGCGCTTGCGCCCCGGGCTGGATCCCTTGCAGGCGCTTTTGCGTGACAAACGGCAACGGGTTCATTCCGAGCAGCTCGCCGTGCAGTTGCAAAGCCGCCGCTACCGCGCCTTCAAGCAGCGTTGGCAGGATTATCTCGATCGCCCGCTGGCGCGCCGGCCCACGGCGCCCGAGGCCGCCAAGCCGCTGGGAGCGGTGGTCCGGCGCCGCAGTTGGCGCCGCTACCGCCGTATCCTTCGCCAGGGTGCGAGGATCGGCCCGGAATCCCCGGCCGAGGAACTGCATGGGTTGCGCAAAGCCTGTAAGAAATTGCGCTATCTCCTGGATTCTTTCGCCGCCCTCTATCCGCCGGCCGACCTCGAGGCGGCAATCAGGATATTGAAAAAGCTACAGAACAACCTCGGTGAAATCCAGGACCTGGAAGTACAAGGGGTGGCGCTGAATCGTTTTGCCATGGAGTTGCGTCGCCGCGGCGAGTACAACGCCAACACCGGCGCGGCGGTCGCGGCGTTGCTCGAGACATTGCAGCGGCGCAAGACACAGGCGCGCGAGGCCTTCGAGACCCGCTTCCGCCGTTTCGCCCGCGCCGGGAACCAGAGGTTGTTCCGGCGGTTGTTGAAGCCGGAAAGCGCGGAGCCGCCGCGGTGATCACGCTGGCCTGCTACAATATCAAGGGCGGCGTGGGCAAGACCGCCAGCGCCGTCAATCTGGCGTATCTGGCCGCGCTCGGGGGCGCACGCACGCTGCTGTGGGACCTCGATGCGCAAGGCGCGGCGAGCTTTTACTTCCGCGTTAAAGCGCGCGTCAAGGGCGGCTCCCGTGGCCTGCTGCGGCGCAAGCGCAAGCTGGAGGCGGCGATCAAGGCGACGGATTATCCCCGCCTGGACTTGCTGCCCGCCGATTTCTCCTACCGCAACCTGGATCTGCTGTTGCAGCAACAGCGCAAGCCCGGTACCCGGCTGCGCAAGTTGATCAAGCCCTTGCGGGGCGACTACGACTATCTGTTCCTAGACTGTCCGCCGGGTATCACGTTGGCATCGGAAAACGTATTCGCCGCCGCCGACGCGTTGCTGGTGCCCACCATCCCGACCACGCTGGCTTTACGCACCCTGGAGCAGTTGGCGGCATTCTGTGGCGACCAGGGCTACCCCGGGCTGCGTCTGCTGCCGTTCTTTTCCATGGTGGACCGGCGCAAACAACTGCAGCGCGAGATCGTGGCGCGGCCCGACGGGCTCTTGAAAAAACCGGCTCTCGGCTCCATTCCTTATGCCACTGAGGTCGAGCAGATGGGGCTGCGGCGCGCGCCCTTGGAAACCTTCGGCCGGGCCGGCGCCGCGGCCACCGCCTATCGCCAGTTGTGGGCGCAGTTGCAGCGTGCCCTGGCGTCGCCCTAGCGGGTCGACAAGCGGTATTGCCGGCGCCGTCCGGCGCCGCAGATGGCGGTGACCAGCCCTTGAAAACGACCTCACGCGTACCCATATCAATGGCATCGAGGGGCACCGGGCGGTGCTCCGCAGTCAGGAATCTAGGAGGTGTGAAATGTCTCTTGTACGTTATGAACCCTGGGGTTTGTTGAATCAGCTGCACGGTGAAATCAACCGTTTGTTCGATGCGCGTGTCCCCAGCTATGGTGACGATCGCGATCAACTGGCCACCAGCGATTGGGTGCCCGCCGTGGATATCCGCGAGGAGGGCGATCGTTATCTGATTCATGCCGATGTTCCCGGTGTGAACCCCGAGGATATTGAAGTGAATATGGAAAATGGCGTGCTCTCGATCCGCGGCCAGCGCGAGAGCGAGACCAGCGAGGAGCGCGAAGGCTACAAGCGGGTCGAGCGGGTGCGCGGCAGTTTTTTCCGCCGCTTCAGCCTGCCGGACACCGCCGACGGTGACGCCATCAGTGCCAAGTGCAAGGACGGCGTGCTCGAAATCGCCATCCCCAAGCAGGCCAAGGTGATGCCACGACGGATCAAGGTCGAAAGCTAGGGTTTCGCCAACGCCGCGCTACCCGGCCCGCAGTGGGCGGGCCGGGTCGCCGGTAGGAATCGACGCCTATGGAATTCAAGGATTATTACCAGACGCTCGGCTTGTCCCGCGACGCGACGCAGGATGAGATCAAGCGCGCCTATCGCAAGCTGGCGCGTAAGTTCCATCCCGACGTGAGCAAGGAAGCCGATGCCGAGGCGCGCTTCAAGGAAGTCGGCGAAGCCTATGAGGTCCTCAAGGATCCGGAAAAACGCGCGGCCTACGACCAGTTCGGCAGCAACTGGCAGGCCGGACAGGAATTCCGTCCGCCGCCGGATTGGGACGCGGGCTTCGAGTTTCGCGGTTCCGCCGCGGGTACCGGCTTCAGCGACTTTTTCGAAACGCTGTTTGGCGGCGCGGGCCCGTTCGCCGGCGCCCGCCGTGGCGGCGGTGCCGGGGTCCACGGCGGTTTTCAGACCGGGGGTGGCGAGGACCACCACGCCAAGATCATGATCTCCGTCGAGGACGCGGTGCGTGGCGCCAAGCGCAGCATTCGGTTGCAGTCGCCGGAGTTGGACCGCAACGGCAACGTGGTCCTCAAGCAACGCCAGCTGAATGTGAGCATTCCCGCCGGTATCACCGCTGGCCAGCAGATTCGTCTGGCCGGACAGGGCGCGCCGGGGCTGGGCGGCGGCAAGGCGGGGGATTTGTATCTCGAAGTCGAGTTCGAGCCCCATCCGCGTTACCGCGTCGAAGGTCGGGATATTCACAGCCGGCTGAAGATCACTCCCTGGGAGGCGGCACTGGGCGCGCGGGTGCCCGCCGACACGCCGGGCGGCCAGGTCGAGCTCCGGGTTCCGGCCGGCGCCCAGTCAGGGCAGAAACTGCGGCTCAAGGGTCGCGGCATGCCCGGAAATCCGCCAGGCGACCTGTACGTGGAGTTGCGCATCGTCACGCCGCCGGCCGCCGACGAGAGCGGGCGCGAACTGTACCGCAAGATGGCGCAGCACTTCGCCTACGATCCGCGGCGGGAGTCAGCCGCCTGAGTCTTGCCGCGGCTCGTCTTCGGTGCGATAGTGTTTGCGCTTTGCCACCGACCCCTTTTATGCTGCGGCGATGAAATATCTCAGATTGCTCCTGTTGCTGATCCCGTTGCTGGCGGCCGCCCAGGCGCGCGCCGCAGACGGCGACGACGATATCTACCAGGAAGACGCGCTCAAGCCGCTGCTCGACAAGTTGCCCAGCGAGAAGGACCAGGAAAAGAAGGAACAGGCCCTGGTGCTGCCGCCCTATCCGAGCGAGAAAAATCTGCTCGAGGTGGACGTGGCACGTTTCGATTTTCCCTATCGTCTGTTCATCGACAGCGCTTCGCTTTCGGTGGGCGACGATCGGATCGTGCGTTACACCGCCGTGTTACGCTCCCAAAGCGGCGTGGACAACATCAGCTTCGAGGGCATCCGCTGCCCGAGCCATGAGTTCAAACGCTATGCCTATGCCAGCGGCGGCCGTTTCCACGTGCTCGGTGGGGCGCAGTGGCAGCGTATCCACAGCACCCGCCAGGATTATTTCCGCCGGGTGCTGGCCGATGACTATTTATGTCCGCTGCCCGGTGCCGATCAGGTGGCGGGCATCATCCATAAACTGAAGCGCAAAACCAGCGGACTTTCGCAGGACGATCTCTAACCCCAAGCGCCCGTGACGCCGCCTGATACCGGAACTTGATTTTTATTTTTTGAATTCATGACAAGCAAATACGACGCCGCCTCCATTGAAGTGTTGAGCGGGCTTGATCCGGTGCGCAAGCGTCCGGGGATGTACACCGACACTTCCCGTCCCAACCACCTCGCGCAGGAAGTGATCGACAACAGCGTCGACGAGGCCATGGCCGGCTTTGCCGATAAAATCGAAATCATCCTCCACCAGGACGGCTCGCTCTCGGTGCGCGACAACGGCCGTGGCATGCCGGTGGATATCCACCCGGAGGAAGGGGTGTCGGGGGCCGAGGTGATTCTCACCCGTTTGCACGCCGGCGGAAAATTCTCCTCCGACAACTATCGCTTCTCGGGCGGCCTGCACGGAGTCGGCGTCTCGGTGGTCAATGCGCTGTCGAGCCATCTGGAAGTCTGGGTGCGCCGCGGTGGCAAGGAATACAACCTGGCCTTCAAGAACGGCGAGAAAGTGGCCGGGTTGGATGAGGTCGGCAAGGTTGGCAGGCAAAACACCGGGACCACGGTGCGGTTCTGGCCGGACGCGAAATTTTTCGATTCACCGCGGTTTTCGCTGCCGCGGCTCAGGCACCTGCTGCGGGCCAAGGCCGTGTTGTGCCCCGGACTGGAAGTGGTGCTGCGCGAGGAAAAGAGCGGCGAGGAGGAGACCTGGTGCTATCAGGACGGCTTGCGCGATTATCTGGTGGACGCGCTCGGCGCCGCCACCCGGCTGCCGCAGGAGCCGTTCGTCGGCAAGATGGAAGGCAACCAGGAAGCCGCCGAGTGGGCCCTGGTGTGGCTGCCCGAAGGCGGCGAGCCGGTCAATGAGAGTTATGTCAACCTGATTCCCACCGCCCAGGGCGGCACCCATGTCAACGGGCTGCGCACCGGGTTGACCGAGGCGGTGCGCGAATTCTGCGAGTTTCGCAATCTGCTGCCCCGCGGGGTCAAGCTGACACCGGACGATGTCTGGGACCGCTGCTCCTACATTCTTTCGGTGAAGCTGGTCGATCCCCAATTCTCCGGACAGACGAAGGAACGCCTGTCGTCGCGGGAATGCACCGCGTTCGTCTCCGGCGTGGCCAAGGATGCGTTCAGCCTGTGGCTGAATCAACACACGGAAGCGGGCGAACAGATCGCGCAACTGGCCATCCAGAGTGCCCAGGCGCGCCAGCGCGCCGGCAAGAAAGTGGTGCGCAAGAAAATCACCAGCGGCCCGGCGCTGCCCGGCAAGCTCGCCGATTGCAGCAACAACGACCTGCAGCGCTCGGAGCTTTTCCTGGTCGAGGGTGATTCCGCCGGCGGTTCGGCCAAGCAGGCGCGCGATCGCGAATATCAGGCGGTGATGCCGCTGCGCGGCAAGATCCTCAACACCTGGGAGGTCGATCCGGCCCAGGTCCTGGCCTCGCAGACGGTGCACGACATCGCCCTGGCGATCGGCGTCGAGCCTGGCTCGCAGGAGCTGAAGAACCTGCGCTATGGCAAGATCTGCATCCTCGCCGACGCCGACTCCGACGGCGCGCACATCGCCACCCTGCTGTGCGCGCTGTTCCTGCGTCATTTCCGCCCGCTGGTGGCCGCCGGCCATGTCTATGTGGCGATGCCGCCGCTGTATCGCATCGATGTCGGCAAGCAGGTGTTCTACGCCCTCGATGACGGCGAGCGCCAGGGGATCCTCGATCGCATCGCCGCGGAAAACATCAAGGGCAAGGTCAACGTGCAGCGCTTCAAGGGGCTGGGGGAGATGAACCCCCTGCAGTTGCGCGAAACCAGTATCGATCCCGATACCCGGCGGCTGGTGCGTCTCACCCTGGCACCGGGTGATGACAGCCATCGGACCCTCGATCTGTTGCTGGCCAAGGGACGCTCGGCCGACCGGCGCGCGTGGCTGGAGAAGAACGGCAACCTGGCCGATATCTAGGTTGAATCGGTCGACAAGGTTGTCGGCCAAACGCAACTTACTGATAAAGCGAGGATTGACGCTGGGTGGCGGCACCATTCGCCGACCGGGGCCGCGAGGGAACATGGGGGAATTCGTCGTCAAGCACTTCCGTCGCGCGGACGCGGGTTCGCGCGCCAAGGAGCTGATCACCGAAATCGTCGTCGAGGGTTCGGAAACCGGGCGCTTTTTGCGCCGCATGGAGGAATCCCGCCTGACCCGTCCGTGCTTCCAGACCATCGACATGCGCGGCCGCGTCGCCGGGCAGTGTCGTCGCTACGCCTTCAACGACCGCGTGCATTTCCTCGACGACATCTCCTTCGAAATGTTCGAAAAAGGTCTGCTGGAGAACAACGGCGTCTACACCGTCGGCACGTTCGAGGCGATCATGGGCGGCGACCACACCCTCCAGGCCCAGGCCGAGGCGCGGCAATACGACGCGCAGCGGCGCAAGGAGCTGGAGCAGCGTCGCCTGCAGCGCGCCCGCGAACTGGCGCGCGAGTTGGGCGCCGGCGAAAACGACCAGCTGCTGCTCGAGCGCGCCAGCGCCACCGCGCGGGCGAGCAACCCGGCGCGCCTGCCCCTGGGGTATTTCCGCAAGCGCGCGCACCCGCGTCTGCAATACGCCTGCGCCGTGAGCCTGACACGCGGCAACCTCCGTGTGGAGGGTACGACGCGCGACATATCCGTGGGCGGCATGCGCGTGCACCTGCGCGGACTGAGCGCTTTCAAGCGCTCCCAGGACGTCGCCGTCAACTTTCGGGGTCTGCTCGATGACAGCGGCGAGCCGCTGGTCGAGAGCGCGTTGTATCGGATTGTGGCGATCGAGGCGCGGGAAGAGGAAACCATCGTCTGTCTGCGGCGACGCGATCTGGAAAAACCACCCGGCTTGTCCGAGTTGCTCGAAGAGCTGGTCGAGCAGCGTCAACGCAGATACAAACTGGACATGGAGGACGAGTATCAATCGGTGCTCAGTTGGCTGTATGAGCGCAGTTACGCGCAAAGCTGCGCGCAAATGCCGTTTTTTGTCGAGGCCGACGGCGCCGACGAGTTGCGCGTTCAGGCCGTCGCCATGAGCGAGGGCAACGCCGCGCTGGCGCGCTTTTTCTGTACCGACGCCGACAACTACAATTTCACCCCACTGTGCCTGCCGCAGCGTCTACAACGCCTGGCCCAGGGGCGCGCGTTCGTGCTGGCGATGTATCGCCAGCAGGGCGAGCAGGATCAGTGCCTGCGAATCCATTCGGCGGCCGACTTCGAGTCGGCCTCGCCAGCGGCGTTCCGGCAGCTGCTGGGATGGGTCCTGTCGCAGAGCGACTATTGCGTGGTCCGGGTGCAGCCGGGCTTGCCGGTTTTGCAGTCGGTGCCGACGAGCAAGATCGAGGCGGTCTCCGAGCGCCTGCAATACAAGTCCGAAACCCGCATGGCGCAGCTGCAGGAGCGATTGCAGGCGCTCCATCTGGTGGGTTTCGTCCAGGATATCACCCAGGACTGTCGCCGGCATGCGATGCCCTCGCACACGCCGCAGACCAGCGCCACCGTGTGGGTGGGCGGCGAATGCCGCCGGTTGGACGACAACAGCGTGGTGCGCAAGTTGTCGCTGCCGGGCGCGTCGATGCAGCCGGAGCTGATCCGTTTCGGCTATGTCGAAAGGCGGCGCGAGGACCGCTACCTGGCCGAGACCAGGGTGGAGGTACGTATCGGCGACAACCTGGTTCCCGGTATGTCCCAGGATATCTCCACCCGCGGTATGCGTATCCGGCTGGAGGAGCGGGTGGCGGCGAAAAAAGGCGCCACGGTGCGCGTCGGTCTGGTGTCGCTGCAGCAGAAAAAGACCTCGACCAATCTGATGGATATTCCTTACCGGGTGGTCGACGTGCAGCTGGACGGCGACGTCAGCGTGCTGCGACTGGAGCGGGTTTTCGGCGGCAAGCACGAGGGGCTGAAGGAGTTCTTCGTCGAGTTGATCACCAAGAACCAGCACAAGCTCGGCGTCGATCTCGGCGACATCTGGGGCGCGACCAGCGCGCGCATCTACGAGAGCCTCACCGCCGCCAACGTCGCGGGCATTGCATTGTTTATCGGCCGCAGCAGCGAAGGCGGCGCCCACCTGCAGTTTGTCGGCGCGCCCGAGTCCGCCTCCGGCTTGTTGGACTGGCTGCATACGCCCTCCGGTCTGGACTTTCGCTGGCTGAACGAACCGCGGCTGGTGACGGCCCTGTACGATGCCATCCAGATCCTGCTGCGCCAGGCGCGCGGCACCGGGGAGTCCCCGCCGCCCTTCGAGTTGGAGATGTATGTGTATCGCGATTACGACGAGGCTAGCGGCGAGCTCTTCATTCACGCGGTCAGTGAACTCGATTTCAGCGACGAGGCGCAACGCCAGAGCTTTCTCGAGCGCCTGGTCGGGTACGATGACTGGCGTTGCCTCAAACTGACGGCGAGTTTCGCCCGGGAAATCGAGCCCAAGGCGCTCGATCGCATCATTGAGCCGGTTCGCAGCCATTCCCGGCATCGCGCGGTGAAGCTTTCCGATCTGCTCCATTCGCTGGTGGGCTATGCGGAGCTGGTGGATGTCACGCCCGAATGGCTGCTGCTGCGCGGTGAGGGTGGTTCCTCGGCTTGAGCGCCCGCCGGCGGCGGAAAACCGACATCGACGCTTCCCTGGCCCGCGTTTGCCGTTAGAATAGGGTCCGCTTTCCCCAGGACACGGAACCGGCATGACCACTGACGACAGCACCTTGGACACCCTAGAAACCCTGCCGCTGCACGCCTTTACCGAAAAGGCGTATCTGGATTACTCCATGTACGTGATCCTGGACAGGGCGTTGCCGCACATCGGCGACGGCCTCAAGCCGGTGCAGCGGCGCATCGTCTACGCCATGTCGGAGCTCGGACTGTCGGCGCGGGCCAAGTTCAAGAAGTCCGCGCGCACCGTCGGCGACGTGCTCGGCAAGTTCCACCCGCATGGCGATACCGCCTGCTACGAGGCCATGGTGCACATGGCGCAGGGATTTTCCTTTCGCTATCCCCTGGTGGACGGGCAGGGCAACTGGGGCTCTCCCGACGACCCCAAATCCTTTGCCGCCATGCGCTACACCGAAGCCCGCTTGACCCCGTTCGCCGAGGTCCTGCTCGGTGAACTCGGCGACGGGACGGTGGAGTGGACGGCCAATTTCGACGGCACCCTGAGCGAGCCGGTGCTGTTGCCGGCCCGCCTGCCGACGGTCCTGCTCAACGGCGCCACCGGCATCGCCGTGGGCATGTCCACGGATATTCCGCCGCACAACCTCGCCGAGGTCTGTGCCGCGGCGGTGCATCTGCTGGACAATCCGCGTGCCGGTGTCGAGGAGCTGTGCGAACACATCCAGGGGCCGGATTATCCCACCGGCGCAGAGATCATCAGCCCGCGTCAGGATCTGCAGGCGATCTACGCCAGCGGTGGTGGCAGTCTGCGTCTGCGTGCCCGTTTCGAGAAGGACAATGGCGACATCGTCATCACCGAGCTTCCCTATCAGGTCTCCGGCAGTCGCGTGCTGGAGCAGATCGCCGCGCAGATGGCGGCGAAGAAACTGCCCATGGTGGCGGATCTGCGCGATGAATCCGATCACGAGAACCCCACCCGGCTGGTGATCGTGCCGCGTTCCAATCGCATCGATGTCGATGCGTTGATGTCGCATCTGTTCGCCACCACGGAGCTGGAGCGCAGCTATCGCGTCAATCTGAACATGATCGGCCTGGACGGTCGGCCGACGGTGAAGAATCTACGCGAATTGCTCAAGGAGTGGTTGGAGTTCCGTCTCAACACCGTCACCCGGCGTCTGCAACACCGGCTCGACAAGGTGCTCGAACGCCTGCACCTGCTCGAAGGCCTGATGATCGCCTATCTGAATATCGACGAGGTGATCGCGATCATCCGCAACGAGGACCAGCCCAAGCCGGTGCTGATGGAGCGCTTTGCGCTCAGCGACCGTCAGGCCGAGGCGATTCTGGATCTGAAGCTGCGCCATCTGGCGCGACTCGAGGAAATGAAAATCCGCGGCGAGCAGGACGAGCTGTCGGCCGAACGCGACAGCCTGCAAAAGACGCTCGCCTCGAAGGCGCGCCTGCGCACGCTGGTGAAACAGGAGATCAAGGCCGACGGCGAGAAATACGCCGATGCGCGTCGTTCGCGTCTGGTGGAGCGCGAAGCGGCGCGCGCGCTCGACGAGACCGAACTGGTGCCGAGCGAGCCGGTCACCGTGGTGTTGTCGGAGAAGGGTTGGGTGCGCACCGCCCGCGGTCACGATATCGATCCGAGCGCGCTCAGCTACAAGGCCGGCGACGGCTTTCTTGCCGCGGCCTGTGGTCGCAGCAACCAGCAGGTGGTGTTTCTGGATTCGACCGGCCGCGCCTATACCCTGGCCGCCCACAGCCTGCCCTCGGCGCGGGGCCAGGGCGAGCCGCTTACCGGGCGTTTCAATCCGCCCGACGGCGCCACCTTCGTGGGCGTGATGACCGGAGAGCCCGACAGCCTGTTTCTCCTGGCCAGCGACGCCGGTTATGGTTTCATCGCCCGGCTCGGGGATATGGTCGCGCGCACCCGTGGCGGCAAAGCAGTGCTGTCGGTGCCCAGGCACGCCCGCGTGGTGCCGCCCGCGCCGGTCGCCGACCCCCAGACCGACCGCGTGGCCGCCGTCAACCTGCAGGGGCAGATGCTGGTGATCGCGGCGTCCGAAGTGCCGCGGCTCAACCGCGGCAAGGGCATCAAGATTCAGAACGTGGCCAGTAAGAAACTGGCAACGCGGGAAGAGTCCATGGTGGGTGTGGCCAGCGTGCCGGCCGGCGGCAGTCTGGTCATCCATGCCGGCAAGCGCCATTTGAAGCTCAAGGCGGCGGAGCTGGAAACCTATGCCGGCGACCGGGGTCGAAAGGGCATCAAGCTGCCGCGGGGCCTGCAGCGGGTGGACCGCCTGAGCACCGAGACGGCTTGAAATCCGTGCCCCTGGCCCCATATTGAACCTGGTCCTGTAACTGGAGTGCAGCATCCATGAAACGCGTGTTTTTGTTCCTGGTCACCAACATCGCCATCCTGGTGGTGCTGAGTATCACCCTCAGCCTGCTCGGCGTCGACCGGATTCTCGATCAACAGGGCGTGAACCTGGATCTGCGCGCGCTGCTGATCTTCTCGGCGGTGTTCGGCATGGGGGGCTCGTTCATTTCGCTGGCGATCTCCAAGTGGTCGGCCAAGCGGATGACCGGTGCCCGGGTGATCGAGCAGCCGGCCAACGAAACCGAGGCCTGGTTGGTCAACCTGGTGGCCAGGCAGGCGCAGGCCGCCGGCGTGGGCATGCCCGAGGTGGCCATCTACGATTCCCCCGACGTCAACGCCTTCGCCACCGGCATGAGTCGCAACAAGGCGCTGGTGGCGGTGAGCAGCGGACTGCTGCGCAACATGAGCCGGGACGAAGCCGAAGCGGTGCTGGGGCATGAAGTCTCGCACGTGGCCAATGGCGACATGGTGACGCTGACGCTGATCCAGGGCGTGGTGAATACCTTCGTCATTTTCTTCTCCCGTGTCATCGGCCATCTGGTCGACCGGGTGGTGTTCAAGGTCGAGCGCGGTCACGGGCCGGCGTTCTGGATCACCAGCATCATCGCCCAGGTGATCCTGGGTATTCTCGCCAGCATGATCGTCATGTGGTTCTCCCGCCAGCGTGAATTCCGCGCCGACGCCGGCGGCGCCAGCCTCGCCGGCCGGCAGAAGATGATCGCCGCGTTGCAGCGCCTGCAGGCGGCCCATCCCGAGCCGCTGCCCGACCAGTTGGCCGCCTTCGGGATTGCCGGCGGCGGCCGCATGGACGGCATCAAGCGTCTGTTCATGTCCCACCCCCCGCTGAGCGAGCGGATTGCGGCGCTGCAGGCCGGCGGACGCTGAGCCACCCGGCGCGGTGCCGGTTTCGGGGCGGTTTTCCCGGCCGGCGACGGGGACGAGGTCGGGTATGGGCCGGTGCGTCCCTCGACAGGCGGTATGCTTCCGGCCGCCGGGACGGTTAGAATAGCGGTTTTGATTCGATTGGCCAGGAAATCGTCCATGTCCCTGATTCGCCCCTTTGCCGGTTTGCGACCGGTCGCCGGCCGCGCCGAGGATGTCCTCGCGCCCCCCTACGATGTGCTCAACAGCGACGAGGCGCGCCAGCGCGCCACGGGCCGTCCCTGGAGTTTTTTGCACATCTCCAAGGCCGAAATCGATTTGCCGCGCGGCACCGACCCTTATGACCCCGCCGTTTACGCCAAGGCCGCGGAGAATCTGCGCACCCTGATCGAGGGCGGGGTGCTCGAGCGCGACGCCGCGCCTCGCTATTACGTCTACCGCCTGACCATGGGCGAACACGTGCAGACCGGACTGGTGGCCGTCGCTTCGGCCGCCGCCTACGACAGCAACCGGATACGCAAGCACGAACACACCCGGCCGGCCAAGGAGGACGATCGCGTGCGCCAGATCGAGGCGCTGAACGCGCAGACCGGCCCGGTGTTGCTCGCCTATCGCTCGCAGACCGAGGTCGATCAACTGATCGAGGCGCAGACCCGGCAGGCGCCGGTCTATGACCTGCAGGCCGACGACGGCATCGTGCACACCTTCTGGGTGGTGGAGGACGCCGCGGCTATCGACTCCCTGACCGAGGCTTTCGAGGCGATGCCGGCGATCTACATTGCCGACGGCCATCACCGCTCCGCCGCCGGTTCGCGGGTCGCCGCCAAGCTCGACCGCGGACCGGAGGCCATGAGCAGCTATTTTCTTTCGGTGATCTTTCCCCACCAGCAGATGAAGATCCTGGATTACAACCGGGTGGTCAAGGACCTGCACGGTATGGACGCGGCGCAGCTACGGGAAAAAATCGCCGAGGCCTTCAGCGTCGAGGCAGAGGCGGCCGCGGTGTCGCCCGCGGGGCCGGCCGAATTCGGCATGTATCTGGACGGTCAATGGTATCGTTTGAAACTACAGGCCGAGCGCATCCCGTCCGATCCCGTGGGGCGGTTGGATGTCAGCCTGCTGGCCGACAATCTACTGCAGCCACTGCTGGGCATCAGCGATCCGCGCACCGATCCGCGGATCGACTTCGTCGGCGGTATTCGCGGCCTGGGCGAGTTGGAAAAGCGCGTCGACAGCGGCGAGATGGCGGTCGCCTTCTCGATGTTCCCCACCAGCATGGAAGATCTGATGGCGGTGGCCGATGCCGGCGAGGTCATGCCGCCAAAGTCGACCTGGTTCGAGCCGAAGCTGGCCGACGGGCTGATCTCCCACGTGCTCGACTGATGTCCGCTCAGGCGATTTCGCCGCTGAAATCGTAGTCCAGCACCTCGCTGGGTTCCTGCAGGAAATTGCCCTGGATGAAGTGGATGCCGCTTTGCCAGAGGACGGCGAGGCTGTGGGCGTCCTCGACATATTCGGCGATACATTTGCGGTTCATCGAATTGGCGGTGTCGAGGATCGATTTGACCATCGCCTGGTTGTCGTTGTCGCTGGCCAGGTTGTGGATGAACGAGCCGTCGATCTTGAGGAAATCCACCGGCAGATGCTTTAGCAGCTGGAAGGAGTTGGGCCCGGCGCCAAAGTGCTCGAGCGCGGTTTTGCAATGCAGTTCCTGTAGAGTCTTGACCAGCGCCTTGGCGTGTTTCAGATGTTGCGAGGCGGCTTTCTCCGAGATTTCGAAGGTGAGCGCGTCGCCCGGCAGCCGGATCTCCTTGATGCACTCGGCGATGTAGGGCACCAGTTCGCTGTCGACCAGGGTGGCCGCGGAAAGCTTGATGAAAAACTGCGTGTTGTTACCGTCTGCGCGATGCTCGGCCAATTGCTTGACGGCGCGGCGGATGACCCAGCGGTCGATTTCCGCCAGTTGACCGGTCTGCTCGGCCACGGGCATGAATTGATTGGGCAGGATGTATTCGTTTTCGTCGTTCAGCATGCGCAGCAGCACTTCGTATTTTTCCGTGCCGTCGCCCTGCAGGCTGACGATCGGCTGGTACAGCAGCTGCATCTGATCGTTCTCCAGCGCCTCCTTGATCAGTGCGTGTACCTGCTGGTTGCGTTCCTGCCCCAGTTTTTCGTCCACCACGGGGTTGTGCAGGTGGCAGCGATTGCCACCCGCCGAGCGCGCCACCTCACAAGCCAGATCGGCGCGCGAGAGGACTTCCTGGGCCGAGCCGGCGTTTTCGGTCACCAGACTCATGCCGATGCTGGCCGTGGTGGTGACCGACTGGTCTTCCACCGCGGCGATGTGTTCCTCCACCACGTGGCGCAGCTGTTCGCCCAGCGCCTGGATGCAATCGGCGTGACAATCCCGGCGCAGTACGGTGAAGGAATGGTCGCCGAAGCGCGCGACTATGTCCTTTTCGTCGCAGTGTTCCTTCAACAGCTCGGCGATGTCGTTGATCACCATGTCGGCCACGCCCAGACCCAGGTTGTCCTTGATGTCCTTGAAGTTGTCCATCATCAGATAGATCACCGCGGCGCTTTCCGAGCCGCTGACCACATTGGTCACCGCCAGTCCCAGTTCCTCGATGAAATACTGCCGGTTGTACAGTCCGGTCAACACGTCCTGCTTGGTCAGGAATTTCAGTTTCTGTTCCAGTTCGCGGTTGTTGGCCAACTGATTGCGGATGATGATCTGGGTGCAGGGCTCGCCGTCGATGCTGGCGCCGGTGAGTTCCATCACGGCGTCGAAAACCTTGCCGTCGGGCAGGATGCCGCGGGTTTCCAGCTTGCCGTCACAATTTTCGTCCTTCCCGTAGCGACGCAGAAAATCCTTGAACTCGGCGTGGTAGTCCGGCGCGACCATGTCCAGGATTGGCGTGCCTTCGATCTCCTCCAGGTCGTCGAAGCCGAACATCTCCAGGTAGGAGCTGTTGGCGAAAATGTGCATGCCCTCGTGCACGTAGGCGATGGCGTCGCGCGAGCTTTCCATCAGCATGCGCGCGCGTTTTTCGCTTTCGTGGAACTTCAGCTCGAAGTTGTGCGCGCTCAGGCTGGTCTGTAGTTGCGACAGTTCCCGTTTGACCACCAGCTGCAGGTGTTCCGGTTGGTCGTAGGAGCACAGGTCGTTGGCGCCCAGCCTCATCGCCTCGATGATGTCGGCTTCGTCGGCGGATTCGCCGATGCCGATCACCGGCAGGGCGAGTTCGCGCCGCGCCAGCTCCTGCACCACCTGCTGCAACGACAGCGTCTCCAGAGCCATGGCGCACAGCACCAGGTCCGGCGTCTGCTTGTCCAGCGCGGCGATCAGGTCTTCGTGGTCCTCGGCATAGCTCAGGCGGGAGGCCCGCCCCGAGTTGCGCAACACGTTGGCCAGCGCTTCGGCGTCATTGCGTGATTCTTCGACTACGAGCAGGCGCAGCGTGTGATCCTGTTCCATCTAGGGCATGTCTCCTGGGTGATTTCCGTTCGCCGAAACCGGTTTCGGCAGCGCGCTCTCACTATGTCGGCAGCTCGCTGGCGGACCTTTACCTGCCGCACCGGTTCTTCCGAGTTCAGCTAACTGCTTTTCCCAGAAGTGTTTTTTTGCTAGAATAAAAGTGTCTGCAAGAACCTTTCAACACCCAGGGGGCGGGATGCAAGCCATCAAAGTCAGGGCCGAGGCGGGTAGCGATTTCAATGCCATCGATGTGGTCAATCTGAGCGCCTTTCAAGGCGAGGCGGAGGCGCAGTTGGTGGGTGAATTACGCAGATCGCCCGGTTTCATTCCTGATCTGTCCCTGGTCGCCGAACTCAACGGCCGCATCGTCGGTCACGTGGTCCTCTCGCGGGTGGCGCTAAGGGCGCAGGGCAAGAGCCGCGACGTGCTGGCTCTGGGGCCGATGTCGGTGGTGCCGTCGCAGTCGCACCGGGGGATCGGCACCGAGCTGATCGACGCCGCCGTGGCCCGGGCGCGGCCGTTGTGCTACGAGGCGATCGTGGTGGCCGGCCACCCCGAGTACTACCAGCGCTTCGGTTTCAAGCCCGCCGCCAACTGGGGTGTCAGCTGCAATCTTGAGCTTCCCGACGACGCGCTGTTGGCGATGGAGCTGGTCGACGGTGGGCTCGCCGGGGGCGGCGTGGTCGAGTACCCGGATATCTTCCGGGCGTTGTTCTGACGGCGCGGCGGCCGGTTACAGCAACTCCCAGAGATCGTCGTAGTCCTGCGGGTCCTTCTTGTCCGGCGCGCCCGAATCCCTGGGCGCTTCTATCTCACCCAGCGACACGTACTGGAATTGCGCGAACGAGCCGGTGTTTTCCACCAGCTCGGTCAATTGCACGCGCACGTCCTTGCCGTGGCAGTTGGCCACCGCAGTGGTGCCGACCTTGAACGGCGGGCTGGGCAGCAACAGCGTGGCGCGTTGCTGGATGGAGGCGATCTCGGGCAGCAGCAGGCCGCGGGTGTAGCTCTCGTCGTCGCTCTGCGGGGTGTCGGGTCGCGCGGCGATGGCGACCGCGCCGGGAGAAAGCATTTGTACCCCCAGCTCCAGGCCCCGTTTTTCATCGTATTTCATCCACCGGATCACGCCGAGTCGCCAGTGGAACGTGTCCGGGTCGCTTTCCTCGCGAATACCCAGCAGTTCCCCCACCTGGGCGCGCGTGGTCTCCGGATTGTCCCACAGCATGCAGTAGCCGCCGGCGCTGACATTGACCATCTTCCAGCTCTGGGTGTAATGCGAAGTGTCGATTTGCATGCCGGCCGCGGCCCGCGCCACGGCCCGTTCGGTGCTCGAGGGTGAGGCGGCGCCTTCCAGCCGGTAGCTCAGCTCCCAGACATCCGGCAGTGGCTCGTCGCCTGCGCCGCGCAAAGTCCGGGCGCCGAAATCGGCTGGCTCGCGGTAGTGCAAGGGCGGCACCGCGCCCAGCTCGCGATAGCACTCGTGGGCGACCGAGGCGGCGTTGAAGGCCACTTCGCCGCTGACAAAATAATGGATCGAACTCAAGCCCATCGAGACGATGACCTGAGAGTGGTTCTTCACCCGGGAAAACCGCCGCTTAGGCGTGATTCCCCAGGCCAGCATCAGGCGGCGCAGCGTGGGTTCGCGCAGTCGCTCCTGACCCTGCTGGGCGCCGCAGGGCACTTCCTTGTCGGTCAGTGCCTTGCGCAGGCGCGCCGCCAGGCGGCGGGTGTCGAGCAGGCGCGCGTTCTCGCCCGCGGTGGGTCCATGCAGCACCCGATAGCCGGGCGGCTGGTCCTGCTCGAGGTCGACCACGAAGAGCGCGTCGCTGGCGCTGTCCCGCGGCTGCAGCGCGGCCAGTCCGGAGCAATCGAGCAACGCCTGGTAGACCGCGCCGGCCTCGCCGTGGCGCAACCGATAGGGGCAGGCCAGGGCGAGCAGCAGGATCTGTTTATAGCTTTCGTCGATACTGGCGGCGCCGTCCGTGCCCGGGATCGCGGTTCGGTGCAGTTTCTGGCTTTCGGCGAAGCGATACAGCGAATGCACCTCCTGCCAGGTGCCGGCGGGGATGGCTTCGTAGGCTTGATAGGTCTTGAGCAACACCTGACCGAGATACCGCAGCGCCTGGTGAACGGCGCCGAGCAGCAGTTTCTTGTCCCTGCGCGCCGCCGTTTCCAGCTGTTCGGCCACCACGACCTTGTAACCGGTGGCCATCGCCTGGCTCAAATCGCGCGAGAGCTGGGCGATCTTGAGGTTTTTCGCCGACAGGGGCAGCGCCTGCCCGACGAAATGCTTCTTCATGTGATCGCTGATGTATTGGATCGGTTTATGTAGCAGCTGCAGGCTTTTCAGGCGCTGCTGCGCGGGGATGTCCTGATGGTTGAGATCATTCAAGGCGGCGTAGATCAGCCGCGTGGTGGCGCCGATATTGGCCATCGGCAGCGCTTCAATCCAGGCTTTGACGCTGGCGGGGCGGCTGTCGAAGGCGCCGCTTTCGGGCCGGGTCCGGTTGGGTACTGAAAATTGCATGGGTTCTCGTCCGCAGATTAGGGGCTCGCGTCGGCAGGGCCGCTTCCGCGCCCTTTTCTCGTCCCTGCGTCCTGTGGGCTATCGTCCTTGCCGGCGGAAACTGAATATAAGGAAGGCCGCTGAGCGGAGAAAGGGATCAGGGCCGCTGCGCGCGGCAAGCGCTTCTAAAGTGGGGTTTTGCCTGCCCGCTCCGGCACTTCCCTGACCAGGCGTGGGACCAGATAACCGGAGATCGTGTTAACCATTTGATCTACAATATATTTTGCTTCGGCGTCGGAGACTGCGAAGTGGGCCGCCCCCTGCACCGGATCAAGTTGGTGCAAATAGTAGGGCTGCACGCCCGCGGCGAACAGACGTTCGCTGAGGTGGCTCAGCGCGCGCGCGCAGTCGTTGACGCCTCGCAACAGCACCGATTGGTTGAGCAGGCTGACGCCCACGGCGCGCAGGCGCTGCATGGCGGCGACCACGGCGGCATCGATCTCGTTGGCATGATTGCTGTGAATCACCAGCACGACCTGCAACCGGCTCGCCCGCAGCACCGCCAGCAGGCCGGCGTCGATACGTTCGGGCAGGACCACCGGAACCCGGCTGTGGATGCGCAGCCGCCGCAGATGCGTGATCGGCGCCAGCTGCGCGAACAATCGCCCCAGCCGTTCGTCGGCGAGCGTCAGCGGATCGCCGCCGCTCAGAATCACTTCCTCGACCTCGGTATGCCGGCGCAGGTAGTCAAGCGTACGCTCCAGCGCCCGGTTCGGATTGGCCTCGGCATAGGGATAATGCCGGCGGAAGCAGTAGCGGCAGTGGACGGCGCAGGCGCCGGTGGTGGTCAGCAGCACCCGGCTGCGATACTTGTGCAGCAGGCCGGGTACCGGCATGGCGTTCAGTTCATCCAGCGGGTCGCTGCTGTAGCCGGCGACCGTCTCCAGTTCGGCATCCAGCGGCAACACCTGGCGCAGCAGGGGGTCGTGGGCGTCGCCCGGGCGCATGCGGGCGACGAAGCCCCGCGGGACCCTTAGCCGGAAGCTGTCCCCGGCGCGTAGCGCCGCGGGTAGCAGCCGCGGCGGCAGCGCGAGTTCGCGCAGCAGTTGCGCGGGGTCGGTGATCGCCTGCGCCAGCAGGCTTTGCCAGCGCGGTGTCTGTCGCCGGGCGTCGGTTATCGGTATGATGCGCATCTTTATTCCCGATGCGCGGAGTGGCTCCGCGCCTCGCTTCCAGTCAGCTAGTGTAAGGATGCTCAATGGCGACCTACAGCACCAATGAGTTCAAGGGCGGTCTGAAAATCATGCTCGACGGCGACCCTTGCTCGATTATTGAAAACGAGTTTGTCAAACCGGGCAAGGGCCAGGCCTTCAATCGGGTGAAAATCCGTAACCTCAAGACCGGCCGGGTCATTGAACGTACCTTCAAGTCGGGCGAATCGGTGGAGGCCGCCGATGTCATGGAGACCGACATGCAGTATCTCTACAACGACGGCGAATTCTGGCACTTCATGCATCCCGACACTTACGAGCAGGTGGCCGCGGATGCCGCCGCGGTGACCGAGGCGAGCAAGTGGCTCAAGGAGCAGGATACCTGCGTGGTCACCCTGTGGAACGGTTCGCCCATCAGTGTCACGCCACCGAACTTCGTGTTGCTGAAGGTCACTGAGACCGATCCCGGCGTGCGCGGCGACACCTCGGGCGGCGGTGGCAAGCCCGCGACGTTGGAGACCGGCGCGGTCGTCCGGGTGCCACTGTTCATCGATGTCGAGGAAGTCATCAAGGTCGATACCCGCACCGGTGAATACGTGGGCCGTGCCCGCGACTGAAGGCCGCGCGGCGCCCGACTGGCGCCCGGGCGCCGCGCTGGAGCACGTACGTCTGCGCGCCACGCTGGCGGCACGCGTGCGGGATTTCTTTTCCACCCGCGGCGTGATGGAGGTCGACACGCCGCTGCTGGGGCGCGGCGCCACCACCGATCCGGCCATCGAATCCTTCGCCACCCACTATCGGGGGCCGGGCGCGCGCGAGGCGCAGACCCTGTATTTGCAGACCTCGCCCGAGTTCTTCATGAAGCGTCTGCTCGCCGCCGGCAGCGGCGCAATCTTCCAGCTGGCGCATGCGTTCCGTAACGGCGAGGCCGGGCGCCGGCACAATCCCGAGTTCCTGTTGCTGGAGTGGTACCGACCGGGTTTCACTCCGCAGGCCCTGATGGCGGAGATCGACGCGCTACTGGTGGCGGTGCTGCGCGGTTACCGGGACTACCAGCCGGCGCGGCGCATCCGTTATCGGCAATGGTTCCTGGATCAGACCGGTCTGGATCCCTGGTGCGATCCGGTGGCGGCGTTTCGCGCCTTCGCGCTCGCCAATCTGCCATCGGTTCCGCCGACCCTGCCCGCCGACGAACTGGACCCCTGGCTGTATCTGTTGCTGACCCATTGGCTGGAGCCCCGCCTCGGCGAGGGCGCGGTGTTCGTGCACGATTACCCGGTGAGTCAGGCGTCCTTGGCCAGCGTGCATCCCGGGCCGCCGCCGGTGGCGCGACGCTTCGAACTCTATCTCGACGGGGTCGAGCTGGCCAACGGTTACCACGAGCTCGGCGATGCCGAGGAACAGCGCCGGCGATTCAGCGCGGACAACGCCCGTCGGCGGGCCGCCGGCCAGGCGCCGTTGCCGCCCGATCAGCGTCTGCTGGCGGCATTGGCGCACGGTTTGCCGGACTGCAGCGGGGTGGCGCTGGGTTTCGATCGTCTGGTCATGCTGGCCGCCGGCCTGGATGGTCTCGATACGGCGAGCGGTTTCTCCTGGCCCCGGATTTGATTCTCGATGCCCGCTGTCCGCATTGTGCTTGTCAACACCAGTCACCCGGGCAACATCGGCGCCGCCGCCCGGGCGATGAAGAACATGGGGCTGGCGGAGCTTTCGCTGGTCGAACCGCAGTCGTTTCCCAGCGCCGAGGCGACGGCGCGCGCCTCCGGCGCCGACGATCTGCTGGCCGGCGCGCAGGTGTGCGCGACGCTGGCGGAGGCGCTGCGCGACTGTACGCTGGTGATCGGGGCGAGCGCCCGCAACCGGACCCTGCCGGTGCCCATGCTCGATCCGCGTGCCAGCGCCGCGTTGGTGGCCGAGCAGCCATCGGACAGCCGCGTGGCGGTGGTTTTCGGGCGCGAACGCACGGGATTGACCAACGCCGAACTCGATCGCTGCCACTACCTGGTACGC
The DNA here is from genome assembly GCA_030148805.1 of Thiogranum sp. Lineage (GTDB taxonomy): Bacteria > Pseudomonadota > Gammaproteobacteria > DSM-19610 > DSM-19610 > Thiogranum. The sequence goes on along the minus strand of JASBSS010000036.1, from coordinate 41,679 downwards.
ATCCCCGCCAACCCGGCCTATCCCTCGCTGAACATCGCCGCGGCGGTCCAGGTGATCGCCTACGAGTTGCGCCTGGCGGCCGACAGCGCCCCGGCGCGCCAGGAGAGCCGCCACCGCTTCGCCACCGCCGAGGAGATGGAGCGGTTCTACCAGCACCTGGAAGAGACGTTGTTGGCGCTCGAATTTCTCGACGCCGACAACCCGCGTCAACTGATGCGGCGCCTGCGGCGCCTGTTCGGTCGCGCCCGGCCGAACGAAAACGAAGTCAACATCCTGCGCGGCATCCTCACCGCGGTGGGTCGCCGCTGCCGTTGATACCCTCACACCCAGTCCGCGATTTTTGGTCTTAAGTCGCGGTATAGTAGGGTTTTGTCACTCGCCGGACAGCGCCTTATGTGGGAACGACTGCGTGAAGACCTCGATTGCATCCTCGAGCGGGATCCCGCGGCGCGCTCGCGCTTTGAAATCGTCACCACGTACCCGGGCTTTCATGCGGTGCTGATGCATCGGGCGAGCCACGCGCTGGCCAACAACGGGTTGCCGTGGCTGGCGCGTATTCTGGCCAACCTCGCGCGCTGGTTCACCGGCATCGAGATCCACCCGGGGGCGCGTATCGGCCGGCGTTTCTTCATCGATCATGGCATGGGGGTGGTCATCGGCGAGACCGCCGAGATCGGCGACGACTGCACGCTCTACCACGGCGTCACCCTCGGCGGCACCAGTTGGGAGAAGGGCAAACGCCATCCGACGCTGGGCAACAATGTGGTCATCGGCGCCGGCGCCAAGGTGCTGGGGCCAATTCGCATCGCCGACGACGTGCGCATCGGGTCGAACGCCGTGGTGGTGAAGGATGTCCCGGCCGGCGCCACGGTGGTCGGCGTGCCCGGGCGCGTGGTGGCCAGCGGCGACGAGCAGCAGGCGCGCCGCGACGCCATCGCCAGAAAGATGGGCTTCGACGCCTACGGCAGTACCGCCAATGCCCCCGACCCCGTCGCCAACGCCATCAACAGCATGCTCGATCATATCCACGTCATGGACCAACGCCTGGAAGACATGTGCCGGGGGCTGAAGAGCCTTGGGGCCGAGGTGGCTGATTTGCAGTTGCCGGATCTCGGCGCCTGCGAGCTGGATACCCACTGTGCGCCGGAACCCCTTGAAAATGTCGGGGAAAAGCGGGGAAACGGGGAAAAGCCACAGGAACCGGGTCAGGATAATTCTTGACTGTTTTACTAGGGTATGGCATTTTAGTCACGATATTGAAAGGCTTGAGGCGAGGCGGGTTCGGATGAGACTGACCAGCAAAGGCCGCTATGCGGTCACGGCGATGCTCGATCTGGCATTGCACGTCCATGAGGGTCCGGTCACCCTGGCGGGGATTTCCGAGCGCCAGGGGATCTCCCTGTCCTACCTCGAGCAGTTGTTCACCCGGCTGCGCAAGCAGGGGCTGGTGGTGAGCACGCGCGGTCCCGGCGGCGGTTACTCGCTCAGTCGCAAGGCCGGCGAGATCGCGGTGGCGGAAGTGGTGACGGCCGTGGACGAGAGTGTCGATGCCACCCGTTGCGGCGGGCGCGGCGACTGTCAGGACGGCAAGCGTTGCCTGACCCACGAACTGTGGGCGGAATTGAGCGATCAGATCTACAGCTTTCTCAACGAGATCACCCTGGGTGATCTGGTCGAGCAGGGCAAGGCCAGAAAAGCGGCGCGGGGGACGGCGGCCACGGACGTCAAGGTCGCGATGCCGCCGCGCACGGGCAACCGGATCGTCGACGCCCTCTGATCGGGTGGAGGACCTGCGGTGAGAGTGTATCTGGATCACAACGCCGGAACACCGCTGGACCCCAAGGTGCTCGCGGCGATGAGCGAGACGCTGGCGGACATGCCCGGCAATCCTTCCAGCAGCCATCAGTTCGGGCGTGCCGCGCGCGCCCGGCTCGAGCAGGCGCGCGCCCAGGTCGCGGCGCTGGTCAAGGTGCAACCGAGACAGGTGGTTTTCACCAGCGGCGGCACCGAGGCCAACAACTTCGCGCTGCACGCCGTGAGCGCGCAGCGGCCGCTGGGGCGCCTGGCGGTGAGCGCGATCGAACATCCGTCGGTGCTGGAGCCGGCGCGGGCCCTGGCACAGGCCGCGGGCTGGTCGCTGGATCTGATCGCCGCCGACGGCGAGGGCCGCGTCAGCGCCCAGGCCTTGCAGGCGGCGTTGCGGCCCGAGACGCGCCTGGTGTCGGTGATGCTGGCGAACAACGAGACCGGCGTGCTCCAGCCGGTGGCCGAGCTGGCCGAGCGGGCGCGCGCCGCCGGGGTGGCGATGCATACCGATGCGGTGCAGGCGGCCGGTAAGCTGGAGGTCGATTTCGAGGCCTGTGGCGTGCAGCTGATGACGCTTTCGGCGCACAAGATCTATGGTCCCAAGGGCGCCGGCGCGCTGATTTTCGACAAGTCGCTGGAGATCGCGCCGCTGTTGCATGGCGGCGGCCAGGAACACGGTCTGCGCGCCGGGACCGAAAATATCGCCGCCATAGTCGGTTTCGGCGTCGCCGCCGAACTGGCCGCCGAGCGGCTGGGGGAACAGGCGCGATTGCAGCGCCTGCGTGACCAGTTGCAGGCGCAGTTGCAGCGTCACCGACAGGTCACGGTGTTTGCCGCAAACGCGCCGCGCCTGCCCAACACGTTGCAGTTCGCCGTCGCCGGACTGGACGGCGAAACGCTGCTGATGCAGCTGGACAAGGCCGGCATCGCGGTCTCCAGTGGCTCGGCCTGCGCCAGCGGCAGCAGCGAGCCCAGCCACGTGTTGCTGGCGATGGGCGTGGACGCCGAGCTGGCGCGCGGCGCGGTACGCGTCAGCCTTGGGCGCGACAGCACGCAGGCCGATATCGACAGGCTGTTGGCGGTGCTGGCGGAAAAGATCGAATGGTTGAACCAGGCCGCCCAGGTGGCGGGCTGGTGAGTACTGCTAAAAAACTGACACGGGTGTATTAGGACATGACTGTGAAAACACCGATCTATCTCGACTACTCGGCGACCACGCCGGTCGATCCGCGGGTGGCGGAAAAAATGTGCGCTTTTCTCACGCCGGCCGGCGAGTTCGGCAATCCGGCTTCGCGTTCACACGTCTTTGGCTGGCACGCCGACGAGGCCGTCGAGCAGGCGCGCGCGGATGTCGCGGCGCTGATCAACGCCGACCCGAAGGAGATCATCTGGACCAGCGGGGCGACCGAATCCGATAATCTGGCGATCAAGGGCGCGGCGCATTTCTACCACAAGCAGGGCAAGCATATCGTCACCCTCAAAACCGAGCACAAGGCGGTGCTGGACTCCTGCCGTCAGCTCGAGCGCGAGGGTTTCGAGGTCACCTACCTCGAACCGCAACCCAGTGGGCTGCTCGATCTGGAGACATTCCGGCAGGCGCTGCGTGAGGACACCATTTTGGTGAGTGTCATGCACGTGAACAACGAAGTCGGCGTGATTCAGGATATCGCCGCCATCGGCGAGATCTGTCGTCAGCGGAAAATCATTTTCCACGTCGACGCCGCGCAGAGCGCCGGTAAGGTCGAGATCGATCTGCAGCAGATGAAAGTCGATCTGATGTCGTTCTCGGCGCACAAGATCTATGGTCCCAAAGGCATTGGCGCGCTGTATGTGCGCCGCAAACCGCGCGTGCGCCTGGAGGCGCAGATGCACGGCGGCGGTCACGAGCGTGGCCTGCGTTCGGGCACCCTGGCGACCCATCAGATCGTCGGCATGGGCGAGGCGTTCCGCCTGGCCAAAGAGGAGATGGCCGCGGACAACGCGCGCATCCTCAAGTTGCGCGACCGTCTGGTGGAGGGTTTCAAGGATATCGAGGAGGTCTATATCAACGGCGACCTCGATCACCGCATCGCCGGTAATCTCAACATCAGTTTCAACTTCGTCGAGGGCGAAAGCCTGATCATGGCGCTGAAGGATCTGGCCGTTTCCTCGGGTTCGGCCTGCACCAGCGCCAGCCTGGAGCCGTCCTATGTGTTGCGCGCGCTGGGACGCAACGACGAGTTGGCGCACAGCTCGATTCGTTTCACCATCGGGCGTTTCACGACCGAAGAGGAGATCGAGTACACCATCGAGCTGGTCAGGAGCAAGATCGACAAGTTGCGCGAGCTGTCACCGCTGTGGGAGATGTACAAAGATGGCATCGACCTCAACAGCGTCCAGTGGGCGGCGCACTGAGGACTCGCGCTATGGCCGTCACATTGACTGAGACCGCGGCGCAACGTGTGCGCAATTTCCTCGACAAGCGTGGCAGTGGCGTCGGCCTGCGCCTGGGCGTGCGCACCTCCGGGTGTTCGGGTATGGCCTATGTGCTGGAGTTCGTCGACGCCATCGAAGACACCGACGAGGTGTTCGAGGCCCACGGGGTGAAAGTGGTGGTGGACCCGAAAAGTCTGGTCTACCTCGACGGCACCGAGCTGGATTTCACCCGAGAGGGCCTTAATGAAGGGTTCAAGTTCAACAACCCGAACGTCAAGGACGAATGCGGTTGTGGCGAGAGCTTCAACGTCTGAGCGCCGCGCCCGGCGAATTCCGTAACAGCGACACGATCGCCGGCGGCCGGGTCCGTCGGGGCATCGCGGATACAAGTGCAATTGAACATGTCGTCGACACTGACGCAGAATCATTTCGAGCTGTTTGGCCTGCCCCAGCGTTACCGCCTGGAGCGCGCCACGCTGGATGCGCGTTACCGCGAGCTGCAGCGCCACGTGCACCCGGACCGATTCGCCAGCGGCGGTGACCAGGCGCGGCGTCTGTCGATGCAGCAGGCCGCGCAGATCAACGAAGCCTACGCCACGCTCAAGGATCCCTTGCAACGCGGACGCTACCTGCTGGCCTTGCGCGGTCAGGATGGCGACGACGAACAGACGACGCACCAGGATCCTGAGTTTCTCATGCAGCAGATGGAGTTGCGCGAAGCCCTGGGTGAAATCCGCGGCCAGGCCGATCCCCTGGCCGCACTGGATCGCCTGGCGCGTGAGGTGCGCGAACAGTACCTCGCGCTGGAAGCCGACCTGGCCGCGGCGCTCGACGAGCGCGACGATCAGCAAGCGGCGCGTAACAGTGTCCTGCGGATGCAGTACTTCACCCGTTTACAAAACGAAATCCGTGACCTGGAAGCGGATTTGGAAGACGAACTAGGTTAGCGGTCCGAATCCGGCCCGCGTGACAGTTTTTATGGCATTACTACAGATATCGGAACCCGGCCAGGCCACCGCCCCCCACCAGCACCGGCTCGCCGCCGGCATAGATCTGGGCACCACCAATTCGCTGGTCGCCAGCGTGCGCAGCGGGGTGGCCGCAACCCTGCCCGATGCTGACGGCTCCCATCTGCTGCCTTCGGTGGTGCGTTACCTGGAAAACGGCACGCATCTGGTCGGCGCCGAGGCGCGCGCGCAGGCCGCGCAGGACCCGCTCAATACCATTGTTTCGGTCAAGCGTTTCATGGGCCGCGGGGTGGCGGATGTCAAACATCTCGGCGGTTCGCTGCCGTACGAATTCGTCGCCGGCGGTTCCGGCATGCCCCGGATCCGCACGCGCGCGGGCGAGCGCAGCCCGGTGCAGATTTCCGCGGATATCCTCTCGGCCCTGAAGACGCGTGCCGAGCAGACACTGGGCGGTGAGCTGACCGGCGTGGTGATCACCGTGCCGGCCTATTTCGACGACGCCCAGCGGCAGGCGACCAAGGATGCCGGCACCCTGGCCGGGCTGAACGTGATGCGGCTGTTGAACGAGCCGACCGCGGCGGCCGTCGCCTACGGCCTGGATCGGGCCGCCGAGGGCGTGATCGCGGTCTACGATCTGGGCGGCGGCACGTTCGACATCTCCGTTCTGCGACTCAATCGCGGGGTGTTCGAGGTGATGGCGACCGCCGGCGATACCGCGCTTGGCGGCGACGACATGGACCATCTGGTGGCCGACTGGATCATGCAGCAGGCCGGCGTCGCCGAGCCGGGGCACGCGTTGCGACGTCGTCTGTTGCAAAGCGCCTGTGCCGCCAAGGAGGCGCTCACCGACGCCGCGACCGTCGCTATCAGCCTCGAACTGGACGACGGCAGTCACTGGCGCGGCGAGCTGTCGCGCGAGCGCTTCGATGCGCTGGTCGAACCGTTGATCCGCAAGACCCTCGCCCCTTGTCGCCGGGTCCTGCGCGATGCCGGTATCGATCCGGCTGACGTCAGCGAGGTGGTGATGGTGGGCGGTTCCACCCGGGTGCCGAAGGTGCGCAGCCTGGTGGGCGAGTTTTTCCAACGCCCGCCCCTGGTGGATATCGACCCCGATCGGGTGGTCGCCATCGGCGCGGCGATCCAGGCCGACATTCTGGCCGGCAACAAGCCCGAGGACGAAATGCTGTTGCTCGATGTCATCCCCTTGTCGCTGGGCATCGAAACCATGGGCGGGTTGAGCGAGAAAATCATTGCGCGCAATACCACCATTCCGGTGGCGCGGGCGCAGGAGTTCACCACCTTCAAGGACGGCCAGACCGCCATGGCCCTGCACGTGGTCCAGGGCGAGCGCGAACTGGTCGAGGATTGCCGCTCGCTGGCGCGTTTCGAGCTGCGCGACATTCCGCCCCTGACCGCAGGCGCGGCGCGCATCCGGGTGACCTTCCAGGTCGACGCCGATGGGCTGCTCAGCGTCAGCGCCGAGGAGCAGACCAGCGGCGCGCGTGCCCAGATCGAAGTCAAACCCTCCTATGGCCTGACCGACAGCGAAATAGAAACCATGTTGCGCGCCTCAATGGAAAACGCGCAGGACGACATGCAGGCGCGCCGGTTGCGCGAGCAGAAGGTCGAAGCCGCGCGGGTGCTCGAAGCGCTGCAGGCGGCGCTGCAGCAAGACGGCGAGGCGTTTCTCGACGCCGGCGAACGCCAGGCGATCGAGCGCGCCGCGGAGCAACTGGGACGGGCCAGCGAAGGCGAGGATCATCGTGCCATCCGCGCCGCCATCGAACACCTGGAAGCGGCCAGTCGGGTCTACGTCGAGCGGCGCATGAACGCCAATATCCAGCAGGCCATGACCGGTCACGCGGTCGACGATTTCAAATAGGTTGAGAGAGAGTATGCCGCAGATTATTTTCCTGCCCCATGAAGAGATCTGCCCCGAAGGGGCGGTGATAGAGGTCGAAAGCGGCACCAGCATCTGCGACGCGGCGCTCGCCCACGGCATCGAGATCGAGCACGCCTGCGAGAAATCCTGCGCCTGCACCACCTGTCACGTCTATGTGCGCGAAGGCCTGGATTCACTGGCCGAATCTGACGAAACCGAGGACGACATGCTCGACAAGGCCTGGGGTCTGGAGCCGGACTCGCGGCTGAGCTGTCAGGCCAGGGTGGCGGACAAGGACCTGGTGGTCGAGATTCCCAAATACACCATCAACATGGTCAGCGAAAACCATTAGGAGAGTTCGTCATGGGGCTGAAGTGGACCGATACGCTGGATATCGCCATCGAGTTGGACGAGGCGCACCCCGAGGTCGATCCGAAGCTGGTGCGCTTTACCGATCTGCGCGACTGGGTGCTGGCGCTGGAGGATTTCGACGACCAGCCTGAGCGCTGTGGGGAAAAACTGTTGGAAGCCATCCAGATGGCGTGGATCGAGGAGCGGGATTAGCACAAGCGGGTGCGGCGGTCACAAATCGGTCATCTTCCCGGGGTAACCTGCCTGTTACAAGTCATAGACAGGATCAGAGCGATGTACCGTGGTGAGACTCCGCTGGCGTCAGCCGAAGACGCCCAGGCCCTGCGTTTGCAGGATGAGATAACCGCCCTGGAGACCCGTCTGCGGGACATGGGCGAAGACGGCGATTGCGCCTATGAGCGTGCCATCAGCCGTCTGTATACCGACATGGTCGCCGAGCGCAAGCGCGACCTCGCCGCGCTCGCCGCCGTTCTCCCCCGCTAGCCCGTTTCCCCCGCCCTCTTTACTTCCAAACGGCGACCGGTTCCGTGTCGGGGCCGTGCTTTTGCCGTATAGTGACTGTCAATCAGGCAGTTGCCTAAAGCCGTCTGCCCCGGGGCGGACCGCGCCGAAATCCGGACCGCCGCCGCGGCGCGATTGGCAATTGCCTGCATCGGCCTCGAACGGGTACACTAGGGAATTAATTTTTTCTGGCAAAGCTTCTGATTTTTCGGGTATTTAATCGACGATCCCAGGTACCCGGCCCATCCCCGGTGGCTACTGAGTGACACAGAACAGCGACATGCAGAACCTGCTCGATCTGGACCGACCGGCACTGGTCGATTGGTTCCGTGCCCGTGGCGAAAAGGCGTTCCGGGCGCAACAGGTAATGAAATGGGTCCACCAACAGGGGGTGGACGATTTCGACGCCATGACCAATCTGGCCAAGCCCCTGCGCGCGGCGCTGAAAGTCGACGCCTGTATCCGCGGGCCGGTGGTCGCCACCGAGCAACGCTCGGCCGACGGCACGCGCAAATGGCTGTTCCAGTTGGAGGACGGCAACCGCATCGAGAGTGTCTACATTCCCGAAGCCGATCGCGCCACCTTGTGTATTTCCTCGCAGGTCGGCTGCGCGCTCAATTGCAGCTTCTGCTCCACCGCGCAACAGGGTTTCAACCGCAATCTCAGCACCGCGGAAATCATCGGCCAGCTGTGGATGGCCAACCGGCTGTTGGCCGCCGACGGCGAACCCCCGGTCTCCAACGTTGTCTTCATGGGGATGGGGGAGCCGTTGTTGAACTTCGATCAAGTGCTGTCGGCGGTGCGCCTGATGCAGGACGACTTCGCCTATGCGTTGTCCAAGCGGCGGGTCACGCTCAGTACCGCCGGGGTGGTTCCGGGGCTGGAGCGGCTGGCACGCGAGACCGATATCAGTCTGGCGCTGTCATTGCACGCCCCGGATGACGCGCTGCGCGACGAGCTGGTGCCGTTGAACAAGAAGTACCGCATCGCGCAGGTGCTGCAGGCGTGCAAGGCGTATGTCGGTGAGGGACGGCGCAGGGTCACCATCGAATACGTGATGCTGGCGGGCGTGAACGACAGCGACCGACACGCGCACGCCCTGGCCGCGCTGCTGCGACAGGTGCCGGCGAAGGTCAACCTGATACCGTTCAACCCGTTTCCCGCCACCCGTTACCGCCGCAGCGCAGCCGGGCGCATCGATCGTTTCCGCGATATTCTCTACGCCGCCGGTATCGTCACCATTACGCGACGTACCCGCGGCGACGACATCGACGCAGCCTGCGGCCAGCTGGCGGGGGATTTCACCGATCGCACGCGGCGGCGGACACGACTGGCCATTGAAGTGAGGGGAGGCGGCGCATGATGCGCGCATGGATGACGGCAATAGTGCTTTCGGGGCTGCTCGCGGCTTGTGCCTCGACCGGCGATCGCCCCTATCAGCCGAAAACCGAGGATCTCAACGATCCGGCGGAAGTCAACGCCCAGCTCGGGATCGAGTACATGCGCAAGGGCATGTACGACGCCTCGCTGGAGAAACTGAAAAAAGCCCTGCGTCAGAATCCCGATCTGCAACTGGCGCAGGTGTCGCTGGCGATTCTCTATGAACGCCTGGGCGAGGAAGATAAGGCCGCCCAGCACTACAAAAGAGCCTATCAGATCGACCCCAAGGATCCGGTGACCCTCAACGCCTACGGACAGTACCTGTGCCGCAGCGGCGAACTCGGACAGGCCGACGAGATGTTCCGCGCCGCGCTCAAGGACCCGCTTTATCAATACCCCGAGTTGATCTACACCAACGCCGGTATCTGTGCCCGCCAGGGTGGCGACATGGCGCGGGCCGAACGCTATTTCCGCGAAGCGCTCAAGCGCAATCCGAAATACCAGCCGGCGTTGCAGGAGATGGCGCGCAGCACCTTCGCCAGCCAACAGTATCTCGCCACCCGCGCTTACCTGCAGCGGCTGCAGGCGCTCACGCCACTCACCCCGGAGTTTCTCTGGATCGGGGTACGTGCCGAGTCGGCCATGCACAATCGCGACGCCATGGCCAGTTACGCCCTGGTGCTGAAGAACCGCTATCCGGAAGCGGAGGAAACCCAGCAGCTGATCGAGTGGGAGCGCAAACCCGGTGAGCGTTGAACCTGTCGAACCCACTCCACCGGCCGGGGAAGAGGGCCTGCAGGCGATCGGCAAGCGCCTGGCCGAGGCGCGTCAACAGCAGCAGCTGGAACTGGGGGCGGCCGCTTCGCGTCTGCACCTGAGCGTCGAGGTGCTGCAGGCCCTGGAGCAGGGGCGGCGCGAAGCGCTGCCGGCGATGACCTTCGTACGCGGCTATATCAAGTCCTATGCGCGCCTGCTCGGTCTCGACGAGCAGCAGATCCTGACCTTGTTGCCGCAAAGCGAAAGTTACCGCCCGGCGCCGCTGCGCCCGGTCGGCATGGGGCGTGCCCGGCGTCCACGTCCCTACGGTAAATGGCTGTTCTGGTTGGTCGTGCTCGCCACGCTCGCGGGCGTGGCGAGCTATGTCGTCCCCCGCCTCGAACAGCTCTGGTCGCGCAGCCAGTCCGCCCCCGAGGATGGCGCGTTGCAGTTGCCCTTGGGCGACCAAGCGTCGCCGCAGTCCCCGAACGTAGCCTTCGAGACCGAGCCTGATTCCCCGGGCGAGGAGCCGCAAGAGCCGGCGGTGGTGCCGGAGGAGGAAGAGCCTGCGCCGCCGTCCCCACCCGCGCCGACGGTCGTCGATGTCGCGCCCCCGTCCGCGCCGGCGGCCGCTACGCCGGCCTCGGCCGTTGCCGAGCCGGTAGCGACCACCGACATCTCCAGCCCCGCCATGGTCACCCTGCGTTTTCGCGAGGACAGTTGGGTGGAGATGGAAAGCCATGGGCGCAAGCTGGTGGTCGGCATCCAGACCGCCGGCAGCCAGCGCAGCGTGCGCGCCGAGCCGCCCATCCACGTGTTGCTGGGCAATGCCCCGGGCGTGGAGCTGGACTATCGCGGCAAGTCGGTCGATCTCAAACCCCACCAGCGTGGCAAGGTCGCGCGCCTCACCCTGGAAGACTGAGCGCCATGGCCGAGAGCTTGCAAGCCATTCGTGGCATGAACGATATCCTGCCGCACCAGTCCTATCTGTGGCAGCACGTCGAGAGCGGCATCCGCAGCGTGCTGGAGGCCTACGGCTATCGCGAGATCCGCGTTCCGATCGTGGAAAAAACCGAACTGTTCAAGCGTTCCATCGGTGAAGTCACCGACATCGTGGAAAAGGAGATGTATACCTTCGAGGACCGCAACGGCGACAGCCTGACACTGCGCCCGGAAGGTACCGCCGGCTGTGTGCGTGCCTGCATCCAGCACGGGCTGCTCAACCAGGTGCAGCGCCTGTGGTATGCCGGCCCGATGTTCCGCCATGAGCGGCCGCAAAAAGGCCGCTATCGCCAGTTCCATCAGTTCGGCGTGGAGGTGTTCGGCCTGGAAGGCCCCGACATCGATGCCGAGCTGCTGATGCTGTGCGCGCGCCTGTGGCGCCGGCTGGGTCTGCAGCAGGTCAGCCTGCAGATCAATTCGCTCGGCACCGCGGCGGCGCGGGTGGACTTTCGCGCGGCGTTGGTCGAGTTTCTGCGCGCCCACCGCGGGCGACTCGACGCCGACAGCCTGCGGCGCCTGGAGAGCAACCCGCTGCGCGTCCTCGACAGCAAAAACCCCGACATCCAGGCGCTGTTGGCGGACGCGCCACGGCTGAGCGACTATATCGACGACCAGTCGCGCGAACATTTCCAACACCTGTGCGATCACCTCGATGCCGCCGGCATCGACTACAGCGTCAATCCACGCCTGGTCAGGGGCCTGGACTACTACGGCCGTACGGTGTTCGAGTGGGTGACCGATCAGCTGGGCGCGCAGGGTACCGTCTGCGCCGGTGGGCGCTACGATGCGCTGGTTGAGTATCTCGGCGGCAAAGCCACCTCCGCGGTCGGTTTCGCCCTGGGTCTGGAGCGGCTGATCGCCCTGCTGGAGCAACAGCAAACGCAGCTGCCGAGCGACACCCCGCATCTTTATATCGTCGCCCTGGGAGAGCACGCCCAGCGCGCCAGTCTCGGTCTGGCCGAGCAGCTGCGCGAAGCCTTGCCGCGCCTGCGCATCCTCACTCACTGCGGCGGGGGCAGTTTCAAGAGCCAGTTCAAGAAGGCCGATCGCAGCGGCGCGCCTTATGCGCTGGTGCTGGGCGACGAGGAGGTGGCCAGGGGCGAGGCCGGCCTCAAGCCCTTGCGCGAGCACGGCGAGCAGCACAATGTGGCCTTTGCCGCGCTACCACAGCGGCTGGCGGAACTATTCAACTACTAGTCTGGCAGGAGATAGCCGATGGACGTACATGCCTCGGAAAAAGAACAAGTCGAAGCGTTGAGAAGCTGGTGGAAGGAAAACGGTATCTCGATAGTCACCGGCGTGCTGCTGGGCCTGTCCGGGCTGTTGGGTTTCAAGGCCTGGCAGGGCTATCAGGGTAAACAGGCGCTCAACGCATCCAACACCTATGCGCAGATGATGTTGGCCGCCGGGCAGAACGCCGACGGGAGCCAGGGCGAGCAGGTCCAGGCGTTGGCCAACGAGCTGATCAGCCATCACAGCGGGTCCACCTACGCCGTCCTGGCGGCCCTGGAACTGGCCCGCCAGGCGGCCGAAAAGGGCGAACTGGCCGCCGCCCAGGCGCAATTGCAGTGGGCACTGGAGCGCGCCGACAGCGACGCGCTGCGCCATACCGCGCGCCTGCGCCTGTTGCGGGTGCTGCTCGATCAGAAGCTTTATGCCGACGTCGACAAGCGCCTGGCGGCGGTGCCGGACCCGGGCGCCTACGCCTATCAGTACAGCGAGATCAAGGGCGATCTGGCCGCCGCGCAGGGTGATGCCGAGGCCGCGGCGACGGCTTATCGCCAGGCGCTCGACCAGTCGCCGGCTACTGCGCCCAATCGTGGTCTGTTGGTCGCCAAGTACGAAAACGTCGGCGGCGATCCCGGTGATCTGCACTGATGCTGCGGCGACTGATCTCCCTGGTACTGGTCGCCACGCTGCTCGGCGGCTGCTCGCTGTTCGGCAGCAAGGACAATTCCGAACCGCCCGCCGAGCTGAAGAAAATCGACCAGCGGGTGCAGCTCAAGCGTCTGTGGAGTCATAGCACGGGCAAGGGCACCGACGAGCAGTTCGTGCGCCTGGTCCCCAGCGTCGACGGCGACCGGGTCTACGTGGCCGACCGCAGCGGCGCGATCTCGGCCTATGCGCTGGAAAGCGGCAAGCGCCTGTGGCGCACCAAGACCGGTCTGGCACTGTCGGCCGGGGCGGGCGTCGGCGACGGGCTGGTTCTGGCCGGCAGCAGCGAGGGTCGTCTGGTGGCGCTGGAGGCCGACAGCGGCAAACCTCGCTGGGAGGTGGACGTGCCCAGCGAGGTGCTTTCGGTGCCGCGGGTCTACGACGACATCGTGATCGTGCAGACGGTCGATGGCACCATCTCGGCCCTCGAGGCCAAAGACGGCAAGCGCCTGTGGCTTTACGACCGTACGGTGCCGGTGTTGACGCTGCGCGGGACCAGCACGCCGCTGGTCGAGGCCGATGTCGTGATCGCCGGCTTCGCCAATGGCAAGCTGGTGGCGCTGGATGTGCACAACGGGCGCGAAATCTGGAGCGCGCCGGTGGCGGTGCCCCACGGACGCACTGAGCTGCAGCGGATCGTCGATATCGACGCCAATCCGGTCATCGACGCCGGGGTGCTCTATGCCGGCAGCTTCCAGGGCCGGCTGGTGGCCGTTTCCCTGCAGGACGGGCGCATGGTGTGGAGCCGCGACATGTCCACCTATGCCGGTATCGCCGTCGACTACAGTCTGGTCGTGGTCAGCGACGCCGACAGCGAGCTGTGGGCGCTGGACCGGCGCACCGGGCGGGCGTTGTGGAAGCAGACCGACCTGCGCCGCCGCTCGCTCACCGGGCCCGCCCTGATCGACGATGCGATCGCGGTCGGCGACTACGCCGGTTATCTGCATATTCTGTCGCAGAGCGACGGGAGCGTCATCGGCCGGGTGCGCGTCGACAGCGACGGCATCATCGCCACCCCCGTCAGTCTCAACGACAGTCGTCTGCTGGTGCTGGGGGCGGGCGGCACGTTGGCGCTTTATCGGCTCGAAACGCGCTAAGCGCGTGTATCCACGGCCGCCATGCTTCCCGTCATCGCCCTGATCGGTCGGCCCAACGTCGGCAAATCCACGCTGTTCAATCAACTGACGCGCAGTCGCGATGCCCTGGTGGCCGATTTCCCCGGCCTCACCCGCGACCGTCAGTACGGCCAGGGCCGGCTCGGCGAGCGTCCGTATCTGGTGGTCGACACCGGCGGTCTGGTGGGCGACGAGCGCGGCCTGGACGGTCTGATGGCCGAACAGGTCTGGTTGGCCGTCGAGCAGGCCGACAGCGTGATCTTCCTGCTGGACGCGCGCGACGGCATCAATCTCAGCGACCAGCAGATCGCTGCGCGCCTGCGCCGCAGCGGCAAACCGGTGTGGCTGGCGCTCAACAAGGCCGACAGCGTCGATACCACCGCCATCGCGGCGGAGGCCTGCGCGCTGGGTTTCGGCGCGCCCGCGGCCATCGCCGCGGCCCACGGCCGTGGGGTAGCGGCCCTGATTGATCGGGTGCTCGCTGCCTTGCCCGCGGCCGCGCCCGCCGACGCACCAACCCAGGCAGAGGGGATACGCCTGGCCGTGGTGGGTCGTCCGAATGTGGGGAAATCCACTTTAGTCAACCGTATGCTCGGCGAGCAACGGGTGCTGGCCTACGACCAGCCCGGGACCACGCGCGACAGTATCTATATCCCGTTCGAGCGCGACGGCCAGGCCTACACGCTGATCGATACCGCCGGCGTGCGGCGCCGCGGCAAAGTCAGCGAGGTGGTCGAGAAGTTCAGCGTCATCAAGACGCTGCAGGCGATCAACGACGCCCACGTGGCGATTCTGGTGCTCGACGCGCACGCCGGCGAAGCGGTCGATCAGGACGCCTCGCTCGCCGGTCATATCATCGACAGCGGCACCGCCCTGGTATTGGCGATCAACAAATGGGACGGGCTCGACGACGACCAGCGCCAGTGGTTCCGCTCCCAGTTGGAGCGGCGCCTGCCATTTCTGGCGCTGGCCGAGCGCTATTTCATTTCCGCGCTGCACGGCAGCGGCGTGGGCCACCTGTTCGAGGCGGTGCAAGCGGCGCACCGCGCCGCCGCGATCAAAGTATCGACGCCCGAGCTGACGCGTTTGTTGGAACGAGCGGTGCGGGAACACCAGCCTCCGTTGGTGCAGGGCCGGCGCATCAAGCTGCGCTACGCCCACCAGGGGGGGCAGAGCCCGCCGGTCATCGTCATTCACGGCAATCAGACCGAGCGCCTGCCGCCGAGCTACAAACGTTATCTGAACAACTATTTCCGCCAGGCCCTGCGTCTGGTGGGGACGCCGATACGGCTGGAATTCAGGACCGGCGACAATCCCTACAAAGGGCGCCGCAACCAGCTCACGGCTCGACAGCAGCGACGCCGAAAACGTATGATCCGACATGTAAAAAAATAACCGACGCGGCCGATGAAGCGGACATGAACAAAAATGTACAACAATGGCTATGGGGCGGCGCGGTGGCGTTGCTGTGCAGCGGCTGCGCCACGCGCTCGCCTTATCAGGAAGCCAGCGACCCGCTCGAGCCGGTCAATCGCGCCGTCTACACTTTCAACGACTATTTCGATCGCGGCGTCGCCAAGCCGGTGGCGAAACGCTACGCGCGCTATATGCCGGATTTCGCGCGCACCGGCATCCGCAACTTCTACAACAACCTGCTCGAACCGATCACCATCGTCAACGATGCGCTGCAAGGCAAGGCGCGCCAGGGGGTCAGCGACACCTTGCGGTTCGGTTTCAATTCGCTGTTCGGCGTGTTCGGGCTGATCGACGTGTCCACCGGCTGGGGCCTGCCGCGCCACAAGGAGGACTTCGGTCAGACCTTCGCCAGCTGGGGTTTCGGTGAGGGTTGGTACGTGGTGCTGCCGTTTCTCGGTCCGAGCACCGTGCGCGATACCGCCGGTCTGGTGCCGGCCGCCTATCTGCAACCCGTGCCGTACCTGAGCGACGACCCCTATGTCCGCTGGGGCGCCTACGGCCTGTATTACATCAGTCAGCGCGCCGATCTGCTGTCGGCCTCCCAGGTGCTCGACGCCGCGGCCATCGACCCCTATCTGCAGGTGCGCGAAGCCTACCGGCAGAAACGCTGGAGCGACATCTACGACGGACGACCGCCGGAAACCGACTTTTTCGACGAGGAGCTGTTCAAGCCCGAGTCGCAGTGAACGCGCCCCACCCCTCCCTGCCGGCCGCGGCCCTGAGTGGCGACAGTGCCACCTTCGGCCGCTATCTGGCGAGCCGTCAACAGGAGTATCTGATCGTCGGCGAGCTGCGGCCGACCCGGGCGAGGGTTCGTTTCCTGGGCACTTTCCAGGGGCGTCGGGTCGTCTGGGACTGCCAATTCGTGGCGCTCGCCGGACCGGGCGAGGCGGGCGAGGGCATGGCGGCGGCGCGGCGCAACTATATCGAAATCGGCACCGAGCAGCCGCACGGACTGCCCCTCGGCGTGGGGCTGAACATCGCGCTCATCGATCGCCCGGCGATCGAGAAGATGATCATCATGGTTCGTAACTACAAACGACTGCGTCCCGGGCGCCACGAGTACGGGCCGGCCGGCGGCGTTCAGTCGCACACGATCACCCCGCAACGTTCCAGATAGACCAGCACCAGTTCGCGGTGGGTCTGGCCGCACTGGCGCAGCAGCTCCAGAAACACCCGGCGGTGGACCACCGCGCCGCCGCCGACGGCGGGCGCCTGGGGGGGTGGTTCGCGCCGCGAAGCGCTCTGGCAGCAGGGCGCGGCGCCGGCTTCGCCGTCGAGCAGCCGGGTGATGGGGATTTCCAGCGCCCGCGCGATGCGCTCGATATTGTCCAGGCCGATATTGTGCTCGGCGCGCTCGACCGCGCCGATGTAGCTGCGGTTGAGGCCGCTGAGTTCGGCAAGAACCTCCTGGGACCAACCGCGGTCGGTCCGCAACAGGCGCACCTGTTGGGCAAGCTGCTTCCGTGCATTCAAGTTCATGAACGCGAATTAGAGAGGAGTCGCGAGAACTGGTCGACAGACTATAAGTAGCAATTTGCCTGATATGAGCTGTAACGCGCCACGCGATAGCGGGCACGCGGTTCGCCGATGCGGTCGCGACCCTGTGGAGGGTCCAACAGACGATACAGGGGAACGTGCAGCGCGGCGGCCAAACGCTCGAGGTTGTCCAGGCTGATGTTGCGTTCGCCCCGTTCCACCGCGCCGATATAGGTGCGGTGCAGGCCGCAGCGCTCGGCCAGTTGCTCCTGGCTCCAGCCCTGGCCGCGGCGCAAGCGCCGCAGATTGATCGCCAGGAGGCCGCGGCTGGCCGGGCTCATGCCGAACGTCGGGCGTTACTTGGCATCGCCCGTCAGCGGTGTCGCCAGAAACAGCGTCGGGTCGACCCGCGCATCGTTGAGGCTCACCCCCCAGTGCAGGTGCGGACCGGTGACCCGACCGGTCTGGCCCACCAGGCCGATGATCTCGCCCGGCCGCACCTGTTGGCCGGGTTTGACGTCGATGCGCGACAGATGGCAATACAGGGTCACCAGCCCCTGGCCGTGATCGATGAACACGGTATTGCCGTTGAAAAAGAAATCACCGGTATCGCTGATACGCCCACCGGCCGGCGCCCGCACCGGCGTGCCCTGGGGCGCGGCCAGGTCCAGTCCGCTATGGGGTTTGCGCGCCTGCTCGTTGAAAAAGCGCCGCAGCCCGAAGGGGCTGCTGACCGGTCCTTCCACCGGCAGCGAGAAGCGCAGGCTGTCGGGCATGCGCGGGTCCCAGTGGGCGAGCGCCTGCTTGATTTGCCGTTGTTCGCGCACGATGCGTTTCATGTCGCGCTTTTCCGGCGTCACCTTACGCTTGTCCTTGATGGTGATATGCTGTTCCTGGTAGTGCTTGGCCTCGACTTGGAAGGTCTGGGTGAGCATGTCGCCGCTGGCGCTGCGCAACTTGAGCCGGTGGGTGCCCGGACGCAGGCCGAGCGGCAGACCCACGACGGCGGTGCGCCGCCCCTCGCGGGTCACCACCAGGACTGGCTTGCCGTTGAAACTGGCCTCGGCGGTGGCCTGCGGCGGCAGCGCCACCAGGGCGACGCCGCCGGGAACGGGGGCCGCGCGTGGCAGCTCCATCGCCAGGGCCGGCCGCGCGCCCAGCCAGAGCGCGAACAACGCCGCCAGCAGCTGGAGAAATCCTTGTGGTGTCGTTTTCATCCTTTGACCTCGCAGACTTCGCTGATCACCCGCCCCTGGGCCAGGCGGGTCTCCAGTTTGTCACCGACGCGGGTTTCGGTCGCCCGCCGCACGATGCGCCCGTCGACGCGGGTAATGGAATAGCCTCGCCGCAGGGTCGCCAGCGGGCTGATCCCATCCAGGGCCCGCGACAGGCCGGCGAGCTGTTCGCGCCGTGCCGACAACTGTATGTTTATACAGTATCCCAGGCGCTGTGCCAACTCTGTCGTCGCGGCTGCGAGCGCTTGCACCCGCGCCCCCGGATGCTGTTGCCGCCAGCGCGCCGCGGCGGCCTGCAGACGCGAGCGCCGGCGCACCTGGGCGTGGCGCCAGGCGCGCAGCAGACGCTGGCGCAATTCGTCCAGGCGCTGGCTTTGCTGTTGCAGGCGCCGGGTCGGCGAGCACAGGCGGGCGCGCCCGAGCAGCCAGTGCAGGCGCTCGCGCCGCTGGCGCAGGGTGCGTCGCAGGTGCGCGCCCAGCGTGACCCGGATCTGGGCGAACCGGCGCTCCAGTTGCTCGCTGTCCGGGCTCAGCAGTTCGGCCGCCGCCGAGGGCGTGGCGGCGCGCGCGTCGGCGACGAAGTCGCTGATGACGAAGTCGATTTCGTGCCCCACGGCCGAGACCAGCGGTACCTGGCAGGCGTGCACCGCGCGCGCCACGCTGGCCTCGTTGAACGGCCACAGATCATCCAGCGAGCCGCCCCCGCGGGTCAACAACAGGACGTCGCACTGGCCGTGCCGCTGCGCCCGTTCCAGGGCGGCGACAATGCCGGCGGGCGCGCCCGCGCCCTGCACCAGGGTCGGGTAGACGATCACCGGCAGGGCGGGGAAACGGCGCTTGAGCACCGTCAGCACATCGCGGATCGCCGCCCCGCCGGGCGCGGTGATCACCCCCAGGCAGCGCGGCCAGGCCGGCAGGGGGCGCTTGTGTTCCGGCGCGAACAGACCCTCGGCCTGCAATTGTTGTTTCAGGGCCTCGAAGGCGCGGCGCAGCGCGCCGTCGCCGACCGGTTCCAGGCGATCGACGATCAGCTGGTAGTTGCCGCGGGGCTCGTACAGGCTGACCTGGGCCTGCGCCAGGACCTGGGCACCGTTGTCCAGCGGGAAGCCCAGGCGCAACGCGCGGTTGCGAAACAGGGCGCAACTGATCTGGGCGCTGGCATCCTTGAGGGTGAAATACAGGTGGCCGGAGGGCGGGCGCGCCAGATTGGAGATCTCGCCCTCCACCCAGATGCGGGCGAAGCCGGATTCCAGCAGGCGGCGGACTTCGCGGTTCAGGCGGGCGACGCTGTAGACCTCGCGCTCGCCGCTCGGCGGGTTTTCGGTGGCGTTCATGACGCCAGTCTACTGGATTGACGCGCGCGATGCGCGCCGCGCCACCGGTGGCGAAGCGTCGGTGCTTGCCGCGCGCGGCCAATGCCGATACGGTAGCGTTTCGGGCCTCGAGCGCCGGCGAGCGCCGGAGCGAGGTCAGCGGCAAAAAGGAGCCCCGGCGGAAATGCGAGCCTGTCTATACCACCGTGCCAGCGGTGCGTTCACCCTGGGCGGTAGGGAACTGCTCGACGCCTGGCAGCGCGACAGCGACAGCGTCATCTGGGTGGATTTCGACGCCCAACTGGAAAGCGCGCAACAGCAGCAGCTGTTCGCGAGCTTTTCCATCCATCCCCTGGCCGTGCAGGACGCGCTGCGCAGCCGCCATCCGCCGAAACTCGAAGTGTTCGACAGCAGCACCTTCATCCTGCTCAAGGAACTGGCCGCCGGGGCCGACGGCATCCATTTCGATACCCTGCAACTGGCGCTGTTTCTGGGTGAGCGCTTTGTCCTGACCCGCCACAGCGCGCGCTCGCTGGCGGTGGAGGCCCTGTTCGCCGAACTGGAAGCCGACCCGGCCCTGTTCGCGCGCTCCCACGGCGGTGCCGCCATGCGCCTGTGCCGGCTGCTGGTCAACCGCTATCTGCAGATCCTGTTCGATCTCGAGCCGCGGCTGGAGACCCTGGAAGGCGAGGTCACCCGGCACCCGCGCGACGAGGTCCTGGCCGAACTGCTCAATTACAAGACCGAGCTGAAGAAATTCCGCCGCGTGTTCCTCTACCACCAGCAGATCTTCGCCGAGCTCAAAGGCGCCGAGCTGCCGGCCCTGGGCCGGGAGCAGGCGCACCAGATCGTGGATGTCTACGAACAGCAGGAACGCGCGGTCAGCCTCGCCGGTTTATACTACGAGCTGTCCTCGGATCTCATCGACGGGTATATTTCCGTCGCCTCGCACCACCTCAACCAGATCATGAAGGTGCTCACCGTGGTGATGGCGATTTTCGTGCCGCTGAGCTTTCTCGCCGGCATCTACGGCATGAATTTCGAGAACATGCCCGAGCTGCACTCGCGCTCGGGTTATTTCATCCTCCTCGGGGTGATGCTGGCGATCGCCGTGGGGCTACTCACGCTGTTCAGGAAGAAGCGATGGTTATGAGGGCGTTGTGCTTTCTGTTGGCGCTGGCGGTGCTGCCCGGGGCGGCGTTGGCCGAGGCGCCGCAGGGCGAGGCCCCCGCGCCGGACCCGGTCACGCTCAAGGCCGACTGGTGGCACTATTTCGCCGCGGGCGAGCCGGACGACGCTGCGCTGGCGGCCCGTATCGGGCGCCTCGAAGCGCTGTTGCAGGCCTATCTCGATACCGCCGGCGTCAGCGGTTCCGGCGATATCGCGGCGCGGACAAAGTCGTTGCGCGAGGCGCTGGCGCGTTACCGTCAGCAGCGCGCATTGGCGGTGGCGCGTCCCGAGGGGGTGCCGGTGGCTGCCGCCGAACACTACAGTCTCGACGCCGCCCTGGCCCGCCACCAGCAGTGGCAGGCGCTGCAACGGCGCACCGAGGCGGCGCGCGAGCAGCTCGACTGGCAGGAGGTGGTGTTCGAGGAGGCGCGCAAACAGCAGTCGCGCCAACGCAGCCGCTATCTCGACCTGCCGCAGGACAGCGAACAACGCCTGGAGCGCGGCCTGGCGCTGATGCTCAGCCGGGTACGCCTGGAAATCGACCGCCTCGAACTGGAACGCCGGCGCGCCGCGCTGCGCGTGGACGCGGACCAGCTGCAGCGGCTGGACGACGAGTTGCAGCTGATCCCCGGGCGCCTGCGGATCGACGCCGATCAGCTGGCGCAATGGGAGCGCCGCCTGCAACGCGCCCGCGAGGCGGTCGCGGACTTGCGCGCCAAGGCCGAGCGGCTGCGCGACGACAGCGGCGCGCCGGCCAGGGAATCTGCGGGCGATCGGACCCAGGCGCGGCTGGTCGCGGCGATCGGTATCGAGGCCGCCCTCGGCGTGCAGGAGCTGCAGGTCATGCAGGCGCGGCTGGCGCGCGCGCTGATCGCGCAGACTACCGAGACGGCCCCAGCCGACGCCGAACCGGCGCAGACCGTGCTGGATGAAAACCAGACGCTGGCCGAGTCGTTGCAGGAGCAGCACGAGCGCTGGCAACGCGTCGGCACACGCATCCGCGCGGCGCTCGGCGGCGCGGGCGATGAGGCCGGCGCGGCGGGTGCGGCGCGGGTGCGCGAGCGCCTCGACGCGCTGGACCGGTCGCTGTTGCAACTCGAGCAGCGACGCACGGCCAACCAGTTTCTCGGTGGCCTGCTGGAGGCGCGGCTGCACCTCGACGAAGGCTGGCTGGTGCGCTCCTGGCAAGCCGGCTGGGCCGGCGTGAAGGGCTTCTGGAACCAGGGGGTCGACCTGCTCGGCAGCACCCTGTTCGAGATCAGCGAAACCCCGGTGACCACCTTCGGCCTGTTGCGGGTGCTGCTGATCCTCACCATCGCCTGGTGGGTCTCCAAGGGCTTCCAGCGCGCCATCCGCCGGGTGGGCGCGACCCGCGGGGCGATCAGTCAGAGTTCGCTCTATACCGTCGGGCGGCTGGTGCACTATACCGTGCTGGCGGTGGGTATCATCATCGGTCTGTCCTCGATCGGCATCGATTTCACCAAGTTCGCCTTGTTCGCCAGCGCCCTGGGCGTGGGCATCGGCTTCGGCCTGCAGACCCTGATCAGCAACTTCGTCGCCGGCCTGATCATCCTGTTCGAGAAAAGCCTGAAGGTGGGCGACTTCGTCGAACTGGAATCGGGCGTCTCGGGCGAGGTGCGCGAAATCAACATGCGCAGCACCCTGATCACCACCAACGACAACGTCGACATCCTGGTGCCCAATTCCGAGTTCGTCGGCGGCCGGGTCACCAACTGGACCATGCGCGAATCCTACCGCCGTATCCATGTCGCCTTCGGCGTGGCCTATGGCACCGACAAGGACAAGGTGAAACAGGCCGTGCTCGAAGCCGCCGCGGCGGTGCAATGGACCCTCAAGGGGGTGAAGGGCCGCCAGCCCCAGGTCTGGTTCGTCGAGTTCGGCGACAGCAGCCTGAACTTCGAGCTGGTGGTGTGGCTGACGCCCGAGGCGGTCAAGCGACCCGGCGCGGTCAACGCCGACTATCTCTGGGAGATCGAAAGCAAGCTCAACGAGTACGACATCGAGGTGCCGTTCCCGCAACGCGATCTGCACCTGCGCAGCCTGTTCGGCGTCAAGGACGAGCAGGCGCGCTCTCTCATCCCCAAGGGCCCGCCGGCGGCGGATTCCGCCTCGTGAGCGGCGGTGCTACAGTGGGTGGAGAGACCACGGCGCCGCAGCGGCGCGCCTAGCCGGTCACGGCGCAACCTTTAGCATGGCAGGTGATTTATGAAAATTGCGATCCTCTCGCGCAAGCGTTCGTTGTATTCGACCAACCGCCTGATCGAGGCCGCCGAGGAGCGCGGCCACGAAGCGGAGATGATCAACACGCTGCGCGCCTACATGAACATCGCCTCCAACCGGCCCGAGATCCACTACAACGGCCGCATCCTCAACGATTTCGACGCGGTGATCCCGCGCATCGGCGCCTCGGTGACCTTCTATGGCACCGCGGTGCTGCGCCAGTTCGAGATGATGGGCGTGTATCCGCTGAACGAGTCGGTGGCCATCAGCCGCTCGCGCGACAAGCTGCGCTCGTTGCAGCTGCTGGCGCGCAAGGGCATCGGCCTGCCGGTCACCGGCTTCGCGCATTCGCCCGACGACGTGCAGGACCTGCTGACCATGGTCGGCGGCGCCCCGGTGGTGATCAAGCTGCTCGAAGGCACCCAGGGCATCGGCGTGGTGCTGGCCGAGACCCAGAAGGCCGCCGAGAGCGTGATCGAGGCCTTCATGGGGCTGCGCGCCAACATCCTGGTGCAGGAATACATCCGCGAGGCCGGCGGTGCCGACATCCGCTGTTTCGTCATCGGCGACAAGGTGGTCGCGGCGATGAAACGCCAGGCGGTGGCCGGCGAGTTCCGCTCCAACCTGCACCGCGGCGGTTCGGCCAGCATCATCAAGATCACGCCGGAGGAGCGTTCCACGGCGGTGCGCGCGGCCAACATCATGGGCCTGAACGTGGCCGGCGTGGACATCCTGCGCTCCAACCACGGCGCCGTGGTCATGGAGGTCAACTCCTCGCCCGGCCTGGAGGGGATCGAGGAGGCCACCGGCAAGGACATCGCCGGCATGATCATCGATTTCATCGCCCGCAACGCCCGGCCGCACCGCACCCGCACCAAAGGCAAAGGCTGAGCCGTGCCCGGGGGAGGTATCGATATCGACGGTATGCGCGTCGAGCCGGGGCAGAGCGTCACCCTGGAGCTGCCCATCGCCAGTCTGTATTCACACGCGCCGATGAACCTGCCGCTGCACGTGGTGTGCGGCAAACGCCAGGGTCCGCGGCTGTTCGTCAGCGCCGCCATTCACGGCGATGAGATCAACGGCGTGGAGATCATTCGCCGGTTGCTGCGTCTGCCGTTGCTAAAACGCTTGCGCGGCACGCTGATCGCGGTACCGATTGTCAACGTTTACGGCTTCGTCAACCGTTCGCGCTATTTACCCGACCGGCGCGATCTGAACCGTTCCTTTCCCGGTTCGGAGGGCGGCTCGATGGCGGCCCGCCTGGCCTACCGCTTTCTCGATAGCATCGTCGCCAACAGCGACTATGGCATCGACCTGCACACCGGCGCCGTGCACCGCGAAAACCTGCCACAGATCCGCGCCAACCTGGACGATGCCGAAACCGCGCGTATCGCCCGTGCCTTTCACGTGCCGGTGATGCTCAACTCCGACGTGCGCGACGGCTCGCTGCGCGAGGTGGCTGCCGAGCGCGGTATCCCCATGTTGCTCTACGAGGGCGGCGAAGCGCTGCGCTTCGACGAGCACTGCATCCGCGCCGGTCTCAAGGGCATTGTCTCGGTGATGCGCGAACTCGGCATGCTGCCCCGATCCAGCCGCAGCGGCCGCGTGCCCGAGCCGATGGTGGCGCGCACCAGCAGCTGGGTGCGCGCCGGGCGCAGCGGCATCCTGCGGGTGACCGCCGCGCTCGGCACCCGGGTGCGCCGCGGCGACGTGATCGGCGTGATCGCCGACCCCTTCGGCAGCCAGGAGCTCGAGGTCAGCAGCAACGTCGGCGGCATCATCATCGGCCGCCACAACCTGCCGCTGGTCAACGAGGGCGAGGCGCTGTTCCACATCGCCCGCTTCGAATCCGTGCGCCAGGCCGAAAGCCAGGTCGAGGCCTTCCAGGCCGACGAGCTGCCGGTGCATCCGTTGGTGGACGAGGAGCCGCCGATCGTTTAGCTCTTGGTGTGGATTGGACTAATAGAGGCCGACAGGCCAGAATTTCACGTTGGGATTGGTAATACCGAATAAAGACGCCAGATCGCCACCGCTGAGGAAGTTCCAGGTGCCTACGGACGTATACGTGGCGTATGAAGCCTCATTCTCCGCCCAGATGGTTTGGCTGATGAGCGCGTTGCCCAGATGATCCACCGCATAGCCCTGCCCGGAATCCGTTCTCTCTATTTCGGGGTGCAAATAGGTGAGAAAGTTTGTCCAGCTGCGAGTTACGGTGCCGGGCGTCTGTGACTCCGTATCTAGATTGACACAGTCTCCGTGAAGCGGTTCGAGCGAATGCTCATAGGACGTCGAGAGAGGTTGCTTTAAAATAACCTCATATAGAGCCGATTTCCGATTGTCGATCTGGACGATGGTGCGCAGGGTTTCAGTGGTGTCGGTCGTGCGACTGGTATCCACGTTTTCCGCGTAGGAGAACCGAGAGACGTCGCCGGTTCCGTCAAACGCGTCGATAGTGAGCTTTTCGCGCGCTGAGTAGGACGTTATATTATGGCGCAAATCAAAGAAATTGAATTTTCCGTTGATTAGAGTGCGGTTTGAAGAGCTGGTTGCAGTGGCGCGATCGCTGGTTGGAGCGTTTGAGGCAATGTCAAAAACATACGTACGCTGTTCGTCAAGTGTGAATCGGGAATAATCCGAATGCAGCGGAATGGCGCTCGTCGCGACGTGGAGTGAACTGTCGGTCTTCGAGGAGGACTGAGAGACGAGCGATTGCGTGGTGGTTCGTGTGCCGGTGGAGTCCCAGGAGTCCACGCAATTATGCACGTCGGTTTGCTGAGTGTCTGTCTGGGTGTCGATGCTTTCTTCGCGTAAGGCGTGATCCGACTCGGCGCGAAGCGTGGCGACCACTTCACGGTCTCCCTGAAAATCGACGGCTATAATGATTGGCGCGCTCTGTGGAGTATTGCCGTAGTCGTATATATCCCTATGATGGCGATATGTCGCCTCAGTTTTCTGCAGACTGCAGCCGTCGGGGTAGTCGGCGCAGCCGTAAGCTAAACAAGCAGCATACAGGCCACAGCTCTCGGTTGTGGACCCAACGGCTGCGGTGGCGGAACTCGTCGTGTGGTTGCGCTTGGTGGTTATTTGGGTAAAAGTGTTCGGCTGGCTGGAAAACGCTAGACCAGCCTCGGTGCCGGAGAGAGTCAAAGCCGCAACGCGGGTTTCGGCGGAAGACCATGCATCAAAAATCCCTTTCGCCGTGGTGCCTGACGCATTGAAAAACATAGGGGTGGCGGGATAGGCATCAGAGACTGCTTGTTCCATCACCAGCCGCCAGCCGAGTGGATTGGTTGGGGAGTAATCTGCGTTATTAGGGTACTGGGCAGCGAAATCCCGCACATACACCCGTACCGTATTCGACGAGTACGTTATCGCCGCGAGTGAACTATCGGTGCTGTTTCTTTGTATGCCAGCGCCAATCACATTGCCTTGCGGAACGATGGCCCACACAGAACCATGTCGATAGACAAAGCGTGAATAGCCCGCCCCGACCCGATAAAGGTATCTGGACACCGGACCGTCAAAAGAAAGGGTGTCGTCGAGCTCGTGTCCCTTCCAGTCCAGACGGCCGAATGCAAATCCTGATCCTGGAGCGATTCGCCACGTGCCGTCTACTTTATAGATATGACGGCTTCCAGTGATTCCGTCAGCTGGGGTGACGCTCGGCGTTACAAAGAAACCTCCCGAGGTCATCGGCTCATAGCCCACGGCAACCGCATCTGTTTCGTTGCCCAGTCGCCCTCGGAATATCACTCGTAGTTCCAGTTGTGCGGCTTCCACCGGAATCGGCGGGGTGAAGGTAAGCCGATAGGTTCCTGAACTGCTCGCACCAGCGGCCACGTCGTCACCGGGATTCAGCGACACGAGGTCATCGGAGATGCCGAAGACCCATTGACCGTTAGCGCCTTTGAAGCGATAAGTCATTGCCAGTGTGCCGGCGCCGTTATCGCTGTATATCGTGTCATTCTTGCTATGGTTCGAAAACCGAATCGAGACCTCGCTTTGGTTGTATGCATCAATGACCGGATCAAGCCGACCACGAAAGAAATAGTTAAGGAGGCCGGCGCTATAAGCGACGGCCCGGGGAATCAGAAGATCCGCCATGGCATCGTAGTTCGGCCGCGTCAGGGAGAGGCTAGGCACATTAGTGCCCCGAAACAGCTCCCAGGCGCTTTCGGTACTCAAAGGGACGTTGAGCGCGGTCCGCGACGGTTGATTGGTGTCGATTACGTCGTCGACGAGGAGCCGGATGGTCTCGGGCACCGCCTCTGGAAGAGAGATCGACGCCTCTTGTCTCTTGTAGTCATTTTTATTGTTGCTAGGCAATTCATAGCCGGAACGACCTAGATTGGTTCCGGCGCTGAAAAAGCCGCGGTTGGAATAGTCCGCCAGTCCGCGCCTTTGTCGAGGATCTGGGCCGTCGAGATGGATCGTGCTGAAGAAGGAGGCGTAATCGTCGAACTCCGGAACGGGATAGCCCCCGTAGGTCAAGGGCTGAGGGGTAGCTGGCGTACCATCGATCCGATAGGCCGGAGCGCCCGTGGCACGGGCATCGACGTACTTTTCATAAACACTTTCATGACCCGTTACGCTCTCCGGAGTTTTTCCGGCATGCCTGTCGTTACGCGTATGTTGCGGCTGGGCCATGTCCTGGATCAGGTGAACAACGTCGCCCAACGATCGGAACGTAGTGGCCCAGTAGGCGTTGCGCTCATCCTCTGAGGCTGCGACGATATCCCCCGCTCGGTTTCTGGAGGTGAGGGCGCGATACAGGGCCTCGCGTGCGTCGAATACGGTAAAGTGGTTGCGTCGAACTGGCTCGGGCGTGGTTGGATCGATAAATACATCGCTTGTGCCTATGGCCCAGTCGGGCGCCTTATGCACGTCCGGGTCTAGTGAGCCGTACCCGAAGACACCGTCTTCGATTAAGTTGGAGTTACAACTGCCAACAAAAAGTCCGCAGTCGTTGATCGGGTCGAAGAAATGATGCAGGGGGCGACGCAAGGAAGCGTTTTCGGGGTAGGGATCGTCCTGCGGGTTGGCTTCCTTGTAGGCATCGTCTTCTCGGATGGCGCCGCGCATGAGCCAGCCTTGAATTGTCAAGAAGTCTCTACCTTCATTTGGCATTTTGCTTCTTTCGAAATCCGTTTGCTTACGTTGTTCAAGCATTTTTCCGGTAATATCGAAATAGACTTCTCCGAACTGGTTTGAGGCTGTTGGTGTCAATCCAAGACCATTTAGCAACTGGTATTCCATACCAAGGGCGGACCGCTTGTAGGCGTGAAAAGTCAATAGAGCATGCGTTCCAAGTTCGTACGCGTTAACGGTGGAGAAAGTTAGCGCCACAGTGTATAGGAAATAGATATTAATGACTGTTTTTATCGCCATGTTTTTGCCTTTCTGTCATCCGTTTTAAGGCCTCTACGCCGCCGAATTCGAGAGATTCCAAGCCAAAGCGTATAATTTCAACTTGGCCCCTATCTTGAGGGGTCTCGGCTACCGCGGTAGCCTCCCGATAAATCGCTTTCTTCAATAACAGCAGATTGCTGTTGCTTTCACGGGCTTCACCACAAACGGTGGTTGCGCTCAGAGTGGTCAGGTAATCCAGCCTTTTGCTTGAGCGGGTCGTAAATGGCTCGACGTAAAAAACCCCTTTGAGTTCGCTCTCCTCTCCTATCTGACGCGGTGAGAACTGATAGCCAGGCTTGTAGGCTGTTATGTCCACATACCGTGGGCTAATGTTTTTCTGCCAGTCCTCGCTATAGGCTTTTTTCCATTCTGGGATATGGAATCGACCGGCCTTGTCGCTGGTGGTGGATTCAACGTGGTAACAGACCGTACGCCCGTGCGCCCAGGTGGCCGCGTGACCGATCCAGCGGGCCACGACGATGGCGCCTTCGACGGGCCGGTCGGTAGCGGCGTCGATGACGGTTCCCTGTTGCGGTTCGCCGGAGAGGCCGCAGGCTGTCAACGGTAGTGTCAGCAGGATCCAGACTGCAAAGTAATACGGCTTGGGGGGCTTGTACTTCATCTATTGGTCCTTTTACCGGAGTCCGCCGGATCGGTGACGTCAGCTACCATACGTTCTCTTACTAACAGGGCGGTGGGTTGGTCTTCACATCTCTGATAATCTCCACACGCCGTCCTCGCCACGGATGAAGTAGATCAGAAACGCGTCGCCACCGGGGCCTCGCGTGCGAATGAGGAGATATTCAGCGTATTCGGTTCCTATGGTGCCTTTGTCGAGGGTGCCCAGTTGGTCCACGATGGCTCCAAGATCCGGCGCCAGCGCGTCGAATACGGACTTATAGTGTTGTCGCGCTGGGGTGGCGATCATATTCAGTCCCCCCTCCAAAGCGCCCGCCCTTAACCTTTCTAGCATTTCGCTATAGGTGTTGCGTAGTAAATCATCCATGACGCTGATATCGGTAGCGATGACAGGCAGTTCGCGATAGTAAGTGGTGCCGTTGATGTCGTTAGCCCAAATCGTCGTGTCGAATCGCCCCGGGTTAGGAAACGTGAAGGATAGGGGGGCTTTCGGATCGCCGTTGCTGATTTCGAGAATGCCATCGCCGTCGAAATCAATGTCCACCGAGACCAGTTCCGCAGAGCGGTTATCCAAGTACACCCGAGCGGTGTGCGGCGCCGGTCCACACGGCGGTGTCATTCGCGCGGTCAGGGGGCTCGGGCCGCTGCTGTTGATCTGGTGAGTTCGGGTGGTGATTAGCTCGTCATGCGTAGTAGCGTTCGCCTGCAGCGTGTTTGCACCTGTACGCAATGGCAGTTGGGGTACGACAAACGATGTGCCCTGGATGCATGCGACCTTACCGTTAATGGTGATCGCTGTATCAGGCGGTCCAGTGAAAGTTCCTGTGATGTTTACGCTATCGTCTGCAATCAAAGCCGAGTCGGCGGGCGTGACGATTTGGATGGAGAGCGGGTTTTGCTGACTCATACTGACCCGCGGACTAGCGTTGCCGAAGCCGTCTGAGACAGTAATCCCGAAGACCTGATCGGGGGTGGCCCCCAGCGTGGCCTCGAAAGCTCCGGTCTCGGTGGCTGAAATCGTGGTACGGGACCCCGTGGTGAAATTCATAAAGGTAACCGCAGCGCCAGCTTCAACACTACCCGCCGCTCCGGTGACGTTGATGGTCCCGGATGTGCCGATTGTTGCGGAGATCAGGTCCAGGTTGGCGGCCAACGGGGGGGTATCGTCTCTTATCGGCGAGAGCGTGATTTCTCCCATCGCGGCGCGCATCAGAACGACCAGGTCCCCGGCGTTGAGCTCACCGTCCGGATTGTCGCGGGGGGCCACGTCTGCGATCAGCCGTTCAAGGGAAGTAGGTGCCAGATCACCCAGCACTATCCTCTGTAGTACCAGAATGTCGGCCGCCGTGAGGTTGCCGTCGGGAGCGCCTCTCGGTGCTAAATCGCCGGCGGCCATCTCTGCGCCGTGAGCCAAGTGGGTTGCGCACGCGACAATCTGTAGGCCGAGGAGGGACAACAATGGCAAGGCGCTGCGCCGCATGAGAATCCATTCTCTGTGTAGGGTATTGCGGGACTGTAACCCAGTGGCCAGCCGCATTGCAACCTCGGTGGGGGTCCCCTGCGGCGGGGGCGGGTCTGCGGTCGCTCGGCTGTTCAAGGGGGCGCGGGATGGGCGACAGGGTCGCCCGGGGTCGGGACGACAAAGCCGGCGTTCACAGAGTCTTGGTCGTGGTCCTCGAGAAAGCTGAAGCCCGCGAGCAGTGATGGCTGATTCGGGCAAGGTGCAAGCGCGCGCCCTGGACCGCGGGCCCACCCTCTGGACACGCTCGGGTTGGTCGAAAGAAGTGGCTTGTTTAGCCGCTTCAGCCCGCCCAGCCGTGAAGTGGGGTTGTTGTCACCGCTGGGCCGTGGGCGACCCGCCCCGGCGGTTTACCGGGAAGGCGGCAAAACCTATAATGGCGCGCTAACTCCAAGCCCTGCCACGGTGTACTGAATGCTGCGCATTTCCGAGCAATCCCTGACCTTTGACGACGTTCTGCTGCTGCCCGACCACTCCACGGTGGTGCCCAAGGACGTCGATCTGACCACCCGGCTGACGCGCGAGATCGCCCTGAACATCCCGCTGCTCTCGGCGGCGATGGACACGGTCACCGAGTCGCGCCTGGCCATCGCCATCGCCCAGGAAGGCGGCATCGGCATCGTGCACAAGAACATGACCATCCAGCAGCAGGCCGCCCAGGTCCGGCTGGTGAAGAAATACGAAAGCGGCGTCATCAAGGACCCGATCAGCGTGGCCCCCGACACCACCATCCGCGAGGTGCTGGAGCTGACCCGCCAGCACAACATCTCCGGCGTGCCGGTGGTCGAGGGCGAGAACCTGGTGGGCATCATCACCAACCGCGACACCCGCTTCGAGACCCGCTACGACGCGCCGGTCTCCTCGATCATGACCGGGCGCGACAAGCTGGTTACCGTCAAGGAAGGCGCCGAGCGCGACGAGGTCATCCAGTTGCTGCACCAGCACCGCATCGAGAAGGTGCTGGTGGTGGACGATGGCTTCAAGCTGCGCGGCCTGATCACCGTCAAGGACATCCAGAAGGCCAGCGACAAACCCAACGCCTGCAAGGACGACCAGGGGCAACTGCGGGTGGGCGCGGCCATCGGCGTTGGCGAGGGCACCGACGAGCGGGTGGCCGCGCTGGTCGAGGCGGGCGTCGACGTGGTGGTGGTGGACACCGCGCACGGCCATTCCGAAGGCGTGCTGCAGCGCGTGCGCTGGGTCAAAAAACACTTTCCCGATATCCAGGTCATCGGCGGCAACATCGCCACCGCGGCCGCCGCGCGTGCGCTGGTCGAGGCCGGCGCCGATGCCGTCAAGGTCGGCATCGGTCCGGGTTCGATCTGCACCACGCGCATCGTCGCCGGCGTCGGCGTGCCGCAGGTCAGCGCGGTGGCCAACGTGGCGCACGAACTCAAAGGCAGCGGCGTGCCGCTGATCGCCGATGGCGGTATCCGCTATTCCGGCGACATGGCCAAGGCGATTGTCGCCGGCGCTTATTCGATCATGATCGGCAGCATGTTCGCCGGCACCGAAGAGGCCCCGGGCGAGGTCGAGCTGTATCAGGGCCGCTCGTACAAGTCCTATCGTGGCATGGGCTCGCTCGGCGCCATGGCCTCGCGCGAAGGCTCCAGCGACCGTTATTTCCAGGAAGGCAGCGAGGCCGACAAACTGGTGCCCGAAGGTATCGAAGGCCGTGTGCCCTACAAAGGACCGCTGCA
This sequence comes from Thiogranum sp., assembly GCA_030148805.1. GTDB lineage: Bacteria > Pseudomonadota > Gammaproteobacteria > DSM-19610 > DSM-19610 > Thiogranum. Next base: position 9,366 of record JASBSS010000036.1, on the reverse strand, counting down.
GCCGGTGATCCATCAGTTGATGGGCGGGCTGCGCTCGAGCATGGGCTATACCGGTTGCGCCACCATCGAGGAGATGCGCACGCGGCCGCAGTTCGTGCGCGTCACCCACGCCGGCATGGCCGAAAGCCACGTACACGATGTCGCCATCACCAAGGAAGCGCCGAACTACCGGTCCTGATGTCCGTGTCACAAACCGATATCCACGCCCACCGGATCCTGATTCTGGATTTCGGCTCCCAGTACACGCAGTTGATCGCCCGGCGCGTGCGCGAACTGGGTGTGTATTGCGAAATCCACCCCTGGGACATGAGCGCCGAAGACATTCGCGTGTTCCACCCGCGCGGCGTGATCCTCTCGGGCGGGCCGGAGAGCGTGACCGGCGGTGACGGCGCGCCGCTGGCGCCGGCGCCGATCTTCGAGCTGGGCGTGCCGCTGCTCGGCATCTGCTACGGCATGCAGACCATGGCGGCGCAGCTCGGCGGCAAGGTGGAGAATGCCGATCATCACGAGTACGGCTATGCGCAAGTGCGCGCCCGTGGCCACACGCGACTGTTGAAAGACATCGAGGACCACACCAGCGCCGAAGGCTATGGCCTGCTGGATGTATGGATGAGCCACGGCGACCGGGTCGTGGACATACCCCCCGGCTTCAAACTGATGGCCAGCACCGAGTCGGCACCGGTGGCGGGCATGGCCGATGACGAGCGCGGCTACTATGGCGTGCAGTTTCACCCCGAGGTGACGCACACCCGTCAGGGCGGGCGCATCCTGCAGCGGTTCGTGCGCGACATCTGCGGCTGTGAAGCGTTGTGGACGCCGGGCAACATCATCGACGAGAGCCTGACGCGCATCCGCGAGCAGGTCGGCGACCAGGAGGTGCTGCTGGGCTTGTCCGGTGGCGTCGATTCCTCGGTGGTGGCCGCGCTGTTGCACAAGGCGATCGGCGATCAGTTGACCTGTGTCTTTGTCGACACCGGGCTGTTACGCCATCAAGAAGGCGACCAGGTGATGGCCACCTTCGCCGAGCACATGGGCGTGCGCGTGATCCGGGTGGACGCGGAGAAGCGCTTCCTGCGCGCCCTGGGGCACGAATCCGACCCGGAGAAGAAGCGCAAGATCATCGGCAAGCTGTTCATCGAGGTGTTCGAGGAACAGTCCGAAAAACTGAAGAACGCCCAGTGGCTGGCGCAGGGCACCATCTATCCCGACGTGATCGAATCGGCCGGCGCCAAGACCGGCAAGGCGCACCTGATCAAATCGCACCACAACGTCGGCGGCCTGCCGGCGTACATGAAGCTCAAGCTGCTCGAACCGCTGCGCGAGCTGTTCAAGGACGAGGTGCGCAAACTGGGCGTGGAACTGGGCCTGCCGTATGACATGGTCTATCGCCACCCGTTCCCCGGCCCGGGGCTGGGCGTGCGCATCCTGGGCGAGGTGAAAAAACAGTATGCCGAGCTGCTGCGCCTGGCCGACCACATCTTCATCGAGGAGCTGCGCCGTCACGATCTGTACGACAAGACCAGCCAGGCCTTCGCCGTCTTCCTGCCGGTGAAATCCGTCGGCGTCACCGGCGACGGGCGCCGCTACGACTACGTCATCGCCCTGCGGGCGGTGGAGACCATCGACTTCATGACCGCGCGCTGGGCGCACCTGCCGTATGATTTTCTCGACCTGGTGTCGCGGCGCATTATCAACGAGATCCCCGGGATCTCGCGGGTGACCTATGATATTTCAGGGAAGCCGCCGGCGACGATTGAGTGGGAATGATTCCACGTCTGGCACTGGCTGGCACCGACCGGCATCAAACAGATCATAACTCATTGTATTAACTGAGTAATTCACGTTTTCGTCTGGCACCTGCTGGCACTGGCTGGCACCTCCAAGCAAACTTTTTTCATGGTATAAATCATGGTATCGTTGCCCTCAAGATCAGGGCTTCGACAAAATACCATGCCATGCTTTCCAAGACATTCATGGTATCAAAATCAGTCAAGTCATTGATATAAAACAATAAAGAGTCTAAATACCATGCCATAAAAAATCATGGTACTTTTGGCTCCACGGAGGCCCTTATCATGCTGACCGATACCAAGCTGCGCAATTTGCAGCCCCAGGACAAACTCTACAAAGTGAACGACCGCGATGGGCTCTATGTGGCGGTGACACCAGCAGGAGGTATCTCCTTCAGATACAACTACTCGATGAACGGTCGACAGGAGACGCTGACGATAGGCCGGTATGGCAAGCGTGGCGTCACGCTTGCAGAAGCACGGGAACGACTCAGCGAAGCAAAGAAGATGATTGCGGCCGGGAAATCACCGGCTAGGGAAAAGGCACGCGACAAGAAGCGTGTGAAGAATGCCGAGACGTTCGGTGCCTGGGCCGAAAAATGGCTGCGTGGTTATCAGATGGCTGAGTCGACACGCGACATGCGCAAGTCGGTATATACACGCGAACTGAAAAAGCGGTTTGGCAATCAGAAGCTAAGCGAAATTACCCATGAGGATTTGCGCGCATTGACCGATGCCATCGTCGAAAGGGGAGCACCAGCAACGGCGGTGCATGTCCGAGAAGTGGTGTTGCAGGTCTATCGTTGGGCAATTGAACGTGGGCAGAATGTGGAAAACCCTGCGGAAATGGTGCGTCCATCCACGATCGCCAGATTTGAGCCGCGTGACCGCGCGCTGACACCGGCAGAGATTGGGCTGATGTATCGGTACATGGACCGGGTTGGGACATCGCCGCAATACCGGGCTGCGATAAAGTTGCTATTACTGACCATGGTGAGAAAGTCCGAGCTGTCCAACGCGACATGGTCGGAAATCAATTTCAGCGAGGCGCTTTGGACGATTCCGAAAGAGCGGATGAAACGAAGAACTCCGCATCTGGTATTCCTGTCACGCCAGGCGCTCGATATCTTCATCGCGCTGAAGACCTTCGCAGGTGGATCTGAGTACGTGCTTCCCTCCCGGTATGATTCGGACTTACCGATGAGCGCCGCAACGCTGAATCGTGTTCTATCGTCGACGTATAAGGCTGCGCAGAAAGATGGTGAGCAGCTTGGAAAATTTGGTCCGCATGATCTACGCCGAACTGCTAGTACGCTACTGCATGAGGCAGGTTACAACACTGACTGGATCGAGAAGTGCCTTGCTCATGAGCAGAGGGGAGTGAGGGCTATCTATAACAAGGCCGAGTACCGTGAGCAGCGTACGGCGATGTTACAAGACTGGGCTGATATGATCGACGAGTGGACGACTAAGCAACGACAGTAATGCCGGGGCGTTCAGCCTGCTCCCCAGATTGTTTCCTCGACTCGATCCACTCCTCAACCTCCGCCAGGTCCCAGGCGACGTTACGGCTGGTCAGCGCGATCCGACGCGGGAATTCACCGCGCTTCTCCATATTGAAGATGGCGCGATCCGACAGCGGGATCATCGCCAGTAGAGTCTTTCGGTTGATCAGGGTCTTACCCGGTAGGGTCTGGTCTCCGTTGCTCATTGGCTCAACCCGATGGGCTGGCCATGGATCGTGAACACCCTTGAACGTTGGGGACGTCTGGATGACACACAGGCCACGAACTTGCTCGCTGTACGCTGGCGTATCGTGACCTGGCTTGTCGTGATCGAGCTGGTGTTGGGGCAGAACCTGCTAGGCCAGGTGCTGGCCGCACTGCAGGGGAGCGGGGCATGACCGTCGACAGCTATCTCGAACTCTTCACTACGTTATTCGGCTGGACCTTCTACGGCATTTTGTGGGATGTGCTGGTCGGCACCGGTATCGTGTTCCTGCCGTTCCTTGGCATCCTGATCGACAATTGGCGGGAACCGGCGCAAGGTGGTGAGTTCGGTACTGTTACCGGATTGTCGCTGCGGCGCATGGAGCTGGAGCTCTTTATTGCATTACTGGTGGTTGTGTTATCCGGTCAACCGGCCGCGTTGACGCCACTGAACGCGGCTTCACTCAACTATACGCCGCCACCAACGCTGATCGACCCCACGCCACCTACGGCGACCGTGGCCGCACCCCAGAGCACCTACGGTTCCACCGGCTTTACCGGTTCGCCGGCCACGGTGAACATCCCGGTGTGGTGGTATGCGGTACTTTCGATGACCTCGGGATTCAATCACGCGGTAGTCGAAGGCCTTCCAAGTGCTGCGGATATGCGTACCTACGAACAACAGGCGCGGCTCGCGACCATTGCCGACCCGCGTCTGCGCCAGGAAGTGAGCGACTTCTTCAGCCAGTGTTACATTCCGGCCCGGTCGATGTACCAGTCAGAACGACCCGCCACCGCTGCGGTGAATGCGCTGCTGACGACCTATTGCCCCGACGATCCGGACTGGATGGGATCGCAAGTCTATCGCAATACGCCGGGCTACTATGACACCCTGCGTGCTACCACGCAGGTCAGCGGCTGGGCCTACAATGTGGCCCGTGATACCGAATATGATCCTGCGGCACCACCTACCTGGGGCAGGCCTTACTGCAAGCAGTGGTGGGAGGACGCCTCGGCGGGCCTGCGTGAAAAGTTGATCAACGAGGCCGATGCCACATCGGCCGGTTTTTCAGGCCTCGTGGTTGCCATCGCGCCGGCCCTGGCCAGCGAACAGCAAAATGATGCCGTGGCCAAGACCGTTCTGGCGAATGCACCGCCATCGTGGTCGAACAACGACCTCGTGGCTCACAATTCCGGCAGTACCGGGTTGCTCAGTACTGTTGAAAATGTTGCCAAAGGTGGCCTGGCATCGGGTGGTGTGGTGGCTGCATCGGCGTTGTTCTCGGTCACCATGACCGCAGTCCTTCAGGCCCTACCGATGGTGCAGGCCGTGCTCCTGCTCGGCATCTATGCCTTGCTGCCCATGATCGTGGTGCTGTCGCGTTATTCCATCTCCATGATGGTCATCGGCGCCATGGCTATCTTTACCGTCAAATTCTGGAGCGTGCTCTGGTACCTGGCGCTGTGGGTGGACCAGAACCTCATCCTGTCCATGTACCCGGATGTGAATGTCTTCCTGCAGATGTTCGCAAATCCCGGTGAGCATGACATCAAACGCATGCTGCTCAACATGATCACGACCAGTCTTTATCTGGGGCTTCCACTCGTATGGAGTGGGATGATGGCATGGGCAGGCGTACATGTAGGACGATCGATAGAAGCGGCTACCAGCCCACTTCGGAGCCCTGCCCAGGATGCGGGTCGCCAAGGGGGCTCAATCGGCAAAACACTACTGTCGAAAGGAACTCGCCGCTAATCGCGTTCGTACCAACCTGCGGGATCGCTTCCGTCGTCAAATTTTCCTGTACGGTGGTTCATAACGCCGCCACGAAACGAGTTGTTGAGCTCGTCGTTTGCTGGAGTTGTTCGGGCGCTGCTGGCGAGCAGTCCTACTGCCCCAACTATGAACTTCAGAGCGAGTTGGACTACCGTGGCTAGCATTCCGCCCAGACGATTAAGGGACACATTCATATTCACATTGTACCAAACCATTCATTCTGGTCCTGCGCCGGCCTTACTCCGCGCTCAGTCATGCAGATTGCAAGGATGGACTGACCTGTGCCATAGTGTTGTGGGTCTGCTAAGCTTCTGTTTCAGAAGAACAATGCTCTTTATCTGAAAAAAACGAAGCATTCGAAAATGAACCGCCCCGGGTTTCGAGGAGGATCCAACATCCGAGAGAATGGAGCCATGAACAAGTCAAGCAAGTTTTCACCTGAGGTCCGTGAACGGGCGATGCGGCTGGCCGAGGCCGGCATTGAACCTTCGGTCGGCAGCAAGGTCGACCGCTATGACAACGCCTTGGCCGAGATAATCATTGGCCGAGATAATCAACGGACTGTACAAGGCCGAACTGATCCATCGCCGAGGCCCGTGGAAGACGCGGGAATCTGTGGAACTGGCCACCCTGGAATGGGTCTCGTGGTTTAACCGCCACCGGCTGCTGGAACCCTTGGGCTATTTCCTACGGCAAAAGCTGAGGCCGGCTACTACCGGCAACGTAACCGTCATGCCGCAATGGGGTATAACCCAGCATAATTTCGACTTTTTCAGGGACGACTTAATGAGGCAAGCATCATGAGCGAAAACATTGCGCACTCCGGAGCCTGGGGTCTTGCCGCGATCATGATCGTGGTGGCCTCCTGGCTGTTTTACCGTTATTTCGCGCCAAAGACCTGGCGCGAATGGGCCGGCGCCGGTGTGGTGCAGGCCTTCATTATCGCTCTGTACGCGGAGATGTACGGCTTTCCGCTCACTATCTATTTGCTGGCGCGGTTCTTCGGCCTGGATCGCTATACCCTCAACGCCAACCTTTGGTCCTCGCTGGTCGGCATCGGCGAGACCGGCATGCTGATCTCGATGCTGCTGGGCTACGCATTGCTGTTTGTCGGCATCGGTATTTTCATCCAGGGTTGGCGCGAACTCTACCGCGCGCGCAGTGAAAATCGACTCGCCACCACCGGCCTCTACGCCCTGGTGCGGCATCCGCAGTATACCGGGCTGTTTCTCGGTCTGTTCGGCGAAGGCGTGATTCACTGGCCGACCCTGTTTTCGGTCGCGTTGTTTCCGGTCATCGTGCTGGCCTATACCCTGCTGTCGCGCAGCGAGGAGAAAAAAGTTTTGGAAGAATTCGGTGAGGAATACCACGCCTATCAGCGGCAAGTGCCGATGTTTTTTCCGCGGCCCGGCCAGTGGCGAAAGCTTGTGGAACGTTCCGGTAATCAGGGCGATCCAGGATGACCATTCTGCGGCCTGGAGAAATCTGCATTGCCGGGACGGCGGTTCTTAACAAGAGGAGACAGGGTCTATGAATTCCGAGAAAAAAATCGTGCTCGTCACCGGCGCCAGCGGCCGTATAGGCTCGGTGGTGATGCAGCGCCTGAGTCGACACTTTAGCGATGTGGTCGGCTTCGACCGTAAAGCGCCGAGTCCACCGCCGCCGGGTTGCACGCATATCCCGGTGGACATTACCTCCGACGACAGCCTGCAAGACGGGCTGCGCATCCTGCGTGCGCACCACGGCGCGCAGATCGCTGCGGTGGTCCACCTGGCTGCGTACTACGATTTTCTCGGCAAGCAGAGCCCGCAATACGACCGGATCACGGTTGAGGGCACGCGGCGCCTGCTGCGTGGGCTGCGCGAAGGCGGGTTCGAGGTCGAACAGTTCATCTTCTCCAGCACCATGCTCGTGCACAAGCCGGGCGAGCCGGGGGAGTTCATCACCGAGGACTGGCCGCTGGGACCGGTCTGGGCCTATCCCGAGTCGAAGGTGCGCACCGAGGCATTGATCCACGAGGAGCGCGGCGATATCCCGGCCGTGATCCTGCGCTACGCGGGGGTCTACGACGATGTCTGCCACTCGCCGCCGCTGGCACACCAGATCCAGCGCATCTACGAGGGGCAGCTCGCCGCGCACTTGTACTCCGGCGAGACCTCCCATGGCCAGGCCTATCTCCACCTGGAGGATGCGGTGGATGCCATCGAGCGGGTCGTAGAGCGCCGCGCACAGCTGCCCGAGGAGATCGCGATCCTCATCGGCGAGCCGGAGACCCTGAGTTACGATGAGCTGCAGCATACCTTCATGCGCCTGATCCGCGGCAAATCGACTGAGACGCACAACGTCCCCGGGCTGATCGCCAAGGCCGGCGCCTGGGCGCAGGGTCTGCTCCCGGGCGAGCAGTTCATCAAACCCTGGATGATCGACCGGGCCAACGACCACTACGCGCTGGACATCAGCCGCGCCCGTGATGTACTTGAATGGGAACCGCGCCATACGCTGCGCAAGTCGCTGCCGAAAATGGTGGCCGCGTTGCAGGCTGACCCGCTCGGCTGGTACCGCGAGCACGGCCTGGAGCCGACCGCCGCAATGAAAAAACGCCAGCCCGGGGCGGCCCCGGCCCCCGCGCAACCCGGCCCCGAGGCCGCCCCCCCGGCGCACGATCATGCGCATGCCCACGGCGGAGGCGAACAACATCCCGCAGCAGCTTCCGAACCGGCGCACGGCTGCACCATGCACGCCTGCCCCATGCACCCTGAAGTCTGCCAGTCCTCGCCGGGCAACTGCCCGCGCTGCGGCACGCCCCTGGAAGCGGCGGAGACCGCCGAACCGTCGCAGGCGGCCGAGTACACCTGCCCCATGCACCCCGAGGTGGTGACCAGTGAACCGGGCCGCTGTCCCAAGTGCGGCATGGCGCTGGAGTTGCGCACCGTGCCGTTCGACGCGCACGGCGAACATCACGAACATCACGAACATCACGAATCTGATGTGCAGGACGCGCACGCCGGCCATCAGCATGCCCAGTCCGGTGAAGGCCGGGTGACCGAGTACACCTGTCCTATGCACTCGGAGATTGTGCGTAGTGAGCCGGGCAGTTGCCCCAAGTGCGGCATGCCCCTGGTGCCACGCGATGCACAAGGGTCCTCCGGTGGCGGGCATGTCGGCCACGACGTTGACATGATGGTGGAGAGCCACCGCAACATGCTCTGGCCGCACTATGTCAACCTGATGCTCGGCTTCTGGCTGGTGACCAGTCCGTTCACGCTGGGCTACATGAGCGACTTCGTGCCCGACGCCAACCAGCTGCGGGTGATGGCCGATCGTGACTTGCCATCGTTCGAATTGCGCAACCTGCTGATGACCTGGAGCGACGTACTCAGTGGCATTCTGGTGATCGTCTTCAGCGCGCTGTCCGCCGATGCCTGGCGGCGCAACCCCTGGGCGCAGTGGGCCAACGCCTTCGTCGGGCTGTGGCTGATGTTCGCGCCGCTGGTGTTCTGGACCCCGCTGCCCGATGCCTATGCCAACGGCACCCTGGTCGGTGCCCTGGTGATCGCCTTGTCGGTGCTGATTCCCATGATGCCGGGCATGAGCATGGCCGGCATGATGGGCAAGCCGGACGTGCCGCCCGGCTGGGCCTACTGCCCGTCGACCTGGCTGCAGCGCATGCCCATCGGCGTGCTGGCGCTGATCGGCTTCCTCATCGCCCGCGTGCTGGGGGCCTATCAGCTCGGCCATATCGACTCCGTTTGGGAGCCGTTCTTCGCCGGCGTGGGCGAAAACAAGGACGTGATGAACGGCACCGAGTCCATCATTACCTCGGATGTCTCCAAGGCCTGGCCCATCGCCGACGGCGCGCTGGGCGCCATTGTCTATACCCTTGAGCTGGCCATGACCTGGATGGCCGGCAAGGACCGCTGGCGCACCATGCCCTGGATGGTGCTGGGGCTGGCGGTGCTGATCGTGCCGCTGGGCGTGGTGAGCATCTACTTCATCATCATCCAGCCCATCGAGATCGGCACCTGGTGCACCTTGTGCCTGATCGCCGCGCTGGCCATGGCGGCGATGATCCCCTACTCGCTCAACGAGT
>JASBSS010000018.1 GCA_030148805.1 Thiogranum sp. | reverse complement strand
TGGTGGTTTTAGACACGTTAGAGGGCGCGCAGCGAAGTTGCGATGAGAGACAGCATCAAGTTAATCACGAGCCTCGGCTTCGGGTCTGTGCTGTTGTTGATGTTTATCGTCGTTTTCATCGCCCTCAGCGAGCTCAAAGCTTTGAACGGGCACATGTCGACTCTGGTCGACGAAACCAACGCAAAAATCGAAGCGGCAGCGACTATGCGCGATGCCATTCGTCTGCGTGCGCTCAGCCTGCAGGCCATGCAGCTCAATGACGATCCGTTTTTTCGGGACGAGCAGTTGATGCGGTTCAACGGTTATGCAGGAGCCTACCGAGTGGCGCGCGATTCGCTGCTCAATACACACATGGGCGTCAGAGAGCGCGTGATCAATCAACGCCTGACCGAGATGACCCGTATTGCGCAGCCGTTCAACGATCGGGCCGCTGAACTTCTGATTGACGACGCGTCAGCCGAGCAGATACAGGCAGCGGTTAAGACGGCAACCAGTCACCAGCTGAAAGTTCTTGATGTACTTGACGAATTGGTGCAGCTGGAAAAAGACAATGTAAGGCGCGCCACCACCAAGTCAGCCCTGCACTACAGGGAAACCAGGCAGACCCTATTCATTCTGACCGCCTGTACGCTGCTGTTCAGTGGTCTGATAAGCCTATCGGTGATACGGCATGCAGCCGCCAAAAACCACAAAATAAGCTATCAGGCCTGTCACGACTCACTGACCGGACTGCTGAACCGCCGCGTCTTTGAGGGTGAACTGAAGGCACTGGTCGACTCCGCACAAAAAAACAATTCCTCCCATGCGCTACTGTATATCGATCTCGATCAGTTCAAGATCGTCAATGACACCTGCGGTCATATGGCCGGCGACAAATTATTGTGTCAGTTGACACTGATGTTTAACAACTCGCTGCGCAACAGCGATATTGTCGCCCGTCTCGGCGGTGACGAATTCGGCGTGCTGATAAAAAACTGTCCGCTGCAGGCAGCCATCCGAGTGGCGGAAAATATCCGCGAACAGGTGGCGGAATACCGGTTCGAGTGGGAACAGAAAATATTCTCTCCGGGTCTCAGCATCGGTATCGTTCCGATCAATGCCAAGGTTGATGATTTCACCCGTGTTCTGAGCACTGCCGATATGGCCTGCCTGTACGCCAAGCAATCCGGGCGCAACCGGGTGCACGTGGCAGCGACCGACGATCGGGAGGTCGCCGGTTATCTCGGTGAGATGGAATGGGTTGGTCGCATCAACAGTGCCTTGGAACAGGGTCATTTCCGTCTGTTTTATCAAAAGGTTATTCCACTTGCCGCCGGGCAGGAGGACGACGGGCATATCGAAGTGCTGGTGCGTATGGTGAACCCCGACGGCGAATTGGTGCCACCCTGCGCTTTCATCCCGGCGGCTGAACGCTATCATCTGATGAGCGCCATCGACCGTTGGGTGGTCGGAAATACGGTCCAGTGGCTGGAACGCAACTCTGCGCTCTCGGCACGACAGAAAACCATGATCAACCTATCCGGGCAGTCGATATGCAATTAACGTTTCGTCGAGTTCGTCGAACAGTTGCTCGATACCATGACAGTTTCACCGCAACAGATTTGTTTTGAAATTACGGAAACAGCCGCAATAGCCAATCTGTCTACGGCGAAGGAGTTTATCAACAAGCTGAAGGTCAGAGGCTGCCATTTCGCTCTGGATGACTTTGGTAGCGGCTTGTCTTCGTTTTCCTACTTGAAGGAATTGCCGGTGGATTACCTGAAAATCGATGGCACTTTCGTGAAGGGTATTATTGATGATCCCATCGACCTGGCCATGGTGAAATCAATCAACGACATCGGTCACGTCATGGGTAAAAAAACCGTGGCGGAATTCGTTGAAAACAAAAAAATACTGGAGCTACTCAAAACAATCGGCGTCGACTACGCCCAGGGGTTCGGTATCGCCAGGCCGCGACCGTTGGCTACTACCGATCAGACACCCGAAGGCGACGGCGCCAAGCGCGCCATCCGCGCGCACGCCTAATACCCGGGAAAAATGACAGAGCCGGAACTACGCGGCACGAGTCATCGTTACGGGCTCCCCTGCGCAACGGGCCCGCCGTTAAGGGGGCGTCGCCAGCGTGTGCCGCAACACCTTGATGCGATCCAGCGCCGATTCCGACAGCCGCTGAGCGGCTAGCATGACCGCTTCATCCTTAGTGCGCGTCACCACGGCATCATAAAATGCGAAGCAGCGATCACTGTCCGAGCAGAGCCGTTGCAGGGAGCTCGTTGCAGCGGCGCGTTTTTCAGCCGTGTCGGCATACGTGTTTATGGCCTTTATCGTGTCGCTAATGGCTGAAGTGGGCTCCCCGCTAGAGTGCAATTGTGTTTCGATATCGGTCAAAGACTGGTGTACCGTGGTGCTGAGTTTTTGCAGCTCGGGGTAGTCCGCGGACACAGCGGTGATAAACGCCGAGAGGCAGTGTTCGATGCTCGCCGCGACGCTCAGCAAATCCGCCAGACAGTGGATGGAACCGGGGTCCAGGTCGGGCTCCTCACCGGCGCTTTCCTGCTCGGTGTGCCAGGCGCGGCGACGCATGGCGCGCAGCAGGGCGGCATGACCAAGCTCTTCGCGGGCCAGGATCTCGGCGTATTCCCGTACCGCTTCATCCGCCGCGTTGGCGGCAACGTGGGTGTAAAAGCGAAAGGCCCGCTCCTCGTTGTGAACCGCGAAAGCCAGGGCGCGGTACGGGCTGCTATGGGCCGGATCCGTTGCGTCGCTGTCATAAACGGTTGCTACTTGCGGATCCTCCCAGACGATCGGTCTGATATCCGTGCGCAGCTCGATGCCCTCGACCTGTGCCCATTGCTCAATCAGCCGCTCATGCTCGCGTTCTTCCCTGATCATGCGCTCAAACAATGATGCGGCGGCTTCATTGCGGTGTTCGCGCATGTTTGCCGCCAGAAGGGTGTACCGACGAACGGCCTCGTGCTCAGCGCACAAGGCGATCGACATCAGGTCATCGGCCGATTGAACGTTTGCTGTCAGCATCGCTATCTCTCATTATGGCGGTATCAGGTCCTCGACAGCTTGATAGATGTCAAGTCGATACCTCCATGACATGCTCTATACTGGTACCCAGCTTGTTTAATACTACGTCCATAAGAGCCATGTGAATAGTCTGGAGCACAATGATGCTGAGGGAGCAAGCTTGGCGACACCGGTCGCCGGCGTGCGCGGTCGCTTTGTGTATCGCGCGTTGTTGCTGATTACAGTTGTGCTGCCAGTGCAAATTCTGTTCGCCACCGCTGTGGCGGCCGACTCTCGTTTGGCGCACTTTCTGGAAGGTGCTGATCCAGCGACGGTATTTCCCGGGGCCGATCGCATCGGCAGCCTCCAGGGCAGTCCCCCGGTGGCGCCGGCTTTCCAGGGGGATCAACAGGTGGGGTTGGTGTTTTTAACCAGCGACTTCGTCAATACCACGGGTTATTCCGGTAAGCCGATCCATCAGCTGGTCGCGATCGACCGGCAAAGCGTCATCCGCAAGGTGCTGCTGGTCGAGCATCACGAGCCGATCGTGTTGATCGGTATACCGGAAAAACGCATCGTTGCTGTGCTCGACGACTACAACGGCCTGAATGTCAGCGCCTTGGTGCGTAACGAGATCGCAGAGCATCAGGTCGACGTGGTCAGTGGCGCCACGGTCACGATAATGGTAATGGATGACACGATCGTGCGCAGCGCGATCAAGGTCGCACGAGCGCATCATCTCGGCGGCCTGACACCGGAACGTAAGCGCACCGGTCCGCGCGCCGTGATCAACGCCAAGGCCGGTAATGTCGAGGACTGGGCCGGACTGCTGGGCGACGGGTCAGTACAACAACTCAGGCTGACCGTGCAGGAGGTTAACCAGGCATTTGCGCACTCGGCTGACCCGTTGGCGGCGAAACGTCACGAACCGGGCTCCCCCGACGAGCGCTTTATCGAACTCTATGCCGCAGTGGTTTCTATTCCCGCCATAGGGCGCAGCCTGCTCGGTGAAGCCGAGTACCGGAACCTTGCCGGGCGCCTGAAGCCGGGGCAGCAAGCCCTCCTGCTGGCCGGCGACGGCCGTTATTCGTTCAAGGGATCGGGCTATGTGCGGGGTGGGATTTTTGACCGTTTTCAACTGGTGCAGGGCGATGCGTCGATTCGTTTTCATGACTTTCAGCACAAACGCCTGCGCGGCCTGGCGGCTGAAGGCGCACCCGCCCTGAAAGATGTCGATCTTTTTCTGTTGCCGAACGACCAGGGTTTCGATCCGGCGTTGCCATGGAAGCTGGAACTGCTGGTGGGGCGGGCCACCGGAGCGAGGAAAAAAGCTTTTCAGACGTTCACCCTGAGCTACAACCCGCCGCGGAAATACCTGTCCTTTATCGAACCGGAAGAATCCGCCCGCAAGGGGCTGCTGTCATGGCTGGGCGTCGATGCAGCGGATGCGCCTTTATGGAAAAAAATGTGGCTTGCCAAGCTGCCCGAAGTGGTGATTCTGCTGAGCGCGCTTGGCCTTTTAACGCTGATTTTTTTCTTCCAGAACGGGTTAGTGAAGTATCCCAGGTTGACCGACCGGCTACGCGTCGGCTTTCTGATTTTTACGCTGTTCGGCATCGGCTGGTATGCCAACGCCCAGTTGTCGGTGGTTAATATCCTGGCGGTATTCAACGCCCTGGTCAGCGGCTTTGACTGGAGCTATTTTCTCATGGAGCCGCTGATTTTCGTCCTCTGGGGATCGGTTGCGGCAGCGCTGTTGTTCTGGGCGCGCGGGCCTTATTGCGGCTGGTTGTGCCCCTTCGGTGCCTTACAGGAATTACTCAATCGGCTCGCCAAGCTGGTCAGTATTCCACAGATCAGGCTGCCGTGGGGCTTGCATGAACGCCTTTGGGCGCTGAAGTACCTGATATTTCTCGTCCTGTTCGGGGTATCCCTGCACTCGCTTAACTGGGCGGAACGCCTTGCCGAAGTCGAACCGTTCAAGACGGCCATTATCCTCAAATTCGTGCGTGACTGGCCGTTCGTGCTGTTCGCGCTGGCGGTATTGGTGCCTGGTCTGTTTATCGAGCGTTTTTACTGCAGATACCTGTGTCCGCTGGGCGCCGCCCTGGCGATCCCCGGCCGGCTGCGTATGTTCCAGTGGCTGAAACGCTACAAGGAATGCGGGGCGCCCTGCCAGCGATGCGCCAACGAGTGCATGGTTCAGTCCATACACCCGGAAGGCAATATCAATGTCAACGAGTGCCTGTACTGCCTGCATTGCCAGGTGTTGTATTCCGATGACCATGCTTGCCCTGTCCTTATCCAGCGGCGGCTGAAACGCGAACGTCAGGCGAGGGTCTCCGGTGGCGGTGCATCGGACGCCGCGGTGAGGCTGGAGGCAATCAAGAAGCAACGCAAGGCACAGACAGAGGTGATTTTGGAAGCGGACTAGGAAAACTCTGGTCAATTTGTCATACCGGCCTATCGATGCGTCATACCGGCGCAGGCCGGTAGCCAGGTTATTGAGCCCCCTGGATTCCGGCTTACGCCGGAATGACGGAATACAAAGTAATCAGAGCTTCCCTTATATCAAGAGGAGATAGGTGATGACAAAAGACGATGACAAAAAGGCGGGTATGACCCGCAGGGAGCTGCTGGGCGGTTCGGCCAAGCTCGCGGCGCTGGTAAGTGCCAGTGGTATGGCCGGAGTGGCCGGCAGCTCCCTGCTGTTGCCCCGGGAGGCACAGGCTTCGCAAGATGCCAGCGCCAGCGTTGCACCCGGTGACCTGGACGATTACTACGGCTTCTGGAGCGGTGGCCAGTCGGGCGAGCTGCGTATTATGGGCGTTCCCTCGATGCGCGAGCTGATGCGCGTGCCAATCTTCAACCGCTGCAGTGCCACCGGTTGGGGTATGACCAATGAAAGCCGCAAGATCCTCACCGAGGGGCTGTTGCCGGACACCACGAAGTTCCTCGAAAGCCGGGGCGGCTCATGGCTGAACGGTGATCTGCACCATCCCCACATGTCGTTTACCGACGGTACCTACGACGGTCGCTATCTGTTTATGAACGATAAGGCGAACACCCGCGTTGCGCGGGTTCGCTGTGATGTCATGAAGTGCGACAAGATCACCGAGATTCCGAATGCCGCGGATATTCACGGGCTGCGCCCGCAGAAATATCCCCGCACCGGATACATTTTTGCCAATGGCGAGCATCGCGTGCCGATGCCCAACGACGGCCGCGATCTCGACGATCCGAAAAAATACCACGCGATTTTCACCGCGCTCGATGGCGATACGATGAAAGTGGCCTGGCAGGTCATAGTCGACGGCAATCTGGATAACTGTGACGCCGACTACCAGGGGCTGTATGCGCTCTCTACCTGCTATAACGGCGAGGAAGGCGTCAACCTTGCCGAGATGACGGCCAACGAGCAGGACTGGGTCGTGGTGTTCGATATCAAGCGTATCGAGGCTGCGGTGAAGAGCGGTGACTATAAGGAAATGGGTGGTGTGCCGGTGATTGACGGTCGCAAGGGTTCAAAATACACCCGTTACATCCCGGTATCCAACAGCCCGCACGGCTGTAACACCGCGCCGGACGGTCGCTATGTGGTGATCAACGGCAAGCTGTCGCCCACCGTTACGGTGCTGGACGTGAGACGTCTGCCGGATCTGTTCAACGACAAGATCAAACCCCGCGATGTAGTGGCTGCCGAACCCGAGCTTGGGCTGGGGCCGTTGCACACGGCGTTTGACGGCAAGGGCAACGCCTTTACCACGTTGTTCCTGGACAGTCAGGTCGCCAAATGGAATATCCGGAAGGCGGTCGAGGCCTACAGTGGCAAGGACGTCAACCCGATCCTGGAAAAGCTCGACGTGCACTATCAGCCCGGTCACAACCATACATCAATGGGCGAGACCAAGGAGGCCGACGGCAAATGGCTGGTATCGCTGAACAAGTTCTCCAAGGACCGTTTTATCAATGTCGGTCCGCTGAAGCCGGAGAACGATCAGTTGATCAATATCAGCGATAAGAAAATGAAGATTGCGCACGACGGCCCTACGTTCGCCGAACCGCACGACTGTATCATTGTGCGCGCCGATATTGTCAATCCGCATTCGTTGTGGACCAAGGATGACCCGATGTGGGCCGCAGCGACAGCCCAAGCGAAGAAAGACGGCGTGACCCTGTATACGGATTCCAAGGTGATCCGCGACGGTAATAAGGTACGTGTCTACATGTGGTCGATAGCGCCCAACTTCAGCATGGAGAAGTTCACGGTGAAGCAGGGGGATGAGGTTACGGTCCACGTCAGCAACAATGACCAGATCGACGACCTGACGCACGGTTTCACGCTAGCCAATTATGGCATCGCCATGGAGATCGGACCGCAGGCGACCTCCTCGGTGACTTTTACCGCGGACCGTCCGGGCGTCCACTGGTACTACTGCCAGTGGTTCTGTCATGCCCTGCATATGGAAATGCGCGGGCGTATGCTGGTGGAACCGGCATAGGCTGGCGCCGCTCTTTGCCGTGTAGCGCGGTATACCGGCGCCCGCCGTTCGGTTGGTGTCTGACCGGCGGGTTCCTGTTTATCCTGGCGCTCGGTCTGCTCTCCTCGGCGTGCGCCGGCGACCGGGTGGTACCACCGGGCGCCGGTTCGTTGCAGAGCGCCATTGAGAAGGCCGGTGCCGGTGATCGGCTCCTGCTTGGGCCGGGGCTTTATGCGGGAGCGGTGGTCATCGACCGCTCGGTTGAGCTGATCGGCACCGCGGCCAGTGTTATCGATGGGCAGGGTGTGGGGCGGGTCATAACCGTGGCCGCGCCCAAGGTGGTCGTGCGCGGGGTTACGGTGCGCAATTCCGGTGACAGTCTGGCCACCGAGGACAGCGCCATATTCGTCACGGCTGAGGGTGACGGCGCCGTAATCGAAGGCAACCACCTGCGCGGCAATCTGATTGGTGTATATCTCAAGGGACCGGAGAATGCGCGGGTGCGCGGCAACGACATCATCGGCAGTACCAATCCGCACGTAAACGACCGCGGCAATGGTGTGCAGTTGTGGAATTCCCCAGGTTCCGTGGTCGAAGACAATGACATCCGCTACGGGCGCGACGGTATCTTCGTCACCACCAGCCGGAATAACCGGTTTCTCGGTAATCGCTTGCGGGACCTGCGTTTTGCGATTCACTACATGTATACCAATGACAGCGAGGTCAGCGCTAACCGCTCGATGGGCAACCACGTCGGTTTTGCATTGATGTATTCCCACCGGCTAAAGGTGAGCGCTAATGTTTCGGTGGGTGACCGTGACCGGGGGCTGTTTCTGAACTATGCCAATCACTCCGAGATCGTGGGCAATCGCGTCACCGGGGGGGCGGAAAAATGTCTGTTCATCTACAACGCCAACGTCAACCGTATTCACGACAACTATTTTGCCGATTGCCGGATCGGGATCCATTTTACCGCCGGCTCTGAACGCAACGAGGTCTATGCAAATGCCTTCGTCAACAACCGCACGCAGGTAAAATATGTCGGCACGCGCTATATCGAATGGTCGCTGAACGGGCGCGGCAACTACTGGAGCGACAACCCGGCGTTCGATCTCGATGACGACGGCATCGCGGATCGGCCTTACCGCCCCAACGACCTGGTCGACCAAATTGTCTGGGCGCATCCCCTGGCAAAACTGCTGCTCAACAGTCCGGCCGTGCAGGTGCTCCGCTGGGCGCAGTCCGAGTTTCCGTCTTTGCATCCGGGTGGCGTGACCGACAGCGCACCGCTGATGCGCGTGCCCGTGCAGCACGAGCCCCGGCATGGTTAACGCGGCGGCCGTGGAAAAGGTCATCGACGTGGCGGGCGCGGTCAAGCGCTATGGTGACAAAACCGTAGTGCGCGATGTCGACCTGTCGGTTCGAGCCGGCGAGCATATGGTGCTGATCGGGCACAACGGCGCCGGCAAGACGACGTTGATGAAACTGATGTTGGGTCTGACCCGTCCCAGCGCGGGGCGGGTGCGCGTGCTCGGCGCCGACCCGGCGACGGCCGGCGCCGGGCGACGCC
The DNA here is from genome assembly GCA_030148805.1 of Thiogranum sp. GTDB lineage: Bacteria > Pseudomonadota > Gammaproteobacteria > DSM-19610 > DSM-19610 > Thiogranum. The sequence goes on along the minus strand of JASBSS010000018.1, from coordinate 239,304 downwards.
GCGCACTCGGCTATCTTCCCGAGAGTGTCGCTTTTCACAGCGCCATGAAGGGCCGTGAAGTGCTGGCGTTTTATGCACGGCTCAAGGGTATCGCGCCGGCCGAGTGCCGTTCGATATTCGAGCAAGTCGGCCTCGACAGGGCTGCCGACCGGCCGGTGCGCACCTACTCCAAGGGCATGCGGCAGCGTCTCGGTCTCGCCCAGGCGATGCTTGGCAAGCCGCAACTGCTGTTTCTGGACGAGCCGACCAGCGGACTGGACCCCTCGCTGCGCAGGCACTTCTATGGCCTGATCGACACGCTGAGCCGTTCAGGCACCACCTCGCTGACCTCGTCGCATTCGCTGAACGAAGTCGAGGCGCGCGCCGATCGCATCGCGATCATGAAAATGGGCGCCATTGTCGCCTGCGGCACGCAGGCCGAGTTATCCCGGCAGGCCGGTTTGCCGATTGTGGTCAGACTCGGGGTGAGGTCCGGGAGTGGGGCGCGGGTGGCCGAGAGCCTCGCCGCAATGGGGAAAATACACAGGCGCGATGAGCACCGCATCGACCTGTTCTGCCTCGGGGCTTCCAAGATGGTGGTGCTGCGGCAAATCGCCGCTCTTGGCGAGGTCGTCGAAGACGTGGATGTCATGCCGCCGCGGCTCGATGATATCTATAGCCACTACATGGAGAACGTGCAGCCGCAATGAACGCGCTATGGATATTGGCGGTAAACGAATATCTCGACGGTCTGCGCAACCGCTGGGTCGCGGCCGCCATCATGCTCCTGGGGGGCACCGCGCTGGCGCTGTTGCTGGTGGGTTCCGCGCCGACCGGCACGGTTGGCGCCGGCGCCCTGGAGATCAGTGTTGTCAGCCTCACCAGCCTGAGCGTCTACCTGGTGCCGCTGATCGCCCTACTGCTTTCGTTCGACGCGCTGGTCGGTGAGTTCGAGCGCGGCACGATGTTGCTGCTGCTGACTTACCCGGTGGCGCGCTGGCAGGTGGTGCTGGGTAAGTTCTTCGGTCATATGATGATCCTGCTGACGGCTGTCGCCGTGGGTTACGGCGCCGCGGCGCTCTTTACGGTGCTGGTTAGCGACAGCGGCACAGCGGGTTGGCAGGCTTACCTCACCATGATGAGCAGCTCGCTGCTGCTCGGCGCGGCGTTTATCGCGCTGGGTTACCTGATAAGCGTGCTGGTGCGCGAACGTAGCACGGCCGCCGGCGCGGCGGTGGTGTTGTGGCTGATCGTCGTGGTCCTCTACGATCTTGCCCTGCTGGGAGTGCTGCTTGCCGATCATGCCCAACAGATAGGGCCAGGCTTGTTCTCGGCGTTGATGCTCGCGAGCCCCACCGACACCTACAGGATATTGAACCTGACGGCCTTCGATAGCGTCGGGCAGGCCGCCGGGATCGCGGGTGTAGCCGCGCGTTCCGGTTTCGCCGTGTCGCTGTTGCTGGGTCTGATGACGTTGTGGGTTGTGGTTCCGCTGGCCACCACCATGGCGCTGTTTCAGCGGCGGGAATTGTAAGTGCAGCGTGGGCGCAGCCTTGCCGCTTTCCTGCTCGTCGCCGTTGCGCTAGGCGGCTGCGCGGACAAGACGTCGTTCGAGGCCCCCGCACCGCAGGAATTGACACGCGACGCCATCGGTTATTTCTGCAACATGACGGTTGTCGAGCATAAGGGGCCCAAAGGCCAGATCTTCCTGACCGGCGAGGAGCGGCCACTTTGGTTCACCTCCGTGCGGGATACGGTGGCGTTTACCCTGCTGCCGGGCGAACCAAAGAACATTGCGGCGATTTATGTCACGGATATGGGGCGCGCCAGCTGGGATGCACCGGAACCCGGCACCTGGATCGATGCCCGCGCGGCGTTCTATGTGCTTGGTAGCGATCGTGCCGGCGGCATGCAGGCGCCGGAGTTGGTGCCGTTCGCTAAGCGCGCCGATGCGCGGTTGTTCGCCCAACGCCACGGCGGTACCGTCGTCGATTTCAACGCCATCCCGCGGCAAGACATACTGGCACCCGTGGATTAGCTTGCCGTTTATCCTGCCGAAAAGGCCCCTTCCACAAAACTTAACCGGCAATCGATCATCGCGGCTCGGCAGTTTCCTCAACACCCCAGGGAGTCTGACGCAGCCAAGGTGGTCTCGCCGGCCCGAAAGTGAACTCTCGGGCCTGAATTCCGCGGCCATCCCTGTAGACGCCCGTGGCGCTGAGCTGTACCGTATTGGCGGAACTTCTTTTGGGTGCAGGCAGGAATGAAAGAGCAATTTCGGATGGAAAAAGACAGCCTCGGCGAACTGCGGGTGCCGGCCGATGCCCTCTACGGCGCCCAGACGCAGCGCGCGGTGGAAAATTTTACGATCAGCGGTCAGCCTATGCCGCCGGCCTTCCTCCGTGCTTTGGGCCTGATTAAATCCGCCTGCGCCGCGGTTAACGCCGAGTTGGGATTGCTGCAACCGGAGATAGGCGAGGCTATTCAGGTGGTCGCCGACGAGATAGCGGCAGGGCGCCACCTGGAGCAGTTTCCGGTCGACCGGTTCCAGACCGGCTCGGGTACCAGTACCAATATGAATGCCAACGAGGTCATTGCGCACCTCGCCGCCGAGCGCAGTGGTCTCGACATTCATCCCAACGATCACGTCAACTGCGGCCAGAGCTCCAATGATGTCATTCCCGCGACTATCCACGTCAGCGCTTGTCTGCAGATAGAAAACGCCTTATTACCGGCGTTGACGGCGCTGGAGACCACGATCGGCAAACGGGCGGGGGAGTTGGCGGGGGTGGTAAAAACCGGTCGCACCCACCTGATGGACGCCATGCCGCTGCGTCTGGATCAGGAATTAGGGGCCTGGTCGACGCAGATAGGTAATGCGCGCCGCGGTATCTTGGCGTCGATGCCGCTGTTACGGCAACTGGCGCTCGGCGGTACCGCCGTCGGCACCGGCATCAACGCTCATCCGCAAGCGGGCGCGCGGGCTGCGGCGCTATTGACGCAGCGCACCGGGGTGAGTTTTTCTACCAGCGACAATTATTTTGTCGCCCTGTCCACCCAGGACGCCGCCGTGGCCTCGAGCGGTCAGCTGAAAACCCTGGCGGTGAGCCTGATGAAAATCAGCAACGATCTGCGCTGGATGAACTCGGGGCCGCTGGCGGGTCTCGGAGAGATTGCCCTGCCCGTGCTGCAGCCGGGCAGCAGCATCATGCCGGGCAAGGTCAACCCGGTGATCCCGGAGGCCGTGGCCATGGTTTGCGCTCAGGTGATCGGCAACGATGCAGCCATTACGGTGGCCGGGCAGTCGGGTAATTTTCAACTCAATGTCATGTTGCCGCTGGTCGCCACCAATCTGCTGCACAGCATCGAGTTGCTGGCCGGCGCGGCCGTGGCGTTGGAACAGAAAGCCATCGCCGGTTTTAGCGTCAATCGTGAAAACATCGAAGCGCCGTTGCGCCGCAACCCGGTGCTGGTGACGGCGCTGAACCGTGTCATCGGCTACGAGCAGGGCGCGGCGATCGCCAAGCGCGCCTATGCCGAAGGCCGGCCGGTTATCGATGTGGCTCTGGAAATGACCGACCTCGACCGGGAAGCACTCGAGCGGCTGCTGGATCCGGCCGGGTTAACCTCTCCCGGCGGTTGAATAGAGCCGATGGCCGCTGCAAGCGAGCGTCTGCTGCTGATCGATGCGCTGCGCGGTGTGGCCATACTGATGATGGTGGTATTTCATTTCTGTTTCGATTTGGCCTATTTCCGTCTCGTCGACTTCGATTTTTATCACGACCCCTTCTGGCTTAACGCGCGTACGCTGATCCTCAGTTCTTTTCTGTTGCTGGTCGGTGTGAGTCTGGTGCTGGCCACGCGCCGCGGCCTCGATGCGTGCCGCTACCTGTTGCGTCTGACGAGAATTATTGCCGCCGCGTTGTTGGTCAGCGCCGGCACCTGGTGGTTGTTCGGTGAGCGGTGGGTGTTTTTCGGCGTATTGCATTTCATTGCCCTGGCCAGCGTGCTGGGGCTGTTGTTCGCGCGTAGCGCCTGGTGGGCTCTCGGGGCGGGGGTGACGCTGATTATCCTCGGCAATCTTTATCAGGCGCCCTGGTTTGACGAGCCCGGGCGGCGCTGGATTGGCCTGATGACGCACAAACCGCTGACTGAGGACTACGTCCCCTTGTTGCCCTGGTTCGGTGTCGTTCTGCTGGGCATTTTCTTCGGCCCGCCGTTGCAGCGACTGGCGCGGCGTGTGCAACCGCACAGTGATCATCGGCCCCTTCTTTGGCTAGCCGCAGCGGGGCGTCACAGCCTGGCGATCTATCTGTTGCATCAACCGCTGCTGATGGGGATGCTGGTGGGGTACCAGAAGCTGGCGCGGGCGTTCTGATCCGGCTTACTGCTTCTGGTATTGCTTGAGTACGGTACCCACCGCACGGTCCATCAGCGGAACACTGTTGAGAATGCGAACCCGCGCTCTGCGTACCAGACCGGTCAGTTCGTCACGGGTGTAGTTGCCGGCTTTCAGACCCTGTCTGTCGGTGAGCAAGTAAGTGCCGGTAATCGGGCTGATCCAGCTCAGTTTGGCGCGTATGGCCACGCCTTCATCGTCAGTGACTTCCAGCCAGGCACCGGTGCGCAGTGCCTCGACTTGCCGGGCGCAGGCGTCATTGACCGGTTCCGCGCGGCGGGTTTTTTCCGCCGCCCCCGGGGTTTTGTTTTGCGCTTGCACCGGCTTCTCCTCGACCGGCGCTACGCTCGTGACAGTTTGCCGCGCAACATCGTCGCCGGCGGGCTGCTCCGTCGTCGGCTCGGGTGCTTGCGAACGCTCATCGCTGTTGACGGCTGTTCTGCCGTGGGCGCGTACCAGCCTGGCGATGAAATCGTCGCGTTCGCTGGCAACGACCGACAGGCGTTCCATGCCCAGGCGCAGGCTGTTCAGCAAGGCCGGCTGCATGGCCACCAAGCGTTTGCGGTCTTCCAGTGTATGTTTGGGTTTGACACTCCAGATCAACTCGTCCATGGTGGCTACGGCGTGGTTCCACGCCTCGCTGTCCTTACCCTGACGGGTGCAGATGAGCAACAACAGGTTTTTCCAATGCCCGGTGACGAACTCGCGGATGAAATCCAGGCTGACGTCTTCGCTGACCCGCGGTTCGATCTCTTCCAGCGTGCTGGCCTCGGCCACGGCGAGCCGTTCGCGGCCCTCCATGACCTTGACCGAGCGCTCGGTGCGCAGCTCGGCGCGCTCCTCTTCCCGGGCGAGGAACTCGTCCAGCTCGTTGAGCAGGGTCTCGAACAGACCGGTGTCGTCCTCGAATTTGTCGAGAATGGTCTGTACGATCGATTCGATTTTGCGATACAGCGGGTCGTCGTAGCCTTGCTTTTCACTCCAGCTGACGGCGTTCGACGCCAGTCGGTTGAGCAACTGGCGCGCCGGGTGCGATTTACGGGTGAAAAATTCGCGTTCCAATAGCGCGACTTTCAATACCGGAATCTGCAGGCGTCCGATCAGCGCGCGCATGGCGTCCGGAATGGTCGGCTCGTCCAGTATGTAGTCGAACAGCATGGCGACGATATCGATGGTCATATCGCCGGCTTTACCCAACTCCTGGAGTACCGGCGAGCCCTTGATGCCGTGGAGGATGTTGACTTGTCCGGAGGCCATGGCGGCCGCGTCGACGTCGAACCCACCGCCCGGACCCCGCTGCTCGCCGCTGCCGCCCTGCTGCAGAAAGGTCAGCGCCGCCAACGAGGACTGCGCGCCGGCGTATCCGCCCGGTGCACCCGCGCCAGCGTACCCGGCAGGGCCGTAACCGCCCGCGATATAACCGCCGCTCGCGCCGGGCGCATATCCGGTGCCGGCGACGCCCGCATCGCCGCCGGGCTCGCCGGTCCCCGACAGAGCCTGATCGGCGCCGGCGCCCGCCGGGGCGGGCAGGCCACCGGGATGACCGGCGGGTTGGTTGGATTTGCGCACCGTGGTACGGATCTCCGGCAACACGCCGAGTTTGACCAGGCTTTGGTTGATCTCCTTGTACAGCTCGTCCATGTGGCAGATCACGTGTTGGTCGAACAATTTGAAAATCACCAGACGGATTTCCAGGCCGGTTTCGATACGCCGGGCCGCTTCGCGGAAGGCGTCGCAGATCGCTTCCGGTCCGAGCGGGTTCTGCCAGTGCTCCAGATCGGGGTCGCGGATCAGAAAGCCGATGCGCTTGTCCAGCGAGTACAGAGACTGGGTGCAGGTGCCGCGGGTTTTGGTCACCATGTTGGCGATGGCCAGATCCTCTTCCATATCGTCCTTGCCGACCAGACCGAGCGAGGTATCGTCCTCGAAATTGAGGCCGGCACTGCGAGCGCTGCCGGCCTGGCGTGGCACGCCCTGGTTGAAGCGCAGGTTAAAGCCGACAGTAAAATCTTCCTCGATGTCTTCGCGGATAATGCGCATTTCGCGCATGGCGTCAAAGTAGGTCGTCTGCGCCATGTTATTTTCGGCTTTTTCCGCACGGGCAAATAACGCGTCGTCGACTTTTTCCATCATGCGTCCGACGTGTTGTTTAAGTCGGCTGTTGGCGAGTTCGCGGATTTGTCGCAGCGCTTTGGTGCCGGGACCGTTACCCAGCCCGCGCCGCATTTGTCCGTAGTCATCGAGACTGACTACATTTTCGTTGGCGGTATCTGACATGACTGCACCACTCCGGGTCTGGTTGGGTAATTGGGTTAGCGTCCGGGTGATATTGATAGCACAGCGCAACTTTTGCATATGTGATCGAGTCAGCAAAATGCGCAGCGGCCGCGCTCCAGTTTTCCTGCCGAGGGTCGTTAAAGGCTGTAACAAAAACCGTGGGATAGACCTATGAGCAGTCAAAACACCCCCGTTGCAAACCCGACCGCCCAAGGCGGCTCGATCACCGCGCTGCTGAGCGATGTCGAAGGCCTGGTGTCACCGCCGGACGTTTGCATGCGCCTGTTCGAGCTGATCCATTTGCCCAGTACCGGGGCGGCGGAAATTTCCAAAGTGGTCAGTGTCGATCCCAACCTCACCGCCCGCCTGTTGCGCATGGCAAACAGCTCTTTTTATAACTTCAGCCGCAAAATAGACACCGTCAGCCGTGCGGTCACCATAATCGGCACCACCGAGCTGTACCAGTTGGTGCTGTCGATCTCGGCGGTAAAAACCTTTGCCAATATCCCCAACGAGTTGGTGAAGATGGACACCTTCTGGCGGCACAGCGTATACACGGGATTGCTGGCGCGCACGCTCGCTGTGCGTGCCAATGTATTGCATCCGGAGCGACTGTTTGTCGCGGGGCTGATGCACGATCTCGGCAGCCTGGTGCTCTATCATCAGCGACCGGACGCGATGCGCGACATACTGCTCATCGCCGCGGGTGATGAGGAAGTGCTCTACCAGTCGGAGCTGGAGTGCTTCGGCTTCAGTCACGCCCGCCTCGCGGCCAACCTGATGGAGCAGTGGCAGTTACCGTCCTCACTGGTCGAGGCAATCGACTGGCACCATCAGCCGGAGATGGCCCAACAGGCGTGTATGGAAGCTCATCTTCTGTATCTCGCCAACCATCTGGTGAACGAATCCGAGCAGGGCAATTTCATGGCTTCGCCGCGGGCCGACATTCAGTTGCCGCAGACGCTGCTCGACACCGTGGGCCTGAGCGAGGACGAACTGTTTTTCGCCTTCGAGGAAGCCGCGGAGCAATTCCCCGCCACGCTGCAGGCGCTCACCTAGCGGGGCTCGGAAAAATGCGCAGAGAATCGACACTATAGGCCGCTCTAGATCCGAGCGGATCGGCCGCTATGCCGGGTGTATGGATACTTGACCCCGCACCCCGGATGCAGAATCAATCGCTTATGGAAGACGCCGTCACAGCGACCGGAATCAGGCCGTCAGACTTGCCGGCGCCTCCCAAGGGCGCGATTCGCATCGTTCAGGCCTGTTCCCGCGATGGTGTAGACAGCGGTGATCTGGCCGCGATAGTCACCAATGACCCTATCCTCACCGCCGAGCTGCTACGGGTAGCCAATTCCGCTTATTTCGGTCTGGTCAGTCAGGTGCGTTCGGTACCCCGCGCGGTCGCCATACTCGGTAACCGTGCGTTACGTAATTTGATGCTGTGTATTTCCATGCGCGATGCGTTGCGCGCTGAGTCGATCCCCGGTTTCGATATCGAGGCCTACTGGGAAGACGCACTACGGCGTGCGGTCAGCGCGCGCAGCCTGGCGGCTGTGGCGGCACTGGATGCCGACGAATGCTTTACCGTCGGGCTCCTGCAGGACTTCGGGCTGCTGGTCATGCTGTACTTGAATCCGCAGCAGGTCGGGCATTGGCAGGCGCTGGCGCGGGCCACCCCCGAAGCGCGCCGCGAATTGGAGCTCGAGCTGTTCCATACCAGCCACGATCAAGTCGGGCTGATGCTTGCGACCAATTGGGGCTTGCCGTCGGATCTCGGCGCTGCCATGGGTTATCACCACGAGGGCCCTGCAGAGGACACACCGCAACAGGGCCTTAGCCTGCGCCAGGTGGCTGCCTGTGCCGACTGGATGGCCGCGGTTTATCGCTGTGACGATAAACGCGAGGCGATTCAACAGACACGCACCTTACTGATGACAAACTTCGCTGTCGCGGCGGAACAATGTGACGCCCTCCTGCAGAGCGTCTCCGAGTCGCTGGCCGAAGCGGCTACCGCCATGGGCATGCGCGTGGGCGAGCAGATACCGTTCGAAGGTGTGTTGCGCGAGGCCAATCTGCGCCTGGCCGAGGAGAATCTCAGCTATCAGGAACTTACCTGGAGACTGGAGCAGACGCTCGCCGAGCGCAACCAGATTGCCGGCGAGCTGCAGCGCGAACTGCAACTGGCGCGCGAGGTGCAGAAAAGCCTGCTGCCGGCGAGCATGCTATTGCCCGGTATCAGCGGACTCAATCTTTCCGCCCGCGCAGTCTCCGGCGACTTCTACGACTACTATCAGCTTACCGATGGTCGCGTCGCCTTCTGCCTGGCCGATGTCTCGGGAAAAGGCATGCACGCGGCGCTGTTAATGGCCAAGACGGCGAGTCTGTTCCGCTGCCTGGGCAAAGGCATCCAGGAGCCGGGAAAATTGCTGGCCATGCTCAACCGGGAGATTTTCGAGACTTCGGTGCGCGGTATGTTCGTGACCATGCTGGCCGGTGTGCTCGATCCTTCAAGCGGCCGGGTGACGCTCTCCAGCGCCGGTCATCTGCCCGCGCTGCACCTGGGTGGTGGGGCGCTGATTGCCGAGTATCCGGCCCAGGCCCCGCCGCTCGGCGTCAATCCCGACAGCCTGTTTCCCAGCGATACCTTCGAGCTGCGCGGCGGCTGCCTGTATCTCTATACCGACGGTCTGCTGGAAGCCTATGTCGGTGACCGGCGACTGGAGCACGACGGCTTGATGCGGCTGTTGTTGCAGCACGCGCACCTGCCGCTAGGCAAGCGCGCGCAGGCGATCGCCGCAGCGGCGCGAAACAGCAACGGTGGGGTCGAGGATGATCTTACGCTGGTGATTATCGAGGATTGCGGATCGCATGTGCGACAGTGAAGAACTGCTATTTATGCGCTTTTGTTCGCGGCCCAGTCGCTTGAAGCTGCTGCGCTGCGTAATGCGCGATGCAGCCACCATGGTTGGGCTGGACGCTGAGACCACCGATGCCCTGGTGCTGGCGGTCAACGAAGCGTGCATGAATATTATCCAGCACGGTTACGGCATGGATCCCGACGGGCGCATAGAGATCCGCGTCTGTCACGAGCCCGGAGCGCTGGTAGTGCAATTGCGCGACTACGCGCACAGCGTCGACGTGCACCAGGTGCGTTCGCGCGACCTGGACGATGTCAGGCCGGGCGGGCTGGGCGTTCATCTCATCGGCAGTCTGATGGATGAATGCGGGTTTCTCGAGCCGCCGCCGGGCGGGGGCAATTTGTACCAGATGAAAAAATACCTTACGCAGTAGGAGAAGGGGATGAGTTTTCCGGTAGAGAAAAGGCAGGGGTTTCTGGTGGTGATGCTCGCCGGCGAAGTGGATTTGAGCCGCTCGCCCGAAGCACGCAAAGTGATCATGAAAGCACTGAAGAAGATGCACAGCGTGATGGTGGATATGTCGCGCGTCGAGTACATTGATAGTTCCGGTGTCGCCAGTCTGGTGGAAGGCTTTCAATACGCGCGCTCCAACAATCTTGAATTCGCGCTGGCCGGAGTCAGTGAGGCGGCGATGAACGTGTTGCGCCTGGCGCGGCTGGACCAGGTGTTTCCCATCTATGCTTCGTTGGAAGCGCGGTTGGAGGCCGGTGCCTGAGATGAATCCGGGCGGCCTGCGCGGTTTCACCGAGCGTCTCGGGCAACGCGCCGCCGGTGGTGTCGAGGACTTCGGCTACGGGGCGCTGTTGCTGGCGGAAAGCCTGTACTGGCTGGTTCTCGGGCGCTGGTGGCAGCAGCCGGTCCGGCTCCGGGCGATGGCCAACGAAATGGTTGAAGTCGGGGTCATGGCTATTCCCGTGCTCTCGATTCTGTCGTTTGCCAACGGCGCCATGATGGCCATGCAGGGCATCTACACGCTGCGCGAATTCGGTGCCGAATCACAGGTTATCACCGGCCTGGCGGTGTCCGTAACGCGCGAATTCGGCGTCCTGATGGCCGGTATAGTGGTGGCGGGGCGTTCCGGGTCCGCCATCGCCGCGCGCATCGGTACCATGCAGATGGCGCAGGAGATCGACGCCTTGCGGGTGATGGGCGTGGCTCCGGTGCGCTATCTGGTGTCGCCCATTCTGGTGGCATTTGTGGTGATGATGCCGCTGTTGACGCTCTTGGCCGACAGCATGGCGATGCTCGGCGGCGGTTTGATCAGTATGCGCGAGCTCGATATCAGTTTCGCTACCTACCTGGAACGGGTCGGGAGCGCACTGACTCCGGCCGATCTCTGGCAGGGCCTGGTGAAAAGCCTGGTATTTGGCGTACTCATCGCGGTGGTGGCGACCACCAACGGCTTCAACGCCAGCAAAGGCGCCGAGGGCGTGGGGCGGGCGACGACGCGCTCGGTAGTGCTGAGCATCAGCGCTATCGTCGTCGCGGATATGCTTTTTACCTTTTTCCTTATCTTGTGATGACGGCGATGGAAGCCTACCCAGCGGCCAGCGACGAGGCAATTATTGAGGTCGAGCATGTGTCGGCAGGTTACGGTGCGCACCGCGTGCTGGAGGACGTCTCGCTGCAAGTCAGGCGGGGCGAAATCATGGTGATTATGGGCGGCAGCGGATCGGGTAAATCGACCCTATTGCGTTGCCTGCTGGGTCTGCATCGGCCGTGCAACGGTATGGTGCGGCTGTACGGGCGGGATATCGCCGCGCTGAGCGGCCGGCAGTGGACGGCATTGCGCAAAAAAATCGGCGTGGCGTTCCAGGGCGGAGCACTGTTCAATTCCATGAGCGTCGGCGAAAACGTCTGCCTGCCGTTGCGCGAACATACCCGGCTCGCCCCCAACACCATGCAGATCATCAGCCGCATGAAACTGGAAATGGTCAACCTGGCGGGATTCGAGCATCTGATGCCCGCGCAACTGTCCGGCGGCATGCTCAAACGTGCCGCGCTGGCGCGTGCGCTGGTGATGGACCCCGGGCTGGTGTTTTTCGACGAGCCTTCGGCGGGTCTCGATCCGATCGTCGCAGCCGACCTGGACAACCTGATTCTGCGCATCCGCGAGGCTACCGAAATCACCTTGGTGGTGGTGACTCACGAACTGGAAAGTGCTTTCAAGATCGCCGACCGGATTACGGTGCTCGATCGGGGCCGTGTCCTGATGACCGGAAGCGTCGCGCAGGTGCGCGATTCGACGATACCGCGCTTGCGTAACCTGCTGACCCGCACGGCTGAACAACAGCCGCTCGACGCCGAGCAATACCTGCGCCGCCTCACCGGCGGCACGGACTAGGCCGCGATGAAACGCGATACGGTCAATTACTTCGCGGTAGGCCTGTTTGTGCTGGCCGGATTGGCCGTGTTGCTGTTTGCCATGTTCCATCTGCTCGGCGGTGCGGGTGATGGCGACGTTTATTACACCCGCTACGCTAATGTCGCCGGTCTCTCGGCGGGCACGGCGGTCACTTACGAGGGCTACCGCATCGGGCGTATTGCCGCCATTGAACCTGAGCGGACCGGGCGGCATCTACAGTACCGGGTCGAAATGCACATCCGTAAGGATTGGCGTATCCCGGTAGACAGCATCACCGCTATCTATTCTGAAAGTCTGCTGGCCGATTTTGTCCTAAACATCAGCGACGGGCAATCCACCGAATTTCTGGTGCCGGGCGCGACGCTGAGCAGTCGCCCGGGTGGTGATCTGTTTGCGACTCTGGGTAGTCTGGCCGGCGAGTTGGGCCAACTCAGCGCCGGCACGCTTCGCCCGCTGCTGGAAAACCTGGGGCGCACCATGCAAAGCGTAGGCGGAGAACTGGACAACCGCCTGCCCGCGATTCTCACCGGCTTGCAGACGCTGGTGGATAAACTCGATGTCAGCGCCACTCACCTGTCGGGGGTTATCAACGCCGGGACCGCGGCACAGGCGCGTCGGGTGCTGGACAATGTCGACGGTGCGGCGGCCGATTTCCACGCGCTGGGCGGCACCCTGGCGACAGTCAGCGACGAGGCCGGGCGGTTGCTCGCTAAACTCGATGCGCTGGTCACCACCAGTCAGCCGGAACTGGCCAGGGCGGTGGTCGATTTACGCCGAACGCTGCAGCAAGTGGCACGCCACAGCGATGCTGTCTTGCAGAATCTGGATAATACCGCCCGCAACGCCAGCGAGTTCAGCCGCCAGATTCGCGAAAACCCCGCGCGCCTGCTGAACGCTCCGGCGCCCACCGACCCTGGAGGCCGTCGTGAATAGAATAGTTGGCTGTGCCTTGGCGCTGGCGCTCGGCGGCTGTATGTCCGCCGCGCCCGTGCCGGAAGACCGCTTTTACCGCTTTCAGCGCCTGCAACCCGAACACACGTTGGCGCGCCCGCTGCTGACCGGCGGCTTGGCCGTGGACGACATCCGCGCCGATCCGCTGCACAGCGCCCGGGCGATGCTCTATACCGCGCCCGACCGGCCACTGCAACTGCAGCGCTATCACTATGAATTCTGGGTGGAGGAGCCGCCGCGGCTGGTGCACCAGGTAATGATATCCTGGTTGCGCGACAGCGGCGTGGCGGACAGCGTGGCCGGCGGTGACACGCTGGATGCCGCCTGGCGGCTGTCGGCACGATTGCTGAAGTTCGAGGAGGTCCGCGCCGAGGACGGCACGGCGTACGTCGAAGTCGCCATGCAGTTCAGCCTCCGCTCGTCATCATCGACGCAGCCACTATGGACCCGCGACTATGCACAGCGGCGTCCGCTACGGGAATCCCGTATGTATGCGACGGCACAGGCCATGCAAGCTGCCCTGAGCGATCTGCTCGCCGAGCTGCAGGCGGATCTCGCCGTACCTGTCCTCTGAGCACGTAGCCTGACAGGCGGCGTAGGACTAAACTATGGCGTATGGTCGCACGCGCTGACAGTCATACTCCCGCCTCTGGACAGCCGCCGGATCTGGAATCCTGGTTGCGCCTGGTGAGCGCCGAGCGCGAGCCGGATGGCGCGCAACTGATCCGCCGCGCGCTGGAGTGCGCGCGCGATGCCCACCGCGGTCAGGCGCGCGCCTCGGGCGAGCCATACTTGGTGCACTGCCTGGCGGTGGCGGAAATCGTCCACCATCTCAAATTGGATGCCGAGTCGGTCGCCGCGGCCCTGCTGCACGATGTCGTCGAGGACACCAGCATCACCCTGGAGACGGTCAAAGAGAGGTTTGGCGAGTCGGTCGCTGCGCTGGTCGATGGCGTTACCAAGATGGGCCATATTGGCGAAATGCGTGAGCTGCCGGCCGGCAAAGGCGCCAGCTCGCAGCACGCCGAAAGCGTCCGCAAGCTGCTGCTGGCAATGGCCGAAGACGTCCGCGTGGTGCTGATCAAACTCTCCGATCGTCTGCACAACATGCGCACCCTGCGCCATCTGGACGAAACTCGCCAGCGGCGCATTGCTCGCGAAACACTTGAGATCTATGCGCCGCTGGCCAACCGGCTGGGCATCTGGCAGGTGAAGTGGGAGCTAGAGGATCTGGCGTTGCGTTATCTGGACGCCGAGGCCTATCACCGCATCGCCGCCCTGCTGGACGGCCGGCGCATCGATCGTGAACGGCACATCGAGCTGGTCAAGGAGCGCCTGCGGGCGGCGTTCGAGCAGGCCGGAATCAACGCGGAGATCACCGGTCGGCCCAAACACATCTACAGTATCTGGCGCAAAATGCGGCGCAAGAACATCGACTTTCATGAGGTTTTCGACCTGCAGGCGGTGCGCGTGCTGGTCGACAATCCGGGCGAGTGCTACCTGGTGCTGGGTATTGTGCACGGCCTCTGGCATCACGTGCAGCACGAGTTCGATGACTATATTGCCAACCCGAAGGCGAACAATTACCGTTCACTGCACACCGCTGTGATCGGCCCGGAAGGCAAGGCCATTGAGGTGCAGATCCGTACCCGCGACATGCACGAGCACGCCGAGCTGGGCATCGCCGCGCACTGGCGTTATAAGGAGGGTGGACGTTATGACGCCGGCTTCGAGCACAAGATCGTCTGGCTGCGCCAATTGCTGGAGTGGAAAGACGAAGAACCGTCGGCCGACGAATTCGTCGACCGCTTCAAATCCGAATCGGTGCAAGAGCGGGTCTATGTGCTGACCCCTCAGGGCAATGTTATCGACATGCCGGCCGGGTCGACGGCGCTGGATTTCGCCTATCATATCCATACTGATGTCGGCCATCGCTGCCGCGGCGTCAAAGTCAACGGGCGGATCGTGCCCCTGTCCCATGAGTTGGCGACCGGCCAGCAGGTCGAGGTGCTGACCGGCCGTCAGGCCTCGCCCAGTCGCGACTGGCTCAACCCGCACCTGGGTTACCTGAGGACTTCGCGGGCGCGCGCCAAAGTGCGTCACTGGTTCAAGCAGCAGGATCGCGATATCAATATCAGTGCCGGGCGTCAGACGCTGGAGCGTGAATTCCATCGCTTGGGTCTCAAGGACGTGGCCCTCGAACCGGTTATGCAGAAACTCAATTTCAGCGATGTTGAAGGCATGATGGCGGCGCTCGGCGGCGGCGACCTGCAGGCCGGTCAGGTGGTCAGCACCGTGCTCAGCCTCAACGAAAGCGACGACCGGGAATCACTGGCGGTGCCGAGTCGGCGGTTACGCCCGCACGCCGACAGCAACGACTTCAGAATTCTCGGTGTCGGCAATCTGTTGACCACTGCCGCGCGTTGTTGCCACCCGGTGCCCGATGACCCGATCATCGGCTACATCACCCGCGGGCGCGGTGTCACCATCCATCGGCGCGACTGCGCCAATGTGTTGCGTCTCAAGCAAGACGACCGCGACCGGCTGATCGACGTGGAATGGGGCCCGGTACCGGATCGCGTTTTCCCGGTGGAGATTGTGCTGCAGGCCTATGATCGGCCCGGACTGTTGCGCGATGTCTCCTCGCTGCTGGCCAATGACCGGGTTAACGTCATGAGCGTGAATACGCATACCGATCGCGCCGATCTGATCGCGCGCATGGAACTGCACATCGAGGTTACCGATATCGGTCAACTGAGCCGTATACTCAGTCGTCTTGGACAGTTACCCAATATCATCGAAGTAAAGCGCAAAATCTGATTTGAATGGTGTCCCGGAGAGGAGTCGAACCTCCGACCTAGCGCTTAGGAGGCGCTTGCTCTATCCAGCTGAGCTACCGGGACAGGCGGTGTTGAGGGGGCTTACTTTAGCAGAGCCGCACCGGCGCAACCACTTGCCGCCCGTCGGAGCATTCTCGTGCCGAGTCTCCTGGACCGAGGTCACCGGGCCTGACAGCGCACTGTCAAAGCAGCCCGCCGCCAAAGCAGCCCGCCGCGCAGGCCGCTCGCCATCCGCTGTTTGCGCCCGGTTATTACCGGGCGTTTAGTTTACTTCCCGCTCGCCCCTGGGTCTGCCTGCGCGCCGGCCTTGTGCGTACGCAGGATATGCGCGGCGCGCACCATATTGCCGAGTGCGGCCTCGACTTCCGGCCAGGCGCGGGTTTTCAGTCCACAGTCCGGATTTACCCAGAGGCGCTCGGCGGGTATGACGTGCGCGGCTTTCTCCAGTAGAGCCACCATGTGTGCGGTCTCGGGAATGTTCGGCGAGTGGATGTCGTAGACGCCGGGACCGATCTGATTGGGGTAGGCGAAGCGCTGGAAAGTCTCCAGCAGTTGCATATCCGAGCGTGACGTTTCGATAGTGATGACATCGGCGTCCATGGCGGCGATCGCAGCCATGATGTCGCTGAATTCCGAGTAACACATGTGGGTGTGAATCTGCGTGCTGTCGGCCACTCCGGCAGCGGTGGCACGAAACGCCCGCACCGCCCAATCCAGGTAGTTTTGCCACTGCGTCCGACGCAACGGTAAGCCTTCGCGCAAAGCCGCTTCGTCGATCTGAATGGCGGTAATCCCGGCGGCTTCGAGATCGAGCACCTCCTGGCGTAACGCCAGGGCGATTTGCAGACAGGTGTCCGCGCGCGGCTGGTCGTCGCGCACGAACGACCAGTTGAGCAGTGTCACCGGACCGGTGAGCATGCCTTTGACGGGTTTATCGGTGAGAGACTGCGCGTAACGGCTCCATTCCAGGGTCATGGCTTTCGGACGGCGGACGTCGCCGTAGAGTATCGGCGGCTTGACGCAGCGCGAGCCATAAGACTGCACCCAGCCATTGCGGGTGACGGCGAAGCCGGCCAGTTGTTCGCCGAAATACTCCACCATGTCGTTGCGCTCGGCCTCGCCATGCACCAGCAGGTCGAGCCCGAGCGCTTCCTGGGCCTGGATGGCGCGGCGGATTTCCGCCTGGACGGTCTCCCGATAGGCGGCCTCGTCAAGCGTACCCTGATGAAAATCGCGCCGGGCGCGGCGGATCTGCGCGGTTTGCGGGAAAGACCCAATGGTCGTGGTCGGAAACGGCGGCAGCTTCAGTGCCTGGCGTTGCGCCTGGGCCCGCTGGGGGTAAGGGCTGGTGCGTTCGGTCAGCCTGCCGTCGGGGACGCGATTCGATGCGCCGTCGCCGGTGGGGCGCTGCCAGGTCGCGCGGCGTATCGCCATGGCTTCGCGCGCGGCCTGCAGCTCGCCGCGCACACTGTCGCGACCGCTGTCGAGCGCCTGGCGCAGCAGTGCCAGCTCTTCGAGTTTCTGCAGGGCAAAAGCCAGCCAGGTGCGCAGCCCGGCGTCGAGCTGGCGTTCCGCCGCCAGGTCCACCGGGACATGTTGCAGCGAGCACGACGGCGCCAGCCAGAGGCGTTCGCCGAGACGCCGGCTTGGCTCCTCCAGGCGCTGCAACGCACGTTCGAGATCGGTGCGCCAGACGTTGCGCCCGTCGACGATGCCCAGCGACAACACCTGATAGGGAGACAGCCGGTCCAGGATCCGGGAGAGTTCGTCGCCCCCGCGCACCGCGTCCAGGTGCAGCCCCTCGACCGGTAGGGTACAGGCGACCCCGAGATTCTCCTGCAGGGGGCCGAAATAGACGGCCAGCAATTTGCTCAGGCCGGGGGTGCCCAGCCGGTGATAGCTTTGCTCAAAAGCCTGTTGCCACTGCGGCGGCAGGTCGAGGGCGAGAATCGGTTCGTCGATCTGTACCCACTCGACGCCCAGCGACGCGATGCCCTGCAACAATTCGCCATAGACCGGCAACAGCGCTTCGAGCAGACTCAGTTTGTCGAATCCGGGCTGAGGGCTTTTCGCCAGCCACAACCAGGTCAAGGGTCCGGGCAGCGTGGGTTTGACTTTGTAACCCAGGCGTTGTGCTTCCTCGATCTGACGGTAAAGCCGGTGCGAGGAGAGAGCGAAGGTCTGCCCGGTTTGCACCTCCGGCACGATGTAGTGGTAATTGGTATCGAACCATTTGGTCATTTCGCAGGCCGCGACCGCTTCGCCGTTGGCGGCGCGGCCGCGCGCCAGGCGAAAGTAGGTGTCGAGGTCGACCTCGCCGCCGGACCAGCCGAAACGCCGGGGAATCGCGCCCAGCGCGGTGCTCAGATCCAGCACTGTGTCGTACCAGGAAAAATCGCCGACCGGAAGCAGGTCCAGACCTTTGGCCGCCTGCGCCCGCCAGTGACGGGCGCGCAACGCGGCGCCGGTTTGTTCCAGCTCAGATTCGTCGCAGGCGCCGCGCCAATAGGCCTCGAGCGCGTACTTGAGTTCGCGGTGGGCGCCGATGCGCGGGAAGCCGGGATTGTGTAGCAGCGTCATGGGGACTCCTGGAAGAAAGATCCCGGACAGTATGCGGATGCCAAAAAATTGAGTAAAATTCATATTACTCATAATAAATATGAGACTAGCTAATATGATTCTGGAACTTCGTCACCTCCGCAGTCTGCTGAGCATTCACGAAACCGGCAGCCTGGTGAAAGCCGCCGAACGCCTGCACGTGACCCAGTCGGCGCTCTCGCATCAGATCAAGGCGTTGGAACATCACTACGACACCCCGCTTTATTTGCGCAACAACAAGCCCCTGCGCCTGACCGTGGCCGGTCGACGGTTGCTCGAACTTGCCCAGCAGGTGCTGCCACTGATGGAAAGCGCCGATCAGGATTTGCGGCGTTCCGCCCGCGGCGAACTCGGGCGCTTGCATATCGCCATCGAGTGTCACGCCTGTTTTGAATGGCTGGCGCCTGTGCTCAGTCGTTTCCGTCAGCACTGGCCCGAGATCGAAATCGACATCCGTTTCGGGGTGAGCTTCACCGCCATGGCGGCGCTGCAGACCGGGGAGGTGGATCTGGTGATCAGCTCGGATCCGCTGGCGCGCGAGGATCTGCTGTTCGCCGAACTGTTTCGCTACGAGTCACGGCTGGTGATGGCGCCCGGTCACCCACTGACGCGCAAGCGATTTGTCCAGGCCGGCGACCTGGCTCAGGAAACGCTGATTACCTATCCGGTCAGTCGCCAGCGACTGGATGTCTTCAGCCGGTTTCTCCAACCTGCCGGCGTCGAGCCGGCCGCCGTTCGTCAGGCGGAGCTGACCGCGGTGATCCTCTTGCTGGTGGCCAGTGGCCGCGGGGTCTCGGTGTTGCCCGACTGGGTGTTGCGCGAATCCGCTTCCTCGGCACAGTGCGACACCCGTCCGCTGGGGCGCCGCGGCATGACCGGGACCTTGTACGCCGCGGTACGCCAGATGGAGGCCGCTGCCCCCTATGTGCAGGAATTCATCCGTTTGGCGCGCGCCGCGGGCGGGGGCGGGGAACATCCCTGAAAATGGTGGTTGTCATGGCGCGAAATCTACGCTATTTTGTGCCATAGCTTCGGTCAACCACTACATCTTGTGGTTGCAGCAGGGGAACCCGGTGAGAATCCGGGACTGTCGCGCAGCGGTGTAGAGGTTGCGGTCGGTTGTCGCCGGCCACGCCTCCAAGTCCGAATACCTGCCGGAGCGGGAATCCTCGCGGATTCCTTCGCCCGGGCCTCGCGTCAAGGTCACAGGGTGGATCCGGCCCCGTGACCGCGGTCGGTTCCCTCCCCTGGATTTTCCCGCAGGCCCCCAAACGAAACAGCTGACAGGGGGTCATCCATGCAGATTGAACCAAATCGCAGTTCACCGCGGCTGCCGGCGAGCGCGGCCACCGCCGCCGTCACCACGGCGGCGAGCGCAGACAGCGTCCGTTATCAGGTGATACGCCGCAACGGCAAATCAACCCGTTTCGATCCGGCCAAGATCCAGGTGGCCATGACCAAAGCGTTCCTGGCCGTGGAGGGCGGCAAGGCCGCGGCCTCGAGCCGGGTGCACACTGCGGTGCGCGAGCTGAGCGCCGAAGTGATGGACGGATTGTTTCGGCGCCTGCCCGATGGCGGCACCGTTCACATCGAGGACATCCAGGACCAGGTGGAGCTGGCGCTGATGCGCAACGGCCACCACAAGGTGGCACGCGCTTATGTGTTGTATCGCGAAGAGCACGCCCGGCTGCGGGCGAGCGAGCAGACCCAGACCGGTGCGGCCGAGCCAGCGGGCTTGCGGGTGCAAGAGAGCAACGGCGAGCAGTCGCTCCTGGACGATGCCTGGCTGCGAGAGGTGATCGGCCAGGCGTGCGCGGGACTGGCTGACGTTAGCGCCGACGATCTGTTGCGCCAGGCCCGGCGCAATCTCTACGACGGCATCGCGCGTGCCGATGTCGGCGCGGCCTTGACGTTGAGCGCGCGCACGCTGATTGATCAGGAGCCCAACTATTCCTACGTGGCGGCCCGCCTGCTGCTCAATTCCCTGTGCGCGGAGGTTCACGCGGGCGTCGGCGACGGCCACGCTTTGGAAACCGATGCCGCCGCGCTTTATCCCAGCCTGTTCGCCCAGGGGATCCGGCGGGGCATAGAACTTGAGTTGCTCGACCCCGAGCTCGGTCGCTTCGATCTGGATGCGCTCGCCGACGCGCTCGAGCCCGAGCGCGACCGGCAGTTCAACTATCTGGGGCTGCAAACGCTCTACGATCGCTACTTTCTGCATCACCAGTCGCGGCGTCTCGAGCTGCCGCAGACGTTTTTCATGCGCGTCGCCATGGGCCTTGCCATCAACGAGCTGGAGCGCGAGCAGCGCGCGATCGAATTCTATCATTTGCTGTCTTCATTCGATTTCATGAGCTCGACGCCGACGCTGTTCAACAGCGGCACGTTGCGTCCGCAGTTGTCGTCGTGCTATCTGACCACGGTGCCGGACGATCTGGACGGGATCTATGGCGCGATCAAGGACAACGCGCTGTTGTCGAAATTCGCCGGCGGCCTGGGCAACGACTGGACCCGGGTGCGTGGTCTGGGAGCCCACATCAAGGGGACCAATGGGCGTTCCCAGGGCGTGGTGCCTTTTTTGAAGGTCGCCAATGACACCGCGGTGGCGGTCAATCAGGGGGGCAAGCGCAAGGGCGCGGTCTGCGCGTATCTGGAAACCTGGCATATCGATATCGAGGAATTCCTGGATCTGCGCAAGAACACCGGCGATGAACGGCGCCGTACCCACGACATGAACACGGCCAACTGGATACCCGATCTGTTCATGCAGCGGGTCGCCGAGGAGCGCGAGTGGACCTTGTTCTCGCCCGACGAAGTGCCCGAGCTGCACGATCTCAGCGGGCGCGCATTCCGCGAAGCCTACGAGGCGTACGAGGCGCGCGCCGAGCGCGGCGAACTACGGGTCTGGAAACGCCTGCCGGCGGTGTCGTTGTGGCGCAAGCTGCTGGGACAACTGTTCGAGACCGGACATCCCTGGATCACCTTCAAGGACGCCTGCAATCTGCGTTACACCAATCAGCATCAGGGCGTGGTGCACAGCTCGAATCTTTGCACCGAGATCACCTTGCATACCAACGACCGGGAAATCGCGGTCTGTAATCTCGGCTCGATCAATCTGCTGGCGCACGTCGACGAGCAGGGATTGAACCTGGAGAAGCTGCGCGGCACCGTCGCCATGGCGATGCGCATGCTGGACAACGTCATCGACTACAACTATTACAGCGTGCCACAGGCACGCTATTCGAATCTGCGTCACCGGCCCGTCGGTCTGGGGCTGATGGGTTTTCAGGACGCACTGCATCGGCTGGGTATCGCCTACGCCTCGGAACAGGCCGTCGACTTCGCCGATCGATCGATGGAGGCGCTGGCGTATTTCGCCATCGAGGCGTCGACCGATCTGGCCGCGGAGCGCGGCCGTTATCCGAGCTTCGACGGGTCGTTGTGGAGCCGCGGTATCCTGCCGATCGACTCCCTGGAATTGTTGCGCCAGGAACGCGGGGGGTACCTGGAAGTCGACACCTCGACCAGCCTGGACTGGGACCGGTTGCGCGAACGCGTGCAGCGCGTGGGGATGCGCAATTCCAATTGCCTGGCCATCGCGCCGACGGCGACGATCTCCAACATCTGCGGCGTGTCGCAATCGATCGAGCCCAGCTACCAGAACCTGTTCGTCAAATCCAATCTCTCGGGCGAGTTCACGGTGATCAACCCCTGGCTGGTGGAGGATCTGAAACAGCATGGGTTGTGGGATGAGGTGATGATCAACGATCTGAAATACTACGACGGGTCGATCGCGGCGATCGACCGGGTGCCGCCCGAGTTGAAGGCCAAATATGCCTGCGCCTTTGAAATCGATTCGCGCTGGCTGATCGAGGCGGCCAGCCGGCGCCAGAAGTGGCTCGATCAGGCGCAATCGCTGAACCTTTATCTCGCCAAACCGGACGGCCCCGCGCTGGATCGTCTCTACAAGCTCGCCTGGGTGCGCGGCCTGAAGACCACTTATTATCTGCGCACCCTGGGGGCCACCCACCTGGAAAAAAGCACCGACAACGGGGCCGCGCAGACCCCAGAGCGCGCCGGGAACGAGCCGTCGCTCTGCGCGCTCGACAACCCCGACTGCGAAGCCTGTCAGTAACCACCTGAGGAGATAGAACATGCTGAATTGGGATGACCCCCTGGGGCAGCAGCGCTCGCCGATGCCGGCGGCGGCCGGCGCCTGTGTGAGCGCGTTGCCGGTTGCGAGCGATGACGTTTCGGGCACGCAGCGGCTGGCCGGTGACACCATGGCGGCGGTGCGCGCCGAGGACAAGCGCGTGATCAACGGCCAGGCCGATATCAATCAGCTGGCGCCGTTTCGCTACCCCTGGGCCTGGAAGTATTTTCTCAACGCCAACAAGAACCACTGGACGCCGCTGGACATCAACATGGCGCAGGACATCCAGGATTACCACCACCGCCTGAGCCCTGCCGAGCGTCACGTCTACGAGAATGTGCTGGCCTATCTGACCACCTCCGACATTCTGGCGATGCGCAACATCGGCCTGGCCGTGATGGAGAAGATGAGCGCGCCGGAGTTGCAGATTTATCAGGCACGTCAGGTGTATGAAGAAGCGCTGCATACCTGGACCTATCAACATTGTATCGAGAGCATCGGTCTGGAGCAGGGCGAGATCTACAACCGTTACCGCGTGGTACCGCAGATACGGGGCAAGATCGAAATTGCCAACCGTCGCCTGGATTCGATCCTGCGCCCGGACATCGATCTGGGGCAGGCCGAGGAGCTCGAGAACTTTGTCATGGCCTATGTCTTTTTCGCGGCCGTGTTCGAAGGCTGCTGGTTCTACAATGGTTTCAGTCCGATTTTTGCGTTGCAGCGTCGCGGACTGATGAAAGGCACCGCCGAGCAGTTGCAGTACATCATGCGCGACGAAGTGATGCATTGCGGGTTCGGTATTCGGACCGTGAAACAGATCCTGCTCGAAAACGACGTCAAGCTGGACCCCCAGGCCTTGCATGACATGTGGCTGGAGGCCGAAGCCGCGGAGGCGGATTATGCGGGTTTCATTCTGCGTGAACCGATCCTAGGTTATTCCATCGACGACCACAACGCGCAGTTTCGCTATATCGCCAATCGGCGGGCGCGTCAGCTGGGCATGGACGAGCCGTTTCCGGGCGCCGAGTGCCGCTTGCCCTGGTTGGACGAGCAGTCGAATATCCGCAAGGAGAAGAACTTCTTCGAAACCCGCGTCACCGAATATCAAACCGGTGGCACGTTGAAGTGGGACTGATCTGATGCCAAGCGGCGGCCGCTGTCCGCGGCCGCGCGCGCCTCAATCAGCCGGGTTGAGTCGCGGGTGGGTCTCCTCGCCCCAGATCCAAAGCAGCAGGCCTGAGAGCAGCATCGCCGCGGCGACCAGCCAGAAACCGGTGCTCAGCGCGCCGCTGACCTGGGAGGCCAGGCCGAGCAGCAGGGCACCGATGCCATAGCCGAGGTCGCGCCAGAAGCGGTAGATGCCGATGGCAGAGCCGCGCCAGTTGGGGTGGGCGATGTCGGCCACCGCGGCCGACAGATTGGGATAGAGCAGCGCCATGCCGAAACCGGTGACGGCGGCCGACAGCAGCCACCAGGCGATGCCGCTGCCGAGCAAGGTCAGGGCGACGCCGCCGCCGCAGATCCACATGCCGAGAATATTGGGCCAGCGACGACCGAGGTGATCGGAGAGTTTGCCGGTAAGGAACTGCGAGCCGCCCCAGACAAAACCGTAGACCCCGACCAGCCAGCCGATGGCCGCCAGGCTCAGGCCCTGTTGGTAGAAATAGACCGGGTAGTAGACCCAGACCAGGGCATCGACGAACTTCTCCACCAGGCCGGCCTGGCTGAAGGCGAACATGCGTTTGTCGCGCCACGACATCAGTGTGAAGACCTGCCAGGTGTCGGGGTGATCGGGAATGTTGCCGGGGAAGCGTGCCCGCGGTCCGCTGGCTTGTCCCGCGGCGTGACGCGCGCCTTCGGCCTGGGCCCAGTGGAGGGTTTCTTTCACCCACAGCAGGGTCAGCAGCAACGCGACCAGGATCGTGGCCAGCCCGAAAATGAACAGCCCCTGTCGCGGGCCGAAGGCGGTCGCCAGATAGCCCGTGATAATGCCGGCCGCCGCCACGCCCAGATAACCGGAGAACTCGTTGAACCCGATGGTGAGGCCACGCTGTTCGGGTCGGGTGATATCGAGTTTCGCGGTCTGGGTCATCGACCAGGTCAGGCCCTGGTTGATGCCGAGCAGTACCGTGGCGGCGACAATCCAGTTCCAGTCGGGCGCGTAGAGGATCATCACGGGAATGGGCAGGGCCAGCAACCAGCCGAACAACAGGACCTTGAGGCGTCCCAGCCGCTCCGAAAGCCGCCCGGCGACGAAATTCATGGCGCCTTTGACGAACCCGAAGGCGACGACGAAGGCCACCAGAAGGACGAACGAGCCACGCGGCACGCCAAATTCGCTCTCCGCCAGGGCGGGAACCACCGTACGCATCATGCCCAGGGTGAGCCCGACCAGGAACACCTGGATCAGCTGGTGAGAGAATTGCGCCAGATTGTCGCGGATACCGTAGCGGTAGACAGGCGGATTCGACGGCGTCGACACCGACACGGCTAGCCGGCCTCGGTAAGGCCGAGATTGGCCGCCACGATACGGTCCATTTCCGCCGGTCGCGGCGGTATCTCGGCGGTGAGCTGCTCGATGAACGCCTCTTTGCTCAGCGACAAGGCCGGATTCCAGCGTTTCTCGAAACCGAGCGTGGAAGAGGGTTTGCCCGACAGTCCGGCGCCACAGACGCTGCCCGCCTGGTGCCCGGGAAAGATCTCCACCTCGTCGGGCAGGGTCAGCAGGCGTTGGTGCAGACTGTCATAGAGCTGCGCCGCCATCTCGCGTTCCTTTCCGGCGAGATCGGGGCGCCCGATGGCGCCGACAAACAGGCTGTCGCCAGTGATGACGAACCAGGGCGCCTCGCCCCGGCGCCGGTCGGTGACCAGCAGACAGATACTGTCCAGGGTGTGCCCCGGCGTGTGCATCACCTCTATCTTGACGTTGCCGACATCGATGACATCGCCGTCGCGCAGCGCCGCGAAGGCGAAACCGGTCCGCCCCTGCATGTGTTCGTGCAGACAGTAGGGCGCGCCGACCTTCTCCGCCAGTTGGCGTCCGCCGGAATAATGATCGGCGTGCACGTGGGTGTCGATGACGTGGGTGATGGTCACGTTCTGCCGTGACGCCTCCTCGATGAAACGCGTTTCGTCGCCGCGCGCCACATCCACCGCTACCGCTTTACCCTTGCCGCCGCAGCCAAAAAGATAAGAAAGCGTGGCGTTTTCCGCTGCCATTTGTTTGAAGAACATAAAGACCTCCGCAGGATTCGTCGCGTCTTGTGATGGTCACTGCGCCAGCGGTAAGCCGCGTGCGCGCCATTCCGCCACCCCGTCTTCCAGCCTGGTGGCGTTCACGCCGGCCTGTGCCAGCAGCGTGACCGCGTCTTTTGCCAGCAGACAGAAAGGCCCGCGGCAATAGGCGACCACCGGCCGATCGGGGGGGAGTTCGTCGAGCCGCTGCTTGAGCTCAGCGAGCGGCATACTGCGCGCATAGGGTAGATGAGCCTGCGCGTATTCATTCGCCGGGCGTACGTCGATCACCGTCAGCTCGCCGCGCCGGGCCTGGTTGAGCAATGACTTGCCGTTGAGCGGCGAGAGTTCGTGCGGGTGGGAGACGACTTCGCCCAGCGCGCTGCGCAATTCCAGCAGCCGGTTTTCGGCGCAGGCACGCAGGGCCACCCAAAGATCGGCCACCTGGTCGTCCACCAAGGAATAGAACACCCTTCTGCCGTCGCGCCGCAGGGCAACCAGCTGTGCCAAGCGCAGTTCCTTTAAATGCGCACTGGCGAGCTTCAGGCTGATGCCCGCCTCGGTGGCCAGTTGTTCGACGTGCATCTCTCCCTGGCACAGCAGTTCGACCAGCTCAAGGCGCTTGGGACTCGACAACGCCTTGCCCACTCGGGCCACCTGTTGATAGAGCGTGTCTTTGATTTCGCGGGCTGAAGTCATCGCTTTCAGGGGGTGCTCTTAAATAATCTAATTATCTAAAGAATATTAGATAGTGAGGCATCTGTCAAGACCACCGTCACGAACCGTTGGAAAGTTCTTTGCCAGGGTGTCGAGTTTTTGGGGCCTTGGGGGTAGGCTTCCCCTGACAGCAGGTTCGGTGACTCTTAACCTAGAGGGTGTTGGGGGATTCGGTTATAGTCGGTACTCATGAACCTGCCACGCGTGTCGTTGTTTCCTTTGCTGGACGCCACCGAGCCGTTGCGTAAGCGCGCGCCCATTGTGGACGAGAACGGCAAGGCGCTGTCGGACTTCATGCTCATCATCCCCGGGTTGCGTCTGCGACCGCAACTGCGTATCCAGCAGACGATGCAGGACATCCACGCCATCCTGTCGCGCTTCGGTGACCAGGTGGTGTTCGCGGAGTTGAATCTGGCGCTGAATCTGCTTTGGGTATCCATTCGTCCGGTCACCGGTATTCGCTTCGAGATCACGGAAGCGCTGCGCGTCAGCATTCCCGACGTGCGCTTGGTCTCGCATATCTGATTTCGATCTTTCGCTGATGCGGTAGCACCGGGGCCTTTCCAACGCCGGGAATTTTTCCGCCGCCCGCTGCTTGTCCGCGAAGTGGGCTGACGGCGCTCCGGTCGCCGCCTGGTTCCCTCCCCAGGGCGCTCCCGCGGGATGGCGTCGCTTGAGCGGTCCGGCAGTTAACACATGTTATTTCCCTTCATGCAGGCGAGCGTATGCTTGGATGCTGTTGCCGGTGCCTTTGCGCACATCGGGAGAATAACATGAGTGCCCTGCAACAGTACCTTGTCCTGTTCGCGTTGCTGATCGGAGCGATCGGCCTGACGCTTAGCCTGTACGCCTTTGCCCGTGCTCTCGGTCGCACGCGCGAGGAAGCGGGAAAAAACGTCCCCGCGACCTCGGGGCGCCTGAGCGTAGAGCCCGCCTGGGTGCGCTATCACGCGCACTATCTGGGTTACGCGTTGCTGTTTCTCGCCTTCGATATGGAGATGGCTTACATGTATCCCTGGGCCGTGGTGTTCAAGGAGGAAGGGCTGGTGGCGCTACTGGATATGGGGGTATTTCTGGCTATCTTGTTTCTCGG
Source organism: Thiogranum sp. (assembly GCA_030148805.1). GTDB lineage: Bacteria > Pseudomonadota > Gammaproteobacteria > DSM-19610 > DSM-19610 > Thiogranum. Next base: position 211,777 of record JASBSS010000018.1, on the reverse strand, counting down.
TTTGCTCTATGGCTGGAGCCAGGGCGCGTTGCGGAGACACTAAGTGAGTTACGGCGCGCGTCAGGGACGATGGCAGGGAATGGGGCAATGGTTGCTGCGCGCCACGGCGCGTGATCTGTGTGCACTGGTAATTCCCGGGCCCGACGTGGCCGCGGCTTACGGTCTGGAACTTGGCGCCGCGGGATTGCGCCTGGCGGCCACGCCGCGGCATGCCAACGTGCTGCTGATTGTCGGTGAACTGCCTGCGGCGTTGGCGGATGCGGCCCTGGTCTCCTATGCGCAGATGATGCGTCCACGGGGGTGTCTGCTGCTCGGCGAGACCGCGCCGGCAGGGTTGCCAATCGGAGCGCAAGCCGGTTTGTCGCAGAGCGGCTTGCTCAATGGGCTCGGGCAGTTGCGCGCTTGGTTTTGCCGGCACGGCTATCAGCAGCAGGTCGAGACCTTCTGCGCGCCACTACTGATGCCGGATTCGGCGTCCGACGGCGAAGGGGATGACGCGGGTGAGTCTGATGGCCGCCATCAGCCGGATCATGGCGAGGGCGATAACGGCCGTCACGGGAGTCACGGGAGTCACGGGAGTCACGGGAGTCACGGGAGTCACGGGAGTCACGGGAGTCACGGGAGTCACGAGAATCACGAGAATCACGAGAATCACGAGAATCACGAGAATCACGAGGGACACGAGGGACACGAGGGACACGAGGGACACGAGGGACACGAGGGACACGGCGGCATGTCGTTCATGTCGATGGTCAATGTCACCAAAGACCTCCCGCGCAGTCCGGACGGTCTCCCCATGGACTGGATCGAGGTGCCCTTTGGACCGCTGTTCCCCGGGCTGCCGGGCGGACTGTCGCTGACCCTCACGCTGGACGGCGACAGCGTGGCCGGGGTGAAGGCGGAGACGATACCGGCTGCCTGTTTGCGGCCTCCGGAGGGCGGATTCGCCAGCGGGGATCTGTTGCGAGCCGTCTCGGCTTTGGACCCTTTGACGCCCGTCTCCTATCGGCTGTTGGCGCTGCGTGCCCTCGCGGCGCTTGGTGCGACGGTGCCTATGCCCAGCGCGCGCCGCTGCGTCGCGTTGCTCGAGCGCGAGCGCGTGGCCAGTCACCTGGGTTGGCTGGCCCTGTTGGGGTGCCAGACGGGTTTCGGCTGGCTGCAACAGCGCGCGCGGCAGCTGCAGCTCGCCTGTCTGCGCGGCGCGGCGACCGATCTCAGGGTGTTGGACAAAGCGCTGGCGCGCCTGGAGAGGCAAGTGCGGCGCAATCGCCTGCTCCGGGCGCGTTTGTCCGGGCTCGGCGTGATGGCGCAACAGGCGAGTCTGCGCGGTCCCGTGGCGCGCGCCTGCGCCATGCCCATCGACGCGCGCACTCAGGATCCGGCCTACGGTGAGCTGGCGTTCGAGCCATTGTGCCGGGAGGGCGCGGACGCCTGGCAGCGGCTCTGTCTGCGACTGGATGAGCTGCGCCAGAGTGTGGCGCTGGTCGCGGCCACAAGGTCTCAGGAGCACAGCGACGCAAATCCTTTTCCGCCAGGCACGCCGTCCGAAGCGTACGCCGGCGAGGCAACGGCGGTCGTGGAGACGCCGCGCGGGGAGGCGCGCCTGCACCTCACCGCCAGCGGGGGGCGCGTGACCGCCGTCAAGCTCCAGCCGCCATCGCGGGCGCTGCTGGGTCAGTTGCCGCATCTGCTGCGACAGCAGGAGTTGGGCGATGCGCTCACCTGCGTCTGTTCCTTGGATCTGTCTCCCTGGGGGAGTGCCTCGTGAACGCGGTGCTATTGGGCCTGGGTCTGCTGGCCGGTATCTACGCCGTGGCGTTGCTGGAAGACCGGCTGACGCGCGGAAGCTTCGCCCCGGCCGCGCCGCTGTTGGCCGGCATCGCGCTGCTGGCGCGCGAATCGGTGGTGGCGCGCAAACCCGACCGCCTGTTGTTCGAAACCGCGCCGGTCCTGTTGTTGTCGGCGGGACTGCTGGCGGCGGCTGTTTTGCCCTTGTCGCCGACGCTGGTGCTGGTCGACCTGGCCAGCGGCGCCCTGTTTGTCAATGCGGCGCTGGCTTATGTGCTGGTGGCGCTGCTGATGGCCGGCTGGGGTCCGGATGGTGCCTACGCCATGGTGGCGGGCTGGCGTTTTCTGGGGCAGGTGATCGCCTATTCCATGTTGATCGTGATGCCGATCACGGCGGTGGCGATACGCGCCGAATCCCTGCTGACCACGGTCATTGTGGTCTCCCAGGAAGGCTGGTGGAACATCTTCTACCAGCCACTGGGTTTCGTGCTGTTTTATATCGCCAGTCTGGCGGTTTGCTTTCTGCCGCCTTTTGATCGACCCATTGCCGCCGGTGAGCTCGCCGCCGGCGTGGAGGCGGAGTATACCGGCGCGCGCCTGGCGGTACTGCGGCTGGGACGTATGGTGCTGGTGGTCTCTTTGGCCGCGGCCACGACCGTCTTCTACCTCGGCGGATGGCAGGGGCCCTGGTTGCCGCCCTGGGCGTGGGGGGCGACCAAGGTGCTGGCGGTCGCCGCGTCGATGTTGCTGGCGGGCTATTACCTGCCGCGGCTGCGCGAAGAGCAGCTGCTGGCCTGGTGCTGGAAGCTGGGCATTCCGTTGGCGCTGCTCAACATCTTTGTCGTCGGCGTGATGGTGTTGGCGGGGTTGTGATGCAAACGTTTTTCATCGGCTTTTTCGGACTCGCGGCGGTGGTTTTCGCCGTGGGCGTGTTTCGTACCTCGTCGATGATGCGCTCGGCCCTTGCGCTGCTGTTCTCCCAGACCGCTCTCGGTGCGCTGTTCCTGGCGATGCAGGCGGAATTCCTCGGCGTGCTACAGATCATGATGATGGCCACGGAGATGAGCATCATGGCGATTTTCATGGTGATGTTCATGATGGACCCGGGGGGGCTCGGCGGTATGGACATGAGCCATCAGAAGCGGCTGTCCCTCCTCGCTGGCCTGGGCGGCGTGGTCCTGGTGACGGGGATCGCCGCCTATACCCAGTGGGAGGGACTGGCGAGCGCGACCGAGGCGGCCGCGGCGGACGAGCAGATCCGCCAGTTGGGTCGCGAACTGTTGGGGCGTTCCATGCTCGTTTTCGAGACCGCGGGGATCACCATTCTTACCGCCATGATCGCCGCCACGGCGGTGGCGGTAAAGGTTCCCGAGCAGGGTGGCTCGCATGAATCCTGAGCTGTTACTGGCCCTGCTCACGGGAGCCGCGTTGTTCGGCGTCGGTCTGTATGGCGTGTTGTCACAGACCAACCTGGTGATGTTGATGATGGGCATCGAGCTGATACTGGCCGGTGCGCTGGTCAACCTGGTGGCGTTCTGGCGGTTTTTGCATGCCGAGAGCTATGCCGGTCAGATGTTCGTGTTGATCGTGATGACGGTGATGGCGCTGGAGATGGCTGTCGGGTTCGCGGTGGCTACCGCCCGCTTTCGCACCCGTGGTTCGGTCGAGATGGAAGAGGCGCGGGAGCTCAAGGGATGAATCCGCTGGCATGGGTCACCCTCATCCCGCTCGCCGGTGCTCTTTCGATTGGCTTGCTCAACCGGGCACCGGCGGTGCTGGCATTGCTGAGCGTGGCCGCGGGCCTGGCGGCTAGTGTCTGGCTGCTGGTGGCGGTCGCCGCTGGCGCGGCGCCTGAACTGACACTCCCTGGCCTGCCCGCCATGCCGCTGCGACTCGGTGGGGAACCGTTGCAGGCGCTGTTGTCGCTGGTGGTCGCCGGCGTGGCGTTCTTTGTCGTGCTGTACGCGGTCGGCTATTCTCGGGACGATCCGCAGCGGTCGCGTTTTTTTTCCATCCTGTGTTTTTTCATCGCCGCCATGCAGGCTTTGGTGCTGGCCGCCGACTGGTTGTTGCTGCTGGCTGCCTGGGAGCTGATCGGTCTGAGCAGTTATCTGCTGATCGGATTCTGGTATCAGCGTCCCGGCGTGGCGGCGGCCGCCAACCGTGCGTTTCTTTATACGCGCAGCGCCGATATGGGACTGTACCTGGCGGCTTTCGCGCTGATTCTAGCCAGTGGCAGCAGTGAAATCGCCACCAGTCTGCAACACGCAGGCGCTGCCGCGCCGTTCGTCGGCCTGATGCTGCTGCTGGCGGCGATGGGCAAATCGGCGCAGACACCGCTTCACGATTGGTTGCAGCGGGCGATGGCGGGGCCGACGCCGGTTTCCGCCTTGCTGCACTCGGCCACCCTGGTGGCCGCCGGCGCGATTTTGTTGATCCGCAGCGCGCCGTTGCTGCCTGATGAGATCCTGCTGCTGGTGGCGCTGGTCGGCGGTGTCACTACGGTGGTCACCGGTCTTATCGCGTTGGCGGAAACCGATCTCAAACGCCTGTTGGCCGCCTCGACTTCCAGTCAGTACGGGCTGATGCTGATCGCGGTGGGCGCGGGTGCGCCCGTGGCGGCGCTGCTGCATTTGATCGCTCACGCGGCGATAAAAAGCGCGCTGTTTCTCGCCGCCGGTGTGTTTCAACACAGCCGCGAATCCACCGAGTTTAAGGCGTTGCGGGGCGTAGGGCGGGAGCGCAAGGCCACCTATGGCGGTTTCGCCCTTGCCGCACTGGCGCTTGCCGGCATCCCGCCATTGAGCGGTTATTTCTCCAAGGACGCAGTCATTGCCGCGACTCTGGTTTCGCCCCATCCCGGACTGCTGGGCGGGTTGGCGCTGGCCGGTACCCTGCTGACGGGCGCTTATATGGCGCGGGCGTTGCGGCTCCTGTGGCGCGGGGAAGCCCGGCCGCACCGACTTGCCGGCCTGGTGTGGATGGGCTCGGGCCTGGCCGGACTGGTGCTTTTCGCCGCGACCCTGAAACTGTATTTCTCCGCTATCGAGTCCCTGCTCGAAAGCGTACCCCCGGAAAGCACCCTGGCCAGCGTCATGGGTCTGGGGGCGGCACTCAGCGGTTTGTTGCTCGGCGGCTGGCTCGGCGGCAAGCGTCTGTCGGGGCCGCTGTGGCGTTGGGCGCGGCAGGGTTTCGCCATCTCCGGAGGCATGACCCACTGGGTGGTGCATCCGGCCCTGGGGCTGGCGCGGCGGTGCCAACGTCTCGAAGATCTGTTGTATGCGACGGTGCTGGCCATAGGCCGTATGGGGCTGTTGGTTGGCCGTGTCACTCGCTGCGGTGACGAAGGTGTCATCGATCGGCTGATTTTAGCCCTGGCGCACGCCAGCCGGACCCTGGGGGTGCGCCTGCGGGGCCTGCACAGCGGTCTGGTGCACCGCGAGCTGGCGCTGACGACGGCCGCAGGTGCGTTGATGCTTGGGGTACTGGCCGCACTGGGCTGGTGGGTCGGCCCGGGTGCCGCGCCTTGACCTGCGCGGCGACTGACAAAGGAGAATAGAACGTGTTTCCGCTGGTTTCCTTGAGCTTGTTCATGCCGCTGTTGGGCGCCGCTGTCATCCTCGCCATGCCCAGGGCGCGCGCTCCGATGGTTCACGCCCTGGGGATAGGCACCGCCACATTGACCCTGGCAGGCACGCTGTGGATGTGGGTGAGGGGGGTGCAAGCGGATGGGTTTTCCCAGGTGGAGCAGATTGACTGGATGCCGGCGATCGGGGCCAGCTATCGTGTCGGCGTCGACGGAATCAGTCTGCCCCTGGTGCTGCTCACCGCCGCGTTGTTTCTGCTCACGCTGATCTACTCGGTCCGCGTGCGCGAACGACCCCACGCCTATGTGGTGTTGATGCTGCTGCTCGAGACCGCCTCGCTCGGCGTCTTCCTGGCTTTGGACGCCTTGCTGTTTTATGTGTTTTTCGAGGTGTCCCTGGTGTCGATGTATTTTCTCATCGCAGGTTGGGGGCACGAGGACCGCCAGCGGGCGGCGCTGATGTTTTTCCTCTATACCCTGTTGGGCAGCCTGCCGCTGCTGCTCGCCATTCTCGCGTTCTACCTTGGCGCGGAGGTTTCCACTTTCGATATGCGGGCCTGGATCGCGCAGCCGCCGTTGAGCGGGAGCGCCGCCATGTGGGCCTTGGCGGCCATGCTGTTTACCTTTGCGGTGAAGACGCCGGTTTTCCCCTTCCACACCTGGTTGCCGGCCGCCCACGTGCAGGCCCCCGCCGCGGGAAGTGTCGTTCTCGCGGGCGTGATGCTCAAGTTCGGCACCTATGGGTTGATACGCTTTGCCCTGCAAATGACCCCTGAGGCCATGCGCGCAGCGGCCTGGGTGGTGATGGTCGTGGGCGTACTCAGCGCGCTTTACGGCGCGTTTGTCGCCCTGGCGCAGACCGACCTCAAGCGTCTCGTCGCCTACACTTCGGTCAACCACATGGGTTATATCATTGTGGGCGTGGCCGCCGCCGCGCTCGCCGCCGATCCGGCGCTGCGCACGCTGGCGCTGGATGGATCGGTGCTGCAGATGGTCAGCCACGGCCTGGTGACCGGGGCGCTGTTCTTTCTGGTGGGCAGCCTGCAAGAGCGGGCCAACACCCGCGAAATGGAGCGCTTCGGCGGTCTGCTTCAACAAGTTCCGAGGCTGGGCTGGTTTTTCATTCTGGCGGCTTTTGCCTCCCTCGGTTTGCCGGGGCTGGCGCATTTTCCGGCGGAGTTTCAGATATTCCTCGCCACCCTGGGCGTGGCGCCCGCGGCAGCGGTGGTGGTGCTCGGCATCGTCGTGACCGCGGGTCTGTACCTGCGCGCCATCGGCAAGGTGTTCCTGGGGCCACTGCCTGCCCAATGGGAGCGAATGCCGGACCTGGGGACGCGCGAGCTTTTGGTGCTGACGCCGTTGACGCTGTTGATTGTCGCGCTCGGCGTGGCGCCGGCCTGGGTGCTGCAGGTGATTCATCGCACTACCAGTACGCTGAGTTTTTGAGCGCCCATGTCTTTTCTTTGTCCCTTTAGCGCCGACCCGGAGGCAGACTGAACGATGCAGGAGATGGCGCACGACCTGGCCCTGATGTGGCCGGAAATCGTATTGCTGCTGACGGCGGTGGCCTCACTGGTGTGCGAGATGTTGCGCCGCCCGCGTGCCGGCTTTGTCGTCGTGCTGGCAGGGCTGTTGTTGGCGAGCGTGCTGAGCGTGCCGCTGCTGGGTCACGACAGCTCGGTGTTCGACGGAACCTACCGCGTCAACGCGCTGAGCGTGTGGGCCAAGCTGGTGTTGTTGCCGGCGACGCTGCTCGCGGCCTTGCTGGCGCGCGGTGAGCTGGCCGCCAGCCCGCGCGAGGGCACGGTCTACAGCCTGCTTTGCTTCAGCACCTTCGGCGCCCTGATTCTGGCGGGCAGTGGCGACACGATGCTTTTGGTGCTGGGGCTGCTGCTCTCGGGGCTGGCCGGCTTCGCCCTGGTGGCCTGGCCGCGCGACGCACGGGCGACAGAAGCGGCGATGAAATTCCTTATCTATGCATCGGTCTGCGGCGCGGTGATGATATTCGGCCTCAGCTACTGGTTCGGCATAACCGGCACCACCCTGCTCGGCGCGCTTGGCGGTTTACAGCAGGCACCGTATGCCGCGGCCCTGGGACTGGTCGGCGTGCTGGTGGGCCTGGGCTACAAAGCCTCGCTGGTGCCGTTTCATTTCTGGGCGCCGGATGCCTACGAGGGCGCGCCGGTGAGTGTCGCCGCCTACTTGTCGGTGGTGCCGAAAATCGGCGCTTTGTTCGCGCTGGCACAGGTGGTAACCGAGCTGCCCGAGAGCAGCGGCTGGCAGGGAATCCTCGCACTGGTGGCGGCCGTGACCATGACGGTTGCGTATCTGGCGGCGCTGGTGCAGGAAAATGTCGTGCGTCTCCTGGCCTACTCGTCGGTCGCTCAGGCGGGATATTTTCTGTTGGCTGTTATCGCGCTGACGGCGAGCACCCTGGCTCTGCCGGCATTGGTGGTCTTCGCCGCAGCTTACAGCGCGATGAATCTGGGCGCCTTCGCCATCGTCACTCAGGCGGGAACCTCCCGCGAGGAGCTGCGTGGTCTGGGTCGTCGGCGCCTTTGGACGGGGGTCGCGATGAGCACCTTTCTGTTTTCCTTGACCGGGATTCCACCCCTGGCGGGGTTTGCCGCGAAGTTCCTGTTGTTCGGTGCCTCGATAGAGGCCGGCTATCTGTGGCTGGCGGTGATCGGCATCATCAACAGTGTGTTGTCCTTGGCGGTGTATCTTCGCATCATAGTGCCGATGTATCGCCCGGTCGGCGAGGCCGGGGGTTCCACACCCACCGGCGGAAAATTCGCCACGATCGTGTGGTTGGTGGGTTTCCTCGCCACGCTATTGATTGGCGTGCTGGCGCAGGGGATACTCCAGCAGTTGCAGTATTGATCCGCTTGAGGAAGCACTATGGAAATGAGTTACGTAATGTTCGGACCCCCGCTGATTTCGTTGCTCTCGGGGATCGCGATTCTCATCTGGCCGCGCCTGTTGAGTTACATCGTCGCCTTCTACCTGATCCTGTTCGGCCTGGTCGGTCTGATTCCCGTGATGATGGTCAATTAATCCGCCGGAGCGGTTGCGATCGACCGAAGTCAATTGTCGTCCTGCGGCGAATAACGCTGGTAATGGTTTCTGCCGGCCGCTTTTACCTCATACATCGCCTGATCGGCGCGATTGAGCAGGGCCTTGGCGGTGGTGCCGTCCTCCGGGAAGACGCTGATACCGATACTGGCCTGGATCGAAAGATTCAGCTCTTTCAGCTGACAGGTTTGCGATAGCGCGGTTTTTATTTTCTGCGCCACCAGCGAGACGTCGGCCGCTTGGGCGATGTCGGCCAGAATGATGGCGAATTCGTCGCCGCCGATGCGAGCGACAGTGTCTCCTTCGCGCAGACACTCCTTCAGTCTCTCGGCCACGGTCATCAGCAGCAGGTCGCCGGTCTGATGGCCGTGGTTGTCGTTGACCGGTTTGAAATGGTCGAGGTCGAGAAACAAAACGGCCAGGCTGCGGTTGCGCAACGAGGAACGGATGAGTAGCTGCTCAAGCCGATCGTTGAACAGTCGCCGGTTCGGAAGGCCGGTAAGCCCGTCATGATGCGCGAGGTATTTTATCCGCTCTTCTTCCAGTTGACGCTCGGTGATGTTTCTAAGCACCGCGCTGATGGTTCGCTTGCCACCGTGTGGTGAACTTGCGTAGACGCCGCCTTCGAGGAATATCTTCTCGCCCTCGGTATTTCGGAACGTGACGCTGACGAGTGGGCTGGACGAGCCGCCGCTGGCGCGTTGGAAAATCTCTTTCCAGTGTTCTTTGCTATCCGGGTCCACGACGTCCAGATAGCTGAGCCTGCAAATGTCATCGGCGCTGTGGCCGAGTGTGTCCATCCAGGATCGATTAACAAAGCGCAGACTGCCCTCCGCATTCGCGATTTGCACCAGGTCATAGGTGTGCTCTAGAAAGCTGTCCAGGCGTTCTTCGGTCTGCTGAAGAAGATGGGTGATTCTATGGCGTTCGACGGCATAGTGAATGGCCCGGGTGAGAGATCCGTCGTTCACTTCACCTTTGACCAGATAGTCCTGTGCGCCTTCCTGGACCGCTTGGATGGCTATCTCCCGGTCGTCGAGTCCGGTGAATATCACCACGGGTACTTTGTCCGTCGTGTCTCGTATGCGCAGAAAGGTGTCCAGTCCCCGGCTGTCCGGTAGCGATAGATCGAGCAATACCGCGTCATAATCCATCTGCGAGAGTTTCCCCAGCGCCTCTTGCAGGTGCGTGGCCCGACTGAGTCGGAAATCGCCGGATCGTTCATCGCGAAGACTTTCCTGCACCAGGCGTGCATCGCCGGGATTGTCCTCGACCAGAAGCAGGTTCAGGGTATCGCCCTTTCTCTCGTCGCTGGGCTTAGGTGTCAGCATGGGGGTCCACTTGTTTGGATAAGGTGAAATAGAAAGTGCATCCCTGTCCGGGCTCGGAATCCAGCCAGATTCTGCCTCCGTGCGACTCGACGATTTTCTTGCATAGCGCCAATCCGATGCCGGTGCCCTCGTAAGCCTCGCGGTCATGGAGACGCTGGAACAGCGCGAAGATTCGATGATGGAACTCGGCGGAAATGCCTATTCCCTGGTCGCTGACGGAGAATAGCCAATGCCGGCCCTGCTCACTGGCTCCCACGTGCACCCGGGCCGGTGCCTCGCCGCGGAACTTCAGCGCATTTCCTATCAGGTTCTGGAGCAACTGGAGCAGTTGCGTGGGGTCGCCGACGACTTTTGGCAGGGGATCATGTGTCACTTCGCCCTGCGCCTCTTCGATCAACCCCTGTAGATTCCCGTTTGCCGATCGCAGCACCTCCTCCATATCCACCGAGCCGACCGTCTGCCCCTGCTTGCCGGCGCGCGAGTAGGTCAGCAGCCCGGTGATCAGAAGCTTCATGCGCGCCGCGCCATCCACGGCGTAGCCGATAAACACGTTCGCATCCTCGTCCAACTTGTCCTTGTAACGTTTTTCCAGCAGCTGCATGTAACTGGTCACCATCCGCAGCGGTTCCTGGAGGTCGTGGGAGGCAACGTAGGCGAACTGTTCCAGTTCGGTGTTGGAGCGCGCCAATGAGCGCGCGTGGTTCTCCAGATCGGACTCGACTTGTTTTCTAACGGCGATCTCCTCTTCCAGCATGCGGTTGGTTTCGAGCGCGCGGGCCGCGTTGAGGCGGGCTCTGTGAGCGAAATGGATGGAAAGCGCCAACAGCAGCGCCATTACGAAGCCCAGACCCAGCACCACTTCCGGCAACGCGGAGTCCTGTCGACTGATCAGCGCCTGGCTCGGGCTGATATGCATCTCCCAGGCGTAGCCGGGAAGCGGTATCACGGTGATACCCTGCAGGTGGGTCAGCAGCCGCTCGTCGCCGCGCCGATAGATTTCGTCTTTTCCGTCGAACAGGGCCAAGGTGTAGTCTGAGGTCACCTGAGACGGAAGGATCACGTCGATCAGCTCTTGTAAACGGAAGACTCCGAGAACGAAGCCGTTGAACGTATCGTTATGGAAAATGGGCGCATAGGTAAAAAAACCGATGCTGCCGTCGTCGAGTGTGAGTGGTTTGCTCAGACTGGCGCTACGCTGTGCGTATACCTGCTCCAGCAGTTTCTGTTGCGACGGTGAAAGCGAGGCCGGAACATTGGATGTAGGCGCGTCACTGACAATCCAGCGCGTCCGTCGCGCGGGATCGATCCAGGCGATGGCGTGATAGCCAGGTTGTTTGCTGATCAGCCCGGCGTCCATTTCCCATTGCTTGCGTGACGGTCGAGGGCTTGCCAAGGATTCGGACAAGTGCGTCAGCGTCGCGACACGGTTCTTGATCGCGGTCTCGATAATCGAGCTATAGCCCGCCGCCTCCAGCTGCGTATTGTCGCGGAAATTTTTGACATCATCCGCGGTCAGCGCCTGCCAAAGAAGAACGCTGACGGTAAGAATACTGATGCCGGCGAAGATCGGGACCCAGCGCGGGGTGCCCTCGTCTTCCTGCAGGCTGGTCTTCCAGGTGAAGCCGATGACGCCAATGCCCAGCGCAATGAAGCCGACCGCGGTGTGCACGGCTACGCGGGTCAGATAACCCCAGCCGTAAGCGGTCTCGACGCCGGTGAGGTATCCGAACAACGGAACCATTCCCAATGCCAGGATCACCGATCCAAACACACCCGCCACCATGCTGCGGGGAGCCGATCCAAGACGTTTGGCGTGCAAGGCGAGAAAAACACCGGTGATGGTGAACGACAGGGCCGTGTTGGGGGCCATGCGGCCGGGGTTGGAGGTCTTCACCGTGACATAGTGCTGCATCAGCAACTCGTCGATCCCCAGATTGATCCCGGTGAGATATTCGAACAGCGTGAGTGCGCCGATGCCGGCGACAATCATGCCGCAGAGCCGCGCCAGTCGCGTGCGCTGGTAGGCGATAGCGCCCAGGCCGATGCCGCCAAGCAGAAAACCCAGGGCGGTGTTGTACTGCATGGGGACGAAATTGGGCCGGACCTGGATCAGGGTGACGTTATGCGTATACCAGCCGATCAGTACCGAAAGTCCCAGCAGCAGCGAAAACCCGCTGGCCAACAGCATCAGGGCGAGCGGAGACTTTTCGCGCATGCCGGTGGCTCTGAAGAACGTCTGTTTCACCGTGTAGCTATGCCCTGCCGCCAGTACTTTCGCTGTTCGGCAACGCGACAATTGTCAGCCAGAAGTCCTCGATCGACTTGATGACCTTGAGAAACTGCTCCAGGTCCACCGGTTTTGAGATATAGCAATTGGCGTGCAGGTTATAGGATCTCAGAATGTCCTCTTCGGCTTTCGAGGTGGTCAACACGACCACCGGAATGCTCTTTAAGGCAGGATCGGCCTTCAGTTCGGTGAGTACTTCACGACCGTCCTTTTTTGGCATATTCAGATCCAGCAGGATGATGTCCGGCCGCGGTTTGTCGGCGTAAGGTCCTTCGAGTCGCAGAAAAGCCATCGCCTCGACGCCATCCCGGGTGACGTGCAACCGGTTGCGCACCTTGGCATCCTTGAGGGCTTCCACGGTCAGGAGCACGTCGCCGGGATTGTCTTCCACCAGCAGGATTTCTATCAGGGTCCCGTAATCGCCGTCGGTCATTGTTCCTTCCCCCGTGAACGGTTCTATGAGCGGCTGCGAGGCGCAGCCGCTCAGCTCAGTTGCCGCTTCAAGCCGCGGCTGACCTCGCGCGCGATACGCACCCGCGCCCAGCGTTTGTCGTTTGCCGGAATCAAATGCCATGGGGTCGCTGGCGTCGAGGTCTGTGCAATCATGTCGTTGATGGCATGCACATATTGTTCCCGCTTGCTCCGATTGCGGTAATCTTCCGTAGTGATTTTGTACTTTTTATAGGGGGTCTGTTCGCGCGCTTGAAAACGCCTCAGTTGCTCGTCGGCGTCCAGATGCAGCCAGAATTTCTGCAGATTGATCCCGCTTTCAACCAATTGCGCTTCGAAATCGTTGATTTCCTGATAGGCGCGCCGCCAGGCGGCTTCGCTGGCGAGCCCTTCAACCCGTTCGACCAGGACCCGACCGTACCAACTGCGGTCGAAAATCACCAGACCGCCGGCGCGCGGCAGCCGGCGCCAGAAGCGCCAAAGATAATGATGCGCCAATTCCTCGTCGCTGGGCGCGGAAATGGGGATCACCCGATAGTGGCGCGCCGACATCGCCCGGGTCAGGCGGCGGATGGCGCCCCCCTTGCCAGCCGCGTCCCAACCTTCGAACACCAGCACGCTGCTCAGTCCACGCCGCGCGGCCTTGGCCGAGCGGCGGCGGATTTTACGTTGTTGCTTGAGCAGCTTTGACTTGTAGGCGGCATAGTCCAGGCGCGCGGTCAAATTCACGCTATCCAGGGGGCTTTTTCCCGCGCTGGGGATTGTGGGTTGTGCAGGGGGCGCGATGGTCTCTTCCGGCGTCCGCCCGAGCCGCTGGCGGAGCGAGGCCAGCAACGCGCTGGCGATGGAAAAGTTGGCCTGGCGTCGATCGCTGGTGGTTACCAACTGCCAGGGGCAGTCTTCGGTGTCGGTCGCCTCGATGAGTTGCCGGCACAATGGCAGGGCCCGGTCGAGGACCTGATAGGCCCTCCTGTCCTCTTCATCGAATTTCCAGTATTTGTCTTTGTGCTTGTGCGCCGCGCGGGCGCGTCTGCGTTGCTCGTCGGCGGGCAGATGCAGCCAGAACTTGAGCAGCAACGTCCCGTCTTCCACCAGCGCCTTTTCCAGCTGTCTGATGTGCTCCAGCCGTCGTTGGAAGTCCGCCGCGCTGAGTTGGCCGAACACCCTTTCGCTGACCGGATGGGTCGCCCACGCGCTGGCGAACAGGCCAATGCGTCCGCTCGCCGGCAGTTCCCGCCAGTAGCGCCAGAAGGGCGGGTAGGCGCGTTCCTCCGGCCGCCGCGGTCCAAACCAGCGGGTATCGATATAGCGGGCGTCCATCCATTCGTTCAGGGTGTCGATCAGGTCGTCCGCGGCCAGCCGGTCGTCGGCGCCAATCAGCACCAGGACCGGAAATCCGGCGGATTGCAGCTCGTACTGCGCATTGATCAGATCCACCCGCAGTTCGGGCAGAGCCAGCTCCCAGGCTGGGCTTTCGCGGGTATTCGTAATGCGGGCCTGTAACGTGGCTGGTATGAGATTGGTGGAGCCGAGGAGGATCGAACTCCCGACCTTCGCATTGCGAACGCGACGCTCTCCCAGCTGAGCTACGGCCCCACAACGGTCGCCAATCTGACACAAATCCACGGTCTTTTCAATCTGTGGATGGGATTTGCCGCCGCCGGCGGCCTTGATGCGCGCGGGGAAGGTTCAGCGGGGATCGAAGCGGCGGCGTTTGCGTTGTTGGGCGGCAAGGAAGCGGGCGATCTGCCGCTCTTGTCCACCGGTCACGGCGGCGAAGCGGGCGCCGATATGCAAGCACTGGCGGCCGGGTTGGCGGCGCGCATAACGTATTTCCGCCGGCAGGGTGAGCGTCTGACCTCCCGGCAGTAGCAGACACAGGGACAGACCTTTGCCCGGGGTGGGGAGTTTACGGGTACGGAGATATCCGCCGATGCCCGTAGTCGAAAGATCGCAGGCTTCCCCGTGGACGATCTCGCCGTTGAAGGCCGTGCGGATCCCAAGGTGCGCACCCTGGTCGAGCGTTACGCGGAAGTTCCTGCGCCGCTGAGCGTGGCGAATCGGGGTGGGAATGCCGGAGATGGGGGGTGTCGCCGTCCCATCCTGGGAGCCATAGCGTCTCCGCCGGTCGGCCAGAAACTGTCGTTTAAACGGTGTCATCAGATAAGCGCGCCTCGCTGCAACGGGATTGCCGGCGGTCCCGGGCACGCCGATAGGCTTGGCGATGGTGGGTCAGTGCGCGAGCGCGGGGGAGGGCGATCCGTTGCCAGAAAATCGGCGAATGCGCCGCGGGCTTGAGCCGGAGCGCGGTGGGTTACACCTTGCCGAGCACCCGCTGTCCCAAGGTGGCGTTGGTGTCGCCGTCCGGACGGTAGACTTCCGGAGCGCCGGTTTGGCCCCGCAGGATCGCCAGGGCCTGTTCCACATGTTGCCGACTGGCTTCGAGAATCCCGCCATTGGTCAGATTCCCGTCCCGGCAGGCGCGCAGGTTGTCGATGATGAGTTGCCACAACCGCCGGCAATCGTTTGCCTGGGGCAGCCGGCCGTAGCATTCGTCCAGGCTGTCGGCGCCAAAGCCCAGCCCGGTCACGAGTGCCTCGCGTTGCCGTTCCAACGCTTCAAGCTGTTGAGAAAGTTGAAGTTTTTCGGCAGTAGTCTGCTCGACCCGCGGCATGTCGCGCTGCACCAACGCCGCCCGCTCGGAGGCCAGGCAGGCCAGTAGCTGTCCGCTGCAGGCCGCCTCGGCGGCCAATACCGTTTGAAGTGCCTGCTGCTTGTCCGCTTCAGCCTGCATATCGGGTTACCTCGTTCCGCTCAGCGCTTGTTCCAGCCCGAGTAGCTTTTCGGCGATGCGTCCGGGCTCGACCGTGAAGGTGCCATTGGCGATGGCATCGCGCACCGCGCTGACCCGCTGGCTGTCGACAACCGGGCGGCTGACCAGCGTCTGTTCCAGCGACTTGAGCCGCTGGGCGTCGCCGGTCAGGCGGATCTGGTCGCCGGCCTGTGGGGTGGGCGTGGCGCCCGCGGCGTTGCCGTCGCTGGAATTACGCCGATCAACCGGTGCTCCCTGGCCACTGGTGTGCGTTGCCAGCGAAGCGATTCGGTTGTTATCAATTTCCATTAGCCTTACCTCAGTTTGAGTTACAGTGCATACGGTATCAGTATCGTCACTGCTTTCAATAACTTTAGAGGCTTTTATCGGTCTTGCTACTAAAGCGTCACTTTTACGACGCCCTGGCCGACAACCCGTCCGTCGATCACGCGTTGGGAGCCGTCGGCCCGGATCTGCACCAGGTCGCCCGACTTGCCGTCGCGTAGCGCCTTGCCGCTGGTGCGGATCTGCAACGGGCCGCGTTCGGCAATGACGCTGACGCGCTCGCCGCGCTTGACCAGATTCGGGGCCTGCAGCATGGGCGGCGTGATGACGCTGGCCGCCGCAATGGTCCGCTTGGCCAGAAGCCCGGCGACGGGCTGGGTCGCGCCATAATAGCCATAGGGCAGATGAGACAGATTGCGCTCCACCAGTTCGAGGTCCTGGGCCTGGATGACGCTGCCCCGCGCCAGCGGATAGCGGGCCACCACCACCGGTCCGAACACGTCTATGCGCGCGGAAACCAGAATTTTCCAGCCTCCCGGGTCCTTGCAGCGCACCGCCACGGTGGTATTGCCGAGGCTGCGTCCGCCGGCGGGCATGGAAGCCTCGAGGGGCGCGGCGCAGGCTTTGAGCCGGAGCCGCGGGTCGAGGGTGCCCAGGGTGACTTCACTGCGCCCGAGTTGCTGGCTATCTATATAGGAGTCGAGGAACTGCTGCGCGGCGGCGCGGATGGCGGCATGGTCTTGCCACTGGGTTGCCGCCGCTGCCGCCTGGGCGAAGCTGCCCAGCAGCGCTAAGTTCATGAAAACAGATCTGATCGTATGCTGAAGCATGATAATTCCCGGGTTGCACTGGGGCCTTGCATTCCATTGAGCAAAGGTCGTGCCAAGCGCCGGTAGTAGTCAAGTTTCGTGTCGGCCAGGCCGATAGCCTGCATAGTTCTGTCCTTGCCATACCCATGAAGGAGCGCACCATGAGCGGTGTCTTGGCCACAGTCGATATGCGAACCCAACTAGCAGGGCACAATCGACTCGAATTACTCTTATTTCGTTTGTCTGACGACCAGCTTTTCGGCATCAACGTGTTCAAGGTGCAGGAAGTGATCCAGTGCCCGCCGCTGACCCATATTCCCGATTCCCACCCGGTGGTCTGCGGGATCGCCAACATGCGTGGTCGCACGGTCTCGGTGATGGATCTCAGCAAGGCCATCGGCGGCAACGGGGTGCAGAGCGAGGAAAATCCGTTCGTGATCGTTACCGAATACAACCAGTTGGTACAGGGTTTTCTGGTCGGGGGCGTCGATCGCATCGTCAACATGCACTGGGAGGAGATCCTGCCGCCGCCTAAAGGCATCGGGGACGACAACTATCTCACCGCGGTCACCCGGGTCGACGGAGAACTGGTCCAGATCATCGACGTGGAGAAAGTGCTCGCCGAAGTCGTCGGCTGGAACGAGGAGGTCTCCGAGGAATATGTCGCCCAGGCCGAGGAGCACGAGGGCCAGGGACCGGGCCAGCCGCTGGTGCTGGTGGCCGATGACTCCTCGGTGGCGCGCAACCAGATCAAGCGGACGCTGGAAAAGCTGGGCATTGGCTGCGTGCTGGTCAACGACGGCAAGGAGGCGCTAGAGCGTCTGCAGGGCTGGGCGGACGAGGAGAGCACGCCCCTGGATCAGCGTATCTTCATGGTGATTTCGGATATCGAGATGCCGGAGATGGACGGCTATACCTTCACCACCGAGGTGCGCAAGGACTCGCGTTTGAATCAACTGCACATTCTGTTGCACACTTCCCTGAGCGGGGTGTTCAACAATGCGATGGTCGAGAAGGTGGGCGCCGACGATTTCATCGCCAAGTTTCAGCCGGACGTGTTGGCCAAGCACGTTCTGCAACGGCTGAAAAACTGGCGGGATGCGACCATCGCGGCCTGAACACCCTTCCCAGCGAAAACAGCGGGCATAAGCGGTGCCGGCGTGGGTATGCGCGACGGTTCCGTCCGGCCCCAAGCTGTGCCGCCCGCAAGAGAAAAAGGAATTGACCGGTTGTCACTTGCACGTATCAAGCACGACGAATATGAGGACTTTCGCCGTTACCTTGAAGAGGTCTGCGGGATCCTGCTGGGTGAAAACAAGCACTATCTGGTCCAGAGCCGCCTCAGCCGCCTGGTAAGCGCGAGCGGAATGGCCTCGCTGGGCGATCTGGTGACCCGATTGCGTCGCGAAGCCGCCGGCAGCGCATTGCGCGAACAAGTCATCGAGGCGATGACCACCAACGAGACCTTCTGGTTTCGCGACAACTATCCCTTCAGCGTGCTGACCCAGCAGGTGCTGCCCGAGTTGCAGCAGCGCAAACAGCGCAACGTCGCGATCTGGTCGGCCGCCTGTTCCACCGGTCAGGAGCCTTATTCCATCAGCATCACGCTGCAGGAGTTTCTCTCGCGTGCCCCCGGGGCCTTCAGTGACATGCGCATTACCGCCACCGATATCTCGCCGTCGGTGCTGGCCGAGGCCAAGCAGGGTTACTACGATGCCATGGCCCTGGCACGCGGGCTTCCCGCCGACATCAAGCAACGTTATTTCAAGCGCGACACCGGGCATTGGGAGGAGCGTTGGCAGGTGCGCGAGGACGTCCGCAACCGGGTGCGTTTCCTGCAGAACAATCTGCTCGCCAGCTACGCCGTTCTGGGGCGTTTCGACGTCATTTTCTGCCGCAACGTCCTGATCTATTTCTCCACCGAATCGAAGGTGGACATTCTCAAACGCATGGCCGCCTGCCTCAATCCCGGTGGCTATCTCTTTCTTGGCGCTTCCGAGGCGATTTCCCAGTACTCGGACGACTTCCACATGCTGCGCTGCAAGCCGGGCGTGGTCTACCAGAAGAAATAGGCGGACACGGGCCTTGCCGCCCGTTGCCGCTCGCCGGTCAGCCGTTGCCGCCAGAGCCCCTGGGCGGTCACCTGCAACCCCGTTAACGCATTGATTTAACTTGGTCGCGTGACATTGGCACGGTGGTTGCTCATGTCTGTGCAGAAAGATCGCACAGGAGGCAAGATGGCAATCAGTTTTGACAAGGCCCTGGGGGACATGCCGGCGCAGCTCATGCTGTATGGCAAGCGTTCCAGCGTGCTCGCGTCCAACCTTGCCAATGCGGACACCCCCGGTTTCAAGGCGCGGGATATCGATTTTCGCAGCGTGCTCGCCGCCGCGGACGCGGGGCAGGTCCATCTGAGGACCACCAACCCCGCGCATATCGGCGCCGGCGGTGGTCTATCGGCTGACGCGCAGCTGATGTATCGGGTGCCGGTACAGCCCTCGTTGGACGGCAATACGGTGAACAGCCAGGTGGAACAGGCCGAATTCGCCGAGAATGCCGTGCGCTACCAGTCCACGCTGACCTTCCTGACCGGTAAATTCAAGGGCCTCAAACTGGCCATCACCGGAGGTGGCTAATGTCGCTATTTGATGTCTTCGATATCGCCGGATCGGCGATGAGTTCCCAGTCGGTACGCTTGAACGTCACCGCGAGCAACCTCGCCAATGCGCAGAGCGTGGGTTCAGACGAGGCCAGTACGTATCACGCCCGGCAGCCGGTGTTTTCCGCCGTGATGCAATCGTTGAACGGTGCCCAGAACAACGTCGGTGCCGGCGTCAAGGTCGACGGAATCGTCGAGAGCCGGGCGCCGATCGAGAAACGCTACGAGCCGCAACATCCGCTGGCCAACGAAGCGGGATATGTGTTTGTGCCCAACGTCAACATGATCGACGAGATGTCCAACATGATTTCCGCTTCGCGCTCTTATCAAAGCAACGTCGAAGTTCTTAATACCTCCAAGCAATTGATGCTTGCCACGCTCCGACTGGGGCAATAATCCCTGGAGGATGAGACCATGATCGATACACAGAATACCGCCGGCGGGGCCGAGTTTCGCAGTTTGCAGGACCTCACGGCCAAGCAGGCCAGCAAGGAGAAAAGCCTCGGCCAGGAGGATTTCCTCAAGCTGATGACCACCCAGTTGCAGAACCAGGATCCGATGAAGCCGATGGAGAACGGCGACTTCCTGGCGCAGATCGCGCAGTTCTCCACCGTAGAGGGCATCGGCGATCTGAACAAGAATTTCTCCAGCCTGAGCGCATCGCTGGTCTCCAACCAGGCGCTGCAGGCGACCAACCTGGTCGGCCGACAGGTGCTGGCGCCCACGGGCGTGGCGGCGCTGAAGTCCGGCAGCGGCATCCGCGGTAGCGTCGAACTGCCCGCCGCCAGCGGCGACGTGGTGGTGACGGTGCGCGATCAGTCCGGTCAGGTGGTACGGCGACTGGATCTGGGAGCCCAGGCCGCCGGAAGCACCAGTTTCCAGTGGGACGGGCTGCGCGATGACGGCCAGTACGCCTCGCCGGGCAATTATTTTCTCAGTGCCGAATCCAGTGTCGACGGTCAGTACCAGAGTGTCGACACCCTGCTGGTTTCGGACGTTCGTAGTGTCACATTGAGCAACAGCGGCGGGCTGTTGCTCGATCTGGACGGTATCGGATCACTGGACTTCAGCGAAGTCCGGCAGATCCTGTAAGCGGTCAGGCTGAAGGAGAAACAACATGCCATTTCGCACAGCACTAAGTGGGTTGAACGCCTCTTCCGCGGAACTGCGGATCATCGGTAACAACGTCGCCAACGCCAGTACCACCGGCTTCAAACAATCGCGCGCCGAATTCGCCGATATCTTCGCCACATCGAACCTCGGGGTCACCGCCAACGCCATCGGTACCGGTGTCCGTCTGGCGTCGGTCGCCCAGCAGTTCACCCAGGGTAACGTCGGCTTCACCAACAACAACCTCGACCTGGCGATCAGCGGGCAGGGTTTTTTCATTCTCAATGACAATGGTGTGAACGCCTATAGTCGCGCCGGGGCATTTGGCGTGGATCGCGACGGCTTCGTGGTCAACAGCCAGCAACAGCAGCTGACGGTCTATGGCGCCGACCAGTCCGGGAACATCACCGGGGCCCTGGGGCCGCTGCAGTTGGATCGCTCCGATATCGCGCCGCAGGCGACGTCTTCCGTGGACATCAACGCCAATCTTAATGCCGCCGCCACGGTCCCCGGCGGTCTCTCGCCGACGGCCAACATCGCCTTGACCACCGGCGGTATCCTGGATACCAACGACAGCCCTTACACGACCGGAACGTTCAATCTGGTTGACCGCTACGGCAATACGGTGAACAACGGTGCGTTGCAATTCACCTACACCGGTACCGGCAGTCTGTGGAACGCCGAGTTGCTGGTCGGCGGGGCCTCCACCACGCCTCCGACCACCGTCAACAACGTCGACATCGGCACCGACGTCATGACGATGAACTGGGACCCCGATGGCGGTGGTCCGCAGGCGGCGTTGCCGCTGAGGGTGGATACCAACGGCCTGACTTCGCAAACCGTGGCGGCAAGCGCCTCTTCGGTGGTGGCGAGCGCCGACGGTTCCACGCAAAGCCCGTTCGATCCGACCGACGCCAGCACCTACAACAACTCCACTTCGCTGACGGTGTACGATTCACTCGGCGCGGCGCACCTGACCACGCTGTATTTCCGCAAGACGGGTATTCCCAATCAATGGGAGACCCATGTCTACGTCGACGGTACCCAGCGCGCCGGGCCCAACACCCTGGAGTTCTCCAGCACCGGTGCCATCCAGGACACGACCTTCCCAAGCTCGATTGTGGTGCCGGCGTTCGATCCCGGCGGTGGTTCGGAGAACATGACCTTCGACATCGATTTCAACAACACCAGCCAGTACGGCAGCCCCTTCAGCGTCAACGCGCTGAATCAGGACGGCTTCGCCACCGGCCGGCTGAGCGGCATCGATATCAGCGACAACGGCGTGATCACCTCACGTTTCACCAACGGCCAGTCGCGCACGCTGGGACAGCTGGCAATCGCCAACTTCAACAACAGCCAGGGATTGCGGCAGTTGGGCGATACCAGTTGGGCGGAGACGTTCGACTCGGGGGCACCGCTGATTGGCGAACCGGGTTCGGGCTCGCTCGGTCTGATTCAGTCCGGCGCGCTGGAAGGCTCCAATGTGGATCTGACTGAAGAACTCGTCGGCATGATCACCGCGCAGCGCAACTTCCAGGCCAACGCCCAGGTGATCTCCACGGCGGACACCATCACCCAGACCATCATCAACATCCGGTAAACTGAACGGGAGCTGAAGCATGGATCGAGTCCTGTATGTGGTGGCCAACGGCGGCAAGCAGCTGATGCACGCCCAGGCGCTGAACACCCACAACCTGGCCAATGCCAATACGGTGGGTTTTCAGCAGGATCTGGCCAACTTCCGCACCCAGATGATCGCCGGCCCCGGTCTGGAGACCCGGGCTTTCGCCACCGCCGAGGACATCGGCGTCACCTTCGACAAAGGCACGATCCAGACCACGGGCCGTTCGCTGGACGTGGCGGTCAATGGCGACGGCTGGATCGCGGTGCAGTCGGCCGACGGCAGCGAAGCGTATACGCGCGCCGGCAACCTGCACGTCAATGTCAACGGTCAGTTGATGACCGGGGCCGATCACCCGGTGCTGGGTGACGCCGGCCCGATAGTGATTCCGGATTTCGAGAAACTGGAGATCGGCGCCGACGGCACCATCAGCGTGCGTCCGGTGGGTCAGCAGCCCAACACCCTGTCCGAGGTCGGACGCATCAAGTTGGTGTCGCCGCCCCACGAGCAGATGGTCAAGGGCGGCGATGGTCTGCTGCGCATGCGCGACAACGCGCCGGCGCCACCGGCCACCAATGCCAAACTGGTCAGTGGCGCGCTGGAGTCGAGCAACGTCAACAGTATCGAAGCCATGGTCAATATGATCGATCTCGCGCGCCGCTTCGAGATGCAGATCAAGATCATGAAGACCGCCGAAGACAACGATGCGAGCGGCACCCGGATCATGGAACTGGGTTAACGCAATTCAATACGAGGTAAGGCAATGAACAAGGCATTATGGGTGGCGAAAACCGGCTTGGAAGCGCAGCAGACGCGCATGAGCGTGATTTCCAACAACCTTGCCAACGTCAATACCACGGGTTTCAAGCGTGACCGCGCGGTGTTCGAGGATCTGCTCTATCAGAATGTCCGCCAGGTCGGCGCGCAGTCCTCGCAGGTCACACGGCTGCCCTCGGGGCTCCAGCTGGGTACCGGTGTGCGTACCGTGGCGACCGAAAAGATCCACACCCTGGGTAACATCGTGCAGACCAACAACAGCCTCGATGTGGCCATTCAGGGGCGCGGGTTCATCCAGGTTCTGATGCCTGACGGCAACCTGGGTTATAGCCGCGATGGTTCCTTTCATATGGATCAGACCGGACAATTGGTGACCGCCAGCGGCTATGTCATCCAGCCGGCCATCACCATTCCCAACAATGCCACGGGTATCACCATCGGTTCCGACGGCGTGGTGTCGGCGACGGTGCCGGGCAGTCCGTCACCGACCCAGGTGGGCAACATCCAGCTCGCCGACTTTGTCAATCCCGCAGGTTTGCAGGCGATCGGTCAGAACCTCTATCAGGAAACCGCCTCCAGCGGTTCGCCTTCGACCGGTACGCCCGGACTGAACGGCCTGGGAACCGTCGCGCAAGGTTCGCTGGAGACCTCGAATGTCAACGTGGTCGAGGAGCTGGTGGGCATGATCGAAACCCAACGGGCCTATGAAATGAATTCCAAGGCCATACAGACA
This sequence comes from Thiogranum sp., assembly GCA_030148805.1. Taxonomy (GTDB): domain Bacteria; phylum Pseudomonadota; class Gammaproteobacteria; order DSM-19610; family DSM-19610; genus Thiogranum. The sequence goes on along the minus strand of JASBSS010000018.1, from coordinate 188,454 downwards.
ACCGATCGCATGTTGCAGTATGTGACTACCAACCTGTAACAGAGAGAAGCTGACAGGAAACCGCCATGCAAGTATTTTCACTACCACAAAAGCTCGCCGGCGCCGTGTTCTCGGCGCTGTTCCTGGCCGGTTGCGCCACCACGCCACCGCCCAGTGGCGACTACCGTGCCACCCTGCCCCAGGCGTACCAGAGCGAGAGACAGGAGAACGGTTCGATCTACCACGCTGCCCGGGATATTCGGCTGTTCGAGGACGTCAAGGCACGCCACGTCGGCGACGTGATCACGGTGATACTCAGCGAAAGCACCTCGGCATCCAAGTCCGCCAAGACCACCGCCGACAAGAACCAGGACACCACGGTGGCCGCGCCGACGATTTTCGGTGCCACGCCGACGTTCAATCTGCCCGGCGCGCTGCCGCTGAGCAGCAACAGGAACAATACGCTGGAGTCCGGCTTGTCGGCGTCGCGCGCCTTCGACGGCGAGGCCGATTCCAGCCAGAGCAACAGTCTGAGCGGCGCCATCACCGTTACCATCGCCGACGTCCTGCCAAACGGCAATCTGGTGGTGCGGGGCGAAAAATGGCTGACCCTCAACCAGGGTGAGGAATATATCCGCATCTCGGGTATTGTCCGTCCGCAGGATATCAACCCCAACAACACGATTCTGTCTACCCAGATAGGTGATGCGCGCATTGCCTACAGCGGCAAGGGCTTCATGCACGACAGCAACAGCATGGGTTGGCTGGCGCGCTTTTTCAACAGCCCCATCTGGCCATTCTGATGCGAAGGGAGCGGAGCGTTTACATGCGTAATTTATGGATCTTCGTGGGCCTGCTGCTGCTCTCCGGCCTGGCCAACGCCGAACGTATCAAGGACCTGGCGCACGTCGCCGGTGTGCGCGACAACCAGCTGGTCGGATATGGCCTGGTGGTCGGCCTGGACGGCAGTGGAGACCAGACCAGCCAGACGCCGTTCACGGTGCAGTCGCTGCAGAACATGTTGAAGCAGTTCGGCATCGTCCTGCCTCCGGGTTCCAATCCGCGGCTGAAAAATATCGCGGCCGTGGCGATTCACGCCAATCTCCCGGCTTTTGCCAAGGTTGGTCAGACGATCGATGTCACCGTTTCCTCCATCGGCAACGCCAAGAGCCTGCGCGGCGGCTCGTTGTTGATGTCGCCCCTCAAGGGCGCCGACGGTCGCGTGTACGCCGTGGCCCAGGGTGATCTGCTGGTCAGCGGTCTGAACGCCTCGGGTTCGGACGGTTCCAACATCACCGTCAACGTGCCCAGCGTCGGCACCATCCCCAATGGCGCCACCGTCGAGCGGGTGGTGCCCAATCCCTTCATGCAGGGCGACTCGTTCACGCTCAATCTGAACCGCTCGGATTTCACCACCGCCAACCGGTTGGTGAAGGCGATCAACGAGACCGTCGGACCGGGGATCGCCAGCGCCGTGGACGCCGTTTCGATCCGGGTGAGCGCCCCCTCCGAGCCCACGCAGCGGGTGGCCTTCGCCTCGCTGGTGGAAAACATTGTCGTCAACCCCGGCGAAGCGGCGGCGCGGGTGGTGGTGAATTCGCGTACCGGCACCGTCGTCATCGGCGCCAACGTGCGCATCATGCCGGCGGCGGTTTCGCACGGCACCCTGGTGGTGACGGTCACCGAGAATCAGCAGGCCAGTCAGCCCGGCGCCTTCGCCACCGGCGGTCAGACGGTGGTCACCCAGCAAAGCGATCTCAGCGCCGAGTTCAAGGGCAACCATACGTTCATGATTCCGCCGATCGTGACCTTGCAGGACATCGTCGACGGCGTGAACCGGGTTGGCGCCACGCCGGCCGACATCGTGGCCATTTTGCAGGCGCTGAAACAGGCCGGTGCGTTGCGCGCCGAGTTGGTGGTGATCTAGGCCCGGTCGCATCGCCATGGATATCGCTTCCCAATACGCCGACGTCTATACCGACTTTCAAGGTCTGTCGCAGTTACGCGCCGAGGCGGCCAACAACGACAAGCAGAGCTTGCGCAAGGTCGCCGGCCAGTTCGAGGCCTTGTTCATCCAGATGATGCTCAAGAGCATGCGCGAGGCAAGCCTGGGCGAAGGCATCATGGACAGCGAGCACGTAAAAACCTATCAGTCCATGTACGACCAGCAGATCGCGCTGGATCTGAGCAAGAGCGGAAGTCTGGGCCTTGCCGATATGATGGTGCGTCAGTTGACGCGCGCCGGCTCCGATGGCGCCAATACCGCGCACGGGGGCGCGGCGAGCGCCGGCGCAATAACCCCACACCGACGTCTTGACGCCAGTGCCGCTCAGCTTCCGCTGGCGAGCGCCGGCGTGGACAAGGATTGGCAGCCGCAGTCGCCGGAGGACTTCGTGCGCGATTTGCTGCCGCACGCCAGCGAGGCGGCGGCTGAACTGGGGACGACGCCACAGGTTCTGATCGCCCAGGCCGCGCTGGAGACCGGTTGGGGGCAGCGCATGATTCGTCACCCCGACGGGAGCAACAGCTTCAATCTGTTCGGTATCAAAGCCGGCAGCGACTGGCAGGGTGAGCGGGCCTTGACCGATACCGTCGAGTTCCGGGACGGTTTGATGCGCAGGGAGCGCGCGCCGTTTCGTGCTTATGACTCACTGGCGGCGGGTTTTTCGGATTATGTGAATTTTCTCCAGTCGAATCCGCGTTACCACCAGGCCTTAGACCAGGCGGCGGATCCGGCGGCGTTCACGCGCGAACTTTCGCGTGCCGGTTACGCCACCGACCCGGAGTACCACCGGAAAATACAGACCATTATGAACGGAGCCCGGTTGCGCGATGCGCTCGGCGGCTCCGTGGACACGGGGCAGGAGCCGTGGGGTTGATGGATGTCGCCATCATTGAGTCGTTTCGTCAGGCCGAGCGCGGGGAGATGAGCATATGGCCGTAGGGTTGCTAGGCACAGCCGCATCCGGGCTGCAGGTGTTCCAGCGCGCCATTTCGGTGGCCGGACACAATATCAATAACGCCAATACCGACGGTTTTTCCCGTCAGCGGGTGGAACTCGGCACGCTGCAACCGAGTTTCAACGGGCAGGGTTACATCGGCAACGGGGTGCAGATCGAGAGCATCAGCCGGATGTTCGACCAATTCGCCGTCGACCGGCTGCGCTCGAGCACCAGCACCAGCGCGCAATATGACAGTCTGGCGCAGTTCTCCGCCCGCATCTCCAATCTGCTCGGCGACACCAAGGCCGGTCTCAACGCCGGGCTGGAGAGTTTTTTCGCGGCCGTGCACGAGGTTTCCAACGACCCCGCGTCCATCCCCTCGCGCCAGTTGCTGCTCTCGGAGGGCGAATCGCTGACCAGTCGCTTCCACAACCTCAACGGCCAGCTCGACGCGATGCGCGCGGAAATCAACGGCGGCATCGCCAACCTCACCAAGGATATCAACGGGCTGACCAGCGCCATCGCGGAGGCCAACCGCGCCATTGTCGATTCATCCGGTCAGGGGACGGGGCAGATCCCCAACGACCTGCTGGACAAGCGCGATACTCTCATCACCAAACTCTCGGCCCTGGTCTCGGTGCGCACGGTAGAGCAGGACGACGGCGCGGTGAACGTGTTCGTCGGCAGCGGCCAGCCGCTGGTCACGCGTTTTCTCGCCACGCCGCTGAAGGCGGTGACCAATGATTTCGACGCCCAGCGCGTGGAGGTCGCCATCGCCGGCCCGAATGCCGATACGGTGATCACCGGCAACCTGAGCGGCGGCAGATTGGGCGCGGTGCTCGACGTTCGCGACCAGGTGCTCAATCCGGCGCAGAACGCCCTTGGACGCGTGGCGACCACCCTGGCGGTGACCTTCAACGCCCAGCACCGGCTCGGTATGGACCTGAACAACAGCATGGGCGGCGACTTTTTCAGCTTCGCGCAACCCGAGGTTTCCGCCAGCGCGCGTAATTCCGGTTCGGCGTCGGTCGCGGCGAGCCTGGATCCTGCCAATGTCGATCAGTTGACCACCAAGGATTATGTGTTGGCCTACTCCGGCGGCGCCTGGTCGCTGACCGACGCGGTCTCCGGACAGGTGGTTCCCATGAGTGGAACCGGAACCCCGGCCGATCCCTTTGTGGCCGACGGACTGCGGCTGGTGGTGTCCGCCGGTGCCGCCGCGGGTGATCGCTTTCTGGTGAAACCCACCCGCGGCGGTAGTGCCGGTAGCGACCTGCTGATCGACAGCGCTCGCGCGGTCGCCGCGGCCTCGCCGGTGAAAGTGATCGAGGCCACCAACGCCAACGGCCTGCCCACCAACGCCGGCGACGCCGCCTTCAAGCTGCAGGGTGTCGATGCCAGCTTTGTCCGGCTTTCCAGCGGCATCACCCTGACCTACGACGCCGCCGGGCAGCAGTTCCTCTATTCGGGCGACGCCACCGGTGCCATTGCTTATGATCCCGCCACCGACAGCGGCAGCACCTTTACGGTGGCGGGCGTCAGCTTCTCGGTGACCGGCACGCCGCAGGACGGCGACGCCTTCCGCCTGGCCGACAATGCCGGCGCCAGCGGGGACAACGGCAACGCTCTGCGGCTCGCCGGATTGCAGACGGCGAATACGATGGAAGGTGGGGCCGCCAGTTTTCAGGGCGCCTATGGCCAATTGGTCGGTCAATTGGGCACCCAGACACGCAGCGCCCAGGTCACCGCCGAGGCGCAGGCCGCGCTCCTGACTCAGGCGCAGGAGTCGCGCGACGCGGTTTCCGGTGTAAATCTGGACGAAGAGGCCGCTAACCTGTTGCGCTTCCAGCAGGCTTACCAGGCGGTCGCCCAGGTGATCTCCACCGCCGAGACGACGTTCCAGACCTTGCTCAGCGCCATCGGGAGATAGTCATGCGTATCGGTACCTTGCAGATGTTTCGACAGGGCGTGAATTCCATTCTTGAGCAACAGACGCAGCTGGCCAAGACGCAGCTACAGCTGTCCAGCGGCAAGCGTATCAACGCCCCCTCCGACGACCCCAGTGGCGCGGCGCAGCTGTTGGGGCTGTCCGAGACGGCCAAACTGACCGCGCAATTCCAGAAGAATATCGATCAGGCCAGCGCCCGCCTCGGGTTGGAGGACAGCACGCTCGGTTCGGTCGGTGACGCCTTGCAGCGGGCGCGCGAACTGACGGTGCAGGGGCTCAACGACACCAACGGTCTGCTCGACCGTAAAGCCATTGCCGGCGAGATCCGCCAGATCGGCGAGGAGGTCCTCGCCCTGGCGAACCGGCGTGATGGCAGCGGCGGGTTTCTCTTCGCCGGCTTTCAGCAACGCAATCCCCCGTTTTCCAGCGACGGCGCCGGAACCTTCAGCTATGCCGGCGACCAGGGCCAGCGCCAGCTCCAGGTCGGGCCATCCCGACGGATCGCCGATGGCGACTCGGGGCTGGAGGTGTTCATGAAGATCCCGACGGCCGCCGGGGGCTACGAGGACGTGTTCTCGACCTTGAATAATCTGGCCAACGATCTGGAGGCCAACGCGCCCGATAGCGCCAGTCTCGCTCAGCTCGACGCGGCGATGGAGCACCTGGTGGGGTTCCGCGCCACCGCCGGTGCCAGGCTGAACGCGCTGGACAGTCAGAAGAGCATCAACGCCGCCACCCTGGAGCAGCTCGAGAGTGTCCGTTCCAACGTCGAGGACCTCGACTTCAGCGAAGCGGCGACCCGGCTGAGCCAGCAAAGCGTCACTCTGCAGGCGGCTCAGCAGGCTTTCGTCCGGGTGCAGAACCTGAACCTGTTCAACTTCCTCTAAGACCCAGCCGCCAGGCCGGGGGCGTCGAAACGCCACTCCCGCACGATCAGTTCGCTTCCTGCCGCGCGCAGGCGTTGTTCAGCCACCGCCAGCAGATGGTCCGGGCGCGGCCGTAACAGGCGAAAGTCCCAGTCCTGTCCCTCCCGGTTCAGTTCGGGCGCCACGGTCAGATCGATGCTTTCATCGCTGAGGGCGAATTGAAGGCGGCGCATCGGAAACGACAGGCCCAGGCCCCGTGCCTTGACGTAGGCTTCGCGCAGTGTCCAGCGGGTATAGAAATATTCCAGTCGCCGCGGTCCTTCCAGCCGCGCCAACTCGGCCACTTCCGCGGCCGAGAACATACGCCGGGCCACCCCCAGGGGGTCCCGGCGCTGGGCGAGCTGTTCGGCGTCGATGCCGCAGGCGCGCCCCCGGGTCACCACACAGGCGGCCAGGCCAACGGTGTGGGTCAGATTGAATTCCAGCGGCGCCGTGCCCACCGGGGCGAGCCCCGGTTTGCCGTGGGGCCCGCGGCGGAATGCCAGCTCGGCCGGCGGCGTAGCCACGTAATGGGATAGCACCTGCCGCAGCATGGCGTGCGAAAGCAGATAACGCTGGGCGTGGCATGGGGAGTGGAAACGCCGGTATTGCGCCTGTTCCCGGGCCGAAAGGGTGGCGTGGAGTGCGGCCGCGTCACCGCCCTCGATCGGCGCATCGGGGTCCAGATACCAGATATGCGTCTGTTGCAGCAGCGCTTCGTGTCGGGGTGATGGGGCACTCATGCCGATGGCAATCCTGTAGTTCTCGCTGCGCCTTCACTCGGACCCTCGGACCGGTCTCGGCGCTACCGGGGCGGGCGGCAGGCGCTGGCCAATCCGTCTTGTCGCCGACCCGCTGGCGCTGAGGTTGGGCCGCTCGGGTCGCTGCGGTCCGGACGCGCGGGCAGTGTCTCGTGCGGCGACCCCAGGGGCGCTTGCAGGCGCCATTCTAACATTCTCCGCCGCATGAAATTTGAGCATTTTTATCATGCACTTGCACGGGATCGCGGGCGCTCCGACCCCTGCCGGGCCGAGGTCGGCGGAAGCTGCTCCGAAGCTTAAAGATTTTCTCTCCAGGGCCGCTACGAATGTCGGGAGCGGTAAATATTTCGTTGCCGAAGTATATCCGCTGAAAATTAACCTAATCCGTGGCGCGGCCGCCGAGCCGGCCAGGGTTGAGGAGAGTTAACATGGCTTTAGGTATCAACACGAACGTTGCCTCGCTCAATGCGCAGCGCAACTTGTCTTCCTCTCAGGATTCGCTGGCGACTTCGCTGCAGCGTCTGTCCTCCGGCCTGCGCATCAACAGCGCGCGCGACGACGCCGCCGGTCTGGCGATTTCCGAGCGTTTCACTTCCCAGATTCGGGGTCTCAATCAGGCGGTGCGTAACGCCAACGACGGTATTTCGCTGTCGCAGGTGGCCGAAGGCGCGCTGAGCGAAAGCGGCAACCTGTTGCAGCGTATCCGTGAGCTGGCCATCCAGTCGGCCAACTCCACCAACTCGGCCTCCGACCGCGACGCGCTGAATGCGGAATCCAGCCAGCTGCTGGCGGAGCTGAGCCGTATCGCCACCACCACGCAGTTCAACGGTCAGAACGTGCTCGACGGCTCCTTCCAGGCCGCCCAGTTCCAGGTCGGCGCCAACGCCAACCAGACGATCTCCATCAGCGTGGGCAACGCCTCCATCGACAGCCTGGGCTCCTATCAGGGCCTGGGTGCCGCCGCGGTCACGGGTGCGAACCTGGCCGCCGGCGACCTGGTCATCAACGGCGTCGACGTCGGTGCCACCACCAGCGGTTCGGCCGAAGCCAAGGCCGCGGCCATCAACAATGTCTCCAACCAGACCGGCGTCACCGCGACGGCGAGCAACAGTTCCGTGACCAGCGCCAACGACCTGCGGGCGAACCAGAGCCTGCAGTCGGGCGATCTGGTCATCAACGGGGTGAACATCGGCGGCACGGCCGGTTCGCTGGACGTGGCCCAGCAGGGCGCCAACCTGGCGGCGGCGATCAACGCGGTCAGCAACCAGACCGGCGTGACCGCCACGGCCGACAGCACCACCGGGCGCTTGACGCTGTCTTCGGCCACCGGTGCCGACATCGCCATTACCGGCGCCAACGGTAACGCGGGTGCCAACCGCCTGGAAAACGCCTCGGGTCTGGAAGTGCGCGACGGCACCGCCACGGCGTCCACCAACACCATCACCTTCGCCAACGGTGTGCAGGGCCAGTCCTCGATCACCTTCACCGACTCTACGGTTGTCGCGGATAACGACACCTTTACCGTCAACGCTCAGACCTTCGAGTTCGACTCGGGGACGGCGGCCGGTGGCACCACCGCCGGCGGTAATATCTCCCTCGGTGCGGCAACCGCAGCGGGTGCCGGTTCGGGTGCGGCAAACGCCACGGCGTTGTTCACCCAGCTGAACGCCAACGCGGCCTTCAATGCTCAGGCCTCCGTGGCGGACAACGGCAGCGGCGTGCTGACGCTGACCTCGGACTTCGTCACCAGCACCACCAGCAACATCAGCCTGACCCAGTCCGTCGCCGGTGCTACCGACCCGACGATCAACAATGCGGTCACCACGGGCGCGGGCGTCGCGGTGGGTGACACCGTCAATGTCGCCGGCGTGACCTACGAGTTCGTCTTCACCGGCGGTACGCCGGTCGGCGCGGGCAACGTCGCGGTGGCGCTGGGTACGTCCGATGCCAACGCCGGTGGTTTGTTGGCGGCGGCCATCAACAACCAGCAGTCGCTGGGTAACACCAACATCACCGCGGCGGGCACCAATGTGGTGACCCTGACCTCCGATCTGCTGGGTTCCGGTGTCAGCAACCTGGCGGTGACCGAGCCGGTTTCCACCGGTACCGCGAACGCGTTGGTCGGCGGAACGGCGACGGCGGGTACCGATGGTGCGACCACGGCGCTGGTCGGCCGCGGGACCATCTCGCTGAACTCCTCGGAGATCTTCTCCATTACCGAGAACAATATCGGTGGCCTGGCGAAATCCGGTTTGGCCTCGGCGACGCCGACCTTGAGCGCGATCAACACCATCGATCTCACCACGGTTGATGGCGCCAACAAGGCGATCTCGCTGGTCGACGGCGCCCTGGCGCAGGTCTCCGGTATCCGTTCCGATCTGGGTGCGGTGCAGAACCGTCTGGGTTCGACCATCGCCAACCTGAGTGCGACCTCCGAAAACCTGAGCGCTGCCCGCAGCCGTGTTCAGGACGCGGACTTCGCGGCCGAAACGGCCAACCTGACCCGGAATCAGATCCTGCAGCAGGCAGGTGTCGCGATTCTGGCCCAGGCCAATGGTCTGCCGCAGCTGGCATTGTCGCTGCTGCAGTAAGTGGCATAGCGGAAGCGCCCGGGGGGTTCCCCGGGCGCATTCCGAACCAATGGTTTTGAGGTACGACAGGCCATGGCTACCGATATATCCTTAGCGATTGTCCCGGGGATGGGAGGCCAGGAAGGTATTAACACCCAGGCCGGCTCTTCTTCTCCCGCTTCGCCTCGGCCATCGGTGCCCGCGCTTCTCGGCGACAAAGCGGCCAACCGCAACGGGCAAGTTGGTTCACTCAATGGGCAAAAATTGCCGCCCGCCGGCCAGGCGGACGAGGATAGCGAATTGCAGCGAGCAGTCAGCAATATTAATTCCTATGTACAGAATCTTCAGCGCGACCTTCAGTTCAGGGTCGATCTGGATCTTGGGGCAACCATTATTTCCGTCGTCGATTCAGAGACTAAGGAAATCATCCGGCAGCTACCGCCGGAAGAGGTGATAGCCCGCGCACGGCGCCTCGAAGAACTTCGCAGCAGCGACAACAGTACCGACGGGTTGTTGTTGAAGGCGACTATCTAGTCTGGCCCCGAATTTGCTTTAAGCCATAGAAACAGGTTCCATCACGCAGCGACGAGGATTTACATGGCGACCATTACCGCTTCCGGCCTGGGCTCCGGCCTGGATATTACCAGCCTGGTAAGTCAGCTGGTGGCGGCCGAGGGGCAGCCCGCAACGCAGCGTCTGGACAAGCGCGAGGCCGAGGCGCAGGCTAAACTGACCGCCTATGGCACCTTGAAGGGGGCCTTCGATGCGTTCAAGACCAGCCTTGGCGCGCTGACCAGCGCGTCGTCGTTTCTGAACAAGTCGGCGACCTCCAGTGATCCCAGCGTGGTCAGCGCCAAAGCGACCAGCGCCGCCGCACCGGGCAGCTACAACCTGGATATCACGCAACTGGCGAAGGCGCAAACCCTGGTGAGCGATTCACAGCTCCCCGGCGCGCAGTTCACGTCTTTGAGCGACGTCGTCGGCACCGGCAGCATCACCTTCAAGTTCGGCGTCACCAACTACGACGCCGCCACGGATACCTTCACCACCCCGTCGTTCGAACCGAATCCGGACAAGGTTTCGAAAACGGTGAAGATCACCGACGGCAGTCTTTCCGGCATTCGCGACGCGATCAATCAGGCCGATATCGGGGTCACCGCCGCGACGGTTTTTGACGGCACCCACTACCGCCTGACGTTCAGCGTCAACGATACCGGCAAGGCCAACGGCCTGGAAATCACGGTGGCCGACGACGATGGCGACAACAACGACGCCGTGGGAGGCTTGTCGTTGTTCAGCTTCAATCGCACCTCCAGCAATCTGGTGGAAACCAGCGCCGCCCAGGACGCGGTACTGAAAGTCAATGGCATCGACATCACCAGCCCGAGCAACGAGCTGAGCAATACGCTGGACGGCTTGACCGTCAACCTGCTGCAGGGGGGCAACAGCAGCGCCACGCTGACCGTGGCCAACGACGCCACGGTCATCGCCGGCAACATCCGCGATTTCGTCGGCAAGTACAATGCGCTGGTGGGGACCATCAACGATCTATCTTCCTACGATCCGGCCACCAATCAGGCGGGCACGCTCAACGGCGACTCCATATTGCGCAGTCTGGAATCGCAGCTCAACCGGACGATTTCAACGCCGGTGGCGGGAGCCACCGACGCTTTCTCGATTCTCGCGGATATCGGGATTTCGCGTAACTCCGGCGACGGCACCCTGGTGCTGGACAACACCCGCCTCGAGGAGGTCATCAACACCAATCCTGACGTGGTCACCGGTATGTTCGCCGCCTTTGGTCAGGTCAACGATTCCCTGATCCGCTATACCGGCTCCAACGACAGTACCCAACCCGGCGAGTACGCGCTCAACGTCACGCAGCTGGCCACCCAGGGCGCGCTGGTCGCGCAGGCAGGCGTGGCCGCCAATCTGACCATCACTGCCGGGGTCAACGACAGCCTGTCCCTGTCAGTAGACGGCGTGACGAGTTCGGTGACCTTGCAGGCGGGCACCTATACGGTCCCGGCGCTGGTCGCGGAGCTGCAATCGAAGCTCAACGCCACGACCGCTTTCAAGGACAACGGGGTCTCGGTGACCGTGGCGGCGACGGCCGGCGAGTTGAGCGTGACCTCGAACCGGTTCGGCTCGGCCTCCAAGGTGGCGGTCACCGGTGGCAACGCCGCCACCGGTCTGTTTGGTTCGACGCCGACGTCGAGCGACGGGGTCGATGTGAAAGGGACCATCGGCGGTGTCGAAGGCATCGGCTCCGGTCAGACGCTCAAGGGCTCGGGCGCGGCGGCCGGACTGGCGCTGGAGATCCAGGGCGGTGCGCTGGGCGATCGCGGGCTGGTGAACTTCACCCGTGGGTACGCCGCTCAACTGGATGACTTTCTCTCCGGCGTCCTGGTCGCCGACGGAATATTCAGCTCGGTCAAAGACGGGTTGAACCAGCGTATCGAGAGAATCAACAACGACCGTGAGGCGTTGTCGCGGCGACTGGCGAGCTTTGAAGACCGCATCCGCAAACAGTTCAATGCCATGGATGTACTGGTCAGTCAGTTACAGTCGACCAGCAACTTCCTCAACAATCAGCTGGCTTCGCTGCCGGTGATCGGCAGCACGAGGACGAACAGGAATTAAAGGGCCGCCGCAGCAGCGGCGAATTAGGACGAATTGCCAATCTTGGCTGGAGTAAAAAGCAATGACGTATTCGGGAGCACGGGCCGCATTAAAACAATATCAACAGGCGAACGCGCAAAGCAAAATCGAGGGAGCGAGCCCCCACCGCCTGATCCAGATGCTGATGGACGGCGCGTTGGAGAAAATTCAAATCGCCCGCAACCTGATGGTGGAGCAGCGGCTGGGACCGAAGGCCGAGCATATCACCTGGGCGATCTCGATCATCGATGGCCTGCGACTGAGTCTGGACAAGGATATGGGTGGCGAGATCGCGCAGAATCTCGACGACCTCTATGACTACATGGTGCGTCGCCTGGTGTTGGCGAATCTGGAGAACGACGTGAAGATCCTGGACGAGGTCAGCGACCTGTTAAGGCAGATCAAGGGAGCCTGGGATGCCATCGCCGGTACCGAGCGTCCCAGCGGCGGTGCCAGCACCGGGCTGCCGGCGGCCTGAGCGGGGGTGAGCCTGATGAATGACCAGCGGCGCGCGGATCTGGGCCAGATTGTCGACCTGAGCCGGCAAATGCTCGAGCACGCGCGTTGCGGCGGTTGGGAGCGCGTGGCCGAGCTTGAAGCGCAACGGCGTGAACAGGTGATGAACTGCTTTCGGGATACGGCCGGCGGCGGCCACGCGGCGGCCGAAACCGCGCTCATCCAACTGATCCTGCGCCTGAACCAGGAGCTTACCGAATTGGGTCGGTCGCACCGAGATGCTTTGGGGGCGGAACTGCAACAGAATAAAAAAGGCGCGGCAGCCCATCTTGCCTACGCCACCTGCGCCCCATAGAAGGGGCGCGGGTTCTTCTGGCGATTGGGCTCGTCGAGGAATCTGAGCCGGTCCGATCCGGCGTTCCCAGCCACCGCTTCTTGCCCGCCAGGCCACTGACGGGAGCGCCGAACACTCGCCTTCAACGGGAATATTTTATGTTGAATCAGTCGGGTATCTCCCAGCCCGGCATTCGTGGGCGCGATGACAATATTTTGACAATCCCGCTGAAGAGTGCTTAACTGTTAAACACTCGAGCCCGGTTCAGGCAAGTACCGCCCCGTGAACCGACCATAGCAAAAACCGAGGGGAGACAGTCAGGTGGCAATCAGCGAGCCTAAGGTACTTATTATCGAAGCCGACCCTGATCGCGGCCGCGAGTTGGAATCCGTTTTGCGCTTCATCAACTACGAGCCGGTCCTGACGCCGGACTGCGGGCACTGGAAGTCCAGCATTGACGATGCCGAGGAAATCCTGGCGGTGTTGGTGGGCTCCTGCACCAACGACAAGGCCCTGCAAAAACAGCTCAAAGAGGTGCACGACCTCGACGAACATCTGCCGATTTTTCTGCTTTCCGAGAAAAACAAAGAGCTTACCGTGGCCATCGAGCCGGCGTCCTGCATCCTTGGGCGGGTGGAGCTGCCCGCGCACTACACCCAGCTGACCAGTGCGTTGCACCAGGCGGAAGTCTATCGCGAGACCCGCTCGGACGGCCGCCATCAGCGGCCGGTCGATCTGTTCCGCAGTCTGGTCGGCACCAGCCGCGCAGTCCAGCTGGTGCGCAAAATGATCCAGCAGGTGGCCAATTCCGAGGCCAACGTGCTGATTCTCGGTGAGTCGGGCACCGGCAAGGAAGTCGTGGCGCGCAATCTCCATTATTATTCGAACCGCCGCGACCATGCCTTCGTACCGGTCAACTGCGGTGCGATCCCCGGCGATTTGCTCGAGTCGGAACTCTTCGGGCACGAAAAAGGCGCTTTCACCGGCGCGATCAGCGCCCGCCAGGGCCGTTTCGAGTTGGCCGAGAAGGGCACCTTGTTTCTCGATGAAATCGGCGATATGAGCCTTAACATGCAGGTCAAGCTGCTGCGTGTCCTGCAGGAGCGAACCTTCGAGCGGGTAGGCAGCAACAAGAGTATCGAGGCGGATGTGCGTATCATCGCCGCCACCCATCGCAACCTCGAAGAAGCGATCACCCTGGGGAAGTTCCGCGAGGATCTGTTCTACCGGCTCAATGTGTTTCCTATCGAAATGCCTCCGCTGCGCGACCGGGTGGAGGATATCCCGCTGTTGGTCAACGAATTGATTCGTCGTATCGAACACGAGAAGCGCGGTTCCGTCCGCCTGACGCAGGGCGCCATTCTCGCGCTGTGCGAATACAACTGGCCGGGAAATGTGCGTGAACTGGCCAACCTCATCGAACGGCTGGCCATCCTGTACCCCTTCGGGGTGGTCGACGTCGGCGATCTGCCCGACAAGTTCCAGTCCGATTCGCTGCCGGGCGAGGGTCCGCGCTTTGGCGAAGAGTTGCTGAGCAGCGCCCAGCCGATGCAGTACCAGCTCGATGCCGAGCCGCGGTTGCCGCGTGACGGTCTGGATCTCAAGGAGCACCTGAGCAATCTGGAGGTCGGTTTCATCAAGCAGGCCCTGGATGACGCCAACGGGGTGGTCGCCCAGGCCGCCAAGCGTCTGGGGATGCGCCGCACCACGCTGGTGGAAAAATTACGCAAGTACGGCCTGCAGCGCTCCGACAGCGCGACGGGAGTTTGACGCCTGTCCGCCTTCCGTTCTCCAACTGACTGAATTAAAAACTAATATCTCTCCAGGCATGCTCCTTGCTTAAGTTGCTGTGGGCGTCAACGCCCCGTAACCGAAGCAGGAGTAAGCCGGTCCATGAGTCAGGCCGCCGCCAGCAAACAACAATTGCAGGACGCCTTTGCGCTGTTCAATCAAGTGTCGCAGCAGCTCACCGGCTCCTATACCGCGTTGCAGCAGCAGGTCTCGGGTCTGAACCGCGAACTGGCCGCGGCGCGCGCCGAACGCCAGCAACTGCTTGACGAAATCCGCGGCCTGCAACAGGAAGCTTCACGCCGCCGTCGCCTCTCCAGCATGGGGGAGATGACTGCCCGCCTGGCGCATCAGGTGCGCACCCCGCTCTCCACGGCCCTGCTCTATGCCTCGCAGCTGAAACAATCCGAATTGCCCGCACAGCAACGCGCGTGCTTCGTGGATCGTCTGCTGGTGGGTCTGCGTCACCTGGATCACATGGTCAACGACATGTTGGTGTTCGCCCGTGGCGGCCAGGGCGGCGAGGAACAGATCGAGCTGAAAGGCCTGCTCGATCAAGTCCGGCAGACGCTGCTGCCGCGCCTGGAAAGCGCGCGCGCGGACTGGCGGGTGATCGGCGGCGAGCCTGCCGCACTGCTCCAGGCCGAGCCGCAGATGCTGGCCAGCGTCCTGGGGAATCTGGTCAGCAACGCCCTGGACGCCTGCGGCCCGGGCGCGCAACTGACCTGGACGATCGACCAACAGGCGGACGTTTGGGTGTTGACGCTGCAGGACAACGGACCGGGAATCCCGCCTGAGTTGCAAGACCGAATTTTCGAGCCGTTTTTCACCACCCGCAGCAACGGTACCGGCCTGGGGTTGGCCGTGGTGCGCGCGGTGATCGACGCGCATCAGGGTGACATCGAGCTGGATGCCGACTGCCAGGGTGGTGCCCGTTTCGTTATCCGGCTGCCGCGCCTGCAGGCGTCGCAGCAGCTCCCGAGTGAGCGTTTGAAGAACCAACAAAAGGCAGCGATTGCCAGTTCGAGGTGTGTTTGATGAGTCAACCGACTGTGCTTATTGTCGAAGATGATGCCGACCTGCGCCAAGCGCTGTGCGCGACGGTCGAACTTGCGGGGTTTGGGGTGGAGGCCGCCGAAAACGGATCTCAGGCGCTGCAACTGGTCGAACGCAGCGCTTATGATCTGGTCGTCAGTGACGTGCAGATGGCGGGCGGGGACGGCTACGAGCTGTTGCAAAAGCTCAAAGCCGCCGTGCCTGAATTGCCCGTGGTCCTGATGACCGCCTATGGCACGATTGAAAAAGCCGTCGATGCGATGCGCGCCGGCGCCGCCGATTATTTGGTCAAACCGTTTGAAGCCGAAGTGCTGGCGAACATGATCCGCCTGTACCTGCCCCAATCCGACGACGAACAACTACTGGTTGCTGAGGACCCCGCCACGCGCAAGCTGGTGAGTCTGGCCCGCCGGGTGGCCGCCACCGACGCCACCGTCATGATCAGCGGCGAGTCCGGCGTCGGCAAGGAGGTGTTCGCGCAGATGATCCACCGGCACTCGGGCCGTGCGAACGGGCCGTTCGTGGCCATCAACTGCGCCGCGATTCCCGAGAACATGCTCGAGGCCTCGCTGTTCGGGTATGAAAAGGGGGCCTTCACCGGCGCTTATCAGGCCCGCGCGGGGAAATTCGAACAAGCCCAGGGCGGTACCCTGCTGCTGGATGAGATTTCGGAGATGGATCTCGGCCTGCAGGCGAAACTGCTGCGGGTCCTGCAGGAGCGCGAAGTCGAACGGCTCGGCGGCAAGGATATCATCCCCCTGGATGTGCGTGTGCTGGCGACCACGAATCGCAGCATGCGCGAAGAGGTGGCCGCCGGCCGTTTCCGCGAAGACCTTTTTTATCGCCTGAACGTGTTCCCCTTGCATCTGGACCCCTTGCGTCGTCGCCAGGCCGATATCCTGCCTCTGGCCAACCGCCTGTTGCGCAAATACTGCCCTGACGGACGGGTGGTGCCGCATTTTTCCGAGCAGGCCAAGGCGCTCATGCTGTCCCACGCCTGGCCGGGCAACGTGCGCGAACTCGACAATGTAATCCAGCGGGCGTTGATTCTGCTCAACGGGGAGCAGATCGAGGCGGCGGATCTGTGTTTTGAACAGGATCCCGTGATCGCCGTCCCGGACACGGAGCGCGAAGCGGAGTCGGCCGCCCCGCAGGAGCGGCTCGAAGGCGGCTTGAAATCGCGCGAGTTCGAATTGATTCTCGACGCGCTGCGCGATCTGGGAAGTCGCAAGGCCGCGGCCGAGCGCCTGGGCATCAGTCCGCGCACGCTGCGCTACAAACTGGCGAGAATGCGTGAGCAGGGTATAGCCGTCCCGGCTTGAGGAGTGAGGAAATGAGCGACATCAGCAGCATCAATCAGGTTTTGGCGGAAATGCGTCGCCTTGCCGCCGCCGCTCAGGGCGAGGCCGCGCAGGGACCGCAAGCCACCGGGTCTTCGGGCGCGGATTTCTCCGCCTTGCTCAAGCAATCCATCGACCAGGTGAATGACACGCAGAAAGCCGCGGGCAAACTCTCCGCCGCGTTCAGCGCCGGGGACCCGAACGTGGACGTCGCCGAGGTGATGGTGGCGTTGCAGAAAGCGGGGGTTGCGTTTCAGGCGATGACCGAGGTCAGGAATCGCCTGGTGAGCGCTTATCAGGACATCATGAGCATGCCGGTTTGATAACGGGTAGGACGAAGCTATGGCACTGGTAAAAGCAGAAACTGCGCAAGGCTTTCAGAGTCTCCCGGCAATGCGCCAGATCGGTTTGATGATCGGCCTGGCGGCCAGCGTGGCGCTGGGTGTGGCGGTGGTGCTGTGGTCACAGCAGCCGAACTATACGGTGTTGTATGCCAACTTGAGCGCCAAGGACGCTGGTCAGGTCGTCGACGCGCTGCAGAAAACGGGAATCCAGTTCAAAGTCGAGGAGGCCACCGGGGCGGTGTTGGTGGAGAGCGCCAAACTGCAGCACGCGCGTATGGAGCTGGCCAAGGACGGACTGCCCGAAGGCAACGCCATGGGGTTCGAGATGCTGCAGAAGGACCAGGGTTTCGGTACCAGCCAGTTCATCGAAACGGCACGCTATCAGCGCGCGCTGGAAGGGGAATTGGGGCGTACCATCGCCACCTTGCGTAACGTGGAGGGGGCACGGGTTCATCTGGCAATACCCAAGCGTTCCGTGTTCCTGCGCGACCGTTCGGCGCCGACGGCGTCGGTGATGGTCGATCTGTATTCCGGTCGCAGCCTGGATGAAGAGCAGATCGCCGCCATCGTGCACCTGGTGTCATCCAGCGTGCCGCACTTGAAACCGGAGAATGTCACCGTCGTCGACCAGGCGGGCAAGCTGTTGAGCAGCGGCGCCACGGATAAGGGGATGGCGCAGACCTCCACTCAGTTTTCCTACAACCGCAAGCTGGAAGCGACCTACGCCGATCGTATTCGGCAATTGCTCGAACCCATCGTCGGTAGCGGGCGGGTAAAAGCCAGTGTCAACGCTGATCTCGACTTCACCATAACCGAGCGTACCCAGGAAAGTTTCAACCCTGACCTGCCGGCACTGCGCAGCGAGCAGATCAGCAAGGACAGCTCCTCGGGCGGCGCGCAGGCCTCGGGCATACCCGGCGCACTGAGCAACCAGCCGCCTGAGAACGGCCAGCTGGCCGCGCCGGGGCAGGGCCCGGGCGCGGATCAGGCGGGGACGCAGGCGCCGCGCAACAGCAGTTCGCGCAGCGTGCGCAATTATGAACTCGACAAGACCGTCAGTCATACCAAGCTGGCCACCGGTACGGTGCGACGTTTGTCGATCGCCGTGGTTATCGACAACAAGCAGGAGGTAGACGACGCCGGTGAGGTGGTCAGCAAGGCCTGGAGTGCCGACGAGCTGACGCGTTTCACCACCCTGGTGAAGGAGGCGGTGGGTTTCGACGCGACGCGCGGGGATACCGTCAACATCATCAACTCCTCGTTTGTCCCTCCGCCCGAGGCTGAAGCCTTGCCCGAGCCTTCATTGCTGGAGCAACCGTGGGTGTGGAACCTCGGCAAACAGGCCGTGGGCGCGCTCGGGGTGTTGTTGCTGATCTTCGGTGTACTGCGGCCCATCATGCGCAGTCTGGCGGAGAAAGGTGCCGCGGTCGGGCCCAACCATCTGATGCCGGCGACGGCGGGCGGGGGCGTGGGCGATGATCAGGTCAGTCTCTCCGGGGCGGGCGCGCAGCAGGCGCGCTTGCAAGCCCCGGCCGGTGGAGGCTACGAACAGCACCTGGATACCGCCCGCAACATCGTGCGTGAGGATCCCAAACGCGTGGCGCAGGTGGTCAAGAACTGGGTAGGCGAAGATGGTTGAGGGGAACAAACTCAACGGCACCAGCCGCGCCGCCGTGTTGCTGCTGACGCTGGGTGAGGAAAGCGCCGCCGAGGTGCTCAAGCACATGGGGCCCAAGGAGGTACAGCGGGTCGGTTCGGCCATGGCGACGATGACCAACGTGCCGCGTGAACAGGTCTCTCAGGTGCTGCAGAGCTTCTCGGAGACGGTTCAGGAACAAACCGCCCTGGGCGTGGGCGCTGAAGACTACATACGCACCGTCATGGTCGAGGCGCTCGGCGAGGACAAAGCCAAGGGTCTGATGGATCGCATCCTGCTCGGTAGCAGCACCAAGGGTCTGGAGGCGCTCAAGTGGATGGACGCGCGCGCCGTGGCCGAGTTGATCCGGCTGGAACATCCGCAGATCCAGGCCATCGTCCTCTCTTACCTGGACAACGATCACGCCGCCGAGGTCATCCGTTATTTCCCCGAGCGTACCCGTCACGACGTGCTGCTGCGGATCGCCACTCTGGACGGCATCCAGCCTTCCGCGCTGCAGGAGCTGGACGAAATTCTCGAGCGCCAGTTCCAGGGCAACCAGAACGTGCAGTCATCCAGTGTCGGCGGCGTCAAGGCGGCCGCCGATATTCTCAATTTCGTCGACAGCTCGATGGAAGGGGAGATCATGGAGGCGATCAAGGACGCCGATGCCGAGCTGGGCCAGCAGATCCAGGATCTGATGTTCGTCTTCGACAATCTTGTCGATGTCGACGATCGCGGCATCCAGGCGCTTTTACGCGAGGTTTCCTCCGAGACCCTGATATTGGCGCTAAAAGGTGCCGACGAGACGATGAAGGAAAAGATTTTCAACAATATGTCCAAGCGCGCGGCGGAAATGATGCGCGACGATCTGGAGAACAAGGGGCCGGTGCGTTTGAGCGAGGTCGAAGGCGCGCAGAAGGAAATTCTCGCCGTCGCCCGTCGCATGTCCGAATCCGGCGAAATCGTGCTCGGTGGCAAGGGAGCGGAACAGTTTGTCTAGGGTGATTCGCGGTGAGGAGCTGACCGACTGCCAGACCTGGCTGGTGCCGGAGGTCAAGCAGCAGGGTGAGGCCAAGGCCAGGCCATTGACCGCCCGTCAACTGGAGGCCATCCACAAACGGGCGCGCGAGGAAGGTTTCCGTCAAGGGCTCGAGGAAGGCAAGGCGGCCGGGCTCAAGCAGCTGCAGGATCAGATCCACAAGCTGACCACGATCGTCCAGTTGCTCGACCAGCCGCTCGCCGAGCTCGACGCGGCGGTGGAGCGGCAGCTGACCGAGCTGGCGATGCTGGTGGCGCGGCAACTGGTGCGGCGTGAACTCAAGAGCGAACCCGAGCAGGTGATCGCGGTGGTGCGCGAGGCGCTGGCGGCGCTGCCGGTGGCGACGCGCAACGTGCGCCTGGCGCTGCATCCCGAGGACGCCGCCCTGATCCGGGAGACGCTGGTGCGGGATCAGGAAGAGGCTCAACTGAAAATCGTGGACGATCCCGTGCAAAGCCGCGGCGGTTGTCGCGTAATCAGTGATACTTCGCAAATCGACGCCAGTGTCGAGAGCAGACTCAACGCCGTCATCAGTCATGTGCTGGGTGGCGAGCGCAGCAGCGACGGTGCCGAATGACCGCCCCGGCGTCGCGCAGCCAATTGTGGGAGCAGCGCTTGCGGCCTTATCTGAAGCGCGCCGGCGAGCCCCAACCGCTGGTGGTCGCGGGCAAACTGACGCGCATGGTCGGCCTGACCCTCGAGGCGGTGGGGTGCCAGGCGGCGATCGGGGGGCGTTGCGTCATAGAAACCGCGCAGCAAGCCGCCATCGAGGCCGAGGTGGTCGGGTTTCACGATGACAAGCTGTATCTGATGCCCATCGGCGGGCTGCACGGCCTGGGCCCGAATGCGCGGGTGGTGCCCACGCACGGTGTGTGCGAAGTCCCGGTGGGAGAGCAGTTGCTCGGACGCGTGCTGGACGGCGCGGGTCATCCTCTGGACAACAAGGGTCCGTTGCATAGCGAACGGCGGGTGCCGTTGACCGGTCGGCCCATCAATCCGTTGTCGCGTCCCCCGATCCGGGAGCCCCTGGACGTCGGGGTGGCGGCGATCAATGCGCTGCTCAGTGTCGGGCGCGGTCAACGCATGGGTTTGTTCGCCGGCAGTGGCGTCGGCAAAAGCGTGTTGCTCGGCATGATGACGCGCTATACCAACGCCGACGTGATCGTCGTCGGTCTTATCGGCGAGCGCGGCCGCGAGGTCAAGGAATTCGTCGAGAACATTCTCGGCCCCCAGGGCCTGGCGCGTTCGGTGGTGGTGGCGACACCGGCGGACAACTCACCGCTGATGCGCATGCACGGCGCCATGCTCGCCACCAGCGTCGCCGAGTATTTCCGTGACCAGGGCAAGCAGGTACTGCTGCTGATGGATTCACTGACCCGCTTTGCCCAGGCACAGCGCGAGGTGGCCCTGGCGATCGGCGAACCGCCGGCGACCAAAGGTTACCCACCCTCGGTGTTCGCGCGTTTGCCGCAACTGGTGGAGCGCGCCGGCACCGGCGACCGCGGCGGTTCGATCACCGCCTTCTACACCGTACTGGCCGAAGGTGACGACCAGAACGACCCGATTGCCGACGCCGCGCGCGCGATACTCGACGGACACGTGGTGCTGTCGCGCGAACTGGCCGAGGCCGGGCACTATCCGGCGATCGACATCGAAGCGTCCATCAGCCGGGTAATGGTGGAAGTCGTTTCCCCGGAGCACGACCAGGCGGTACGCCGTTTCCGTCAGCTCTGGTCGACCTATCGGCAGAATCGCGACCTGATCAGTGTCGGCGCGTACCAACCGGGAAGCAACGCCAGCATTGACGAGGCGATCGCCATGCAGCCGGCCCTGAGCGCCTTTTTGCAGCAACATATGCGTGACCGGGTTGACTGGAACGCCAGTCTGAACGGTCTCAGATCCGCGCTGGGAGCCAAAGCGGGGTGACGGGTGGAAGAACTGAGACTAATTCCCCGGCCGGTTTTGCCGACAATCTTTCACGGAGCTATTATTTCGACGTGCCAACCATGACCCGATCCAAACGTATGCAACCGGTTCAACATGTCGCCCGCGGGCGTGAGCGCGAGGCGATGGACAGACTCGGGCAAAGCCAGCAGCAGCTCAATGCCCAGTTGGCCAAGCTCGAGCAGCTGCGCGGCTATCGTGAGCAGTATGCCGCCGATTTCGCCGCCAGCGGCGGGACCGGCCTGGACGCCACGCGACTGCGCGATTACCGGGTGTTCCTGAGCCGGCTCGGTGAGGCGGTCCGGCAGCAGGAAGCCGTGGTGGCGCGTTACCAAAGCCAGCACGAGCAGGCCCGCCAGCAGTGGGTCGAGTCGCGCAGTCACAGCCAGGCGATCGACAAAGTGGTCAGCCGTTATCGCGAGCAGGAGCAGCGCCAGCAGGAAAAGCGCGAACAACGCGAGCAGGACGAGCGTTCGCTGCGACCGCCGCCCAAGTGAATCTGGCACGGCCATTGCTCTGTACTTCCGTAGACGACTTGACGCGATACGGGAGTTGGAATGAATCCGCCCTCAACCAGTTTGCCGATCACCTTTGCAGCCCCTGCCGCAGTTTCGGGTGGGGGAGAAAATAGTGAACTAATTCAGCTTGATAGCGGCTCGCCGTCGGGGTTCCCCGGGGTCTGGGACCAGGTGGTCGCGAGTCAATCGACGCCCGCCCCCGCGGTCGCGGAGGATGCACAGGCGGTGCTTGCCGACCTGCAAAGCTTGCCGCAAGGCGGCAAATTGTTGCCCTTGCTGGAAGCAACGCTGGAAAAGGTTGCCGCCAGCGGCATCGATATGAAACGGTTCGTCGAGCGCCTCGGCGCCAGCGTGAAACAACTCATGGCAGCCGGCGCGCAGTTGTCCGACCAATCGCCGGCGCAGCAACTCGCCCTGATTTTGCAGCCCTTGGTGGCGCAACAACCCGGATTGCAGGCTGTTTTACCGCCTGAAGTCGCCACTGCGCTGGCGGGCGTGACGGTGGCGGAAAACCCGGGTGAAGGGCGGCCGCTGCGCGCCGTGAGCGGCGATGCCGCTGGCGCGGCCGCCCGAGCCGCCCCGCCGCCGCGAGCCGATACGCTCTCGCCCACCGGGGACTCCGGCGCCACACCGCCGCGTGATCCGCGGGTCGCGGCTGATCCCATGCTCTTCTCTCAGCAGTTGCCTGCGCCCGGCAACGACGGTGCGCAGGCACGAGCCCCGGAGTTGGCCGCGCTGATGGCGACACTGAGGCGTTTGAGTCCGGATACATCCCGCACGCCGAGTGCCGATAGCAGCCCGGTCGCCGCCACGGCGCCGGTGTCCGCGGCGACCGGATCGCAGCCGAATGCCGCGGTAGCCGTACCCGTCATGACGTTGAACACGCCTTTCGGACAAGCTGATTGGGATCAGGCACTGAGCGAACGGATCCAGTGGCTGGCAAGTCAGAAGCTGCAGGGGGCGCAGGTGAAGCTGAACCCTGCGCATCTGGGGCCGATGGAGGTGCGGGTACAGGTACAGAACGATCAGGCCTCGATACAGTTCAACGCCCATCATGCCGGGGTGCGCGAAGCGCTAGAGGCGAGCTTGCCACGCCTGCGCGACATGTTTGAAGCCTCCGGCGTGCAGCTGATCAACGTCGATATTTCCGGTGGCGCGTTCAGCGGCCAGCGGCGCGCCGAGGATGGCGCCGCGGCGAACTGGAGCGGTGGTGGCGATAGCGACGAGCCATTGCCTGTCGAAAGCGTCAAGCAGACGCCGCTGGCGGCGTTCCTGGGCAGCGGTCGGTTGGATCTCTTCGCCTAAACGATGACAAATCAACCGGTTGCTTGCCGGGGGTCGGCACCGTCCGGGGAAAACCCGCCTAACAGACTGATTGTGTTTAGGGATCTGGCTGTGCTACCTTTTACCCACAATTATAACAATGAGTGGATGTGGCGATGCCAACACCCCAGAAAAAGCGTGGGCGTCCAAAAGAGGAGCGACGGCGAGCAGGAGCAAGAAGAAGAACCCCGACTCCGATTGCTGGCAAGGAGTTCAATTACGTCCTGCAATTGAACGACGCCGATACCCGACTGCTGCAACGTTACCAGGCGGTCCTGGTGCAGGGTGCGGCCGGTTTCGCCGAAATCAGTTACAACTACCTCTTCGATAATCCGGATATCGCCGATGTGATGTACGCCTTCGAGCGCGACGGCGGCAATGTCGGCGAGCTGGTACGCGCCATGCTTGGCCATAAACTCGAATTGCTCGGCGGCCAGATCGACGAACAGGCCACACGGCGTTCGGAATACATCGGGCGGGCGCATTATCGACGCGGGGTGAAACCCGTGTGGACACTTGGGGCCTATCGGCTGTTCCTCGACCACCTGCAACACCTGGTGGCCAGCGATCCGCAAATCGACGATCAGGACCGGGACGCGGTGGAGACCGCGTTGATCAAACTCATTTTCCGCGATCTGGCGGTGATGACGGAGGCGTATTGGCGCGCCGCGGTCGATCAGCTTACCGACCAACGCGATACCCTCGATGCCGAACAGCTGCTCGCCAGCGAAATTCTCGGCAACATTCCCCAATTGCTGTGGACGGTGGATATCGAGAACAACAGCATCAGCTACGCCAGCCCGGGCGCGCGAGCTTTCTGTCAGCGCGAGTTGGAGGCGCCGATACCCTGTTTTTACCGCATCCACGGCAGCGAGCGCGAGCGGGTGCTGACCGCCTGGCAGCAGGTCATCGACAACGAAAGCGTGCAGCTCGAGGTTTTGATGCAGCCCTGTGAGAGCGACGAACGCGACGATCGCTGGTTTCGCATGGCGTTTTACCCCATGGCCAATCGCCGCGGGCGGGTGCTGCGGGTCCACTGCCTGATGGAGGATGTTTCCGACCTGCACAGTGACCGCGAACGCCTGGAGCAGTTGTCCACGCAGGACGAGATCACCGGGCTGGCGAATCGGGCGCTGTGGTACGACCGCCTGGGTTCGGCGCTGGCGGTTGCGCGGCGCAATCCGGGCGCGGCCGTGGCGGTACTGGTGCTCGACATCAACCAGTTCAAGATGTACAACGACTCGCTGGGCAATCAGGCCGGTGACGAGCTGCTGCGTCAGATCGCCCGGCGGTTGCAGAAGTTGCTGCGCGACACCGACACCCTGGCGCGGCTCGGGAGCGACGAATTCGGCATCATTTTGCCCTTCCTGCAGGACGCCGAGCGCGCCGTGGAGCGGGTGGCCAGCGAGGTGATCGGCGCGCTGAGCGCACCGTTCAGTTACCAGCAGCGTGAGCTCTGCCTGAGTAGCGCCATCGGCATCGCCGTTTATCCCCAGCACGGCGAGGATGCCCACACCCTGGCCAGTCACGCCGACAGCGCCATGTATCGGGCCAAGTGGAATTCGGCGCCTTATCTGTTTTATGAGTCGGATGCCCAGCAGTCGTCGGCCAGTGAGCATTTGCAGTTCTCGGGCCAGTTGCACGGCGCGCTGGAGCGCGACGAGTTCGAACTGCACTATCAACCCAAGATCGATATCGCCAGCGGCGAAATTCGCGGGGCCGAAGCCCTGCTGCGCTGGCGCCATCCGCAGCAGGGGCTGGTCCTGCCGAAACGTTTCATCCCGGTGGCGGAGCAATTGGGGATGATCGCGCCGATTACCGACTGGGTACTCCACACGGCCTTGTCGCAGAGCAAGCTCTGGTCGCTCGACGGCAGGCCGATGCCGGTCTCGGTGAATGTGTCGGCGCGTTCCTTCCAGTCGCCCGGCCTGGTCGGGCGTATCCGTCAGGCCCTGACGAAAGCCGGTGTCGCGGGGGAGAATCTGGAAATCGAGATCACCGAAGGCAGCCTGATGACCGATCTCGAGGCCGGCGCGCGGACGCTCGATCAGCTCAGTAAGCTGGGGGTCTCCATCGCCATCGACGACTTCGGCACGGGTTATTCCTCCCTGTCATACCTCAAGCGCCTGCCCATCGATACCTTGAAAATCGATCGTTCCTTTTTGGAAGACATGCTGATCAATCCCCGCGACGCGGCGGTGGTGCGCTCGATCATCGAATTGGGCCACAACCTGGAATGCCAGGTGGTCGCCGAGGGCGTGGAGCAGGAGGCGATCCGGCAAATGCTGCTGGAGCTGGGTTGCGACCTGTTGCAGGGCTTCCATATCAGCAAGCCGTTGCCCAACGAGGGCTTCGGCGAATGGTTGTCGCTGAGCGCGCACTGATTCAGCGTCGAGCGCCATCCAGCCAATGTTCTGGCTAACCTTTCGGCTGTTCTAGTCAAATCTTCGACGCTCCCCTAATCGGGAAAAATATCTTATTGAAATATATAAATTAATTTTCCATCTGTCGGGTGGCATATGTCTTGCTATCCCCTCATGCAGTCAGCATCGAAGGGGATTTACATGGCACTGGAAGATAATTTGGACCTGGATAGCGACGCCGAGACCGCGGTCTCCGAAGGTAAATCCAAATCCAAGCTCTTGATCATCATTGGCGTGGCGATCGTGTTTCTGGGCATTTCCGCCACAGCCACCTTGTTTCTTACGGGCATGCTTTCCGGAGAGAGCGACAGCGGCGGCGTCGCTGAGGAAGCCGCGCCGGCCAAGGCGTCGGAAAAGGACAAGACCGCCAAGCTCAAGGCTCCGCTCAACTATGTGCCCATGGATCCCCCATTCGTGGTCAACTTCAGCGGCGATTCGGACATCCGGTTTTTGCAGATCACCCTCGAGGTGGGGACCCGCGACCCCGACATGGTCGAGCGGATCAAGGAGCAACGCCCGCTGATACGCAACAGCCTGGTGATGTTGTTCAGCAACCAGGACCCGGTGGTCCTGAACACCCGCGAGGGCAAGGAGCAGCTGCGCTCCGAGGCGCTCGC
Source organism: Thiogranum sp. (assembly GCA_030148805.1). Lineage (GTDB taxonomy): Bacteria > Pseudomonadota > Gammaproteobacteria > DSM-19610 > DSM-19610 > Thiogranum. The sequence continues at coordinate 161,867 of JASBSS010000018.1, read as the reverse complement.
CGAGATCCGCAAGGTCATGAAGCAGGAAACCGGCAGTGTCGCGGTGGAAAACGTGTTCTTCACCAGTTTTGTCATGCAGTAGGTCGCCCGGTGAATGATCTTCTCTCACAAGACGAAATCGACGCGCTGCTGCACGGTGTCAGCGGCGGCGACGTAGAGACCGAAACCGACGAGGATCTTCCCGAAGGCGAGGTACGCGGTTACGACTTCACCAGTCAGGATCGCATCGTGCGTGGGCGCATGCCCACGCTGGAGATGATCAACGAGCGTTTTGCGCGTTACTTCCGTATCAGCCTGTTCAATATGCTGCGTCGTGCCGGGGAGATATCGGTCTCAGGCGTGCAGATGCTCAAGTTCGCCGAGTACGTGCACAGCCTGTTCGTTCCCACCAGCCTGAATCTGGTACGCGTGCACCCGCTGCGCGGTACTTCGTTGTTCGTGCTGGAGCCCAAGCTGGTGTTCGCGCTGGTGGACAATTTCTTCGGTGGCGGCGGGCGTTTCCATACCAAGATCGAGGGTCGTGAATTCACGCCCACCGAATTGCGTGTCATCCAGATGGTTCTGGATATCGCCTTCAAGGATCTGATGCAGGCGTGGAAGCCTGTCATCGACGTGACCTTCGACTATCAGGGCTCGGAGGTCAATCCCCACTTTGCCAATATCGTCAGCCCCACCGAGGTGGTGGTGGTCAATACCTTTCGTATCGAGCTCGAGGGCGGGGGCGGCGATTTGCACGTCACGATGCCGTATTCGATGGTCGAGCCGATCCGCGATCTGCTGGATGCCGGGGTGCAAAGCGATCGCTCGGATCGGGACGAGCGCTGGACGCGTTCGATCCGCGACGAAATGAAGCAGGCGCGCGTGACCCTGAGCAGCACGCTGGTGGAAACCACGCTGTCGTTGCGCGAAATCAACCGACTGCGTCCCGGCGATGTCATCCCGATCGACATCCCCGATCTGGTGACGCTGGAAGCCGAATCGACGCCGGTATTTCGTGGCAGATTCGGTCTGCACAACGGCAGTCGGGCGGTGAAGATCTTGCACAAGATCGCACCCGATCAAACTGAAGCCTAGGCATGGCAGGAGAAGCCGATGAGTGATGAAAAAGAAAATTCAGGCGCCGCGGACGCCGATTGGGCGGCGGCGATGGCCGAGCAGTCGGACGCCGACGGCGCCACGGCGGTGGCCGAGCCACCGGCTGCGGAATTCGAGAACCTTGAAGACACCTCCGGCGGACCGGCCGGGGACGAGGCCAACCTCGATGTGATCCTGGACATTCCCGTGACCATCTCCATGGAGATCGGTCGTACCCACATCAGCATCCGCAACCTGTTGCAACTGAATCAGGGGTCGGTGGTGGAACTGGATCGACTGGCCGGCGAGCCGATGGACGTACTGGTCAACGGCACCCTGGTAGCGCACGGCGAAGTCGTCGTGGTCAACGAGAAGTTCGGCATCCGGTTGACCGACGTGATCAGTCCGGCCGAACGCGTCAAGAAACTCAAGTAGGTCGCCTATGTCGCTCGGTCGATTCAGCCATGGTCTGGTAGTGGTTGCCTTGTTGTTCATCCACCGCTGGGCGCAGGCCGCCGAAGAATCCGCGGCCTTGGGATCCTCGGGCGCGTCGGCCAAACGCGCCGCCGCGGACATGGCGAGCGCCAACGATCCGCTGGCGATGGCCAGCCTGTGGCAGCTGACGCTGGGGATGCTACTGGTTCTGGGGTTGATCCTGGGGCTGGCCTGGCTGATGAAGCGTAGCGGACGTTTCCAGGCCGCCGGTGGCGGACTGCGCATCGTCGGCGGACTGTCGCTGGGTGCCCGCGAACGCGTGGTATTGATCCAGGCGGGAGAAACCCAGTTGCTGCTGGGGGTCGCTCCGGGCCGGGTACAGACGCTGCATGTCCTCGACCAGCCGTTGCCGGCACGCGAGCCGGGCGCCGTCGGTGGCTTTTCCGAACAGCTCGCACGGGTCCTCAACAAGGGAAAGTCCTCATGAAACGGTTGTTGTTCTGGATAAGTGTCCTGCTGAGCCTCTCGCCGGTCCTGGCCGTGGCCGAACCCGGTCTCGCCGCCCTCAAGGTCGAGCCGGGGAAAGACGGCTCCGAGACCTATACTGTCACCATCCAGGTGCTGCTGTTCATGACGGCGCTCAGTCTGCTACCCGCGGCGCTGATGATGATGACCTCGTTCACCCGCGTCATCATCGTGCTGGCGATCCTGCGCCAGGCCCTGGGCACGCAGTCATCCCCGTCCAATCAGGTGCTGGTGGGCCTGGCGCTGTTTCTCAGCCTGTTCATCATGATGCCGGTATTCGACAAGGTCTACGACAGCGCCCTCGAGCCTTATCTCGACGAGCAGATGCCCGCCCAGGAGGCGTTGCAGCACGCCGCGGTTCCCTTCCGTCACTTCATGCTGGCGCAAACACGCGACGATGATCTGGCGCTGTTCGCCGATATCTCCCACGCCAAACCGTTTGCCGGCCCCGAGGACGTACCCTTTTCCCTGTTGATGCCGGCGTTCGTGACCAGCGAGTTGAAGACGGCCTTTCAGATCGGTTTCTTGATCCTGATCCCCTTTCTCATCATCGACCTGGTGATCGCCACCCTGTTGATGTCGATGGGCATGATGATGCTATCGCCGATGATCATATCGCTGCCCTTCAAGATCATGCTGTTTGTGCTCATCGACGGCTGGTCGCTGATCATGGGCACCCTGGCGTCCAGTTTCACGGTATAGGAGAGCGCTATGACCCCGGAAACCGTTCTTGATATCGGAACCCAGGCGATGGAAGTCACCGCCTTGCTCTCGGCACCCCTGCTACTTTCCGCACTGGTGGTGGGTCTGCTGGTGGGTATGCTGCAGGCGGCCACCCAGATCAACGAAATGACCCTGACCTTCGTACCCAAGCTGATCGTGGTCGGCCTGGTACTGATGCTGGCCGGTCCGGCGTTGTTGAACACGCTGCTCAGCTTCACCACCCGCCTGATCGAAAGCATTCCGGATCTGATCGGCTAGCGCTGATGAGCAACGCGGCCATGCTTCTGACCAGCGCCGATATCGCCTCGTGGGCGGGCTCGCTGGTGTGGCCGTTCACGCGGATCGCCGCGATGCTGACCATAGCGCCCATTTTTGGTGCCCGCATCGTACCGTTGCGGGTACGGCTGATTGTCGCGTTGTTGCTGACCTGGGTGGTTCTGCCCCTGATTCCAAAGGTTCCGCCGGTCGATCCGTTATCCGCGGCCAGCGCCCTGATCACCGCGCAGCAGCTGTTGATCGGGCTGGCGATCGGATTCAGCCTGCAGCTGGTTCTGGCCACGCTGGTGATCGCCGGACAGACCATCGCCATGGGCATGGGCCTGGGTTTTGCGCAAATGGTCGACCCGCAAAACGGCGTCAGCGTACCGGTCATAGGCCAGTATTATCTGGTCGTCGCAACTTTGTTGTTTTTATCGCTCAACGGCCACTTGGCATTGTTGCGGGTTCTGGTCGATAGCTTCCATTCGCTCCCGATAGGTGTCGACTCGCTTTCGCGAGAGGATTTCCGCGCCGTGGCTCACTGGGGCGTGCGCATGTTTGGTGACGCGGTGAAGGTGGCGCTGCCCGCGGTCGCCGCGATTTTGCTGGTCAATCTTTCCTTCGGGGTCATCAGCCGATCGGCGCCGCAACTGAATATCTTCGGCGTCGGCTTCCCCATGACGCTGATGCTGGGATTTGTCGTTCTTGTCTTCGCGCTCTCCAGCCTGCTGCCCGAACTACGGCAGATGCTGGAGGAAGCCCTGCTGGCGGCCTCGGCGCTGGGCACTGGGAGCACCTGATATGGCTCAGGAGAACGAAGACGGTCAGGAGAAGACAGAACAGGCGACACCCAAGCGCCTGGAAGAGGCGCGCAAGAAAGGCCAGGTGCCCCGATCCCGCGAACTGACCACCATGGCGATGTTGCTGGTCGCCGCGATCGCCCTGGCGTTGATGGGCGGGTCGATGGTCGAGCAGGTCGGCCAGCTCATGCACGACGGGCTGGTGATCGAACGGGCGAAGGTGTTCGACAGCAACGCGGTGCTCGCAGCGCTGGTCAGCGCCGCCGGTGACGCCGCCTTGCTGATGGTGCCCTTCCTGCTGGTGATGGTAATCACCGCTTTTGCCGCCCCGGTCGCCCTCGGTGGCTGGGCCTTCAGTGCCGAGGCGATGGCCTTCAAGCCGGAGAAGATCAATCCCTTGAAAGGCATGAAGCGCCTGTTCAATGTTCGCGGTCTGGTGGAGGTGGTCAAGGCGCTGGCGAAGTTTCTGCTTGTCGGCGCCGTGGGCGCGGGCCTGCTGTGGTACTACCTGCCGGAGCTCATGTTGTTGGGCCGAGAGAACGTGGATGCCGGCCTGGTGCATACCGGCAGTATTCTTTCCCATTCCTTCATTGTGCTCAGTGCGTCCTTGCTGCTCATTGCCGCGATCGACGTTCCGTTTCAGTTGTGGGACCACGCCAAGAACATGCGCATGACCCGCCAGGAAGTGCGCGACGAGCATAAAAACACGGAAGGCAAGCCGGAGGTCAAGGCACGCATTCGTCAGTTGCAGCGTGAGCTTGCGCAGCGGCGGATGATGGAGGAGATCCCGCGCGCCGACGTGGTGATCACCAACCCGAGCCATTACGCGGTGGCCTTGAAATACGATCCGCAGAAGATGGCCGCGCCGGTGGTGGTGGCCAAGGGCGTCGAGCTGGTCGCCAGCCAGATCCGTACCGTGGCGGTGGCCAACAAGGTTCCCTTGTATGAAGCGCCGCCCCTGGCGCGCGCGCTGTATTACAGCACCGAGATCGATCACGAGGTCCCGGCCGGGTTGTATCTGGCCGTGGCGCAGATCCTCGCCTACATCTTCCAGCTCAAGGCCAGTGCCTCCGGCGGACCGATACCGGTGCGTCCCGACAAGCTGGAAGTGTCGGATGAGTTTTTCCAAGGGCCGGGTACCCGTACCGGCCCCGAACGCGGCCCATCCACTGACTGATTCAGGGCGCGCCGCAAGCGAGCAAAGGTGTACTTATGGCTACTGAAAACGTAATTCCGGGTCTGCGGGCGATCAGCCGGCAGGGCTTGGGCGCGCCGATACTGATGGTGTTGATGCTGGCGATGGTCATTGTGCCGTTGCCGCCGTTTGCGCTGGATATGCTTTTCACGTTCAACATCACCTTGTCGCTGGTGGTGCTGATGGTGGCCATTTACTCGCTGCGACCGCTGGATTTCGGCATATTTCCGACCGTCCTGCTGGTCACCACGTTGTTGCGCCTGGCGCTCAACGTGGCCTCCACCCGGGTGGTGCTGCTCAACGGGCACACCGGGACCGGTTCGGCCGGGAAAGTCATCGAGTCGTTTGGCGAGTTCGTCGTCGGCGGCAACTATGCCGTCGGTCTGGTGGTATTCGCCATCCTGGTCATTATCAACTTCGTGGTGGTCACCAAGGGCGCGGGCCGCGTCTCCGAGGTCAGCGCGCGCTTCACCCTGGATGCCATGCCGGGCAAGCAGATGGCCATTGACGCGGATCTCAACGCCGGCCTCATTACCCAGGACGAGGCGCGCACACGGCGCGATGACATTTCCCGCGAAGCCGATTTCTATGGCGCGATGGACGGCGCCAGCAAGTTCGTCCGCGGCGACGCCATCGCCGGCATCCTGATCCTGTTCATCAACATCATCGGCGGTCTGGCCATCGGCACGCTGCAGTTCGGGCTGAACATCGGCGATGCCATGCACAACTATACGCTGCTGACCATCGGTGACGGCCTGGTGGCACAAATACCGTCGTTGGTGCTGTCCTCGGCGACCGCAATCATCGTCACCCGCGTGTCCAGCGAGAACAAGATGTCGGAGCAGGTCCTCCAGCAGATGTTCGGCAACCCGATGGTGTTGGCCGTATCGGGGGGCATCATCGGTTTCATGGGATTGATTCCGGGCATGCCCAATCTGGCGTTCCTTTCCCTGGCCGCGGCCGCCGGCGGCGGCGCTTACTACACGTGGAAGCGCCAGCAACAACCGGCTCCGGCGGTCGAAGAGCCGGTCGCCGAAGACCCCGTGCCGGCGGAGGCACGCGATCTGAGCTGGGACGATGTCGGTGCCGTCGACATCATCGGCCTGGAGGTGGGTTACCGCTTGATCCCGCTGGTGGACCGCTCGCAGGGGGGGCAGATGATGGATCGGATCAAAGGGGTGCGCAAAAAGCTGTCCCAGGAACTGGGATTCCTGGTTCAGCCCGTGCACATTCGCGATAACCTGGAGTTGGCGCCGAACGCTTACCGGATCCTGCTGATGGGCGTGCCGGTGGGCGAGGCGGAGATCTACCCGGATCGCGATCTGGCGATCAATCCGGGGCGGGTGTACGGGACGCTGCAGGGCATCGAGACCCAGGACCCGGCCTTTGGTCTGCCCGCGGTGTGGATCCCCTCGGCCGAGCGCGACAACGCGCGCACCCTCGGCTACACGGTCGTCGATTCCAGCACCGTGGTGGCAACCCACCTGAGCGAACTGCTGCAGGCGCACGCCCACGAACTGATCGGTCACGAGGAGGTCCAGCAGCTGCTCGATGTGCTCGCCAAGAGCACGCCCAAACTGGTGGAGGATCTGGTGCCCAAGACGCTGTCCATCGGCGTGGTGCTGAGGGTGCTGCAGAACCTCCTCGAAGAACGGATTCCGATCCGCGACATGCGCACAATCGCCGAAACCCTGGCCGAGACCGGCGCCAGGAGTCAAGATCCTGGCGCTTTGACGGCGGCGGTGCGCGTTTCCCTGGGGCGATCAATTATCCAGCATATCAATGGGATGGAAGGCGAAGTGCCGGTCATCACGCTCGATCCTTCTCTGGAACAGTTATTGCAATCGTCGGTTCAGGCAGTCTCCGAAGGCGGTGCCGGCATCGAACCCGGCCTGGCGGAACGGATGCACCGTTCCCTGGCCGAGAGCGCCCAGCGGCAAGAAGCCTCGGGGCAACCGGCGATCCTGCTGGTGACACCGCCGCTTCGGCCCTGGTTGGCGAAGCTGGTGCGCCACAGCATCCCGATGCTGCGGGTACTGGCCTACAACGAAATACCGGACAACAAGCAGATCAAAGTGGTAGCCAATATTGGCACAGACACGCCGAGTCTCGGTGTACGGAACGACAGGAGCCCGGCGGCATGACAACGGCGCGAAACAATAAGGAAACAAGTCTGGACGCTTTACCGATCAGCGGGGTGTGGGAATGAAAGTGAAACGCTTTTTTGCGCCGGACATGCGTCAGGCGATCAAACGGGTACGCGACGAGCAGGGTCCCGACGCGGTCATCCTCTCCAACCGCCAGGTCGAAGGCGGTATCGAAATCATCGCCGCGACCGATTACGACGAATCGGTGTTCGACACTCCCGTCCCGGCCGCTGCCAACCCGGCGGCCGATGCGTGCCCGGCGGCGGTTGCGCCTCAGCATAAAGAACCATCCCCAGTGCCCGAGGAGACGGCCCCGTCGCCCAAGCGAGGTGCTGGTCTGCCGGCCGACTGGGTGCAGGATCCGGCCATCGTGTCCATGCGCGAGGAGATCCGTCAGTTGCGCGGCCTGTTGGAAAACCAGCTGGCACACCTCGCCTGGAGTGATCGGGCACGGCGCAGCCCGCTGCACGCCGAGGTGATGCGTCGGCTGAGCGCCATGGAGCTGGATGCCACGCTGGTGGAAAAGGTCTCGGCACCAGCGCTCAGGGCGCGCGACAGCGACCATGCCTGGCAACTGGCCCTGGATGAACTCTCCGCCACGCTGCCTATCGCCGACAACGATTTTCTGGATCACGGCGGCGTTGTCGCCCTGGTCGGCTCCACCGGGGTCGGCAAGACCACCAGTGTCGCCAAGCTGGCTGCGCGTTACGTACTGCGACACGGGCGTCGCCATGTCGCCCTGGTGACCACCGACAGTTACCGCATCGGTGCCCACGAACAGCTGATCACCTACGGACGTCTGCTGGGCGTGCCGGTACAGGTCGCCTCCGATCACAAGGAACTGCGCTCGGTGTTGAACAGCCTTGCCGACAAACGTCTGGTGCTGATCGACACCGCCGGCATGAGTCAGCGCGATGTGCGTTTGACCGAGCAGTTCGCCACGCTGGTCGATACCGGGGTGCCCATTCGGACGTTGCTGGTGTTGTCGGCCACGCTGCACGCCAGCGTTCTGGAGGAAACCATCCGGGCGTTCTCCGAGGTGGCTATCGACGGCGCCGTCGTGACCAAGCTCGACGAGGCGGTCAGCCTGGGTGGTGTGCTTTCGACCGTTATCCGCCAGCATCTGCCGTTGATGTTCATCACCAATGGGCAACGCGTTCCGGAGGATCTGCAGCCGGCGCGGGCCGAAGGGCTGGTGAAGGCGGCGGACGAGCTGGGGCGGGCGTGCCAGTTGCCGGCGGATTCCGCCATGGCCGAACGCTTTGGAGGCATGCAAGCGAATGTTCTTGTCTGAGTTGCGAGTGGATCAGGCTGCTGGATTGAGACGCATGGCCAAGCCCGAACCGGTAAGAGTCATCGCCGTGACCAGCGGCAAAGGCGGGGTCGGCAAGACCAACGTCTCGGTCAATCTGGCGGTGGCGATGTCCGATGCCGGCAAGCGCGTCATGTTGATGGATGCCGACCTCGGACTGGCCAATGTCGATGTGCTGCTGGGTTTGCATCCGGTAAGCAATCTGTCGCACGTCATCGACGGTCAACGGACGCTGGAGGAGGTCATCATCCAGGGGCCGGCGGGGATCATGGTGGTGCCGGCGGCCTCCGGGGTCAAGCGGCTGGCCGAGTTGGACACGATGGAAAACGCCGGCCTGATACGTGCGTTCAGCGAGCTCAACCATCCGGTGGACACGCTGATTATCGACACCGCGGCCGGAATCAACGAAAGCGTCACCAGCTTCAGCCGCGCGGCCCAGGAAGTGGTGGTGGTGGTGTGTGACGAACCGGCATCGATTACCGATGCCTATGCGCTGATCAAGGTGCTGAGCGCGGAGTACGGCATCAGCCGTTTTCGCGTCCTCGCCAACCAGGTTCAAAGTGCCCAGGAGGGAAGAGATTTGTACAACAAAATATCAAGAGTAACCGACCGTTATCTTGACGTTACCCTGGAGTTCATGGGAGTGGTGCCGCACGACGATTATCTGCGTAAAGCGGTGCGAAAACAGCGTGCCGTGGTGCAGGCCTATCCGCGCAGCCGCTCGTCGGTCGCTTTCCGGACCCTGGCGCAGAAGACGGAGAAATGGCCGGTTCCGTCGGCGGCGGGTGGACATCTGGAGTTTTTCGTCGAACGTCTGATCCAGTCGCGCAATGGACACATGGAGATACCGGTATGAATGGAGCCGCTATGTACGTGACCAACCCCGAACTAGACAGCGATGACCTGGTGTCCAAGCACGCCGCACTGGTCAAGCGAATCGCCTACCATCTGATGAGCCGCCTGCCGCCGAGTGTCCAGGCCGACGACCTGATCCAGGCCGGCATGATCGGTTTGCTCGAGGCCTCGCGTAATTACGATGCTTCGCAGGGCGCGAGTTTCGAGACTTATGCGGGCATCCGCATCCGCGGGGCGATGCTCGACGAGATCCGCCGTACCGACTGGACACCGCGCTCGGTGCACCGCAAGGCGCGTCAGGTGGCCGAAGCCGTACGCGAGATCGAGAATCAGGAAGGTCGGGATGCCCGCGATGTCGAAGTCGCCGCCAAGTTGGGCATGGATCTCAACGAGTATCACCGAGTGCTGCAGGACGCCACCGGCTGCCGGGTGTTCAGTATCGACGACGGCGGTGCCAACGGTGAGGACCATCCCCAGCCGCCGGCCGATCCGCGACGTAACGAACCGCTGGACAGTCTGCACAGCGACGACTTCAAGGCCGCGCTGGCGCGCGCTATCGCCAATCTGCCCGAGCGCGAGCGCCTGGTGATGGCCATGTACTACGACGAGGAGCTGAATTTGCGCGAAATCGGCGAGGTTCTTGGTGTCAGCGAGTCCCGGGTTTGCCAGATTCACGGGCAGGCCCTGATTCGTTTGCGGGCGCGGATGACCGAATGGACCAGCGATTGAGTCAAAGAACCCCGGCGAGATGCCGAAACATTACTGGGTTGAACAATCCCGTTGTGGGAGGCGATTTTGGATAAGGACATGAAGATTCTGATTGTGGACGATTTTTCCACAATGAGGCGAATCATCAAAAACCTTTTGCGCGATCTGGGTTTCAACAATACCCAGGAAGCCGACGACGGCAACAGCGCCTTGCCGATGCTGCAGAACGGCAATTTCGATTTCCTCGTCACCGACTGGAACATGCCGGGAATGACGGGTATCGATCTGCTCAAGGCGGTGCGCGCGGATGCCAAGCTGGCTTCGTTGCCGGTGCTGATGGTGACGGCTGAATCGAAACGCGATCAGATCATCGAAGCCGCCCAGGCCGGCGTGAACGGGTATATCGTCAAACCGTTCACTGCTGTCACCTTGAAGGAGAAGATCGATAAGATCTTTGAGCGCGTTGCAGCCACAGCGGGGTAGGCATGGAAGCGGCAGAAAGCAAAAATAACGATCTCCTGTTGGATCAGGCACGCGCATTGGTGGCCGAGCTCGAGGCCGGGAATGTGGTGGCAGCCGAGCAGGTGATCGAGGAATTGGGACGGATACGGGAGCAAAGCCTGTTCCGCGAATTGGGAAAAATGACGCGTCAGTTGCACGACTCGCTGACCAGTTTCGCCCTGGACTCGCGCATGCAGTCGTTGGCCGAATCCGACATTCCCGACGCCAAGGCGCGCCTCAATCACGTTATCACCATGACGGAGGACTCGGCCAATCGGACGCTCACGGCGGTGGAAGGGACCTTGCCCATTGCCGAGCAATTGCAGGCCAGTGCCAACAATCTGCGCGAAAAGTGGGAGCGGTTCCGCAACAAGGACATGAATGTCAACGAGTTCCGCAGCATGAGCCGGGAGATCGACCACTTTCTCGGGGTCACTTGCGATCACGCGGGACAAATCCACGGCAACCTTTCCGAAGTGATGATGGCACAGGGTTTTCAGGATCTCACCGGCCAGATCATCCGCAGGGTGATCAATCTGGTTCAGGAGGTCGAGGACAATCTGGTCGAACTGATCCGCCTGTCCGGAAGCGTGGAACATGACGGAAGACACGAACCAGGCGGCACGAAAAACAAAGCGCAGGCTAAGGACATGATGCAAGGGCTGGGGCCGCAGGTGCCCGGAGTAAACGAGCCCAGCGAATCGGTATCGGGACAGGACGAAGTCGACGATCTGCTGTCGAGTTTGGGTTTCTAGGAGGGGGCGAGAATGAGCATTGACGCCGAGGATGAGATTCTTCAGGACTTCCTGGTCGAGGCCGGAGAGATTTTGGAGCGGCTGAACGAGGAACTGGTCGAGTTGGAACAACGTCCGGCGGATGTCGACCTGCTGAACGCGGTGTTTCGCGGTTTTCATACCATCAAGGGCGGGGCCAGCTTTCTCAGTCTGGACGGATTGGTCGAGGTCTGCCATCGCGCCGAGGATGTGTTCAATGTCCTGCGCAACGGAGAACGCAACGTCGACACCGAACTGATGGATACGGTGCTTCAGGTTCTGGATATCGTCAACAGCATGTTCGCGCAGGTGCAGGCGGGCAGTATGCCGACCCCGGCGGACCCCGCCCTGTTGCAGACCCTGGAACAGCTGGCGGTTGCCGGGAGTGGCGCCACCTCCGCCCCCCAGCCGGGCGCTGAGACCCCAAGGGAGCTCGCAGAGCCGGGCGCTGAGACGCCCCGCGAGATCGCTCAGCCAGGCGACGCGGATGCTGAATTCGAGGCGATGCTGGAAGCTGCCGCGCCGCCCGAGGCCGCCGGTGAGCACGCCGAAACCGTTTCCGGTGCCGACGATATCACCGAGGACGAATTCGAGGCGCTGCTGGATCGTCTCCATGGCTCCGGCAAGGGGCCCGCGGTCGCGGCATCCGAGGCGGGCGAGACGGCGGCGGCCGCCGCTGGCGGTTCCGATGACATCACCGAGGACGAGTTCGAGGCGCTGCTCGACCAACTGCACGGTAGCGGGCAGGCGCCGGCTCCGGCAGCGCCGGTCAAGCCGCCGCCGGTCGTCGAGGCGCCAGCGGCGGTATCCGGCGCAGCCGCCGAGCCGGTCAAGGCTGCGGTGACCCCGGCCAAGGCCGAGGCGACCGTGCGCGTCGATACCAAGCGCCTGGATGACATCATGAATATGGTCGGCGAGCTGGTGCTCGCGCGCAACCGCCTGGCCACCCTCAAGGAATCGATGGCCAACGAGGATATGTCGAAGGCCATTTCCAACCTGGACGTGGTCACCGCCGATTTGCAGAACGCGGTGATGAAAACGCGTATGCAACCGATCAAGAAGGTCTTCGGTCGCTTCCCGCGCGTGGTACGCGACCTGGCGCGCAGCCTCCACAAAGAGGTGAATCTGGAACTCCAGGGTGAGGAAACCGACCTGGACAAGAATCTGGTCGAGGCGCTCGCCGATCCGCTGGTGCACCTGGTGCGCAACGCCGTCGATCATGGGATCGAGGATCCCCAGCAGCGGCAGGCGGCGGGCAAAGCGCGTGCGGGTACGGTGATTCTGGCCGCCGAGCAGGAAGGCGACCATATCCTGCTGTCGATAGAAGACGATGGCAAAGGCATGGATCCGGTGAAACTGCGGGAGAAAGCCGTGGAAAAAGGGCTCATGGACGCCGAAGCCGCGGCGCGACTCGACGATCGCGATGCCTACAACCTGATCTTTGCCGCCGGTTTTTCCACCAAGGAGGAAATCTCGGACGTGTCCGGGCGCGGCGTGGGCATGGATGTGGTCAAAACCCGCATCGGCCAGCTCAACGGTACGGTCGAAATCGATTCCGAGCTGGGCAAGGGCACTCGCCTTATGATTCGGGTGCCGTTGACCCTGGCGATCATGCCGACCTTGATGGTCAAGATCGGCGAGCAGCCCTTTGCCTTGCCGTTGGGCAGCGTGAGCGAGATCTTCGACCTCGATGAGACCCGCACCAACACTGTCGACGGACAGTTGTGCGTCATGGTGAGACAAAAAGCCCTGCCCTTGTATTTTCTCCGCGACTGGCTGGTCTCGGCCGGCTCCCAGCAAGCCGCCGAGACGGTCAGCCACGTGGTCGTGGTGCATGTAGGCAGCCAGAAGGTCGGCTTCGTGGTCGAGCAGTTGGTGGGCCAGGAAGAGGTCGTGATCAAACCGCTCGGCGCCTTTTTGCAAGGTCTGGCCGGGTTCGCCGGGGCCACCATCACCGGCGACGGGCGTATCGCGCTGATTCTGGATGTGCCGAGCCTGATGAAAGCCTACGCGCGGCATCTGTAACCAAGGATGAACAGTGACCCTCAAATGGCCAGCCAAGACAACACCCGACAGGAACCACGGCACTACAGACCCCGTCGCCGTTTCTGAGGTGTCTGAACACGACGTAGCAACGGGCCGGTGTGTATGGTGACCCGAGTGTTGGTGGTGGACGACTCGGGGTTTTTCCGCCGCCGCATCGTGGAGATGCTGGAAGCCGACGCCCGCATCCAGGTCGTGGGCACCGCGGGCAATGGGCGGGAGGCCGTGGATCAGGTGGCCCGTCTGAAACCCGATGTCGTCACCATGGATATCGAAATGCCCGTGATGGACGGCATCACCGCCGTGCGCCACATCATGGCCAGTCACCCGACGCCGGTACTGATGTTTTCTTCGCTGACCCGGGAGGGCGCGAGCGCCACGCTCGACGCGCTCGATGCCGGCGCGGTCGATTTCCTGCCCAAGAAATTCGACGAGATCGCCGCCGACCGCGAACAGGTCAAGATGCTGTTGCGCCGGCGTATTCACGCCGTCGCGCGGCGCCAGCCGGTGGGGGCCCGCGCCGTCATCTCCGAGACGGCGGCCAAGCCGGCGGCGGGCGTGGCGCTCGCCAACGGTCCGCTGCTGGCGCGTGCCAGGCGGGTCCAGTTCGACGTTGTCGCCATCGCCAGTTCCACCGGCGGGCCGGTAGCGCTGACGCAGGTGCTGACCCGCCTGCCGGCGAATTTTCGTGCGCCCGTCGTGGTGGTGCAACATATGCCGGCCTCGTTCACGCCGGCTTTCGCCCAACGCCTCGACCAGCAATGCGCGGTGAGTGTCAAAGAGGCCGCCGAGGGCGATCAGCTGCGCGGCGGCCACGTTTACATCGCGCCCGGTGGCCGTCAAATGACTTTCTCGCAGCAGGCCGGCAAGCTGATCATCCATATTGAGGACGGACGTCCCGAGATGCACTACAAGCCTTGCGCGGACGTCAGCTTCAGCTCGATCGCCGCGGTCTGCGGCGCCAAGGTACTGGGGCTGGTGCTGACCGGCATGGGGGCGGACGGGCGCGAAGGCGCCCGCGTGCTGAAAAGCCAGGGCGCCACCATCTGGAGTCAGGATGAGGCCAGCAGTGTCATCTATGGGATGCCGATGGCGGTTGCCGAGGCCGGTCTGAGCGACCTGGTGATGCCGCTGTGCGATATCGGTCCTTCGCTGGTACAGACGGCAGGTGGTTGAGCATGGATATACTCAGCCTGGTAGGCATCATGGTGGCGCTGGTCGCCATTCTCGGCGGCAATCTGCTCGAAGGCGGCCACACCTCCTCGCTGGTGCAGCTGACCGCCTTTGTCATTGTCGCCGGAGGCACCTTGGGCGCGGTGATGGTCCAGACGCCCATCCGGACGTTCGTGCGCGCCATGAAAATCTCGATCTGGGTGCTGTTGCCGGTGAAACTTTACCCGGAGGAGATCGCCGAGAAGATCGTCAACTGGAGCAACATCGCGCGCCGCGAAGGGCTGTTGGGACTGGAGGCGATCGCCGAGGAAGAACAGGACGCCTTTGCCCGCAAGGGCCTGCAACTGCTGGTCGACGGTAGCGAACCCGAAATCATACGCAGCATTCTCGAAGTCGAGATCGACAGCCGCGAACACCAGGATATCCAGGCGGCGAAGGTATTCGACGGCATGGGCGGCTACAGCCCGACCATCGGAATTATCGGTGCCGTGATGGGGCTGATACATGTCATGAACAACCTGGCCGATCCCTCGATGCTGGGCAGCGGCATCGCCACCGCCTTCGTCGCGACCATCTACGGCGTGGGTTTCGCCAATCTGTTGTTCTTGCCGATGGCCAACAAGCTCAAGAGCCAGATACACAGTCAGACGCAGTTCCGGGAAATGATCGTGGAAGGCGTGATATCCATCGCCGAAGGGGAAAATCCGCGCAATATCGAAACCAAGTTGCAGGGCTACTTCCAGTAGCAGGTGCGAGATGGCGAGGAAGAAACGCAGCGAAGAACATGAGAACCACGAACGCTGGTTGGTTTCGTATGCGGATTTCATCACCCTGTTGTTCGCCTTTTTTGTCGTGATGTATTCGATTTCTTCGGTCAACGAAGGCAAATACCGGGTATTGTCCGATGCGATTGTCGCGGCCTTCCGCGACCCCGCGCGCAGTCTCGAGCCGATCCAGGTCGGCCAACTGCTGCGCTCGCCCGTCCAGTCCGACAAACCGCTGGATCCGAGCAAGCCCGTGATCAAGCTGTTCAAGGTCCCAATGCCGGAAAAGCCGACGTCCGAACGCCGTGAACCCGATCACCGAGCGAAAACACCAACCGAACCGGGAGCGCAAAGCGAGTCTCAAGCCGAACCCCAGTCCTCCGCCAAGCAAGGCGAGCTGGACGAGGCGTCCGAGAATCTGGCCGCCGGCATCGAGAAATCCATGGCGGAGCTGGTGGATCAGGGGTTGATCGAAGTGCGGCGCGACAAGCGGTGGATAGAAGTGGAGATAAAGTCCAGCATTCTATTCAGCTCCGGCAACGCAGAGCTGTCGCCGCAGTCGTTGCCGGTGCTGAGCGAACTGGCACGGACGTTGCAACCGTTACCCAATATCATTCACGTCGAGGGATTCACCGACAACGTGCCTATCAACACGCTCGAGTTCCGTTCCAACTGGGAGCTGTCGGCCGCGCGCGCCGCCAGCGTGGTGCATCTGTTCACCCGTTTGGGTATAGACCCGCAACGCATGGCGGCAATTGGGTATGGGGAATACCGCCCGGTGGCGGCCAACACCACGGCGCAAGGGCGCGCGCGCAACCGCCGGGTGGTACTGGTGATCATGTCGGGCACCGATGCCCGGGTGAGCGAGAGGCTGCAACACCTGCAGACCTTGCGCGAAGAGAACGCACCCGAGCCGTTGGAGCCGGGAGCGGCGGGCATCGCGCCGCCTGCGGCCACGGCCGGACTGGTCGCGACGTCGGGGGAGGCGCGGCCGTGAAGGTGTGGACGGTTTCCAATCAAAAAGGCGGGGTCGGCAAGACCACCACCGCCGTCAGCCTGGGCGGGCTGCTGGCGGCGCAGGGCGAACGGGTGCTGTTGCTGGACCTTGATCCGCAAGGGTCGCTCAGTGCCTATTTCCGCCTCAATCCCGACGATTCGCAAAGCAGCGCCTACGCCCTGTTTGCCGCCAGCGCCGACGCCGATGACAGCCTATCGGTCCCCGCGCTGATCAGGGAGACCGGCGTGGCGAACCTTTCGCTGATACCGGCCTCCACCGCCATGGCCACCCTGGACCGACAGCTCGGCGCCCAAGGGGGCATGGGGCTGGTGGTGCGCCAGGCGCTGGCAGGGCTGGAGGCCCGCTTCGATTATGTGCTGTTGGACTGTCCGCCCATGCTGGGGGTTTTGATGGTCAATGCATTGGCGGCCTGCGAACGGCTGCTGATTCCGGTTCAGACCGAGTTTCTGGCGCTCAAGGGACTTGAGCGTATGCTCTCCACGCTGCACATGATCGCTCGCTCGCGCGGCTCGGTGATGCCCTACAGCATCATCCCCACGTTCTTTGACCGACGTACCCGTGCCGCGACCGAGGCGCTACGGGTCCTGCGTGACCAGTACCCGGAACACCTGTGGCAGCGCGTGATTCCGATCGATACCCAGTTTCGCGAAGCCAGCCGCGAGGGCCAGCCGATCAATGGTTTCAACCCCACGGCGCGCGGTGCGCAAGCCTATGCCTCGCTGTTGCGGTGGTTGCTGGCGGGGGCCGATCAACCCCTTGAGGCGGAAGCGACGGCGGTGGCGTCATGAAGCCCCCCAACCGCCCTCACGCCATGGTGGATCAGAGTCAGGCCTTGGATGCCTATCTCCAGGACCTGCTCGCCCCCCCCGTCGCGCGCGGCGCGGCCCTGGAGGGAGCACCCGCGGACGACGTCCTGCCTGAATCTCCGGCCCCGGCGGAAAGCCGAGCGGCAACGCCGACAACGTCCTCGGTGGACGCTGCGGTGTCGCCAGGGGGCGCGGGTGTTGCTGCGCCCACGGCGCCCGCTGCACCCTTCGAAGTACGCCTGTTCGAGGTGGCAGGGTTGGCGCTTGCAGTGCCGGTGGCCGAACTCTCCGGGGTGATCAGCGGCGCCGATTCCCTGGTTCCCGTGCCCGGGTGCGCGTCTCTCGTTGCCGGCCTGGTCACGCATGCGGGTCGACAGGTCAAGGTGATCGACACGGCACGGTTGATTTTACCGCCGCAACACGTGGCCGGATTGGCCACTGACCCCGCGCCCCGCTGTCGCCAGCTGTTGCTCAGCGCCCGGGGCGACTGGGCGCTGGCGTGCGCGCGCGTCGGTGAGCGCTTCGTTCTGGATCCCGCCGACGTCAACTGGCGCGGCGAGGGTGGCAAGCGGCCCTGGCTGGCGGGCACCGTGCGCCAGCGCCGCTGTGCGCTGGTCGATGTCGCCGGTCTGACCCGACTGCTGGCGGCAGACGGAGACTGAGGCCTTCTATTTGGCATGAAAGGTGCATTTATTGAATATAGCTCCGGGGTCGTCGGGAATTTGACGCCTCAGGGGTCCGAAATCTATCGATACGAGGTTTGGATATGACCAAGGCGGCAGCACAAGCTAACTCTAATGATTCAATCATTCAGTGGGTTACGTTCCGTCTCGCGGACGAAACCTATGGCATCAACGTGATGCAGGTGCAAGAGGTTCTGCGGGTGTCGGAAGTCGCACCGGTTCCTGGCGCTCCCCACTATGTGCTTGGCATCATCAATCTACGCGGCAACGTGGTGACGGTTATCGATACCCGTATCCGGCTCGGTCTGGAATCCACCGAAGTCACCGACGCCACACGCATTGTCATTATCGAGGGCGCCCGGCACGTCGTCGGCATTCTGGTCGATTGTGTGGCCGAGGTCGTGGACCTGCCCATGTCGGAGGTCGAGTCGGCGCCCAACGTGGGCAGCGACGAGAGCAGCCGCTATATCCAGGGCGTGGCCAGCCGCGATGGCGAGCTGTTGATTCTGGTGGATCTGAACAAGCTGCTCACCGATCAGGAGTGGGACGAGATCGCCGACCTGTAGGTCGGTCGTCTCGCACCGGAAGCCGGGGTATGTCGCTGTGGGCGAAATCGACAAGCTGCAGCCCGCCTACCGTATCCCCCCGGCGCGTCCGGCGACAGGCCGGGAACGCGACAGGCAATCGCCGCAACGCAAGCCCGGCGAGCGCGATGGCGCCGGCAACAAGTCGGGCGAGCGGCGTGGCAATGATGGCTCTCCTGGTCACATCGACGAATACGCCTGAGGTGTAGGGATGGTCATGACGCTATTGATTACCGTGTGTGTGCTCGCCGGGCTTGCCACCGTCTACCAGGGTTATTGGCTGCGCCGGACACGGCTCCTGGCCGCCGATCTGGTCGACGAGGGTCGCAACCTGCGCGAGCAATTACAGCAGCTGGAGCAGGAGATCGGCGCCCTGTGCAGCGCCTCGATGGGTGCCGGCGAGCACGTCGTCAGGCTCGAGCAGCAGGTCCAGCGGATTGTCGAGCGCCAGAATCGGCAGGATATGCAGACGGCCGTCGAGCGGCCCTATTCGCAGGCCAGTCAGTTGGTGACCCATGGCGCGGACATCGATGAGTTGATGCAGACCTGCGGGCTCACCCGCGGCGAGGCCGAGTTGTTGATCATGATGCAGCGGGCTTCCTGAACCCGTCGACTAGGTTCTCTCCGGCGGTGTCTTCCCCGACAATTGATAGGCAAAGGCAATAACCTGCGCCACGGCCAGATAGAGCGCGGCGGGAATCTCCTCGCCCAATTCCACTTTCGCCAACAGCCCCGCGAGCGGTTCGTTTTCCTGTAGCGGGATATCATGCTGGCGCGCCAGCCGGACGATCTCTTCGGCCACGCGGTGGCGCCCGCTGGCCGTCACCCGCGGAGCCTGCTCGCCATCGTATTGCAGCGCCACGGCCAGGGTGGCGGTCCGGGTCTGGTTCTCGCTCATGCTTTCTCGTCTATCAAGGGGCCTGGCGGTATGCCGGGCCCAGGGTCGAGGCGTCCGGGGCGACAGTCGATTTCCCCGATCTGGAGACCCGCCGCGAGCAGCGAGCTGCGCAGCTCGTGCAGGTGCTCGCGCACCAGCGGCAAGGTCTCTGGCCGAGTGGTACGGAAATGGGTGGAGACGCGTTCGCCCCGCAGGTTGATCTGCGCCTGCATCGGGCCGAGCCCGGGCAGGTCGAAGGCCAGTTGGAGCGACCAGCCCGACGCCGGCGCCTCGCTGTGCTGCTGCGGTTCGTTCTCTCGACGCAGGCGTACCGACCACAGGTCGATCTCTTCTGCCCGTCTTACCGGCAGATCGAACAGCCATTCCATCAGCCGGTGATCGCCCTCGCGCGGCAGGCTGGCGAGTTGATTGAGATGGATACGCGCCAGCGCCGCTTCGGTCTGTTGCAGCAAATCGAGGCGCCACTGACCCGGGCCGGCGGCAAAGTCCAGCGTGCTTTGCACCGCCGGTTGGGCCGCGGGCACGGCACCGGGCAAGGGGGGCGGCGGGGGGGGCGCAAGCGCACCGCTTGGCGCTGCCGGGGCAGCCGCGGTGCCAGCCCCGGTGGCCGGGCCCGGCGGCAACGATGCCGTCGCCGGGCGCGTCGGAGTGCTGCCAGCGCTGGCCGCCTGGCGTACCAGGCGCTGCAACGCTGGGGGGAGCGGTGCGCCGGGCTTGCCGACCGGCCGAGCCGCCGGGCCGGATGGGGCGGGGCGGGGGGCGTCTGGATCGGCGTCGTTGCCGGCGTTGCCGGAGGTCGGCGGCGACGGCGGGGTGGGCGCCGCCCGGGTCTGGTCGGGGCGGCTGGGCGCCGGTGGCGCCGGGTTGCGGGTCGCCGCCTCCCCCGACAGCCCGCGCAACAGGGCCTGTAGGCGCAGCAGCGCCGCCTTGAAGTCGTTCTCGAGGGTCACCGGGCGCGGTGTCTGGGCCGCACTCAACAGCAGGTTCTGTTCCAGAAAACTGCCCGAGCGCTCGATGGCGGCGCGCAGTCCACGGGGTTGGGATACCGTTTCGCGATCCGGGAGGGCGCGCAACAGGGCCGCTACGCTGGCCTGCAGCGGTGCCGGCAGGGTGCCGGCGGCCGCCTGGGTCAGACGCGGCAGGCTGGCGAGCAGGGGGGTACTGGCCCCGTAGCGCGGCAACAGGTTGCGGATGGCTTGGGCGCTGGCGCTTTCCTGCAAGCTCGCGATCACTTTCAATACGGGCCGCGCGCCAAGGCTGCGCACTTCCAGGGTCAACACCTCACCGGTCTTGAACGGCAGTGAAGACTCGGCACTGAGCTGCCGATGACCTAGGGCGAGCAGGATTCTTCCAGCGCTGTTTTCCACCACGCTGGCTTGCAGCAGTTGCCCCACCTGCAAGGGCGCTGGCGCCTGGGCGGTCAGTCTGGGCAGCGGGGGTGGGGTGCCCGATGTGGGGCCGGAGGGTTCCATAAAGTCATCGTAGTGGATGGTAACGGCTATCTATAGTGCAGGATTTGGCCAGCGATGTGAACGCCGCCGCGCGGGCGACGCGCTGAGATTGGAATGGGTTATGCAACGACGCACATTGTGGTACACACGACGTGATGGGGTGATTCGGGGGCCCTATCCCGACCGGCAGATCAGCCGCTATATTTTGTTGGGGCGTATCCGTCAACGCGATGAAGTGCGTCAGGAAGGGGGGGAGTGGAGCTCCCTGGAGCAGCATCCGGAACTCGTCCCGGAGGTGATGAAGCTACCCCCGACGGAGGAAAATCTGCACCAGCTGTTCATGGCCAGACTGCGCGAAGACGAGCGTCGGCCGCGCGACCGCCGCGACCGCCAGGGCCCGCCATCCCCGGGGGTCGCCAACCGTCGCAGTGGCCGGGAACGTCGCCGCAGCGAGGGCGCGGATAGCCTGCGCTACCGGGAGCTGCGCGCGGCGCTGTTGCGCGAAAGCCAGTGCCATCAGGGGTTGTATCGTTATCCCTTGACGCTCGCCGCGCTGGTGGTTCTGGGCCTGGCGCTAAGCTACCTGGCGGAGAGCTTGCGAGCGTCACCGCCGCCGCCTGAATGTTCTGCCGGTGCCAGGCCCGGCGTGAACTGGAACGGATGCGATCTCGCCGGACAGCAATATCGCCGCGCCGACCTGGTGGGTGCCAGTCTGCGCAACGTGCGCCTGGACGCCGCCGATCTCAGCGGTGCGAGCATGCAAGGCGTCAATCTCGAGTACGCCTCCCTCAACGGCGGCAGGCTGCGTCATGTCGACCTCAGCCACGCCCGCCTGGTCGGCGTCGCCGCCCACGGCGCAGATCTGCGCTTTGCCCACTTCAACCATGCCAATCTGGCCTACGCGAACCTGAGCGACGCGCGTCTCGAGGGCGCCGATCTGACCGGGGCCGATCTCAGTCACGCCATCTGGATCGACCATCGCCCCTGTCTGCCCGGGTCCGTCGGTGTTTGCAACCAGCCTCATCAAGGCTCAGGCAGCTGATTTTCCTCGAAGCTGTCGGTGGTATAGCGCCAGATTTTCACGCTCTCCGACCAGTAGTCCTCCCTCAGGCCGGCTTTTACTTTCAATTGCGCGAGGAATTGCGCGGCGTCGCCCAGTTGCCGCCACACGGCCGGCAGGAACGTGCCCCGATGGCCCTGCGCCTCCAGAATCAGTCCATCGATACCCGGGCGCAGTTGATTCAGCAGGTCCTGCTGGTCGTGAAATTGCAACTGGCTCGGCGCCGAAAGCACGGAGACGCCGATGCGCAGATGGGGCTCCTCTTGCGCACCCAGCGGTGGGAAGCGCGGGTCCTGGAAGGCCGCGGCATAGGCGTTTGCGGCGACATCGAGCAGCAGCGGGCGGCTGGCTTGCAGGCTGCCAATGCAACCACGCAGGCGCTGGCGGCAGTGCAGGGTGACGAAGCTGGCGCCCTGCTCGGCGAGCGCGCGCTGGCCGCGCAGCTCGGGCGTCATCGCCCTGCCGTGCTCCAACCCGTGTTGCACCGCCCGGCGCGCGACGTCCAGCAGCACGCTGCGTTGCGTTTCAGACAAAGGCATAGGCGCCATAGCCGACCACCCGGTCGCGGTTGCCGGCGGTGTCGCCGGAGTTGCGCAGATCCAGCGTGGTGGCGCGCAGCCCGTGCCGGCGCGCGGCCAGCAGCAGCCCGCGCAACGGGTTGCGGCCGCAGGCCTGCTCGGCGCCGATGGCGCTCGGGTCGAGGCGCTCGATCGCCCGCGAGGTGGCGCTGTCGAGTCGTTGCGCACTGCGGTAGTCGTGATAGTGGCTGAGGTCGGAACTGACCAGAATCAGTGTTTCGGGACCGCCCCAGAGCGCTTCGACGACTTCGAGCACGGTTTTGCCGTCGGCGTCGCCGACCAGCAGCGGCAGCAGACGAAAGTCCGGGCCGAGTAAGATTTGTAAGAAAGGTAGTTGGACTTCGAGGCTGTGCTCGTCGCGGTGGGCGGCTTCGAAAACGCGCAGCTGAGGCAAGCGCGGCGAGGCCTGCAATGCGTCGTGATCGATCTCTACCTGACCCAAAGGCGTGGCAAAGTGGCTCATCGCGGAGGCAGCCACGCCCTTGAAGGCCACCCGGTGGGCCGGTCCCAGCAGTACCACGCGGGTGATTTCGCCGCGCAGTCCCTGCACCAGCCGGTAGGCGCTGGCGGCTATCGGACCCGAATAGACGTAGCCGGCATGAGGCACCACCAAGGCGCGCGGGCGTCCGCCACCGGCCGGGCCCGCGGCACCCAGGAGCGATTCTATCTGCCGTCGCAGTGGTTCGGGGTGTTCGGGATAGAACAGCCCGGCCACGGCGGGCGGACGGATCTGAAGCACGGCAACCTCCGAGCGAGATGGCGAAGGAATCGACTCGCTACAGAGGTAATAGGCGCATGCGTCGCTTAAATCAAGTCAATCGATGTTTTTCAGCAGTATCAGGCCGGCCAGGGGCGGCAGGTCGATGACGATGGAATGCGACTGGTGCATCCAGCTGACCGCCTCGGCCTGGTGCTGCGCCCAGACCGGCATGTTGCTGCCGCTGTAATAACTCGAATCGGAATTCAGGCGCAGGCGGTAGTCTCCCGCTTGCGGCACGCCCAGACGAAAGCCGTTGCGCGGCACGGGGGTGAAATTCAGCACCACCACCGCTATCTGGTCTTTACCCTGCCGGTAGTAGCTCAATAGCGACTGATCGGCGTCGTCGCAGTCGATCCAGTGAAAGCCCTCGGCCTGGAAGTCATGGTAATAGAGCGCCGGCTGCTCGCGATACAGGTGATTGAGATCGTGCACCAGGTGTTTCAGTCCAGCATGACGTTCCTGCTTCAGCAGTTCCCAGTCGAGCGAAGCGTCGAAATTCCACTCGGCATACTGGCCGAATTCGCTGCCCATGAACAACAGCTTTTTTCCCGGATAGGTGAACATGAAGGTGTAGAGCAGACGCAGATTGCCAAAGCGCTGCCAGGAATCGCCGGGCATTTTGTCCAGCATCGAGCCTTTGCCGTGTACTACCTCGTCGTGCGAGAAGGGCAGGACGAAGTTTTCGTGGAACGCGTACAACAGGCCGAAGGTCAGTTCGTGATGATGGAATTTCCGGTGCACCGGCTCTTTGCTCATGTAGTCGAGCGTGTCATGCATCCAGCCCATGTTCCATTTCATACTGAAACCCAGGCCGCCGCCGTCGACCGGTCGGGTGACCTGGGGCCAGGCGGTGGACTCCTCGGCGATGATCAGGCTGCCGGGCTGCTCGGCGTGGGTGACCTGATTGAGATGGCGCAGAAAATGGATGGCTTCCAGATTCTCCCGGCCACCGTACTCATTGGGCATCCAGTCGCCCGGATCGCGTGAATAGTCCAGGTAGAGCATCGAGGCGACCGCGTCCACCCGCAGTCCGTCGAGGTGCATTTCCTCCAGCCAGTACATGGCGCTGGAGATGAGAAAATTGCGCACTTCATTGCGCCCGTAGTTGAAAATCAGCGTGCCCCAGTCGCGGTGCTCGCCCCGGCGCGGGTCTTCGTGTTCGTACAGCGGAGTGCCGTCGAAGCGGGCCAGGGCGAAATCGTCCTTGGGAAAGTGGCCGGGCGCCCAGTCGAGGAGGACGCCGATGCCGTTGCGATGACAGTGGTCGACCAGGTAGCGCAAGTCGTCCGGGCTACCGAAACGGCTTGTCGGCGCGAAATAGCCGGTGGTCTGATAACCCCACGAGGCGTCGAGCGGATGCTCGGTGATCGGCAGGAGTTCGATGTGGGTGAAGCCGGTTTCGCGCAGATAGTTGACCAGCCATTCTGCCAGCGTGCGATAGTTTATGAACCCGCCCTGGGGATCCCGTTGCCAGGAGCCGAGGTGAACCTCGTAGATGGACATAGGTTCGTGCAGCCAGTTGCGTTGCGCCCGCGCCTGCATCCAGGCGTCGTCTTGCCACTGGTGTCCGGGGTGCGGCTGCACCGCCGAGGCGGTGCCCGGGCGCAGTTCGAACCCACGGCCGTAGGGGTCGGATTTGACGTGGACCGTCCCATGATGGCGGTTGCGGATTTCGAATTTGTATAAGGTGTGGGCGTCGATGCCAGGGATGAACAATTCCCACACACCGCTGCTGCCGCGTACCCGCATGGGATGGCGGCGCCCGTCCCAGTGGTTCCAGTCGCCCACCACGCTGACGCGCTCGGCGCCCGGGGCCCAGACGGCGAAACGGGTGCCGGCAATACCGTCGACGGTGCACAGATGCGCGCCGAAAACCCGCCAGACGTGCAAATGTTTGCCTTCGCCAAACAGGTGGAGATCGAGATCGCCGATCAGCGGTGCGAACGTGTAGGGGTCATAAGCGGTGCGCCGGGTGCCGTCCCGCTCGGTCCAGCTTAGCTGGTAGTGCGTCGCCAGAGCGTCGCCCTCGCCGTGCCACTCGAACAGATCGGTGTCAGCGACTCGCGCCAGGCACTGACCGGTTCCGACAATGCGTACGTCGTCGCAAAAGGGAAGAAAGGCGCGCACCACACCGCGGCCGTTTTCCCGCTGCCGTCCCAGTACCTGAAAGGGGTCGTGGTGTCTGGCTTCGACCAGGCGCCGCAGGGGTTCGGCCAGTCCGCCGCCGCCGTTTTTGCCAGGCGCTTTGCCCGCTCTCATAGAGGCTATGTCTCGATTCATAAAAGATGTTAAATTTCACGTCGCGGCCAGGATGGTAACATAGGCGGCGCGAGAGGAAGTCAGGTATGCTACATGTGACCGCAGGTCACGCCGACAGGGGAGTTGTATGAGTTCTGCGTCCACGCCGCGTTTTGTCAGTCGCCTGACCCGCGACACGCTGGCACTGATACTTGCAGGAGGGCGCGGTTCAAGGCTGAAACAACTCACCCTGTGGCGCGCCAAGCCGGCGGTTCCCTTCGGCGGCAAATTCCGGGTCATCGATTTCCCGCTTTCCAACTGCATGAATTCCGGCATTCGGCGTGTCGGGGTATTGACGCAGTACAAATCGCATTCCCTGATCCAGCACATTCAGCGGGGTTGGGGGTTCTTACGCGGCGAGTTCGGCGAATTTGTCGAACTGTTGCCCGCCCAGCAGCGCATCCAGTCGTCCTGGTACGCGGGGACGGCCGACGCCATCTATCAGAATCTGGACATCATCCGTATCCACAACCCCGAGTACGTGCTGATTCTGGCCGGGGATCACATCTACAAAATGGATTATGGTCCCATGATCGCCCAGCACGTGGAAAATTCCGCCGACATGACCGTGGCCTGCCTGGAGGTGGACCTGGAGTCGGCGCGCGCCTTCGGCATCATGACCGCGGACGCGGACGGGCGGGTGCGGGAATTCAACGAAAAACCCGAGAATCCGCAACCCATGCCCGGCAAGGACGATTTGGCGCTGGCCTCCATGGGGATCTATGTCTTCAACACCCGTTTTTTGTTCGAGCAGCTGATCAAGGACGCCGACAACCTGAATTCCGGCCATGATTTTGGCCACGACATCATTCCGACCATCATCAACCAATACCGGGTTTTCACCTATCCCTTCCGTGACGTGCAAAGCGGTCGCCAGGCGTACTGGCGCGACGTGGGCACGGTGGATGCGTTCTGGGCGGCGAACCTGGAGCTGATTGGTGTCACCCCGGAGCTGAATCTCTACGATGTGGACTGGCCGATCTGGACCTACCAGGAACAGATGCCACCGGCGAAATTCGTCTTCGACAACGACGACCGGCGTGGCACCGCGGTCGATTCCATGGTTTCCGGGGGTTGTGTCATCTCCGGCGCCACGGTGCGGCACTCGTTGTTGTTTTCCAACGTGAAGGTCAATTCCTACGCGTTGCTCCAGCATGCGGTGGTTCTGCCCGATGTGCGCATCGGCCGGCACTGCCGGATACAGAACGCCGTCATCGACAAGGGCTGTATCGTGCCGCCCGGCACCGTGATTGGAGAGGATCTGGAGCAGGATACCCAGCGCTACCACGTGACCCCGGGTGGCGTGGTGCTGGTCACGCCGGAGATGCTGGGTCAGGAGCTGCACCATGTCCGCTAGCACCCCGCTGCGGGTGGTGTTGTGCTGGCATATGCATCAACCCCAATACTGCGACCTGATCAGCGGCGAATACAAGCTCCCCTGGACCTATCTCCACGCCATCAAGGACTATATCGACATGGCGGCGCATCTCGAGGCGGTTCCGGAGGCGCGCGCGGTGATCAACTTCGCCCCGGTATTGTTGGAGCAGCTCGACGACTATGCCGCCCAGGTGCGCGGTTATCTGCGCGATCACAAAGCCATCCGTGACCCGCTGCTGGCGGCGCTGGTGGCACCGGTGCTGCCATCGCATCCCGAGCGACGCATGGAGCTGATCAATGCGTGTCTGCGCGTCAACCGCCAGCGCGTCATCGAGCGGTTTGCGCCTTTCAAATTGTTGGCCGAAATGGCCGCCCCGTTCCTGGGCCACTGCGACTATCTGGCCTACATCAGCGAACAGTACATCGCCGATCTGCTGTTTTGGTATCACCTCGGCTGGATCGGCGAGACGGTGCGGCGCAACGATCTGCGGGTGCAGCGCTGGCAGGAACAGGGCAGAAATTTCTCCCTCCACGACCGGCGCGAGCTGCTGGTGCTGATCGGCGAATTGTTGGGGGGGATCATCGATCGCTATGCCGCTTTGGCCGCGCGTGGGCAGGTGGAGCTGTCGGTCAGTCCCTACGCCCACCCTATCGCGCCATTGATGCTGGACATTCCCTGTGCCCAGGAAGCGATGCCGGATGTCGATCTGCCCGAGTTGCAACACTACCCCGACGGCGAGGCCCGGGTGCTGTGGCACGTGCGCGAAGGGATCAACGTCTTCGAGCAGTATTTCCGCAGCCGCCCCAGCGGCTGCTGGCCGGCCGAAGGCGGGGTCAGCCAGGGCGCGCTGGAGCTGCTGCAGTCGCAGGGTTTCCGCTGGGCGGCCAGCGGTGAGACGGTGCTGCGCAACAGCCTGCACGCCAGCGCCGGCGAGCAGGGAGCGGGTGCCTCCGACGCGCTGCTCAAAGGATACCGGATTAACGGCGGTCAGCTGGTGTGTTTCTTTCGCGATGACAACCTGTCGGATGACATCGGTTTCAATTACTCCACCTGGCACGCCGACGATGCGGTTGCCAACCTGATCCACAATCTGGAAAACATCGCCGGCAACCATCGGGGGCGCAAACTGGCCGTGCCGATCGTTCTCGATGGCGAAAACGCGTGGGAGCATTTTCCGGAGAACGGTTATTATTTTCTGCGTACCCTGTATGAGAAGCTCGTCGCTCACCCGCGACTGCGCCTGAGCACCTTTTCGGAATGTCTCGATGCCGGTGTCGAACTGGGGGATCTGTCGCAACTGGTCGCCGGCTCCTGGGTATACGGCAGCTTTTCAACCTGGATCGGCGATCGCGACAAGAACCGCGGTTGGGACATGTTGGGCGACGCCAAGCGCGCCTACGATCGTGCGCTCGCCGACGGGCGCATCGACGGCGATCAGGCCGTGGCGGCGCAGTTGCAACTGGCCATCTGTGAAGGCTCCGATTGGTTCTGGTGGTTCGGGGATTACAATCCGGCCGATTCGGTGAGCGATTTCGAGGCCTTGTTTCGCCTGCATTTGTCCAATCTGTACCAGTTGATCGGCCAGGAACCGCCGGAGTATCTGGCGCACAGTTTTGCTTACGGTAGCGGCAGTCCCGCCATGGGTGGCACCATGCGGCACGGCAAGCTGCGCAACTGAAGGTCTTGCTAAGATACCCCAGCCCGACATGGACTTGTTCAGCCAACGCCGCGCCGGCGTACTCCTGCACCCTACCTCGTTGCCGGGCCCGCCGGCCAACGGCGACCTCGGCCGTGAGGCCTATCACTTCGTCGACTTTCTTCACGACCTCGGCGTGGGATTGTGGCAGACCTTGCCGTTGGGCCCGACGCATGAGGATGGTTCTCCCTATCAGTGTACTTCCGTACACGCCGGCAATCCCCGTCTGATCAGCCTGCAGGCGCTGGTGGAGCTCGGCTGGCTCGACAGCGCCGCCCTGGACGAGGGGCAAGATCTGGACGCCCAGCGCAGCGTACGCCTGGCCGCCGCCTGGAACGGATTTCAGCGCCGTGCCGATGACGAGGAGCGCAGAGCGTTCAAGCGTTTTGTCCGCGAGCACGCCCACTGGCTGGAGGATTTTGCGCTGTACCAGGCGTTGCGCGGCGCCTACGACGGACGCGCCTGGTATGAATGGCCCCAGGCGGTGTGCGAGCGCGACCGGGACGCGCTCGAGGCGGAGCGCAGACGCCTGGCCGGCCCCCTCGCCCAGGCGCGCTTCGAGCAGTATCTGTTCTATCGCCAGTGGCGCCAGCTGCGCCAGTACGCCAACCAGCGCGGCATCCTGTTGTTCGGGGATATTCCTATTTTCGTCGCCCACGACAGCGCCGACGTCTGGGCGCATCGCGAATGGTTTTCGGTCGACGAGCAGGGACGACTGCAGGTGGTGGCCGGCGTGCCGCCGGATTATTTTTCCGCCACCGGGCAGCGCTGGGGAAATCCATTGTACCGCTGGGAGGCGCTCAAGCAGGACGGTTTCGGCTGGTGGCTGGAGCGCATCCGTTCGCAAATGGAAATGTTCGACCTGGTGCGCATCGACCATTTTCGCGGTTTCGAGGCCTATTGGGAAATCGACGCCGCGGCCGAGACAGCCATCGACGGTCACTGGGTAAAGGGGCCGGGCGAGAGTTTCTTCGAGGTCCTGCGGCAGGTGTTCGGCGAGCTGCCGCTGGTGGCGGAGGATCTGGGCGTCATCACCCCCGAGGTGACCGCCCTGCGCAAGGAGTTCCAGCTGCCGGGAATGAAGATACTGCAGTTCGCCTTCGATGGGGCGGCGGATAATCCGTACCTGCCGCACAACCACGAGGAGCTGAGTGTGGTCTACACGGGAACCCACGACAACAACACCACGCTCGGTTGGTATCAGGAGTTGTCAGAACCCGAGCGCGAGCGGATCCGCCATTATCTCGGGGATTCGCACGAAGCGATGCCCGCGCTGCTGATCCGCGCCGCGCTGGCCTCGGTGGCGCGCCTGGCGGTCATCCCGCTGCAAGATGTGATGGAGCTGGACGCGGCGCACCGGATGAACGTGCCCGGTGTCGCCGACGGCAACTGGAGCTGGCGCTTCAACTGGGAGCAGCTGCAGCCGCATCAGAGTCAGCGCCTGCGCGACTGGATCGACCTCTACGGCCGTCGTCCCTGAAACGGGCGCGGGTCAAAGCCAGACCATGCACCCGGTCTCGAAGCGGTGGCTGAGCAACGGGTTGTAGGGATAGATGCGGATCTGGTACAGCTGCAGACCGGGCAGGGGCGGCTCCATGTTGAGTTCGAACAGGGTCTCGCCGCTGTCGAGTTTGCCGCTGGGGGTGAAGCCGAAGTAGTCGCTGGCCTGGAAATTATGATGCTCGTCTTCCGTGCCTATGACGCACTCCAGGCGCACGTCCTGGGGGCTCAGTTCCCCCAGGCCGGCGGCCACCTGGATGGTGATCTGGCTGCCGGCGCTTACCGCGCTGAGCGCTTCATCGACGCGGCGCAGCGTGACCTGAGGCCATAGCGCCTGGATCTTCTTTTTCCAGGCAGCCAGTTCGCGGGCCCCTTTGTAGCGGTTGCGCGCCAGGCTGCGCCCTTGCTCCGCCGCCGGCGCGTAGAAGCTGCGAATGTAATCCATGACCATGCGCTGGGAGTTGAACAGCGGCAGGGTGGATTTCATCGACGCTTTCGACATGTGCACCCAGCCTTCGGAAAAACCATGGCCGTTGCGATCGTAGTACAGCGGAATCACCTGGTGTTCGAGGATGTCGAGCAGCTCGTTGGCCTCTTCCTGGTTGCGGAAGGCGGCGTCGTAATGGCGATCGTGGGGAGTGATCGCCCAGCCGTTTTCGCCGTTGTAGCCCTCGCCCCACCAACCGTCGAGAACGCTGAGGTTGATGACGCCGTTGATGCCGGCTTTTTGTCCCGAGGTGCCGCTGGCTTCCATCGGGTATTCCGGATTGTTCAGCCACACATCCACGCCCGAGACCAGCTTGCGCCCCAACGACAGGTCATAGCCCTCGAGCAGCAGGATCTTGCCCATGAACTCGGGGCGGCGGGAAAATTCGTGGATCACCCGGATCAGCTGCTGGCCGGGCTGGTCGCTCGGATGGGCCTTGCCGGCGAAAATCAGCAGTACCGGACGCTGGGGATCGTTGAGCAGGCGCGCCAGTCGCTCCGGATCCGAGAACAACAGCGTGGCGCGTTTGTAGGTGGCGAAGCGGCGGGCGAAGCCAATGGTCAGGATATCCGCCTCGTGCGGGCTCAACAGCCGGGTAATGCGATCGATCTGCGCCTCGCCGCAGCGGTTTCGCCGCGACTGCAGCACCACCCGGCGGCGTACCGCCGCCAGCAATTCCGATTTCAGCGACTGGCGTAAACTCCAGAAACTGTGGTCCGGGATTTCATCGATCCGCTCCCAGTATTCCTCGTTGAGCAGTTCGTTGCGCCACTCCAGGCCGAAACGCATGTCGTACAGATTACTCCATTCGTAGGCCAGGAAGGTTTGCACATGCACGCCATTGGTCACATGGCGGATGGGGTTCTCGCTGATCGGTATCTGCGGCCACACATAGGCTTCCATCCGCGAAGCCACCTGGCCATGGATACGACTGACGCCGTTGTGGAAACGCGAGGCCCTCAGCGCCAGGATGGTCTGATTGAAGCGGCCCTCGCTGGCGGCGTTGGTTCCCAGGGCGAGAAAATCCTCCATCGGGATGCCGAGTGATTCGGCGTAATCGCTGAAATAGCTGGAGACCAGGCTGTGATCGAAAATATCATGGCCGGCCGGGACCGGCGTGTGGGTGGTGAACACCGTGGCCGCCGCCACCTGCTCCAGGGCACTGGCGAAGTCCAGCCCTTCGGCGACCAGTTCGCGGCAGCGCTCCAGGGCCTGGAACGCGGCGTGCCCTTCGTTGATGTGCCAGGCGCTCGGCTGCAGACCGAGTAGTCGCAGGGCGCGCACGCCGCCGATACCGAGGACGATTTCCTGCTGGATACGGGTGTTGATATCGCCACCGTAGAGCTGGTAGGTGATCGCGCGATCGGCCTCCTCGTTGCTGGGCAGGTCGCTGTCGAGCAGGTACAACTTGATATGCCCGGCGCGCGCCTCCCAGATCTTGAGCAGGACATCGCGCCCGGGAAATTCCACCTTGACGTGCAATTCCTGACCGCGTTCGTCGCAGGCGGGGCGCAACGGCAACTTGTCGAAATCGGTGGTGGTGTAATGGGCGACCTGATTGCCGTGCTCGTCGATGGTCTGGGTGAAATAGCCCTGGCGGTAGAGCATGCCGACGGCGACGAACGGAATCGACAGGTCGCTGGCCGCCTTGCAGTGGTCGCCGGCGAGAATACCGAGACCGCCGGAATAGATGGGCAGGCTTTCATGCAGCCCGAATTCGGCGCAGAAATAGGCCACCAGATCCTTCTTCGGATGCAGGTATTTGTCGATGCTCTTACGTTGGCTTTCCGCCAGATAGGAATCGTAGGCCGACAGCGCGCGATTATAGGCCTCGATATAAATACGATCGTCCGCGGCTTCGTCCAGGCGCTGCTGGGATACCCGGCGCAGAAACACCTTGGGGTTGTGCCCGCTGTTCTCCCACAAGGCCGGATCGAGGCGGAAAAACAATGCCCGCACAGAGCGGTCCCAGCTGTATAACAGATCGTTCGACAATTCGACCAGGCGCTGCAGTTTCTCCGGGATTTCAGGTTGGACTTCCAGGCTAAAACGCGTTCCGGGCATGAGATCTCCGCTATGGGTGCACGAATGAATAAAGGACCAGTCTGCGCGAACGGTGCAACCGTTGAGGGGGCGCCGCTAGAGCTCAAGGGTGCGATTATAGGTTAAAGATCGCGCTTGTCGACTGCACGGCGCAACGCACCAAATGGGCGATGGGGTGCACAAAAACAGACGCGGTGGCCGCCCGACGCCCCGCAAGGGTGCGGCAAAATATCAAGCCATCTCAAGCCGGTAAGTGAAACGCCCGACGCGTAGCCGCGATCGTCGGACCGGCGGCGTTTGGCGCCGTCGATGTTGGTGCCGAGGGTGGGAATCGAACCCACACTCTGTTGCCAGAACCGGATTTTGAATCCGGCGCGTCTACCAGTTCCGCCACCCCGGCCAGGGAGCGGGCCAGTATAAGGATTCCTTTTGCCGGCGCAATACGCTTGTCACCGGCGGCCGCCTCCGGCGCGGCGGCGGGTCCGCCGGGCTGTGGTAAGATGCCGCGCCATGCAAGTCTCTGATTTCGACTATCCGCTGCCGGAGCGACTGATAGCGGACCGCCCCGCGCGGCCGCGCAGTCACAGCCGGCTGTTGCAAGTGGGGCCAGACGGCGCGTTGCACGATCGCCGCATGTCCGAATTCGCCGCCGTGCTCAGCCCGGGCGACCTGTTGGTGTTCAATGACACACGGGTGATCCCGGCACGTTTGTTCGGACGCAAACATTCCGGCGGCAGGGTCGAGGTGCTCATCGAACGATTGCTCGAAGGATCGAAGGTGCTTGCGCATGTGCGCGCCAGCAAATCGCCGCGTAGTGGCGGACGGTTGTTGCTCGGCGAGGGGCAGGAGATCGAAGTCGAGGTCCGGTCCCGCCAGGGCGAACTCTTCGAGTTGGACTTTCCCGCCGGCAGCGATGTCGTCGGGCTGCTGGAGCGGCACGGGCACGTACCGTTGCCGCCTTATATCCAGCGCCAGGATTCACCCTCGGATCACGAGGACTACCAGACCTTGTGGGCGCGCCATCCCGGCGCGGTGGCGGCGCCGACGGCCGGTCTGCATTTCGATCAGGAGCTGTTGCAGGCGTTGCGCGATCGGGGCGTCGAATCGGCCTTCGTCACCCTGCACGTCGGCGCCGGCACTTTCCAGCCGGTGCGGGTGGAGCGCATCGAAAAACATGTCATGCACGCCGAGCAGGTCCGGGTGGACAGCCAGGTGTGCGCGGCGGTGGCCGCGGCGCGGCAGCGGGGCGCGCGCGTGGTGGCGGTCGGTACCACCGTGGTGCGCAGCCTGGAAGCGGCCGCCGCGGGCAACGGCGTGCTGGAACCGTTCGTCGGGGATACCCGTCTTTTTATCACTCCAGGTTATCGCTTTCGCGTGATCGACGCCTTGTTGACCAATTTCCATCTGCCGAAATCGACCTTGCTGATGCTGGTCTGCGCTTTCGGCGGATACCAGGCCGTGATGGCGGCGTATCGGCACGCGGTGCAACAGGAGTACCGTTTCTTCAGCTACGGGGACGCGATGTTCCTGGAACGCGGCCGGGAGGCGTCCTGATGCGTTTCGACGTGCTGGCGACTTCCGCGGGGGCACGTCGCGGCAGGCTGTATTTCGATCGCGGCGTGGTCGACACACCGGCGTTCATGCCGGTGGGTACCTACGGTACCGTCAAGGCGATGCGCCCGGAACAGGTGAGCGAAAGCGGGGCGCAGATCCTGCTTGGCAACACCTTCCATCTGATGCTCAGGCCCGGCACCGGGATCATCCGGAAACACGGCGACCTGCACGATTTCATGGGTTGGCAGGGTCCGATCCTGACCGACTCGGGCGGCTTTCAGGTGTTCAGCCTCGGCGAATTGCGCAAAATCAGCGAGCAGGGCGTGCATTTCCGTTCGCCCGTCAATGGTGACGCCGTGTTTCTCGGGCCGGAGGAATCGATGGCGGTACAACGCGCCCTGGGGTCGGATATCGTGATGATTTTCGATGAATGTACCCCGTACCCGGCTGATTTTGCCAGCGCCGAACGTTCCATGCAGTTGTCCCTGCGTTGGGCCCTGCGCAGCCGCGAGGCGCACGGCGACGCCCCGGCGGCGTTGTTCGGGATCGTCCAGGGCGGGATGCATCCCGAATTGCGTCTCGCTTCGTTGCAGGGTTTGACCGCTATCGGATTCGACGGCTATGCGATCGGGGGACTTTCCGTCGGCGAGCCTCCCGAGGAGCGTATCGCGGTGCTGGAGACGTTGCGACCGGTACTTCCCGACGACCGGCCGCGCTATCTGATGGGGGTGGGGACGCCCGAGGACCTGGTCGAGTCGGTGCGCCTGGGTGTGGATATGTTCGACTGCGTGCTGCCCACCCGCAACGCCCGCAACGCGCATCTGTTCACCGCCAGCGGGACATTGCGGCTGCGCAACGCGCGCTATCGCGAGGACGTCGCGCCACCGGATCCGGAGTGCGACTGCTATACCTGCCGCCATTTCAGCCGGGCTTATCTCTATCACCTCGACAAATGCAATGAAATACTCGGCGCCCACCTCAACACGGTGCATAATCTGCGGTACTATCAACGGCTCATGGCGGCCATGAGAGGCGCCATCGAAGCCGACGGGTTTGACGCTTTTGTGGCGGATTTTTATACAAAAAGGCACCAATCGCCGCCGTCTGTGTCATAATAGCGCGCTTTGAAAGCCTGACAGGCGCTACTGTTCAAAGGGAAAGAATCTATGAGTTTCTTCATCAGCGATGCCCTGGCCGCCGCTCCGGCCGAGGGGCAACCCGATCCGATCATGAGCTTTCTCCCGCTCATCCTGATTTTCGTGGTGTTCTACTTCCTGCTGATCCGTCCACAGACCAAGCGTGCCAAAGAACACAAGAAAATGGTCGAAGGGTTGGCCAAGGGCGATGAAGTGGTCACCAACGGCGGCTTGCTGGGACGTATTACTGATGTCGGTGAAAATTTCGTTCAGCTCAAGGTCGCCGACAATGTCGAGGTAAAGGTGCAAAAGCAGGCGGTCGCCACGCTGATGCCAAAAGGTACCGGCAAAGAACTCCAATAAATCCGAAGACGAACACACATGAACCAGTATCCCGCGTGGAAGTATCTGCTT
This sequence comes from Thiogranum sp., assembly GCA_030148805.1. Classification (GTDB taxonomy): domain Bacteria; phylum Pseudomonadota; class Gammaproteobacteria; order DSM-19610; family DSM-19610; genus Thiogranum. The sequence goes on along the minus strand of JASBSS010000018.1, from coordinate 126,237 downwards.
ATAAGTCTGACGCTGATCGTCGGTGTGATCTACGCCTTGCCCAATCTTTACGGCGAGGACCCGGCGGTGCAGATTTCCTCCTCGCGCGGAACCGCCCTGGGCGAGAGCCTGGAAGGCGTGGTCGAGACCCGGCTGGCGGATAACAAACTGACGGTCAAGTCGGTCGAGCGGAGTGAAGACCGCCTGCTGGTTCGTTTTCACGATACCGAAGACCAGTTGCGTGCCGCCGATGTCATCAAAGAGGCTCTCGGCGCAAATTATATTGTCGCGCTCAATCTGGCGCCGTCCACGCCCGGCTGGCTGCAGGCCATCAACGCATTGCCGATGTATCTGGGGCTGGATCTGCGGGGTGGCGTGCACTTCCTGATGGAAGTCGATATGGACGCCGCGGTGCACAAGGCGCTCGAACGTTACTCCTCGGATTTGCGTACCGTGCTGCGTGAGGCCAAGGTGCGCTACATCAGCATCCGCATCGACAAGCAGACATTGGTGTTCAAGTTCCGCAACGCCGAGGATCGCAGCAAGGGCAGTGATGTTATCCACGAGGCTTACCGCGATCTGCAGTTGCGCGATGTCGACAAGGGGGGTGCCTATCTGCTGGAGGCGAGCCTGAGCGAGAACGAGACGCGTGAAACCCGAAAACTCGCGCTGCAGCAGAATATCACCACCTTGCGCAACCGAATCAACGAACTGGGGGTCGCCGAGCCGATTATCCAGCAGCAAGGCGACAGCCGGGTGGTGGTACAGTTGCCCGGGGTGCAGGATACCGCTGCGGCCAAGCGTATTCTCGGCGCCACCGCCACCCTGGAATATCGCGCCGTGGATACGCAGCACGATGTCGAGGCGGCCCGCAAGGGCGCGGTGCCGCCCGGTACCCGCCTGTACAAATCCCGCGACGGTCGTTATTACCTGCTGAAAAACCGGGTGATCGTCACCGGCGATCAGATCATCAACGCGCGCTCCGGTTTTGACAACAATTCGGGCAGTCCGCAGGTCTCGGTCACGCTTGACGGCAAGGGCGCGCGCAAGATGCTCGACTTCACCAAGGAAAATGTCGGCAAGCCGATGGCGGTGGTCTTCATCGAAAACAAGACCACGTCGCGGACGGTTGACGGCAAGCAGGTGTTGAGCAACCACAAGGTCGAGGAGATCATCAGTGTCGCGACCATCCGCGATGTCTTCAGCAAGAATTTCCAGACCACCGGTCTCGACAGCCCGGAGGAAGCCCATGAACTGGCGCTGCTGCTGCGCTCGGGGGCGCTGGCCGCGCCTATCCGTATCATCGAGGAGCGCACCGTAGGCCCCAGCCTGGGCGCGGAGAACATCGAGCAGGGCTTCGAGTCCGTGGTGATCGGATTCCTGGTGGTGCTGGTGTTCATGGCCCTCTACTACAAGGTGTTCGGCCTGGTGGCCGACCTGGCCCTGGCGTTCAACCTGGTCCTGATCGTCGCGCTGCTGTCGTTGTTGCAGGCGACACTGACCATGCCGGGTATCGCCGGTATCGTGTTGACCGTAGGCATGGCGGTCGATGCCAATGTCCTGATCTTCGAGCGCATCCGCGAGGAATTGCGCAATGGCAACACTCCCCAGGCCAGCATCCACGCGGGTTATGCCAAGGCGTTCTCGACGATCGCCGACGCCAATATCACCACCCTGATCGCAGCGGTCGTGCTCTTCAGCTTCGGTACCGGACCGATCAAGGGGTTCGCGGTGACCCTGTCGCTGGGTATTCTCACCTCGATGTTCACCGCCATCATGGGCACCCGCGCGATTATCAACCTGGCCTACGGCGGTCGACGTCTGAAACGACTGCCGATCTGATTGGGATCCACAATGCAAATACTCAACAAGGGCACGCAAATCGACTTCATGGGCAAGCGCAAGATTGCCATGATGTTGTCATTGGCGTTGGTGATCGGTTCCCTGGTCACCCTGGCGATGCGGGGTCTGGATTTTGGGATTGATTTCACCGGCGGCACCCTGATCGAGGTCGCCTATCCCGACGCGGTCGACCTCGGGGGCATCCGCGACGTGTTGGAGAACGCCGGTTTCAACGACGTCCAGGTGCAACACTTCGGTACGGCGCGCGATGTGCTCATCCGCATCGCGCCGCGCGCCGACACAGCCAGCGCCAAGCTCAGCGAGGACGTTCTGACCGCGCTGGCCGGAGCCGACCCGGCGGTGGAAAAACGTCGGGTTGAATTCGTCGGTCCGCAGGTCGGTGACGAGTTGACCGAGCAGGGTGGCCTGGCGGTCCTGTACTCCTTGATCGGCATCCTGATTTACGTGGCGCTGCGGTTCGAATACCGTTTCTCCGTCGGTGCGGTGGTGGCGCTGGTGCACGATGTCACCATCACCCTGGGTTTGTTTTCATTGCTGCAGGTGGAGTTCGACCTCACCGTCCTGGCCGCGATTCTGGCGGTTATCGGTTATTCGCTAAACGACACCATCGTGGTTTTCGACCGTATTCGGGAAAACTTCCGCAAAATGCGCAAGGGCACGCCCGAGGAGATCATGAACGCCTCCATCAATCAGACGCTCTCGCGCACCCTGATGACCTCCGGAACCACGCTGATGGTTCTGCTGGCCTTGTTCTTTTTGGGTGGGGAGATCATCCATGCCTTCGCCCTGGCGCTGATTGTGGGTATTTTTGTGGGTACCTACTCGTCGATTTTCGTGGCAGGCGCGCTGTCGCTGGCGTTGGGAGTGAGCAAGTCCGATCTGATGGTCCTGGAAAAAGAAGGCAAGGACGTCGACACCTCGCCCTGATCCCGGTGGTGAACTAACGGGCCTTGCGGACTTCGTCGAAGGGGTCCGCCTCTTCCTCACCGGCGGCGAGAATGCCCCGGCAAAAGCGCGTGCTGCGTTTGGCGCAGCGGTCCTCGTCGGCGCTGCGGATCGTTACCGCCGCCCACACAGCGGCGATCGTCCACAAAGCCGCGCCCAGCAGGATCGTGTTGAGGCTCGGCCCCATGAGGTGAGTCGGCCCGCCCAGCAGGCCGTAACTGATGCTGACAATGGCGGTAATCCAGAACACGCCGATGGGGGCGGCGCAGCAACCGGCGCAGCCAAAGCGGCAGGCCGCCAAGGGGGGTGTCAGTAAGATGAGAAGCCCACGTTTCACGCATTTACCTCCTGACCGAACCGGCGGTTGCTGCTACCTTAGCGCACCCTTCGATCGACCACAACATGCACGCGGGCTAACGTCGGGGTTTGCGAAAATCCAATACGGTGGCCGGACGCGCCCCTTTGGCCGTTCCCGGTCGATACTGGCTTGTCTGATTTGGCCTTTCATCCTGAAGGGGGGTGGCGTCCGGGCGGTCCAGTAGTTTCCGGCCTATCAGCCGGAGTGCCTTGTCGCTCAGCTTCATAACACCTGGTCGTTATCTTTATTGTCAGTCTCGGCGGGTGGCGCACGTAAAGGTGAACCCGAATCGCCGCTTTCCCCAGTTAGCGGCCGATCGCCGCTCTGGCTTGAGCGCGAAACGACGCTTAGAAAGGCAACGCGGGCGTAAGGTGAGGGCGGATTTCGCGCAGCATCGCGGGGAACAGTTTGGGCGCGGCGGCGACGACATTGCCGCTTTTCATGTAGTCATGACCGCCGGCGAAATCGCCCACCAGTCCGCCGGCCTCGCGCACCAACAGGATTCCGGCGGCCATGTCCCACGGATTGAGGCCGATTTCCCAGAAGCCGTCGAAGCGGCCCGCGGCGACATAGGCCAGGTCGAGGGCCGCCGATCCGGGACGGCGGATACCGGCGCTGTCGACGATCAGTGCCTTGAACATCGCCAGATAGGTCTCAAGATGTTCCTGGTCCTTGTAGGGGAAACCGGTGCCCAGCAGCGCGCCGGCCAGACCGACCTGCTTGCTGACGCGAATCCGGCGATTGTCCAGGAAGGCGCCGCTGCCGCGACTGGCGGTGAACAATTCCTGGCGCATGGGGTCGTAGACGACCCCCTGCTCGAGCCGCCCCTTGTGTTGCAGGGCGATGGAGACGGCGAACTGCGGCATCCCGTGGAGGAAATTGGTGGTGCCGTCGAGCGGATCGATGATCCACAGAAAATCATCGTTCTTTCCCTCACGTTCGCCGCTCTCCTCGGCGAGGATGGCGTGATCGGGGTAGGACTTGCGGATGATGGCGATGATTTCGTCCTCGGCCTGGCGATCCACCTCCGAGACGAAGTCGTTACGGTCCTTGCGGGTGATGGTCAGTTCGTCAATCCGGTTGGAATGGCGGACAATGATCTCTCCAGCGTTACGCGCCGCGCGCACCGCGATGTTCAGCATGGGATGCATAGGGGTGGTATTCTTGCGCTCTGGGCCGAGCATTGTACCGGCTGCACATAGCCCTGTGAATAGGGCGGGGGCAGGGCGGTGTCGTCAGTGCCGCTCGCGCTGGTATTGCTCGCGCAGGCGCTGTCTCTGCTCCGGAGACAGCTCCCGATACTCCCGGCGCTGTTGCTCGACTTCGCGGCGTTTTTGCTGCGGCAGTTGCAGATAGCGTCGCGCGCCCTGGCGCAGTTCGCCCTGGCGCTCGCCGCTGTAGTGGTCCCAGGATTTCCGGTAGCGCCGCAGCGCCGCCTGCTCTTCGGCCGAGAGCGATTGCCAGGGGATCTGCCCGCGCTGCGCCAGCTGCAGGCGCTCGCCGCCCGTGGCGGCCGGCGAAGCGTGGGCGCAGAGACTGAAAACAACCAGGCCCAGGGGAATCAGTCGCTTAATCTTCATACCGGTGTCAGGTCGAGGAATCCCGCTTTCCCTTATGGTCGGCCAGCCACAGATAGAAGTCCAGATCTTCGTAAAGATCGGGGACGGTCGCGTCACTGGCGGCCACCCGCGGGGCCGGTGGCGGGGGCGAATGGCCAAGGTTGGCCAGTGCGAACACGGCCAGCAACACCGCCGCGGCCGCGGCGGCCGGCAACCAGCGACGACTTGCCGGCGCGCGCGCGCGCAGCGCCTCGTGGCGCAGCCGGTCGAGTTGTCGCTCGTCGATTTCACCGAAGGTTCCCAGTTGGTCGGGCCAGGAGAAAGCTTCGCGGCAGGCGGGGCAGTGGCTCAAGTGCTGTTCGAGAAGCAGGCGCTGCTGCGGATCGTCGTCGAACATCCCCGCGCGCAGCCGATCCAGGACCTCGGGATGCGGATGTTGCTCAAAGCCGTTCATGCTGCCATACCTCTGCCAGTTGGTCCCGCAGTGCCCGCAGGGCACGGAAGTGATGTTGCTTGATACTGTTGGCGGAACACCCGAGGGTATCCGCCGTTTCCTGAATACTCAAGCCGAGTTGCTCGCGCAACAGAAACACCTGGCGCTGCCGTTGCGGCAGACCGCCCACGGCGGTGTCAATGAGCCGGCGCAGTTCGCCGCTTGCTGCTTCGCGCTCAGGGGTGCGCGCCGGGCGTCCGTCGGCCGCGGCCGGAAGTTCGGCTTCCTCCTTGGCGTCGGCCTGCGTGGCGCCGAAGCTCAGCCCGGTGAGCGACAACAGCCGCCGGCCGCTACGCGCCAACAGCCGTTTGCGGCGCTGGTCGTTGATACGGCTGTTGAGCACGCTGCGAAACAGCGCCGGCCATTGCGCGGCCGGTTTATGCCGGTAATAGTCGACAAAGCGCAACAGGCTGTCCTGGACGACGTCCAGCGCGGTCTCGCGGTCCCACAGCGCCCCATAGGCGACCTGATACGCTTTGCGCTGTACCGTACGCAAAAAATTGTCCAGTGACAGCGCCGTTTCCAGGTGCCCGTCGCCGGTAGGGTCGGCGTCCATCAGGTGTAACAATACGCTGTCCCAACCCGGGCAGCCAGTCGCTGGCAACCGGGCACGGTCAATGCCGGTCGCGGTAGACATGCGCATGGCGATCCCGGTGTTGGTGCTCCCTGGGGCGGTGCCGGTATCGGTCCGGGTAGAGGTCATGCCGCTCGGCGTAACGGCGGTGATGGCCCCCGTGGTGGTACCCGCGATGGGCTTGACGGTGAGACGATCGGTGTTCGCGGTAGCCGTGATGGGGGTGTCTTCCATGCCGGTGATGCCAAGCCGGGTCAAAACCGTGAAATCCGTAGCCATGCCGGTGTCCGTAGCCGTGGCCCGAATAGCCGCCGGTGGAGTAGTACAGGCTGAAGCGCTCGCCGGCGTGGGTGGTCCCGGCCAGCGTCGCGCTGCCGGCGCCCAGGGCCAGAATAAACAGGGTCTTGCGCAGGTTTCTCATCGTTCGGTCCTCTTGCGGTCACATAGGCGACTAACGCGCTGACGGCCAGAGGGTTAACAACGAATCCCCACTTTGTGCCCTAACCGGCAAAAAACCGGCGCTGGCGCGCAGCCGATTGTCGGCCGGGGTACTGCTTGCGTCTCGCATGGGCTATATTGAATAGCCCCGCTTTGCTCGATACGGACCTGGAGAGCCCTGGCCGATGATGAAGACGTTGCGCTATCGCATTCCGCTCGTGGCCCTCGCGTTCCTGGCAGGCTGCGCCGGCACCCCCAAGCTGACTGAAGACGAAATTCGGGCGCGCTATGAACGTATCGCGCTGCTCGACCAGCGCTTGCAGGCCGCCGCGGCAGAGGGCGTCGCGGATCTGGCGCCGGACGGTTACCGCAGCGCGGACAGTCACTATGCGCAGGCGCTCAGCGAGGCCGCCGCCGGCCGACCCAACAGCGCCAATGGCGCCGCCGAGGCCGGCATCGAGGCCCTGAAGGAGGCCAGCGCGCGCGCGGCGGTCAGTCGCGACATTCTTCGCGAGGTGATCGAGGCGCGCAAACGGGCGGCCGCCGCCGGGGCGTCCGCCGCGTTCGGGTCACAGAGCGAAACCCTGGAAAAGGATTTTCGTAAAGTGGCCAGCTTGGTCGAGCGCGGTCGTCTGGAAGACGCCAAGGAGCGTCGGCCCACGTTGCTGGCCGGTTACGAGAAACTGGAGCTGGCGGCCCTCAAACAGGGCACCGTAGAGGCGGCGGCCGCGGCCTTGGCCGCGGCGCGGGAGCAGGACGCACCGAAATTCGCGCCCAAGACCTTCCAGCTCGCCACCGAGGAAATGCGCCTGGCCGAGTCGGTGCTCGAAGCCGACCGCACCCACACCGCGAAGGCCGACGCGCACGCCAGACGGGCCCGCTTCCTGGCGCAAAAGAGCGCGGCGATTACCGAACTGATCAAGGATTTCGAACGCCGCGGCTACAGTCGCGAGGACACGCTATTGTGGTACCAGGAGCAACTCAGCGTCATCAATGCGCCGCTGGGCACGGCGCTGCCTTTCGACCAGGCCAATCGCGATCTGGTATTGGGTCTGCAGCAGTCGATCCGCGAGCTCAAACAGCAGCGCGATGACACGGCGGCGCAACGCTCCCAGTACGAACAGGAGTTGTCGCTGAGCGCGGAACAGCGCGCCGCTATCGACAAGGTGCAGTCCTTGTTCAGTCCCGCCGAGGCGCGGGTGTATCAGCAGCAGCGCAACATCCTGATCTCCGCGCATGGTTTCCGGTTTCCCTCCGGGCGCAGCGAAATCGGCCCGGACAACTTCGCCCTCATGAACAAGATAATCCAGGCGGTGCAGACCTTTCCCCAGAGCTACGTGGAGGTTTCCGGGCATACCGATTCGGCCGGCAGCGACGCCAGCAACAAGTTGCTCTCGCAGGCGCGCGCCGATAATGTCGCCCGTTTTCTCGTCGAGGTGGGTAACGTGGCCGCCAGCCGCATCATCGCCACCGGCTATGGCGAGGAACGTCCGGTGGCGAGCAACGAGTCGCCCGACGGTCGGGCCGCGAACCGCCGCGTGGAAATACTGATCAACAACAGGTGATCGGGACCGCCCGAGATGCCGGTATCACTCGGCCGCCAGGCTGCCGATGGCCTGGCCCATGCGCAGATCCTGCTCCGCGTCCACTTGCGCCGACCAGTCCACGCTTTCGCGGGCGAACAACAGAATGACCGTCGATCCCATATTGAAGCGTCCCATTTCCGCTCCACGCTCCAGGTGGATGCCTTGCGCGCTCCAGTCGCGCGTTTCCACGCGCGGGCGTTGCGGGGGGGTGACCAGCCCGGACCAGACCGTCTCGATCGCCGCGACATTGATCGCACCGACCAGGATCACCGCCATCGGACCGACCTCGGTGTCGAACACCGCGACCAGCCGTTCGTTGCGGGCGAACAGGCGCGGTATGCTGCGCACCGTGTGCGGGGCGACGCTGTACAGACGGCCGGGCACATACAGGGTCCGGCGCAGGCTGCCCGCCAGCGGCATGTGTACCCGGTGGTAATCCCGGGGAGAGAGATAGACGGTGATGAATTTGCCGCCCTCGAAGGCCGTCGCCAGACTGCCATCGCCGCCGAGCAGTTCCTGCAAACTGAACTGATGACCCTTCGCCTGGACGATGGCATCGCCGACGATGTCACCGAGCTGACTGACGCGGCCGTCGGCGGGACTGACGAGGGTCGTCGCGTCGCCGGCGATCGGACGGGCGTCGGCGCGCAGGCTGCGGGTGAAAAAGGCGTTGAACGTCGCGTAATCGTCGGGTCGCTGGTGCCGGGCCTCGCTCCAGTCGACCTGATAGGCGTCGGCGAACCAGCGGATCAGCGCATTCTTGAACCATGGCGTCTGAATCCGCGTCAGCCGATAGGTGAGACGGGAAATCGCGTGGTGCGGCAGCGGGTACAGCCACCAGGATTTGAGTCTATCCCACCCGCTGGCGGTCCGTGCCGCCTGCGACTCCCCGTTCAAGGCTTTTTTTTGACCGGCGCCATGACCTGCAATTCGCTCTGATCGGCGAAATGGAGGGTGAGCGGTATGCGCTCGCCGGCCGTGGGTTGCGCCGCCGGTGTCGGCATCATCAGATGATAGCCCCCCGGGGCGAGGTCCACCGAGCCACCGGCCGGGAGGGGGAGGCGTTCGAGGTGGTGCATGCGGGCGATACCGTCGACCGTCTCCGAGCGGTGGATCATGACGTGGGAAAACACCGGGCTGCTCACGGCGACCAGCGCGTTGTCGTGTTGCGAGGTGTTCTCGATGGTCAAATAGCCGGCCATCATGCTGGCGCCGGGAGGCGCTTCACGGATCCAGGCGTTTTTCACCGCCAGGCCGTCGTCCGCGGACACGATACCGGCCGACAGCGCCAGCAGCACTAATAGAAGTCTCATTCGCTCGCCTCGTAGTAGTTTCTGATCAGCATGAAATCGCTGGCGATCTTGTCAGCGTCATGCGGCACGTTGAACAGCGCGTAAAAGCGACCGCGCGGGTCGAACAGCACGATGGCCGCGCTATGATCGATATGGTAGCCAGCGTCGCCGGAATCCCCGGCGGCCTTGGCGTAGAGGATGCCCAATTGGCGGGTGAGTGGCTGCAGCTGTTCGGGTTCGCCGGTCACGCCGACAAAATCCGCGTCAAAGTATTTTACGTATTTCGCCATAACCGCGGGGGTGTCGCGGGCGGGGTCGACGCTGACGAACAGGCCGCGCGGCAGGCGCGGCAGATTTTCCTGCTGTTTGAGTTTTGCCATGACCCGGGCGAGCATGGACAGCGAGGTGGGGCAGACGTCCGGGCAGTGGGTATAGCCAAAGAACGCAAAGGTCCAGTGCCCTTGGAGATCCTTCAGCGTGAAGCTTTCTCCCTTGTCGTTTATAAGGTTGAACCCGGCCACCGGCTTGGCCTTTGGCAGCAGCGTGCCTTGCTGCAGGTGTGGCGGCTGTGGCGGTGCGCAGGCCAGCAGCAGCGCGGCGACGATCAACCAGGGTATAATCCGCGCCAATCGGAGTTTTCGGGGGTCGTGGAAAATCATGGCGGCCTATTATCCCATCGATGGCGTGCCGGCGATAGTGGTGCCGGCGCCAGGAGACCCTAGTTGAGCGCTGTACCAGAGGAACTTGTCACCATCCGCGATCTGATCCGCTGGGGTGCGAGCGGTTTCAACGCCGCCGGGCTGAGTTTTGGCCACGGTACCGACAATGCTTTCGACGAGGCGCGGGTATTGCTGGCGCACGCCTTGCACCTGCCATTCGATTTCGCCGACGACTACCTCGCTGCCCGCCTGACCGCCAGCGAGCGCGCCGCGGTGGCCGGACTGTTCGCGCGCCGCGTGGAAAGCCGCAAGCCAGCGGCCTACTTGACCGGCGAGGCCTGGTTTGCCGGTCTGCCGTTTGCGGTCGACGAACGCGTGCTGGTGCCGCGCTCGCCGCTGGCCGAGTGGATCGAGCGCGGTTTCTCACCCTGGCTGGAGCCCGACGGGGTAGAGCGGATACTGGACCTGTGTACCGGCAGCGGTTGTATCGCCATCGCCTGCGCGATGCATTTCGACAATGCCGAAGTGGATGCGGTGGAGCTGTCGGCGGATGCGCTGGAGGTCGCGCGGGCCAATATCGCGCGCCACGAGCTCGACGAATGGGTGCACTTGTTCCATTCGGACCTGTTCGCGGCCTTGCCCGAGTCCCGTTACCAGTTGATTATCAGCAATCCGCCCTATGTGTCGGAAGCGGAATTGCGCAGCCTGGCGCCTGAATATGGGCACGAGCCGGAGATCGGCCTGCTGGCCGGGAAGGAAGGCCTGGAGGTGGTGGTGCGCATTCTTGCCCAGGCGGCCGATTTCCTCAGCGACGAGGGTATCCTGGTGATCGAGGTCGGCAACAGCGAAGCGTTGCTGTGCGACTGTTTCCCCGAGGTGCCGTTCACCTGGCTGGAATTCGAACGCGGCGGCCACGGGGTGTTGTTGCTGGATGCCGCCCAGGCGCGAACCTATCAACCGGTGTTCGCCCGGGCGTTGGCCTGAGCTTGTTTGACCACGCGGCCGCCGGGCTTACGGTTTTCCCGGCGTCCGCCATCGAGACGGAGGACCGAGAATGCTTGGCAGACCAAAAACCGCCGAACAATACGTCGACCTGGTGGATCAGGCCTTATTCGAAATCGAGGATCTGCGCCTGGCCGCGGAATACGACATGGATTCCATGGGTGCGGCGACGGAGTTTCTCGCCGAACTGGAACAGGACGTGCGCAAGCTGCGTGCTTCCATGGCGGACGGCAGTTATCGTTTTGGGAAGCAGGACCTGCCGTTTGTCCGGGTGGTGGCGCATCAGGACGAACGGATACTGCCGTTCAAACAGTTGTTGTTGAAAATCAACGAGACTCATCTCAAGGGGCTGGACGTCGAGGAGTGAGCCTCGCGGACGGTGCTCGGGTCGCTCGCCGACGCCGTCCCTGGCCCGGCGGTCAGTCTTTCTGGCGGTAGATCAAGCCCGGTTCGACCAGCAGTTCGTTGGCGCTCAGGCGGTCGAGCGGGAATTCGTCGTCTTCGTATTCGGCGATGCGATCAAACACATAGGCCTCGTCCTGGATTTCGATGGATTCGAAAATCGGTTTGCCGAGGTAGTTGCCGATGGCGTGACCGGAGTGGCTCACGGTATCCCCCTTTCCTGTTTGCATAGACTCAAATATGACGGACTCATGCGATTTAGCGGCGCCACCTCGACAGGCTTTAACCGCGCCGCCCGGGCCGGGCCCGGCCCGATAGCGCGGCCGATAAACTCCTGTACAATAGACCCCCATGTCCGGTAATAGTTTCGGCAAACTCTTCACTGTCACCAGCTTCGGCGAAAGCCACGGCCCCGCCATCGGTTGTATCGTCGATGGCTGTCCCCCCGGCCTGGAACTCGCCGCCAGCGACCTGCAGCGCGATCTGGATCGACGCAAGCCGGGCAAGTCGCGCCACACCACCCAGCGGCGCGAGGCCGACGAGGTCGAGATCCTCTCCGGTGTCTTCGAGGGCCGTACCACCGGGACGCCGATCGGCCTGCTGATCCACAACACCGATCAACGCTCCAAGGATTACAGCAAAATCCGGGATCGTTTCCGGCCCGGACACGCCGATTACACCTATCAGCAAAAGTACGGGGTGCGCGATTACCGTGGCGGCGGGCGCTCCTCGGCGCGCGAGACGGCCATGCGCGTGGCCGCCGGTGCCATTGCGCGCAAGTACCTGCGCGAGCGGGCCGGCATCGGGATCCGCGGTTATCTGGCCCAGTTGGGGCCGCTGACACTGGCGTTGAAGGATTGGTCGAGCGTCGAGGAAAACCCTTTTTTCTGTGCCGATCCGGCACGGGTGGGCGAACTGGAAGCCTACATGGATGCCTTGCGCAAGGAGGGCAATTCGGTGGGTGCGCGCGTCAATGTGATCGCCACCGGGGTGCCGCCCGGCTTGGGCGAGCCCGTGTTCGACCGGCTCGATGCCGACATCGGTCACGCCATGCTCAGCATCAACGCCGTCAAAGGCGTGGAAATCGGCGCCGGGTTCGCCTGCGTGACGCACAAAGGCACCGAGCACCGCGACGAAATCACGCCGCAGGGCTTTCTCAGCAACAACGCCGGTGGCATCCTCGGCGGGATCTCCTCCGGCCAGGAAATTCAGGTCAGTATCGCGCTCAAGCCGACCTCGAGTATCCGGCTTGCCGGGCGCACGGTGAACCTCGAGGGTGAGCCGGTAGAGGTGGTGACCACCGGTCGCCACGACCCCTGCGTCGGCATCCGCGCCACACCCATCGCCGAAGCGATGCTGGCGATCGTGTTGATGGACCACTGGCTGCGCCAGCGGGCACAGAACAGCGAGGTGGTTTCGGTCACGCCGGTCATTCCCGCCAGCGACCACTGATGCCTGTCCGCCGACAGTCCGGCGTGAGCCGGTCGCTTCCCCCGCGGCCCGCGCCGTCTTTCTGACCCGCCGGCGGAGCGTTGAATGTACTGGCGGCTGTCGGGTTTCTATTTCTTCTATTTCGCCTCGCTCGGCGCGCTGGTGCCCTATTGGGGTCTGTACCTGCGCTCGCTCGGCTTTGGCCTGGTGGAGATCGGCGAGCTGGTGGCGATCATCATGGCCACCAAGATTATCGCGCCGAACATCTGGGGCTGGATCGCCGATCACAGTGGGCGAGGGATGCGAATCGTGCGCATCGCCGGCCTGTTGTCGCTGCTCAGCTTCGCGCTGGTGTTCGTGGTCCAGGGCTACTGGGCGATGGCGCTGGTGATGTCGTTGTTCAGCTTCTTCTGGAATGCCGCCTTACCGCAATTCGAGGCCAATACGCTCAATCATCTGGCCACCGACACCCATCGTTACAGCGGTATCCGCTTGTGGGGTTCCATCGGTTTCATTCTCACCGTGACCGCCCTGGGCCTGATGTTCGAGTCCCAGGGCAGCACCCGGGTGCTGCCCTGGGTATTGCTGGGGTTGTTCGCGGCCATTTGGGGCACGAGCCTGCTGGTGCCGGAGAAAGTCGCGCCGCATCCGCGCCACGAAAATCCCCCGCTCACCGCCGTGTTGCGCCAGCCGGTGGTGATATCGGTCCTGCTGGTGTGCTTCCTGATCCAGGCGAGCCATGGACCTTATTACACCTTCTACAGCCTCTATCTGTCGAATCACGGTTACAGCGAGACCCTCATCGGCCAGCTATGGGCCTTGGGTGTGGTGGCGGAAATCGGTGTCTTTCTCCGCATGCGTCACTGGCTTCCGCGCTTCGGCGCCCGCCAGCTGCTGCTCTGGGCCACCGCCTTGACGGCCCTGCGCTGGGTGATGATCGCTCTCGGGGTGGACAGCCTGGGGACCCTGCTGGTGGCGCAGGTGCTGCACGCGGCCAGCTTCGGGTTGTATCATGCGGTATCGATCCATCTGTTCCATCGCCTGTTCCGCGGGCGTCTGCAGGGACGAGGTCAGGCGCTCTACAGCAGCCTGAGCTTCGGCGCCGGCGGTGCGCTGGGCAGTTTCGCCGCCGGTTATCTGTGGCAGGATATCGGCGCTGAATGGATGTATCTGGCGGCGGCGTTGACGGCGTTGTTGGCGTTGGCGATAGTGTGGCGGGGCATACGAAATGTCGACGATTGAGTCACGGCGATCGGGGCGTAGTTCCACCGCCGGCAGCGAAATGCGCCGGCGGGCGCTTGCGCCTGCGCCTGCGCCTGCGCCTGCGCGTCACGCTCCCGGGCACGCCCGCCGGATCGTTCGCTATGCCTCTGTCTGGTTGATCGTCTGCACGCCGCTTGCGTCACTGGCCGATTACCGCTTGTCCGGTTATACCGCGGCTGAGGCGCGCGTTTTTCCCGACGACGCCCGTTACCCCAAACAATTCGATTCCCTGCAGGCTTCCCTGTTGCTGCAACCGGAATTCAGCTGGACCCAGGATGACGCCCAGTACAGTCTCATCCCCTTTGTTCATCTCGACAGCCAGGACAGCCGCCGCACCCACGTCGATTTGCGCGAAGCCTATTGGCGCGCTGGCAGCGGGTCGTGGGAGGTGCTGGCCGGTTTCAACCGCGTTTTCTGGGGCGTCGCCGAATCGAATCATCTGGTCGATGTCATCAACCAGAGCGATTTCGTGGAGGATATCGACGCCGAGGACAAGCTGGGGCAGCCGATGCTCAAACTCTCCTCCCAGCGCGATTGGGGGACACTGGATCTCTATCTGCTGCCCTGGTTCCGCGAACGGACCTTCCCGGGCAAACACGGCCGTTTGCGCTTTCCCCTGGTGACCGACGGCCAGGCCCGCTATCAATCCGCCGCGGAGCAGAATCATCTCGATCTGGCGCTGCGCTATTCCCATTATTTGGGGGATTGGGACTTCGGCGTCTATTATTTCGACGGCACCGGTCGGGAGCCCAGGCTGCTGTTGAACGCAACCGGAGACCGCCTGGTGCCCTTTTACGATCTGATTCGGCAAGTGGGCACGGACATCCAGCTCACCCGCGGCGCCTGGCTGTGGAAATTCGAGGGCCTGTGGCGCGCCCAGCACGGCGAGCATTACGCCGCCGCGGTCGGCGGCTTCGAGTACACCCGCTATCAGGTGCTGGCGAGCGACGCCGACCTGGGTTTGTTACTGGAATATTCCTGGGACGGGCGCAGCAGCGACCCGAGCCGGCAGCCCCCGGTGCTGCTCGACGACGATATCTTTTTCGGCATGCGCCTGAGCCTCAACGACGTCCAGAGCAGCACGCTGCTGGCCGGGGTCGTCGTGGATCGCGATACCCGTGCCCGCCAATTCTCGCTGGAGGCCGAGCGGCGGTTGAGCAATCATTGGAGTCTGGAACTGGAAAGCCGTTGGTTCAGCGGCGGCGGTGATGTGGTCGCCACCGCCTTGCGCGACGACAGTCATATCACTCTGCGTTTATCGCGCTATTTCTGATCCGCCGGCGGCGCGGACCTGGTCAGGAAAGCGTGGCGGTGTAGCCGCTTTCCTGCAGCGCCGCGATCAGCGCCGCCGGGTCGGCCTGACCCTTCACGGTGGCGCGGTTGTCCGCCAAGGAGACCTCGGCTTCCTGCACCCCCTCGACCGCCTGCAATGCCTCACGAACAGCGGCCACGCAGTGTTGGCAGGTCATGCCGGTGACTGTCAGTGTTACGGTGTCACTCATCGGATTTGAACTCCGTCGGTTGAAAAAGTCGCAGGCGATTGGCGTTGGTGACCACGGTGACCGAGGAAAGCGCCATGGCGAGACTGGCGAACACCGGACTCAGCAGCCAGCCGGTAAACGGATACAAGGCGCCGGCGGCCAGGGGAATCCCAACCACATTATAAATGAAGGCGCCAAACAGGTTCTGGCGAATATTGCGCAGCGTGGCGCGCGAGAGCGCGATCGCCCCGGCCACGCTGGTCAGCGAATCGCTGGCCAACGTGACGTCGGCGCTCTCGATCGCCACGTCAGTGCCTGCGCCGATGGCGAAGCCCACATGCGCCTGGGTCAACGCGGGAGCGTCGTTGACGCCGTCGCCCACCATTCCCACGGTGTGACCCTGGGCCTGTAGTCGGGCGACGATCTCGGCCTTGCGCTGCGGCAGGATGCGACTGTGGACCACGTCGATGTTCAGCTGCCGGGCAACGCTCTGGGCGGTGTCGGGATGGTCACCGGTACACATCACGATCTGGATACCCTCGCGGTGCAACGCCGCGATCGCCGCCGGCGTGTCGTGGCGTATCGGATCGCTCAGCCCGAGCACGCCCAGGACCCGCTCGCGGTCGGCCAGCCAGATCGGCGTTTTCCCGTCGCGGGCCAACGCATCGGCCTGTTGCTGTTGCCTGGTGCCGCAGTCGATACCCAGTTCCTGCAACCATTCCTGGCGGCCGAGGAACAATTCGCGTGCCTCCACCCGGGCGCGCACGCCCTGTCCGCCCTCGGCGTGAAAATCCTCCGCCGGCAACGGGGCGATGGCGCGCGCCTGGGCCGAGGCTAGCACGGCCCGGGCCAGGGGGTGCCCGGAGGGTTGCTCGAGGCTTGCCGCCCAGCGTAACAGCTGCTCCTCGGTGACGCCGTCGCTGGGGTAAAGCGCCGTGATCTGCGGTTTGCCTTCAGTCAATGTACCGGTCTTGTCGACCACCAGATGAGAAATGGCGGCTGCCGATTGCAGCGCATCGCCATTGCGGATCAAGATGCCGAAGCGCGCGGCCCGGCCCATGCCGACCATGATGGCGATGGGGGTGGCCAGGCCCAGGGCGCAAGGGCAGGCGATCACCAGCACGGCTATCGCCGTGGTCAACGCGAAGGGCAACTGGGGCTGCGGCCCCCACCACATCCAGGCGCCAAAGCTCAGCAATGCGATCAGCATCACTATCGGCACGAACACTGCAGCGATGCGATCGACCAGGCGACCGATCGGCGGCTTGCTCATCTGTGCCTGTTTCACTGCCTGGATGATACCGGCCAGCGTCGACTCGGCGCCGACGCGGGTGACACGCACCAGCAAGGTGCCGGATTGGTTGATCGTACCGCCGGTTACCGCGTCGTCAACGTGCTTGGCCACGGCCAGCGGTTCACCGCTGAGCATGGATTCATCCACACTCGAGTCGCCTTGGACGACCACGCCGTCGCTGGCGATCGCGTCCCCCGGGCGCACGCGAAAAACGTCGCCCGTCTGGAGCAGGGAGGCGGGCAGGCCCAGCTCCTGGTCGTTACGCACCAGCTGGGCGGTTTTCGGCGCCAGCGCCACCAGCGCGCCGATGGCGCGCGAGGTTCGGGCCTTGGCGCGGATTTCGAGCGCATGACCGAACTGTAAAAAAGCCAATATGAGCACCGAGGTCTCCAGATAGAGATGGCGCTGGGCGGCCGGGACGAAATCCGGCGCCAGGATCAACAGCAGCGACGCCAGCCAGGCCGCCGCGGTGCCGACCGCCACCAGCGTGTCCATGTTGGCCCGCCCGTGCTGCAGCTGTTTCCAGGCGCCAAGGTAATAGTCGCGCCCACTGTAGATCATGGTCGCCAAGGTCAGTGCCGCCACCGCCAGCCAAAACCCTCGACCGCTCGGATCGCCCAGCCCCGAAGTGGCCTCCACGTGGGGTAGCCACCCGGCCATCATCCCCCCCATCAGCGCGAAACCCAGCGTACCCGCCACCAATGCCCGGCGCAGGGACTGCCCGATAGCCCGCCGTGCCTGTTGTTCCTGCGCCTGATAGGGGTCGGCCGCGTCTTCTTCGGCACTGACGTCAAAGCCGGCCTGGCGCAAGCTCAGCAGATAGTCGGCGGGATGGGCGCGCAGCGGGAGCCGCACCACCTGTCCATCGGCCCAGACCGGATCACTGTCGGCGGCCACCGCGCGTAGCAGGTGGTCGGCCTGTTGCCGTTGCCCGGCGGCCAGTGGCGTGGCGAAGCGTAGCCGGAGTTCGCCGCCGGGGGCGCTCTCTGCGGGCCGGGCCGGATAACCCTGATCGACAATGGCGTTGACGACGTCCTCGGCGGCGCCGCCTTTCACGTAGGCCGCTCCCTCGACCAGATTGACCGCGGCACTCCTGACCCCGGGGACGGCGAGAATGGCCTTTTCCACCCGTGCCACGCAACTGGCGCAGGTCATATCCTCGATTTCTATCCGATAGGCGCCGCTCAGGCCGGCCACGGGCGCAGCTGCCGCGCTTTGCTCAGCAGGCGGCGTCAGCTCACAGCTCGGCGGCGAGTCTGCCTGAGGCCGGGCTTCATAGCCGATCTCCCCGAGCGCGGCGATCACGGCATGCGGTTGGCCGCCCTCGACCCGGGCGCTCGCGCTTTCCAGGTCCACCTCGGCGGTTTCCACGCCGGGGACGGCCAATATCGCTTTTTCCACCCGCGCCACGCAGTGCTGGCAGGTCATACCCGCCACGGCCAGGTTGTAGCTGGCCACGGGCTCGGGGGCGGATGTGGGGTCGGTCAGGCGGTCCATGCCGGCAGTATACTCAATTGCCCGCCGCTTAAAGACGCACGGATCCTGGTCTTACCGACGGCGCGGCGTGCGACAGACGGCTCAGCGCATAAAAGCCTGACGGATCCAGTGGTCCATGCTGAAATACCGGCCGGCGCCGATGAAAAACAGGGTCAGCAACATGACGAAATAGGTCGCCGCGAACTCGATGCCGTTGTTCAGGACCACGAAACTGCCGTTTTGCGTCAACCATTCGTAGTTGCCATGCGTCTGCAGAATTTCCTTGGCCCGGTCGAGGCGCTCGATCGCCCCGTGGGTGCGTTCGGTGGCGAAAAGCCCCGAACCTTCGGCGATCGCCAGCCAACCGTGCTGCCAATGGACGGTGACGGCAGCGACCACCATGGTGATCATCAGCGGAATCGATATCCAACGCACGGCGAGACCGATCAGCAGCAACACTGCGCCGCCGGCCTCGGTGAGCGCCGCCGCCCAGGCCAGCAGCGCCGGGAAGGGCAGGCCGAGTCCCCAGTCGGGGTTGCCGAACCAGGCGATGGTGTTATCCATATCCTGCAGTTTCTTCGAGCCCGCCATCCAGAAAATCGGCACCAGGTACAGGCGCAGCGCCAGCGGGGCGAGAAAATCCAGCGCGCGGGTGTGGTCGAGCAGTCGTTGTAGTTGTATCAGCGGATACATGGCATCACTCCCTTGGTCGTTCCGGCGGTCTGGCCGTGCCCAATACGATTCCCAATTGCCGCCATTGTTCAAGAATCTCCGCGCCCCCCTGAACGACTTGCGGCGGTTGCGGATGCGCCAGCTCCTGGGCGATCTGGCGCAGCAGCGACCGGCCATCGCGGCGCGGCTCTTGCTGCAGCAGGGCGAACAGGCGCGCCGAGACCGCGTTCAGTTCCAGAAAGCCGACTTCGTCCGCCGGGTCGCGATACACCAGCAGGTAGACCGGTTGCGCCAGCGGCGCCTGCGGCTGGAACTCCGGGCCGATGCGGTGGACCGGATAGTGATAGGCCAGCGGCCAGGCGAGGGCTGACAACACCGGCGCCGCGGCCAGCAGGTCGCCCTGCGCCTCGACGCTGGGAGGCGGCGGTTCC
Source organism: Thiogranum sp. (assembly GCA_030148805.1). Classification (GTDB taxonomy): domain Bacteria; phylum Pseudomonadota; class Gammaproteobacteria; order DSM-19610; family DSM-19610; genus Thiogranum. The sequence continues at coordinate 107,039 of JASBSS010000018.1, read as the reverse complement.
TCGGCGACCGACAATGCCAGTTCGACCCACTCGTAGTGGGCCAGTTCGCGCAGAAACGGGGGATCCCCGGCGCGCTCACCGCGCTCGATTTCCAGGTAATTGAGAAATTCCCGCGGGATCTCCAGAAACAAGGGCGAATGGCAGCGATGGTGGGCAAAAAAATCGCGCGCCAGCGCCAGCCACGCGGAGGGAGCGAGGATCCGTTTCAGCACCGGGAAACTGTTGCTGAGGAAATTCTCGATGTTATTGAAAAAAAGTTCACGGTAAATGCCCAGTCGGCGATCCTCGATGCCCTCGGGGGGCGGCTGATGCCGGGGATCGCGAATATGCGCAGCGAACGCATATTGCTGGCGGATGAAATCCACCTCAGGCGTGTCCGGCATGACGCTCTGGCCTCAGGCCGGCAAACCGCGCCTGGGTCGCGACAATCCGGTCGACTTCGCCCAGCAGCTGCGGCAGCGGCGGAATATTGAAATCGCGCTCCAGCAGGGTCGGCATCACTCCGAAGCGGCGATAGGCGAGCTCCAGCAGCCGCCACACCGGTTCGATGACATCGGCACCGTGGGTGTCCACGATCAGATCGTCGGCCTCGTTGAAGTGACCGGCGATATGGCAATACACCACCCGTTGCGCCGGTAACGCGCTTAGAAACTGCTCGGCGTCATAGCCGTGGTTGACGCTGTTGACGTAAATGTTGTTGACGTCCAGCAACAGGTCGCAATCGGCCTCTTCGAGAACCGCGCGGATGAAGTCTATCTCGGCCATCTCCTGGCCGGGGGCGGCATAATAGGAGACGTTTTCCAGGGCGATGCGCCGTTCGAGGATATCCTGAGTTCGGCGGATCCGGGCCGCGGTATGCGCTACGGCCGCGGCGGTGAAGGGAATCGGCATCAGATCGTACAGATGCCCGTCGTCACTGCAATAGCTGAGGTGTTCGGTATAGGTGGCGATACCGTGCTGATCGAGGAAACGCTTGAGGCGCCGCAGGAAGGTTTCGTCCAGCGGCGCCGGGCCACCGATCGACAGCGACAGGCCGTGGGTGACAAAGGGGTAGCGTTCGGTGAAGGCGCGCAGCTGCTTGCCAAACCGCCCGCCGACGCCAATCCAGTTTTCCGGCGCGATTTCGTAGAATCCGACCTGCGCCGGCGGCTGGTCCGCCAGCGGACCCAGCAGGGTCCGCCGCAGCCCCAGACCGGCACCATGCACGGGAAACTTCGCGGCCGCCATGGTGAAACCGGTTTACTTGTTACCGCCGCACTTGCCTTCGCCGCACTTGCCCTCGGCCTTGGCTTTGCCCATTTCCTCGCCGGTCTTACCCGCGTGGGTGTCGCCCATGCCGCCGCACTTGCCTTCGCCGCACTTGCCTTCGGCCTTGACCTTGTTCTTGTCACCCATGCCGCCGCATTTGCCTTCGCCGCACTTGCCTTCCTGGTTCTCGGCGACCATGTAGCCGCTGGACAATTGGGTCATGCTGAAGGGGTTTTCCGTCGCGGCGACCGCCGTTCCCGCCAGGGACGAAATGAAAGCGGCGCCCACGGCCACCGACAGGTTTTTTGCAGGACTTTTCATGATAAGCCTCCTAAGGACTTGATTTGTGGCATCGTACGCGCTCGCCACGTGAAGGTGGAAGTCGTTTCCGTCCACCGTTGGGCGGACAACAACCCTTACGACCGGGCGGGAAAGGTAAAGGTTCCGTTAAGGTCCGTTTTTTGCCAGGCCATCTGCGCCGGCGGCGTCGCGACTCTCAAAAGACCTGACCCAGGCGCGCACGGATACAGCGCAGATAGCTGTCCTCGTCTGGCGGCTGGCCGTCGCGCTGTGCTTGCCAGAGCGTTTCCGCCAGACATTCCATCAACTGATGCTCCAGCGCATGCGGGTCGGCGCCGGCGGCGGCCGTGCGCTGATAGATCTCGCGAATACCGGCCGGGCGGTCGGTGCTCACCTGTTCATGGATGGCCAGGTGCATGCCCATGTGCAGGAACGGGTTGGTCTCGCCCAGTTCCGGCAGATATTCGCGTGCCAGCGCCCGTTCGGGTTGTTCCAGCAGCGCCTGATACTCCGGGTGGCGTTCCACGACCGCGACGATCTGCGTCTGCAACGGCTCCAGTTCGCGGCCCTGCCGATGTTGTTGCCAAGCCTCGCAGTACAGTTGGCGTAGTTTGTCGCGATCCTGGCTAAATACCACGTTTTTTGTGCCTCATCCAAGAGTACCCGTCAGCGTACCCGGATTGCAAGGCGCCCGGGCAGGTTCCGCGGGGAAGTCAGACTTCGGTTTTGTGACGAAACTCGCACAGGTCTTCGATAATGCAGCTGCCGCAGCGGGGGGTGCGCGCCAGGCAGGTGTAGCGTCCGTGCAGGATCAACCAGTGGTGGGCATCCTGTTTGAACTCGGCCGGTACGCAGCGCTCCAGGCGGCGTTCGACCTCGGTGACGTTTTTCCCCGGCGCAATGCCGGTGCGGTTGCAGACCCGGAAGATGTGCGTATCGACGGCGATGGTCGGTTGACCGAAGGCCGTATTGAGGACGACGTTGGCCGTCTTGCGTCCCACGCCGGGCAGGGCCTGCAGCGCCTCGCGGCTTGCCGGCACCTCGCCGTTGTGTTGTTCGACCAGTAGTTTCGCGGCGGCGAGCAGATTCCGGGCTTTGGTGTTGAACAGGCCGATGCTTTTGATGTGCGATTTCAGGCCCGGTTCCCCGAGTTTGAGCATATCCTGCGGGCGCCGGACCTTCTTGAACAGCCCACGGGTGGCTTTGTTGACCCCGACATCGGTCGCCTGCGCCGAGAGGGTGACCGCCACCAGCAACTGATAGGGGTTGGCGTACTCGAGCTCGGTGGTCGGTTCGGGGTTTTCCCGGCGTAAGCGGGTAAAGATGTCTGTGCGTTTTTGCTGGTTCATGCGCCTTTCAGGCCGTGGTCCTCGCTGGCGCCGGCGGTGGCGTCGTCACGAGGGCGGCGCGCCGTTGGCCCGCCCGGTCGATGACATTTTTCAGCGCGATCAGCAGGCCCAGGCCGATGAAGGCACCGGGCGGCAGAATGGCCAGCAGAAATCCACTGTAGTTGTCGATCAGCGTAATCGTCCAGGTGCGCGCGGCTTCGCCGAACATCAGGTGGGCCCCGGCGAACAGCGTGCCCTGGCCGATGATTTCGCGCAGACCGCCGAGCGTGACCAACACCAGCAGAAACCCCAGGCCCATGGCGAAACCGTCGGTCAGGGCACGCCCGACGCTGTTCTTGGAGGCGAAGGCTTCGGCCCGGCCGATGATCGAGCAATTGGTGACGATCAGCGGGATGAAAATGCCCAGGACTTTGTAGAGCCCGTAAAGATAGGCGCTCATGCTCAACTCGATCACGGTCACCACTGACGCGATGACCAGTACGAATACCGGAATACGGACCTCCGGCCGCACCAGTTTGCGGATCAGCGAAATGATCACGTTCGAGGCGACCAGCGTGATCAGCGTCGCCAGCCCGAGACCCAGGCCGTTGATGAAGGTGCCGGTCACCGCCAGCAGCGGACACAGGCCCAAAAGCTGCACCAGACCGACATTGTTGGTCCAGAGACCGTCGCGCAAAATCCTGCGGTAGCCGCTCATGATGTCTTCGCCGGGTGTTTCTCGAACAGGCCGTGGCCGTGGGCCTGATAGTATAACAGCGTGTTCTTGATCGCGGCCACGACCGCGCGCGGCGTGATGGTGGCGCCGGTAAACTGATCGAATACGCCCCCGTCGCGTTTCACTTTCCAGTTTTGCGGCTTGGGATCCTGGAGCGACTTGCCGTTGAAGGCGAGGATCCAGTCGGAGCGATCGGCCTCGATGTGGTCGCCGAGCCCGGGCGTCTCCCGGTGGGCGAGCACCCGTACGCCGGCGAGCGTGCCGTCCACCCTGACGGCCACCAGCAGACGGATGGCGCCGTTGTAACCATTGGGCGCGACCGGGGCGAATACGGCGGCGACCGGCCAGCCGTTCTTGCGCGCCCGGTAGACCGGCACCGGCTGTGGGGTGCCGAGCAGTTCCGGGTCGCGCACGTAGACGATATCGGTATAGATGTCGTTGTTGTAGTCGGCGTGGGGGATCAGTTCATTCAGGCTCTGCAGCAGGGCGCGGCGTTGATTGTCGGCAATGCGCGCGGCGGTGTTCTCATGCATGTAGGCCACCAGTCCGCTGCCGATCACCGCGAACAGGAACAGGAAAATGACCGAGATGAGCACGGGCCGGTAGCGCATGGCGGCTTACTTGTCCCGATGCCCGAAGACCCGCGGCTGGGTGTAGTAATCGATGGTGGGTGCGGCCATGTTCATCAGCAGCACCGAAAACGCGATGGCGTCGGGATAGCCGCCCCAGGTGCGAATCACGTAGGTGAGAACGCCGATACCGGCGCCGTAGTAGAGTCGGCCGCGCGGCGTGGTCGCGGCGGAGACCGGATCGGTGGCGATGAAAAACGCGCCCAGCATGGTGGCGCCGCTGAACAGATGGAACAGAGGCGAACCGAAGGTGTCGCTATCGCCGATGTGGAACAGCAGCGCGGTGGCGCCCAGTGCGCCCAACAGGGCCACGGGGATCTGCCATTGAATGACGCGTTTGCGCCACAGCCACAACCCACCGGCCAGATAGGCCAGGTTGATCCACTCCCAGCCATAGCCGGCGAAACCGCCATACAAAGGCTTGGCGCGGATTTCGCTCCAGGTGTAATCCAGCCCAAGCTGGGTTTTCGCGCTGTCGAGCGGCGTCGCCATCGTCAGGCTGTCCAGGGTGTGAGAATCCGGCGTCGCGCCGCTGAAGATCAACCTGAAAGTTTCGCCCAGGTCGAGGGCATGGCCCTCGTGCAGGCCCGTCGGTGGCGGCCACAACGTCATTTGCAGCGGAAAGGAGATGATCAGAACGACAAAGCCCACCATGGCGGGATTGAACGGGTTGTAACCCAGGCCGCCGAACAACTGCTTGGCGACGACGATGGCAAAGGCCGCGCCCAACACCGGGATCCACCAGGGCGCCAGCGGCGGCAGCGCCAGTGCCAGCAGCAGGCCGGTGAGCAGCGCACTGCCGTCACCGAGCGCGGGCCTGATCGGGCGGCCGCGTAAAGCGAGTATCGCCGCCTCGGCGAGCACCGCGCTCAGCGCGCTCAGCACCAGGTTGAAGACCACGCCCCAGCCGAAGAACCAGAACAGGCACAACGCCCCCGGCACCAGTGCCAGCGACACCCGCAACATCAATTGTCCGACGTCGTTGGAGGCCGGCAGATAGGGCGAGCTCTGGGTGGGGAAGTCCATCAGCGGTTGGCCTTGGAGGTGTTTGCGGAGTCGTCCGGGGCGCCCGTCCCAGGGGTTGCGGCCTGGCCGGATTTCCTGGCCTGGACGCGCGCCAGAGCGGCGGCGATTTCCGCCTTCTTGGCGTCCGCGTCGCCGCTTTTTTCACGCGTCTCCAGACCTTTCTTGGCCGCCGCGCGCCGGGCCTCGAGGGCTTGCTTCTCCCGCTCCAGGCGTTCCAGGCGGAACTCGTGACGCTGGCGGGCGACGTCGGCGCGCGCGCGCTGGCGCTCCAGATCCCAGATTTCCGTTTTCGCGAAGCGGTAGTACTGTACCAGCGGAATATGGCTCGGGCAGACCTGGGCGCAGCAGCCGCATTCGATGCAGTCGAACAGGTTATAGTCCTGCACCTTGTCGAAGTCGCGCGCGTGCGCGTACCAGAAGAGTTGTTGCGGCAGCAGGTAGGCGGGGCAGACTTCGGCGCATTTGCCACAGCGGATACAGGGCCGCGCGGCCGCCGGCGCCGGCGCCTCGGCGTCACTGGCGGCGAGGATGCAGTTGGTGGTCTTGATCACTGGCAGCCGGTCGCTGGTCAGGGAGATGCCCATCATCGGGCCGCCCATGAGCAGACGGGTGACCTGATCGCTGTAGCCGCCGCAGGCGGCGACGAGCTCGGCGATGGGGGTGCCGATTCTGACCTCGAGATTGCACGGCTCCCGCACCCCGGCGCCGGTGACGGTCACAATGCGCGAAATCAACGGCTCGCCCTGTCCCAGCGCGCGCGCCACGGCCGCGGCGGTACCGACATTGTGGCAGACGATGCCGAGATCGGCGGGCAGTCCCTGGCTGGGGACCTCTTCGCCGGTGAGTGCATAGATCAATTGTTTTTCGCCGCCTGCCGGGTAGACCGTCGGCACCGGCATGATGCGGATGGCGGTCTCGCCGACGGCCTCCAGGCCGCGCTTGAGACAATCGAAGGCCGCGGGCATGTTGTCTTCCAGGCCGATCACGACCTGACGGGCCTGCAGGGCGTGCTGCATGATGCGGATACCCGCGATCACCTCCTCGGGACGGGCGCACATCAGCGCCTCGTCACAGCTGATATAGGGTTCGCATTCGGCCGCGTTGATCACCAGCAGCTCGACTTCGCGGCCGGGGTTGAGTTTCACCGCGCTGGGGAATCCCGCGCCGCCGAGGCCGACGATGCCGGCGTCGCGGACCCGCTGGCGGATGTCGGCCGGGTCGGCCGCCAACGCCGCCGGCATGCGCAGACCGGTCTCGGCACGCCGGTCCTGTCCGTCGCTCTGGATGACCACACAGGTGGCCTTGAGGCCGGACGGGTGCGCCACCGGATAGTCGCCGATGTCGCAGACGGTGCCGGAGGCGGGGGCGTGCACCGGCGCGCCGATATAGTTCAGCGAACGGCCGATGACCTGTCCGGTGAGCACCTGTTGGCCGACCTCCACGCTCGCTTCGGCCGGATCGCCGATGTGTTGGCCCAGCGGCACGATCAGACGCTCGGGGATGGGTGCGGCGCGCAGGGGGCTGCGCAGCGACTGCGCCTTGTTGGCCGCCAGGCGCAGGCCACCGACGATGTCCAGCGGCTGTTGCAGCAGGTCCACCATCAGCTGCCGGTATCCGCGATCGGCCGGTGTTCTCCCTGCGGATAAGGCCACTTCCAGGTGGCCAGCGCACGTTCGACCGGCACCATTTCGATACAGTCGACCGGACAGGGCGCCACGCAGAGATCGCAGCCCGTGCACTCGCGGGCGATCACCGTGTGCATCTGCTTGGCGGCGCCGAGGATGGCGTCGACCGGACACGCCTGGATGCACAGCGTGCAGCCGATGCAGGTCTGCTCGTCGATCACCGCCACACGCGCCTCGGTGTGTTCGCCATGTTCGGCATTCAGGGGCTTGGGGTCGACCCCGAGCAGCTCGGCCAGCGCCTGGATGCCGCTGTCGCCGCCCGGTGGACATTGGTTGATATCCGCCTCCCCGCCGGCGATGGCCTCCGCATAGGGCCGGCAACCGGGGAAGCCGCATTGGCCACATTGGGTCTGCGGCAACAGATTGTCGATCTGGTCGACGATCGGATCGCCCTCCACGCGGAAGCGTATGGCCGAATACCCCAGCAACAGGCCAAACAGCGCCGCCAGCGTGCCGAGTGCGAGGATCGCGGTCAGCATCTCGCGGCTAGCCCTTGATGAGGCCGGAGAAACCCATGAACGCCAGCGACATCAGTCCGGCGGTGATCAGGGCGATGGCCGAGCCCTGAAAGGCCGCCGGCACGTCGGCCGCCGCCACCCGCTCGCGGATGCCGGCGAACAGGATCATCACCAGCGAGAAGCCGACCGCGGCGCCAAAGCCGTAGACCGCCGATTCGAGAAATCCGTGCTGTTCCTGGACGTTGAGCAGGGCGACGCCGAGCACCGCGCAATTGGTGGTGATCAGCGGCAGGAAAATGCCCAGCACCTGGTAGAGCAGCGGGCTGGTCTTGTGCACCACCATTTCGGTGAACTGCACCACCACGGCGATGACCAGGATGAAGGTGATGGTGCGCAGGTATTCCAGTCCCAGCGGCGCCAGCAGGTATTCGTTGGCCAGGTAGCTGCACACCGACGACAGGGTGAGCACGAAGGTGGTCGCCAAGGCCATTCCCGTCGCTGTCTCGATTTTGCGCGACACCCCCATGAACGGGCACAGACCGAGAAATTTCACCAGCACGAAGTTGTTCACCAGAACGGTGCTGACGAGGATGAGGGCGAGTTCGCTCATGCCGCAGATGGTACCCCAGAATGGAGTCGCCGCCAGACGATTAACCGCCAGTGTTTTCGGTGAATTGCCGCCATGTCACTGGATCCGCATGCCCGGCTGCGCGCCGGCGTGCGGTTCGAGAATGTAGAGTTCCTCGCCGCCGGGCCCGGCCGCCAGCACCATGCCCTCGGAGACGCCGAAGCGCATTTTGCGCGGCGCCAGATTGGCCACCATCACGGTGAGCTTGCCTTCCAGGTCCGCGGGTTGATAGGCGCTTTTGATGCCGGCGAAGACGTTGCGTGTCTCGCCGCCGAGATCCAGCGTCAGTCGCAGCAGCTTGTCGGCACCCTCCACCGCCTCGGCTTTGGCGATGCGCGCCACGCGCAGATCCACTTTGGCGAAATCCGCGAAGCTGATGGTGGCGGCGATCGCTTCGCCGGTTGATTTTGGGGTTGCCGGCGAGGCGGACATGTCTTCTTTGGAGGCGTCGATCATGGCTTGTACCTTGTCGCTGTCGATGCGCTGGGCGAGATGCTTGAACGGATTGAGATGGCGGGGAAAGCGTTGCGGGTCGAGATCGTCCCAGGTGAAATCGCGCGCCAGCCCGAACAATTCCCGCGCCACCCGCCGGGTGATGCCGGGCAGTACCGGAGCGAGCAACACCGACAGCTGGTGGAAACCGTGCAGAATCCGCGAACAGACCTGGTGCAAACGGTCTTTCTGCGCCGGGTCCTTGGCCAGTTTCCAGGGTTCCTGCTCGTCGAAGTATTGGTTGATCTGGGCGGCGATCTCCATGATTTTACGCATGGCCTGGCTGAATTCTCGCGCTTCGTACGCCTCGGCAATGATTTTCGTATGTACCTCGACATCGCTCACGTAGCGCTCGAGCGCTTCTGCGTCGGCGCAGAATTCGTCGACGCCGAGCAGCCGGCCGTCGAACTGCTTGACGATGAAGTTGGCGCTGCGACTGGCGATGTTGACGTACTTGCCCACCAGGTCGCTGTTGACCCGCTGGGTGAAATCCTCCAGATTGAGGTCGATGTCGCCGACGCCGGCGTCGAGTTTGGCGGCGAAGTAATAGCGCAGGTATTCCGGATGCAGATGGTCCAGATAGGTGCGCGCCTTGATGAAAGTGCCGCGCGATTTGGACATCTTCTGACCGTTGACGGTGAGAAAACCGTGGGCGAAGATCGCGTCGGGTTTGCGCAGGCCCGCCCCTTCGAGCATTGCAGGCCAGAACAGGGCGTGAAAATAGATGATGTCCTTGCCAATGAAGTGGTACAACTCGGTGCCGCTGTCTTCCTTGAGATAGGCCTCGAAGTCCTTGCCGCTGCGCTCGCAGTAGTGTTTGAAGCTGGCGAGGTAGCCGATCGGCGCGTCCAGCCAGACATAGAAATACTTGCCCGGCGCGTCCGGTATCTCGAAGCCGAAATAGGGCGCGTCGCGCGAGATGTCCCAGTTGCGCAAGCCCTCCTTGAACCATTCGCCGAGTTTGTTGCTGACTTCCGGCTGCAGGTGGCCGCCGCCGGTCCAGGCGCGCAGGCTGTCCTCGAAATCGGCCAGGCGGAAGAAATAGTGCAGCGATTGTTTCTCCACCGGCGTGGCGCCCGAGACCGCCGAAACGGGGTTTTTCAGTTCCGTCGGCGCGTAAGTGGCGCCGCAGACTTCACAGGAATCGCCATATTGGTCGGCGGCGCCGCAACGCGGACATTCGCCTTTGATGAAACGATCCGGCAGGAACATCTGCTCCTCAGGGTCGTAGGCCTGGGTGATGGTGGCCGTCTCGATATGTCCGGCGTCACGCAGGCGTTGGTAGATCAGCGCCGAGAGTTCGCGGTTCTCCTCCGAGTGGGTGCTGTGATAGTTGTCGAAACCGATCAGAAAATCGGCAAAATCGGCGCGGTGTTCCCGCGCCACGCGCTCGATCAGCGCTTGTGGCGTGATGCCTTCGTGCTGGGCGCGCAGCATGATCGGCGTGCCGTGGGCATCGTCGGCGCAGACGTAGACACAGTCGTGGCCGCGCATTTTCTGAAAGCGCACCCAGATGTCGGTCTGGATATATTCGACCAGGTGCCCCAGATGGATCGACCCATTGGCATAGGGCAGCGCGCTGGTCACCAGCAGGGTGCGTCGATGTTCCGGCATGAAATGTCCCGTACGGAGCCACAGTTAAGCGGACATTATGCCAGATATTTGGCGCGCGGATCAGGGGATGGGGTACCCGGGTCGGCGCCTCAGAGCAACGCGGCCAGGTGGCTTTGAACCAGAGGGGCGGCGGTCGCCAGCCCGAAGGCGACGAAGCCGAGCGCCACCAGGCCGAGACAGCGCCTGAGTTCGCGCGCCAGGCTGAAATGGGTGATGATACAGGGCGTGGTGTCGCTGATCAGGCGGCGCACGGCGCCCGGGTGCGGCAGCAGGGGCGGCGCCGCCTGCAGATAGCGGGTGTAGTCAGGGCCAAAGATCGGTTGCAGTTTGTGTTCTTCCTGGCGGATCGTGGCGAGGTAGACCAGTGTCGTCGCGGCCAGCGTCAATATCAGTACATAGGGCGATCCACTGATCAGGCCGATGCCCCCGGCGGCGACAATGTTCCCCAGGTAGAGCGGATTGCGCACGCAGCTGTAGGGGCCCCAGGTAACCAGCCGGCGCTCCTTGTGGCCGCCGAGATAGAGGCCGGCCCACAACCTCAGGGCCGCGCCGGTGCCGATCAACAGCATTCCTAACATAACCGTAACATCGCGCATGAAAGGACCAGTGACCGGCCAGCGCGAGGTCAAGGGCGTAAGCAGTACTCCGCTGGTGATGATCAAGGCGACGAAGCTGCGGCGTATCAGAGACAGGCGTACCGTGCGGGCCCGTTGCAGGCGCCAGTCGGTTTCCGGCGGGTTCGCCTCGCCATGGCTGAACTGAGTGTTGAGTTTTTTCATGCCGCAGAGCGTAGCAGGGGGGGCATTACCGCAAACTTGTGCGGAGATTACCGAATGGTAATGTCCGCCAAGGCCGGAGCGGGGCAGAATGCCGGCCTGACATTGTCTTGATCTCTGTTATCTTGTGCTAGTTTGACGATAACTGAAAAGGGGGGCCGCGCGCGTTATGCCGTGTTGCGCAAGGCCGGCTGGTGGACTCTCCCGAACGCGACAACTCTAGGAGCAAACAGGCTCGTGAATGATCTTTCCCGTCAAGGCGGGACGGCCTCTGGCTGGAAACCCAGGCGGCGAGGACGGCTCGTCGGGGTACTGGGGCTTGCGGCTGTGCTCGCCGGCTGTGCGACCTACCAGCCACGCCCCTTGCCGGACGACCCCGCGCTGGCGCCGTCGCTCGAGGCCTTGCGCAGCGCGGCCACCCGCGGTGCCAATGGCGCAGGCGGCGCCGAGTTCGATCCCACCGACGGTCTGGATCTGACCGAAGTGGGGACCCTGGCGGTGCTCAATAATCCGCAATTACGCGCCCAGCGCGCGCGCCTGGCAGTGGCCGGGGCGCAGGCTTTTGCGGCGGGCCTGTTGCCGGATCCGCAACTCAGCGCGGGCTTCGATAAGCCCACCGGGAACACCGCCGGCCTGGTCAACGCCTGGTCCTTCGGCCTGGGCTACGATATTGTTCCGCTGCTGACCCGTCAGTCGCGCCTCGACGCCGCCCGCCGTGGCGAAGACAAGGTCCGCCTCGATCTGCTGTGGCAGGAGTGGCAGGTCATTCAGCAGGCGCGTTCGCTGGCGGTGCGGTTGCAGCTCGAGCAGCGGCGCCTGGCGCTGTTGCACGCCATCCGAGACCTTTATCAGGAGCGCTATCAACGCTCGGCGCGCGCGCTCGCCGCCGGTAACTTGACCCTCGATGTCAACGGTACCGATCTGACTGCGCTGATCGACACCTTCAGCCAGATCAACCAGCTCGAACAGACGCATAACCAGACCCGACACGACTTCAATCTGCTGTTGGGGTTGGCCCCGGAGGTGGATGTGACCCTGGTGCCGCTGGCGTCTCCGGCGACGGTGAGCGCCCAGGAAGCGCGGGCGCGGCTGCGCGTCCTGCCGCGCCTGCGACCGGATTTATTGGCACTGCAGGCCGGTTATGCCAGTCAGGAGGCCAGTGTCAGAGCGGCCGTCCTGGCGCAGTTTCCCTCCCTCGGCATCGGCGTCAACCGGGCGCGCGACACCGGCGATGTCGAGACCGTCGGGCTGAGCGTCAATCTCACGCTGCCGCTGTTTAGCGCCAATCGCGGCGCCATCGCGGTGGAAGCCGCCACGCGCGAGCAGTTGCGCCAGGAGTACCGGGCGCGGCTGGCGCACACGCGCATGGACGTGGATCGGCTGCTGCGGTTGCAAACGCTGTTGCAGCAACAGCAGCAGCGGTTGCAGCAGTATCTGCCGCGGCTCAAGGCGCTGGTCGAACGCGCTCGCCGGGCGTACGGCCGGGGCGATATCCAGGCGCTGACGTTTCTCAACATGGAATCCACCTGGGTGAATAAACGCCTCGAGCAGATCAGCCTGGAGCAAAGCCGCTGGGAGAATCGCATCGCTCTGGAAGCGCTGCTGGCCTTGCCCGGCTATCCCGAGCAGCCACTGACAACAATGCCCAATCCCGACCAGAAGGAGACGCCGTGAACCGACGGGTTGCCGTACCTGCCTTGCTTTGCCTGCTGTTGCTGATGGCGCCGCCGCCACCGGCGGTGGCCGAGAATTCCAGCGTGTTGGTGACGACCGCGACGGTGCAGACGCAGGCGGTGCACGACACACTGTCGGCTTTCGGCGTGCTCGATCCCGACCCGGATCAGGTGTTGAGTCTGTCGCTGCCGCACGCCGGTTTGATCAATCGGGTCTGGGTGCGCTTGGGGCAGCGCGTGAACAGCGGTGACCGGCTGCTGGAGGTGGTCACCGCTCCCGATGCGCGCATGCAGTATCTACAGGCACAGAGCGCGGTCGACTATGCCCGGCGCGAGCGCCAACGGCAGCAACGGTTGTTCGCGGAACAACTCGCCACCAAGTCCCAGGTCGATGTGGCCGAGAAGAATCTCCAGGACGCGCGCGCCACCTTGGACGCCCTGCGTCAACGCGGTCTGGATGTGGCCAGCGAAATCCTGCGCGCTCCCATGGATGGGATTGTCACCCGCCTGGACGTTTCCCAGGGACAGCGCGTGCAAGCCGACACCACGGCCATGCTGATCGCCGCCGAGCAGAAGCTGATCGCGCGGCTGGGTGTCGAACCCGAGGACCTGGGGGGCTTAAGCGTAGGCACTGGCGTCACGATCACCTCGGTGTTCGGTCCCGCGGTCCGGGTCGAGTCGCGCGTGCGCGAAGTGCATGCCATGATCGATCCGGCCACCCATCTGGTCGAAATTCTGGTGCCCATCCCCGCCGCGCAGGTCGATCGGCTGGTTTTGGGCAGCCGGGTGCTGGGGCGCATCCGCCTGGCCACGCGCCAGGCCCTGACGGTGCCGCAAAGCGCCATCCTCGGGCAATCCCCGGACACCCACCTGTATAGGCTTGAGGGCGGTCGTGCGCGTCGTGTCGCGGTACGTGTCGGTGCACGTTCGGGGGACCTGATCGAAGTGTCCGGCGACCTGCGCCACGGCGATCAGGTGGTGACCAGCGGTAACTATGAGTTGACCGACGGAATGTCTGTCCGGACCCGCCCCTGATGGGTATTGTCCATTGGGCGGCCGTGCACCGCCGCTCGATTCTGTTCCTGGCCGCCCTGTTGGCGCTGGCCGGGGTCGCCGCCGCGTTCCGTCTGCCGGTGGCCCTGTTTCCGCACGTCGATTTTCCCCGTGTGGTAGTCACCCTCGACGCTGGCGATCGCCCGGCCGATCAGATGGTCATCGCCGTCACCCGGCCGGTGGAGCAGGCGGTGCGTTCGGTGCCGGGCGTGGTCGGGCTGCGCTCCACGACCAGCCGGGGCAGCGCCGAGTTGTCGATCAATTTTGCCTGGGGCGACGATATGGTCTCCGCCCTGTTGCAGGTCGAATCGGCCATCAACCAGGTGCTGGCCGAACTGCCGGCGGGCACCCGCTTCAGTGTGCGGCGGATGGATCCGACGGTATTTCCGGTGGCCGCCTACAGCCTGCGTTCGGACAGCGAAACGCTGGTGCAGCTGCGCGATCTGGCCAGTTATCAGCTGGTGCCGTTGCTGTCGTCGATCAACGGCGTGGCCCGGGTGGCGGTGCTCGGCGGCGAGCAGGCCGAGTATCGCGTCGAGGTCGACCCCGAGAAGCTGGCCGCCTACGGATTGACCTTCGCCGATGTGGCCACGGCCCTGTCGGCGAGCAATGTACTACAGGCCGTCGGGCGCATGGAGGAGCGCTACAAACTTTACCTGTTGTTGTCCGATACCCGCTTGCGCTCGCTGGCCAGTATCGAAAACACGGTGCTGCGCAGCGGGGCCGACGGTCTGGTGCGGCTGGAGGACATCGCGCGCGTCTTCCCGACGCTGGCGCCACAGTGGCAGCGGGTGACCGCCGACGGCCAGGATGCCGTACTGGTGCAGGTCTATCAGCAGCCCGATGGCAATACCGTGCAGATCGTGGGCGACGTTCAGCGCCGTCTCGCTGCGTATCGCGACAAGCTCCCCGCCGGTGTACAGATCGCCAACTGGTATGACCAGAGCCAGCTGATCACCGCCGCGGCCGGCAGCGTGCGGGATGCCATCGCCATCGGCGTGGTGCTGGCGGCGCTGGTATTGCTGCTGTTTCTGCGCAGCCTGAAGATCACCCTGATTGCCGTCTTTATCGTGCCCGCGGTACTGGCCAGCACCCTGGTGCTGCTCCAGGTGCTGCACATGAGCTTCAATATTATGACGCTGGGCGGGATGGCCGCGGCGGTCGGGCTGATTGTCGACGACGCCATCGTGATGATCGAGCACATCATCCGCCGCTTGCGCGAGCGCAGTGGCGAGCTGGCGCCGAGCATTCGCAGCGCTGCCATCGAGTTCACCCCCCCGCTGGCGGGGTCGTCGGCAGCCACCATCGTCATTTTCGCGCCGCTGGCGTTTCTCGGCGGGGTGACGGGGGCGTTTTTCAAGGCTCTGTCGTTGACCATGGCCAGCAGCCTAGTCATCTCCTTTCTGCTGGCCTGGCTGGCGGTGCCGCTGCTGGCCGAACACCTGCTCAGTGCCCGCGACGGCGAGCGCGAGGACGTCGGCGGTCGCTTCGCCAGGCTACAGGCGGGCTATCTACGGTTGATGCAGCGCTTGATGCGCCGCCCGCTACTCGTGGGCCTGGGGGTGGTGCCGCTGCTGCTGGTCGGTTATTTCGCCTATCAACAGGTGGGTTCCGGTTTCATGCCGCACATGGACGAGGGCGGTTTTATTCTCGACTACCGCATCCCCGCGGGGACCTCGCTGAGCGAAACCGACCGTCTGCTGCGCCAGCTGGAGGCGGTTTTGCGCGCCAATCCCGCCGTTGAGACCTATTCGCGCCGCACCGGGCTGCAACTCGGCGGCGGTCTCACCGAGGCCAACGAGGGCGATATCTTCGTCCGCCTCAAGTCGCTGCCGCGCGCGCCCATCGACCAGGTCATGGACGATATCCGCCGGCGCATCGAGCAGCGGGTGCCCGGTGTGGAGGTGGAAATGGCCTTGCTGATGGAGGATCTGATCGGCGATCTGACGGCCGTGCCGCAACCGATCGAGATCAAGCTCTACAGCGACCAGCCGCAGGCGTTGGCCGCCACCGCGCCACGGGTGGCGAAGGCGATCGCCGCCATCGACGGCGTGGTCGACGTCAAGAGCGGTATCGTGCTGGCAGGCGACGCCGTCAACATCGTCGTCGATCGCGACAAGGCGGCGCTGGAGGGCATCGATCCGGACGCGGTTACGCAGCAGCTCAACGCCTGGTTCGAGGGTCTGGTGACCACCCGGATCCAGGAGGATGTCAAGCTGGTGGGGGTGCGTGTGTGGGTGCCGCCCGCGGCCCGCGAGCGCATCGCCGCCATCGATAGCCTCTGGCTGCGCGCGCCGGACGGCCACCGTTTTCCGCTCAAACGGGTCGCGCACGTCGGCGTGGAGACCGGGCAGGCGCAGATCGTGCGCGACAATCTCAAGCGCATGGTGGCGGTGACCGCGCGTATCAGTGGACGCGATCTGGGCTCGACGATACGTCAGGTCAAGCAGGTGCTGGGGCGTGACGGTCTGTTGCCGGGGTCGATGTATTTTGAACTGGGAGGTTTGTATCAGCAGCAGCAGATCGCGTTTCGCGGTCTCATCGGGGTGTTCGTCGCCGCCCTGGCGCTGGTGTTTCTCTTGTTGCTGTTCTTGTACGAGGAGTTCGCCGCGGCGCTGGCCATCATGAGCGCGCCGCTGTTGGCGATGGCGGCGGTGTTTACCGGTTTGTGGGTGACCGGTATCGAATTGAACATCACCGCCATGATGGGTATGACGATGATCGTGGGCATAGTCACCGAAGTGTCGATCTTTTACTTCTCGGAATACCACGAACTGGTGCGCGCCGGTGTCGACCGGGCCGCTGCGCTGGTGCAGGCCGGGCACAACCGACTGCGGCCGATCGCCATGACCACGCTGGCCGCGATTCTGGCGCTCTCGCCGCTGGCATTGGCGCTCGGTCAGGGCGCGGCAATGCAGCAACCTTTGGCGGTTGCCATCATCGCCGGCCTGGTGGTGCAGATCCCCCTGGTGCTCATCGTCATGCCGTTGGTATATCGGGGACTGACGTCGACGGCGGAAAAATTCGCTAGAAGGCGATAGACAGCTGAGCCGCCAGGCGGTCGGCGTGGTTCAGGGGATGGCCGCCGTCGTCGCGGACAAAATTTGGCTTGTAGCGGCTGCGCAGATAATCCAGGGTCAGGCTGGCGTAGCGGCCGGCACGAAAACTGATCGACGCGCCATAGCGTAATTGCGCCGCGTCCTGGAGTTCGCGGCTGCCTTCGAGACGCAGTGCCCAGTCGAAATGGGCGTGCAGGAACTGGGCGAACTCCAGATTCCAGGCCAACGGCTGATTCCGATCGGCGGGTAATTCGCGCAAGGGGCCGGTGGCGGCAATCGCCTCGGCGGTCACTTCGAAATGCTCGGACGACCACAGCAGATAAGCGCTGTACGCACCCACTTGCCGCAGGTGGCGGTGACCGTTGTCGGCAAGCAGGTCACCGTCGGCGTCGGCAAGATCGGATAGATAGCTGGCCCCCAGCCGCAGCGAGCCGTTCACCCAGGTCGATAGCGCCAGTGCCCAGTCAGGGGCGCGCGAACCCGAGGAGTTTTGGTTGCGCCCCTGCCCGCGAAAGAGCGCGGCGGAGACGCTAAACCGATCGCCGTAGTCGTAATCCAGGTTGAGCGCGACGTCCCGCGTCTCGCCGAATTCCAGCAGCGGTGCACTGGCAAAATGACTGAAATAAACCCCGAATGGCAGATACTGGCGGCCGTAGCCCAGCTCCCAGTCGCCCAGTTCCAGGGCGGCGGTGGCTTCGTCCAGCCCGAGGCGGTCTTGATCCGTATCATAGTTCAGGATCAACTCGCCGCTGGCAAACGACAGGGGCGTCACGCTGCTGTGTAGCTGGACATTGGCCGCCGCATCGGCATTGCCATGATTCGAACGCAGGTTGCTGAAGGCGTTATTGTCGTATTCCCACTCGAACTCCGCCAGCCCGGCGACGCTCAGCCACGGGGTCAGCTTGTGTTCGATGCCCGCTTCACGTTGCTCCGAGCGCGTGCTGTAGAGCCGCACGCTGTCTTGGGTCTCCGGGGTCGGCGCATCGGCCTGCGCGCTCGGGCCGATGATCAGGCACAGTGCCAGGGTGCCGGTGACGGCCGCCGTGAAAGCGTCGGCAATGAATCGCGCGGGTGCAGTGTTGACGGCTGGAACCTTGGGCGTTTCTTGTGGGTCGGCGGGTTGTTTTTATTATGCAGCGCCACGGGTGGCGGCGTAAAGAAAAAAGCAGGGGGGGCTTGGGCCCTCCCTGCAAGCCCTCTGCAAGGGCGGTGATCTCAGGGTCTGATAAGCTCGACGAGTTCCTCGCGTTCGCCGGTGTTCGCATCGAGCGTGAGGATGTGGCCCACCCCGGGGGTGTAGAACTTGAATTCCACCGCGTCCGGTTCCAAGGGAAGGAATTCCCGCGTCTGCAGGCAATTGCCGGAACAGCTGGCACCTTCGGCGGCGACGCTCGCCGACGCGTGCAGATTGCGTACCTGCGCCATGTCCTCGGCCTCTGCGAGGAGAAACTCCTGCCGATACACGTCGCCGACCTGGGGCGCCGCGGGCATCTGGATACCAGGTTTGGCGCCATCGACACCCGCAGCCCAGGAACCGTCCAGATCGGTGAGTATGCCCTGGTCGAAGTTTTGCGCCACTTCGCCGAAATACCAGACGTTGCCGTAGAGGTCCTGGGCGTACCAGTCGGTGGTGTCCTCGATCGGGACGCCGCCGCGCGTAACGACGTCGCGCACTGCCAGGGTGGTCACGCCGAGCAGGATCCGAGTGTCGGCGGTGACCGTAACGGTGGTGGTTTCATCGCCGGCCCGGTAAACGCGGATGGTCCCGGGTACCAGGGGAAACCAGGGGTTGGGATTCATCGCGGTCTGCTCGGGGCTGAGAAAATCCGCGCTGTTGATGGCCGGATCGTAAGGCGCCTCGCCCACCAGTGCGCAGATCTCCAGGCGCGCGACTCTCTGTTCGCCGCATAGGCTGCGGGCTTCGTCGCGAGTTTTCTTGGCCTCGGTGTTACACACGTTTCGCCTGTCGCGCTGGGCTTCATTCTGGCATTTTCCCAGTTGCAGGAAATAGTTGTCGCGCACGTCGTTCCGGCATGCCTGGTAGGCCAGGCGGGCGGTCGTGGAACAGGGCCCGCGGGCGGCGTCATCACGCTCGCGCGCGTTGTGTTTGTCTTCATCGGCCAGCACCGCGGTGGAGGCCAGGAGCAGCGCCATCAACCACGGGCTGGCGCCGGGGGTGTTGGCAAGCGGATTGCGACGGGTGTGGTTTGTCAGGTACATGATGCGACTCCTTGCGCCAGGGCATGAACTGTCGTCTCGACCACAGGGAGTCTAGGGGCGCGGCCATGTCGCGAAGGTGGCGGGAGTATTACCATACGGTAATGCGGTGGCGGATCGCTGCGGCTATTATGGGCGGGTATGCATATCCTGTTGATCGAAGACGATGGCGACGCGGCCGGTTATCTGCTGAAAGGACTCAACGAAAGCGGCCACAGCGTGGACCACGCCGCTGACGGCGAAGACGGGCTGCAGCTGGCGCTCGGCGGCGGGTATGAGGCGCTCATTGTCGACCGTATGCTGCCGGGTCGGGACGGGCTGGCGGTGATCCGAATGCTGCGCGCCGGCGGCGATCGCACGCCGGCGCTGGTGCTCTCGGCGCTCGGCGAAGTCGACGATCGGGTGACGGGCCTGCAGGCCGGCGGCGATGACTATCTGGTCAAACCCTATGCCTTCAGCGAGCTGCTGGCGCGCCTGGATGCCTTGGTGCGACGGCAACGACCGGAGGAGTCGGACTCGCGGATCCAACTGGCCGATCTGGTGATGGATCTGAATGCCCATCGGGTGACCCGCGCCGGACGGCTGATTCGCCTGCAGTCGCGCGAATTCCGACTGTTGAACTTTCTCTTGCGGCATCAACGTCAGGTGGTGACCCGCACGATGCTGTTGGAGCAGGTATGGGACTATCACTTCGACCCCCAGACCAATGTGGTCGACGTGCATATCAGCCGCTTGCGCACCAAGATCGATCGTGGCTTCGCGCCGCCGCTGCTGCACACCATCCGTGGTGTCGGCTACAAGCTCAGTGACACGCCCTGAACTCAAGCGTCTGTTCCGCACCACCGCCGTGCGGACGTCACTGTGGTATGCCAGTCTGTACATCCTGTTGGCCGGGGCGGCGCTCGGTGCCTATCACTGGGCGACCAGCCGCTACGTCGACGCTCAGCTGTACGCCGGCTTGCACGACGAGTTCGTGGATCTGCGCAATACCGAAGCGGCGCAGGGGTTCGCGGCCTTGCGTCGCGAGGTGGTCGCAAGAAGCCGGGGCGGCGGCCCGGACGGCCGTTACTATCTGCTGACCGATGCCCAGGGGCGTAAGGTGGCCGGCAATCTGGCCCGCTGGCCGCGGGAGCGGGACGATCAGGTGACGCTCGATGAAACCGTGCACCCTGCGTGGATCGATGACGATATGTATCCCAACGTCGGCGACGAGGATGAATACTGGCCGGCGATCGGCAAGCGGTTTGCCGACGGCTCGATCCTGCTGCTCACCCGTAGTGTGGCCCAGGCCGACGAGATGCAGCTGTTCAGTATCTACGCGCTCTCCGGCCTGCTGGTGATCATCGTGCTGCTGGCGTTGGCCATGGGTGTGTTCATGGGGCGTACGATTCTGGCGCGCATCGACAATATCACTGCCACTTCCGAGACCATCATCCGCGGCGACCTGTCGCGGCGCGTTCCTTTGAGCGGTCGAGGCGATGAGTTCGACGAGTTGTCGGGCCGCTTGAACAACATGCTCGATCGGATCGAGCAGTTGATGCAGGGGATGCGCGATGTGACCGACAACGTCGCCCACGACCTGCGCCGGCCACTGGCGCGCCTGCGCAATCGTCTGGACGTGGTGTTGCTCGGCGAGCGCCACGGCGACGAGTATCGGCGGGTGATAGAGGAATCCATCCGTGACACCGAAGAGCTCATGCGCAGCTTTAACGCCATCTTGCAGATCGCTCAAGCCGAGGCGGGCACGCTACGGGTGAAAATGCAGCCTGTGGACCTGACCGCGATCGCCGCCCAGGGCGTGGAGTTTTATCTGCCCTTGGCACAGCAGCGGGGGCAGGATCTTTCGTTGCGGGCCACGGCCCGCGCCACGGTGCACGGCAACAGCGATCTGCTGGCCCAGGCGCTGGGCAATTTGCTGGAAAATGCCATCAAGTATTCGCCGCGCGGCACCCAGGTGCAGGTGCGGGTCGAGGCCGACGCCACGGGCGCCCGGATCCGTGTGTCCGACCAGGGGCCGGGCATCCCCGCAGCCGACCGCGAGCGCGTGTTGCAGCGCTTCACCCGTCTCGATCAGGCCCGCAGCAGCCCCGGCAACGGCTTGGGTCTCAGTCTGGTCAACGCCATCGCCGGACTGCATCAGGCGCATCTCACCTTCGGGGACAATCGTCCCGGGCTGGTGGTGACGATGGTGTTCCCCGGCGGCGAACGCGCAACCGTGTGAGCGCCGCCGCCCTTGCCGCCGAACCAAATACCGCCGCCAAGGTCAGAGCAAGCGACGGCGGAGGGGTTGGCCTGTTGCGGCAGGCCAGAGGGCGCTCTCCGCGACGACGAATAGGTGCCTATGAAGGCTAAATCACTCGGGTCAGGGTGCTCGCCGGAGCGCCGTTCTCGCCGCCGGCGTGCGCTGCAAGGGCTGCTGTTGCTGGGCCTGGTGGCGCTGCCACTGGTGTTCTATCTGTATCAGCATCGTCCCGACCTGTACGACCGGACCCGCACCGACCTGCTGGAAGCCAACCGGCAGCTCGACATCTATCATCAGGCCATGGAGGCCCTGGCTAGCGAGGACCGCCACGGCGCCGCGGCCCTGCGGGCCTCCCTCGCCTGGCTGCACAAGGCCGCCCTGTCGGATCCGCGTGATCTGGCGGAGATCAACGCCATTGCCGCCGGGTTGCGCCAGTGGGAGCAGCTGGCGCGCCGCGGTGAGCTGTCTTCGGCGGAAATTCATGCGCGTTACCGTGCCTTGGAAGCCCGGGTGGAGCAGCTCATCCGCGAGCATACCCACGCGCAAGCCGGTTAGGGGCCTCCGGGCACCGTGGCGGAACCTCGGGTTGGCCCCGTGCCCGGGGAAAAATTCCTTTGTAGACAAAGTCCCGGTCATCCGGTTTCGGCACCCCTGCCAGCGCGGCGCAACTCGCGCCGCGCTGGCAGGGGTGGACGCGGACGCCCTTAACCGCACAAAACGCGATGGAGACCGCATTTTCCAAATTGTGTACAATCGCGCCTCGAAATTTTCGCAGATTTTCAAGGCCCGACGGCCGTTTACCGAGCACTGACGAGGAAAAAACCATGGCAGACCTGTCCAGGGAGCAGATTGAAGAGAAGCTCAAGGAGTACATCGATCCGTACATGGAAAAGGACCTGGTGTCCGCCAAATGCGTGCGCAACGTCATGATCGAGGGCGATCAGGTGGTGGTCGACGTGGTGCTCGGTTTTCCCGCCAAGGGCTATCTGGAGGAACTCTCGACCAAGCTCAAGCAGCTGGTGGAGTCGGTGCCCGGGGTGGCCAAGGCGCGGGTGAACGTGAACATGGCGATCGAGGCCCACGCGGTGCAAAAAGGTGTCAAGACGCTCGACGGGATCAAGAACATCATCGCCGTGGCCTCGGGCAAGGGTGGGGTCGGCAAGTCGACCACCGCCACCAACCTGGCATTGGCGCTGTCGGCCGAGGGGGCCAGCGTCGGGGTGCTCGACGCCGACATCTACGGGCCCAGTCAGCCGCGTATGCTGGGCATCCACGGCAAGCCGGAATCCAAGGACGGCCAGACGCTGGAGCCGTTGGTGAGCTACCACATCCAGACCATGTCGATCGGTTTCCTGGTCGATGAGGAGACGCCGATGATCTGGCGCGGGCCGATGGTCACCCAGGCGCTGCAGCAGCTGCTCGGCGACACCAATTGGCGCAATCTCGACTATCTGGTGATCGACCTGCCGCCGGGCACGGGCGACGTGCAGCTGACCCTGGCCCAGCAGGTGCCGGTCAGCGGCGCGGTGATCGTCACCACCCCTCAGGATATCGCCCTGTTGGACGCGCGCAAGGGTCTCAAGATGTTCGAGAAGGTGGAGGTGCCGGTGTTGGGCATCATCGAGAACATGAGCATTCACATCTGCAGCGAATGCGGTCACGAGGAACATATCTTCGGCGAGGGTGGCGGTCAGCGCATGTCCGACGACTACGACGTCGATTTTCTCGGCGCGCTACCGCTGGATCGCAATATCCGTGAGCAGGTGGATTCGGGCCGGCCTTCGGTGGTCGCCGAACCCGACGGGCGAATTGCTCAGATCTATCGTGACATCGCCCGGCGTACCGCGGCTAAGCTGGCGCTGAAGTCGAAGAACTACGCCGCCAAGTTCCCGCAAATCGTGATCCAGAACAACTGAGGCGGCCACGCCAGGTCGCGCGCGGCGAGCGGGCGCGGCTTTTTTTGGCGTGCGTTTCCCGGTATTGTTGCCGCTTCGATTCCCGCGGGACCTGTGATGTCTATCAAATCGGATAACTGGATCCGCCGCATGGCGGAACAAGAAGGCATGATCGAGCCTTTCGTGCCCGGCCAGATACGTGAGCACGAAGGCACCGGTCGGGTGATCTCCTACGGCACGTCGAGCTACGGTTACGATATCCGCTGCGCCAACGAATTCAAGATCTTCACCAATATCAACTCGGCCGTCGTCGACCCGAAGAATTTCGCCGATGACAGCTTTGTCAACGTGACCTCCGATGTCTGCATCATCCCTCCCAACTCCTTCGCCCTGGCGCGCACCGTGGAGTACTTCCGGATTCCGCGCAACGTATTGACGATCTGTCTGGGCAAGTCCACCTATGCGCGCTGCGGGATTATCGTCAATGTGACGCCGCTGGAGCCGGAGTGGGAGGGACACGTCACGCTGGAGTTTTCCAACACCACGCCGCTGCCGGCGAAGATCTACGCCAATGAGGGCGTGGCGCAAGTGCTGTTTCTGGAGTCCGACGAGGTCTGCGCGACTTCCTACAAGGATCGTGGCGGGAAATACCAGGGGCAGACGGGCGTCACCCTGCCCAAGACCTGAGGCTCGGGTCTCAGGGAGCCACTTCCAGCGCCTTGCTGTCGCCGAAGGGCGCGAAATCCAGTTTGCGCAGCAGCAAGGAGATCTTCAGCCCGTTTTTCTTGTCCTTGAGAAAACGCACCGGGAAATAGTCCAGCTCCGGCGCGCTCCACACCAGGTTGCGGTCCTTGTCGTCATTGGTGCGGGCGACCTTCAGGGTGCGATAGACTCCCGAGGTCAGCTCGATGGTGTCCTCGCCCTGCAGTGCAAAACGGTATTCCTTGAGGCGGCCCTCGCGCGGCACTTCGTAGTCGAAGCGGTGTGCCCCGTCGCGCAGGTCGAACAACATCGCCAGTTGCATGACCAGTCGATCGAGCGTGCCGACGGGCAGATCGATTTCCCAGTGCGGACCGGCGCCGACGTTCTTGACCTTGTTGCGTTTCCAGTCGAACAGCAGATGCTCGTTGTCGTCGTCGTCGCCACCCTTGCGCTGCGACTGGTATTCCAACGGGACGATACGTCCCTCCTGCAGTCGCCAACGGCTGCTTTCGACCGAATCGCTGGCGGCGAACAGGGCCACCAGGCCGCTACTGACCGACTCCTGCCGGTAGAGGTAGCTGCCGTCGGTCTGATGGGTCAGGGTCACGGTCACGGTGCCGACGCCGATACCGTTGACGCTGGCGCTGTATTCGGCGATGAAATCCGGGTACGGCAGGGACGATCCGCCCGCCGCCGCCTCGCCCGGCAGGGTCAGCAACAACCACGCGCAAGTGGCTACAGTGGTTTTCAGTCGACGGTGCATACGGTATCCGATGGTTGAGTGACCTGTAGCGGTTGCGTCAGCGGGCGGCCGCGATACAGAATCCGGCCGTCATCGCCCCAGCGGATTTCGCCGCCGGCGATCAGCTGCAGCGCGTGCACGTACAGCCCGTGTTCTTGTTGCAATACCCTGGCGCCCAGCGTTTCGGCACTGTCGGTGCGCAACACCGGCACCCGTGTCTGTATGATCACCGGGCCGCTGTCGAGTTCCTCGGTGACATAATGGACGCTGGCGCCGTGTTCGCGCAGGCCCTGCTCGATGGCCCGCTGATGCGTGCGCAGTCCGCGCAACGCCGGTAACAGCGACGGGTGTATATTCAGCAGGCGGCCGCGGAAATGACGCACGAAGTCCGCACTGAGGATGCGCATGAAGCCCGCCAGCAGCACCAGATCGGGCGCGAAGCCTTCGATCAGCCCTTGCAACGCCCGGTCATAGTCTTCCCGCCGCGGATAATCGCGTGCATCCAGGGCCAGGGTATCGATCGCCGCCGCTTGCGCCCAGCGCAGGCCCTCGGCTCCGGCGCGGCTGCTGATGACCGCTTTTACCGTGGCGTTGAGTTGTCCGGCGTCGATCGCCCGCAGGATTGCCTTGAGGTTGGAGCCGCGTCCGGAAATCAGCACCACCAGCGACACGGGTCGTTGCGTTTCAGCCATTCAGCTCCACACGCGCCGTACCCTGACCGGATTCCACGCGACCCAGCACCCATGCCTCTTCCCCTTGAGCCTGGAGCAGCGACAGACAGCGATCGACCTGATCGGCCGGCACACACATCACCATGCCGACCCCGCAATTGAAGGTTCGATACATTTCCGTTTCCGCGATCCGACCCTGCTCCTGCAACCAGCGAAATACGGCCGGCCAGCGCCAGCTGCGGGTGTCGATATGCGCCACCGAATTTTCCGGCAGCACGCGGGGCAGGTTTTCCAGCAGGCCGCCACCGGTGATGTGGCACAGGCTGCGCACTTCCACCTGCTCGAGCAGCGCCAGCAACGGCTTGACATAGATACGCGTCGGCGCCATCAGCCAGTCG
Source organism: Thiogranum sp. (assembly GCA_030148805.1). Classification (GTDB taxonomy): domain Bacteria; phylum Pseudomonadota; class Gammaproteobacteria; order DSM-19610; family DSM-19610; genus Thiogranum. The sequence continues at coordinate 81,467 of JASBSS010000018.1, read as the reverse complement.
AGCAGCGGTTTGCCCTCGAGGAGGGTATCGAGTGGCGCCTCGGCCAGCGAAAGGATTTTACGGATCAGCGAATAGCCGTTGGAGTGCGGTCCGGACGAGGCCAGCCCGATGAGCGTATCGCCGGGCGTCACGGTGTGTCCGTCTATCAGGCGTTCCTTTTCCACGATCCCGACACAGAAGCCGGCCAGGTCATAATCGTCGCGCTGATACATGCCCGGCATCTCGGCGGTCTCGCCACCGATCAAGGCCGCGCCGGCCAGTTCGCAGCCGCGCCCGATGCCCTTGATGACGTCGCTGGCGACCTCGAGGTCCAGCTTGGCGCTGGCGTAGTAGTCCAGAAAGAACAGAGGCTCCGCCCCCTGGACAACGATATCGTTGGCGCACATGGCGACCAGATCGATGCCGATGGTGTCGTGGCGGCCGCTGTCGATGGCCAGCTTCAGCTTGGTGCCCACGCCGTCGGTGCCCGAGACCAGCAAGGGCCGCCGATAACGCTCCAGCGGCAGCTCGAACAGGGCGCCGAAGCCGCCCAGGCCGGCGACCACGCCATCACGTCGGGTGCGGGCCACGAACGGCTTGATGCGCTCGACCAGCTCGTTGCCGGCATCGATGTCGACGCCCGCGTCACGATAGGTGACCGGGGCGCCGGCGGAAGGGGATTGCTGTCCTGACACTACAGGCTCCGCGCGGGTTAAAAGGCAATTTTACAAGTAAACCGGCCGGCTTCGCCAGAGCGCCACCGGCGCGGAGGCTATGGTATGGTAAGGTTTCGATCGCAACTGTGGGTTACTGGTTTGAAAAAGCTCTCGTTTACGCTGTTGTTGGCGAGTCTGCTGATGGCGTCGGCCGCGACCCTGGCGGCGCGCGTCGAGCATTTGTTCGAGGCCCAGGTCGCGGTCGCCGGCCGTGACGGCCCGGCGCGCGACGCGGCGCTGGCTGACGCCCTGCAGGAGGTGCTGGTACGCCTGACCGGTGACCGCTCGGTATTGCAAAGCCCGGCGGCGGCCGGGCTGCTGGAAGAGCCCGGGCGTTTTGTCGAGCAGTACCGCTTTGTGGATTCGGGCGCCGCCGGTCTGGCTCTGTGGGCTCAGTTCGACGGCGTATCCCTGGCTCGGGAACTGCGCTTGGCGGGGTTGCCGTACTGGGGGGAGGAGCGCCCCGACGTGTTGGTGTGGTTGGCGGTCGACGATCGCGGCCAGCGTTATGTCGCCGGGGAAACCGACCCGCGGCCGGTGAACACCAGTCTACGTCAGCTCGGGCAGCGTTATGGGTTGCCGTTGACGCTGCCGCTGATGGACCTGGAAGACCAGCGACAGGTCGACTTCACCGATATATGGGGGAATTTCTTCGCGCGCATTCAGACCGCCTCGCAACGCTATCGGGCGCAGGCGATTCTTACGGTGAGGGTGGAGCGTAGTTCCGTCGGCGATTGGCGCGCCGGCTGGCAACTGATCGACGGGGGCAGCCAGCAGGCCTGGAGCAGCCATGGCGAGAGTGTCGAGGCGGCGCTGGCCGCCGGCCTCGCGGACGCCACCCAGTGGCTGGCGCAGCGCTATGCCCTGGTGGCGACCACCGCGGGCAGCCGGAGTCTGCTGGTCGAGGACGTGCGCAATCTTGACGACTACGCCCGCGCGGCGGCCTATCTGGCTTCGCTCAGTTCCGTCGATCGGCTCGACGTGGTGCGGGTGGAGGGGCACAGTGTGGCGTTCAGCCTCGGGCTGAACGCCGATGAGCGCAGTCTGCGGCGGCTGATTTCACTGGGTCGGACCTTGCACCCGGTCGACGATCCCCTGACCTGGCGTTTCCGGCTGCAACCGTGACCCGCAAGGACATACCCAATCTGATTACGCTGCTGCGGATCCTGCTGGTGGCGCCGGTGGCCTGGCTGTTGCTGGAGCATCGCTTTGCCCCGGCGCTGGGCTTGTTCTTTCTCGCCGGTTTTTCCGACGCCGTGGACGGCTTCCTGGCCAAGCAATACGGCTGGACCAGTCGCCTTGGGGCGCTGCTCGACCCGCTGGCCGACAAGCTGCTGCTGGTGACCTGTTACGCGGCGCTCGCCTGGATCGGGTTGCTGCCTTTGTGGTTGCTGGTGCTGGTGGTGGCGCGCGACGTGATCATCGTCGCGGGCGCCATCGTCTACAATTTTCGCGTCGCCCGGCTGGAGGCGCAGCCGACGCTGATCAGCAAGCTCAATACCTTTTTGCAGATCCTGTTGGTGCTGGTGGTGATCGTGCAGCAGATCGCGCCCTGGGTGCCGACGGGCTGGAACCCGCTGCTGATCTACGCCGTGACCGTCAGCGTCGTCTGGAGCGGACTGGACTACGTGGTCACCTGGAGTCGGCGGGCGCGGGCCGGTCGATGAACGAACAGCTTCCGCTCGGCCTGCGCCTGCGGGCCTCGGCGCGGTTTTCCAGCTTTGTGCCCGGGCCGCAGGCCGAGCTTCACCGGCAACTGCAACTCATCGCCGCAGGCTCCGCGCACGGCTCGATCTATTGTTGGGGGAATGCCGGCAGCGGTAAGACCCATCTGTTGCAGGCCTGCTGCTATGGCGCTGACAGCGCCGGCCACAGCGCGGCCTATCTGCCGTTACGCGAGCACCGCCAACTGGCGCCGGAAGTGCTTTCCGGCTGGGAGGAATTCAATCTGGTGTGTCTCGACGATCTCGATGCCGTCGCTGGCCTGGACGGCTGGGAGGAGGCGCTGTTTCACCTGTACAACCGCATCCTCAACCGCAACGGCCGTTTGGTCATCAGCGCCCGCACGGCGCCGGGGGGCAGTGGTGTGCGGTTGCCGGATCTGCGCTCGCGCCTGGGTGCGGCGCTGGTCTATCAACTGCGCCCCTTGAACGACGAACAGTGTCTGCAGGCGCTGCGCCTGCGGGCGCGCCAGGCCGGATTCGATCTGCCGGAGGAGACCGCGCGCTATCTGCTCAAGCGCCTGCCACGGGATTTGTCGGTGTTGATGGAACTGCTGGAGCGGTTGGATCACGCCTCCCTGGCCGCCCGGCGCAGACTCACGGTGCCGTTTGTGAAAGCGGTGTTGGAGCTGGAGTGAGAAGGCATCGCGGGGGCGGGGCCCGTCCGGTCCGTCATGCCGTGGCCGTCGGTCGGGTCGCGCGGACGTAGCTGATTCCGCCGACGAACCAGCCCAGCGCCAGCGCCACCTCGGCCAGCGCCAGGCCACGCGCCGTCGGGTTGCTCCAGGCCTCCATGCAACCGTGGCTCAGGTACAGCAGCGACAGAAACAGACTCCATTTCACCGTGTAACGGCGGGCATGGAGCAACCCGCGCAAGGGCGCGAACAGCGGCAGGCCGAGCAGCGCCAATGCCAGTTGCGGGGCGATCAATTGCGGCGGGGCGAGCCAGCCGTACCACAGCGGCAGCAACAGCATGATGCCGAAATAGCCGCCCAATAGGAGGCTGTAGCTTAGCGTCGCCACCGACTCAGCACGCCAGTTTGGCGGTGGTTTCCGCCAACCGCCGACCCAGCGCCCGGCACAGTCGCTGTTCGGTCTCGCTCAACGGCTTGTCGCTGTCGCTGCCGGCCAGATGGCTGGCGCCGTAGGGCGTGCCGCCGGTGGTGGTGCGCAGCAGATCGGTTTCGCTGTAGGGAATGCCCAGCAGCAGCATGCCATGGTGCAGCAGCGGCAGCATCATCGACAGCAGCGTGGTTTCCTGGCCGCCGTGCAACGAGGAGGTGGAGGTGAAAACCGCCGCCGGTTTGCCCGCCAGCTCGGCGCCCAGCCACAGGCTGCTGGTGGTGTCGAGAAAATACTTCAGCGGGGCCGCCATGTTGCCAAAGCGGGTGGGGCTGCCGAGCGCCAGCGCGGCGCACTCGCGCAGATCCTCGTGGCTGGCATAGGGCGGACCCTCGGCCGGTATGCTGTCCTGGGTTGCCTCGCAAACCGGCGACACGGGCGGCACCGTGCGCAGGCGTGCCTGCATGGGCGCGACTTCGCCGATGCCGCGCGCGATTTGCTGTGCCATGGCGGCGGTGGCGCCGTGACGGCTGTAATACAACACGAGGATTTCCGTCATTTCAGAACAGCTCCAGGACGGCTTCGGGCGGGCGTCCCAGGGCGGCACGCCCGTTGTTGACGACAATCGGGCGCTGGATCAGTTTGGGGTGCTCGACCATGGCCTGGATGAGCTGTTGCCGCGACAGGGTCGGGTCGTCCAGGCCAAGTTGTCGGTATTCGGCTTCGCCGTCGCGTATCAGGTCGCGCGGCTCAACGCCCAGGAGCTCCAGCAGTTCGGACAGGGTGGCGGCGTCGGGCGGCGTTTTCAGATAATCGACGACCTCGGCCTCGATGCCGTTGCTCTCCAGCAGTTGCAGCGTCTGACGGGATTTGCTGCAGCGTGGATTGTGGTAAATGACCGTGGACATAGGCGTTCTCCTCTAAGCCCCGTTATTGTCCGCCATCGCCTGGGAGACGTCCACGCCGGGCGGGGTTTCTTGACCGTCTCCGGTGGCGATGCTAGCTTGTCGCATTGGAGCAGCCGCCGCGTATCGCCGATCAAATCCACCATGTTTCCTCGCAAAAAGCTTGCGTCCGTTTCGCGTCTGCTCGCGGCGTGCACGCTGTGGGGACTGGTCAGTGCCTGCGGTTCGGCCCCGGTGCAGGAGATGAGCGAAGCGCGTCAGGCGCTCGAGGCGGCACGCGTGGCGGGCGCGTCGCGCAACGCCAGCGGCCACTACCAGAAAGCCGAGCAATTGCTCCGGACCGCCGAGCAGATGCTCAAGGATCGTCATTTCCGCAAGGCCCGGGAGAGCGCGGCCAGTGCCCGTGACGAGGCGATTCGGGCGCGCGAGGTGGCGCAGCAGTCGGAGTCTCCCTAGAATTGTGCGACGGGTCACATTTTGCCGTGGAGAAGGAATTTTTTTCGGCCTGATCCGTCTTTGTGGACTATACAGGCATGCGGTACGCTTGGCGGAGTCGATGGGTGGCCGCCGCGGCTTGACACCCGGTCGAATCGGGTGTTAGCTTCCGGCGTATTAATAATGTGTGAAAAAAGTAACCATGGAACAACCACTAGCGGAGTTACATTCATGAAAAGAATGATTTTTGGCAAGCAACTGGTTCCTGTCCTTTTCCTGTTGGGTCTGTTCGGCTGTTCGACCACGCCGAAGGCGCCGATGAAGGAGGATTCGTCCGCCGCTGCCTCGCAGGCCATTGACTCCGCCAAATCGGCCGTAGCCAAGGCGAAAGCGCTCGACTGGATCTGGCGCGATACCGAATCGATGCTGGCTGACGCCGAAAAGGAAGCCGCGGCTGGAAACACCGACGCTGCGGTCAAGCTGGCCAACAAGGCGCGCTCTCAGGCTGAACTGGCCGTGAACCAGTACTATCTGGAAAAGGCCAAGGTCATGTACGCCAGCCTCAGCCAGGCCTCCGGCCTCAGTGCCGAACAACAGAAATCGCTGGCGGCGGCCAATGATGCCATCCACAACGCCGAGGGCCGCAAAGCCTACGATCTGCTCACGCCGCTGATGACCGAGCGGCAGAGTTCCAGCGTACAGTATCAGGTGGTCCGTGGCGACAGCCTCTGGTCGATCGCGGGCAAGCAGGAAATCTACAACAACCCCTATGAGTGGCCGCTGATCTACAAAGCCAATCGGGATCAGATCAAGGACGCGGATCTGATCTACCCTGGGCAGGATTTCAGCATCAACCAGAATCCTTCCGCCGAGGAGGCGGAAATGGCCATCAATCATGCCAAGAACCGGGGCGCCTGGTCCGTGGGCGTGGTTGAGGAGTCGGACCGCAACTACCTCGGGGGGAGCCTGGATCTGCGTTAAACGCATCCCTCCCCCGCCAGCCGGCGTGTCCCACGGCCCTCAGGGGCTTTTATTTTGCCCCTGAGGGGCGATATACAAAGCGCTCGAAGCAGGGCCCCGATTCGAGTCGCTCCGAGCACACCACCGCCTGCGGCCGCCCTTGCTCATAGAGCGTGACCCGGCCGTCCGGCGGCAGGCTCGCGCTGCGCACGATTAAGGTGTGGACCCGCTGTTCTCCCCGTTTCTGCAGTGCCACGATGCCGGCCTGGGCCATGCCTTGGCCTCCCGGGCCGCCGTGTCCGCTGATCGCGACCGCTCGCGGTTCCCGTGCCAGGTACTGGAGCCCCATCTCAAAGCCGCTGTTGTCGTCGTTGTGCATCAGCCAGCGACACACGGCCACCACCCAGCCGCCGTGGGTCCGGCCGTCGCGGCGCAAGGCGACCAACTGCCCGACCTGCGGGCGCTGGGCCAGGCGGCCAGCGTAGCGCAAGGCCAACCCGCCGCCGCTGCGGTTGAGGCCGTCGCAGCAAAAGGGGGTGGGTGGCTCCTGGACGGCGGTGGCGAGTGCCACCGCGCCCAGATCGATGGATTGATCCTGCAGCGGGTCGACAAAGGCATCGGGATCGAAGCGCTGGCCGCCGTTGACCATGCAGTAGACGGCGTCGAGGCCGCAGACGACCTCGATACGCACATGGGTCTGTTCGCGTTCGCTGGCCCGCGATTGCTGCCGGCGCCAGTACTGCAGCGTCTGGCGAAGGCTGCGCAGCAGCGTGGGGACCGGCGTTTGCGCAGGCAGGCCCAAACTGCGGGCCTGTCCCTGCTGCTCCAGGGTATCGGCATCCTGCTGCATGCGGGCGAGCAACGCCTCGATGTTGAGATACAGCGGGGACTCCGGCTCGACGGCGGTATCCGGTTTGCGGCTTTCCTTCAGGGCCAGGTGGAGCGCGTTGTCGTCGGAAATTTCGCTGTGGGTGCTGCACAAGTCGATGCGTTGGGAGAAATAGCTGCGCAGGGCGCCGGCCATCCCCTGGGGCAGACGATAGGGGTCGGCGAGATGCAATAGGGCGATGAGGCGGAAATTGCGGTCGATCTGCTGTTCGCCACAAGGTCCGAGCGGATGGCTGAAGCTCTCCTTCTCATTGCGCCAGGCATAGGCGTACAGGGCCAGGCACTCGGCCCAGAGCGAGCGTGGCGCCCGCCGATAGTGGATGTAGCAGTCCTGAAGTTGCAGTCCGAGCAGGTGGATCGCCCCTAGCAGGGCCAGCGGCAGCTGGCGGGCCTCGAGAAACCCGTGGGGCCGGTTGACCAGATCGTGGGTGGCGATTTTGTAGCCGAAGCCGATATCCTGGCACAGATTCTTCAGTTGCGAGGCACTCTCCGGATGCGCTCCGTGAGCCTCGCTAACTCTATGATATGTATTAAGAAAAAGCTCAAGCAGGGCGAGCCGCCGGGGGGCTGGAAGACTCAGCCGGTTCATGGTGCGCAGCTGGGTGCGCAGCAGCCGGAGACAGCGGGGGCCGTCGAGGAACGGCAGGTCGTCCAGCCAGGACCTGAGTTCCCGGGGGTGGATCTTGACGCCGGCCTGATGCTCTGCCTGCGCGGGAATTGTAAGCTGTAGTTGTTGCATACCGGCGGTGGACAGTGGGTCTCCGCCGGTTAGCGGTAAGCGAAGAAAAATCTGTACTATCGCAGCCTAGAAGCCGGTTGTTGAAGTGAACTCAGCGCTGGGAACCCCGCGCTTGGCAGTCGGTCTTAACGATTAATTAAAATTTCCTGCCGCGTTTGCCGCGGCCTGACCAGAAGGTAGATCTTTATGCGTTATTTGGCGGTGTTCACTTTGTTTATGGTGTTGGGTGCGAGTGCCACCGCCGAGCCGCTCGACTACAGTCTGCCGGACCTGAACGGTAAAACGCATGCCTTGTCCGACTACCGGGGCAAATGGCTGGTGGTCAACTACTGGGCCACCTGGTGTCCCCCCTGTCAGGAGGAACTTCCGGATCTGGTGAGCTTTTATGAGCGGAACAAGGACCAGGGTGTGATGGTGATCGGGATCAACTTCGAGGATATCGGCCGCGAGCAGCTGCAGACTTTCGTCGATTCCTTCTTAATCAGCTATCCGATCTGGCGCTCAGAGCCGTTGCCGCAAACGCCTCTCGGGCCGATACCCGGTCTACCCACCACCTATATCGTGGACCCCCAAGGGCAAACGGTAGCGCGGCAGGTCGGCCCGGTCACCGCCCAGCAGCTGGAAGATTACATCAACAAGAAAAAACAACAGGGTGGCGCCACGGCCGACGGCGGCTAGAGGGAGGGGCCTAGCGGTCGGCGGGCCGGCGTCCGGTCACCACTGACAGCTCCAGGGCGGAGCCGTCGCGCACCCCCTCGAGCGTGAGGCGGGTGCCGGGCGCGGATTGCGCGATCTGGCTCATCGCGGCATGGGCGTTTTCCACCGCGCGCCCGTCGATATGCGTCAGCACGTCCCCCGGTCTCAGGCCGGCCCGGTCGGCGGGTCCGCCGCGCAGTACCCCGGCGATCAGCATCCCACGCGTGCCCTTCAGGCTGAAGGTTTCCGCCAGCTGCGGCGTCAGATCCTGCGCTTCTATGCCCAGCCAGCCCCGCTCGACGTGACCGCTTTCAATGATCTGCTTCATCACGTTGGAGGCCAGATGGGTCGGAATGGCAAAGCCGATCCCCTGGGAGCCGCCGGACTGGCTGAAAATGGCGGTATTAATGCCGATCAGTTCTCCGTAGGCGTTGATCAGGGCGCCCCCCGAGTTGCCCGGGTTGATCGCCGCGTCGGTCTGGATGAAATCCTCGTAGCGGTTGATGCCCAGGTGCGTGCGGCCGGTGGCGCTGATGATGCCCAGGGTGACGGTCTGGCCGACGCCAAACGGATTGCCGATCGCCAGCGCCACATCGCCGACGCGTTGGTTCTCGACCGCGCTGATGGCGATGCTGGGCAGTTTATCCAGCTTTATCCGCAGCACCGCCAGATCGGTGTCCTTGTCGACGCCGACCACCGCGGCGCGCGAACTGCGCCCGTCCTGCAACAGGACCTGGATTTCGTCGGCACCGGCGATCACGTGATTATTGGTCAGTACATAGCCCTGGGGCGACACGATGACGCCGGAGCCGAGACTGGTCTGGGTCTGGCGGCTGGGGGTGTCGAGCTGATCGCCAAAGAAATAGCGAAACAGCGGGTCGTCGAGCAGCGGGTGGCGGCGGCGGGTGATCGTCTTGGAGGTGTAGATGTTCACCACCGCCGGTGCCGCCTTGGCCACCGCGTCGGCGTAGGAGACCGGTGCGGTCATCGCCGGGGCCGCGCCCGAGGGGGTATGCGCGGGCGCCTGGCGAACTTCGATCACCGGTTTGTCGGCCTCGAACCAGTCCGGTTTGACCAGCAGCAGGAGAAAAGCGGCCACGATTCCGACGGTGGCGGCTTGCAGGAAAAATGAAACGGTATCACGTATATTCATGGGTTGTGTTTGGTTGTTCCCCTTGGCCTGGGGATTATCGCCGAACGCGGCGGCGTTGGCGAATGCAGACCTCTGTTAGTTTTTGTTGACAGTGTTTAAGGAGGAGCGGTGATCGGATTGCAGCCCCTGGTGGACTATTGTGACGAATTGCTGGATGCGCAACGGTTTCGCGACTACTGTCCCAACGGGTTGCAGGTGGAAGGTCGGGCCGAAGTGGGGCGCATCGTCAGTGGCGTGACCGCCAGCCAGGCGCTGATCGAGGCGGCAATCGCCCACCAGGCCGATGTACTGCTGGTCCACCATGGCTATTTCTGGAAGAACGAGAGTCCGGTGCTGACCGGGATGCGCGCGCGGCGCATCCGGGCCCTGCTGGGGGCCGGGATCAGCCTGGTGGCCTATCATCTGCCGCTCGACGCGCATGCCCAACTGGGCAACAACGCCCAGCTGGCGGCGCGCATGGGCTGGCGGCAAACCGATGGCTTCGGTCAGGCCGACGGACCGCCCCTGGTCTGGTGCGGGCGGCTCGGGGAGCCCGCCACCAGCGACCAACTGAGCGCGCGCCTGGCGCGGACTCTGGGCCGCGAACCGCTGCACGTCGGCACCGGCCCCGCCCGCATCGAAACCATCGGCTGGTGCACCGGCGCGGCGCAATCCTATCTGGAAACCGCGGCCCGAAGGGGGCTGGACGCGTTCGTCAGCGGCGAAATCTCCGAGGCCAGTACGCATATCGCGCGCGAATATGGCATCCATTATTTCGCCGCCGGTCATCACGCCACCGAGCGCTACGGGGTGCAGGCGCTGGGCGAGCACCTGGCGGCGCACTTCGGTATACAACATACTTTTCTGGACATAGAGAATCCTGTGTGAAGAAAGCGCCAAGAAGGCCAGTTTTACCGTTACGTTACTTGACCTAAACGGGCACTTCCTACATGCTATGCCCGCTATCCAGTTATGGGTTTGAATATCTGAATATACTAATATTCATCGGCGCCAGCGTTTCCCAGTAACCAGGCGTCAGCCGGTGATTTTTGTGTGGAGAATGTGAATGAGTGGCGACGGTGTAGATACCAGCAAACGCCGATTCCTGATAGCCGCGACCACGGTTGTCGGGGGCGTCGGAGCTGTGTACACAGCAGTTCCTTTCGTGGCCTCCTGGCTACCCAGTGAGCGGGCCAAGGCCGCCGGGGCCCCGGTCGAGGCCGATATCAGCAAACTCGAAGCCGGACAGATGATCCGGGTGCAGTGGCGCGGCAAACCGGTCTGGATCGTCAAGCGCACCGAGGAAATGCTCCAGGCGCTGCCCACCCTCGATGACCGTCTGCGCGACCCGATGTCCAAGGAGCCGCAGCAACCGCCCTATTGCCAGAATCCGGTGCGTTCGATCAAACCGGAGATCCTGGTGCTGGTGGGTATCTGCACCCACCTCGGCTGTTCGCCGAGTTACGTCCCGGAAGCCATGCCGCAGCCCTACGACGCCAACTGGAAAGGCGGATTCCATTGTCCCTGCCACGGTTCCAAGTTCGACCTGGCCGGGCGCGTCTACAAGGCCGTTCCCGCCCCGATCAACCTTCTGGTGCCGCCGCACAAGTACACCAGCGACACGCTCATTCTGGTGGGCGTGGACGAAGACCAAGGAGCCGCGTAATGGGTATGCTAGTGAGTCTGCGTGACTGGGTCGATGCACGCTTTCCCCTGACCAAGATGTGGGAAGAGCATCTGTCCAAGTACTACGCGCCCAAGAATTTCAACTTCTGGTATTTCTTCGGTTCGCTGGCGCTGCTGGTGCTGGTGATCCAGATCGTTACCGGTATTTTTCTCACCATGAACTACAAGCCCGACGCCAACGAGGCTTTCGCCTCGGTCGAGTACATCATGCGCGATGTCGAGTGGGGCTGGCTGATCCGCTATATGCATTCCACTGGCGCGTCCGCGTTTTTCATCGTGGTCTACATGCATATGTTTCGCGGCATGCTCTATGGTTCCTACAAGGGACCGCGCGAGCTGATCTGGCTGTTCGGCATGATGATCTATCTGGCGTTGATGGCCGAGGCCTTCTTCGGTTACCTGCTGCCCTGGGGCCAGATGTCCTACTGGGGGGCCCAGGTCATCGTGTCGTTGTTCGGCGCCATTCCCGGCATCGGCGACAGCCTGTCGTTGTGGATTCGCGGCGACTACGTGATATCCGATGTGACGCTGAACCGCTTTTTCGCGCTGCACGTCATCGCGGTGCCGCTGGTGCTGGTGGCTTTGGTGGTGATGCATATACTTGCGCTGCACGAAGTCGGGTCGAACAACCCCGACGGCGTGGAAATCAAGAAGAACAAGGACGAGAACGGCATCCCCAGGGACGGCATTCCGTTCCATCCCTACTACACGGTCAAGGATATCGTGGGCGTGGTGGTGTTCCTGATGTTTTTCGCCTTTGTGATTTTCTTTATCCCGGAGGGCGGCGGTTACTTCCTCGAGCCGCCGAATTTCGAACCGGCAAACGCGTTGAAAACGCCGGAGCATATCGCGCCGGTCTGGTACTTCACGCCGTATTACGCCATGCTGCGTGCGATCACCTTCGACATCGGCCCGCTGAGTTCGAAGTTCCTCGGTGTCATCGTCATGGGCGCCGCGGTGGTGATCCTCTTCTTCCTGCCGTGGCTGGATCGTAGTCCGGTGAAGTCGATCCGCTACCGTGGACCGATCTTCAAGACCATGTTGGCGTTGTTCGTCATCTCCTTCTTCGTGCTCGGCTGGCTGGGCACGCAGGCGCCGACCGACGTCAAGACCTTGATGGCGCAGGTGGGAACGGCGGTCTATTTCGCCTTCTTCCTGCTGATGCCTTTCTACACCAAGCTCGATCCAACCAAACCGGTCCCGGAACGCGTGACGATGGGGTCCCACTGACATGAAAAAACAACTGCTAGCTCTTGTGTTGCTTGCCCTGCCGGCGCTGGCGTCGGCCAGCGGCGGCGACGTCGATCTGAAAAAGGCCAACATCGATCCGCAGAACAAGGAGTCGCTGCAACGGGGCGCGCGCACCTTCGTCAACTACTGCATGGGGTGCCATTCCGCGCAGTATCAACGCTACAACCGCCTGGCGCGCGACCTCGGCCTGAGTGAGGACGATGTCATCGAGAATCTGATGTTCACCGATTCGAAGATCGGCGATCACATGAGCATCGCGATGACCAGCGCCGATGCCAAGAACTGGTTCGGCGCCGCGCCCCCGGATCTGACCCTGGTGGCGCGTGTGCGCGGCGTCGACTGGCTGTATACTTACCTGCACAGTTTCTACCGCGACGACTCGCGGCCGTTTGGGGTGAACAACAGGATTTTCCCCAATGTCGGTATGCCAAATGTGTTGTGGCGCTTGCAGGGGGTGCAGGCACCGGTGTACAAGACGGTGACGGACGAGGACGGCCACGAGCACAAGGTATTGGAAGGTATCGAACTTAAGGAGGCGGGCTTGCAAACGCCGGCCGAGTTCGACCGCACGGTGCGTGATCTGGTAAATTACCTGGCCTACATGGGTGAGCCGATCAAGCAGCAACGGATGGCCCTGGGTGTCAAAGTTCTGCTGTTCTTGCTGGTTTTCTTCGTCGTCGCCTATTTGCTGAAGAAAGAGTACTGGAAAGACGTCCACTAGATTTCTGTAAGAACATCTGTAGGTTGGCAATGCCAGCGCCCGGTCCGACCGGCGCTGGCATTGTCGGCTTTAGCAACTGGAGATAACCATGGCTGTAATCGCCAATCGCCGTTCGGTGATGACGCTGTTTTCCGATGCAAGCTGCCCGCAGAGCCACCGCGTGCGCATGGTGCTTGCCGAAAAGGGGATTACGGTCGAGATCGTCAATATCGAACCCGGCAATCTGCCCGAAGACCTGATCGACCTGAACCCCTACCAGAGCGTGCCCACGCTGGTCGACCGTGAGCTGGTGCTCTACGACCCGCAGGTGGTCACCGAGTACCTAGACGAGCGTTTTCCGCACCCGCCCCTTATGCCGGTGGATCCGGTGTCGCGCGCGCGCAGTCGCCTGGCGCTCTATCGGATCGAGAAGGACTGGTATTCGCTGATCGCGGACCTGGATTCGCGCAACGACAAACTGGTCGCCAAGGCGCGCAAGATGTTGCGCGACAGTCTGACCGCCAGTGCGGAGGTGTTCAGCGCCAAGCCTTATTTCCTCAGCGATGAATTCTCCCTGGTCGATGCCACCATCGCCCCGGTCCTGTGGCGGCTGAAACACTACAACATCGAACTGCCGGCCCAGGCCAAGGCGGTCAGGGAGTACGCCGAGCGCATGTTTGCCCGCGAATCTTTCAAGGCCAGCCTGACCGAGGCGGAAAAGGAAATGGGTGAGTAGTCGCCGCGGTGTCGCTTCGCCATGACCTCCAACCGGCCCTATCTGATCCGCGCCGTCAACGAGTGGTTGCTGGACAACCGCTGCACGCCGCACCTGCTCGTCAATGCTGAAGCGCCGGGCGTGGACGTGCCGCGTCAATATATCCAGGACGGAAAAATCGTTCTGAATATCGGCCCCAGCGCGGTCGAGGGGCTGCGGGTGAGCAACGACGAGGTGACGTTTCTGGCCCGTTTCAGCGGTGTCTCGCAACTCGTTTCGCTGCCGATCGGGGCGGTGTTGGCGATCTACGCCAAGGAAAACGGGCGCGGCATGATGTTCAGCGAGGATGAGGACGGCGGGCCCGAGCCCGGGGGTCCCGACGACAGACCGACGCGCCCGGCGCTGAAGGTGGTCAAATAGCGGTGCCGGTCGCAGGCTGCTGCGTCAGGGCGTAACGGGTCAGGCCGATCAGCGCGGTGAGATCGTTGTTGATGACCTGTACCGGGGTGTTCTCCAACAACGGCCGCATTCGTCCTTTGCCCAAGAACGCCTCGACAAAGGCCCCGTCCTGCAGCGCCGGCAGTATGTCCGGTGCAATGCCGCCCCCCAGATAAATCCCGCCGGTGGCCTTCATCTTCAGCGCCAGATTGCCGGCTTCGCGTCCGTACAGCCGCACGAACCAGTGGAGGGTCTCCACGCACAGGGCGTCGGCCTGTTGCAGCCCCAGTTCGGTAATGCGGGCGCCGGGATTGAGCCTGGGATCGGCGAACCAGTCCGGGGTCGGGGCCTGGTGCTCGTGCAACAGGAACTCGAACAGGGTCACCAGGCCCGGCCCCGAGAGCACCCGTTCCCAGCTCACATGGTCGTGGCGTGCCTGCAGATAGCGTAGCAGGCGCCACTCGCGCTCGTCTTGCGGCGCGAAGTCGGTATGTCCGCCCTCGGTGGCGAAGGGGTACCAGCGCTCGCCGTCGGCGTACAGTCCGGCCTGGCCCAGGCCGGTACCGGCGGCGATCACCGCGCGGTTTCCGGTCGCCTGCGCGGCGCCCGCGTGCAAACACACCAGTTCGTCCGCGTCGAGACTGTCGACTCCCCACGCCAGCGCCTCCAGGTCGTTGATCAGATAAACCGCGCCCAGCTGCAACTCGTCGCGCAGCCTGCGGGTGGAGATCTCCCACGGCAGGTTGGTGATGCGGCTGCAGCCGTGACGGACCGGCCCGGCGACGCCGAACGCGGCGATCGCGGGCGTGCCCTGCCGGGCCGGGAGATAGGCGCGCACGATTTCGCTCAGGCCGCCGTAGGCCGGGCTGGGGAAGGTTTGCCGCTGTTCGATGCAGATCCGTGTGTCGCGTACTGCACCCAGCGCCAGTCGGGTGTGGGTGCCGCCGATATCGCCCGTGAGAATCTGCACTTGTGTTTCCTGGGGTGGCCCTTGCCACACAGTATAGAAAATTTTCCGGCTTTCTTTTACAGTGCAGGCAGACGGCGCCCGCATACTAACGTCTGTCGGCGTTGACTATACTCAGCCGAAGGGAGAACGTCGACTATGAGTGTATCTCGCGTGCTGATCGCCGACGACGACAGGGAAGTGCTCAGCAGCATCAGTAGCGGCCTCAAGGCCGCCGGCTATGAAATCCTCGAAGCCTGCAACGGCGTCGAGGCCGAGCGCCTGGCCCACGAGCACCGCCCCGATCTCACCATTCTCGATTTGCGCATGCCGCTGAAAGACGGCTTTGAGGTCGCCTTGAGTCTGCGCGACGCCGACCTGCCTTTCATTTCCCTGACCTCCTACGCCGAAGAGGAAATGGTGCAGCGGGTCGCCGACGCCGGCGCGTTGGCGTATCTGGTCAAGCCGCTGGATCTGGATCAGCTGCTGGCCGCGGTGCAGTCGGCGCTCAGTCGTGCCGGCGAACTGCGCCAACTCAAGGAGGCCATGGAGCAGATGGACAAGGCGCTGTCCCAGAGCCGCGAAATCAGCATGGTAGTGGGGATTTTCATGGAACGTTGCAACCTGAGCGCCATCCAGGCCTTCGACGCGCTGCGCGACGAGGCGCGCTCGCAGCGGCGCAAGATAGCCGAACTGGCGCGCGACTATCTGAGCGCGGCCGAGACCCTGCACCATCTTTCCAGCCGGGTCGGCGAGCGGGCCAGGGAGCGCAGCGAGCGCGGCAACAAGCGCCCCGCGCGTCGCCTGCCGACGCGAGTCATCCAATAGCCAGCCGCGTTGCAAGTGGCCGGCATCTGGTATACCCTGCCGCGTTTCCCGGAGAAGTGTCCGAGTGGTTGAAGGAGCACGCCTGGAAAGTGTGTATACGTGAATAGCGTATCGAGGGTTCGAATCCCTCCTTCTCCGCCAAATTAATGCAGCTTGAAGACAGGCCGCGGTTGTTTGCTCTGGTAGTAGGGCATCATCTGCGGAATGAGTGCCTGCAACGTCTCGCGGCGGTTTTCCGGCGAGGGGTGGGTGCTTAAAAACACCGGTGGCTGCGGGCCGCCGAGTTTCGCCATTTTCTCCCATAGTGTCACCGCCGCGCGGGGATCATAGCCAGCCTTGGCGGCCAGTTCTATGCCGATACGGTCCGCCTCGCTTTCGGCGGTACGGCTATTGGGCAACTTGATGGCCAGGGCGGCAGCGGCCGAGGCGGCGGTGGTCGTCAGGCCCGGTCGGTCCGAAACCGCGCCGGCCGCCGCCACGCCCACGGTCGTGGCCAGGGCGATCGACATCTGTTCAGCCTGGTGGTTGGCCAGCGCGTGCGAAATTTCGTGCCCCATCACCTGGGCGATTTCGTCGTCGCTGGCGTTCAGCTTGCGGATCAAACCGGTGTAGATGGCCATCTTGCCGCCGGCCATGGCCCAGGCGTTGACGACCTCGGGTTCGTCGATGACCTTGACGCTCCAATCCCAATTGGCGGTCTCCGGCCGCATTTTCACCGCCTGGGCGACCAGCCGCTCGGTGATGCCGACCACGCGGCGTTTCAGCGCCGGATCGTTGTCTACCTTGCCGGCGTCTTCCAGGGGTTGGATTGTCTGGGCGTAGGCGGTCTTCGACGCGCTGATGGCCTGTTGCTCGGAGACCAGCATCAGCTGACGCCGCCCGGTGGGGCTGGTCGCGCAGGCGACCAACACACTGATCAGGATTAGCAGAAAAGCGAAACGTTTCACCATGACGAATGCAAGCCTACTACGCGCCAGTGACAGGCGCATTAACTTTGGATGCTCCGGGCTGTTAGATATTTCGGGCGGGCGAAAGTTGCGCGCGGTGAACCTGCGCCCGGTCAGTCGCGCAGGGGTTTGCCGGAGGCCGTGCGCGTCCTGCGGCGTTCCGGCGGCCGGGCCTCGCCGTAGGCATGGCGGAGCAATTGTTTCAGATGTTGCAAGCTGGCGATGCGCTGGGCGAGTTCCGTGTCCGCCGCAGCCCGGGAAAGAATATCGGTCTGTTCCTCGGTGCGCAATTGCCCGTCGACAAACGCATGCAACTGAAATTCGGTGATTCTCATTCAACCTCTCACGGGTACGGGAGGGGGCTGCCGGTACCCTAGCATCGCGTTGTCGCCCGGCCGTGCCTCATTCCAGGCCAAGCCGTCTGCGCCGGGCGCGATTGTGTTGACTCCAGTCCAGCGCCGCGCGCATGAGCGGCTCCAGACAGGTGGCTTCTCTGCCCTCGGGGCGCTCCTGCGCCTGGCGGGGTGTGTCGGGTCTTGACGTCAGGAACACCTGACAAACACCGCTAAAATCCAGTTCCGTGTTGTTCATGAAAAAATTGAAAGCACAATTCAGGCCAGTTGCTGGAGGTTGCTCTATCCCATTGATAAACCAGGGGCTGATCCATCCCGGTGGAGATGTCGTCGAAGGGCGATTGGGGCTAACGACAACCAATGAGGCGGTTACGCCCCCATTTGGTGAAGGCTTGCGGCGACACCCGAAGGAGAGACCCTGCAGTGGCCCGCTTTATTCCGCGGCGGTTTCGGGCTTCGTGTCCCGCAGACTGGGAGGATACGGGTCAAGGTAGAGCCAGCCGCAAAAATCGGCAGCGGTCGCCTGGTGGGCGCACCGGCGTAAGGCTGCGTGGACGCTGGAAAAGGGGAGGGAACCGTTCTCGTAGGCCTGGAGCTGCGCGTGCAGTTGGCGCAAAACGGGGGCTGCGACTCGCGGCTGCAACGAGTCCGCGAGACTGCGCAAGACCCGGTGGTGACGCGCGCGCGTCGCCGGGCGACGCAACACGTCAAGCAGCGCCTGGATGTAGGGGGTGCCGGCGTGGTGCCAGGGATGCCGGCTCGATTGCACATAGCGCGTGAGGCGGCGGCCGGCCGCCTGCGAGCGCGCCATGACCAGGGGAAGGTGCAGGCGATGAAAGCGTTCCAGCGCGGTTCGTTCCGACGCCTCCCGCAGCAGCTCTTGCCAACGGCTGTAGGTGTAAAGCCGCAGCAGAAAACTGTCGCGCCGCCAGGGGACGTCCAGCACGTCTTCCTGTTCCAGCGGCAACCAAGGCAGCTGCGCCTGCACCGCCGCGGCGAAGATACCGGTGGCGCGGCGTCGCGCGCGCGCCGTGGGGCTGGCACGCAGCTTGACGCCGCGCAAACCGCAACTGGGCGAGTCGCGCTTGAGCAGGCAGCCGCTGGCCTGGCGCAGCTCGGCGAGCCGCTCGCGGGCGTAGCGTTGCAGGGGGGCGGTGACATCCTGCGTGGGGTCGTGTACGGCCAGGGCGCGGGGATGCGCGGCATCCCCGATCAGCTGAATCGGCGCGCGGGGCACGCCCAGACCGCTGCCGGCCTCCGGGCACAGCGCGACCAGCTCGACCTGCGCGGCCAAGGTGTCGGTGAGGTAGGCAAGCCGTTTGTGGCCGCCGTCGTAGCGCACCGGTTGTCCCAGCAGGCAGGCGCTGACCGCCAGCGTGGGGCGCGCAAACACGGGCGGCAACGTCGAGTCGCTGTCCACGGTATTGATGGGCTCGTCGCGAAATCAGGCTCTCAAGTATCCGCCATAAAAAAAGCCCCGGAAAGGGGCTTTTTCGCCGGGATGTGGGCCCTCGGGGATCAACTACAGCCTTTCGGGCGGGGCAGTCCGGCGACCTTGTTGGCGCACTTGATCAGACCGGTCGGGAACAGCGAATAGATGTACTTCTGGTCGCTGCGGTCCTTGCCATAGCGGGTTTTCATGATTTTCGAGAACTGCCGCGGCTCGCACACGGTCCCATTGTCCAGAAAGTATTCGCGCGCCGTGTTGATGATGTCCCAATGTTCCTGGGTCAGCTGGGGGATTTTTTCATTCTTGGCGATTTCGACCGCCAGTTCCTCGCTCCACTCGTCCAGGTTGACCAACCACCCGGCCTCGCTCAGTTCAATGGTTTTGCCGTTGACTTCTGCCTGCATGTGAATCACTCCTGATGCTTGTCCGCATCTGCCAGAAAATAGTTGAGTGATTTTATCAGGAATTATTCCGGGAACCCAAAGGTTTAAACACACGCAGCTTCTGGGGTGAATGCCGCCGCCGCGGGCCTGGTTCCCGGTGCCTTTCCACGGCGGATGACCGCCGGCCCCGCGCAGGGTACAATGCCGCTCTTTGCGGCAATGGCCGTGCCAGCAATCCCGGTTATGGTGGCCCGCATCGGTCCCCCCGCGACAATAAGCTGTGAACCCGGTCAGGCCCGGAAGGGAGCAGCCGCAGCAGTGGATTTGGGCGCCGGGGTGTGGCTGGTGCGGGTCACCTCCTTTCAGCCCGGCTGTTATACTGGGGCCTGTGATCCGACAAGTCCGATTTCTGAATCATAGTTTATGAGCTACCAGGTTCTGGCGCGCAAGTGGCGTCCGCGTAAATTCGCCGAAATGGTCGGCCAGGAGCATGTCCTGCGCGCGTTGATCAACGCGCTCGACAACGACCGCCTGCACCATGCCTACCTGTTCACCGGTACCCGGGGCGTGGGCAAGACCACGGTGGCGCGTATTTTCGCCAAGTCGTTGAACTGCGAGAGCGGGGTCAGTGCCGAGCCTTGCAGTCAATGCGGCACCTGCCTGGAAATCGACGAGGGGCGTTTTGTCGACCTGATCGAGGTCGACGCCGCTTCGCGCACCAAGGTCGAGGATACCCGGGAACTGCTGGACAACGTGCAATATGCGCCGACCCGCGGGCGTTACAAGATCTATCTGATCGACGAAGTCCACATGCTCTCCGCCCATAGTTTCAATGCGCTGTTGAAGACGCTGGAAGAGCCGCCGCCGCACGTCAAGTTCCTGCTGGCCACCACCGATCCGCAGAAGCTGCCCGCCACCGTGCTTTCGCGTTGTCTGCAGTTCAGCCTCAAGCGCCTGCCGCCGCCTTTGATCGAGGGCCATCTGCGCCAGTTGCTGGAAGCGGAGCGACTCACGGCCGAGGCGCCCGCGCTGCGACTGCTGGCGCGTGCCGCCGACGGCAGCATGCGCGACGCGCTCAGTCTGCTCGATCAGGCGATCGCCTTTGGCGGCGGGGCGGTCTCGGAGAGCGACGTGCGCAGCATGCTCGGCACCATCGAACGCGCTCGCGTGGTCTCCATGCTCAGGTCGTTGGCCGCGGCCGACGCCGCCGGCCTGCTGGCGTCGGTGGCGGAACTGGCCCAGCAGGCGCCGGACTACCAGGACCTGCTGGCGCAATTGCTTTCGGCGTTGCAGCAGATCGCCGTCGCCCAGGCGGTGCCCGCGGCGGTCGATGAGCATCTCGACGAGCGGGAGGCGATCTTGTCGCTGGCCGGGGAAATGAGCGCCGAGGACGTGCAGTTGTACTACCAGATCGGCCTGATCGGGCGGCGTGACCTGCCCCTGGCGCCGGATCCGCGTGCCGGACTTGAAATGGTCTTGCTGCGCATGCTCGCCTTTCGGCCCGTTCAGGGCGAGTCGGACTCCCGCGAACAGCCGGCCGTCGGGCGCGCCGCCGATATCACGCCCGCGGCAAAAGGCATGAAGGCGGCGCAGGAAACGTCGCCGCCGCCGGTATCGCGTCCCTGCGCGGACGCGTCGGCCGAGTCATTGGAGCAGTTCTGGAACGAGTTGATAGAGGGCTTGCAGCTCAAAGGCGTGGTGAGGGAACTGGCGATGAACTGTGCGTTGAAAGCGCGCAGCGACGATCGCTGGTCGATGGTGCTGGATCCCGCCTGCCGCCAGTTGCTGAACAAACAACGTCAGTCGCGCCTGCAAGAGGCGCTGAGCGCCAGTTTGAACAGCCCCGTGTCTCTGGAAATAGAAATTGCCGGCGAGGCGCAGCTTACCCCGGCGGTGGAACAACGCGCCGCGGCCGAGCGGCGCCAGGCCGCGGCGATCGATACCATAGAATCCGACCCCAATGTCAAGGCGATACAGGAGGCCTTCGACGCGACGCTGCACGTGGACACGATACGGCCGTTGGATAGTTAACGCTGATTTAAACCTAAGGAACGCGATGATGAAAGGTGGACTTGGCAATCTGATGAAGCAGGCCCAGCAGATGCAGGCCAATATGCAGAAGGCGCAGGAAGAACTCGCCAGCATGGAAGTGACGGGCGAATCCGGCGGCGGACTGGTGAAAATCACCATGAGCGGACGTCACGAGGTCCGGCGCGTGAGTATCGACGACACGCTGGTGGGCGAGGACAAGGAAATGCTCGAAGACCTGATCGCCGCGGCGATCAACGATGCCGCCCACCGTATCGAGACAGCGACCCAGGAACGTATGGCGGGCATGACCGCCGGCATGAATCTGCCGCCGGGGATGAAACTGCCGTTCTGAATTCATGCCTTCTCCCTTGATCCGTCAGTTGATCGATGCCTTGCGTTGTCTGCCAGGGGTCGGCAACAAGAGCGCACAGCGCATGGCTTATCACCTGTTGGAGCGCGACCGCGAAGGCGGCCGCGTGCTGGCCCAGATGCTCGAGCGCGCGATGAGCGCGATTGGCCGGTGTAGTGAGTGTCGCAATCTGTGTGAGACAGAACGTTGCGCTGTGTGTGCCGATGCAACGCGCGACGCTACTCAGCTGTGTGTGGTGGAATCGCCCGTCGACGTTGAAGTCATCGAACAGGCAACCGATTATCGCGGACACTACTTCGTGCTCATGGGCCACCTGTCACCGCTTGATGGTATCGGGCCGGCGCAATTGGGTCTGGACCACCTGGCACAACGACTGGCGCAGCCGCAACTGGCCGAAGTGATCCTGGCGACCAATCCGACCGCCGAGGGCGAGGCTACCGCACAATACATCAGCGACCTGGCCCATCAGCACGGTTTGCGGACCACCCGTATCGCCCACGGCGTGCCCATGGGGGGCGAACTGGAGTACATCGACAGCGGCACCTTGTCGCACGCGTTTTCCGGGCGGCGCGATTTTTAGTCCTACAGCCTTTTCCTCAGGTCTGGTGTTGGATTTCCAGCGCCTTGTTCCCACTGACAAAAAAAGTTTCGTCCGGCGCTGTTTTCGCCGGTTTTTTGTCACGGTGCAAAGTCAAAAAAAACCGGTAAACTTTTTTCCGCCAAGTACGCTTCACTACACGGGAAGACACCGTAAGGGGTCGGTCGGCCATGGACATCAGCAGACTGCCGGCGGCGGGACACGCCAGCGGCGGTATCTACAGGGCACCCGCGCGCACCGCGTCGATCGCGACCGCGGCGCCGGCGGGCGGGCGCGGGCCTGCCGCCGTCGCGCCGGCGAGCGAGCGCGAGCGTGTCGTGCAGGGCGAGCTGCTGCAGCGCGAGCGTGGCGCCTACCAGTCCACCCGGGCCTATATCGACGAGCGCGGGCTGGAGTTCGCCCAGGCGGGCGACGCGGCAGGCCACTCCCGGATCGCTTCCGGCGGCCGCGCGGCGCTCGCGCGTTATTTGAATCATGCCCAGGTCGAGTCGCTGAGTGATCGCCTGCAGGGGCGGTCGGTCAATTATTTCGTCTGAAGCGCCGCGTTGAACTCGGCGGCGACGGGTTTTAAGCTGTCAGCCGATTCCTCGCCAACCGCGGAGCCCTTATGACCGATTGCCCTTTCTGTAAGATGGTGTCGGGCGAGATCAACGTCGACACCTTGTACGAAGACGAGCAGGTACTCGCCTTTCGCGACATCAATCCGCAGGCACCCCTGCACGCGCTGATCATCCCCAAGACGCACCTCTCAACGCTGAACGACGTGACCCAGGAACAGGCTCCGCTGCTTGGCCGGATGATGCATACGGCCGTCAAACTGGCCGCGCAGGAAGGTTACGACGAACGCGGGTATCGCTGCGTGATCAACTGCAACGCCGAAGCGGGTCAAAGCGTGTTCCATATCCATCTGCATCTGCTGGCCGGAAGACCCATGCATTGGCCGCCGGGCTAACTCATGGTTTCGAGCATGGCGCGGTAGTTGGCGAGGCGCCGGGGGTTGATGGTGCCGTCGCGCGCGGATTTGTGCAGCGCACAACCGGGTTCGCTGAGGTGGCGGCAATTGTGAAAGCGGCACTGCCCGAGAAAAGGCGCGAATTCGCGGAATCCCTTCTGTAACTCTTCCGGCGCGACTTTACCGAGGAAGAAATCGCGCACGCCCGGAGAATCGATCAGATGGCCGCCGCCCGGTACGTGATAGAGCATGGCCACGGTGGTGGTGTGCCGGCCCAGACCGGTGACCTGCGAGAGGCTGCCGGTGCGGATATCGGTATCGGGCAGCAGCGATTGCACCAGCGATGACTTGCCCACCC
The DNA here is from genome assembly GCA_030148805.1 of Thiogranum sp. Taxonomy (GTDB): domain Bacteria; phylum Pseudomonadota; class Gammaproteobacteria; order DSM-19610; family DSM-19610; genus Thiogranum. The sequence continues at coordinate 58,228 of JASBSS010000018.1, read as the reverse complement.
CCGATTGCCCCACGAGCACGCTGGTGTGGTGGCGCAGGTGGTCGTGCAGCGCTTTCAGGCCGTCGGCACGGCGGTTGCTGGTGAACACCAGGGGATAGCCGATTTGCGGATAGACCGCGAGGCGTTCTTCCAGCCGCGCCCGGCTTTCGCTATCGAGCAGGTCGGCTTTGTTGACCAGGATCAGCGGGTGTGCGCCGGTCAGTTCGGCGGCCACCAGATAACGGTCGAGCATGGCGTATTCGAAGCTGGGCCGACTGGCGATGACGACAATGATCTGATCGATGTTGGCCGCCACGGTTCGAATTTTCCCCTGGGCGTCGGGGCGGCACAGACTGGTGCGACGGGCAAGCACCGTGCAGATGATGCCCTCCCGCGCTCCCGTCGGTAGCCAGTGCACGCGGTCGCCACTGACGGTGCGCGGGAGATTTTTGCGCGTCGCGCAGCGCACGAGGCTACCGTCTTCGCCTTCCACCAGACTGGCGCGGCCGTAGTGGGCCAATACCAGTCCTTCACGGACCGGTTCGGAATCGCGATCGTGGGAGCTGGCGGACGCGGCGTCGGGGTTCCGGCGTTGTCGTTTCGCCACGGATCAGTCTGGGTCCGCCTGCAGGGCGTCGACATGGGCCGCGCAGATGAAGTCGTTTTCCGAAAGCCCACCGAGCGAATGGGTGGAGAAGGTCACGCTACAGTGATTGTAGCTGACGGAAAGATCGGGGTGGTGGTCCTGGCGGTGAGCGATCCAGGCGAGTGCGTTGACGAACGCCATGGTGTGATAATAATTCTTGAACTTGAAATCGCGCCGGATGCCGCGCCCATCCCCGGTCAAGGACCAGGCCGCATCAACCCGCCTCAGCCAGTCCTCCAGCTTGTCGGTGTCGAGCAATGACACCGTGCGCTGACACCGACGCTCGCGCAGGGACCCGGCCATGCTTACTTGAACTTGTAGTAGGTGGCGTTGAGATAATCCACCACGGCGGCCACGTCCTCGTCGAACCATTGCACCCCGGTATTGGCGCTACAGCGGCGGACCTGCTTGGTCAGCGCCTCTTTGCTGGAGATGAAGCGGTCCTTGCGGGTGTAGACACTGTCGTCATGACAGCCCGTGCAATTTTTCTCCAGCAGTTGCTTGCCGTGCGCCATGTCTCCGGCAAGTGCGTTGCCATTGAGTGCCAGCGCCAGTATTAACAGTGCGACAGCTTTCATCGGATGACCTCCTATGTTATCCCAGTTTAGCCGACAGGTGTGCCACGCGCACCGGGGCGGGCGGATGCGAGTCGTAAAAAGCCGAATAGAGTGGATCGGGAGTCAAGGTGCTGGCGTTTTCCCGATACATTTTCACCAGCGCGCGCACCAGATCGGCGGCGCTGGCCTGAGCGGCGGCGTACTCGTCGGCCTCGAACTCGTGCTTGCGCGAAAACCACGCCGACAATGGTTGCAGGAACAGGGTGAATACCGGTACCACCATGAGAAACAGCAGCAGCGCCGTGGCGTTTCCGGGACGCTCCACGCCCAGGCCGAGGAAAAACCAGGGTTGCTGGATCAGCCAGCCCAGCAAAGCCAGTCCGGCCAGGCTGCTCAGCATCATGACGAGAATACGCTTCTGGATATGGCGGCGCTTGAAGTGGCCAAGTTCGTGCGCCAACACGGCTTCGATTTCGTCCGCTTCGAGGCTTCCCAGCAGGGTGTCGAAAAACACGATGCGTTTGTTGCGGCCCATCCCGGTGAAATAGGCGTTGCCGTGACCGGATCGACGCGACCCGTCCATGACGTAGATGCCTCTGCTCTTGAAGCCGCAGCGATCCAGCAGGGTCTGGATACGCTGTTTCAGTTGTTCGTCATCGAGCAGCGTGAACTTGTTGAACAGCGGCGCGATCAGCGCCGGGTAGGCCCACAGCATCAGCAGGCTGAAGCCGGCCCACAGCAGCCACAGATACAACCACCACAGGCCGCCCGAACCCTGCATCAGCCACAGGGCCGCGGCCGCCAGCGGCACGCCCAGCGCCAGCAGCAGCAGCGCCTGCTTGAGCAGGTCGCCGACGAAGGTCGCGGCGGTGGTCTTGTTGAAGCCGAAGCGCGCCTCGATGACAAAGGTGTGATACAGCGAGAAGGGAAGTTCCAGCAGGGCCATGATGGCGAATGCACTCAGAATCAGCGCCACGCCGCCGGCGAGCGGCCCCCAACCGGCGCTCTGCCACAGGCCATCGAGCCAGTTCAGGCCCCCGCCGAGGGTCCAGCCCAGCAGCAGCAGGCTGTCATACACCAGTTCGACGCGGGCCAGGCGGGTTTTCCCCAGCGTATAGTCGGCGGCGCGCTGGTGCGCTTCGACCGAGATCTTGTCGCTGAAAGCCGCGGGGACCTGCGCCCGGTGGCGCCGCACGTTGCGTATCTGGCGCCCGGCGAGCCAGAGTCTCAGCACCAGGGAAGCCCCGAGCGCGGCGAGGAATATCCAGGAAAAGGTGTTCATTGCTTGGCGGGCGATTCCAATCCAGATTAACCTGATAGCAGGTTAGCCTCTGTTACAATGCAACACAACCTCAGGAACCCTCGGGACTCAAGCGGCATGTCTGAAAAGAGCAGTAATCTCATCTGGATCGATCTGGAAATGACGGGGCTCGACACCTTTTCCGACGAGATCATCGAAATCGCCACGCTGGTCACGGATGCACAGCTCAACCTCGTGGCCGAAGGGCCCTCGCTGGCGATCCACCAGCCCGACGGAGTGCTCGCGGCGATGGACGAGTGGAACACCCGGCAACACGGTCAGTCGGGCCTGACCGAGCGGGTGCGCGCCAGCAGGCTCAGTAGGCGCGAGGCGGAAACCCAGACGCTGGCCTTTCTGGCCGAACATGTCGAGGCCAAGGCCTCGCCGATGTGTGGTAATTCCATCTGCCAGGACCGACGCTTCCTGGCCCGGCTGATGCCCGAGCTGGAGGCTTTTTTCCACTATCGGAATCTGGACGTCAGTACGCTCAAGGAGCTGGCGCGGCGCTGGGCGCCCGGCGTGGTCGCGGGCTTCCAGAGGACCTCCAGCCACCTTGCCATGGACGATATCCGTGATTCGGTCGACGAACTGCGCTATTACCGCGAGCATCTGTTCAAACCCTTCGAGGTATGAACACCGATAACCCGTTGCGCGGCGCGATGCTGGTCAGCGCCGCGGCGCTGATGTTCGCCTCCATGGGCGGCCTGATACGGGTGGCCGCGCTGCATCTGCCCAACGAGCAAGTGGTGTTCTTTCGCAACTTGTTCGGGCTGTTGGTGCTGGTGCCTATCCTGTGGCAGCGAGGCGCACGCCTCGACCTGCGCACCGAGCACCCCGGCTTGCACCTGTTGCGCAGCCTGTTCGGTCTCGCCGCCATGTACTGTTTTTTCTACGCCCTCAGCGTCCTGCCGCTGGCCGACGCGGTGTTGCTCAATTTCACCGCTCCCTTGTTCATTCCCTGGGTGGCCATGCTGTGGCTCGGCGAGCGGGTGGGGGCGCGAATCTGGACGGCGATAGCGATCGGTTTCCTGGGGATCCTGCTGATTCTCCGGCCCGGTGAGGGTCTGTATACCCGCGGCGCGCTGGTCGGTCTGGCCTCGGGTGCCTTCGCCGCCGTGGCGATGGTCAGTCTGCGCAGGCTTTCGGCGACCGAGCCGGCCTTTCGGGTGGTGGTGTATTACGGCGTCATCTGCACCCTGGTCTCCTTGGCCCCCGCGCTCTGGGCCTGGCAACCGGTGAATCGCCATCAATTGCTGGCGCTCGCCGGCGCCGGCATGTTCGCCACCCTGGGGCAATATCTGCTGTCACGCGGATACGGCTGCGCGCCGGCCGCGCAGATCGCCCCGTTCACCTATACGTCAGTGGTGTTTGCCGCCGTCTACGGCTGGATGTTCTGGGCGGAGATTCCCGGTTGGGCCACCGCCGGCGGCGCGGCGCTGGTGGCGCTGGCGGGCATCCTGGCGATGCGGCGCTAGCGCGTGGGCCACGGCAGGCAGCCGTTCGCGGGCGGGTAGCGCCGCCTCTCAGGTGATCACCGTCGGCGCGTCGCGGCCGGTGTAGTGGCGGATTTTCGCGATTTCCTCGGCTACGCCGATCAGATCCGTCAAAGCCTGTTGCGCGTCCAGATGCAGACGCTCGCGCTCGGCTTCATAGCGCTCGAAATAAATCCGCAGCGTGGCTCCCTGGGTTCCGGTGCCGGACAGTCGCAGGACGATACGCGACCCGTCGGTGAAAATGATACGCAGGCCCTGGTGTTCGCTTATCGAGCCGTCTATCGGGTCGACATAGGCGAAGTCGTCGCTCAAGGCGATCTCGCGGCCGGCATAGCGTTTGCCTTTCAGGCTGGTGCCGAGCTCGCGCACTCGCGCCATCAGCTGGCCGGCGCCGTCGGCGTCGACCGCTTCGTAATCGTGACGCGAGTAGTAGTTGCGCCCGTAGGTCTGCCAATGAGAGCCGAGGATGTCGGCGACCGATTCGCGCCGCACCGCCAGGAGATTGAGCCAGAACAACACCGCCCACAGCCCGTCTTTTTCGCGCACGTGTGCCGAGCCGGTGCCGAAACTCTCTTCTCCGCACAGCGTGACCCGGCCGGCATCCAGCAGATTGCCGAAAAATTTCCAGCCGGTGGGCGTTTCGAACAGCTCGATGCCGAGTTTTTCCGCCACCCGGTCGGCCGCCTGCGAAGTCGGCATCGAGCGGGCGATGCCGGCGATGCCCTGGCGGTAGCCCGGCGTGAGATGCGCGTTGGCCGCCAGTATCGCGAGGCTGTCGCTGGGCGTGACGAAGCAGTTACGCCCCAGGATCATGTTGCGGTCGCCGTCGCCATCGGAGGCGGCACCGAAATCGGGCGAATGACTGGTGAACATGATGTCCACCAGATCCCTGGCATAGACCAGGTTGGGATCCGGATGTCCGCCGCCGAAATCCTCCCGCGGCGCGCAGTTGAGCAGGGTATCCGGTGTCACTCCGAGGCGGTTTTCGAGGATTTCCACCGCATAGGGACCGGTGATGGCGTGCATGGCGTCAAAGCGCATGCTGAACAGGCCGGAGTTGATCAGGGCGTGGATGCGATCGAAATCGAACAGTGTCTGCATCAATTCGGCGTAGTCGGAGACCGCGTCGATAACCTCGACTTGCATCTCTCCCAGCGGCTGGCCGCCGACGTGGTCCAGATCGATATCCGGCGTCTCCAGCGTCAGGTAGCGGCTGATACGCAGCGTTTCGGCATGGATGGCGGCGGTGATCCTCTCCGGCGCGGGTCCGCCGTTGTCGACGTTGTACTTGATGCCGAAGTCGCCGTCTTCGCCCGCTGGATTATGACTGGCCGACAGAATGATTCCGCCAAAGGCGGCGTGCTTGCGGATCACGTGGGAGGCCGCAGGGGTCGACAACAGACCCCCCTGGCCCACCAGCGCCTTGCCAAAACCGTTGGCCGCGGCCATGCGCAAGATAACCTGGATGGCGTGGCGGTTGTAATAGCGGCCGTCGCCGCCGACCACGAGCACTTTACCGCGATAATCCTGCAGAGCGTTGAAAATCGACTGGACGAAGTTTTCCAGGTAATGTGGTTGTTGGAAGACCTGAACTTTTTTTCGCAGGCCCGAGGTGCCCGGCTGTTGGTCGTCAAACGGGCGGGTGCTGATTTCTATACGGTTCACGCGGGCATCCTGTAGTGTCGATTCTGATGTTTGTTTTTCGTCAAGCGTCAAGCTTGTTGGGCTCGCGCCGATAGCTGGCTTATGATCATTGTCGCAAAGCTTTGCACGAGAGTGCAGTTTACTATGTTAATATCGGCACATGCGTTACACGACTGACAACAGTTTACACCCTGGTGTGCGGGCCCGTGATCTGCCGGCGCTGATGGAATTGTACGAGTTGAACTACATCCAGCTGCGCCAGCTGGTGCCTGATTTGAGCGCCATCCAGGAGCACAGCATCTCACGGGTGGACGGTGCGCTGCGATTGTATCTGAGCCTGCTCGAGCGGTGTAAATACACCACCACCCTACACCTCACCTATCAGTTCGAGGACCGCGAGGGGGCGTTCGCGGCGCCGGATATCGTGGTCCGTCTGTATCATGATGCACAAGTCGCGGAGGTTATTTCCCGTGGTCGCCATCGGGGGCGCCGCGAGGCCGAGTACGATCGCTTCCAGCAGCGCCACTCCCTGGCCGAGAAATGGCGGGTGAACCGGTTTCTGCATAAATGGCTGGGTTATTGCCTGCGCCAGGGGCATGCGTTCTCCCCGGCGCGAGAGCAGGTGGCCGAAGCCCTGGAAACGCTGGAAAACCAGACGACCCTGATCCCCGGATAATACTTGACTACCGCACTGGGTTAATTTAGTGTGCCCTGAACAGAGGCAGACTGTTCGAGGCGTGCGTCCCCGATGAGACTTTCCACCAAAGGCCGTTACGCGGTGACCGCGATGATGGATCTGGCGATTCACGCTCCTGCCGGTCCGGTGACCCTGGCGGACATTTCCCGCTGTCAGAGCATCTCCCTGTCCTATCTGGAACAGCTGTTTTCCCGTTTACGCCGCGAGAATCTGGTGCGCGGGGTGCGCGGTCCCGGCGGCGGTTACCTGCTGGCGCGCGCGGCCAGCGACATCAGCATTGCCGCGATCATCGCCGCGGTCGACGAAAAGGTCGACGCCACCTGCGGCGGCGACAAGGATTGTGACGAGGATTCACCCTGCCTCACCCACGATTTGTGGTGTGGTCTGTCAAAGCGCATCTACGAATTTCTCGACGGCATTTCCCTCGAGGAGTTTCTCGGTCGGCCGTCGATTCAGGCGGTAATCCGGCGCCAGGACGCCCTGCACAACCGCTCGAGTATCGGCGCCATCACCATCCGCTAGCGGATCTCTCGGTTTGTGAACCCGGTCCAGCGATTTGGCTGACCGATTCACAGAATGCCGCTCACCGTTTGGGCATAGTGCGCTCGTCGAATCCCGACATTCAGCGCAAACGAGAGTACACAGATGTTGCAGTATTTGTTATTGGGCCTGGCGGCTTTGACGGTGATGAACGTGAGCTGGCTGGAATCCCTGGCCGCCTCCGGTTCCACCCTGGATTATGTCCTGGCGGTAGCCGTGGCGTTGATGCTGAAGCCCTGGCTGGAGGCGCATTTCGAATAACCGGGGCTATTGCGGCGGCTGCCGCATGCGCCATACCAGCGTGCGGTTGTTGGCCGGCATTTCGTAGTCGCTTTGCAGCCGCATGCCGGTTTGCTCGGCCAGGGAACACAGAGCCTCGAAATCGCGGATACCGCTGTGGGGATCGCGGGATTTCAGCCAGCCGTCGAAGCGTTGGTTGCTTTCGCTGGTATAACGGCCGGCGTAGTTGAAAGGGCCGTAAAGACAGAAGACCCCCTCGGGTTCGAGCACCCGGGCGATTCCCGCGAACAGACATTCCACTTGCGGCCAGCTCATGATGTGGGCGGTGTTGGCGCTGAACACGGCGTCATAGCCTGCCTGCGGCCAGGTGTCGCGACACACGTCCAACGGCAGCGGTGGCAGGATGTTCGGCGCCGTGCTTTCGGCGAGCCACTGCCGTATCCCGGCGTGCATGGACACCCTGTCGCTGGTCTGCCAGAGCAGATCGGGAAACTGGGGCGCAAAATAGACGGCGTGCTGGCCGGTGCCGCTGCCGATCTCAAGCAGACGCTTGCGGTCTTTCAGTTCCACCCGCAACACCTCCAGAATCGGGGCGCGGTTTTCTTCGCAGGATTCGGAATAGGGTTTCATCGCCCCTCCGGGACGCGGTCCGGCGTCGGCGCGGCAGCGCAGCGCTGGTGCACGATCGCCTGGATTTCCTCGTCGCTCAGCACGATGGGGTTGGTCTGCATGCTGCTGCCCCGGGCGTGGGCCACGATGTGGGCGAAGTCGTCGCCGCCGACACCGTAATGATCCAGGGTCGGCAACCGCAGTTGCTCGACCCAGTGGTCCAGTAGATCCACCAAGGCTTCCCAGGCTTGTTCGCGTGAGTCGAAGCGGCATCGACACAGCAGCTCGGCGGCGGTGACGTATTTGTCCAGGGCCGGATTGCGCGGCTCGCGTTGCCGCATGGCCTCGATATTCACGCGTGTGGCGGCGCCCACCAGCGTACCGCAGACCACGCCGTGCGGGATGGGGAAAAACGCCCCCAGGGGCGAGGCCAGCCCGTGTACGGATCCCAGGCCGGTCTGTGCCAGGCAGATGCCCGAGAGCAGGGCGGCGTAGGCCATGCCACTGCGCGCCGCGGCGAGATCGCCGCGTTGCCGATACCAGGGCAGCAGACTGTCGCGCGCCGCGCGCAGTCCGCTCAGGGCGAGGGCGTCGGTCAAGGGGCCGGCACGACTGGAGACGTAGGCTTCCAGCAGTTGTGTCAGCGCATCCATGCCGTCGGCGGCGATCAACGCCGGCGGACAGCCGGATAACAGGTCCGGATCGACCAGGGCGTAAGCCGGTACCAGCTGCTCGTCGCGAAAGGATTTTTTAAAACCCCGCGGACCGGCGACGCTGAGCACGGCGTTCTTGGTCGCTTCGCTGCCGGTCCCGGCCGTGGTCGGCACGGCGATAAACGGCACCGCCGGACCGGGATAGGGCAGTTGCGGGCCGACGCCTTCGAGGAAATCCATGACCGAGTGCTCGACGCGCAACAGCCCGGCGATGGCCTTGGCCGCATCCAGTACGCTGCCGCCGCCGATACCGATGACCAGGTCAACGGGGATGCCGCGGTGGTCGCGGCAGATTTCGTCAATGCGTTGCGGGGCCGGTTCGCCATCGATGATCACGTGATGGAGGGTGATCCCGGCCTCGCCCAGTGCGCGCTGCAGTCGCTCCCACGCCGGGTGGCGTTGCAATGAGGCGACACCGGTGACCAGCAGCGCGACGTCGCCATAACCAGCGGCCAGCGCCGGTAACCGCTCGATGCTACCGCTGCCGAATTCGATTCTCGGCAGCCGGGCGAGGGAAAAGTTCGGGTTGAACATCAGCGCGTTTGGGGAAACAGCCCCAGCATGGGCGTGCCCTGGCGAGGGCTGGCCATCCAGTCGGCGACCGTGGCGCGCCAGCTCTGGTAGTGTGGGGTCTGTTTGTGCGCCAGGGCCTCCTGCTCGCTGCGGTAGGCTTCGTAGAAGAAAAAGTGATTGGGGTCTTGCGGGGATTGCAGGATATCGAAGCGCAGATTGCCGGGCTCGCGCACGGACGCCTCGTGGTTGAGCCTGGAAGCGGCGATAAAGTCTTCCCGGAACTCAGGGATCACATGGACTTCCACCAATGTCACGTGCATGGTCTCTACCTCCGGTGCGCGCCAGACGGGATTTCAGCAGGCCAAGCTTAACCTCTTGTGGTTTCTGCCGAAAGCCTGAAAACAGACACAGTATTCAGGGAAGCCATGGACGTAGCGCACACTGACGGGGAAGGCACCACCGAATCCACCGCGTCCGCGCCGACCGACCCCAGGGGGCTGGCGGCGTGGGTGGAAAAGCTCGGCGAATCGGGTATGCCCGTGTTCGCCCATACCGCGCGCGATATCTCCCAGGTTTCCGGCAGTCGGGAGAGCAACGCCGCGGAGCTGGCGCGGGTGGTCCTGCAGGATGCCGCCATGACCGCCAAACTCCTGCGCGTGGCCAACAGCCCGGTATTCAATCCCGGCGGCAAGCCCATCAGCACGGTCAGTCGCGCGGTGGTGTTGTTGGGGTTTCAGGAAGTGCGCAGTATCTGCCTGTCCATCGCGATTGTGGAATCGATGCTCAAGGGCAAGCAGAAGCAGCGGGTGATCGAGGAAATGGCGCGCTCCTTCCATGCCGCGGTACAGGCGCGCTCGCTGGCACGCAAGCGTAAAGACAAGTCGCCCGAAGAGGTGTTCATCGCCACCTTGTTGTTCCGTCTGGGCGATATGGCTTTCTGGGCGTTTGCCGGCGAGTCGGCCGCGGAGATGGACGCCGCGCTCAATCAGCGTCCCGACGACGATCCCGATAAGGTGCAGCGGGACGTGTTGGGCTTCGTGTTTCGCGATCTGACACTGAGCTTGAGCAAGGAGTGGAAACTCGGCGAGCTGTTGGAACAATCCCTCGAGGGCCGGGTCGACAAAAACCCGCGCGCCGGCAACGTGGCCCTGGGGCACGAACTGGCGGTGGCCAGCGAGAAGGGCTGGGAGACGCCGCAGGTCAGGAAACTGGTGGAACGGATCGCGGAGAATCTCTACCAGCCGGTGGAAGAAGTGAGCCGACAGGTACGCGCCAATGCCGAGGAGGCGGCCGATGCCGCTTCGTTCTACGGTGCCGAGGCGGCCAGCGGTCTGATACCGGTGCCCGGCGAAAAGCGCAGCCAGGGCGCCGACAACGAGCGCGAGGAGGAAACGGCGGTCGAGTTCCTGCAACCCGATCCGATGCTGCAACTGACCATCCTGCGCGAGCTGTCGACCCTGATGGAAGGCAGTCCGGATATCAATATGGTGCTGGAGATGGTCCTCGAGGGGATGTATCGCGGCATCGGCATGGACCGTACCCTGTTCGCGCTGCGCTCCCCCGATCAGCGCTTCCTCATGGGGCGTTACGCCCTGGGGGTGGACAACGAAAAATTACGCCGCACCTTCCAGTTCGAGACCACCGAGCGCGAGCCGTCGTTGATCACCCAGGTGATCGAGCGCCGCGAGCCGGTGTGGCTGCGCGAAAGCGACAGCAGCCATCTCCGCCGCCTGATGACACCGCGGCTGGAGGAGGTCACCCACGGCGCGGATTTCTTTGTCACGCCGATCGAAATCCGCGGCCGCGTTATCGGCGTGTTTTACGCCGACCGGCAACCGAGCGGGCGGGAGTTGGACGAGGAAAGTTTTTCCAGCTTCAAGCATTTTGCCCATCAGGGCAACCTGGCGCTGACCTATCTCAGCGGCGGCTAGTCGTCGGAATCCGCAACCACTCGCTCCAACGGGCGAACAGCTCGGGATCGAGCGCGGCGGCGGCCGAACGCGGCTCGAGCGACGCTATGAATACGTCCTCGCCGTTGAGCGTCAGCGCCCGTCCGCCGCACTCATGCAGGATCAACCAGCCGGCCGCGTAATCCCAGAGCTTCTGCCGCCCGTGCAGATAGAGATGACAGCGTCCCGCGGCTAGCCAGCACCAATCGAGGGCCACGGCACCGAAACTGCGTTGCGACTTGTAGGGGGGCTCCGCCGCCAGGCGTCCGGCCAGCGCCGCGGACAGGCGTTTGAAGTCGATCATCGCCATGCAGTCGCGCAAAGGCGTGCCGGCGTGGCTGGCGCGCAGGGGCGTTGCATTGAGCCACGCGCCCTGTCCGTGCGCCGCGCTGAAGCATTCCCTGCGCGCCGGATCGTAGACCACCGCCAGCTGCGGCCGATGTTCCCGGATCAGCGCCACGGAGACCGCGTAATAGGGCACGCCGACGGCAAAGTTGCTGGTGCCATCCAGCGGATCTATGCACCAGACGCCCTCGCCGGCCCGCTCCAGCGCCTGCTGTTGCTCTTGGGTGCGCATCTCCTCGCCCAATAGCGCGCTCCCGGGCCAGGCTTGCAGCAGGGCTTCGGCGAGTTGTTGCTGTACCACGAGGTCGGCTTCGGTCACCAGACTGCCATCGCTCTTGCGTTCGCTGTCACAACGGTTGAAGCGCGGCGGCAGCTCGCGGTCGGCAACTTCCATCACCAGCCGGGAGAGCCGCTGTAGGGTCTGGGGAAACATTGAATGACAGCTTTTACTTGGTATGATCCATCGTTATTTTTATTGTCGCACAAAGGCTGTCCATGAACATCAAGAAAAGCCGGCACAAAAATGCTGGAAAATCCGCCAAGGCGTCCAAGTCCGGGAAACCTTCCAAGGCCGACAGAGCCGATCGGCACGAACTTTACGAACAATCGGTGCAATCGACCGAGTTTGAATACGAATTCGTGGACAGCAACTTTCGCCGCATTCGCAAGCGCGAGCCGCAACTGCTGCGCGAGGATTTCTGCGGTACGGCGCAGATGTGTTGCGAATGGGTGCGGGCGCGCAAGACCAATCGGGCCATCGGCGTCGATCTTGACGCCGAGGTACTGCAATGGGGGCGGGAGCGCCATATCGCCGCCCTGGAGGCATCCGAGCAGGCGCGGGTGACACTCCTGAACGAGAACGTGCTCACGGTGCACACCGAGCCGGTGGACGTGGTGATGGCGATGAATTTCAGCTGGCAGGTGTTTCAGCAGCGGGCGCTCCTGCGGGATTACTTTGCCAGCGTTCACGCCGCCCTGGCCGACGACGGTATTTTGTTCCTGGACTGCTTCGGCGGTTACGACGCCTATCGGGAATATCAGGAAAAAACCAAGCACAAGGGTTTCACCTATGTCTGGGATCAGGCGAGCTATGACCCGATCAGCGGGCGCATGCAGTGTCACATCCATTTCAACTTCAACGATGGCTCGCGCCTGAAACAGGCCTTCAGCTACGACTGGCGTCTCTATGGGCTGGCCGAGCTGCATGACATCCTGCTGGATGCCGGTTTCGCCCATGTCACCTTCTACTGGCAGGGCTGGGACGAGGATGACGAGCCGGATGGCAATTTTCAGCCGGCCACCCGCGGGGATGCGGATCCGAGCTGGATCGCCATGGTGAGCGCCGAAAAATGATATATCAATGAAAATCAATGAGTTGATAGTTTGTGGGAGCACGTCATGGAGCGACTGTTGACAGACCGACCGGAAGGTACTATAAAGTAAACGTTCACTAACTTAGAGGAGGTGCTCCATGTTGAACGCTGATCTTGAAGTCGATGCCCGTGGCCTGAACTGTCCCCTGCCGATTCTGCGCGCCAAAAAGGGGATCAACAGTCTCGCCAGCGGTCAGGTGATGAAAGTCGTGGCGACCGACCCGGGTTCGGTCAAGGATATGGAGGCGTTTTGCAAGCAGACCGGCAACGAGATGCTGGAAGCCAGTCAGAACAACGGCGAATACCACTTCAATATCCGCAAGGGCTGACCCCCAGGCCGCCGTTCGCCGCGGGCGGCTGGTGGGCGGCGGCCGACAGGTTATTTTCATGGCGAAACGGCTCAAGGCCAGCGAACGGCGCGCAACCATTCTGGCGGTAGCCAAGGTCCTGTTTTCCGATAAAGGCTATCACGGCGTTTCGGTCGACGAGATCGCCACCCGTCTGGGGGTCAGCCCCGCCATCTTGTACCGGCATTTCGCCTCCAAGGAAGAGTTGTACGAAGCGGTTCTGAACGAGATCGCCTGCAAACGCGAGAGTTACGTCGGCGTCGTGGTCGACAGCGACGGCAGCTTCGACGATGTATTGCGCAGAATCACGCGGATCTATGTCGACAGCGTGTCGCGCGATCCCGACTATCTGCGCATGGAGTTGCACAGCGCCCTGGAAGGCAGCGACGCCACCCGCCAGTTTTTCGAGAACCGTTGGAAACCTTTCACCGACTATATCGAGTTCAGCCTCGGTGAAATGTCGACGCGCAGGGATATCGCGCCGGTGGAGCCGAGAGTGGCGGCGCTGGCTTTCCAGGGCATGATACGCGAAGCGCTGTACGCCAAATGCATCTATCGCTCCTCGCGCTATGTCGACATGCCATTGCCGGAACTGTGTGACTTGCTGGTCGACTTGTTTTTGCAATCGATCGGTTATGGCGTGACTGCGCGCGCGGACACGACAAACCCGGCGGGTCAGGCCCGCTGAGGCGCGGTGCCTGCGGCGGCCACCGTTTTACACCGGCGGCGCAAAGGGGCGAGCGCTCAGCGGTCGATGGTATAAGCTCCCGGCGGCAGGGAGTCGAGCCGCCAGGGTCCCACCTGATAGCGGATCAGTCGCAACGTGGGGTAGCCGATATGCGCGGTCATGCGTCGCACCTGTCGATTGCGCCCTTCGCGAATGACAAGTTGCAGCCAGCTGGTGGGGATGTTCTTGCGCTCGCGTATCGGCGGCTGCCGTTCCCAGACCGCCGGGGGCGCGATGAGCGAGACCTGCGCCGGCTGTGTCATCCCGTCTTTCAGTCTGACGCCCTGGCGCAGCGGTTGCAGATCGGCTTCGCTCGGGAGGCCTTCGACCTGTGCCCAGTAGTGCTTGGCCTTGCCATGTCTGGGATTGGCGATGCGATTTTGCAATCTGCCGTCGTCGGTGAGAACCAACAGGCCCTCGCTGTCGTAATCCAGGCGCCCGGCGCAGTAGACGCCGGGAATGTCGAGATAATCGGCGAGCGTGCGCTTGTCGCCGTCCGTGGTGAACTGGGAGAGCACACGGAACGGCTTGTTGAACAGTACGATCATGGCCCGAGCGCGTTCAACGCTCAAACAGCAGCTGCGCGACCTCGGGATACTGAGCGGCGAAATGCACCTTCAGGCCGCTGCGGATGTAGTCGGGGATTTCCTCGAAATCGCCTTTGTTCGCCGCCGGCAGAATCAGCTCCTTGATGCCCGCGCGCCGCGCGGCGATGACCTTTTCGCGAATCCCGCCGACCGGCAGCACCTGACCGGTGAGCGTCAGTTCGCCGGTCATGGCGATGTTGCGTACCGGTTTGCGCCGCTTCGCCAGCGACAGCAGGGCGCTTGCCATGGTGATGCCGGCGCTGGGGCCGTCTTTCGGGGTGGCGCCGGCGGGCACGTGCAGGTGTACCAGGGACTTTTCGAAAAAGTCCGGCGAGGCACCGAAGCGTTCGGCGTTGGCCAGCACGTAGCTGTAGGCGATTTCGGCGGACTCTTTCATCACGTCGCCCAATTGGCCGGTGAGTTTGAAGCCGCGACTGAAACTGTGAATGCGGGTGGCTTCGATGGTCAGCGTGGCGCCGCCCATGGCGGTCCAGGCCAGGCCGCTGATCAGACCCACGCCGCTGAGCGGTTTGTCCTTGACGAAGACCGGCTTGCCCAGATACTCCTCGACGTCGCCCACCCGCACGTGCACCGGCTGCTTGGCGCCGCCGAGGATTTTCACCACCGCCTTGCGCGCGATCTGACCGAGCAGCTTTTCCAGCCGGCGAACACCGGCCTCGCGCGCGTATTGCTCGATGATTTTGCGCAGCGCCGCTTTGTCGAGGCGCAGTTGACCGCGTTTTTTCAGGCCGTTGCGCGTCAGCAGTCGCGGCAACAGGTGGTTGCGCGCGATATCCACCTTCTCGCTGGCCAGATAGCCGGAAAGCTGGATGACTTCCATGCGGTCGAGTAACGGGCCGGGAATGGTATCGAGCTGGTTGGCCGTGCAGATGAACAGGGCCTTGGACAGGTCGAAGGGAACATCGAGATAGTGATCCAGGAAATCGCTGTTCTGCTCCGGGTCGAGTACCTCCAGCAGCGCCGAGGCCGGATCGCCGTGGTAAGAGGCGCCGACCTTGTCGATTTCATCGAGCATGATCACGGGATTGGCCGACTGCGTGTCCTTGAACGCCTGGATGAACTTGCCGGGCATGGCGCCGACGTAGGTGCGCCGATGGCCCTTGATTTCGGCTTCGTCGCGCATGCCGCCGAGCGAAAAACGGAAGAATTTCCGTCCCAGGGCGCGCGCGATCGAGCGCCCCAGGGAGGTTTTGCCGACCCCGGGCGGGCCGACGAACAGAATGATCGAGCCCGAGACCTCGCCTTTCATGATGCCGACACCGATGAATTCGAGAATCCGCTGCTTGATATCGTTCAGGCCGTCGTGGTCGGCGTCGAGGATCTCCTGGGCGCGTTCCAGGTCGAGTTGATCCTCCGTGTACCTGCCCCAGGGCAACAAGGTCAGCCAGTCGAGATAGTTGCGCGTGGTGGCGTACTCCGGCGACCCGGTTTCGAGCACCGAGAACTTCTGCATTTCGTCATCCAGGCGGGCCTTGGCCGGCGCCGACAGCCTGAGTGCCTCGATGCGTTCGCGGAATTTGTCGATTTCGGCGGTGCGGTCGTCCTTCGAGATGCCCAGTTCCTTCTGGATCACCTTCATCTGCTCGCGCAGGATATGCTCGCGCTGATGCGCCTGCATCTCCTGCTCGACCTGCTTGCGGATGTGCGCCTGCGCCTTGGCGACTTCGAGTTCTTTGTTGATCAGCACATGGACGCGTTCCAGGCGGGTCAACAGATCGACCGCCTCCAGCACTTCCTGCTGCTCCTGGCGCGCCGAGGTGGTCAGGCTGGCGGCGAAATCGGCCAGGTGCGACGGGTCGTTGGGGTGGAAGTTGTCGAGAAACAGTTTGAATTCCTCGCCATACAGGGGATTGAGCGGTATCAGTTCCTTGATGGTGTTGATCACCGCGATGGCGTAGGCCTTGATTTCCGGAATTTCCTCGTAACGTGCCTCGGGAAAATATTCCACGCGCGCGCTGAACGGCGGCTGACGATTCAGCCAGTCGACGATCCGGAACCGCTCCACGCCTTCGAGCAGCACCTGCATGCGGCCGTCCTGGCGGGCGACGCGGTGGATGCGACAGGCGGTGCCCATGCGATGGAAATCCTTCACCCCGGCCTGCTCGGCGCGATCGGTTTTCACCAGCACCAGGCCGACAATGTTATGGGCGTTCTCCTGGGCCGCGCGGATGGTGGCGTCCCAGGGTTCGGGGTCGACCAACAGCGGTATGGCCTGGCCAGGGAAAAAGGGGCGTTCCGAGACCGGCAGTAGGGGGATGGCGCCCGGGAGAATATCGCGTGCGCGCACCAGTTCGCTGTTGGGGGCCTGGGAGTGACTCGTAGACTGACTTTCGGGGGACTCGATTTCCATTAGCTCGATCTTATTAGTGGTTAGGGCCCAATGGCTTCATTGCGCTCAGATGGGGTTGGTCGGTGGGTATTTCAACGCCAAAATCCGGCCCGCGCATTAAATAAAGATATCCACGGTTACTGTGGATAAGTATGTGGATTAGCGGGGTGAAAGCGTCTCGCGGGCCGGGAAACGCCGGCGGACGGTTAAATTGATCATTTTTTGATCGAAAATCTATATGTTAATAAACAATAAGATATGGATTTTAATTCAATAAAATATAAGCTGAGGTGAGCTTCGTCTCATCTTTCGCGGGGTCTGGCGCGTTGTGTGAATAAACGCGCAGGGACGAGATGCTAGGGGCAAAAAATCCCTGCAACCGCGACCGCGCGTCTGGGGCAATCCGCGAACCGGTCGGCGCGGCGGGTGGTGGCGGCGCAGGAATTTCTCCCGACGGGTCCTGTTCGACGCATTCAGATTTAACGAATTTGTGTTACAGTTCGCTGTCTACTCGTAGTTTGGATCCCACGCGATAAGGTAACAACAAAGTGATCAAACGACTGCTTCTGGTCAGCCTCATTCTGTTGCTGGTCTTTGGGGGGATCTTCGGCTGGAAATACTACGCCGGCATGCAGATGGCGGCCCAGATGTCGGCCCCGCCGCCGCCGGCGGTGATCGCCTCGGCCGAGGTCGTGGCGCAGCGCTGGCAGCCCTATCTGCAGGCCGTCGGCAGCGTGGAGGCGGTGGAGGGGATTTTCGTCACCACCGAGTTGGCCGGCAAGGTCGACCAGATCCTGGCCACGTCAGCTCAGGTGGTCAAGGCCGGAGACCTGCTCCTGCGCCTGGATGACAGCGTCGATCAGGCCGATCTCAAGGGACTCATCGCCCAGCGAAAACTGGCGCAACTGCAATACGAGCGCAACAGCAAGCTGCTCAAGGACCGCTCCGTGTCGCGCTCGGACTTCGATCAGTCGCGTGCCAGCCTGGATAGCGCCGAGGCCGCGGTGGCGGCCAAGGAGGCGGTGATCCGCAAGAAGGCCATTCGCGCGCCGTTCGGCGGGCAGCTGGGAATCGTCGATATCAACCTCGGGCAATATCTGTCGCCGGGCGACGCCATCGTCTCGCTACAATCGCTGGAACCGGTTTTCGTCGATTACACGCTGCCCGAGCGTCATTTCGCCGACGTCCACCTGGGGCAGGCGGTGGAGGTCAGGGTTCAGGCCTGGCCCGGGCGGGTTTTCAAGGGCAGCATCAGCGCCATCAATCCGAGCATCGACCGCGCCACCCGCACGTTGCGGCTGCGGGCGACCCTGGACAATCCCGAGCGCCTGTTACGCCCCGGCATGTTCGCCGAGGTCAGCACCGTGTTGGCGCAACGCGACCATGTGCTGACCTTGCCGCGCACCGCGGTGACCTATAACCCTTATGGCGAGTCGGTGTTCGTCATCGAGCAGGGGGACAACGGCGATGTGGTGCGCAACCGCCCGGTAACCACCGGTGCCGTGCGCGCTGGCCGGGTGGAAATCACCAGTGGACTGCAAGCCGGGGAACGCGTGGTGGCCGCCGGTCAGAACAAGCTGCGCAATGGTCAGGCGGTGAAGATCGACAACAGCGTGGAACTGGACGGCAAGGTCGACGGCGGATGAACTTCACCGATCTGTTCGTACGCCGGCCGGTGCTGGCCAGCGTGGTCAGTCTGCTGATCCTGCTGGTCGGTCTGCGGGCGATCTTTTCCCTCGAGGTGCGCCAGTATCCCGAGACCAAGAACACGGTGGTCACCGTCACCACGTCCTATCCCGGGGCCAGCAGTGATCTGATCAAGGGCTTCATCACCACGCCGTTGCAGCAGGCGATCGCCGAGGCCGACGGCATCGATTATCTGTTCGCGCGCTCCACCCAGGGGCGCTCGACCATCGAGGCGCACATGGAACTCAATTACGATTCCAATGCCGCCGTTGCCGAGATCCAGGCCAAGGTCGCCAGTCAGCGAAATGTATTGCCGGCGGAAGCCGAAGACCCGGTGATCGATTCGACCACCGGCGAGACCACCGCCCTGATGTATCTCGCTTTCTACAGCGACAGCATGAAGCCGTCGCAGATCACCGACTATCTGTTGCGGGTGGCGCAACCGAAACTGCAGGCGGTGCCGGGCGTGGCCAAGGCCGAGCTGATCGGCAACAAGACTTTCGCCATGCGCATCTGGCTCGATCCGCAGCGCATGGCCGCGCTCGGCGTCACCGCCAACGACGTGCGCGCGGTGCTGCAGGCCAACAATTATCTGGCCGGTATCGGCGAAACCAAGGGCGCCTACACGGCCATCACCCTGAGCGCGACCACGGATCTGGCCACGGTGGAGGATTTCCGTAATCTGGTGGTCAGCTCCACCGACGGTACCCTGGTGCGGCTGGCCGATATCTCCCGCCCGGAACTGGGTGCCGAGGATTACGATTCCACCAGTTGGTACAAGGGCAAGCCGGCGATTTTCGTCGGCATCAAGCAGGCACCCGGCGCCAATCCGCTGGAGGTGGCCAAGCGGGTGCGCGCGCTGATACCGGATATTCGCTCCCAGCTGCCCGAGGGCTTGCAGGTGCATATTCCCTACGACGCCAGCGTGTTCATCGAGGACTCCATCGACGAGGTGTTCAGCACGCTGCTGGAAGCGGTCGGCATCGTGCTGGTGGTGGTCTATCTGTCGCTGGGTTCGGTGCGCGCCGCGCTGATTCCGGCCGTGGCGGTGCCGCTGTCGTTGGTCGGTGGCGCTTTTCTGATGCTGTTGATGGGTTTTTCCATCAACCTGCTGACCCTGCTGGCGATGGTGCTAGCCATCGGCCTGGTGGTGGACGATGCCATCATCATCGTTGAAAACGTGCACCGCCATATCGAGGCCGGCCAGAGCCGGATGCAGGCGGCGCTGATCGGCGCGCGCGAACTGGCCCTACCGGTCATTGCCATGACCACCACCCTGATCGCGGTTTACGCGCCGATCGGTTTCATGGGCGGCTTGGTGGGCACGCTGTTCACCGAGTTCGCTTTCGCCTTGGCCGGCGCGGTGCTGATCTCGGGGGTGGTGGCGTTGACGCTCTCGCCCATGCTCGCCTCGCGGGTGCTCAAGCCGCATGGCCAGCAAGGCCGGTTCGAGCAATGGGTGGAGGGGCGCTTCGAACGCCTGTCGGTCGCCTATCAGCGGCGCTTGCACGGGACCCTGGATGCGTTGCCGGTGACGCTGGTGTTCGCGACGGTGGTGCTGGTATCGATCTTTTTCATGTTCGTCTCCAGCAAGCACGAGCTGGCGCCGGTGGAGGACCAGAGCATCCTGTTCTTCCAGGCCACCGCGCCGCAGACGGCGACGCTGGACTACAACGAGGCCTACACCCGCCAGATTCAGGCGGCGTTCACCAGCGTGCCGGAGTATCACGAAAGCTTCTTCCTGTTGGGGCGGGGCGAGCCCACTACCACCTTCGGCGGTTTCAAAATGGAACAGCCGTCCAAGCGCGCGCGTTCGCAAATGGACGTGCAACCGGAAATTCAGGCCAAGCTGGCCAATATCGCCGGGTTCCAGACCGCCGTCTTCCCCCGTCCGAGCCTGCCCGGATCCGGCGGCGGCCTTCCCGTCCAGTTCGTCATCACCGCCGACGCCGATTACCGGGATCTCAACGACGTGGCCGATCAGTTGCTCGGCAAGGCCATGGCTAGCGGTCGGTTCATGTTCCTGATGAAGGATCTGCAGTATTCCCGGCCGCGCACGACGCTGGAGATCGACCGCGACCGCGCCGGCGATCTGGGCATCAGCATGGCCGATATCGGTCGCAATCTGGCGACCTTGCTGGGCGGCAATTACATCAATCGCTTCAGCCTGGAAGGCCGCAGCTATCGGGTCATCGCGCAGGTGGATCGCGAGTTCCGCCTCCAGCCCGAGGCGCTGAAGAATTACTATATCCGTCCCGGTTCGGGCGACCTGATCCGGCTGACGCCGGCGGCGGCCGACGCCGCGCGCGCCGCCAACGGCCCCGCGCTGGTTCCGCTGGAGTCGTTCGTCCACTTCAAAGACAGTGTCGAGCCGAACCAACGCACTCAGTTCCAGCAGTTGAACGCCTTGACGCTCCAGGGTGTGATGGCGCCGGGTGTCAGCCTCGGGGATGCGCTGGGTTACCTGGAAAACACGGCGCGGGAGCTGTTTCCACGCGGCTACACCTGGGATTTTTCCGGTCAGTCGCGGCAGTTCGCGCAGCAGGGCAGTGCGCTGGTGGTGACCTTCTTCCTGTCGATCCTGGTGATCTATCTGGTGCTGGCGGCACAGTTCGAAAGCTGGCGCGACCCGTTGACCATCCTCGTTTCCGTGCCGATGTCGATTGCCGGCGCGCTGGCGTTCATCACCCTGGGATTCGCCACCGTCAACATCTATACCCAGGTGGGACTGATCACGCTGATCGGGCTGATCGCCAAGAACGGGATCCTGATCGTGGAATTTGCCAACCAGCTGCAGTTGACCGAAGGACTGGATAAACGCGCCGCCGTCGAGCGTGCCGCCGCGATTCGCCTGCGCCCCATTCTGATGACGACCGTGTCGATGATCGTCGCCATGGTGCCGCTGTTGCTGGCGACCGGTCCGGGGGCGGTGAGTCGTTTCCACATCGGCCTGACCATCGCCACCGGCCTGGGCATCGGTACCCTGTTCACCCTGTTCGTGGTCCCGGCAGTCTACCTGCTGCTCGGCCGGGATCACCGCCGCGCGCGGTCGGCGGCCGCGTCACGGGATCCCGAAGGAAACCCGGCCTAGGACTCAGTTGGAGAAGAGGCTCACCCGCTTTTCGTCGCGGGTGCGTTCCATGAACAACAGGTAGATCGCGCCGGCGTCGCTCTGGTCGTCGTCGTCGAACGGCGCGCCGACGGCGATATCGTCACTGCGGTCATTGTTGAGATTGCCCAGCTCGGCCAGGGCGGCGCCGAAGTTGTCGCCGCCGTTGAGGTTCTCCTTGAATTTGCCGTCGCGTTGCGAAATCTTCGCTTCGCCCTTGACCTTGCCGTTGGGCTTCAGGAAAAGCAGCCAGATCGCGCCACTGTCGGTGGCGCCGTCGTCACTCATCGGTGCGCCGACGGCAAGATCGCGCACCCCGTCGCCGTCGAGATCCCCGCTGCGGCTCAGCGCGCTGCCGAAGCGGTCGTTGTCGCTCAGCCGGCCGGAAAAACCGCCTTCGCTTTGGGCGATCATGCGCTGGTCTTTGACCGTGCCGTCGCGATTCATGAACAGTATCCAGAGCGCGCCCCGGTTGGCGCCGCCGGCGTCGTGTTGCGGCGCGCCCACGGCCAGATCGGGGATGCCGTCGCCGTCCAGATCGCCCAGGCCGGCCACGGCGGCGCCGAAGCGGTCGTCGGCGTTCAGGCTATCCTTGAATTTGCCCTCGCCATCGCCGATTTCGTTGGCCGCGCGCACCGTCCCGTTGGTGTTCATGAACAAAATCCACACGCTGCCCTTGGCCGCCGCGTTTTGCTGCCTGAGGGGAGCGCCCACCGCCAGATCGCGCACGCCGTCGCCGTCCAGATCGCCCAGGTCGGCCACCGCCGCGCCGAACTGGTCGCCGTCGTCGAGTTTGCTCGGCAGTCCGCCGCGTTGATGGGAGATTTTGCTGCTGGCCGTGACCTTGCCGTTGGCATCGAGAAACAGTATCCAGAGCGCACCGCGATCGTCCCCGCCGTCATCGTCCATGGGGGCGCCCACCGCCAGGTCCCGCGCGCCGTCGCCGTTGAGATCGCCGATGCCGGCCAGGGCGCTGCCGAAACGATCGTTGTCGTCCAGGTTGCCGCTGAAACCGCCAGTGTTGTCGGCGATCTTGCTCGAGATGTCGACGCTGCCGTCGGCATTGAGAAACAGGATCCACACCGCGCCGCGGTTGTCGCCGTTGTCATCGTCGCCGGGCGCGCCGACGGCCAGATCGATGACGCCGTCGCCTTCGAGATCGCCGATATTGCTCAGCGCCGCGCCCCAGTTGTCGCCGTCGTTGAGGCCGCCGTTGAAGTTGCCTTTCTGCGCCGAGACCTTCTGCGCCGAGGCCACCTGGCTGGATTCGGTGACTTCCGTGCACTGGGATCCCGTAAGCAACAGGTATAGGATGGCGATACTCGAGAGGAAGTACGGGATTTTCATTGCCAGGCGCCGCCTCGGGATGCCCGGCCTGCCCGGCCGGGGTGAATTTGCTTGCTGTCGATTATAACGCTTAATTAACGCGAGGGAGGTCAGAGTGGGTGAAGGCTGGGTGAAAATCGCCGGCGCCGGCGAGGATGGGTTGGGCCTGTTGACGCGCATGGCGAACCGTCACGGTCTGGTGGCGGGGGCCACCGGAACGGGGAAAACCGTCACCTTACAGGTGCTGGCGGAACGCTTTTCCGCCCTCGGAGTGCCGGTGTTTCTCGCCGACGTCAAGGGCGATCTGTCGGGGCTGGCCACCGCCGGGACCGTAAACGAAAAAATCCAAGCGCGTATCGAGCAACTCGGTCTGCACGATTACGCCAACCGCCCCTTTCCCGTCGTGTTCTGGGATCTCTACGGTCAGCAGGGCCACCCGATGCGGACCACGATTTCGGATATGGGGCCGTTGCTGTTGGCCTCCCTGTTGGGATTGAACGACACCCAGACCGGCGTCCT
The DNA here is from genome assembly GCA_030148805.1 of Thiogranum sp. Taxonomy (GTDB): domain Bacteria; phylum Pseudomonadota; class Gammaproteobacteria; order DSM-19610; family DSM-19610; genus Thiogranum. Next base: position 34,979 of record JASBSS010000018.1, on the reverse strand, counting down.
GTACGCCGCCTTCCGGCTGGCCGACGATCAGGGTTTGCTGTTGCTGGATATGAAGGATCTGCGCAGTCTGCTCGTCTGGATACGCGAAAACCGCGGCGAGCTGAGCCGTGACTACGGCAATCTGGCCGCTGCCAGCATCGACGCCATTCAGCGCCGACTGCTGATGTTGGAGGACCAGGGCGGCGCCGAGTTTTTCGGCGAACCGGCGGTCAGCCTCAGCGACCTCATGCAGGTGGATTTCTCCGGCAATGGCGTGATCAGTATTCTGGATGCCACCCGCTTGATGCGCGAGCCGCGACTTTACGCCATGTTCCTGCTGTGGCTGATCGCCGAGTTGTTCGAGAACCTGCCCGAGGTGGGCGACCCCGACAAGCCGCGACTGGTGTTCTTTTTCGACGAGGCGCACCTGCTGTTCGACGACGCCAACGAGGCGCTGATCGAGAAAATCGAACAGGTGGTCCGGCTGATCCGTTCCAAAGGCATCGGAATTTATTTTGTCACCCAGAATCCGGCCGATTTGCCGGACTCGGTGCTCGGTCAGCTGGGAAACCGGGTGCAGCACGCCCTGCGGGCATTCACCCCGCGGGACCAGAAGGCGGTGCGCGTCGCCGCGCAGACCTTCCGACCCAATCCGTCGCTGGATACCGCGCAGGTGATCACGGAACTGGGGGTCGGCGAAGCGCTGGTGTCTTTTCTCGACGCCAAGGGACGGCCGTCACCGGTCGCCCGCGCGCTGGTCCACCCACCCCTGTCACAGATCGGCCCGCTGGACCCACAACAACGCAAGGAACAAATGGCGCGTTCGCCGTTCAAGGGCCGTTATGAGCAGCCGGTCGACCGGGAGTCCGCTTACGAACTGCTGCAAAAGCGCGCCCAGGTCGCCGCCAGCGAGGCGGCGCAGGAGCAGGCCGCCGCTGCGCCCGCTTCCCGTACCCGCGGCCGCTCGCGGCAATCGGCGTTCGAGGCCTTTACCAAAAGCGCATTGCGCAGCGTGGGCAGCCAGATCGGACGACGTATCGCCCGCGGGCTGCTCGGCTCGTTGTTCGGCAAAGGGTGACGTCAAACCGCGACACCCCTCGGTGGCTTATTGCAGCCCGTTGTTGCGTTGCGCCTGACGCGATTCCTGCAATTTTTTCTTCAGCAGGTTGAGCCCTTCCAGATAAGGTACCGTGCCGTTGGAGCGGATCACTTCGCGTCCTTCCGGAGTGTCGGTGAAGCGGATGAAGTCCTTGATGATCTCCGCGTTCGGATTGTCTTTGTTGTAGGCCAGGTAGAGCGGGCGGTAGAGCAGATAGTTACCGGTTTTCACATTCTCGTAACTGGGCGACTTGTCGTTCAGGTCGAGGATCTTGACGTTGCGTTTGCGCGCGCTGCTCACGCCGGTGATGCCGACGGCGGCGACGTCGGTTTCGATCCCCTGTTCCAGGGGGCCACTGGAGGGAAACAATTCGGTGGCCGCGAACTCCTGATCGTAGTTGTCGAACAGCAGTTTGCGCGCGGTGCGTCCGACCCCCGAGATTTTCCCTTTGCGCGCGAACAGCTTGATCGGCTGGTCGGCGCCACCGACTTCCTTCCAGTTGGTGATCTCGCCGAGATAGATCTTGCGCAGATCGTCGATGCTGATGTTGTCGATCGGGTTGTCCTTGTTCACGATCACCACCAGCGCGTCCCAGGCCACCGGGATCATGGTCACGCCGCGTTCCTCGCTGGCGCCCCACATGAAACGACGACAACTGCCACCGATATCGGCCGTGTCCGCGGCCACCTCGCGGATGCCACGCGTCGCGCCGCCACCCTGGATGTCGATCTTGACACCGGTCTTGGCGGTGTAGGCTTTGGCCAGCGAAGTCATATAGGCTTTTTTGGAAATTCCGCAACCGACCCAGCGCAGGGTGACCGATTCGGCCGCGATGAGGGGTTCGAGCGGGAGCAGCACAAGCGCCAACAGCGGTAGTACCCAGGTGATTCTCTTCACAATCCATCTCCTTTGATTACTCAGTACGTCGACGGGAACTGCTCGCTTTCGGTGCTGCGACTGGCCGCTGACGGTGACCGGATGACAGACAAGGGGCATCTGCCAGAGTAAACGCTAGGTGGAAGATCGGCCGGGTGTCGGGATACTTGAAGGGAATAGAGGCGGGGCGCCCGGGACCCCGGCGGGGGGCCGGGCGCGAGTCTCAAACGGCACTCGCCAGCGCCGGTGCGCCACGCTGCTGATCGGCGGCGCGGTTCAGGCCGCACAGCAGGGCCTTGATCGCCGCGGCGACGATATTCCTGTCCACGCCAATCCCATGCAAAGGGGGCAGGCCGGCGACTTTCATTTCGATATAACAGGCTGCCTCGGCGCTCGCGCCGCGGCCGATGGCGTGTTCGTGGTAGTCGACCACTTCCGCCGGCACGGCGAGCGCCTGGAGGAAGGCATCGAGCGGGCCGTTGCCGCTGCCAGACACCGAGTGGGCGGTGCCGTCATGGCTGATCTGCGCACGCACCGTGACGCCGCCAACGCCCGCCGCGTCTCCTTCGGACAAGCTGTGGCTGATATAGCGATAGGGGGAGCTACGTTCCAGGTATTCGCGCCGTAACAGGGCATAGATGCCCGCGGCGTCGATTTCCTTCCCGCTGGCGTCGGTGGCGCGCTTGATGAGGCGACTGAACTCGATCTGCAACCGGCGCGGCAGATCCAGGCCGTACTCCTGCTGGAGCAGATAGCTCACACCGCCTTTGCCGGACTGACTGTTGACGCGGATGACCGCATCGTAGCTGCGCTTGAGGTCGGCCGGATCGATCGGCAGATAGGGGACCTCCCAGGGACGGTCGCTTTGTTGGGCGGCAAAGCCTTTTTTGATCGCGTCCTGGTGCGACCCGGAAAACGCGGTGTAGACCAGGTCCCCGGCGTAAGGGTGGCGCGGGTGGATCGGCAGCCGGTTGCACTGTTCGACCACTTGCCGCACCTGGTCGATATCGGACAGATCGATGCCCGGATGAATGCCCTGGGTATAGAGATTCAGGGCGAGTGTGACTAAATCCACATTGCCGGTTCTTTCCCCGTTGCCGAACAGACAGCCTTCCACCCGGTCGGCCCCGGCCATGACGGCGAGCTCGGCGGCGGCGACCGCGGTGCCCCGGTCATTGTGCGGATGCACGCTCAAGGTGATGCCCTCGCGCCGTTGCAGGTGGCGGCTCATCCATTCCACCTGATCGGCAAAACAGTTTGGTGTGGACATTTCCACCGTGGCGGGCAGATTGACAATCATTTTCTTCTCCCGCGACGGCTCCCAGAGAGCGGAGACCGCGTCGCAGACCTCCCGGGCATAGTCCAGCTCCATGGCCGAGAAAGTCTCCGGCGAGAATTGAAACACCCAGTTGGTCTGCGGCCGCGCGTCGGTCAAGGTCTTGATAAGCCGGGCACCCGAAAGCGCGACGGCTTTCATCTGCGGCTTGTCGGCAGTGAACACGAGGCGACGGAAACTGGGCGCGAGCGGCAGATACAGATGCACGATCGCGCGCGGCGCGCCCTCCACTGAGGCGATGGTGCGTCTGATCAGATCGTCCCGCGCCGGTGTCAGCACGCCGATGGTCACGTCCTCCGGGATCAGCTGGTTATCGATCAGGTGGCGCACGAAGGCGAAATCCGTCTGCGACGCGCTGGGAAAGGCCACTTCGATCTCCTTCAGCCCGATCCTGGTCAGCAGGCGGAAGAATTTCAGCTTCTGGTCGAGCGACATCGGTTCGATCAGCGCCTGGTTGCCGTCGCGCAAATCGGTGCTCAGCCAGATCGGAGGGGCCGTGATACGGCGCTGGGGCCACTGGCGATCCGGCAAGTCGATAGGTTCAAAAGCGGCGTATTTTTCGGATGGGGCGTGGATCATGGGATTGCCTCGGGCCTGTTGCTGTTGCGGGAAACAGTGGGAATATTAAGCCAAAGACAATGAAATTATCTTGCAAAGTATGCTTTATGTTCGATTAAATTGAAATATTATTTCAAAAAAATAATACTATATGAAATAATATTTCATAGAGGTCGATGACGATGAAACTGGACAGCCACGACTACGCGATCCTGGGAGTGCTGCAAACGCAGGGTCGCATCAGCAACCAGGATCTCGCCGATCGGGTCGGGCTGTCGCCATCACCGTGCCTGCGCCGCCTGCGCGCGCTCGAGCAAGCCGGCTTGATAGCCGGTTATCACGCGCGCTTGGACGCGAAAAAACTCGGCCTCTCCCTGTTCGCGCTGGTGCATATCAGCATGGACCGGCACACGCCGGAGCGCTTCGAGAAATTTGAACAGCGCATCGCGCAACTGCCCGAGATTCTGGAATGTCTGCTGATTACCGGGCAGGACGCCGACTATCAGCTCAAGGTGGCGGTGAAGGACATGGACGCCTATCAGGCATTGCTGCTCGAGAAAATCACCCGCATCGAAGGGGTGACCGGCGTGCATACCAGTTTTGTCTTGCGGCATGTGGTGGACAAGACCGCCTTGCCGCTGGGGGCACGGGGCTAGCGGCCGCCTGATTGGCCAGCGGCGGCGCAGTCGCGCTAAACTGTCTGGTGTTTTTCTGTTGCTGTGGATGCCTTGCTATGAGTTCCTCTGGTGCCGTCTCCTGCCCTTTTTGCCGCGAACCCCGTGCGGTGCTCGAGAATGATCTGGCTTTCGTGCGCTACGATCAGTACCCCGTGAACCCCGGGCATTGTCTGGTGGTGCCGCGCCGGCACGTCGCCGAATACTTTCAGGCCACGGCCGAGGAGAAGGCCGCCATCTGGTCGTTGGTGGATGCGATGAAGGAAAGGCTGGACGCCGAGTTCAATCCCGACGGCTACAACGTCGGGGTCAACGTGGGCGTCGCCGCCGGGCAGTCGGTGCCGCATATCCATATCCACCTGATTCCGCGCTACCGGGGCGACATGGAAAACCCCAAGGGCGGGGTGCGCGGCGTCATCCCCGAGAAACAGAAGTACCAGAAGACCGGCTAGCCGCCGGAGGTCGTGGCGTCTGTGCTAGACTGGCGCCGTGGACGAGGCTCAATGAAAGCGCTTTATCTGGTTCTCGGTTTCCTGTTTTTTGGCCTCGGAGCGGTGGGCGTCGTGGTGCCCGGACTGCCCACCACGGTTTTCATGTTGCTGGCGTTGTGGGCGTTCGCGCGCAGTTCCGACCGCTTCCACGCCTGGCTCTACCACCATCGCACCTTCGGTCCACCGCTGCAGGCCTGGCACCGCTACCGGGTCATTCCCCGACGCGCCAAGCTGCTGGCGTTGGTCACCATGGCGATCAGCCTGGCGTATCTGCTGTTCTTCACCCATGTTCTGATCTGGTTGAAACTGGCCACCCTGTTGCTGATGGCCTATGGCGCCTGGTTCATCCTCACCAAACCCTCGGTCAAGCCCGCCGGCGAGACTCCCCCTTAAGATGGCCACGTTGCCGATCGACGCACTGCTGCCGCGGTTGCGCCAGGCGCTGGAGCGCCACGCCAGCCTGGTGTTGCAGGCCGCCCCCGGCGCCGGCAAGACGACGCGGGTACCCCTGGCGTTGCTCGACAGCGCCTGGCTCGGGGGTGGCCGCATCCTGATGTTGGAGCCCCGCCGGGTGGCGGTTCGCGCGGCGGCGCGCTTTATGGCGGCGAGTCTGGGCGAGGCGGTGGGTCAGACGGTGGGCTACCGGGTGCGCCACGACCGCCAGATCGGCGAGCGGACCCGGATCGAAGTGGTGAGCGAGGGGATCCTGGTACGTCTGGTGCAACAGGATCCGACGCTAGCGGGTGTCGGTGCCGTCATTTTCGACGAGTTCCACGAGCGCAGCCTGGCTGCGGATCTGGGTTTGGCGCTGTGCCGCGACAGTCAGCGCGCGCTGCGTCCGGATTTGCGCCTGCTGGTGATGTCTGCCACCCTGGACGATCAGGCCGTGGCCGCGCTGTTGGATGGCGCACCGGTGTTGGCCAGCGAGGGCCGCAGCTACCCGGTGACCCTGCACTATCGGGCGTTGCGCCATTCCTACGAGCGGCAACGCCTCGCCTGGTGCGCCGAGGTGGCGACCCGACTGGCCGATATCTGTGACCGTGAAAGCGGCAGTCTGCTGGTGTTTCTCCCCGGAGAGGGGGAGATCCGCCAATTGCAACAGGCTTTGCGCCAGCGGGAACTGCCTGGCGACGTGCAGGTGGTCGCGCTCTATGGGCGGTTGGAGGCCCAGGCCCAGGACGCGGCGATCCAGCCGGCGCCGGCGGGGCGGCGTAAACTGGTGCTGGCGACTTCCATCGCCGAGACCAGCCTCACTATCGAAGGCGTGCGCGTCGTCGTCGACGCGGGGCTGGCGCGCGAGCTGCGCTTCGACGCCAACAGTGGACTGGATCGCCTGGTGACGGTGCCCGTCTCGCAGGCCAGCGCCCGTCAACGGGCCGGTCGGGCCGGTCGGCTCGAACCCGGGGTCTGTTACCGGCTGTGGCCGCAAACGCGGTCCCTGGTGCCCCGGCCGGACGCCGAAATCCTGCGCGCGGATCTGGCGCCGCTGGTGCTGGAGTTGGCGCACTGGGGTGAGACGGACTACCAGCGGCTGTGCTGGCTCGACGCGCCCCCGGCGGCGCATGTGGCGCAGGCGCGCGAGCTGCTCGGCGCCCTGCGGGCACTCGATGAGCGCGGGCTGGTGACCGCCCACGGTCGCGCCATGCTGGCGCTGGGCGTGCATCCGCGCCTGGCGCACATGATGCTGTGCGCCCGCGAGCATGACTGTGTCCCTCTGGCCTGCGAGTTGGCGGCGCTGTTGAGCGAGCCGGGCGCTGGCGGCGGGGGCTGCGACCTGGAGTCGCGTCTGGGGTGGTTGCACGCCGCCGAGCCGGTCGCGGACAACGCCAAACGGCGACGGATTCAGGCCCTGGCGGATCGTTGGGGTCGTCAATTGGGCGTGCAGCGGCGGCCGCCGGCTAGGGACGATGACCGTTTATGCGGTGCCCTGCTCGCGTTCGCCTATCCCGATCGCATCGCCCAGCGCCGGCCCGGGGATGGCAACCGGTTCTTGCTGAGCAACGGTCGCGGGGCCTGTTTCAGTGCCACCGAGCCCTTGGCCGCGCAGGAGCTGATCGTGGCCGCTGACCTGGCCGGGGGCCGCGAAGCGCGCGTCTTTCTCGCCGCGGCGCTGGATGGCGGCCTGTTGAACGCCTGGCACAGGGATCTGATGCGCGAGACCGAGCAGATCGTCTGGGATGCGCGGGCCGGCTGCGTGCAGGCCACGCATCGCCGCGTCCTGGGCCAGTTGGTGCTCTCTGAGCGACCTTTGTCCGCTGCCGACCCCACTGCGGTGGCGCGCGCGTTGCTCGCCGGCATTCGTGATCGCGGTTTAGGCTGTTTGCCCTGGGATACGCAGGCGCGCCAGCTTCAGGACCGGGTGAATTTCCTGCGCGCGTTGGCACCGGCCGAATGGCCGGATTTCTCCGCGCAGGCATTGCTGGCGGACGCTGAGACCTGGCTCATGCCTCACTTGCACGGCCTGCACCGCCTGGCCCAGCTCAAGACCCTGGACCTGCCCGCGCTGCTGCGCGCGCGCCTCGACTGGCGTCAGCTGCAACGGCTGGACGAGTGGGCGCCGACGTATCTGCAAGTGCCCAGCGGATCCCGCTTGCGGGTCGATTACAGCGGGGAGATTCCGGTCCTGGCGGTACGTTTGCAGGAAATGTTCGGTCTGGCGCACACGCCCTGCGTGGCCGGCGGGCAAGTCCCGCTGCTGTTGCACTTGCTGTCGCCGGCGCAGCGCCCGGTGCAGGTGACGCGGGATCTGTCCGGTTTTTGGAGCGGTAGTTACCAAGCGGTAAGAAAGGAGTTGCGCGGTCGCTACCCCAAACACGCATGGCCGGAGGATCCGTTGCGCGCATCTCCTGCGACGCGTAAGCGGACCCGCCAGGCGGAAAAGGGTTCGCCGCGATAGCGCCCTATCAGGCGGCGCTTTCGACCGGGGGGACTATTAAGGTGGAAAATCCGACCCATCTGCCGATTCTTTACAGCTTCCGCCGGTGTCCCTACGCCATGCGGGCCAGGATGGGCCTGTATCGGGCCGGGATCCGGGTGGAGTTGCGCGAGGTGAAACTGACCGCCATGCCCGCGGCCCTGCTGGCGCTCGTGCCGCGACAGCCCCGCGTGCCGGTGTTGCAGCTCGGCGACGGCGAAGTGATCGCGCAAAGCTGGGAGATTCTCCTGTGGGCGTTGCGCCGAAACGATCCGGACGGTTGGCTGGGCGAGCCGGCGAGCGATCTGGAGCGTGCCGGGCAATGGATTGAAATCAATGACTTTTCCTTCAAAACGGCGCTCGATCATTACAAGTACGCGAGCCGTTTTCCCGCCCACCCGCCAGAGCACTATCGGCGTGAGGGGGAGGTTTTTTTGCGCCAGCTGGAGGCGCAACTGCGGGCGAGCCCCTATCTGCTTGGGCCGCGGTTAACGGTTGCCGACGTCGGCATCTTCCCGTTCATCCGCCAGTTCGCCCATGTGGATCGGGGCTGGTTTGAGCGCGCGCCTTACCCACGGCTGCGCCAATGGCTAAATAATTTGCTCGATGATCCGCTGTTTAGGGCAGTAATGGAAAAATACCCCGTGTGGCGGCCGGGGCAGGAAGCGGTTCTGTTCGGGGCCGCGCAAGACAACTGAGGGACGAGAGACCATGAACGAAAAACGTCAGCATTCGCGGACCACCTTTCTGGCGGACGTGAAATTGATCCACCCCTCGGTGGGAGAGCGGCGGGTGCAGATGCGCGATCTCTCGGATGGCGGCGTGTTTGTGTATGGTGGCAATCATACCGGCATTATCGTCGGCGACCAGGTGCAGATACAGGCCCTGGACGTGGCGGACGCGCCGCTGTTGTCGGCGCAGGTCGTGCGCGTGGAAGCGCTGGGTGTCGCGTTGAAATTCGTCTGATGCCAGCGCCGCGGCATCAATTGGTCCGGGTCACGTTCAGCTCTATGTAGTAGGTGGCCATGGTTTCGTCCTCGTCGTCGCCCGCGTCGCCGCCGGCGCGCAGCAACGCCTCGACCCGCGCCCCGCGGATCGCCTCCTGGTCGATGATCTGCGGATACAGCCGGTGGTGGCGCTCGAGCGCCGGGGCGCGCGTCAGCGCCTGCTGTTCCAGGTGCGCGCGCGTGCGCTCGCTCAGGGTCGGCAGCAACAACAGGCAGGGCGATTGCCAGGCATGAAAGTCGGCGATCAGGCGCTGGTGTTCGGGTGGAGCCGCACCGGGCAGGCGGAGAAGGAACGCGTCGAAAGCGCTGGCCGGCAAGCGCCGCGCCGAGGCTTCGGGCTCGCCCTGACGCAGGTTCAACAGGGTCCCGGAGCCGTCTGCGTGGCGTTGAAACCACTGGGCCACGGGTTGCGGGCCGGCATAGGCATTGACCAGGGCGCTCAGCCGTTCGGCGGCGGTTGCGGCATCGGCTGTGCCGGCGGCAGCGTCTGAGCGGAACTGCTGGGCGCATTCCCTGCCGGCGCGCCACTCGATCCGGCCATCCGGTTCGATAGCCTGCGCGCCGACGGCGCTGTCGAGCAGGGCCATCGGCGCGCCCGCTGCATCGAGCAGCCACCATTCGTAGACATCGCGTAACGGGAAGGGAATGGCATCGTGGTGGGTCAGCAGATATTCGTAGACCACCGCTCCGCGTTCCTCGAGCAGCTTGAAGTCATCCGAGGGGTAGATGGCGCCGCGTTTCAGTCCCTGTCGGGGCGACCAGCTGCCGTAGCGGATGTCGCTGGTCTGCACCCGGTGCGGGTTGTCCAGATCCTCCACCAGATCGGTGTCGCGCACATAGATATCCCAGCGCAGGCCATCGGTGGTGACCGCCTCGGCGCCCTGATACTCGATGCAGTTCATCACTCCGCGAAAGGGATTGAGCAGCCGCTGACCGTAGCAGGCAGGTGACATGAGCCCGGGCGCCGATCAGGCTTGCGCTAAAAAGCCGTTTTTGCGCGCCATGTAATCGTTGACCAGTTCTTCGATCTGATCGGGCTGGTAGGGGCGCAAGCCGCTCAGCACCATGCTCTTGGCGCCGCGGCCGATCACCTGGTCGCCGGCTTTCACCGCGAACTGCAAGTGGGTGTCGCCGCGTTTGCCATGGATTTCCAGCCGTGCGTCGGTCAGTTCCAGGCTCGGGGCCTCGAAGTTCAGGCGGTCGAGTTCGATGCTCATGCTCTCGTAGATGATCAACGGACGTTCCGGGTTGATCATCAGTCCGTGCTCGGCCATCAACGGCACCAGGATATGCGGAAACGCCTGGCCCGAAAACCGGACATAGCAGCCGATAATGCCACACACGCTTTCGCCCTCGGTGGTCGTGGTGCCGGAGCGCTGCAGGTCGAGACAGGTTTTGCCGTGCGAATCGCGAACCGCAATGGAGGCCTCTGCGGACTCGGGAAACTCCAGGCTGACGCCATCGCCGACCATCCCGGAGAACACCACGCGCATTTTTTCGCTCAATCCGTAACGTTGTAGTGCGACGGCGAACAACAGATCGCCGGGCACGCAGAAACGTTTCGCGTCCACATTGTGAATCGGGTTGAAGTCACCCGCGACGCCCTTGGCGAAGTCGCTGGCCTGGCGACGGGTGAAACGAATCTGGTTGCCGTCGCGGCAATAATAGTCTTCGAGATGCATGGTCCTGTTCCGGTCGCGGCTCAAAACGGCGCGCGGCTGATGAAATGGCGGGAATCCCCATGCACCGGATGCCGCAAGGCAAGCGCGCAGGCGTGCAGTAGCAGGCGCGGGGCACCGGGTTGGGTGCCCGCGGGGGTGTAGAGCCGGTCGCCGAGAATACTGTGTCCCAGACTCTGCATGTGGACGCGTAGCTGATGGCTGCGACCGGTGATCGGCAGCAGCGAGACCCGGCTGGTATTGGCGGCCCGGTCGCGAGAGAGCACGCGATAGCGGGTGCGGCTGGGTTTGCCGGCCAGCCGGTCGACCCGCTGGCGCGGGCGGTTGGGCCAGTCGCAGATCAGCGGCAGATCGACTTCGCCGCAGGCGGGGTCGAGGTACCCGGCGACCTGCGCGATGTATTGCTTGTGCACCCGGCGCCGGGCGAACAGACCGTTGAGCAGGCGCTGCATGGGTTTGCCGTGTGCCAGCAGCATGAGTCCTGAGGTCTCCATGTCCAGACGGTGGACACATTCGAGGTCCGGAAAGTGCCGGCGCGCGCGGGTCAACAACGAGTCCTGTTTGTGTTCGCCGCGGCCGGGCACGGACAACAGCCCGCTGGGCTTGTCGAGCACCAGCAGCGCAGCGTCATGATAGATCACGGCCAGTCCGTCATCGGCCGGCGGATTGTAGTCCTGCACCAGTTTGACCCGAGTGTCCCAAATGCGTCAGTGTAGTCCTCCGGCCGGGGTTTCTCCAGTGCGGGCACAGCGCGTAGGCCAGGGGCGGGGCAACGGGTAAACTAACCGCCATGTTGCAATTACTCGATGTCAGCCTGCGCCGGGGCACGAGCCTGTTGTTCGCCGGCGCGAGCGTGCAGATAAACCCCGGGGACAAGGTCGGAATCACCGGCGCCAACGGCAGCGGCAAGTCGAGCCTGTTTTCTCTCTTGCTGGGGGAAATCCACGCCGACAGCGGCGAGCTGCTGATACCCCCGCACTGGCGCGTTGCGCATGTTGCCCAGCAACTGGCCGCCAGTGACCGCGCCGCGGTCGAGTTCGTTCTCGACGGTGACCTGGAATTGCGCGCGCTGCTCGGCCTGCTGGCCCAGGCCGAGCAGCGCGGCGAGGGCGAGCGCCTGGGCGAGTTGCACGCGCAACTCGAGGCGATAGACGGTTATGCGGCCAACAGCCGGGCAGCACGGCTGTTGCAGGGACTGGGCTTCACCCAGGAGGACCTGCGCCGGCCGGTGAGTGCTTTCTCCGGCGGCTGGCGGATGCGCCTGAACCTGGGCCGCGCCCTGATGCGCCGCTCGGATCTGCTGTTGTTGGACGAGCCCACCAACCATCTGGACCTGGATGCGGTCATCTGGCTGGAAAACTGGTTGCGCGATTACCCCGGCACCTTGTTGCTGATCTCTCACGATCGCGAGTTTCTCGACCGGGTGGTGGGGAAAATGCTTCACCTCGAGAACCAGGAAGTGAAGCTCTACGGCGGCAACTACAGTGCGTTCGAGGCGCTGCGCCGCGAGCGTCTCGCCGGCCAACAAGCCGAATACCGTAAACAACAACGTGAAATCGCCCATGTGCAGTCGTATATCGATCGCTTCCGCGCCAAGGCCAGCAAGGCCCGACAGGCGCAGAGCCGGCTCAAGGCGCTGCAGCGCCTGCGTGAGATTGCCCCGGCGCACGTGGATTCGCCGTTCCGCTTCAGTCTGCGTACGCCGCCGCGACTGCCGCCGCAATTCTTGCAACTGGAGGATGTCGGCGCCGGCTACGGCGCCACCCCGGTGCTGGAGCAGGTCCGCCTGAGTCTGTCGCCGGGGGATCGTATCGGCCTGCTGGGTCGAAACGGCGCCGGCAAGTCCACCCTGATCCGCCTGCTGGCGGGAGAGCTGTCGCCGTCGGCCGGCGAGTGCCTGGCGGCTCGGGATCTCGCCATCGGCTATTTCGCCCAGCACCAGGTGGAGCAATTGCACCCGGCACATTCGCCGCTCGAGCACCTGCAACAAATCGACCCGCGGGCCCGCGAGCAGGATTTGCGCGACTACCTGGGGGGGTTCGGATTCAGCGGGGGTCAGGCCGAGGGTCCCACCAAGCCGTTTTCCGGCGGCGAGAAATCGCGCCTCGCATTGGCCCTGCTGGTTTATCGCGGACCCAATCTGCTGCTGCTCGACGAGCCTACCAACCATCTCGATCTGGAAATGCGTCAGGCGCTGGCGCAGGCCCTGCAGGATTTCGCTGGCGCCATGGTGCTGGTCTCGCACGATCGGCATTTGCTGCAGGTTTGTTGCGACGAGCTCTGGCTGGTACACGAGCGTAAGGTGGAACCTTTCGCGCTCACGCTCGAACAGTACCCCCAATGGTTGGCGGCGCAGCAACGCCCGTCAGGAGAGGAGGCCGTGGCGAGCGGCGCGCGTGGCGCCACCGCGCGCAAACAGGAGAAGCGCGAACAGGCCGAGCAGCGCCGCCGCGAACAGCCGTTGCGCGAGCGCGTCAGACAGGCCGAGCAGGAGCTCGAACAGGTGCTTGCCGAGCAGGCGAGCCTGGAGGCCCAGCTGGCCGATGGCGAGCTGTATACCCCGGCCAACAAAGCGCGCCTGCAGGCGTTGTTGCAGCACAAAGGGCAGCTGGATCATCGCTGCCGGGAATTGGAACAGCGTTGGTTCGACGCCAACGCCTCTTTGGAGGCCCTGCAACAGCGCGCGACCTGAGCCGTGGCCGTGCCACGGGGATGGCATCAGATGGTGCGTGCCCGTCGTTGTCGTCGCGCCTTTCTGCGCTGTTTGTTGAGATAGAGCCGCTTGTCGACCTCGGCGAGCAGCGTTTTGGCGTCCCGCCGGTCGTCGTCGCGGACGTAGAGATAACCGCAGCTGACCTCGCAGCGAGCCCCAGGTGGCAGTTCCGTCAGCTCCTGTTGCGCGCTCGCGAAGGCCTAGGGTAGCCGCGCGATCCAGTTTTTGGCGTGTTCGTCCTGCAGGCCGACCAGGATGGCGGCAAATTCGTCGCCGCCCCAGCGCGATACCAGGTCGGTGGCGCGGACCGAGCGTCGCAACGCCTTGCCCATGGCGCGCAATACGAGATCGCCGGCGGGGTGACCGAAATTATCGTTCACGCCTTTGAATCCGTCGAGATCCAGCAGCAGCACGCACAAGCCCTGGTCGGCGTGCGGGAGCCGGGCCAGCAGCGCGTCGAGCCGCTCATCGAACACCCGCCGGTTTGCCAGGCCGGTCAAGGCGTCGGTGCGGCTCTCAAGTTGCAGGTCTTTGTGGCGATTGCCGAGATCGGCCAGGTCCTGGCTGAACTTGCCGCCCAGGGGGAGGAAGGAGCGGCGTTCGGCGAACTCGGAGGCGTCCACCGGCTCGCCGTCGAGGATGCGACGCAGCGCGCTGCGGATATCCTCCACGTCCTGGAAGTAGTTTCGGGTGAGGATCCGGTTGAAAATCAGCATCAGGACGATAATCAGTCCGGCGCCGGCGAAAATGACGATGCCCAGGGTCGGGAGCGCGAGGGTGAGCGGGCGGGTCTCGCCGCGCACCTTGAGCACCCAGTCGCTCCCGTCCACCGGGATCCTGGAGGCGAGGGGGAAGTCCGCGTCGCTCCAGTCGCGGCTGGCGACGAATATTTTTCCGTCGTGAGTGTCGAGCAGCGCGGCACCACCGCCTTCTCCCGCGAGACGATCGAGGGCGTTTTTCAACTCATTGATGGAAAAACTGACGAACACCAGGCCGAGGGTGTTGCCGTCTTCATCCTCGACCGGCGCGGTCACGTCGAAATGGGCCAGCGCCGGGACCGTGCTGTGCACGGGGATCGCCGCGGACGGGTGGCTCTCCAGCCGCTGGTGGAGGTCGTCGATACAGCTCTTGCCAACGCGTTGCGCCAGGGGGTCGCCGAGGACCTCGCCATTCCTACTGAACAGCGCCACGCCTATCGCCTGCGGCAGGGCGTCGCGCACGTGTCGGGACCACTCGAGGGCCTCGGCGGTGTCCTCGAAACTGATTATATCCTTGACTCCCGGATTGCGGGCATAGGACTGAACCAGGTCGCCATAGAATTTCAGCGGCTGAGCGAGGGTTTCCTGGGCGATGGCGAGTTGCTCGTGCTTCTCGGCGGCTCGCAGCGCCTCCAGCTGTTGCTGTGACAGGCGGAAACTGATGGCGGCGAATACCAGCACGACGAGCGCTATCGACGCGGTGAGTAACATGATCACCTGATTGAGACTGAGTACGCGGCGCTTGCGCGCATCGGAGGGGGCCGGATGTCCTTGGCGTCGTTCATCAGATTTGGGGTCGCGGTGCATGCCTCGGCGGATGGGTAAAGCGTGTCCTTGTCCGCTTGTTATCGTCGCTGATTCGCTCAGCTTTAACCCATGGCCGCGGTGACCACGGAAGATGTCGTGGATTTTCCGGGGGTTGCCTCTCCCTGCGCCAGGCTGGGCCGCGGTCCGGCCGCTATTCGACGATCTTGGAGCGCAGCTGCTTGGTACGACCGCGGCGGGTCTTGCTGTCAAGACGTTTGTTGCGCGCGCTGCGCGAGGGTTTGGTGGCGATGCGCGGTTTGCGACTGGCCGTCGCGATGCGCACGAACTCCAGCAGGCGTTGCCGCGCCGCGGCGCGGTTTTTCTCCTGGCTGCGGAATTCTCCGGCCTTGATGATCAGCACCCCCTCCTTGCTCACCCGCCGATCGGCCAGCGCCAACAGGCGCTGCTTCACCGGTTCGGGCAGCGAGGATGCCGGGATGTCATAGCGCAAGTGGATCGCGCTGGCCACCTTGTTGATGTTCTGGCCGCCGGGTCCCTGGGCGCGCATCGCGCGCAGCTCGATCTCCTCTTCGGGGATACGCAAATGAGCGTTGACGCGTAACATGGGCGGAGAAAAAGAACCCCGCCGAGGCGGGGTTGCGGATAAGTCGGTTTGGATACTCTTACTGCGGCTGTACTTTTGCGGCCTGTAGACCTTTCGGACCCTGTTCGATCTCGAATTCAACCGTCTGGCCTTCGGTCAGCGTTTTGAAACCGTTGCCCTGAATGGCAGAGAAGTGTACGAACACATCATCGCCGCCGTCAGAGGGAGCAATAAAACCGAAGCCTTTGGATTCGTTAAACCATTTGACGGTACCAGTTGTCATGAAGATTACCTCAATCAAGTATTAAAAGGTGCTTGTTCAATTGCCGATCGTTAAAGGTAATGTTCAGGAGTTACCTAGAGGTTCTTCTGAGGCGACCTAATAGAACGTGCAACCAAATTTTCCCATTACTCCGTCGCCGGCGGGCGCTGGCTTTCACCGGTGGGACGGACTAACAGCTCTTAGTATATATGAAATTTCAAAAAAAACACCGTTGTGAAGGTTAATTCATGTTCTTGCGCAACCGGTGCCGCTTTCAGGTGGCGACGATCACGCGTACGGCATCCAGCCGCGGACTGATCGTTGGCAGCACCCTATCTAATAGGTGCAACTGCCGGCGGAAATATTCCGTTTCCTCGGCGCGTACCGCGGGATTGACCCGAGACAGTGCCTCCAGCCGCTCGATTTCGCCCAGCAGGAGTTGACGCCTGGACCGGCTGGCGGCCTCGATAAGTGCAGGGGCGCGTTCGTGGGCCAAGGCCTCGCCTTGACGCAGCAGTTCGCGCAGTAGGGATTCACGGGCCTGGATCACCCGCGCGGCGGTCGGATTGTCCAGACCGCTGGCCGTGTTGCGCAGTCCCCGGGATAGCGTCTGCGCATCCTGGAGCCGACCCTTCTCGTCCAACAGCAGGGGCAGTAGTATCGGTGCCAGATGGAAAGGACGGTTCAGTTCCCGATGCCCGCCCTCGATGACATAGAGACACTCGATCAACAGCGTACCCGCCTGAATGCCGGGGCACTTCGCCGCGGATACCGCGCAGTTGCCCAATTCACCGGTCAGGAGCATGTCCATGCTGTTGCGCACCAGCGGGTGCTCCCAGCTCAAGTACTGCACGTCTTCCCGCGCCAGCGCGGTCTCCCGGTCACAGGTGAAATTCATCCCGGAATCACCCAGGCCGGGGAGCGGCAAGAGCAGATGCTCCCCGGCCCGGGCATGGAAGCAGCCGGCGCCGAGATGACGCATTTCCACGCCGAGGGTGTCGAGTAGTGCCTCGAGATAGCCGCGCAGAGGCTCGGCGCTCTCCAGTTCGCGGGCCTGGCGACATAACAGATCGGCTTGTGGCTGGCGACAGGAGTTGTATTCCAGCAGACGATCCCGCCCCTCTCGCAGTGCCTGTTCAAGCGCCTCCCGGCGGGCGGCCGCGGCTGTCAGCAGCGGCGTGGGATCGGTCGTCGGCGCGCGGCACAGCGCCAACAGGGACGCCCCCAGTTCGGCGTAAACCTGCGCCCCGGCCGGACAGGGATGGGTGAAAGCCCGCAATGCGCTGTCATACCAGTGAAACAGCGTCGCCTGGGCGCTGTCGTTCATATAAGGCACCAGGATGTTCACCGTTTGCCGTTGTCCGATCCGATCCAGGCGTCCGATACGCTGTTCCAGCAAGTCGGGATGCAGCGGCAGATCGAACAGCACCAGATGACGAGCGAACTGGAAATTGCGCCCCTCGCTGCCGATCTCCGAACAGATCATCACCTGGGTGCCGGCTTCGCTGTCGGCGAAAAAAGCCGCGGCCCGGTCCCGCTCGACCAGGCTGAGTCCTTCATGAAACACCGCGGCATGAATGGCATAGCGACGATGCAGCGTCTCGGCCAGCTCGACTACGGTCTGCGCCTGGGCGGCGATGATCAACACCTTGTCGGGTTTCAATGCGCGTAGCCGTTGGTGCAACCAGGGAACCCGCGGATCGACCTGCGTCCAGTCGGCTGTCCGCCGGTCGCTGTACAGACGCTCTGGGGTGATCAGCTGCTCGGCTTCGGCGTTTTCGCCCCGGTGTTCAAGGTTCTCTCCATAGGCCGCGGGCAACGGCAGGGGACAGGCTTCCAGCGCGCGTTCGGGGAAACCCGGTACCGCGGCGCGGGTGTTGCGAAACAGCAGGCGCCCGGTGCCATGCCGATCGACCAGCCGGTCGATCAAGCGCAACCGGGCCTCCTCCTCGTCTGCCCCCGTGGCGGTGCGCAAGGCGTTCAGCAGTTCCTGCCCAACGGCGTCATCGCGGAAAAACTCCGCCAGGATCTCTGGTGCCGGCGCGCTGAGCGGCTGCCGTCCCAGCAGCGATTCGACCGCTCGGGCCAGCGGCGCATACTGGGCCTCCTCGCGCCGCAGCCGCGCCAGCTCAGGGAAGCGGTGGGGGTCGAGTAGACGCAGGCGGGCAAAGTGGCCACTGTGGCCGAGCTGTTCGGGGGTTGCGGTGAGCAAGAGCACGCCGGGCGTGACGGCGGCGAGTTGCTCCACCCGCCGGTAGGCGGGACTGGCGTGTTGCTCACTCCACTGCAGGTGATGGGCCTCATCGACCACCAGCAGATCCCAATCCCCCTGTACGGCCGACTCGCCGTAGCCGTGTGCAGCGCTGAGAAATTCCAGGCTGCACAGGACCAACTGCTCGCTCAGAAACACGTTTTCCTGGCCGCCGGTTTCCTCCAGGGCGCGGCAGCGCGGTGCGTCGAACACCCGGAACATCAGATTGAAGCGGCGCAGCATCTCCAACAGCCATTGATGCACCAGGCTCTCGGGCACCACGATCAAGACCCGCCGCGCGCGCTCGGTCAGCAGCTGTTGATGCACGATCAGTCCGGCCTCGATGGTCTTGCCCAGCCCCACCTCGTCGGCCAACAGCACCCTCGGGGCATAACGCCCGGCCACTTCGTGGGCGATGTACAACTGATGCGCCAGCAGGCTGGTACGGCAGCCCGTCAGACCGTAAAGGGGAGAACTCGCCAGGCGGAAACGCTCCTCCCAGGAGCGCCGGCGCAGCTCGAACAGGTCGAGCGTGTCGAACTGGCGGCCAAAGAGCCTTTCTCCCGGCCGATTGAGTTGTATCGCCGCATTCAGCTCGGCTTCGTCGAGCGCTCGCTCGCCGCCGCTGGCGTCGCGAACGCGGTAAGCCAGCCGTCCGTTCGATTCTGTTACCGATTCTATGACGAGGGGATCGTCGTCCTCGTCCCTGACTTCATCCCCCGGCGCGAAACGCACCCGCGACAGCGGCGCGCTCTGTTGCGAGTAGAGCCGGGTTTCGCCGCAGGCCGGGAAGAAGAGCGTGACGGTGCGCGTCTGTACTTCCAGCACGACGCCCAGCCCAAGGTCCGGTTCGGCCCCGCTGACCCAACGCTGGCCGGGGAGAAACTCCTGCAACTGTCACCTCCGCGTCACGATAACGGGCCGTCATGTTAGTGCAAAGCGTGGGCGCGGGAAACGTTTGTTGTTAGAATCGCCCGGCGTGCAATTGTGTCGCCAAAGCGCAGACGATGGATACCCGATGAAAGCGAACGAACTGAAAAAAGGCATGGTTTTCGAATACGAGGGCCAGAATATCGTGGTCCGACAGGTGCAGGTTCAGGCGCCCTCGTCGCGCAGCGGCAATACGCTTTACAAAGTGCGGGGTCACGAGGTGACCGGCGGCCAGAAGTTCGAGCGCAGCTTCAAGGGCGAGGAGTCGCTCAGTCCGGTGGCAATCGCCCGCCGGCCGGCGCAACTGCTGTATCGCGACGCCGACGGCTGCAACTTCATGGACGTGGAGAGCTATGAGCAGTACACCCTGTCCGACGAGACGCTGTCCGAGGAGTTGGCGTTTCTGTACGACGGTCTGGAAGGTATCACCGCGCTGATCACCGAAGGCCGGTTGTTGGGGATCGAATTACCGGCCACCGTGACCCTGGAAATCGTGGATACCGCCCCGGGCATGAAGGCCGCTTCCTCCTCGGCCCGCACCAAACCGGCGACGCTGAACACGGGGCTGGTGGTGCAGGTGCCGGAGTACCTGGCCCCGGGTGAGCGGATCAAGGTGAATACCGAAACCCGGGCGTTCATTTCGCGCGCCTGAGCCTCCGCGCGCGATCGTGTCCGCGCGGCGGCGTGCCTCAATCCCCGCGAGGTTGAGCGGTGGCGTTCAGCTGGCGCAGCACCTCCTGCATGAGCGCCAACGCCGGTTCAAAGCCGTAGAGGCTGAGGGTGTCTTCACTCGCGTTTTGCAAGTCGCTGCGATGATAGCCGACATTCAGTTTGGTGCCGGCGCGCATCTGTCCGAGCAGCCGTTCGATCTGCGTCGGTGAAAATCCGCTGGCCGCCAACGCCGTGATCCCCATGTGGCTGTCCACGCGCAGTAAGACTTCCGAGCCGGGGCGGTGATGGTCGCCGACCGTCAGTCGTCGTCGGCCCGCGGCGTCCTGCTCCAGGCGCAAAAGGCCTTTGCGCAATACACAGTGATACGTGGCCTGCTCATCGGTGCTGCAATTGAGGCGCCAGTTGTGAGCGTCGGCGGGATCCCAGCGGCTGGCGCGGCGGCCCTGGACCAGCGCGCCGCCATCGGCGTAGCTCAGCCGGTAATTCACGCCGTCCAGGTCGCCGCGTTCGTAACGCGCGAGCAGATTTTCGCGTTGCTGCTGGTCGGGAAAGAATTTGCATTCGATCTGTGCCCCGGGGGTGACGGCACCCATGCGTTCGTGGGTGCGGACTTCCGGCCAGCCATTGACATAGAGCTCGCGGTCGGTGCGCGCGCAGTCGCCGGCGGCGTTGGCCGCGCCGGCGCCCAACAGGGTTGCGAGGATCAGCGGCTTCATGGATTGCACCTGGAGGGTTATTGACTCGCGCCAGTGTACACGCCCAGGCGGCCGCGAAACCAGACGGGCGCTGTGGCGCCGGGGGGTGCCGCGGCGCGCCCCACCGGGGCCCGGGGACGCGAGCGCCGCCGCTACCGGATCAACCGCCGACGAGCACGCTGATCAGGCGGGCATCGACCCAGGATTTGAGCAAACTGGCCGCGTGTACGGGGACCTGTTCGGGCGCCACCCACTCGCACAGTCCCTCGCAGATCTCGCCGAAGCTCGCCCCCCGGCGCCAGGCATCCAGCGCCCAGCATTCCTCGACGCCGAGCGAACGCCAGTGGATACTGAGCTGCCGCCGCCACAGCAGCCAGGCTTGCGCCTTCGTGGCGGCCAGCAGCGGCGGGGGCGCTTCACCGTTGTCCAGCGCCTGCCAGACGGCGACGACGTTCCAGTACAGATCGAGGCGTCGCAGCGACGGATGGGGCTGAAAATGCAACCGCGGCCACTCCTGGGGCGAGATCTCGGCGATTTCGGCCACGGCCACCGTGTCGGCGTCGGGAGCGTCGAAGACCTCACCCTGGGCCCACTCGAAGGCGGCCAATTCGCCGAGTGCGGGTTGGGCCGACCAGGGGGCGGCCTGGGTCAGAAACGCGGCCATGTGCCGCCCGAACCAGCGCAGCGACGGCTGCTGCGACGGGTGGCGCTCGATGTAGGCCTGTGCCAGCTCGTCAAACGGGTCCGTACCCAACAGGGTGCGCAGTTTGGGAAAATCGACTTCCAGCGCTTCCTGCAAGCGCAGCCGGTAAGCCTGGGCATAGATGTCGATCCGCTGCTCGGCGTCGGCGCCCGGGGTCGGGGCGACGTGCGTGAGCAACTGCCGGTCGCCTCCGAGCAAGGCGTTCTGGAATTGGCGTTGCAGGACGCGCAGCCTCATCAAGCCACCAGGGATTTGAGGATGGGCGCGGCGATGGTGCGCGCCTGTTCGAGCTCGGCGAGCAGATCGTCCAGGGGAGGGATGTTGTCGTCGCGTTCGATCATCGTCGAGACCATGCCGAAGCGGCGTACCGCGCTCGCATAGAGTTTCCACACCGGATCGATGACAGCCTGGTCGTGGGTGTCGACGATGATTTCGCCGCTATGGGTGTGTCCGGCCAGATGAAATTGTCGTACCCGTTCCGCCGGCAGGGCATTGAGATAGTCGTGGGGATCGAAGCGATGGTTGTGGCTGCTGACGTACACGTTGTTGATGTCGAGCAGAATCAGGCAATCGGCCCGCCGGGCCACGGCGGCGAGAAACTCCCACTCCGGCATGTGCGAACAGTCGTAGCTCAGGTAGCTGGAAACGTTTTCCAGCAGGATCTGGCGGCCGAGAAAATCCTGTACCCGGCAGACCCGTTCGGCGACGTGGCGCACCGCCTCCTCGGTATACGGAAGCGGGAGCAGATCATGCATGTTGTAGCCTTCCACCCCGGTCCAGCACAGGTGATCGGAAATCCATTCGGGTTCGACTCTCGCGGCGAGTGTCTTGAGTTCGCGCAAATAGTCCTCGTTCAACGTATCGCTGCCGCCGATCGACAGCGACACCCCGTGCATCACCATCGGGTAGTCGGCGCGGATGCGCTCCAGAAAGTGCAGCGCCTTGCCGCCGCCGACCATGTAGTTTTCGCTGATGATCTCGAACCAATCCACGGCGGGGCGCTGTCGCAACACGCTCTCGTAGTGTTCGGTTCTCAGCCCCAGCCCGTAGCCAAGGTAAGGCCTGCTCGTGGCCGCCGTCGTGGTGCGCATGAATCCGTCCCTGCCGGTGATCGACCGACACCCGTTGCCACGGATGCCGGTCATGGATGAAGCGACCGCTGGAAGCGCTATTTCTCTGCTTCGAACTTGCCGCCCAGTTGCTCGCAGGTGGCCTTGTCGACCGCCACGAAGCCCTTGCCCTTGCAGGCATTCTGGCCTTTGCACTGGTTCTCGGCGGTGGCGCAGCTGCTCTTGCCCTTGCAGGCGTTGACGCCGACACAATGGCCCGCGGCGCTGGAGCCGGCGCTGGCCGTCATGGGCGCGGCGGCGAACATTGCCGCAGCGGCGGTGGCCAGCGCAACGCCGGTCAGTTTACGTGTTGTGTTCATACATGAGTCCTCGTTGTTGGTGAACAGGATGGATCGGCCACCCACCGGGGTGGGCCGCCGATCGGAGCAGCGGTCAGTCGGCGCGCCGGATGACGATCCGGGCGACCGGATTGCGCCAGTCACGCTGTGACGGGAGCAGGTCGCCGATGCCGTGGATCCCGGAATGGATGTGCACGAACCCTTCTCCGCTCACCCCCGGTGAGCCACCGGCACCCTGGCAGACGGGCCCGGGTATTGAGACACACAGTTCGTCGTTCGGTTCACTGCCGGCGTCATAGGCCGGGGCGTAGAGGGTGCGGCTGTGATGCCCGCGCGGCAAGGCCACGTTCTGCAGCGCCACAAAAGCGTCGTTGGTGGGGATCAGCATGGCCGCCAGCGAGAGACGGTCGCGGCCCGGGCGGGCGGCGATGCTGAGGCTGAGCGACTGCCCGGGATCGAGCAGCGTGTTGCCGGCGACGCTGGCGCCAACCCGGGGATCGGCGTCGAGCAGAGCCTGCAGGGGAGCCGTGTCCCCGCCTTCGGCCAACGCGGCCAGCGCGTCGCTCGCCGGCGCGCCAGGGGCGAACAGAAGCGCCGGCGCGTTGCGGTGGCTGGTCAGCAGAAAGGGGGTGAAGCTCTGGCCCACGGTCAGATTGGTGATGGTGACCTGGTAACGGGGGGGCTGGTCGTCGGCGGCGCGGACCGCCGTGCTGGCGATCGCCAGCACGGCGACGGCCAGCAGACAATGGAATCGGGTAGACATCGGCGTTTCTCCCTTTGGCAGATTTTCGGAACGTTGTCAGTGGTTGTGGAAACCGCGCCCAGCATGGCGCTCAGGTTTCACGGACGTGTCCCGGAAGGATCACGTTTTTATCACGTCGGCGAATCTTTTCAGGCCTGGGCCGGAAGACTGAAATCGAAGCGCGTGCCGTTGTCGGGCGAACTGGCGACGACGATCGAACTGGCGTGCAGATCGAGGATCCGTTTGGCGATGGCCAGGCCCAGGCCGATGCCGCCGGCTCCGCGAGCGCTCTGTTTTATCTGGTAAAAGCGATCGAAAACATGTTCCAGCTCGTGCCTCGGGATGCCGCAACCGGTATCCGTGACGCGCACGCTGACCTGTCCGGTCTGGGCCGCCAGCGCTACCGCCACCCGGCCACCGGCGGGCGTGTGCCGCAGGGCATTGTCCAACAGGTTCTCCAGGACCCGCTCGATCAGACCGATGTCCGCGCTGACAAAGGGCAGATCCGGCGGGATGTCCGCGGCCAGGTCGATCCCTTCCGCGCGTGCCCGCAGGCGGTATTTCAAAACCACGTCCTGGACCAGTTCGCCCGGGGCGAAGGGTTCGCGGTTCAGTTCCATGTGGCCCGAATCGAGTTTCGCCAGCTCGAACAGCTCGCTCACCAGTTTGCCCAGTCGTTCGCTCTGCCCCAGCGCGATCTGCAGATATTCCTGGCGTTGCGCCTCGCTCAAGCTGTCGGCCTTCATCAGCAGCGTTTCCAGATAACCCTGCAGGGACGCCAGCGGGGTGCGCAAGTCATGCGATACATTGGCCACCAGTTCGCGTCGCAGGCTGTCGGTTTGCCTGAGCGCGTGCATCTGGGCGCTGATGCGTTCGGCCATACGGCTGAAGCTATGGCCGAGACGGCCGAGTTCGTCGCTCGAGCGGGTATCGATAGCGTCCAGGGGCGGCAGCTGCGCGAAGCCGCCGGCCTCGAAGCGGCTCATGGCGCGGTCCAGCCGGCGCAGGCGCCGGGTGAGTCGCCGCAACAGCCACAACGAGGCCACCACGCCGGCCACCGCCGCGGCGCCCAGCAGATACAAGGCCAGGCGCAGGATATAGCTGCTTTGCAGCATCGCCGCCACCGAAGCCCACTGCTCGCCTGCCAGGACGACATACAGATAGCCCTGAGGTGCGGCCGCAGCGCCGATCGCGGCGGCGGAGAACACCTTGCGAGCGCCGGGCTCGCGCGGGTCGTCCCCCAGCAGGGGGGTGCGGGCGGTACCCCGCAGGAAGCTGCGCACGGGCATCAGATCCACCTGTTCCCGCTTGACTTTCCCCGGGGGAGCGGAATAGGCCAGGATGCGCCCGTCGGTGTCCAGCAGATAGACCTCGATGCTGGGGTTGATCACCATGTAGGTGTGGAAGATCGGCTCCAGTGCCGCCGGGTCGAACTGTCCGTGGTCGAGCCGCAGACGGTTCTCGGCGATCAGATTGGCCGCCAGGGTCTGGTTCAGTTGTTGGTTGAGTTCCTGTAGATACAGCCGCCCGGCGTGCAGCATCACTCCCAGATAGAGCGCCCCCAGCACGGTCACCAGCACCACCACCCCCAGCGCCAGCCGGGCGTAGAGACTGTTGAACGGCCGGCGTCGCGACACGGTCTCAGCCATCGGCGGCCTCGGCGAATTTATAGCCGACCCCCCACACGGTCAGGATGTAGCGCGGTTGCGCCGGTTGTTGCTCGATTTTCGCCCGCAGGCGGTTGATGTGTGAGTTCACCGTGTGCTCGTACCCGTCGTGGCCGTAGCCCCACACCAGGTCCAGCAGCTGGGCACGGCTGTAGACGCGGCCCGGGTGACGGGCGAAATGCAACAGCAGGTCGAACTCCCTCCCGGTCAGATGCACCTCGCGGTCATCCAGTCGCACCTGGCGTCGCAGCGGGTCGATGCTCAGCGCCGCGATCCGCAGCGGACCGTCGGCTTCGCGGGAGACCTCGCCCATCGCTTCGGCGCGTCGCAACAGCGCCCGCACCCGGGCCAGCAGCTCACGAATGCTGAAGGGTTTGGTGACATAGTCGTCGGCCCCGACCTCGAGTCCCAGCACCCGATCGAGTTCGCTCGATTTGGCCGTGAGCATCAGTATGGGCAGATAATCGGGGCGCGCGCGCAGGCGCCGGCAGATCTCCAGGCCGTCCATGCCCGGCAGCATCAGGTCGAGGATCACCAGATCGATCGGCTCGGCGGCCTGGCGCAGCGCCGTCTGGCCGTCGGCGGCGTGGGTCACCGTGTAGCCGGTGTCGCGCAGGTGCATCAGCAGCAGTTGCGCGAGCTCCTGATTGTCTTCCACCAGCAGAATGCGCCGGGTCACGTTGCTACCTCCTGGGGTGGCTCGCGTGCCGTCAAGCAAAGCACGGGAATATCACAAAGTCATCCCGGCGCTGTCCCCGGCGCCCCGCGACCGCTGCTGAGCAGCAGCGGCACGCGCCGCTCGGCTTCGCTCAGGCCGCCGTGCACGCCGACGAGCTCATGACGTTCTTCCTGCGCCAGCCAGTCCTTGAACGAATAATTGTCCTGCCACAGCAACACCCGGTCGCCGATGCGCCAGCGCAGTTCCGGGTGCGGCTCGCCGAGGCCGAACCAGCCGCCTTCGAGCAGTGCGCGGCTGTCGAAATTGCGCGCCTTGCCGGCGAATGCCCGCGAAACATACGCGTCGAACGCCTCGCTACAGCCGGCACGCAGATAACAGTACGTCGAGCGCGGCTCGCCGCACAACGGCAACGCGAGCATGTCGCCGAGCTGCGGATGGTCCTGCAATTGCAGGCGCGTCGCGGCGGTGGTGTCGATCTGGCCGTGATCGGCGCAGACCAGCAGCAGGGTGTCGCTCCCCTGGATCTGTCCGGCCAGACGGGCGAAGGCGCGGTCCAGTTGCAGCAGATGGGCGTGGGCGGCGTCGCTGTCGATGCCTTCGCGATGGCCGATACTGTCCAGCTCCGGCCAGTAGGCATAGACGAACTTGGGTTTGCCGTCCTCCAGCAGCTCGCTGCACCGGGCGAGCAGGCCGTCCAGGTCCCGATACCGGCGCAGCCGCGCGCCGCCGAGATGGGCCCGGTTGAAATCCGAATCGGCGATGCTGTAGGGCGCCACGTGATAGGTCTCGACAGTAATACGCGCGGCGAACGGCCGGTGGGCGAACAGCGCGCCCGGATCGATACCCGCCTGGGCCAGCGTGCCGCCGCCATAGCGGGGACGTCCGGGCAGCACGGCAAGCACCGCGCCGAGTTCGCGCAAATACAGATGCCACCCGGTCAGGCCGTGTTGCTGCGGTGCGTCGCCGGTAAGAAAAGTGGTGATCGCCGCGGCGGTGGTCGGCGGGTAGACCGAATCGATCCCGCCCAGCAAGTGGCGGTGCAGGGCGGTGGCGTCGCGCCGCCGGCACAGGTGATGGAAACCCAGTCCGTCGATGATCCACAACACCACCTGGCGGTGGGCGGCGACGGTCGGCGGCGGCAGCAGGCGCAGGGGCGCATAGTCGTGCTCTTCTCCGCCCAAGCCCCGTTGGAGCGAGGCCATGAGATTGACGATACTGCCGCCACCGTAGTCGGGGAGTGACATGCGCGGCGCTCAGCGCGTATCAGGTCGCTGCACGGCGAGAGTCAATGCAACGGCTGTCCGGCACGGCGCAGCGGCTCGGGGGCGCCGTCGGCGTGTCGCTGGGTTGGGACGGTATCGGCGTGCGGCGTTTCCCCGCGCACCAGCGCGGCATACAGCGCGCTGTAGCGGGCCGCGCCGCGGGTCCAGGAGAAATCCTGCTGCATGCCGGCGATGACCAGCTTCCACCAGTCGACCCGGTGGTCGCGGTACAACCGGAGCGCGCCGAGACAGGTCGCCAGCAGCGCTTGCGGGCTGTCGTCATCGAAACACAGGCCGGTGGCGGTGCGCGCTGCCAGCGTCGTCTGGTTGTAATCGACGATGGTGTCGCGCAGCCCGCCGGTGCGGCGTGCGATCGGCACGGTACCGTAGAGCTGAGCATACATCTGACTCAGCCCGCAGGGCTCATAGCGCGAGGGCATCAACAAGGCGTCACTGCCGGCGGCGATACGGTGCGCCAGCCGTTCATCGTAACCGATCGTGACCGCTATCTGACGCGGATACCGGTGGGCGGCCGCCAGCAACTGTTCTTCCAACCGGCGTTCGCCGTTGCCGAGCACCACCAGCTGGATGGGGTGGCGCACCAGTTGGTCGACGATCTCCAAGAGCATGTCCACGCCCTTTTGGTCCACCAGTCGGCCGACGTAGCTCAGCAGCAGGGGCTGTGAATTCACCGGTAATGCGTGGTCGCGTTGCAGGGTGAATTTGTTGAACAATTTGTGCTGCAGGCGGTGGACATCGTAGCGGCGTGCAATCAGGGGGTCGCTGGCGGGGTTCCAGCGCTCGACGTCGACGCCATTGAGAATGCCGCTGAGGTGCGCCGAGCGGTGGCGCAACAACCCGTCCAGACCATAGCCGAAGGCTTCATCGCGGATCTCGCGGGCATAGCTCGGACTGACGGTGGCGATGTGGTCGGCATTGGCAATGCCGCCTTTGATGAAGGACAGCTGATTGTGGAATTCCAGGCCGTCGATGGACCAAAGCGCGTCCGGCAGTTCGAGCGCCTGAAAGGTGGCGGCCGGGAACAGACCCTGGTAGGCGAGATTGTGGATGCTGAACAGGGTCGCCGGGCGCGGCGACTGACGGCTGAGCAGCGCCGGCACCAACCCGGTCTGCCAATCGTTGCAATGCAGCAGCCGCGGTCGCCAGTTGGAATCGGCCGTGCCCAGGCCAAGCGCGGCGCAGGCGCGGGCGAACAGGGCAAAGCGCGCGGCGTTATCCGGCCAATCACGACCGTCGGGTTGGAGGTAGGGATTGCCGGGGCGGTTGAAATAAGCCGGGGCGTCGATCAGATAGAGCCCGGTCCGACTGCCCGGCAGGGTGCCGCGCAACACCCGCACCGGCGGGTCGCTCGCGCGCAGCCGCAGCCGGGAGACTTCATGCAGGGCGCCGGCGCCTTCCAGGGCCGCGGGGTAGGCCGGCAGGGCCAGGCGCACATCGTGCCCCAGGCGCGCGAGCGCGGCGGGCAGGCTGCCGCAGACTTCCGCCAGACCACCGGTTTTGATCAGCGGATAGGCCTCGCTGGCGCACAACAGTATCTCCATCCAGGTGTCCTCCAGCTGTTGCGTTCGTAATATACACGGAATCCCTGGGCACGCCAGGTTGCCCAGGCCCAAGCCCTACCCGAGGTCGCGCGCTCGAAGCTATGTGACATCAGTTCTATAGCAGAACTGGGTCGGTTCGGTAAGCGGGCACACATACTGTTATAATGGCCGCTTTAATTCCCGCCAGGCGAAGGGTTTTTGAGTATGTCCGCGGCCGCCAGGTCCCTGTTTTCCTATCGTCCCTACTGGGCGCGACGTTTCGGCACCGCGCCGGTGCTGCCGATGTCGCGCGCCGAAATGGACAGCCTGGGCTGGGACAGCTGCGATATCGTGCTGGTCACCGGGGACGCTTATGTCGACCACCCCAGCTTCGGCATGGCGGTCATCGGCCGGGTACTCGAGGCGCAGGGTTTCCGCGTCGGTATCATCGCCCAACCCGATTGGACCTCGGTGGAGCCGTTTCGGGCGTTGGGTCGACCAAATCTGTTTTTCGGTGTCACCGCCGGCAATATGGACTCGATGGTCAACCGCTATACGGCCGACCGCAAGATCCGCTCCGACGATGCCTATACCCCCGGTGGCCGCGGCGGCAGCCGCCCGGACCGTTCGGTGCTGGTGTACGCCCAGCGCTGTCGCCAGGCCTGGCCCGAGGTGCCCTTGGTCCTTGGCGGTATCGAGGCCAGCCTGCGGCGGGTGGCGCACTACGACTATTGGTCCGACAAGGTGCGGCGCAGTGTGTTGCTGGATGCCAAAGCGGACCTGCTGGTCTACGGCAATGGCGAGCGGCAGATCGTGGAGATCGCCCACCGCCTGGCCGCGGGCGAGACACCGGAGCAGATCACCGACGTGCGCGGAACCGCTTTCCTGGTCACCGCGGCGCGGTCGCAGTGGCAGGAGATCGACTCGGGCGAGATCGATCGGCCCGGCCCGGTGACGCCCGCGCCCGATCCCTACGCCGCCCAGACGGCATCCGGCTGTGCTCAACCCGCGGCGGCCGGCGGCGAAGCGGTCGTGGAATTCCGGTCACGGCCGCGCCCGGACCGGCAACGCTGTGTCATCCGCATGCCGGCCTACGAGGCCTTGAAGGACGACCCGGTGCTGTATGCGCACGCCTCGCGGGTGCTGCACCTGGAGACCAATCCGGGCAACGCCCGGGCGCTGGTGCAGCGTCATGGCGAGCGGGATCTGTGGCTCAATCCGCCGGCCCTGCCGCTGAGCACGCGCGAACTCGACCGTGTGTTCGAACTGCCCTATACGCGCCTGCCGCATCCGGCCTACGGCGCCGAGCGGATCCCCGCGTATGAAATGATCCGCTTTTCGGTCAATATCATGCGCGGCTGTTTCGGCGGCTGCACCTTCTGTTCGATCACCGAACATGAAGGGCGCATCATCCAGAGCCGTTCCGAGGACTCGATCGTGCGCGAGATCGAGTCCATTCGCGACAGCACGCCCGGGTTCACCGGGGTGATTTCCGATGTCGGCGGCCCCACCGCCAATATGTACCGCCTGGCGTGCAAAAGCCGCAAGATCGAGGCGGCTTGTCGCCGGCCCTCCTGCGTGTATCCCGGGATCTGCTCGAACCTGAACACCGATCATGCGCCGCTGGTGCGCCTGTATCGGCGGCTACGCGAGCTGCCCGGCATCAAGAAAGTGCTGGTGGCCTCGGGCCTGCGCTACGACCTGGCGGTGAAATCGCCCGACTATGTGCAGGAACTGGTCACGCATCACGTCGGTGGCTATTTGAAAATAGCCCCGGAGCACACCGAGCCCGGACCGCTGTCGAAGATGATGAAGCCAGGCATGGGGGCCTATGACGAGTTCAAGCGGCTGTTTGACAAATTTTCGCGCCAGGCAGGCAAGGAGCAGTATCTGATCCCCTATTTCATCGCCGCGCACCCGGGCACCACGGACGAGGACATGCTGCACCTAGCGCTGTGGCTCAAGCGCAACGGGTTTCGCGCCGATCAGGTGCAGACCTTTCTCCCCTCGCCGATGGCCACCGCCACCGCCATGTACCACTCGGGCCGCAACCCGCTGCGCCGGATACGTCGCGACGGGGAGGCTCTGCCGGTACCCCGGGGGCTGAAAGTGCGGCGTCTGCACAAGGCCTTCCTGCGCTATCACGACGCCGAGAACTGGCCGCTGCTGCGCACCGCGCTCAAGCGCATGGGGCGCGCGGATCTGATCGGCAACGGCAAACGCCATCTGGTCCCGACCTGGCAGCCCGCCGGCAGCGGCGGCGCGGGGAGAAAACCACCCCCCGGCAGGCCGTTCCGTACCCAGCATACCGGGCTGCCGGATGGCCCGGTCAAGCGGCGTCAGCATTCCCGGACAGGCGAAGGTAGGCGGCGCTAGATGACCGCCGAAGTCATGGATCATGGCCTGGAGGCCAGGGGCCTGGGGTGTGTGCGTAATGATCGCCAGTTGTTCGCCGACCTGTCGTTTTGCCTGTGTCCGGGGCAGGCGTTGATCCTCGAAGGGCGCAACGGCAGCGGGAAAACCTCGCTGCTGCGCATTCTCTGTGGCATGCGCCAGCCCGACGACGGCCAGTTGTGCTGGAACGGCGAGGACATTTTTCGTCTCGGCCCCGAGTACCACGCCCAAATCGCCTACGTCGGGCATCGCGACGGCGTCAAGCAGGATCTGACCGCGACCGAGAATCTGCGCCTGGCCCGCGGTCTGGGCGCGCCCAATCCGGCCTTCGGCATCGACGCGGCCCTCGACCAGGTGGAACTCTGGGAGCACGCCGACAGCCTGGCACGCAACCTGTCGGCCGGCCAGCAACGCCGTCTGGCGCTCGCCAGGTTGTTGGTTACATGGGCGAAATTATGGATTCTGGATGAACCTTTTACGTCTCTCGACAGTCTGGGTATCGGTATCGTCGAGAGTCTGTTCGCCAATCACCTGGCCGGCGGTGGTATGCTAGCGGTCACCTCGCATCATCCTGTCAGTCTGAATGACGCTGATATTATTCGTATTAATCTGTCGACATGAGTACCGCGTCCCTCAATCGCGCCTTCGCCCTGCTGCTGTGGCGAGACCTGGTGCTGGCCCTGCGCCGGCGTACCGAGCTGCTCAATCCGCTGCTGTTTTTCGTCCTGGTGACGACGCTCTTTCCGCTCGGCATCGGCGCCGACCCCGCGTTGCTCAGCGCCATCGCCCCGGGGATCATCTGGGTGGCGGCGCTGTTGGCGGCCATGCTGTCGCTCGACAGCGTGTTTCGTTCCGATTTCGAGGATGGTTCGCTGGAACAGTTCCTGATCAGCGCCCAGCCCCTGTCGGTGCTGGTGCTGGCCAAAGTGGTCGCTCATTGGCTGATCACGGGCCTGCCGCTACTGATCGTGGCCCCCTTGCTGGGGCTGCTGCTGCACCTGTCCGGCGCCAGTATCGGCGCGTTGCTGCTGACTCTGTTGCTGGGTACTCCGGTGTTGAGCCTGATCGGCGCCATCGGCGTGGCCCTGACCGTGGGCCTGCGCCGCGGGGGTGTTATTCTTTCGCTGCTGGTGTTGCCGCTTTATATTCCGGTACTCATTTTTGCCGCCGACGCGGTGGCAAGTTCGGGCGCCGGCCTGCCGATCACGGCCCATCTGTCGCTGTTGGCAGCGCTGCTGGTGTTGGCACTAAGTTTGTCGCCCCTGGCTACGGCCGCGGCGCTTAAAATCAGTCTGAGTTGATCGATGCTGCGTTTTTTCCACCAATTAGGGTCGCCCAAACATTTTTACCGCATCGCCGGCAGCTGGATTCCGTGGTTGGCCGCGGTCTGCGGATTGCTGATGCTCTACGGCCTGTATCAGGGCATGGTGGTCGCCCCCACCGATTACCAGCAGGGCGACAGCTACCGCATTATGTTCATCCACGTGCCCAGCGCCTGGATGTCGTTGTTCATCTATGTGGTGATGGCCGCGGCCGGCGCCATCGGGCTGATCTGGCACATGAAGCTGGCCGAGGTCATCGCCATCAGCAGCGCGCCGATCGGCGCCTCGTTCACCTTTCTGGCGCTGGTTACCGGCTCGATCTGGGGCAAACCGATGTGGGGCACCTGGTGGGTCTGGGATGCGCGCCTGACTTCCGAGCTGATTCTGCTGTTTCTGTATCTTGGGGTGATGGCCTTGTACGGCGCCATCGACGACAAGCGCACCGCGGCGCGCGCCACCGCCATTCTCGCCATTGTCGGCGTGGTCAACATCCCCATCATCCATTATTCGGTGGAATGGTGGAACACGCTCCACCAGGGGCCGACGGTGACCAAATTCGGCGCCCCCTCGATCGATATCCGCATGCTGATCCCCCTGTTGGTGATGGCGGTGGCCTTCAAGCTGTTTTATCTACTGGTGGTGCTGATGCGCGCGCGGGTCGAAGTGCTGGAGCGCGAACGCAACGCCCGCTGGGTGCGCGAGCTGGTGGAAGCCCCATGAGCGGTGTGCAGGAGTTTTTTCATATGGGCGGCTACGCCGTCTACGTCTGGAGTTCCTACGCCATTGCGCTGGTGGTTCTGGTGGCCAACATCCTGGTACCGGTCTTTCAGCGCCGCAAGCTGCTGGCGCGGCTGGCACGGCGTCAACGACGTGAGAGGAGACAACCGTGAAAGCGGCACGCAAGAAACGTCTGTACCTGATATTGCTGATCGTCACCGGCGTGGGCGTGGCCGCCGCGCTAGCGCTCAATGCCTTCAACCAGAATCTGATGTTCTTCTACTCGCCCAGCGAGGTCAGCGCCGGGAAGGCCCCGAGCGACTATCCTTTCCGCCTGGGCGGGCTGGTCACCGATGGTAGTGTCAAGCGACTGGCCAACGGCCTGACGACGCGTTTTGATGTCACCGACATGGATAAAACGGTCAGCATCGAATACACGGGCATTCTGCCGGACCTGTTTCGCGAGGGGCAGGGCATTGTCGCCCACGGCAAGCTGCGCCCAGACGGCGTCTTTGTCGCCGACGAAGTACTGGCCAAGCACGATGAGAAATACATGCCGCCGGAGGTGGCCGCGGCGCTGAAGGCCTCGCACGAAAAGGGCGTCACCGAGGCGGCGCGGGAATCCGGCTCATGATCCCCGAACTCGGTCATTTCGCGCTGATTCTGGCCTTGTGTATGGCGCTGGTGCTGGCGGTGGTGCCGCTGCTCGGTACCTTCACCCGCACGCCGAGCTGGGTGGCGCTGGCGCGGCCGCTGGCGTGGGCCCAGTTCCTGTTTCTGGCGCTTGCCTTCGCGGCGCTGACGCACGCGTTTCTGGTGGACGATTTTTCCGTGCTCTACGTCGCCAATCACGGCAATACCAAGTTGCCCGAGATCTATAAGATTTCCGCGGTATGGGGCGCCCACGAGGGATCCCTGCTGTTGTGGGCGCTGATTCTCGGTGGCTGGACGATGGCGGTGTCGCTGTTTGCGCGCAACCTTCCCGATGAAGTCCTGGCGCGCGTGCTCGCCGTGATGGGCATGGTGAGTATCGGCTTTCTCTCTTTCCTGCTGTTCACCTCGAACCCCTTCGAACGGGTGTTCCCGGTGCCCGTGGAGGGTGGTGAGCTCAATCCGCTGTTGCAGGATCCCGGCCTGGCGATTCATCCGCCCATGCTCTACATGGGCTATGTCGGGATGTCGGTGGCGTTTGCCTTTGCCATCGCCGCGCTCATCGGCGGGCGCCTGGACGCGGCCTGGGCCCGCTGGTCGCGTCCCTGGACACTGGTCGCCTGGGTGTTCCTGACGGTGGGTATCGTCCTCGGCAGCTGGTGGGCCTACGCCGAACTCGGCTGGGGCGGCTGGTGGTTCTGGGATCCTGTCGAAAACGTCAGTTTCATGCCCTGGCTGATGGGCACGGCACTGCTGCATTCCGCAATCGTGACGGAAAAAAGAGACGCCTTCAAAAGCTGGACAATTCTCCTCGCGATCCTGACCTTTTCCCTGTCCCTCTTGGGAACATTTGTCGTCAGGTCGGGGCTGCTGACCTCTGTGCATGCATTTGCGGTTGATCCCGAAAGAGGCCTCTACATTCTGGGACTGCTGGCGGTGTCAATCGGTGGCTCGCTCGCGCTATTTGCATGGCGCGCGCCGATGATGGAACCGGGTGGGCTGTTCAAACCGATCAGCCGTGAAGCGGGCCTGTTGGTAAACAATCTGATTCTGACAACGGCCACTGGCGTCGTCCTTTTTGGTACATTGTACCCTCTGTTCTACGAAGCAATGACAGGCGGCGAAAAACTGTCGGTAGGCCCGCCATTTTTCAATGCTGCGTTCATTCCGGTCATGTTGCCGCTTGTCTTTGCAATGGGGTGTGGACCCTTCTTGTCGTGGAAGCGCGCGGATTTGCCGGGCGTCCTGCAACGTCTGCGCTTTGTCGCCCTTCTTGCCGTTCTGGGGACGCTTGCGGTCTGGTATTTGGCGGAAGGTGGCCCGGTGTTGGGCTATCTGTCTCTGATGCTCGCCTTTTGGCTGTTCATGGCGACGGTGCGGGAATGGACGATGCGGATCAAGCTGTTTGAGGGCCCGGTTTCAACATCCTGGCGCCGGGCTTCAAATCTGCCCAGATCTGCGCATGGCATGACGTTGGCTCACGCAGGTCTTGCTGTTGCCATGTTCGGATTCATTGGCTCAACAGTTTGGAAATCCGAGGAAATTATGTTTGTCCAGCCCGGCGCTGACATCAGTATCGGCGGGTTTGATGTAAGGTTCAACGGAGTCGAACGGGTGCGTGGGCCCACTTACTTTGCGGATCGCGGTG
>JASBSS010000033.1 GCA_030148805.1 Thiogranum sp. | reverse complement strand
GGTGAGATCGATATCGCGGCCAGGACCGCTGGCCGGGTTAAGGAGATACTGGTCGACGAAGGCTACTTCGTCCGGGCCGGGCAGGAGCTGGTGCGGATGGATACGGCTACCCTGGAGGCGCGGCACCGGGAAGCCGAGGCGGAGCTCGACGCGACGCAGAAGCGGCTCGCCCGCACCCGGGAGCTCGTCACGAAAAACGCCGTCTCCGAAGCGCAGCTCGACGACGACCGCGCCGCGACTGAGGCGGCGAGGGCCGCGGTCGCCGCCGCGCAGGCGCAGGCCGCGGCCGCGCAGGCCGCCATTGGCCAGGCCCGATCGAACGTCGTCGCAGTCCAGGCAGCGGTCGAAGCCGCCCAGGCTACCCTCCAGCGCATCCAGGCCGATATCGACGACAGCGTGCTGAAAGCACCGCGCGATGGTCGTGTGCAGTACCGCGTCGCCCAGCCCGGCGAAGTGCTCTCTCCGGGCGGTGTGGTGCTGAACATGGTCGATCTCACCGATGTGTACATGACCTTCTTCCTGCCGACGGAACAGGCCGGACGCGTCGCGCTCGGCAGCGAGGCCCGCCTGGTGCTCGATGCCGCGCGTCAATACGTCATTCCAGCCAGGATCTCGTTCGTCGCGGACGTGGCGCAATTCACGCCCAAGACGGTGGAGACGGAAGAAGAGCGGCAGAAGCTGATGTTCCGCATCAAGGCGCGAATCGACCCGGACCTGCTCAGGAAGCACCTCCATCAGGTCAAGACCGGCCTGCCGGGTATGGCCTACGTGCGGCTTGATCCACAGGCGGACTGGCCGCCCGGGTTGCAGATCAAAGTCCCGCAGTGAGCGTGCCGACACTGCCGTCCGCGCTGGTTGTGCGTCTGAGAGGCGTGGCGTTGCGTTACGGCAAGGTGCAGGCGCTTGCCGGGATCGATCTCGATGTGCCGGCCGGCTGCATGGCCGGACTGATCGGTCCCGACGGCGTGGGCAAGTCGAGCCTGCTGGCACTGATCGCCGGCGCCCGCACGGTTCAGACGGGCAAGGTAGGGGTGCTCGGCGGCGACATGGCCGATGCGCGCCACCGTCGCAGCGTCGGTCCGCGCATTGCCTATATGCCGCAAGGCCTGGGCCGGAACCTCTATCCGACCCTGTCCGTGCGCGAGAACATCGACTTCTTCGCCCGCCTGTTCGGACATGCTCGCGACGAGCGTGCGCGCCGCATCGGGGAACTCACCACGGCGACGGGGCTGGTGGACTTTCTGGACCGGCCCGCCGGCAAGCTCTCCGGCGGGATGAAACAGAAGCTCGGCCTGTGCTGCGCGTTGATCCACGACCCCGATCTGCTGATCCTGGACGAACCCACCACCGGCGTCGATCCGCTGTCGCGGCGGCAGTTCTGGGAGCTGATCGACGGCATCCGGGCCGGGCGGCCCGGCATGAGTGTGCTGGTGGCGACCGCCTACATGGAGGAGGCGGCGCGCTTCGACTGGCTGGCGGCGGTGGACGGTGGGCGGGTGTTGGCAAATGACACGCCCGAAGGCCTGTTGCGGAGCACGGGGGCGGATTCGCTGGAGGCGGCCTTCATCCGGCTGCTGCCGGAAGACAAGCGGCGGGATTATCGGGCGGTCGAGATCCCATCTCGGGCGGAAGACGACGGCGATGCCGCGATCGAGGCGCGGGATCTGACCATGCGCTTCGGCGACTTCACCGCGGTAGACCATGTGAACCTGCGTGTCCCACGGGGCGAGATCTTCGGCTTCGTCGGCTCCAACGGCTGCGGTAAGACGACCACCATGAAGATGCTGACCGGCCTGCTGCCGCCGAGCGCAGGCCGCGCCTGGCTGTTCGGCCATGCGGTGGACCCGCACGAACTGGCGACCCGCCGCCGGGTCGGCTACATGTCGCAGTCGTTTTCGCTCTACACCGAGCTCACGGTGCGGCAGAACCTGGAGCTGCACGCGCGGCTGTTTCATGTCCCGCCCGAAGCGATTCCGCGCCGCGTCGGGGAGATGGTCGAGCGCTTCGACCTGGGCGCGGTCGTCGACAGCCTGCCGGGCCGAATGCCGCTGGGCCACCGCCAGCGCCTCTCCCTGGCCGTGGCGATGATCCACCGGCCCGAGATACTGATCCTTGACGAACCGACCTCGGGCGTCGATCCGGTTGCCCGCGACGCCTTCTGGCGGGCGCTGGTCGAGCTGTCGCGCCGCGATGGCGTGACCATTTTCATCTCCACCCATTTCATGAACGAGGCCGAACGCTGCGACCGCGTCGCGTTGATGCATGCGGGAAAGGTGCTGGTCACCGATGCGCCGGCCAGCCTGGTCGCACAACGGGGCGTGGACACGCTTGAAGCGGCCTTCGTCGCTTATCTCGAAGCGGCGGCCGGCGAGAAAACAGCGCCCGGCAAGGCGGCGGCCCCCAGCCCCAGTCCCACGCCCGAACCGCCCGGCGCTGCGGATACCGGCGTGAGGCGCCACGGCTTGTTCGATCTGCGCCGCATGGCCAGTTACGCGCGGCGCGAGGCCCTGGAGCTGCGGCGCGACCCGATCCGGCTGACGCTGGCACTGCTCGGCAGCGTCATCCTGATGTTCGTGATGGGTTACGGCATCAGTCTCGATGTGGAGGACCTCACCTTCGCGGTGCTTGACCGCGACCAGACCACGCTCAGCCGCGACTACACGCTCAATATCGCCGGTTCCCGCTACTTCATCGAGCGCGCGCCCATCGCCGACTACGACGAACTCGACCGGCGCATGCGCGCCGGGGAGCTCAGCCTGGCCGTCGAGATTCCCCCGGGCTTCGCGCGCGACCTCGCCCGCGGTCGGCGGGTCGAGGTCGGCGCCTGGATCGACGGCGCCATGCCCACGCGGGCGGAGACCGTGCGTGGCTACGTGCAGGGCATGCACGCCCACTGGTTGGCCACGAAAGCGCGGGAGGCCGGCTACGGCGAGGCTCTGGCAGGGCTCATCAATGTCGAAACCCGCTTCCGCTACAACCCGGACGTCAAGAGCCTGGTGGCCATGGTGCCGGCGGTGATCCCGCTGCTACTGATGATGATCCCGGCCATGCTTGCTGCGCTCAGCGTAGTGCGGGAGAAGGAGCTCGGCTCGATCACCAACTTCTACGTCACGCCCACCACCCGGCTCGAGTTCCTGCTCGGCAAGCAGATTCCTTACGTGGTCCTCTCCTTCCTGAGCTTCCTGCTGCTCACGCTGCTCGCGGTGGCCGTCTTCGGCGTGCCGCTGAAGGGCAGCTTCGTGGCGCTCTCGGCGGGCGCACTGCTCTATGTCGGTTCCGCCACGGCCCTGGGGCTGTTGATCTCCACTTTCATGCGCAGCCAGATCGCGGCGATCTTCGGCACCGCGGTGCTCTCCATCCTGTCGGCGGTGAACTTCTCAGGCATGATCGACCCAGTCTCCTCCCTCGAGGGCCTGGGCCGGCTGATCGGCGAGCTTTATCCGACCACACATTTTCTGACCATCGCCCGCGGCACCTTCTCCAAGGCCTTGGGCTTCTCTGATCTGCACGCCGCCTTCCTGCCGCTGGCGGTGGCGGTCCCGGTCCTGATCGGGCTGTCGGCGTCGCTGCTCAAGAAGCAGGAGCGGTAGTCGTGCGCCTCGCCAATATCTTCCATCTCGGTGTCAAGGAGCTGCGCAGTCTCGCCCGCGACCCGATCATGCTGGTGCTGATTGTCTACGCCTTCAGCGTCTCGATCTACACCCGGGCCACGGCGATGCCCGAGACCCTCAACAAGGCGTCGATTGCCGTCGTCAACGAGGACCGCTCGCCCCTGTCGTGGCGCATCGTCGGCGCCTTTTATCCGCACTATTTCCTGCCTCCAGAGCTGATCGATCAGGCCGAGATGGACGCCCGCCTGGACACGGGGCTGGCCACCTTTGCCCTCGACATCCCGCCCGAGTTCCAGCGCGACCTGCTGGCCGGGCGCCGGCCGACCCTCCAGCTCAACGTCGACGCCACCCGCATGAGTCAGGCCTTCAGCGGCAGCGGCTACATCCAGACCATCGTCACCGGCGAGGTGCGCGCCTTCGCCCAGCGCTACCGCGACGTCCCGCGGCAGCCGGTCGATCTGGCGTTGCGGGTGCGGTTCAACCCCCAGCTCGACAAGTCGTGGTTCGGCGCCATCATGCAGGTCATCAACCACGTGACGATGCTCTCCATCGTGCTTACTGGCGCGGCGCTGATCCGCGAGCGCGAGCACGGAACGGTCGAGCACCTGCTGGTCATGCCGGTCACCCCCTTCGAGATGATGACGAGCAAGGTGTGGGCTATGGGCCTGGTCGTGCTCGGCGCCACCGCCTTCGCGCTTATCGCCGTGGTGCAGGGCTGGCTGTCGGTGCCGATCCAGGGCTCGCTCGTGCTGTTCCTGGCCGGCACCGCGTTGCACCTGTTCGCGACCACGTCCATGGGCATCTTCCTCGGCACCGTCGCCCGCTCCATGCCGCAGTTTGGCCTGTTGCTGATACTGGTGTTCCTGCCGCTGCAGATGCTCTCCGGTAGCACCACGCCGCGCGAGAGCATGCCCGAGATCGTCCAGTACCTCATGCTCGGCGCGCCCAACACCCACTTCGTGATGCTCGCCCAGGCGATCCTCTACCGCGGCGCCGGCTTCGGCATCGTGTGGCCGCAGTTTCTCGCCATCGCCGCTATCGGGGCGGTCCTGTTCAGCCTGGCGCTGGCGCGGTTTCGCAAGACGATCGGCGCCATGGCGTGAAAATATGAACCTGACTGGTTGGGGCGCTTTGCTAGAGTATGAACGCGACCACTGGATGGTTCTGGCGGCATTCACGCTGATCATGGTCTTGGCGGTGATCTACGTGATAACAAGAGACTGAGGGCGTCAGCGGAGCCTATTGTGTTGGTCATCCTGGGCGGGATGTTCACCTTCATGGCGCTCAATCTGTTGGTGATGCCCAGCCTGGCGCTGCGCTTAGGCCAAGGTTGGATACGCGGTTGGCAAATCACCGGGTAGTCGGAAATATTCGCCGCACGGATGGTGCGCATTCTTGCGTGAAGGGAGCATTGGGAAACTTACTTGGCACTTCGAACCGTATACCGGCCAGCATCGTGGCGCTGGGCCTGGTCAGTCTACTGATGGATACCTCCTCGGAACTGATTCACAGCCGGTGCTGGGTGGGGCGCCCCCCTGTCCAGAGGCAATTATTTTGTAAAAAGACAGGGTTTGCGTTCACCGCTTGAACTCGCCGGGCAAAACGGGTATCTCGCGAAACTGTTATATGAGAGTTCTCTAATAGGCGGTTCATGACCCACTGCAATCTTTGGAGATAAGCTTCGGAACGACCAGGAATTTCTCCAATCCGTTCAATTGCTGCAAATTTCGAAGCCTGTTTCGTTAGTTGGATTTCCCGTCAGAATAGGTACCGAAGGCTGAACCCGCATTTATCTTCTTGACCGGATGTTTGGTAGTCCGTACCCTAACGAACGTTCGCTTTTTCTCAGCAGTCGAGTAGACAGAGTTCATGCGCTTTCTCGAAAAAGCCTTTCGGTTAAGTCTACCGTCAACAAGGGTCCTTTCCGTCCATTGGAT
>JASBSS010000014.1 GCA_030148805.1 Thiogranum sp. | reverse complement strand
TCCAAGGCCACCGGGTTCCCCATCGCCAAGGTCGCCGCCAAGCTGGCGGTCGGTTACACCCTCGATGAGCTGCAAAACGAAATCACCGGCGGCGCCACCCCGGCCTCGTTCGAGCCGAGCATCGACTACGTGGTGACCAAGGTACCGCGCTTCACCTTCGAGAAGTTTCCCCGCGCCGAAAACCGGCTGACCACGCAGATGAAGTCGGTCGGCGAGGTGATGGCCATCGGGCGTACCTTCCAGGAGTCGATGCAAAAGGCCTTGCGCGGTCTGGAGACCGGCATCGACGGCTTCGACGAAATCGTCCCGGACGACGCCGAGGACGCCGCCGAGCTGATCCGCCGCGAGCTGCGCCAGCCCGGCGCCGAACGCTTCCGCTACATCGGCGATGCCTTCCGCGCCGGGTTCAGCCTGGAGGACGTGCGCGCGCTCACCGGTATCGACCCCTGGTTCCTGGTGCAGATCGAGGAGTTGATCGCCCTGGAGGAGGAGGTGCGCGCCCAGGGCATGCAGGCGCTCGACGCCGGGCGTCTGCGCCTGCTCAAGCGCAAGGGTTTTTCCGACCGCCGGCTGGCGAAACTGCTGGGGCAAGGCGAAGCGCAGGTGCGCGAGTTGCGCCAGCAACAGGGCGTGCGCCCGGTCTACAAACGCGTCGACACCTGCGCCGCCGAGTTCGCCACCCGCACCGCCTACATGTATTCCACCTATGAAGAGGAATGCGAGGCCGAGCCCAGCGCGCGCGACAAGATCATGGTGCTCGGCGGCGGCCCCAACCGCATCGGTCAGGGCATCGAGTTCGACTACTGCTGCGTGCACGCGGCATTGGCGATGCGCGAGGACGGTTTCGAGACCATCATGGTCAACTGTAACCCGGAGACGGTGTCCACGGATTACGACACTTCCGACAGATTGTATTTCGAGCCGCTGACGTTGGAGGACGTGCTGGAGGTGATCGCCAAGGAGCAGCCCAAGGGCGTGATCGTCCAGTACGGCGGCCAGACGCCGCTGAAACTGGCGCGCGCGCTGGAGGCCGCCGGCGCGCCGATCATCGGCACCTCGCCGGATTCGATCGATCTGGCCGAGGACCGCGAGCGCTTCCAGCAGATGATCCAGCGGCTGGATCTGTTGCAGCCGCCCAACGCCACCGCGCGCAGCGTCGAGGCCGCCATCGCGCTGGCCCAGGACATCGGTTACCCGCTGGTGGTGCGGCCTTCGTATGTGCTCGGCGGGCGCGCCATGGAGATCGTCCACAATGAAGACGATCTGCGCGGCTACATGAAAGCGGCGGTGAGCGTTTCCAACGAGTCGCCGGTGTTGCTGGACCGTTTTCTCGACGACGCCATCGAGGTCGACGTCGACGCGGTGTGCGACGGCGACGAGGTGTTGATCGGCGGCATCATGCAGCACATCGAGCAGGCCGGCGTGCACTCGGGCGACTCGGCCTGTTCGCTGCCGGCCTACAGCCTGAGCCACGAGATCCAGCAGCGGCTGCGCGAACAGATGGGCCAGATGGGGCGCGCCCTGAAGGTGGTGGGGCTGATGAACGCGCAGTTCGCCATCAAGGACGAGCAGATCTACATCCTCGAGGTCAACCCGCGCGCCTCGCGCACCGTGCCCTTCGTCTCCAAGGCCACCGGCGTGCCGTTGGCCAAGGTGGCCGCGCGTTGCATGGCGGGCAAATCGCTGCGCGAGCAGGGCATCACCGACGAAGCGACGCCGGAATACTATTCGGTCAAGGAAGCAGTGTTCCCCTTCGTCAAGTTCCCCGGCGTCGATCCGCTGCTGGGCCCGGAGATGCGCTCGACCGGCGAGGTCATGGGCGTGGGCTACAGCTTTGGCGAGGCCTTCGCCAAGGCCCAGCGCGGCGCCGGCGAAGACCTGCCGCGCGCCGGCAAGGTGTTCATCAGCGTGCGCAACGCCGACAAGGACGACGCCGTGCAGGTGGCCCTGGAGTTGAACCGCCTGGGCTTTGCCGTGGTCGCCACGCGCGGCACGGCCGCGGCCATCAGCGAGGCGGGCATCGCCTGCGAAGTGGTCAACAAGGTGCTCGAAGGCCGGCCGCACATCGTCGACATGATCAAGAACGACCAGATCAGCCTGATCATCAATACCACCGAGGGCAAGCAGGCCATCGCCGATTCCTACACCATTCGCGGCGCGGCCCTGCAGCACAAGGTGCCCTACAGTACGACCATCGCCCATGCCTACGCGACCAGTCTGGCGTTGAGTTGCATCGACACGCCGGGCGTGGCGCGCCTGCAGGACCTACACCGGGAGCGTGTTGCATGAACAAAGTACCGCTGACCAGACGCGGCGCGGAAAAGCTGCAAGAGGAACTCAAGCGTTTGAAGACCGTCGACCGGCCGCGCATCATCCAGGCGATCGCCGACGCCCGTTGTCACGGCGATCTGAAGGAAAATGCCGAGTACCACGCCGCGCGCGAGCAACAGAGTTTCGCCGAGGGGCGCATCAAGGAGATCGAGAGCAAACTCTCCAACGCCACCATCATCGACGTGGCCGCCCTGGACGCCGGCGGCAAGGTGGTGTTCGGCGCCACCGTCGACCTGGCCGACGAGGACAGCGGCGAAGAGCTGACCTATCAGATCGTCGGCGAGGACGAGGCGGACATCAAGCAGGGACTGATTTCGGTCGGCTCGCCGATCGCGCGCGCGCTCATCGGCAAGCAGGAGGGCGACGTGGCCACGGTGATCGCCCCCGGCGGCGAGCGCAACCTGGAAATCCTCGAAGTGCGCTACGAATAGGCCCGCGGCATGCTGGCGGCGCGGGTTTCGGCGGGTGAACGCATTCTCCTGACACTGTGGGTTGGCGGTCTGTGGAGCGTCGGCTACATGGTCGCCCCGGCGTTGTTCGCCACCCTCGACGATCGCGCCTTGGCCGGTTCCCTGGCCGGCGTCATGTTTCAGCTTATCGCTTATGTCGGCCTGGTCTGCGGCGTGCTGCTGCTGTTGTTCAACCAGTGGCGCTATGCCGAAGATCGGGTCAACTGGCGCGCACTCGTGCTGTTGCTGATGCTGGCGCTGGTAGTGATCGGCGAATTCGTTCTCGGGCCGATGATCGCCGGCCTGCGCGAACAGGGGCTGGCCGATTCCAGCCGCTTCGCGCGCCTGCACGGCGTGGCGGCGACCGCTTATCTGATCACCAGCCTGTTGGGTCTGGCGCTGGTCATCTCGCCGGCCCCGGCCGTGGCCCCGGCGGACGCATGATCAAAGCACCGTTTCCGTGGATCGCGCTGGGCGTCGGCCTGCTGTTGCTGCTGTTGTTGTTGGGCACCGGCGCCTTGCCGAGCCTGCGCGAGGGCCGCGATCTGCCGTTGCTGACCCAGTTGATCATGGCCGAGTTCGGTTTTTTTCTCACCGCCATCGGTGCCTATAGAAGCGTCGTCCAGGCGCGCGCCGCGGGTTGGCGCCCGGCGCTGGTCCTGGTGTTGGCGGGCTGTGTGTTGCTGGCCGTCGCGTTCCTCTGGTTGGGAGTGCAACTGTGGCCCGGTGCGGGACTCGATTGAAGGCGTGAGCACGGTGGTCTGTCCGTTGTGCGGGCAGCGAGACGCCGGGCATTTCTGCCGGGACCGGCGCGGTGATTACTACCGCTGCGGCCGTTGCCACCTGGTGTTCGTGCCGCCGGCGCTGTTTCCGAGCGCCGCCCAGGAGAAGGCCGAGTACGACCGGCATCGCAACGATCCGCGCGACCCCGGCTATCGCCGCTTCCACGGGCGTTTGTTCCAACCGCTGCAACAGCGCCTGGCGCCGGGCAGCGAGGGCCTGGATTTCGGTTGCGGGCCGGCATCGGCCCTGGCGGCGATGCTGCGCGAGGCGGGGCATCGGCTGGCGCTGTACGATCGCTTCTACGCGCACCAGCCGGAGGTGCTGCGGCGCGAGTATGATTTCATCACCGCCACCGAAGTGGTGGAACATCTGCATCGGCCCGACGCGGTGCTGCAACAGTTGTGGTCGTCACTGCGACCGGGCGGGATCCTCGGACTGATGACCAAGCTGGTGCGCGATCGCGAGGCGTTCGCCAGCTGGCACTACAAGAACGACCCCACCCACGTGGTGTTCTTCTCGCGCCCGACCTTCACCTGGCTGGCCGCGAAAT
Source organism: Thiogranum sp. (assembly GCA_030148805.1). Lineage (GTDB taxonomy): Bacteria > Pseudomonadota > Gammaproteobacteria > DSM-19610 > DSM-19610 > Thiogranum. The sequence continues at coordinate 13,876 of JASBSS010000014.1, read as the reverse complement.
GGCACGCCGGGGTGGAGTTCATCGGCCAGGACGTGATCCTGCTCAGCAAGGCGACCCGCGCCTCAGGGCAAACCGACCCGCGCTAGAAGATCACCGCTGGCCGCATGCTTCAGTTTTGGGGTGCCGCAAGAGAAACCCGTTCATCTGGCTGATGGGTGCGCTCAATGGTTGTCTATTCCGTCGGCCGGCGGGAAAAGAGAAGGCCCAGGCGGCGAAAGCCTTGATGGCCGCCCAGACCGGCCGGCGCCTAAAGATCGCCGAAGGCCGAATCCTTCTTCCGGCGCAGAAACAACAGCGCGGTGTTGCCCACGCGCTGGATCAGCGTGGCGCCACTGCGCGCGCACAGCTGCCCGATCATGGCATCGCGCGCCGCGCGGTCGCCGCCGGCGAGTTTGACCTTCATCAGTTCGTGGTGCGCCAGCGAGCGGTCGAATTCCTCCAGCAGGCCGGCGGACAGGCCGCCGGCGCCGACCAGGATCACCGGTTTGAGCGCGTGACCGCGGCCGCGCAGGCGTTTTTTTTGTTCATCCGTCAGGGGCATCTGTTATAAAGGCACCGGTCACCCGGGCTTCCATCGGTTCCAGCAGGCGCCGCAGTATACAGAAATCATCCCATGGCACGCAGCAAAAGCAGCCACCGCTGGCTGAAAGAACATTTCGACGACGAATATGTCAAACGGGCACAGCGCGAAGGCTGGCGCTCGCGCGCCGTGTTCAAGCTCGAGGAGATCCAGCAGCGCGACCGCGTGCTGGTTCCCGGCCTGACACTGGTGGATCTGGGTGCCGCCCCCGGCGGCTGGAGCCAGTACGCGGTGCAGCAGGTGGGGCGCAAGGGGCAGGTGGTGGCCACCGACATCCTGCCCATGGAGCCGTTGCCCGGGGTGGAATTCATTCAGGGTGATTTTCGCGAAGAGGCTGTCCTACACGCCTTGTTAAACCGTTTGAACGGACGGGAAATAGACCTTGTAATGTCCGACATCGCCCCCAATATCAGTGGCATGGACGCGGTGGACCAGCCGCGCGCCATGTATCTCGCGGAATTGGCGGTGGATTTTGCCGACCGGGTGGTGCGCCCCGGGGGCGATCTGCTGATCAAGCTGTTTCAGGGCGAGGGTTTCGACGCTTTATTGAAAGACCTGCGCGGCCGTTATGACAAGGTATTGATGCGCAAGCCGAAGGCCTCGCGGGCGCGCTCGCGCGAAGTGTACGCGCTGGCTAGGGGGCGTAAAGTATAGTATGTTTAGAAAACGCCAAGAAGGCCGAAACGCGTTATAGGACAATGGCTTCCTGTTTTTCTCCCGACGCCGCCGGCTGCCGGATTTAAGAGGTAATCGATTTGAACGACATGGCGAAAAATATTCTTCTGTGGGTGATCATCGCGGTCGTCCTGATGTCCGTGTTCAACAACTTCGGACCGCCGACCCCGCGCTCGCAGAGTGTGGCCTATTCGGATTTCATCGCCGATGTCAAAGCCGGCCGGGTGCAGAGCGTGGTCATCGACGGCCGCGTGGTGAAGGGGCAGCTTTCCAGTGGCGAGAGTTTCTCCAGCTATACCCCCAACGATCCGCAGATGATCAACGATCTGCTCAGCAACGGCGTCCAGGTCAAGGCGCAGGCGCCCGAGCAGGAATCGCTGTTGATGCAGATTTTCATTTCCTGGTTCCCGATGCTGTTGCTGATCGGCGTGTGGATTTTCTTCATGCGCCAGATGCAGGGCGGCGGCGGTGGGCGCGGCGCCATGTCCTTCGGCAAGAGCCGCGCGCGCATGCTCGGCGAGGACCAGGTCAAGGTCACCTTCAACGACGTCGCCGGCGTCGAGGAGGCGAAAGAGGAGGTCGCCGAGCTGGTGGCCTTCCTGCGCGACCCGGGCAAGTTCCAGAAACTCGGCGGCAAGATTCCGCGCGGCGTGCTGATGGTCGGCTCGCCCGGTACCGGCAAGACGCTGCTGGCCAAGGCTATCGCCGGCGAGGCCAAGGTGCCGTTCTTCACCATCTCGGGTTCCGACTTCGTCGAGATGTTCGTCGGCGTCGGCGCCTCGCGCGTGCGCGACATGTTCGAGCAGGCGAAGAAGCACGCGCCCTGCATCATCGTCATCGACGAAGTCGACGCCGTCGGCCGTCACCGCGGCGCCGGCCTGGGCGGCGGTCACGACGAACGCGAACAGACGCTCAACCAGCTGCTGGTGGAGATGGACGGCTTCGAGGGCAACGAGGGCGTGATCGTCATCGCCGCCACCAACCGCCCGGACGTGCTCGACCCGGCGCTGCTGCGCCCGGGCCGTTTCGACCGCCAGGTGGTGGTGCCGCTGCCGGACATCCGGGGCCGCGAGCAGATCCTGAAAGTGCACCTGCGCCGCGTGCCGGCCGCCGACAACGTCAACCCGACGGTGATCGCCCGCGGCACCCCCGGTTTTTCCGGCGCCGACCTGGCCAACCTGGTCAACGAGGCGGCGCTGTTCGCCGCCCGCGCCAACAAGCGCCTGGTGGACATGGACGACCTCGACAAGGCCAAGGACAAGATCATGATGGGCGCCGAGCGCCGCTCGATGGTGATGAGCGAGGACGAGAAGAAGCTCACCGCCTATCACGAGGCCGGGCACGCCATCGTCGGCCGGCTGGTGCCCTCGCACGACCCGGTCTACAAGGTCACCATCATCCCGCGCGGCCGCGCGCTGGGCGTGACCATGTTCCTGCCCGAAGAGGACCGCTACAGCTTCAGCAAACAGCGCCTGGAAAGCCAGATCTCCAGCCTGTTCGGCGGGCGTATCGCCGAGGAGATGATCTTCGGCGAGGACATGGTCACCACCGGAGCGTCCAACGACATCCAGCGCGCCACCGAGCTGTCGCGCAACATGGTCACCAAGTGGGGGCTGTCGGAGCGCCTGGGACCGCTGACCTATAGCGAAGAGGACGGCGAGGTGTTCCTGGGGCACTCGGTGACCCAGCACAAGAATGTCTCCGACGAGACCGCGCACGCCATCGACGGCGAGATCCGCGCCATCATCGACCGCAACTACGAGCGGGCGAAAACCATTCTGCAGGAGAACCTGGACAAGCTGCACCTGATGGCCGAGGCCCTGATCAAGTACGAGACCATCGACAGCGATCAGATCGACGACATCATGGCCGGCAAGACGCCGCGCGAGCCGCGCGACTGGGACGACAGCCAGAGCAAGGGCAGCGGTCCGGCGGCCAGCTCGAAGGCCAAAGACAGCAAGGATGGCGCCGACCCCATCGGCGGCCCCGCCGGCCAGCACTGAGTTGCCGCTCGACTGCAACGGCAGGCCGCTGGATCTGTCGCGCCCCCAGGTGATGGGGGTGCTCAACGTCACCCCCGACTCCTTCTCGGACGGGGGTGATTTTTTTTCCGTCGACGCCGCGCTCGAGCGCGCCCTGGCGATGCAGGCCGAGGGCGCGGCGATCATCGACGTCGGCGGCGAGTCGACCCGCCCCGGCGCCGAGCCGGTGCCCGCCGACGAGGAGATCCGCCGCGTGGTGCCGGTGATCGAGGCCTTGCACGCGCACCTGAGCATCCCCCTGTCGATCGACACCCAGAAGGCCGACGTGATGCGCGCCGCGGTGGCCGCCGGCGCCGGCCTGATCAACGACGTCAACGCGCTGCGCGCCCCGGGGGCGCTGGCCACCGCCGCCGCCAGCGGCGTGCCGGTGTGCCTGATGCACATGCAGGGCGAGCCGCGCAGCATGCAGCAACAGCCGCACTACCAGGATGTGGTCACCGAGGTGCGCGATTTTCTGCGCGACCGGGTGGCGGCCTGCGAGGCGGCGGGCATCGCGCGCGAGCGGATGCTGTTAGACCCCGGCTTCGGCTTCGGCAAGCGCGTCGAGCACAACCTGCGGTTGCTCGCCGAGCTGGATCAACTGGCCGCGCTCGGTCTGCCGCTGCTGGTGGGCTTGTCGCGCAAGTCGATGATCGGCAAACTGCTGCACCTGGAGGTCGGCGAGCGCCTGCCGGCCAGCCTGGCGCTGGCGCTGCTGGCGGTGGAGCGCGGCGCGGTCCTGGTGCGCGCCCACGACGTGGCGGCCACCTGGCAGACGTTGCAGGTGGTGGCCGCGGTGCGCGGTTCAGAGGCCGAGGCGTCGGGCCGTTAACCCCGGGGCTGGCCGGCTGCGCAGGCCCGGCAGGCCATCAGGACTGGAGAGCAAGCACAGATGACAAGAAAATATTTCGGTACCGACGGCATCCGCGGACGGGTGGGGGACCACCCCATCAACGCCGCCTTCATGTTGCAGCTGGGCTGGGCGGTGGGCCGCGTGCTCGGCCAGGGCCGCTGCGCGCGCGTGGTCATCGGCAAGGACACGCGCATCTCCGGTTACATGTTCGAGTCGGCGCTGGAGGCCGGCCTCTCGGCCGCGGGCATCGACGTGCGTCTGCTCGGCCCCATGCCGACACCTGCCATCGCCTATCTGACGCGCACGCTGCACGCCTGCGCCGGTATCGTCATCAGCGCTTCGCACAACCCCCACTACGACAACGGCATCAAGTTCTTCTCCGCCGAGGGCACCAAGCTGCCCGATGAAATCGAAGCGGCGATCGAGCAACAGCTGAACGAAACCCTGGTGACGGTGCCCTCCGAGCGCCTGGGCAAGGCCGAGCGCGTCGACGACGCCCGCGGCCGCTATATCGAATACTGCAAGAGCACCTTTCCGATGCGCAGTAGCCTGCAGGGGCTCAAGATCGTGGTCGACTGCGCCAACGGCGCCACCTATCAGGTCGCGCCCAGCGTGCTCAAGGAACTGGGCGCCGAGGTGGTCAAGATCGGCGTGCAGCCCGACGGGCTCAACATCAACGACAACTGCGGCTCCACCGCGCCCGAAGGCCTGCGCCTGCGGGTGCTGGAGGAGCGCGCCGACCTGGGCATCGCCCTGGACGGCGACGGCGACCGGGTGCTGATGATCGACCACAGCGGCGAGCTGGTCGACGGCGACGAACTGCTCTACGTCATCGCCCGCGCGCGCCACGCCAACGGCAAATTGAAAGGACCGGTGGTCGGCACCCTGATGAGCAACCTGGGGTTGGAGCTGGCGTTGAAGGCCGAGGGCATCGACCTGTTGCGCGCCAAGGTCGGCGACCGCTACGTGCTGGAGATGATGCAGGCCAACGACAGCATCCTCGGCGGCGAGTCCTCCGGCCACATCATCTGCCTCGACCGCACCACCACCGGCGACGGCATCGTCTCGGCCCTGCAGGTGCTGGCGGCGATGGTGCAGACCGGCGCCAGCCTGTTGAGCCTGCGCCAGGGGATGTCAAAGTTTCCGCAACGCATGATCAACGTGCCGCTGGCCGAGCGCGTGGATGTGGATGCGATTCCCGCGGTGCAGCAAGCGGTACGCGAGGCCGAGGCACGCCTGGGCGACAAAGGCCGCGTGCTGCTGCGCCCCTCCGGCACCGAGCCGCTGATCCGGGTGATGGTCGAGGGCGAGGACGGCGCCCTGGTGCGCGAACTCGCCCAGAGCCTGGCCGACACCGTCGCACAGGCGGTGGCGCGCAAGACCCGCTCCGCCTGATCGCCGGGCCACGGCGCGATGCGGGTGCGCAAACTCAGCCTGGGCCTCGCGGTGGTGGCGGCCCTCGTCGGCCTGCCGCTGGCGCTGCTCGGCTGGAACCTGCACACCTTCAACCGCCTGACCGACGAAGCCCCCATCGCCACGTTGCGCTTCGAGCAACTGGCGCCGCGACACTACGCCGTGGAACTGCGCAGCGGCGATTTCTGCAGCGCGCGGCACTATCAGCTCGACGGCGACCAGTGGCGCCTCGATGCGCGTTTTCTGAAATGGAAACCCTTCGCCAACCTGTTCGGCCTCGACGCCCAGTATCGGCTGGAGCGCCTCAGCGGTCGCTACCGGAATATCGACGAAGCCAACCAACGCCGTTCGGTGGCTTACGCCATCGGCGACAAACCCGTGCTCGATCTGACCGACTATCTGGACGAGAAATGGTTGTCATGGTCGCCGGTCGATACACTCTTTGGCAGCTCGGTCTATGAAACCATCGATCCGGACTATGAATACATCGTGTATCGCTCGCAGTCGGGGTTGTTGGTGCGGCGGCAGCGGCTGGACACGGCTCGGTTCGACAACGGGGCGTTGGTGATTCCGATTCACGCAATGTGTCGTTAAGCGGATATCCGGCTTGTCGGGGTCACAACGTCTGTCACTAATTATTCATAGATCGCCCCGGCATTCTCGTTGACAATTTTTCTTCTATCGGATATAAGAAATTCGGACGCGATGGAATAACTATGTCCAGCTGGTTTGTTTTACCCTGTGGCCAGTGACAAAAGGGAAAGACCGCTGCCTGGTCGTCTAGCTGCTTCATCAGGCTCCAGTTCTTATTGTTGTTGACTTTCTTTCCCACTGATTTGACGGCAAGACCGCATCCGGCGTGTCGAACGATGACTCGACCGACCGAGTTGCCGGTTTTTGGTCAAGGCGCCCCTCTTCGCAGGAATCGGCTTAATAGATTTATGGGTGGGCGCCCGAATTTAGAATAATCGATTATAAAATTGGGAGGATTGCGCGATGGCGGCTATAAAATCGTTCGTTCGTTGGTTTTTCTTGTTGTCCACCCCCTTATTTCCGGCTTTCGCGTATGCGGTTTGTAATGTGGCGCCGTCGGCAATCGAACGAGACGATGTGCTAGTTGTCGTCAATGATAATTCCATTAGTTCTCCGCAAGTCGGCGACTATTACTGCGAGCAGCGCAAGCTCAATCCCGCCAATATTGCGCACGTCAGGGTCCCACCCGACTTCTTCACAAGCCTTGACCAATTCTTCTTGCTGCGGGACCAAATCATTAAATTCATGCAGGAGAACACCATCGGCGGAGTGGCGCCAGCGCAATGCGGCACCGCTAGTGGTGAGACGAAATATTATTGCGCGGACTCAGTGCGCCAATTACGTGAGTTGAGCAAAATACGCTATATCGTGTTGACTAAAGGTGTGCCCACGCGGTTTGACTACTTTGCTAGTCCCTCGGACCAGCCTACGAGCATAGACACTTACCTCCGGGGTTGGCTGGCAAACTTCTACGCACAAGATTCGACGCTCGTGTTACTGGAACGAGCAAGGGCCTTCGGTGACGGACGGGGGCAACGACTTGTGAATCCGGCGACAGATAAGGAATTTATAGTCGGCAGGGTGGACGGGCTTACCGTAGAGGCGGCGAAAGCGATGGTCGACCGCACCCTGGCTGCGGAGCGCAACGGAATTTTTGGGAAATTATACAGCTCACGATTTGGACACGTTGCCAAGTACGCGCGAGACGACACAGGCGCCAGGGTGAAGCAGTGGATCACGAGCGGCAGTCCGGTGCCTCTCTATCCGAGTTGGCGTTATCTTCACGGTTTATTCGGCGAAGTAACCGGGATTAGCGAGCCCGCGTTGCGTCATACGCAACAAGCCGAATGTTATGGGCCCAATCGGGCCGACATCCCACCGCCCCAGGAGTGCGTCACGCGAATAGTCACCGCTAACGAGGGGCCTGACCTGGGCCTGCTCGGTGACGGCTCGGCCGCCTTTGTGCCACGCGTCGATAATGCATTGATGTACCTGGGTTATTTGGATGGCCACAGAACTGTCGGCCCCTTTGAAAATCTCTTGAACTGGCGCGAGTCACAAAGCTGTAGTGCTCTGTGCGCCGACGCAGCGGACGTCAACACTTGTAAAGCGATGTCTGTGGACGTATTCAAGGAGATCGACACCCGTTGTGTCAATGTGGCCGAGGGCTTTATTGGGTACAACATGCAGTCGTACCCAGTTGGACTTCTAGCCGCTTGGCCGACCGCCTGGGGGATGGTCGGAGAGGGAGGCGACTGGGGAGGCAATGGGGGGACGGCGATCAAGAAGTGGCCGGCAGAAGTGCGCAATGAACCTGGTATCGGCTTCGATGATGATTTTAGCCTGTGGTTCCGCAATACCGACGTGGCCGACAGTGAAGCGTGCTATGCCAATAGCGATGAGCTTATGCAATCGCCTGCATCGCCGTGTATTCGGGAAAAAGCTATTCTGTTTGGGCAGATCGTCTCCTTGCCCAGTGTGCGAACGGTCAGTGCGCAGCCGCAACAGTTGGCTGTGAGGTTTCGCTATCGGGCATTGAATCTGTCCCGGGGAGGGCAGATCAAGGTGCAACTTTTCGTGCACGAACAACCCGCGGACCTGACGGGGGATGGCGATACCAATGATCCCGGCGACATCCAGTACGAGAACCAAGTAGGATATGATCAAATAGCGGTCAACCTGAGTCCGGGCAGCACACCGTCTGACGGTGTCTCTTGGTCTGACGAGGTGGTGGTGAATTTTGTATTGGATGCCGCCAAGCACAGGCATCCGCAAAAACTGTTTGATGCGTACAAGATACGCGTGACGACCAACCTGTTGGCGGGCGAAATCGCCTTCGACAACTTTAGTTTGAAAGAAGATGGTGTAGACATTCCGTTGACCAACCCGAGCTTCGTCGATGGCCACCGTTGGCTGAGCGACGGAAGCTCGGCAGCCACATTTTTGAGCCGTTTGAATGGTGTGGCGTTCTGGGGCAGTGTGTCGCATCATCTGGGTAACGGCCATTCATTTGATACTCACCCTTTTGAGACACTGGTTTATTTTATGCGTGGGCTCCCTCTGGGCGATGCGGTATGGTTCGCCGAGGAGTACAACAGTGGCGTCTTCTACGGCGATCCATTGTATTCGCCGTTGGCTGTTCGGTTGGATTTTCCTCCGAATAAATATGATTTTGTCACGGGAAGTCACCCGTTGGTTGGTGACGCGGTAAATGGCCAGTCGACCTCTACCACGTACACGGTTGATTACTGTGCCGGTACCGATTTCTTTGTTTGTGATCAAGCGGGCAGCTGGATGTCTGTGACGGCCGGCGCCGGGGGCAGTCGAAAACAGTCGTTTGGGGTTTGGGATACGTCACCCGTTAGCCCGGGTGCTTACGTATTGCGCCTTTCGGTAACCTCAAGTAACGGATCGAAAACGCAGACGTTTTATGATTATCGCACGATGCGTGTCTACAACAGCGTATCGGACTATGACGGCGACGGTTTGACCGATGTGGAAGAGTTGAATAGTCAGCCAGCTACTGATCCGACAAATCCGGACAGCGACGGGGATGAGCTCACGGACGGCGAAGAGGTGAATGACTACGGCACGAACCCCACGCTAAAAGATACAGATGGCGATAGAATGCCGGACAACTGGGAGGTGTATAATGGGACGGATCCGCTTCGCGATGATGCGCGCGATGATCCAGATGCAGATGGCGTCGCCAACATTGTAGAAAATTTGCGTGGTACGTCCCCGGTTGACAGGCTCTCGGTCCCGCCTTTGAAGACAATCTATGTCGACGGGTCTAAAACTGGTGGTGATGGTTCGGAAAGCAATCCTTTTACCACAATACACCAAGCCCTGTGGGCGTCTGACAGTGGAGACACGATAAAAATTATGGATGGGGTGTATACGGCGCCATTTGAGAATTACTCTGTTTTCAAGGCTGTGCGCATTGTCGGCTCCAAACACAAGAAAGTTGTTTGGCAAGGAGTGATCTTAAATATCGTCGCAGAGTGGGGCGAAGTAGATGGTGTGGTATTTGATTTTGCCGAGTCTCCGAATCAGCCCGCCAGGAAAAGTGTGAATTTCGGTGATGGGGTATTCACTGTCGCTAATTCGGGTTTTTCTCGCAAGGTAACGTTGACGGTTGGGAAAAACACGATTTTCGAAAACGTGAAACCCGTCAACGAAAACTCGTATTACGTTCTAAACCCTGCCCAACAACTGGCGCCGCTTTCGGTAATGAGTTTGGAAAGCAACAATGTCGTCCAGGCCGGTGCAACGACACTGACGTTGAACAACAACGAAATCGGTGTGATTCCTGTAGTTGATTTGACTGTTGGTTCGAATATTACGGGTAGCGCGCCATTTTCTACCATGAACAACCAAAACGGAACTGACGCCAACGTACCGGAGAGCTTCGTGGGCACGAGCTTTGTGCTCCCGCACGCTAGAGGTGACTTTAGTATCTCCATTTTCAGCCCGTATGGGGATGCGACGGTTACTATCGATCGCGACGGTTCCAGTCCGAGGACAGAGAGTGTGATCAAAGATCAGCTCCTGGAGATTACGTTGGGAAGCAGCAGTATAGGGTCTTCTGTAGTAATAAACGCTGATATACCGATATTGATATTGCATAGATCGCTCGAAGGAGGGGTGGGCAATGACGTTTATCCGGTTCCACCAGCGGCCTTGGAGATCTTCGGTATCGAATCGGCTGATGTGTACATCGGCGCGATGGAAAACGACACGCGCGTGACGGTGTACAGCAGCGGCGGCGGTCGGCAGTCTCTACTCATGCAGGCAGGGCAACAAACGCGGCTGCCCGCTATTTTACCTGCTCCTCAAGGTGAAGGGGGTGGGATCCGTCTCGTCGCTAATCATCCCATTAGCGCCGTCCAGCTGGACGATGGGGACGGTGTCGAAAGCACCGCTTTTTTGGAGCGAAAATATCTTAACGTTCAATACGGGATTTCTGCGCCAACCCAGTATGTTGCCGTGTTATGCCCAAATGCAGGCACGACGGTGATGCTGATGAACCAGAATGCCGTCGTTGAATCTCGAGACTGTGGTGGCGATGGTGTCGAGCCTGGGAAATTGTATTTTGGGAGCAACCAGAATGGCTCTCATATCGGAGCGGGATATCAGCTTCAAGCGAGCCAGCCTGTATACGCTATAACTGAGAATAGCGTAACCGACGATGAACAGAATATTTTCGGTAGGTTTTCCGGCGGCGCTAAGACTGTCTACGAGGATGCCGAGGATTTACAGGCCGACGGATGGGTTATTTACGGCGGTAATACGACAGGCGCCAGCGTGACGAACGTTCTTGATGCGCAGAAAAACAGCAACGTTATTCAGTTGTCCGGAAGCGGGGATCAGACGGGGTATCGACTCGGCGACAGTGTTAAGACTTATCCAAATGCTTGGCACAACTCTGCCCAAAAAACCTTTGACTGGGATTTCAAGTACTCCGAGCCGGCGATATTTTATGTCGCGGTTGAAACGACGCAAGGTTTTCGATATCTATACTATTCATTTAGTGACACAGATCAGGGTATAGCGGCGGGTGGCACGTATATTCACCACGGACTGGGAAGCGCCCTGCAGGACGGTGCTTGGCACACAGTAAGCCGGGATCTGGAAGCAGACCTTCGCGAATTCGAGCCGGACAATCGACTGGTCGAAGTCAATGCGTTCCTGGTTCGAGGTAGCGGGTTCGTGGATAACATACTGTTGCGTTTTACCGATCCGATTAAAACGGTTTATGAAGATGCCGAGGATCTTAAGGCCGATAGATGGGTGATTTACGGCGGCGCGACAGCAGGTGCCACAGTCACCAACCTTTTGGACATCGAAAGTAACAGCAATGTTATTCAGCTGTCGGGAAATGGAGATCTGACCGGGTACCGGCTGGGCGACAGCAACAGCGCCTCCTCGAAAGCTTGGCACAATGCCACGCAAAAGACGATAAATTGGGAGTTCAAGTATTCCGAGCCGGCAGTCTTTTATGTCGCGATGGAGACGGCTCAGGGGTTCCGATACTTGTACTATACATTTAGCGACGCGGATCAAGGGATTTCGGCGAGCGGCACGTATATCCATCGGGGGCTGGGGAGTATGCCCATGGATGGAGCTTGGCATGCTGTCAGTAGAGATTTGGAAGCGGATCTACGTAGATTCGAGCCGGATAATCAGGTAATAGAAGTCAATGCGTTCTTGGTCCGGGGCAGTGGTTTCGTGGATAATATTTTGTTGCATTGACGTCCAGGTATCGACGGGAACGGTAATGGATTAAATATTGAGTGACGGCGTGCTTTGATCGGGGGTTGGTGACAAATCTATGTGTCAATAGTATCAATTGTCACCGACCCCCTTTATTACTGGTCTCCCTATATTGCTGAACCATTGTGACAAGGGGCTCGTGATTCTCACTACGAGTGTATATCAATCGTAACCCGACGAAACTGCTGATCGCGATCAAATTGTTAATTGAATGTCGTAACCCCTACGCCCCAACCGAACCCTCCGCTTCCCAACGAGCAGTCGTACGTAACATTTACCGATTTTCCCGCCATCATGGCGCTCAAGGCGACGGACATCGAGGATTTTACCGTTTCCATGGGGATCTTGTTCGAGTCATAGTAAAAAACAGACGCGCCATTGCCGCAATTGTGACTCGCGCCGGTTAGTGCAATCTCCACCCTCATTCCGGTCGTGTCGAGCGGGTAGGTCTGAACACTGCTGATATTTTCGCGGGTAGAGGTGGTTACCCAGGCGGCCTGAAAAGATACCATGAAGCTTGACAGCGAAACCAACAAAAAAATATACCGCGGCGCATATAACTTCTCCTTAAGATTTAATCCTTCAATGAGTATGCAACAAACGATGGCTCATTGAAGCTGAAATTAGTTGATGGAGGGGCAACGGCAAGTGATCACGTGCCGGACGGCATTAAAAATATGGAGAGCGCTATATGCAATGCGCTAGATATTGGGCGTGAAGGACGCCAGTATTCCGGTAAGTGAATAATTTTGAGACGAGCGCTGTTACAAATAATTAACATTCGTCGTTATTTGAAACATTGACACGCCATTTTTCATCGGCTATATAGTTTTCCAGACACACGGATTTAGTGTGCTTGCAGCTAGAAAGACAACAATAGCGCGGGTTCGACAGGGAGGACGTCGGTGGCCAATATCTTTTTGGCCCAATCTTTTCACGATAGTGAATCCCGGGCGCTCCCCTTCGACTTTGTACCTTGGATTTCTTCTGTGCGCCGGCGCATGTCGCCTGTCCAGGTGGTGTCCGCGCTGTCGGTACCGATCAAGCAAGTGACCAAATTCATCGGAATTGTATTTAAGCCCACACACACCGTTAGGAGATAAAACGAATGAAGGCGACCGGTAGGGTGATTCCACGCATAGTCTTGCTTTTGGCGGCCTCGTGTCCGTTGGCATGGCAGCTGCGACCAACAGCATAAAATGCATAGGTACCGTGAGCGTGATAGGGGTCCATTCCACGGATCGGGTCATTTTGCGTCTTTCCAGCATGAACGACGTGGTGCAGATATGCAGTCTTTCCCAAACCATGGGCACGGCGTTTCCGGTCACGGTGGAGCAATGCAAGGCGGCCTACAGTACGTTTCTAACAGCCTATTCGCTGAATACCACCATGACGGTTTGGTTCGACAACGTTCAGACCGGCACTTCGTGCTCGACGTTCAGTGGGTGGGAAGTTGCCACGGCGAGATGGGCGGCGCTGACAAAGTAGCTATTGCGGTATTGGTCAGTTCTCGAGTATTACAGTACTGAACGGGGGCTGATGAATGTTTAAAAAATATCTTACAAGCTTTAGAAAATAAGGGAACTAGTTTGGTATTACCTTGGGTTCTCAATACGTATCAAAGAAGCTATGCGTACATCGCGGCCACCCGGTTATCAGGTGGAGAGCTGCTGGTGGCTGCTCAACGTTGTCAATGAGATTAGGCAAGGTTCAAATGCTGTTCGTCTTTTTTGTGATGGCGCTAGGGTTGATTGGGGCTTTTGTTATTGGATGGACGTGGCCTAGTTACGACAAAAATGATCCTCTAATAGGTAAGGAGTTCGTGATTGTTGCGCCAGCGGTCTATTTGACTCATGTAAATGCATCCTACGTTGCTAAGGAAGTGGGAGTTCCTTCGATAAAGTTGACACCCGCTGGTTATGCGCATGTCGCCTCAAACTCCATTGGTGACTGATACCCCAATGCCGAGTGTAGTCGTACATGGTTGTAAAAGTCGATATAGGAACGAATGGCTTTCCTCAGGCC
>JASBSS010000008.1 GCA_030148805.1 Thiogranum sp. | reverse complement strand
CACCTCATGGTCAAGCCGGTGGACGCGCTGATCGAGTCCTTCGCGAAGGCGGGCGCGAGCTGGATCACCTTCCACCCGGAGGCCAGCGAGCACGTCGACCGCAGCCTCCAGCTGGTCCGCGACCTGGGCTGCCGGGCCGGGCTCGTCTTCAACCCGGCCACGCCCCTGACCTGGCTCGACTACGCCATCGACAAGGTGGACATGGTCCTCCTCATGTCGGTGAACCCGGGATTCGGCGGCCAGAAGTTCATCCCCTCCGCGCTGGCGAAGCTCGAGGAGGCCCGCCGCATCATCGACGACAGCGGGCGCAACGTGCGCCTCGAGATCGACGGGGGCGTGAAGGTGGACAACATCGCCGAGATCGCCCGGGCGGGCGCCGACACGTTCGTGGCCGGCTCCGCGATCTTCGGCTCCCGGGACTACGCGGGAACCATCGCCGCCATGCGCCGGGAACTGGCCGGCGCCGCGGAGGACCGGGACTAGGGCTGGCCGGTGCCGGCCGCTAGGCGCGGGCGATCGGGCGGGGCCGGACGCCGTAGACGACGACGGTCTTGCCCCGGGCCTTGAGCAGGCCCTGTTCCTCGAGCACCTTCAGCACCCGGCCGGCCATCTCCCGGGAGCAGCCGACGAGCCGGGAGAGCTCCTGGCGGCTGACCTTGATCTGCATGCCGTCGGGGTGGGTCATGGCGTCGGGTTGTTTGCACAGGTCGAGCAGGGCGCGCGCCACCCGGCCGGTGACGTCCAGAAACGCCAGATCGCTCACCTTGCGGCTGGTGTTGCGCAGACGGGTGGCCATCTGACCGGCCAGGGCGAACAAAATACCCGGATCCTCCTCGGCCAACTGGCGATAGCGGCCGTAGCTGATTTCGGCCAGCTCGCACTGGGTGCGGGTGCGGATCCAGGCGCTGCGGTTGCTGTTTTCGCCGAACAGGCCCATTTCGCCGAAAAAGTCGCCGGGGTTGAGATAGGCGAGCACGATTTCGTGGCCGTCCTCGTCCTCGATCAGCACCGTGACCGAGCCTTCGACGATGTAATACAGCACGTCGGGCTGATCCCCGGCGTAGATAATCACACTCTTCGACGGGTATCTGCGCCGATGACAGTGTTCGAGGAATTTATCGATGGATGACGCCCGCTTAACGGGTGTTCTGGCGGGTATTGTATTTGGCAGCATTCGACTGTACCTTCGCGGGCCCTTGTCCCGGTTATAGCGTTGGGTGGGCGGGTTTCATTAGCTTATGCAATCTACGGGCCAGGCAGAATTGTGACGGGGGTCTCAAATTGACGTTGAGGGCGGGGTCATGCAGGCACGCATAAAGTGGGTTCAGGACGCGACTTTTCTGGGCGAGTCCGGCAGCGGCCACGCCGTGGTGATGGACGGTCCGCCGGAACACGGTGGACGGAATCTTGGCGTTCGCCCGATGGAAATGCTGCTGCTCGGCCTGGGCGGCTGCAGCGCGTTCGATGTCGTGAGCATCCTGAAGAAGTCGCGCCAGGCGGTGAGCGACTGCGTGGCCGAGCTGCAGGCCGAGCGCGCCGAGCAGGATCCGAAGGTATTCACCCGGATTCATGTGCATTTTATCGTCACCGGCGCCGGTCTGGATGAAACGCGCGTGGCCCGGGCGGTGTCGTTGTCGGCGGAAAAATACTGCTCGGCCTCCATCATGCTGGGCAAAATGGCCACCATCACCCATGACTTCGAGATCCGGGAGGCCTGACTTGCAACGACCGGCTGCCACCGCGGGATTACGTCACGTCGCGCTGTACGTCGCCGATCTGGCGGCTGCGGAGCGGTTTTACGTCGACCTGCTGGGGATGCAGGTCGAGTGGCGCCCGGACCCGGACAATGTTTATCTCACCTCGGGCAACGACAATCTGGCGCTGCACCGCAGCGAGCGCGCCTTGTCGGATTCGGCGCAGATGCTGGATCATATCGGCTTCATCCTGCGAAGCGCCCAGGATGTGGATGACTGGTATGAATTTCTGCGTGCCCACGGGGTCGAAATGAAATCCGAGCCGCGCACCCACCGCGACGGCGCCCGTAGCTTCTACTGTGTCGGTCCCCAGGGCGTGACCGTGCAGATGATCTTCCACCCGCCCATCGTGACCTGCTAGGAATCGGCCATGCCCATCAATTCTTCGCTGAAGCGACTCAAGCTGCAGGGGTTCAACAATCTCACCAAATCGCTGAGCTTCAATATCTACGATATCTGCTATGCCAATCTGCCGGAACACCGGCGCGAATACATCGAGTACATCGACGAGGCCTACAACGCCGAGCGGCTGACGCAGATTCTCACCGATGTGTGCGATATCATCGGCGCCAATATCCTCAATATCGCCCGCCAGGACTACGATCCGCAGGGCGCCAGCGTGACCATGCTCATCTCCGAGGAGCAGATCGGGTCACCCGAGCTGGTCAACGACGCCGGTCCCGGGCCGCTGCCGGAGGCCGTCGTCGGTCACCTGGACAAGAGTCATGTCACGGTGCACACCTATCCGGAGAGCCATCCGGACAATGGTATCAGCACTTTCCGCGCCGATATCGACGTGTCGACCTGTGGGGTGATCTCCCCGCTCAAAGCGCTCAATTATCTTATCCATAGCTTCGAGTCCGATATCGTGATCATGGATTACCGCGTGCGCGGATTTACCCGCAACGTGCGCGGACGCAAGCATTTCATCGATCACGAAATCAGTTCGATCCAGAATTTCATTTCCCGCGACACCCGCGACCGCTATCAGATGATCGACGTGAACGTGTATCAGGAGAATATCTTCCACACCAAAATGTGCCTGAAGGATCTGAAGCTGAACGATTATCTGTTTGGTGTCGGCGAAGAGGCGCTGACCGGCGCCGAAAAACGCCGGATCAGCCGGCAGGTCGAGCACGAGATCATGGAGATTTTCTACGGCAATATCCTGCCGAAAAACAAGTAGCTGCCACGGGGCGTAGGTTCCGTCACTGCGCCCACCGCCGCCAGCGATGTTGCAACCCCCCGGGAGGTTGCGCACACTGTGAACATGGAAAGCCGAAACTACAGTTCTTGTGATCGTCTGATCATCAACCTGGATCAGGCGCTGCGCACGCTGGCGGGCAAACCGCTGGTCACCGGCAGGGCCAACCCTGCAAGCGCACGGCCGGAAGGCGATCTCGACGCGGCGGAGAAAACCCGCTCGATGCGTCTCATGCGGGTCAACCACGCGGGCGAGGTGGCCGCCCAGGCCCTCTACCAGGGTCAGGCGCTGACGGCCCGGAACGCCGCCGTGCGGACCCGCATGCAGCGCGCGGCGCAGGAAGAGAACGATCACCTCGACTGGTGCGAGCGGCGGGTCGGCGAATTGGGTGGTCGCGTCAGCCTGCTCAATCCCTTGTGGTACCTGGGCTCTTTCGCCATAGGCGCCGCCGCTGGCGCCGTGGGCGACAAGTGGAGCCTCGGTTTTGTCGCCGAGACGGAAAAACAGGTGGGCCGTCATCTGGAGGGCCACTTGGCAAGCATTTCCCCCGACGACGAGAAAAGCCGTGCCATTATCGAGCAGATGAAGTGCGACGAGGCGCGCCACGGCGCCGACGCCCTCGCCGCCGGTGGCGTGGCACTGCCGCGACCGGTACGCCGGCTGATGAAGCTGGCCTCGCGGGTGATGACGAGCACGGCCTACCGGCTCTGATCCGGCATGGCGATCCGCCCGTTCGAAGGTGAGTTTCCGCGTATCCACGCCTCGGCCTACGTGGACGAATCGGCGTTGGTGTGCGGCAGGGTCAGCATCGGCGCCGACAGCTCGGTCTGGCCGATGGCGGTGGTGCGCGGCGACATCAACAGCATCAGTATCGGCGCGCGCAGCAATATCCAGGACGGTTCAGTTCTGCACGTCACCCACGACAGCGAATTCGCCCCCGGCGGCGCCGCGCTGGTGATCGGCGACGAGGTGACCGTAGGGCACAAGGTGGTGCTGCACGCCTGTACGGTCGAAGGGCTTTGTCTGATCGGCATGGGCGCCGTGGTGCTCGACGGGGCGGTGATCCGCGCCGGCGCCATGGTCGGCGCCGGCGCGCTGGTGCCCCCCAATAAGGAACTGGCCGGCGGCTACCTGTACGTGGGCGCCCCGGCGCGGCAGGCGCGCGAGCTGACCCCGACCGAAAAACGGTTTCTCAAATACTCGGCGGAACATTACGCGCAGCTCAAGGAGCGCCATCGCGGCGCGCGCTGAGGCGCGCCTCAGCGCTTCATCGAATCGAAGAACTCGTTGTTGGTCTTGCTGTCCTTGAGGCGGTCGAGCAGAAATTCCATCGCCGCGATATCCTCCATGGGATGGAGCAGCTTGCGTAGAATCCAGACTTTTTGCAGCTCGTCGACGTTGGTGAGCAGTTCCTCGCGGCGCGTACCCGAACGGTTGATGTTGATGGCCGGGAAGACGCGTTTTTCGGCGATCTTGCGATCCAGGTGGATTTCCATGTTGCCGGTGCCCTTGAACTCCTCGTAGATCACGTCGTCCATACGCGATCCGGTATCGACCAGGGCGGTGGCGATGATGGTCAGCGAGCCGCCTTCCTCGATATTGCGGGCCGCGCCGAAAAAGCGCTTCGGGCGGTGCAGGGCGTTGGCGTCGACACCACCGGTGAGGACCTTGCCCGACGAGGGCACGACCGTGTTGTAGGCGCGTCCCAGACGGGTGATGGAATCGAGCAGAATGACCACGTCGCGTTTGTGTTCCACCAGGCGCTTGGCCTTCTCGATGACCATTTCCGCCACCTGGACGTGCCGGCTCGCGGGTTCGTCAAAGGTGGACGAGACCACCTCGCCGCGCACCGAGCGGGCCATTTCGGTGACTTCCTCCGGGCGTTCGTCGATCAGCAGAACGATCAGATAACACTCCGGGTGGTTGGCGGTTATCGATTGCGCCACATTCTGCAGCAACATGGTCTTGCCGGCCTTGGGTGGCGAGACGATCAGGCCGCGCTGGCCTTTGCCGATGGGCGAGGCCAGGTCGATGACCCGCGCGGTGATATCCTCGGTGCTGCCGTTGCCCAGCTCCAGCTTCAGGCGTTCGTTGGGATGCAGCGGGGTGAGGTTCTCGAACAAGACCTTGCCCTTGGCCTGCTCGGGTTTTTCATAGTTGATCTCGTTGACCTTGAGCAGGGCGAAATAGCGCTCCCCCTCTTTCGGCGGCCGTATCTTGCCGGCCACGGTGTCGCCAGTGCGCAGGCCGAAACGGCGAATCTGACTCGGTGAAACATAGATGTCGTCGGGGCCGGCCAGATAGGAGCTGTCGGCCGAGCGCAGGAAGCCAAAGCCGTCCTGCAGGATCTCCAGTACGCCGTCGCCGAAGATGTCCTCGCCGCTTTTGGCGTGCGATTTGAGGATGGAGAAAATGACGTCCTGCTTGCGCGAACGCGCGCCCTCGATGCCCATGCCCTGGGCGATATTGATCAGTTCGGATGCCGGTTTTTGTTTCAGTTCGGTCAGATTCATAGTCGTTGGTATCGTTTAGTGTATGGGGGGAGACGGCACCGCCATGCGGCGGTGGTTTTCGGTACGCCGCTATTGCAGCAGCGTAGGTCGCTTCAGATGCTTGGGATCAGCTCCATGCCTCCGGTTTGTAATACGGTCGCCGTTAAGTCGGCGTCCCTCACAGGTTCGTGTCAATAAAGGCGGTCAGTTGCGACTTGGACAGCGCTCCGACTTTGGTGGCCTCGACGTTGCCGTCCTTGAACAGCATCAGTGTCGGGATGCCGCGAATGCCGTACTTGGGCGGCGTCTGCGGGTTCTCGTCGATGTTCAGCTTGGCAACCTTGATTTTCCCCTGGTATTCACTGGCAATCTCGGTGAGTATGGGGGCGATCATTTTGCACGGTCCGCACCATTCGGCCCAGTAGTCCACCAATACGGGTTCGGAAGATTCCAGTACTTCATTTTGAAAAGAGTCGTCGGTCAAATAAACGATGTTATCGCTCACGCTGCGGGCCTCCTGACCACTTTGGTATAGAACAGTTTGAACTAAGGAAACGGGGGTGCAATATAAAAACGCGGGCCTTGTCAGACTTTACCGTGGCCGATCCGCCGGTTTCACCTCGGGCCTTCGCGCGGCCACCGGGTAATACCACAGTATGACTAATTTCAGCCCAAAAGCCACTCAATTGCAAGCCTAAAGCTGAGAATAATCTCGTCAAATTGGTTATGCTTCGCACCCATGACTGAAAATGTAACCACCAAGCGTAGCTTCGCGGCTTTCGGGTTGCCGGAAGAAATTATTCAAGGCATTGAAGAGGCAGGCTTTTTGGCCTGCACTCCGATCCAGGAAAAAACCCTCCCACTGACGCTGGCAGGTAGCGACGTCGCCGGCCAGGCGCAAACCGGGACCGGAAAAACCGCCGCCTTCCTGATCGCCACCTTCAATCATCTGCTGCGTAATCCCGCCGACAGTGCACGCAAACCCAACCAGGTGCGCGCGCTGATCCTGGCACCGACGCGTGAGCTGGCCATCCAGATTCATCGCGACGCAACCAAGCTGGGGCAATATACCGGTTTACGCCTGGGTCTGGCTTACGGCGGCACCGACTATGACAAGCAGCGCCAGCAGCTGGCGGAGGGCGTGGACATACTGATCGGCACGCCTGGACGCATTATTGATTATTTCAAGCAGCGGGTGTTCGATCTGCGCCGGGCCCAGGTGGTGGTGCTCGACGAGGCCGATCGGATGTTCGATCTGGGATTCATCAAGGATGTGCGTTTTTTGTTGCGCCGTTGCCCGCCGCCGACCGAGCGCTTGGGTCTGTTGTTCTCGGCCACCATGTCGCTGCGTGTCAACGAACTGGCCTACGAGCACATGAACAACCCGCAACACGTGCAGGTCGAACCGGAGCAGGTGACCGCGCGCCAAGTGCGACAGGTGCTTTACCATACCGCCAATGAGGACAAGATCCCTTTGCTGCTGGGCTTGTTGCGCCGCATCGAGGCCCAGCGCACGATTGTTTTCGTCAACACCAAGCGCGATGGCGAGAAGGTCTGGAGTTATCTCGAGGGTAACGGTTTCAAGGCGGCGATTCTCTCCGGCGATGTGCCGCAGAAGAAGCGTCAGTCGCTGCTGAAGAATTTCCAGGACGGCGAGCTGGCCATTCTGGTGGCCACCGACGTAGCCGCCCGGGGACTGCACATTCCCGATGTCAGCCACGTGTTCAATTATGATCTGCCCCAGGACGCCGAGGATTATGTCCACCGTATCGGGCGTACCGCGCGTCTGGGCGCCGAGGGGGACGCCATCAGCTTCGCCTGTGAACGCTTCGTCTATTCCCTCCCGGAAATCGAGGACTACATTGGCGAGTCGATCCCGGTCGAGCCGGTCAGCGACGATCTGCTGATGGAGCCGGCGCCGCCGGCGCCCCGGCCGAAGAGGAAACCGGGCGGACGCCGCAGCGGCCCGGAACGGGGGCGTGCCTCGGGCTCCAAACGGCGACCTAACAGATCGCGCGCCTCTTAAAGTGCCCGGGCTCCAGGCCGGTGGTCACCGCTACCCTTCCCGCCTCGGGTGATCCCGAGGATGATGCCCATGCTGGTGGCTACGCTCGCGTCCAGGCCGGAGGCCCGATCAGTCCACACCCGGATTTCGGTGTAGGTGCCGAGGAAGGCGCCTGCAAGCCGCTCAAGACGCCACCGGCAAATTCGGCTACAATCACAAAATGCTGTAAAATAATGGATTAGTGTCAGGTATTTAAGTTATTTGCCAAATGGTCGCGTTTACTTCTTCAAGGATGCCCTAAAGCCGAACCGCAACGCCATGGTCAGTCTCGCTATCCCACCTGCTTTACACAACTGGCTGCGCCCCGAACGCAGCGCGCAGTTGGCGCGCGCGGTGAATATCCTGCTGGTGCTCTGGCTGGCGTGGCTGTTGGCAGGGCTGGTGTGGCAACTGCTGCCGGCGCAGGAGCCGGAAATCGCGCTGCGTGCCGCGCCCCGGGTGCCGGCGGCGATACAGCGACCGCGGCAGCAGGTCGACGAACAGCAGATCGCCTCCTGGCATGTGTTCGGCGTCGCCGGCGAGGAACCGGTGGAAAAGCCGGTGATCGCCGATGCGCCCGACACGAACCTGAAACTGAGCCTGCGCGGCGTGTTCGCCAGCGACGACCCGGCCGAGGCGCGGGCCATCGTCGGCGATCCGCGTGGCCAGGAAGAACACTATTCGGTTGGCGATACCCTGCCGGGCAACGCCACCTTGAAAGAGATCTACGCCGATCGGATCATCCTGGAACGCAACGGTCGCTACGAGACCTTGCGTCTGCCGCGCGAGTTGGCCTCCCCGCAGGGTGCTGCGTCCGGCGCGCGGCGGGGCGCGCCCGGGGCTCAGGGCGGCGCCGACGCCGGTCGGGCCGCGGCCTTCACCCGCTATCGCAACGAGATCAAGCAGAATCCGGCCTCGTTTCTGAACTACGTGCGCGCCACGCCGGCGCGGGCCGGCGGCAAATTTATCGGTTTTCGGCTGCAGGCCGGCCGCGAGCGCGGGGCGCTCAAGGAGCTCGGACTGAAACCGGGGGACATCGTGACGTCGATCAACGGCGTGCAAATCGATTCGCCGGCCAAAGGCATGCAAGCGATGCAGGCCCTGGGACAAGGCGACAATATCAATGTGACACTGCTGCGTGGCGGACAGGAAACCTCTCTGAGCCTGGTTCTGCCCGCCGGTGGCAACTAACAGGCATTCAGCGCAATGCAGGAGCAGATTCCGAGTGAGAACTTCAGGTATTAAGCGCAGACAACGGCTGCACCTTTGGGGACTGTTGTGCCTGTTCTGGGTCATCCCGCTGTTTGCGCAAACGATAACGCTGAATCTTAAAGATGCGGATATCAACGCGCTGATCGGCACCGTGGCCGAGGTGACGGGGAAGAACTTCATTGTCGATCCGCGGGTCAAGGGCAAGGTGACGGTGATTTCCTCGCGGCCGATGAACAGCGACGAGGTGTATCAGGTCTTTCTTTCCATTCTCAAGGTCCACGGCTTCGCCGTCGTGCCGAGCGGTTCGGTCGAGAAGATCGTGCCCGACGTGAGCGCCAAGCAAGACAGCATTCCCAATGCCAGCAGTCAGGAGCCCGGTATCGGCGATGAAATGGTCACGCGGGTGGTGCAGGTCGATCATGTGGCGGCCGCCCAATTGGTCCCGATTCTGCGCCCGCTGGTGCCGCAACAAGGGCATCTGGCGGCTTATCCGAATACCAATGTGTTGATCATTTCCGACAGGGCGGAGAACGTCTCGCGACTGGTCAGCATCATCCAGCGTATCGACAAGGTCAGTGATAGCGAGATCGAGGTCATTCGCCTGCAACACGCCTCGGCGGCGGAGGTGGTGCGCATTCTCAACGCCATCAGTCGGTCCGAGGCCGGTCAGGCGAAGGCCCCCGGCGGCGAGCCGTTGGTTGCCGACGAGCGTACCAACAGTGTCTTGCTGGGCGGCGACCGCGCCGATCGCCTGCGGCTGCGCGCGATCATTTCGCATCTGGACACTCCGCTGGAGGCCGAAGGCAACACCAAGGTGATCTACCTGAAGTACGCCAAGGCGGCGGACCTGGTCGATGTGCTGCAAGGGGTGGGAAAATCCCAGGGCGAGGAGGCGAAAAAAGCGAAAGCCGCCAGCAACGGCGACAAGGATCTGGATATCCATGCTGACGAGGCGACCAACTCGTTGGTCATCACCGCACCGCCTTCGCTGATGCGTTCGCTGGAGAGTGTCATCCGGCAGTTGGATATCCGTCGCGCGCAGGTGCTGGTCGACGCCATCATCGCCGAAGTGGGGGAAAACAAGGCGCGCCAGTTGGGTATTCAATGGGCCGTGTTTGACCTCAGCGGTCAGACCGCACCGGTAGGCGGTACCAACTTCACCAATGCTGGCAGCAGTCTCGCTGATATCGGCAATGCGGTGATTAAGAATACTTTACCCTCGCTGACTCCGGGTCTTCTGTTTGGTGCTGGGCGCTTTAATAAAGATGGGGTCAGCTTTGGCGCGGTGTTACAGGCGCTCGCCTCGGACGGCGATTCGAATATTCTTTCAACACCCTCGCTGGTGACTTTGGATAATGAAGAGGCCGAGATAGTGGTCGGTCAGAATGTTCCCTTTCTAACCGGCTCTTTCGCTAACACAGGTGCTGCCAGCACCTCGGTGAATCCGTTTCAGACCATTCAACGTAAGGATGTAGGTATTACGTTAAAGATCAAGCCGCAAATCAATGAAGGTGATGCGGTAGTGTTGCAAATCGAACAGGAGGTCTCATCTATTGCCAACAATGCACAAGCATCTGATTTGATCACCAACAAGCGGTCGATCAAAACCAACGTCCTGGCCCAGGATGGTCAGATCGTGGTGCTGGGCGGTCTGATCGAGGACCGCGTGCGCCAGTCGGCGCAGAAGGTGCCGCTGCTGGGAGACATTCCGTTGCTCGGCGCGTTGTTCCGCTCCAAGGGCAGCAATGTCGACAAGTCCAATCTCATGGTGTTCATCCACCCGACGATTCTGCGTGACCCGAACACCTCCGATAGCTACACCTCCAGCAAATACAATCTGATTCGCGGCGTGCAGGCCCGCTCCTTCGAGGACGGGGTGTTTCTGACGCCCGACGTGCCGCGGCCGAAATTGCCCGAGATGCGCGAATTGCTGGAGCTGCCGCCGCCTTTCGAGGCGACGCCGGGGGCCGCCCCGCCAGGGGAGGTGAAACCCGATGACGGCAATTGACGCCGAAGGCGAAACCATACTCGTGCTCGACGCCGAAAGCGGCGCGGCGGAATCGAGGCAACGGCGCCGGCCGCCGTTTCTCTTCGCGAAGCGCCATGGCCTGTTGGTGACACAGCTCGAGGAGAACGAGGCCGAAGTGGTTCTGGGCCCGAACGCCACCGTGCCCGCGATCACCGAATTGCGCCGTTTTCTCGCCCGACCGTTGAAGTTCCGCCGGGTGGACGGCGAGCAGTTCAACAGCCTGCTGTCGTCGACCTACGAGCAGGGCTCCAACGAGGCCATGCAGATGATGGAGGGCATCGGCGAGGACATGGACCTGTTCCAGGTCGCCCAAGCCCTGCCCGAGACCGAGGACTTGCTGGAAAGCGAGGACGACGCGCCGATCATCCGATTGATCAATGCCTTGCTGACCGAGGCGGTGAAGGAAAACGCCTCGGACATTCATATCGAGCCGTTCGAAAACCGGCTGGTGGTACGTTTTCGTGTCGACGGCGTGCTGCGCGAGGTGCTCCAGCCGCAGCGGGTGCTGGCACCGTTGCTGGTTTCGCGTATCAAGGTGATGGCCAAGCTCGATATCGCCGAAAAGCGCCTGCCACAGGACGGGCGTATTTCCCTGCGGGTGGCGGGTCGGGCCGTGGACGTGCGCGTCTCGACGCTTCCTTCCGGTCACGGCGAGCGCGTGGTGCTGCGTCTGTTGGACAAGCAGGCGGGCCGTCTGGATCTGAACCATCTGGGCATGGCGCAGTATGATCAGAAGGTGATGGACCGGGTCATCCAGAAGCCCCACGGCATCATCCTGGTGACCGGGCCGACGGGCTCGGGTAAGACCACCACCTTGTACGCAGCGCTGGAGCGGCTGAACAACAAGCGGCGCAATATCATGACCGTGGAGGACCCGATCGAATATTACCTCGACGGTATCGGTCAGACCCAGGTCAATACCAAAGTCGAAATGAGCTTTGCCCGTGGATTGCGCGCCATTTTGCGCCAGGACCCCGACGTGGTGATGGTGGGTGAGATCCGCGACCTGGAAACCGCGGAGATCGCGGTGCAGGCGAGTCTGACCGGGCATCTGGTGTTCTCGACCCTGCATACCAACAGCGCGGTCGGTGCGGTGACGCGCCTGCGCGATATGGGGGTGGAGCCGTTCCTTTTGTCGTCGAGTCTGGTGGCGGTGTTGGCGCAACGACTGGTGCGCGTGTTGTGCGACAACTGCAAGGAGGCCTACACCGCCCAGGCGGGGGACTGTGAGCTGCTCGACCAGGATGCCAGCGATCCGCCCACCCTGTATCGGGCGGTCGGGTGCAGCGAGTGCAACCAGCTGGGCTACAAGGGTAGAACGGGGATTTACGAACTCATAGAGATCGACGACGAAATGCGCACCCGCATCCACGACGGCGAAGGCGAGCAC
The DNA here is from genome assembly GCA_030148805.1 of Thiogranum sp. Lineage (GTDB taxonomy): Bacteria > Pseudomonadota > Gammaproteobacteria > DSM-19610 > DSM-19610 > Thiogranum. The sequence continues at coordinate 34,690 of JASBSS010000008.1, read as the reverse complement.
GAGCTGGAAACCTATGCGCGGCAATCGTCCACCAGCATGCGCCACGACGGCTGGCGACGGGTCCTGGCCGGGGAGACGACCTTGGAAGAGGTCCTGCGCGTCACCCGGGAAGGTTGAGGACACGAGCCCATGGGTGCTTTCGAATATGTCGCGCTCGACGACGGTGGCAAGGAAAAAAAAGGTGTACTGGAGGGTGATACCGCGCGCCAGGTGCGCCAGCTGTTGCGCGACAAGGGCTGGGTGCCGGTCGAAGTTCAGGAAACCACGGAACGCGAGACGCGCAGTCGCCGCGGCGGCGGCTTGCGTTTGCGCCGGGGTGTCAGCGCGACCGATCTCTCCTTGATCACAAGACAGCTGGCGACACTGGTGCGTTCCGGCCTGCCTTTGGAAGAATCCTTGCAGGCGGCTTATCAGCAAACCGAGAAGGCTCGCCTGAAAAGCATGCTGCTGGCGGTTCGTTCGCGCGTGATGGAGGGCCACACCTTGGCTACGGGGCTGGGTGACTTCCCCCACGTGTTCCCCGAGCTGTACCGCACGACGGTATCGGCCGGCGAGCAATCCGGACACCTCGACGTCGTGCTCGAGCGGTTGGCCGATTACACCGAGAGCCGCCAGCAGATGCAGCAGAAAATCCAGCTGGCGCTGTTCTACCCGGCGTTGCTGACGCTGGTGGCGATCGGCGTGGTGATCGGGCTGATGACCTACGTGGTGCCGCAAGTGGTTCAGGTGTTCGAAAACATCGGTCAGGAGTTGCCGGTGTTGACACGCAGCCTGATCGCGGTCAGTGATTTCATGCGCGCTTATGGCCTGGTGCTGCTGCTGTTGCTCGCCGCTGGCGTCGGTTTCGCCGTCTGGCTGCTGAGCAAAGACGGTCCCAAGCGTCGTTTTCACGCCCTGCTGTTGCATCTGCCGCTGATAGGTCGGCTGGAAAGAGGTATCAATTCGGGGCGCTTTGCGCGCACCTTCAGTATCGTCACCGCCAGCGGCGTTCCGGTGCTCGAGGGCCTGCGCATCGCCTCTGAAGTGATGTCCAATCTGCCGATGCGCGAAGCGGTAGAGGACGCGACGCGCAAGGTCAGAGAGGGGGCGAGCATTCACGCGGCCCTGGAAAAAAGCGGTCATTTCCCGCCGATGACCGTACATCTGATTGCCAGCGGCGAAGCCAGTGGCAAGCTCGAACAGATGCTCGAGCGCGCCGCGGTCAATCAGGAGCGGGAGATCGAAACCCTGATTTCGGCGGTGATGGGGTTGTTCGAGCCCATCCTCATCCTGGTGATGGGCGCTCTGGTGTTGATCATCGTGTTGGCAATCCTGCTGCCGATATTCAATCTCAATCAATTGGTTGGCTGATATAACCGGCGTGATGCCGGGGACGGATCGCGCCGCTTCCCCGCCTGCTGGCTGGCGGGCCGAGCGCAGGGTTGGTACAGTTACTAAGGTCATATGAACTTCCATGTTTGCGTTCACGTATAACGTCGCCAGGGAACAGATGGGGTTGCAGCCGCGGGGACAAGGAGATGTCTGATTCAGAGGTTCAGGTCTGGTTGGGGGACGATGGGATCCTGCGCGTGCGCTATCCCAAGAATTGCCACTTGACGCTGGAGCTCATGCAAGAGGTGCATCGCCGTCACCTCGAGATCATTCGTGAACCGTGCCCGTTGCTGGTGCACGCCGAAAGCGTGGCCGCGGCGGAATACGAGGCGCAGCAGTTCGCCTCGAGCGAAGGGGTGGCGGCCCTGGTTACGGCCATGGGGATCATCGTGAAGTCGGCGTTCACCCGCGCAATGGGCGACCTGTTCATGCGTTACCACAAACCCCCTTATCCCACCAAGATCTTCCAGGATGAGCTGTCCGCCCTGCAGTGGCTGGCACGGTTCAATGCGCCGGGTGGCGTGGTTTCCGGCGTCGAGGACGCGCCCTTATAACTTCCCATGAGCGCTAAGGCCCAGCGTCGTTTGGCCGCACTGCTGCAGGAAGTCCGTGGGTGTCGACATTGTAGCGAGCATCTTCCGTATGCGCCCAGGCCGGTCCTGCGGGCGCGTGCCTCCGCCCGCTTGCTGATCGTCGGTCAGGCCCCCGGCACCCGCGTGCATAAAAGCGGCGTGCCCTGGGACGACCCCAGCGGCGAGCGCCTGCGCGCCTGGTTGGATATGCCGGCCGAGACCTTTTATGACGAAAGCCGGGTGGCGATCATCCCCATGGGGTTGTGCTACCCGGGGCGCGGCGCCTCGGGGGATCTGCCGCCGCGGCCGGAATGCGCGCGTCTGTGGCGGCAACGGCTGCTGGCCTGCCTGCCCCGGGTGGAATTGACCCTGCTGATCGGACGCTACGCCCAGCAATACCACGCTCCCGCAGCGGGTAAAACGGTAACCGAAACGGTGGGCCGTTGGCGTGAGCTGCTGCCCGAGCGCTTTCCGATGCCCCATCCCTCGCCCCGTAATCTCATGTGGTTGCGGCGCAACCCCTGGTTCGAGCAAGAGGCCATTCCCGCGTTGCGCCGGCGTTTGCGGCAGGTGTTTGCCGGGCCCTGAACGCCGCGGCCATTTCCCGAGCAGCCGGCAGGGTAAATTGTGCCCACTTGCTCTATCATGGCATGATGGATGAGCAAGACAGCCTGCTGGAGTTTCCCTGCGAGTTTCCGCTGAAGGTGATGGGACGCTCGGACAGCGGCTTCGAGGCGACGGCGCTGACCATCGTGCGGCGTCATGTGCCGGATTTCGACATCGACGCCATGCGTTGCGTGGCCAGCCGGGAGGGGAACTACTTGTCGGTGACCTTCGTCGTGCAGGCGACCAGCCGGTCGCAGTTGGATGACCTCTACCGGGAGCTCACGGCGTGCAAAGACCTGCTGATGGTAATCTGAGCCCAGCGGTGTCCGCCGACGGCGACCGCTGCCAGCAACTGCTGGCGAGCCAGTTGGGTTTGTGCGACTACACGTCCGTGTGGCGTCAAATGCAGGCCTACACCCGCGAGCGGTCGGCGGCCTCGGCCGATCAACTCTGGCTGTTGCAGCATCCCCCGGTCTATACCTTGGGAATGAACGGCAAGCGTGAGCATCTGTTGCGCACGGGTGAAATCCCGGTGGTCGATTGTGATCGCGGCGGCCAGGTCACCTATCACGGCCCCGGTCAACTGGTCGCCTACGCGCTGCTGGATATGCGCCGCTTGGGTATCGGCGTGCGCGCCCTGGTCAGGGCGCTGGAACTGTCGGTGGTGGACTGGCTGCGCGGTTTCGCCATCGGCGCCGACACCCGTGCCGACGCGCCGGGCGTCTATGTCGACGGCGCCAAGCTCGCCGCGCTGGGGTTGCGCGTCAGCGGCGGTTGCAGCTATCACGGGCTGGCGCTGAACGTGGACATGGATTTGGCGCCGTTCGCAGACATCAACCCCTGCGGCTATCCTCGCCTGCCAGTGACGCAGGCGCGCGATCTCGGTATCGCGCTGGAGGTCGAGGAGGTCGGGCGCCAATGGGCAAAGTATTTCGCGGCGCGTCTCGGCGCCCACCTGCAGTGGCGGGACGAGCCCCGCCAAATGGGCCGCAAAGTGAGTGCAAATGTCTGAGCAACAACAAAAACATCAGCGTGGCGCGGCAAAGACCGCGCGTATCCCGATCAAGGTGGAGCCGACCCAAACGCCCCTGCGTAAACCGGCCTGGATACGGGCCAAGTCGCCGGCAGGGCCGGAGGTGCAGCGGCTGAAGAGCATCCTGCGCGAGAACCGGCTGCATACCGTCTGCGAAGAGGCGTCGTGCCCGAATATCGGCGAATGCTTTGCCCACGGGACCGCGACCTTCATGATCATGGGGGACATCTGTACCCGTCGCTGCCCGTTCTGTGACGTGGCCCACGGGCGCCCCGAGCCCCTGGATGGCGAAGAGCCGAACAATCTGGCGCAGACGATCCAGGCGATGGGGCTGCGTTATGTGGTGATCACTTCGGTGGATCGCGATGATCTGCGCGACGGCGGCGCCGGCCACTTCGTGGACTGCATCCGGGCGGTGCGCGAGCGCTGTCCGCAGATCCGCATCGAGGTGCTGGTGCCGGATTTCCGCGGGCGCAGGGATCGCGCCCTGGAGATCCTGCGTGCGGCTCCGCCGGATGTCTTCAATCACAATCTGGAAACCGTGCCCAGACTCTACAAGCAGGCGCGTCCCGGCTCCGATTATCAGTGGTCGCTCGAGCTGTTGCGACGCTTCAAGCAGGAACATCCCGGGGTGCCTTCCAAGTCCGGTCTGATGCTGGGGCTGGGAGAAACCCTCGAAGAGGTGGCGCAGGTGATGCGTGATCTGCGCGCTCACGATGTGGAAATGCTGACGCTCGGCCAGTATCTGCAGCCGAGTCGGCACCATCTGCCGGTGGCGCGTTTCGTCCACCCGGATGAATTCGACCAGTTACGTCGACTCGGTCAAGAGCTCGGTTTCAGCCAGGTCGCCAGCGGCCCGATGGTGCGCTCCTCCTATCACGCCGACCAGCAGGCGGCAGGTTTGGTCTAGTGGTCTGAGCGTTTCGTGCATCTGCTGACGGCTATCACTGCGCATGGCTATGGCCATGGCGCCCAGGTGGCGCCCGTGCTCAATGCCTTGCATCGCCGGTTGCCGGAATTGCGGCTGAGCTTGTTTACCGATCTGTCGCCGGCGTTTCTGCGCGGACGGATCCGGCTCGATTTCGAGCTGATAGCCGAGCCGCCGGACTTCGGTCTGGTGATGGATTCGGCGCTCGCCATCGATCTCGAGGCCAGTGCCGCGGCCTATCGGCGCCTGCATCGGGATTGGGATGAGCAAGTCGCCGCGCAAGCCCGGCTGCTGCGCCGCCTGAGGCCCGATCTGGTCCTGGCCGATGTCCCCTATCCGATACTTGCCGCCGCCTCCGCCGAAGGCATTCCGGCGGTGGCGATGTGTTCGCTCAACTGGGCCGATATCTATCGGCACTATTTTTCCGCGCGCGCGGAAGCGGCACTGATACTCGAGCAGATGGAGTCGGCCTACCGGAGCGCGCGGGCGTTCCTGTGCCCCGAGCCTTCCATGCCCATGGCCTGGTTGGACAATCGGGTGGCGTTGGGACCGATCGCGGCACTGGGACGGGCGCAGCCCGAGCGACTGCGCCAGCGTTTACCGCGGGCGACCGACGCGCAACGCATCGTACTGGTCGCGCCGGGCGGGGTGAAGGCACGCTTCCCGATCGAAAACTGGCCGCGCGCCCAGGGGATTCATTGGCTGGTCAGCCGCGACTGGGACGTACGTCACCCCGATGTCAGCAGTTATCAGGACACGGGTCTGGGTTTCACCGAGTTGATCGCTTCGTGTGACGCGGTACTGGGTAAATGTGGCTATGGCACGGTCACCGAGTGTGTGGCCAACGCCACGCCGTTGCTGTATCTACCGCGCCCTGACTGGCCAGAGGAGGCGACCTTGTTGCCCTGGCTGGAGGCCCACGGCGCCGCGCTCGCGGTTGCGCCCGCGCGGCTGGAAGACGGCTGCTTCACCGGGCTAGTGCCGGCGCTGGCCGGCGTGCGGGTACGCCGTTGCGCCACCCCCGGGGCCGAGCAGGCGGCCGACTACCTCCTGCGCATGGCGGTTCACTGAGCGTACCCGCCATGGCTGCGTCCAATACCGACTTGTTCGTTTCGACCACTGCCTTTCGTGAGGGTTTTGAACGTGGGCTGGAAGCGCTATTGGACGTGGGCAGCCTCAATCTGTTTATTCTTGTCACCGCCAACGCCGGCTTCGCCGCACCGCTGTTCGGGTCGTTGCAAGCCCGTTTGCAGGAGCAATTTCACCACCACCGCGAGCGCCTGCGCGCCACGCTCGGTCGAGGAGAGCGGGTCGCCGAGTCCGAGGACGACTTGTTGGTGTTTCTGAAAATGATCTGCATGGGTTTCGATGCCCTGAGGTTGACCGAACACCGCACGGCCGGTCCCTGGGAGGTCCAGTTCAACCACCTGCGCGCGTTTCGGCCTATGCGCAACAGCCAACAGCCGATGAGTAGTATCCGCGCGCCCTTCGACGCCGACGGATTCAACTTCAACAAAGGCTTCATGCAACAGGAGCTGTTATGGGAAGGCGAGCTGTGCGGGCAGCCTTTTGCGCTTTACTACAACAAATATCCCTTTGTCGACCTGCACTGTCTGCTGGTGCCACGACGCGAATTCTGCCTGCCCCAATACCATCGCCATGACATGCACCTGTTTCTCTGGCGACTGATCGAGTCCTGGCGTCTCGTTCTTCCCGGTATCCATGTGGGCTACAACGCGCTCGGGGCATTCGCTTCGGTCAATCACCTGCACTACCAGCTGTTCCTGCGCGCCGAGCCCTTGCCAGTGGAGAAGTCGTGCTGGCGTCATAACGGCGGCGCCGAGGAGTACCCCGTCGATTGCTCTCGGTTTGCTTGCGCCGATGCCGCCTGGGAACATATCGAACAGTTGCACGCGGCGGACGTGGCCTACAATCTGCTCTACACGGGTCAGGGGATGTACTGTCTGGCGCGGCGCAAACAGGGGGGGTTCGAGTTGGCGCCCTGGTCGAACGGGTTGTCCTGGTATGAAATGTCGGGCGGGATGATCACCTTCAACCACCAGGATTATGGCGCGCTGACCCCCTCCCGGATTGGTGCCGCGTTGGCCGCTGCGCGACTGTCGCATCCGCCTGTGCCCTGAGCGCGTGCCACCGACCCGCCTCAGCCGACTTTTTTACTCGTTGCGAACCAGCGATAATGGCCGCATGCAGGCTGACGAACAGAGCGACGGCGGGATTCTCGCGATTGTGGTGAACGACGCGGTCGAGGTCGAATTCCACCGCGGCAAGCCCCTGGACGACGACCAGCGCCGCTGTCTCCAGCGTATGGACGAACAGATGAACGGCGGGGTGCCACTCGGTGGCGCCACCGTCGCCCAGCCCGATGCGCTCCAGCGTGCGCAATTCGTCGCCATTCAGGTGCTGGAGGGATTGCAGGCTGGAAACGACGCGTTGATCGCCGCCGGCTGCGCCTATCTGGCGACCCGGCTGCCGGATCTCACCCAGGTCAAGGCGCGTCTGGTGGACGGCGGTTTTTCCGCGGAGCTGATTTTCAATCAACCCTATGTCAAGGAAGTGGCGGTTGAGTTCACGCCCCGGAGGCTGTCCTGAGGCCGCTCAGGGGCTGGGTATGAAATGCAGTGTATACAAGAGCTTGGGCCAGTCCGGTTACTTCCTGTTCGTACCCAGCGCCGAGCCATTCGCGCGCGTTCCCGATGGTTTGACGCGACTGCTCGGCAAACTGGAAAAGGTCATGGATCTGGAGCTCCATGCGGGGCGCCAGCTGGCGCACGCGGACGTCGAGGAGGTCATGGGTCAGCTGCAGGGTCAGGGCTACTATCTGCAGATGCCGCCTGATGTCGCCGGGGTGGTGCCGCACTCTTGATCCACAGCGAAACGCAGCGCCCGGTAGAGCGTGAACGGGTCCGGTGTCTCGTGGATTTTAAGATTGTAACTAACTGATTTTACAGCAACTTCAAGTGTCACAATGGGGATGGCACGAATAATCAGGCCGCGCGCGCGTTCCCACAGGCACTGATCGGGAGCCGCGAGCAGCTGCGCCAGCAAGGCTCGGCGGGTATCGGAGAGAGGTCCGTAAGGGTCGCGGCATCGGTCGATAATCTGCATGTTGGTTTCCTTTCGGCGATAGACATCCGTTCAGGAATCCCTGCATAAATCAGACCACTATGTGAGGTGCTCGGCCCCCGGATGGGCTCAGGGCTTGGCCGTGGTGGGGATTTCAACCTCCCCGCGGCGATTGCGTTCGGCCAATTGGGCGATCAGGCCGTCCAACCCTTCGCGCTTGATTTGTTCTCCGAAGCTGGTGCGATAAGTGAGGGCCAGGCTGATGCCTTCGATGCTGATGTCGTAGATTTTCCACTGCCCGGCGAAATAAAGTTGATATTTCACCTGGGCCGGGGGGCGCCCCCCCAGGGCGATATCGGCCCGCACCGATGCCTTGCGATCACCGGCCTGATAATGCGAGGGCTGGAATTGGATCATGTTTTTATCCGAAACCAGGTCGTCGATGTAGCTGCTCATGGCGGTGACATAGGAGCGCACCAGCAGGTCGCGGATCTCCTGGGTGATTTCCCGTTTCTGGGTGTCGCTGGCGTCGCGCCAGTATTTGCCGATGACCAGGCGGGCAATACGGGGGAAATCAATGATCGGCACGATCAATTCGTCGCTGATCTTGTAGGCGACGCTCTTGTCCTTGCGGATCGCTTCCGAGTTGTCGCGCAGTCGCACCACGAGCTGGTGAATGCGCTGTTCCAGCAACGGCTGTGGATCACTGGCGACCGCTTTGCCCTCGATGGCGGCCAGCGCTAGCGGGGCCATCACCGAGGCGCTCAGCAGCCCGACCACGAGCAGCCAGGATTTCCAGGTGAGCGGCAGAGATTTCATGGGCTTATTGTATCCCCAGACGGGCCGAGGACCAAGCTGGGGTCAGTCGATGGCGAAATCCGCCCATACGGGGCAGTGATCGGAGGGTTTGTGCATGCCGCGGATGGCATAGTCGATACCCGCGTCGCGACAGGTGGCGGCCAGCACCGGGGTGGCGAGGATCAGGTCGATGCGCAGCCCGCGGCGTGGCTCGCGCTCGAAACCCCGGCTGCGATAGTCGAACCAGCTGAACAAATCGTCGCACTCGGCATGACACTGGCGGAAGGTGTCCACCAGGCCCCAGTCCAGCAATCGTTGCAGCCACTCGCGTTCCTCGGGCAGAAAGCTGCACTTTCCGGATCTGAGCCAGCGTTTGGCGTTGTCTTCGCCGATACCGATGTCGGCGTCGAGCGGCGCGACATTCATGTCGCCCATCACCGCCAGGGGCTGGGAGGGATCGTGCGTCTGTTGCAAATGTTCCAGCAGATCGCTGTAGAATCGTTGCTTGGCCGGGAACTTCAGCGGATGGTCGCGGCTTTCGCCCTGGGGAAAATAGCCGTTGAGCACATTCAGTTCTTTTCCGTCGGCCAGGGCGAAGCGGGCGCCGATAAGGCGGCGCTGGGCATCGTCGCCATCGTGGGAAAAGCCGCGAATGACCTCCAGCGGCGGTTGGCGCGACATGAGGGCCACGCCGTAATGGGATTTCTGTCCGTGGTAGGCGACATGATAGCCGAGCGCCTCGATCGCCTCGCAGGGGAAATCCGCGTCCGGCACCTTGGTTTCCTGGATGCCGATGATGTCGGGTTGCTGCTGCTCGATCAGCGCTTGCAATTGGTGGGGGCGCGCGCGAATGCCGTTGGTGTTAAATGAAACGATTTTCATAGGGTTTAATTTGCGTTCTCAGACCCGCATTCTAGCGGTTTGTCCGTCGCGGCGGCAACGCGCCCGGGACCGGTGGCGTGGCACAGCCGCCGCCGGGCGCGTTACAATCCCCTGGACAGCAGAGTCACAGCAGGTGCAGATACCCTTATGAGCAGCGCAGTCGCCGGCGAGCCGGTCAGCACAACTTCACCCGCCCAGGTACACCCCGCGTTCGAATGGAAGGGGAGCCGGACGATCGAATCGCTCAATCTGGTGGTCGAAGAGTACCGCCACCGTGGCACCGGCGCGTTGCATTACCATCTGGCGGCGCAAAACCCCGAGAACGTGTTCCTGGTGGCGCTGCGTACGGTGCCTACCGACTCGACCGGCGTGGCGCATATCCTGGAGCACACCGTGTTGTGCGGTAGCGAGCGCTACCCGGTGCGCGATCCGTTTTTCATGATGATACGGCGTTCGCTGAACACCTTCATGAACGCCTTCACCAGCAGCGACTGGACGGCCTATCCCTTCGCCAGCCAGAACCGCAAGGATTTCTTCAATCTCATGGATGTCTACCTGGACGCGGTGTTTTTCTCCCGTCTGCACGAACTGGACTTCGCCCAGGAGGGACACCGGGTGGAGTTTGCCGATCCGCGCGATCCCGGCTCCGAGCTGCAGTTCAAAGGGGTGGTGTTCAACGAGATGAAGGGTGCCATGAGTTCCGCGACCAGCACCTTGTGGCAGACCCTGACCAAATATCTGTTTCCCACCAGCACCTATCACTACAACAGCGGTGGCGACCCGGAACACATACCGGATCTGAGCTATCGCCAGCTCAAGGCCTTCTACAAAACCCATTATCATCCCTCGAACGCCGTCTTCATGACCTATGGCGACATTCCCGCCCGCGAGCATCAGCAGCGGTTTCACGACCAGGCGCTGTGCCGTTTCGAGCGTCTGGAGGTGGCTATTTCGGTGAGTGACGAGAAGCGCTACCACGCGCCGCTGCGGGTACAGGAGAGCTATGCGCTGGAGGAAAGCGGCGACCTGAGCAACAAGACGCACATCGTCATCGGCTGGTTGCTCGGTCACAGCACCAATCTGAAAGAGCAGCTCGAAGCCCACTTGTTGGAGGGCGTGTTGCTTGACGACAGCGCCTCGCCCCTACGTCATGCGTTGGAGACCACCGAACTGGGCAGCGCGCCTTCGCCGCTGTGCGGTCTGGAGCCGTCGAATCGGGAAATGAGTTTCGTGTGTGGTCTCGAAGGCAGCCGGGCCGAACACGCCGATGCGCTGGAGCAACTGGTGTTGGACGTGCTGGGCAAGGTCGCCGAACAGGGTGTTGCCACCGAGCGCGTCGAAGCGGTTCTGCATCAACTGGAGCTGAGTCAGCGCGAGATTTCCGGCGACGGTTACCCTTATGGCCTGCAGCTGGTGCTCGAAGGACTGTCGAGCGCGGTGCACCGCGGCGATCCGGCCGAGGCGCTGGATCTCGACCCGGTGCTGGAGGAGTTGCGCGGGCTCATCCGCGACCCCGGGTATATCCCCCGCCTGGTGCGCGAGCTGCTGTTGGACAACCCCCACCGGGTACGCCTGACGTTGGTGCCGGACCCCGAGCTGGCGCAGCGCCGCGAGGCCGCCGAGGCCAGGCGCCTGCGGCAAATCGCGCAGCGACTGGATCAAACCCAGCGGCTGCGGCTGGTCGAGCAGGCCGAACTGCTCGAACGGCGCCAGCAACAGGTCGACGACCCCACGGTGCTGCCCAAGGTGGGATTGGAGGACATTCCCGCCGATATGCATATCGCCGAAGGCGAGCAGGGGCTGCTGGGGGACAGCGCGCTCAGTTGTTATCCGCAGGGAACCAACGGGTTGATCTATCAGCAGGTGCTCGCCCAACTCCCGCGACTGGAAGACGCTCTGCTGGAGGTATTGCCGCTGTACACCCACACGCTGACTCAACTCGGTTGCGCCGGGCGGGATTATCTGACCGTGCAGGCTTTGCAGACCAGCGTTTCGGGCGGCATCAACGCATCGAGCAGTATGCGCGGTGGCGTCGACGACGTGCAGGCGCTCGAGGGCTGGTTCACGCTCTCGGGCAAGGCGCTGGTGCGTAACCATGCGGCGCTGGCGCAACTGATGCGCGATACGCTGGTGGCGCCGCGATTCGACGAGCTCCCGCGCATCCGCGAGCTGGTCGCGCAGCAGCGGGCGCGGCGCGAGCAGAGCGTGACCGGGAACGGACACGCCCTGGCGATGCTCGCCGCGAGCGCGGGGTTGAGCAACGGCGCGGCGCTGGCGCACCGCTTGCGCGGACTGGCCGGCATCCAGGCGCTCAAGCGGCTTGACGACGGTTTGGCGCAAGCCGAGCCGTTGCAGCAACTGGCCGCGCGCTTCGCCGAGATCCACGAGCGCATCCTCCAGGCACCGCGTCAGTTTCTGCTGATCGCGGAGGACGAGCGCCTGGACCAGGCGCGCGCGGAGTTGGGCCAGGCCTGGGAGGGGCAGCCGCTGCCTGCCGCCGATTTTCGCGAGTTTGCGCTCGAGCCGGTACGGCGCCCGGTGCGCGAAGCATGGCTGACCAATTCGCAGGTGAATTTTTGCGCCAAGGCCTTCCCCGCGGTGGCCATGGATCATGAGGATTCCGCCGCGCTGAGTGTCCTGGCCGGCTTCCTGCGCAACGGCTACCTGCACCGCGCGATTCGCGAGCAGGGCGGAGCCTACGGGGGTGGGGCCAGCTACGACAGCGACAACGCCGCATTCCGTTTCTATTCTTATCGTGACCCGAGGTTGGAGGAAACGCTGAACGACTTCGATCGGGCGGTGAGTTGGGTGCTCGAGGAAAAGCACGAGTGGCGCGCGGTCGAGGAAGCCATACTGGGCGTGATCAGCAACATCGACAAGCCCGGGTCGCCGGCCGGTGAAGCCAAGGACGCTTTCTACAATGCCCTCTACGGCCGCACCCCCGAACTGCGCCGGCGGTTCCGCAGCCGGGTGCTCGCCGTCAGGCTGGAAGACCTGCAGCGCGTTGCCGGGGCCTATCTTCAGGCGGACACAGCCAATGTCGCGGTCATCAGCAACGCGGCGGCCCGTGAACGGTGTGAGAAACTGGCGCTCGAGGTGAACACGCTGTAGGGGAAACACACTGAGCGGTGAGCGGGCGCGCATGACGCCATTGCAGCGCTATCACGAGGATTTGCAGCGCGAGGATTTTTTCGCCGACGAGATCCAGCGGGGCGGCGTGCTGCATTTGCAGCAACTGTTCGAGAGCCTCACGGGGGCGCGGCGGCTGGCCGGCGGCTGGCGTTTTTTCCGCCGCCGTCCCGACTCGCTGCAGGGCGTCTACCTGTACGGCGGGCCCGGTCGCGGCAAGACCTATCTGATGGACTGCTTCTACGAAGCACTGCCCTTCGCCGAGAAGCGACGCTTGCATTTCCATCGTTTCATGCTGGAGGTGCAGCGGGCGCTCGATGCCTTGCCGAAGACGCGCGACCCCCTCAAGGCGGTGGCCTCCCAGTTGGCCGCGCGCCAGCGGGTGCTGTGTCTGGACGAGTTTCACGTGACCGATATCGCCGACGCGGTGCTGTTGGCGGGGCTGCTCGAGGCCTTGTTCCGTCGCCGCATGGTACTGGTGGCCACCTCCAACGACGCGCCCGAGGCATTGTATCGCGACGGGCTGCAACGGGATCGCTTCCTCCCGGCGATAGAGCTTCTTCAGCGCCGTACGCGGCTGGTCAATCTCGACGGGGGGTGCGACTACCGGCTGCGGCAGGCCACCGAGCAAGGCGCTTATCGGGTGCTTCCGGCCGCCGAGGCCGAAGGCTGGCTGCGGCGGAAAATGCAGGCCCTGGCGCCGGACGGCTATGCTGTCGGCGGCACCCTGGAGATCGCCGGGCGGCGGCTGCAGGTGTGCGCCCGCGCGTCGAACGCGGTCTGGTTCGACTTCGCCCAACTCTGCCAAAGCGCCCGCTCCACGGCGGATTACCTGCAATTGGCGCACGATTTCCCGGTCCTGTTGCTCCAGGGGGTGCCGCAGCTGGGTGATGAACAGGACGAGGCCGTGCGTCGTTTTATCCATCTGGTCGATGCGCTGTATGATGGCGGTGTCATGTTGGTGATCACGGCCGCGGCGCCGCCGGGGCAGCTGTACCAGGGGGCGCGTTTGCGCGCGGCGTTCCAGCGCACGGCGAGTCGGTTGGCGCAGATGTCGGCCGGGGCGTACTCGGCGCGTTCGCGGCGCCTGCAGCGCGGTTGACGACACAGGAGAGAGAGCACCGATGCGAAGCTGGTACCTGTTGCTGGGCATTTTATTGGCCCGTCCCGAAGCGCTGAACGCGGCGCAAGGCGTCGTCCCCGATCCGCGCTGGCAAGTGGCGCGCGCCCAATTCACCTCGGGGATAAAAAATCGCGAGCCGGTCGACCGGGTGGTGGTGGCCACGGATCGGCTCGAGGCCGTGTACTTTTTTACCGATCTCAGAAATCTGACCGGTCGCACGGTGACCCATCGCTGGCGCTATGAGGGCAAGCCGGTGTCGTTGGTGCCCTTCAAGGTCGGTGGTGCCCGCTGGCGGGTTTATTCGAAAAAAGTCATCGATCCCGACCAGGTGGGCGAATGGTCGGTCACCGTGCTGGATGAAAGCGGCTGGCCGCTATACACGGAGCTTTTCCGTTACGCTGCCGGTACACCCTTGTTGCAGCCGGCGAGTGAAGATACCAGCCCCGCCGGGTTGGTCGCGCCCACCCCGGGTGTGTCTTTGCGCCCGTCGGGCAGCATGCCGCGTCGCTCGGCGGGCCAGGACGGGGCTCTAGAATAAGGGTTGTTCGCCTTGCGCGGGGTCGTCGGATTTGGGCCCGGTCTCGGGGCCGTTGTCGTGCAGCCGCAGTCGTTGGGAGAACCGCTGTGCCGCTGCAGCCTGCAGGCGTTGTTCCTGTGCCTGTACCACGGCTTCCCAACGGCTGTTGTCGCCGAGGGCAGGTGGCGGCGCGACCGGGTCCGCGGTCGGAGTCGCGGGCGAGGGGTTCTGTGGCGCGAGCGCCGGGGATGGTGTCGGCTGATTCCCCGTCGTTACCTTTTCCTCGGGCGGGGTCGCGGTAGTGACTTGCGAGGGTGACGTCGCGGGGAGACCGCGCGGCGGCTGCCCCAACAGCAGATAGGCGGCGACCACGGCGCCGGCGATTACGCCCATACCGGTTGCGAGCAGAAGCGGGCTGGTGCCTCGCCGGGCAGGCGTGTGCGCTTGCGCGCGGCGCCGAGGGTTGCGTTCCCGCGCGCCGATCTCCATCCGCGGCAGCTCGCTCGCGCTCAGGGTCGTGCGCTTTGCCGTCAGGGCGCCGGCGTCATTCCCGGCGGGCGGGGGTGGCGCTTTACGCCGCGCGCGCCCGGTCTTGGCCTCGAGACCCAACAAGCGGATCAGTTGCTCGGGAGGCAGTTCCATCGAGGGGTGCAAGGGATTGAACCGCGCCTGACTGCCGCCCGAGCGTGGTCTTACCGCGCCTTTGCGGCCGGTGTCAGTGGCGCGTCCCTGGGTTTGGTCCGGTACCTCGGTCATGCTCACTCCCTGTGAAAGATTGCTGATCTGTTCGGCCAGACGCCGGGCCTGCATCGCTTCTTTGCGCAGGTGCGCCAACTGGCGCTGAATCTGTTCCTGCTGATTCCGCGCCTGCCACGGTATTGGTCCATTTTGTCCTGTGCTTTCAATGACATCATTTATCCGGCTGGCACGTTGCTGGGCCGCCTCGACGAGCGCCCGACGAATCGGTTTTGGTCTCGTCGAGCTCAACCCTGCCCCGGTCTTCGATTTTGCGCAGCGCTTTTCCATAGTTGACTGGTATCTGTCCACTACCGATTAGCGTCAGCTGGCGACAATAGTTGAATCACATCAGCGGTTTTTGGCGCTGGCGCACATTTTGCGCCCGCCCTGCCCGGATCGCTGTTTAGCTCTTCGCGCCGCGGCCGTATCCCCGGCAGAGACCATCCGGCGCGCGCGGTCTACACTTCTGGAACAGCGCCGAAGAGCAAAGGAATGGGTTGCTTATGCGTAGGTACATCCGTCATCCATCGGGGATACCCATGGAATATCAAATAGATGACGACGGCACGCCACTGTGCCAGGAGCACCTCAGGGACGTTGGCGGCGGGGGGCTGGCATTTGTCTGCGCGCGTTCGCTGCCGCCCGGTTGTCGTCTGGTGATCCGTATTGCGGCGGTGGAGCCGGAATTCAGTGCCCGCGCCCGCGTCGCCTGGTGTCATCGGGACGGGGAGAATTTCCTCGTGGGGGTGGCATTCACGGATGAGCAAGAGTTGTTCCAGATGCGCATGATCGAACAGCTCTGTCATATCGAACAATACCGCACGGAGGTGCTGGCGAACGAGGGGCGCCGCCTGGACAGCGAACAGGCGGCGCGGGAGTGGATTCGAAAATTCGCGCGCGAATTCCCGGCCTTTGAGGATTGAACCCCGCACTGTACCTGCCGGGGTATCGGCTATACACTGAAAGAAAAGACTGCAACGGCGGCGGTGGTTATCGATGAAAGAGCTTTTGCCGAAAGGCGTCCGGATTTTTCTCCCCCTGTTTTTGCTCCTGCCCGTGGCCTCGCCGGCGCTCGCGCAAGAACCCTGGTTGGAAGTGCACGTGTTGAACCGCCACGACGGTCGGCCGGTGAACGACGCCGCGGTCTGTCTGGGCACCGGCGCCCGTGGCGACCAGTTTGGCGCCCGCCGCAGCGATGCGCGGGGGGTGGTGCGCTTCAGCGATCTGAGCGCGAATCCGCTGGCGGTGACGGTGTCGGCCGCCGGCTACCAGGGCCGGCGGCAGGCGCTGCAGCCGCTGTACGATAATCGTGTCCTGGTGGTAAAGCTGGTCACCGGTGGCGGGGGGCCGAGTTGTGGCGCGCCGCCGAGCGCCGCGGCGGAGTCGGCGCCGGGGCTGAGGCTGGAAGCAGTGCGCATCAGGCACAGTGCCGGGGCGTCGCTGGCCAGCGTGCTGGTCTCGGCGCGGGCCTCGGGGCCGGTCAACCAAATCCGCATCAGCGAACAGCGGGATTTCGCCGACGCCGACTGGCAGGACTACAAACCGAGCGTCCCCTATACCTTGAGCGCCGGCGAGGGCGCGAAGCGCTTGTATGTCCAGGTGCGGCGGGTGGCGCAGGTGCAGGGCGCCAGCATCCAGATCCAGTCCCCGGTGCGGCAGGTGGTCTACGCGCGCAATTGATCAGGCGTCGATGTCCGGGATCAGTCGGCTTTCGATCCGTTGGATCATGTCTTTCAGTCGCAGCTTGCGCTTTTTCAGTCGTCTGAGCTGCAAGGGGTCCGGATAGGCCGCTTGACCGAGGTGGCCGATGACGTCGTCCAGATCGCGGTGCTCCAGGCGCAGTTCGTCCAGTTGCTGGCGCAGGGCCTCGATTTCTTCGTTTGTCAGCGGGTCGTTAATAGCCGGGACTCCTGCCTAGAGCCTCCACGGCGGCGCGTGCGTAGGGCTATTTGGCGTTTACTGCCTGTCTCGTGGATTCCTCCACCGTGTCCACCACCGAGGTGGTTTCGAACGGCCAGTCGCGGATGCCGCCCTCGAGGCTGACCACATCAAATTGGTTCTGATTGAGGATCAGCGTGGCGACGGCGCTGCGTCCGCCTGCGTGGCAGTAGACAATATACCGTTGCCGCCTGTCCAGTTCTTCCAGGCGATTGCGCACCTCGTATAGTGGCATGAGAATGGCGCCGGGGATATGGTGATCGTCGAATTCCTCGGCGTAACGCACGTCCAGCAGCTTGTAGCCGGTCTCCATCATGGTACGGGCGATATTCGGGTGCACGGTTTTTATCAGCGGCGTCTTGATCAGATCGTCGAAGGCTTCGCGGTTGAGTACCAGCAGGGTGCAGTCGCTGGTGGCGCGCACCGTCTCGCAGCGCTTGTTGCCCGAGATCAGCGCCTCGCAACCAAAGGCATCGCCCGCGGCCAGATCGGCGACTTTGGAGGGTTCGTCGTCGTACAGGCCGAGCTGATAGGTTTCAGCCGTGCCGCGACTGATGATGTAGTAGGCGTCGCCGTCGTCGCCCATGCGGATGATGTCCTCGCCACACGACACCGTGCGGATCTCCATGCGTTTGAAGGCGCTCTCCACCAGTTCCAGCGGCAGGCGACGGAATACCAGCGAGTTGCGGACCAGTTCGAGGCGGTCGTGCAGTTCGCTGTCGGTGTCCTCGCTGAGGTGGACCATTTCATCCCAGGCGATCAGGTTGTCCAGCATCGCGCGGTCGGCGTGGCAGACGATCGAATTCTGTCGCGCCACGATGGTGGCGGTCGCCGGTGCGCTCGGCAGAATGAAGGGGCGGTTGCGGGTATCCTCAGGGCCGGTGAACGAGCGGATCGAACCGCGCTGGATGACTTCCAGATGCCCTTCCACCACGTACAGATAGTCATTGGCCGAGCTGCCGCGGATCTGCATGATCTCGCCTTCGCGCAGTTCCATGAAGCGTACGATGTTCACCACCTCGGACAGGCGTTCGCGTGACAATAGCGTGAAGGGCATGTAGTGCGAGGACAGATTCTCCAGCACTCGTGTGAGCTTGATGCTAATCATGAGGCGTCGTCTCTTGGGGCTGCGGCTGCGAACTCGAGCGGCTTTACAGGTAATTCAGGGGCACTTTTAAATAGGCCACCTCGTTGTTTTCCGGCTCGGGCAACTCGCCGGCGTTGATATTGACCTGCAAACTGGGAAACAACAGGCGCGGTGCGGGCAGCAGGCTGTCGCGCTGGCGGATGCGGGCCACGAAATCGGCCTCCGAGATGCTGTTGGGCAGGTCGCAGTTGAAGGCCTTGCTTTGGCCGATCGTGGTCTGGTACTGGAACTCCCGTTTATCGGGATAGTCGTGTCCCACCATCACGCGGGTACTATGGGGGAAGCTGTAGAGCCGTTTGACCGAACGGTAGAGATCTTCGGGGCTGCCGCCCGGAAAATCGCAGCGTGCCACGCCGATATCCGGCATGAAGAGCACGTCGCCGCAGAACAAGGCATCACCGATGTGATAGGTGCAACAGGCGGGCGTGTGCCCCGGGGTGTGCAGCACGTTGACTTTAAGGCGGCCGGCGTCGAGCACGTCGCCGTCGTGCAACAGGCGGTCGAACTGACTGCCGTCGGCGCGGAAATTGTCACCGAAGTTGAAAGCCTGCTTGAATACCTCCTGTACACGCCGGATCTCGCCGCCGATAGCCATCGGGGCGCGCAGCCGTTTTTTCAATTCGCTGGCGCCGGTGATGTGATCGGCGTGCACGTGGGTATCCAGAATCCAGTGCACCGAGAGCTGTTTAAGCTTAATGAAATCAGCAAGATGATCGATCGACTCGGTGGAAGTGCGCCAGGGTGTGACATCCAGATCCAGCACCGGGTCGATCACCACGGCGTCTTTGCTGTCTGCATCGTAGACCACGTAGGTGACGGTCCAGGTGCGCGATTCGTCGGGAAACGCTTCGATTTCCATACCTTTGCCAGCCTTATAACGTTACTGTAATTGCGGGAACAGACTAGCGATATGTCGGAAGCGGGCCGGCGGTCTTTAGGTTTTGCAAGGAATTTTTCGTCGCTCAGCCGGGCGTGCGGCCGAGGGATAGGGCTGCCGATGGGCCGCTAGCGTTTGGAGCGGGGGCGCCGACGGCCCTCGAAGGCGACGACAGTCTTGACGATTTCCCGGTAGGGCAGCTCCTCCAGCGAGCCGTAGGTGCGTTCGCCCAAGGTGGCGAGCCCGGCGACATCCACCACGGTGTCGGCGCTGAGATCCGGGCGCAATACCCGTTGCAGCCCCAGTAAACCGCCATTTTGTATTTTGAGTTCCTTGCCGTGCGGCAATTCGCCGTCGATCGCCTTGAGTTTCAACGCGAACTTGGCGTTCTCCCGCAGCAAGACGATCAGTCGCAGGCAGCGTCGGTGGGCGGGGGCGGAGTCACAGGCCACGCCCTCGCGATCGGCCAGATAAAAACGGGTGGCGCAGAGGCAGGCGCAGCGGCGGCTGAGGATCGCTTTTTCGAACACACACATGCGTTCGTTGATGCGCTTGTAGGTGGCGCGGAATTTATCTTCCTCGACCATGGGAGAAGGCTATTTTTCCCATTCGCGCAGAATCGGCTGTTCGCGTTTTTCCTGCAGTTTCTCCTCCGCCTCCAACTCGTTTTCCGCAAACATGATCTTGATCTGCGCGCCGGCGTCGTCGCCGGACTCGGCGCGCATGGCGCGAGCGCGTAGCTTGGCTTCCTTGAAGGTTTCGTGCTGTTCTATTTTTTCCAGATTTTTCATCAGGCTGGTAGGGCCTGGAATGACTTTGAAAATGTAGTATGGCATTGGGCTGTCCGCATCGGTCCGACTGGGCGGGCCAAATTATAGCAAGCGAGCCACGGTCGCCTACAAACCCACTTGTTCCACGTGGTTTCCGGCCACAATGACAAAACCGCTGTGCCGTTCCATGCCGTCCTCGCTGTAGGCGACCTGGAAGGTTCGCCGCAGGCAGGGAGCGCGGTGCGCGCGCCGGCACCAGGCCAGGCGCTGCAGGCTCACTGTGGCGTCGAGCAACTGCAACTGCTGCCGTTGACAGACCTCGCGGGCCGCCTGCATGGCCCGTTCGCGCACGCGCAGCGAATCGTGCCAGAACCACACCAGTCCCCCCAGGACGATCAACAACCCCAAGCCCGAAGCGCTCATTTCGCCTTTCTCCCCCTGCCTTCCTTTCCCAGCGCAAACCGCGGCCTCACTGCGGGATTGGTCACTCCCAACCCCCGGCCGGGCATGGGAATCGACCAGCTCCGCGGTGCCGGGGCGGTCAGCCCGCGACGTGTTACACTATAAAGCAGAATCTAAGCGAGGATGGCAGTATGAGCAGCAGCATGACAGAAGACGAGCGGCTGGAACTGACGCGTGGCATTTTGGACATGCTCGACGAGTGGGAAATCGAGGCCAAGGACCAGCTGGTCCTGCTTGGCCTGGATGACGCGCCTGCCCGCGAAGTCAAACGTCTGCGGGAGAATCGTCCCCTACCCGATGAACCGGATGTCATGAAGCGGGTAGAGCATCTGATCAGTATCGCCGACGCGTTGCGCACCACCTATCCGTTCAGCAAGCGCATGGGCCGCCTGTGGATGCACAAGCCCAACCGCAAGTTTCGTCAACGAACCCCTGTCGCCACCATGGTGGAGGACGGTATCGTCGGTCTGATCTCGGTGCGCTCCTACCTGGATTGTTCCTTCAGCTGGGATATGTCCGGCTCCAAAGGCTGAATTTTTCCGGTCCGTGCCTTCTTTGTACCTCTGTGCCGCGGATTCCCACTGGGTTCCGGCCGCCACAGACGAGCTGCTGCGAAGATTGGACGCGCTGGGCTTGCTGGCGTTGTCGCCCGCGGGCGGCCGGCCCGCGACCGACCGCTTTCCGCCCGGCGCGGAGTTTCCGACACTGGTGATGTTTCTGGGTTGCTCCCCGCGGGTGCCAATGGCGCCCGCGGAAGCGCTCGGCGGGCAGGAGCCGTGCTGTGTCCGCCAGCATCTTTATTCCACCCCCCGCTGTATCGGTAACGCCGCCGCGGTAAAACCGCGCTGCCCGGCCTGCCGCACCGCCCACGCCCCCTTCGAGCCCGTCGCCGCGCACACGCGCCACCGCTGTCCGGCATGTGGCAAAAGCGCGGCGGTCAGCGAACTGGACTGGCGCCAGGCCGCGGGTTTCGGCCGCTATTTTCTAGAAATCGGCGGGATCCATCCGCACGAAGCCGTCCCTTCCGACAAGTTGCTCGCGACGCTTGGCGAACACTCCGCCACCCCGTGGCGTTATTTCTACTCGGGCTGAGGCCCGCGCTGCGGCCAGCCAGCCAGGGATTCAATCGCGTCGCAGCCGATCGGATACGGCGATGGGCGTGGGATAGCGCAGGACGATGTAATAGGACGAGGCGATGAAGGTAATCAGCGTCGCCAATTGGATCAGATACGAGGCCTGCATGCCGATGACCGCCGATTCGGTGGCCAGGACCGCGATGAGCAGGGAAAATTCGCTGATTTGTCCGAGGCGTACCCCGATTTCACCGGCCTGGCCCGCCGCCTCTCCCTGGTGAACCCAGAGACGTTTGAACGCCCAGGGTTTGACCCACAGCGCGATCGCGGCCAGTACCATCGCCGGGATCCATACGGCGCTCATGGCAGAGAGATCGAACGCCGCCCCGAGGCTGAAGAAGAACACGATCAGAAAGAAATCCCGCAGCGGTTTCAGGCTTTCCGCGATGAAGCGTGAAATCGGTTCGGTGGCCACCGCGACCCCGGCAATGAATGCGCCGATCTCGGCCGACAGCCCGACCGCGTCGGCCAGTTCCGCCATGCCCAGGCACCAGCCGATCGCCAGCAAAAAGATGTATTCCTGGATCGTGTCGAAACGTGCCAGCAGGCGTGTCAGCACGTAGCGGGAAAAGCCGAAGGCGAACAGCATGAATGCCGGCAGCGTGAGCGCCAGCGGAACGATTCCCCGCCACCCGGGCTGGTCCCCGGCCAGGCCGTGCAATATCAGCAGGATGATGATGGCGATCAGATCCTGCAACAGCAGCACGCTGATAATGATCTCGCCGCTGTGCTGGTGATGCAGGACCGTGCTTGGCAGCAGCTTCAGGCCGATGATCGTGCTGGAGAACATCAGCGCGGCGCCGATGACCGCCGCTTCCGCGCCGTTGTAAGCGAACAGTAACGCGGTGATCGCCCCCAAGGCGGCGAACAGGGCGGAGCTGAGCAGGGTCACCAGGGTCGCTTTGCGGAACATGTGCCACAGGTTCTGGGGGTGAAGATTGAGCCCCAGGAGAAACAACAGAAACACGATCCCCACGTGCGACAGGTCCTGGAGCAGCTGCACGTCTTTCACCAGACCGAGCGCCGAAGGACCGATCAGCATGCCCAGCAGGATATAGGCGACCAGCATCGACTGGCGCGCGTACAGCGCTAGTGTCGCCAGCACCGCGGCGCCGGTGAAAATCAGAAAGACGGAAAATACGATCGACTGACCCATGGCGGTTCGCGGCTCGGGGGTGACTGGTATCGGTTAGGTAATATACAGGAACAGGGTCGTTGGCGAACCGGAGGCGGCCACCACATGGCCACCCGGCGCGGCTCTTGCTAACATCCCAGTCCTCGAAGGGAGCCGTCTGCCATGCAAAAAGTCTATAACGCCAGCAACATCACCGAGGGACACATTGTGCGTGGCCTGTTGGAGGCAAACGGTATCTCGGCGCATGTGGGCGGCTATTACCTGCAAGGCGGCGTCGGCGATCTGGCGGTGCAGGGGTTCGTCAATATCCTGGTCCCAGAGGAACAGGTGCCGGCCGCCCGCCAGGTGATTGCCCGCTACGAGGCGGGCGACTCCGGTGGGAAACAGGCCTAGGAGATGGAGCCTGTCGATTGGGAGCGGGAATGGGCTGCGATCTGGCGCGCGCGTCGGGGTGAGCTCAAGCCGGTCAAGACGCTCGACCCGGTCGCGCTTTCCGATCTGGTCGGCATCGATCAGCAGAAGACGCGGTTGTTGGAAAACACCCGCCGTTTTCTCGCCGGCCTACCGGCCAACAATGCCCTGCTGTGGGGTTCGCGCGGCAGCGGCAAGTCCTCACTGGTCAAGGCGCTGCTCAACGCCTGCGCCCCGCAAGGCCTGAGGCTGGTCGAAATTTTTCGGCGCGACTTGCGCGATCTGCCCGACGTTCTGGACCCGTTGCGCGGCCAGGCCCGGCGCTTCATCATCTATTGCGACGATTTTTCCTTCGCCGCCGACGACGATACCTATATCGGTTTGAAAAACCTGCTGGAAGGTTCCATCGAGGCACCGCCCGAGAACGTGTTGTTCTACGCCACGTCGAATCGTCGCCATTTGTTGCCGGAGTCCATGCAGGACAACCAGGCCACGCGCAGCGTGGGTGGTGAGGTTCATTTCTCCGACGCGCTCGAGGAGCGGATTTCCCTGTCCGACCGCTTCGGCCTCTGGCTGTCGTTTTATTCGGTGGATATGGCGGGCTATCTGGCCATTGTCGATCATTTGTTTCGTGACCATGCGGGCGACCGGGAGGCGCTGCACCAGGCGGCGAAGCTGTTTGCCCTCACGCGCGGCGCGCACACCGGTCGCACCGCGAAACAGTTCTACAACTCGTTTGTCGAAGTGCGCGAACCCCGCGCTTAGGGGCCAACGGAGCCATGGGGGCGCCATTGCCGGCGGGGGAGGCGAAAAGGCTTCCTGCGGCGGGGATGCGCGCCGGCGTAATTTGCCGGCCGGCACCAAGCGGCGACACCTTAGTCTTTCTTTTTGCCGCCCTGCTTCAGGCTGTCCAACGACACCACCACTTCCGATTTCGGTTCGTCGATAAACCGGGGCCGGGCGCTGGTGTCGCGATTGAACTGTTTTGCCAGCTCCTGTTCCCTGGCGCTGATCATGACCAGGCAGGCGCGAATGTCGTTGATGGTCGCTTCCGACAACGGATGTTTGAGTCCCGGCTCGGTGGCGGTGTCTTTGGCGACGCTGGTGAGAACGTTCTTCATCACCCGCAGGATGCGCTCTTCGGTGGTCAGTTCGGGTTCGGTCATGCTGGCTTACCTGGCTCGGCTACAGCGCGCTATTGTGCCATAGCCGTTGTCCGATGACAGAGAAATGGCCTGTAGATTGCGCGGATTCGGTCATTTCGCGCTTTGCTCCAGGGTCTCCCAGCGCCGATAGGCTTGCTGGAGTTCGGTTTGCGCGGCCTCCAGTTGCCGCCTGGCCGCAACGATCTGCGCACTGGCTCCCTGATAAAACTCCGGCGCGGCCAGGCGCATCTGCAGGGCCTCGATGGCCGCTTCGAGGGCTTCAATGGTACCAGGCAAGCGCGCGAGCTCCTGCTGTTCCCGATAGCCGAGCTTGCCTCCAGTCGGCTTGGACGGTTTGGATGGCTTGGCGCAGGGCGGTGGTCGGTCGCCGCGCTCGTGCGGGGGCGGCGGACGTTGTCTCAGCCAGTCGGTGTAGCCGCCCACGTATTCGCTGACCCGTCCCGCGCCTTCGAACACCAGGGTGCTGGTGACCACGCGATCGAGGAAGTCGCGATCGTGGCTGACCAGCAAGACGGTGCCGCTGTATTCCAGCAGGCGTTCCTCGAGCAGATCCAGCGTCTCGATGTCCAGGTCGTTGGTCGGCTCGTCGAGGACCAGCAGGTTGCTGGGCTGGCTGAATATTTTCGCCAGCAGCAGGCGGTTTCTCTCGCCGCCGGAAAGTGCCGAGAGCGGCGTGTGGCAGCGCTGCGGCGTGAACAGGAAGTCCTGCAGGTAGCTGATGACGTGGCGCTGTTGTTGGCCCAGCTCGATGAACTGTCTGCCTGCGGCGAGATTGTCGAGCACCGAGAGGCGTTCGTCGAGCTGGGCGCGGCGCTGGTCGAAATAGGCGATTTCCAGTTGGGTGCCGTGGCGGATGCTGCCGCTTGCCGGGGGCAACTCCCCCAGCAGCAGCCGCAGGAGGGTAGTCTTGCCCGCGCCATTGGGCCCGATGATACCAACCCGGTCGCCGCGCTGAATGAGCGTGTTCAGGTCTTTGATCAAGGCGCGCCCGGCGAGCCGATATTCGGCGTCCTCGCAAGCGACGACGATTTTGCCGGATTTGCCGGCGTCGCTGAGCTGAATTTTGGCGCCGCCCGTGGATTGGCGCCGCTGCCGGCGCTGCTCGCGCATGGCCTCCAGGGCGCGCACCCGTCCCTCATTGCGGGTGCGGCGCGCTTTGATGCCTTGGCGTATCCAACGCTCCTCCTGCGCCAGCTTCTTGTCGAAGATGGCCTGCTGGCGGGTCTCGTCGTCGAGCAGCGCCTGTTTGTGGCGCAAGTAGGCGGCGTAGTCGCCCGGCCAGTCGGTCAGCCGGCCCCGGTCCAGGTCGACAATGCGGGTGGCCAGGCGTGAGAGAAAACGGCGGTCGTGGGTGATGAACAGCAGCGTGCCGCGGAACTCCAGAAGGAAGTTTTCCAGCCATTCGATCGCGGCGATATCCAGGTGATTGGTCGGCTCGTCGAGCAGCAGCAGATCGGGGTTGGAAACCAGGGCCCGCGCCAGCAGCACGCGCCGTTGGATGCCGCCCGAGAGGCGGGATACCTGGGCCTCGCCGTCCAGTCCGAGGCGCGATACCACCGCCTCGACCTGCTGGTTCAGCGTCCAGCCGCCGGCGGCTTCCAGCCGGTGCTGGATGTCCTCCAGCCGGGAGAGCAGCGCCGCGGAGGTGTCGTCGGCGAGTTGCTGGCCGAGGCGGTGGTATTGAACCAGCAACTCACCTACCTCGCCCAGGCCGTCGGCGACGGCGTCGAACACCGTGCCCGCGCAAGCCTGGGGCAGGTGTTGATCCAGGCTGGCGACTTTCAGCGCCGGGGAGTGTTCGACGCGCCCGTCCTCGGGTTCGATCTTTCCCTCCAGGACTTTGAAAAAAGTGGATTTTCCACAACCGTTCCGGCCTACCAGGCAAACCCTTTCGCCGCTTTCAAGGGTAAAGTCCACGCTCTCGAGCAATGGCTGAAGGCCAAAACTCAGCGTCAACTGGTGGCTGCGCAGTAGTGACATGGGGGCGAAGCATAGGTATATGTCACCGGTGACTCAATAGTTGCCAGCGGCAGACGCTACCTTAATCAAGACGCTGCCGAGACGGGGGGCGAAATGTGAACCCGGTCACGGCGTCGCGGGCAAAAAATGGCAACACTGCTCGCTCGCGGTGTGGCACGAGGTGGGAAGAGGATGATCAGAGACGAATTTTACGCCGATCCGACTCTGTTCGATCACTGGCGCTACCATATCGCCAGCTGGCTGGAACAACAGGGTATCAGGTTACAGCCCTACGCCTGGACCCTGGCGTTCACCCTCCCGGCAGTGCTGCTGGGCGTGATTTCCCTGCTCGAAGCGGGGTCGTGGCTCTACGCGCTGTCGCTTTGGTCTGGGCACACCCCTTGGAATCAGTGGCTTGCCAGCGGCATCACGCTTGCCGCCGCCTTGCGCGCGACCCACTGGTTGCTGCAGCGCGCACTGGAGGCCTGGCCCGCGGCACGGCCGCTGCCGGCACGGCTGCGAGTCCTCACGCGACGGTTCGGGCTGCGCCCGCCGCCGGTGGTGCGCCATGCGGACTCGCAGTGCGCCACGTTCCGCGACCGGCAGGCGCTGATGGCATTCTTCTCGGGCGTCAAAGCGGCCGGGGTGAACGTGAAAATCGCCCGCGCGTTGCTCAAGGCCGGGATCCGCTCGCCGCGGCAGCTGCAGCGGGCCAGTGACCGCCAACTCGCGGCCATCCACGGCGTCGGCGCCGCCACGGTGCGTAAGTTGCGCCAGCAGTTTCCCGGCGACGCCGCCTAATCCTCGGGTTCGAGCGGGCGATAGTTGCGTTTGTCGAAGCGCGGGCTGCAAATGGCGTAAAACACCAGATCGCATTCGCCGTCGTTGTGGATGCGTTGACGCATGCCCGACGGAATCACCACCAGGTCTCCCGCCACGACCCGACTCGGAGGTAGGTCGCCCACTTCCACCACTCCCTGCCCGGCGGTCACCAGATAGCGCTCGACGGTGGCCTCCAGACAATGCCAGCGGGTCCGCCGACCCGGTGGCACCCGGGCGCGGGCGACAGACACCTGCGGGTCGTCGGACCGGTTACCGATCTCCTGGATATGGCAACCTTCCTCGAACCAGTATTCCTGTGTAGACTGACTGTGGATGATGGTTGCGCGCATGGACGAATAGGGACAGTGTCGGTCGGGACGCAATGGTAACGTAAATGACGCAGGAAATTCCGCCGTTTCACCTGGCCTTCCCGGTGACCGATCTGGAAGCGACACGGCATTTCTTCGTCGAAGTGCTGGGTTGTCGCGTCGGGCGCGAGCATGGGCGCTGGATCGACTTCGACTTCCAGGGGCATCAACTGACCGCGCATCTGTGCGAGCAGATGCCGAATCTGCCCACCAACCGGGTGGATGGCAAACGGGTCCCGGTGATGCATTTCGGCCTGGTGCTCGACTGGGAGCAGTGGCAGGCCATGGCCGCGTCGCTGCAAGCCGCCGGTGCCAAGTTTCTCTTGCCGCCGCACATCCGTTTTCGCGGCCAGGTTGGCGAGCAGGCGACCCTGTTTCTGCGCGACCCCAGCGGCAACGGCATCGAGTTGAAGGCGTTTCGCTCCCACCAGCAGCTGTTCGCCCGCGAAATTTCCTGACCCAGGAGTGCCGAGCATGTCAGATTCCACCCCGCACGCGATTCATTCCCTGGAACTGGGCCCGATGGAGAATTTCATCTATTTGATCGAGGATCGTGCCAGCGGCACGGCGGCGGTGGTCGATCCCGCCTGGGATGTTCCGGCGATCGTGCAATTGGCCGCCGAGCGCGGGGTGCGTATCAGCGATATTCTGCTCACCCACAGCCACCACGACCATGTCAACGGCGTCGCGGCCTTGCTGGATCGTTACGACGCCCAGTTGCACCTGCTGAAGAAAGAGGCGCGCTTTTGGGGTTCGTATCTGGATCTTCCCACCCTCCATCATGGCGGTGATCGGATTCAATTGGGGGACACGGTGATCGAAGTGCTGCACACGCCCGGCCATACCCCGGGTTCCGCTTGCTACAAGGTCGGCGACCAGCTGATTACCGGAGACACCTTGTTTGTCTTCGGTTGCGGCCGTTGCGACCTGCGCGGCGGGGATCCGGAGCAGATGTTTCATACCCTCAACGACATGCAGGAAAAACTGCCGGCACAGACGCTGATACTGCCCGGCCACAATTACGCGCGACAACCGACCTCCACGCTGGGAGAACAGGTCGAGGGTAATCCGTTTCTGCATTTCGACGATCTGGAGCGTTTCACGCACTATCGCATGCACTATCATGACCGCCATCGTCACGGCCCCTATGGCCCGGTGCGCAAAGGCGACGAGATGCCCGCGTGATCGCACCCGGGAACGCAGGTCGCTGAACACGCTGCCCGATTACCTCGCGCCCGGCCTGCGAGTGCTGTCGATCGGGCTGAATCCGTCGCTCCCCTCGGTTGCCGCCGGTTACTATTTCGCCAATCCGCGCAATCGTTTCTGGCCGGCGCTCAATGCCAGCCAATTGGTGGTTCAGCCGTTGCAGCCGGGGGCAGCCGCCATCGAGTGTTTGTTTGCCCAGTACCGTATCGGTTTCACCGATCTGGTGAAGCGGGCCACGCGCGGGAGCGCGCAGTTGCGCGCCGCCGACTACCGTCAGGGCGCGCGGCGGCTGCAGACCGTGCTGGAGCGCCACCAGCCGGCGGTGGCCTGGTTTCACGGCAAAGTGGCTTTCAAACAGTTCCTCAGATACACCGGGCATTCGCAGGATGCCGTTCAGTGGGGTTGGCAGCCCCTGCGTGTCGGGGTTACCCAGATTTTCGTAACACCCAATTCCAGTCCGGCCAACGCCGTCTTCTCCTTGCGCCAGCTGACCGATTGGTATGACGCCTTGGCCGAGCGCCTGGCGCTTGCGCCGCAGCTGCCGGCCCGGTAGACGCTGCGCCCTCGTGCCGCGGCGCCTTCGGACGCCGGGTCGCCTGTTCGTGGTTGACAGCAGCGCGTCCGGTGTAGGACACTCGGATCCATCATGAAGCGAGTTTCACATCCTGTTTTCTTTGTCGTCCCGTCGGCCGCGCGCAAACGCGTCTGGCTGTGCCGCGCCGTTTGTGGCCTGGAGGAAACCGGTTAGAGCTCAGTAGTCCCTGTTTTCCAAAAGGCCGCAGACCATCAGGACTGCGGCCTTTTTTTATTTGTTCAGTTCGAGGCGACAGCATGTCGATACCAGCCGCTTTCGCGGGCGTCATACTCATCTGGTCCACCACGCCGCTGGCCATTCAGTGGAGCAGCGAGGGGGGCGGGTTCCTGTTTGGGGTCACGGCGCGCATGACCCTGGGGCTGCTATTCTGCCTGCTGGCCATTCGCATCAGCGGGGTCGAGATGCCCTGGCACGCCAAGGCGCGGGGTGCCTATCTGGCCGCCGGATTGGCGATCTATGGCGCCATGGGTTTGGTCTACTGGGCGGCGCAATACGTGCCCTCGGGTTGGATAGCGGTATTGTTCGGCCTTTCGCCCCTGCTGACCAGCGTGTTTTCCGTGTTGTGGCTGGCCGACCAGCGGGTTTCGCTTCCTGGTCTGGCGGGTCTGTTGCTCGGGGTCTTCGGGTTGGCAGTGATCTTTTCCGGCAGTGTGCAAGTCGGTCCGCACGTTGGCGCCGGGGTGGTGGCGGTGTTGCTCTCGGCGCTTCTGCACGCCGCCAGCGCGGTTTGGGTCAAGCGTCTGGCCATCGGTTTGCCGGCGCTGGCGGTGACCGGCGGCGGTCTGAGTGTCGCGGTACCCGCGTTCGTGCTCACCTGGTTTTTGTTCGACGGCAGTTGGCCGGCACACTTGCCCGAGCGGGCCCGCTTCGCCATAACCTATCTGGCGCTGTTCGGTTCGGTGCTGGGGTTTTTCTGGTACTACTATCTATTGGGAAGGGTGTCGGTGGTGAAGGTCAACCTGATCACCCTGGTGACGCCGGTTACCGCGCTGATGCTCGGTCATTGGTTGAACGGGGAGCAGATCCTGCCCAGCGTGTGGCTGGGCACCGCCCTGATTCTGACCGGCCTGGCCCTGCATCAGTGGGACTTGCGGTTGTCGTTGGGGGGCCGGAAAGAGTGATTCCCGGGGCGAGCGCCGCGAACCCCGGCAGAAAGCGCGACGTCGCATAGGGAGCTGAGTCGAGGATGGCGAGGAGTCTGCAGTACGGTGGGATGCTGGTGTTGCTGCTGGTGACCGCCTGCCAGGATATGGGCCCGCGAACGGGCTTTTACGCCAGTCCCTTGGGGCCCGGGGACGAGGTGCGCCTGTTGCGCGAGCTGACGGTGCCCGCCGGAGACGCGCGCGTGTACTTGCAGCGCGGAGCGATCAGGACTTATGGTGGGACTGACCAGTACGCACCTTTTTGTTACTTTCTTCTGCGCGATCCGTCGCCGACGGAGCGACAGGTGCCGCCGGGTTCGTTCGACGTGGAGGCGGTGCGCCTGGAGCAAACGGATGTTAGCTTGCAGACCCCGGTGCGCGTGGCGGCGAACCTGGGCGTGAGTGCCGTGGGGGTGCTGATGGCTGCGTGGCAATTCCACATCCGTCTGTCGGCCGCAGGTCGGCCGGACATGACCCTGGTCTGTTCGGGCGCGTTCGATACTCCCGCGAGGATGGCCCCCATTGGCTTGTCGCAGATGCGCCAGGCGTTGGGTGATTATGCGGCGATCAGGGTGGCGCCGAGGCCGGTTCGCTGAATTTCTGCCAGCCGCCCTTTTTGCCCGGCGCCATGTTCTGCCGATCGGCGTAGAGGAGTGACACCATTTCGGCCACCGCGGTGGAAAAACTGGTAGTGGGGTTGGCGGCGCAGTAGCCTTCCAGCCAACTGAGAATGTCCATCAATCCCTTGTCGCCGAGAATGTTGTAGGTGTTGGCCGCCGCGTTGTTGACCGCGCTGAAATAGCCCAGCAGCCAGTGCCGGTACCACTCGCCGGCGCTGTCGCCCTGCTCGGTGGCTACCAGATAGGTGGCGCAATCTTCCGCTCCGATGCCGAAAACGGCATATTGGCCGTCGATATCGCGCGCCGTGGCATTGGCGATGACGCCCAGGCTGGCAAGCAGCAGGATTAGAGGTCTCATAGTCGGATCCGTCAGTGTAAGAGGGTATCGGCGGCCGGTGGCGACGGCTTGAACCGACACGAGAGGCGCGCATGTCGTGCCTGAGACCGACGGTGGTGGTCGGCGCCTGCCGGTGAGACAATGGTCTGCGGACATAGGATGTACGGTGCCATGTCAGAATACTGCGACACGCTGATCAGTGCGGAGATTTGTGAGCGTCATTACCGCTCGCCGGATTGGCTTTTCGTCGACTGCCGTTTCGATCTGGCCGCGCCGGGATGGGGGCCGGAAAGCTATCGGGAAAGTCATATCCCGGGCGCCGTCTACGCTCACCTGGATCGCGATCTTGCCGGTCCACCCGGCCCGCGCAGCGGTCGTCATCCCTTGCCGGACTGGCGGCTGTTCGCCGAGCGGTTGGGACGTTGGGGTCTGCATCCCACCACCCAGGTGATCGTCTACGACCAAGGCAGCGGTGCCCTGGCGGCGCGGCTTTGGTGGTTACTGCGCGCGATAGGGCACCGTCGGGTAGCGGTGCTCGATGGCGGGTGGGCGGCATGGCAGGCGCTTGGTGGGGCGCAAAGTGATGCCCTGGCGTTGGAACATGCGCGCGACGCGGAACTCTGCGTCGGCAGCGGCTGGGTGACGACACGCGAAATCGAGGAAAATCTCAGTGCCCGGCGGTTTCTTCTGGTCGATGCGCGCACCCCGGCGCGCTTCACCGGCGAGGACGAGCCGATAGATCCGGTCGCCGGACATATTCCCGGGGCGGTCAACTTCCCGCTGCAAGACAATCTCGCCGTTGACGGACGCTTTCTGGATAGCGAAGCGCTACGCGCACGCTGGCTGGCACGACTGGGCGCGACGCCGCCCGCTGCGGTCGTGCACATGTGCGGATCCGGCGTCACCGCCTGCCACAATTTGCTGGCCATGGAAGCGGCCAGTCTGCACGGTTCCCGCCTGTACGTCGGTTCCTGGAGTGAATGGATCCGTGATCCCGCCCATCCGCTAGCAACCGGCCCCGCCTGAACTATACTTTAGCCACGGAACCGTCGTCAGGAGGTGATTGCCATGTCCATCGCCAATCGAGTCTCCGACTATCTAGCGGAGCAGGATGCGGACTTCGAGATTCTTCCTCATCCCCATTCCTCCACCAGTCTCGAATCGGCCCAGCTGGCCCATGTGCCTGGCAACTGTATTGCCAAATCGGTGGTCCTGGGGGACGAGCGCGGCTATTTGCTCGCGGTGTTGCCAGCCAGTTGTCGGGTGGACCTGGGTGAATTGCACCGTCAGACCAACCGCAATCTGGGTTTGGCCACCGAGCAGGAACTGGGGGCCTTGTTCGAGGATTGCGAGCCTGGCGCGGTGCCGCCGTTCGGCAACGTCTACGATCTGGATACCATTGTCGACGAGAGCCTGGTCGAGCAGTCGGATATCTATTTCGAGGCCGGCGATCACGAAAGCCTGGTCCACGTCAGCGCGGAGACCTTCGAGGCCCTGTTGGCCGATGCGCGTCACTCGGAATTCATCCGCCATCACTGATCGCCGTGGCATCGCGATGCCACGGCGATGCGCGCTCGATTCAGGGTTTGGCGGGCGCGCGGCCGATGGAGTAGTAGGTGAAGCCTTGCTTGACCAGAAATTCCGGGTCGTAGAGGTTGCGACCGTCGAATATTACCGGTGCCTTCAGGGTGTCGCGGATGTGGTCGAAATCCGGGCTGCGAAATTGGCTCCATTCCGTGATCACGACCAGTGCATCGGCGCCCGCCAGCGCTGCTGCCTGCGAATCGCATAGGATCAGGTCGCCGCGCTCGCCGTAGATGCGCGCGGTTTCCGCGCCGGCCTCGGGGTCGAAGGCGCGCACCGTGGCGCCCTGTTTCCACAACGCCTCCATCAACACCCGGCTCGAGGCTTCGCGCATGTCATCGGTGTTGGGTTTGAAGGCCAGGCCCCACAAGGCGAAGGTTTTGCCTTTCAGCTCGCCGTTGTAGTGCGCGCTGATCTTCTCGAACAGCTTCTGTTTCTGGCGGAAGTTGACCGCCTCGACGGCATGAAGCAGTTCCGCGGTGTAACCGTTGGCCAGCGCCGTTCGCTCCAGGGCGCGGACGTCCTTCGGAAAACAGGAACCGCCGTAACCGGCGCCGGGGTAAATGAACTGATAGCCGATGCGCGGGTCGGAGCCGATCCCGATGCGCACTTGTTCGATATTGGCGCCCAGCCGCTCGGCGATGTTCGACAGCTCGTTCATGAAGCTGATCTTGGTGGCCAGCAGCGAGTTGGCCGCGTACTTGGTCAGTTCCGCCGAACGAATGTCCATCGCCAGGATGCGCTCATGATTACGATTGAACGGCGTGTAGAGTGTGCGCAGCAATTCCGTGGTGCGCGGATTGTCGGTGCCGATGATGACCCGATCGGGACGCATGAAGTCCTCGATAGCCGCACCTTCTTTGAGGAATTCGGGGTTCGAGACGACGTCGAACTCAATCGTCGCGCCCCGTTCAGCCAGCGTTTCCTGGATCTGGGTCCGTACCCGGTCGGCAGTGCCTACCGGAACCGTCGATTTGTTGACAATGATGCGATAGTCGCTGATGTGTTCCCCGATCGAGCGGGCCACCGCCAGCACGTGCTGTAAATCGGCCGAGCCGTCCTCGTCGGGCGGCGTGCCGACGGCGATGAACTGGAACAACCCATGGGCGACGCCTTCTTGCGGGCTGAGGGTGAACCGAAGTCGCCCGGCGGCCTGGTTGGCAACCAGCATTTCGCTTAGACCGGGTTCGAAAATCGGGCTTTCGCCCTTGTTAAGCTTCTCGATTTTCTCAGGATCGATGTCAACGCAAAGGACGTCGTTACCCACTTGGGCGAGGCAGGCGCCGGTGACGAGACCGACGTAACCGGACCCATAAATTGTGACTTTCATTGAATTCTCCGAGAGATCTTGCGGTTTTTGCTGTTGTGCGTTGGTTGTCCGGTCAGTTCAGCAGGAAAATGAGCACATTAAGGCAGGCTGATATTACCATCTGACAGAGCCCGGCGGAAATTGGCTCTATCGGCACAAGGTTACAGATTTATTAAGGAAAAATCGCCTTCCTGGAGTTGACAGGCGTACCGCCCCCGATCACAATACGCGGCTTGCGTTTCGGAGGGGTTCCCGAGTGGCCAAAGGGATCAGACTGTAAATCTGACGGCTCAGCCTTCGGAGGTTCGAATCCTCCCCCCTCCACCAGAGTAGTTTCGGTAGTGCGGATGGCCGAGGTCATCTGTAGGCGGACCTTTTCCCGGATCGGGGAGGGTGGACGACGATCATCTGTTATAGCATCTTCCGTCGGCTGGAGGAGGATGGGCAGGCGGGGTTGGGCTTCGCGATGCGCGCGAGCCGGAGGGGCGAGGGGCCGCGGGCCCGGGTTGGTCATGTCCCTCCACGGCGTCAAGGTGGATATGGATGAACTGCGGGTGTAGTTCAATGGTAGAACCTCAGCCTTCCAAGCTGATTATGTGGGTTCGATTCCCATCACCCGCTCCAAGATGAATTTTGCTCATATAGCTCAGTCGGTAGAGCACTTCCTTGGTAAGGAAGAGGTCACCGGTTCGAATCCGGTTATGAGCTCCAGTTGCGGGCGGTCCTGAACCGGCCCTTATATATTGGTAAAACAGCACGGCGAACACCACGGGGAGAACCGTTTCGATGTCCAAGGAAAAATTTGAACGTACGAAGCCGCATGTGAATGTGGGAACGATAGGTCACGTGGACCACGGGAAGACGACGCTGACGGCGGCGCTGACGAAGGTGGGCGCGGAGAAGCTGGGCGGCGAGTTCAAGGCGTACG
>JASBSS010000004.1 GCA_030148805.1 Thiogranum sp. | reverse complement strand
CGGGCAATTGGCTCAACTTGACGGCCGTCGCCTTGAATTCCTCACTGTACTTGTACGTCGTTCTTGGTCCTGGTTTTGGCATCTTTAATCACTCCTGAACTGTTAGTTCAGGGTGTCAACGAAACCGTGGGAACTCTCTGCCCTACTTTGGTAACCTGTTTGACTTTTTCGATATCCATCGCCCAGGAGTACTAAGCTTTCTCCCTTCTCGCCGCGAACACGTTATATAGCGGCACCCAGACCAGAGCGAAGTACCAGCCGTAGCCGTAGCTCTCGATCAGGCCCAGCAGGAAACTCTTCCAACTCAGCCATTCGAAGCCCGGCAGCAGCGCCTGCCACGTCTGGTACATTGCGTGCGCCGGGAACAGTAGATCGAAGACCACGCACAGGGAAAACGTGAGGGCCAAAAACAGGCTGGAGGCATGGCCCACCGCGAAAAGTGAAATCCTCGGCCTCATGACGCACCTCCCATGCGAGCGCTGGCGGGCTTGAGGTACGCATCGGGCTCCGCCTCGAATTTATCTAAACAGCTGCGACTGCAAAACCGATACAGCGTACCTCCGTGCATCTTGCCGTAACCCTGATCCGCCGCCACCGTCATCCCGCAGACGGGATCAATCTGCTCGCTGCCACCACTGCCGTTGCCTGCAGGTCCGCCATCTCTCTTATGGACTTCGTGTGCGCCATGCCCATGAACCCTGTGCGCCCCACAACCATAGCGCATCATCACATAGAACAGTCCGCCGATAATCAGGAACCAGAGTAAGCCATCCATTGTTATCTCCTTTTGCGCCAGGCACCTGGCAGCAGCTGATCAAGACGCGGGATGACGGCCGGGGTCATGGCCGCATATCGCTCATAGGAAGCGCCGAACTCTTGCCTGACTTCGCGATCCTCCTGCCGCGCCAGACACGCATACATATAGACTAGCACCGGGAACATCGCCAGCGTGAGAATCGTCGGCCACTGCAACAGAAAACCAAACATAATCAGAACGAAGGCGACATATTGCGGGTGCCGTATCCGCGCATAGGGCCCGCTTAGCGCAAGCGTATAGGTCCTCTGCGCCGTGTACAGTACCCGCCATGCTGTGACCAATAGCCAGAAACCCCCGCCGATGAAGATCATACTCAGGACGTGGAACGGTCCGAAGTGCGGATTGGCCTTCCAACCAAACAGCATTTCCAATAGGTGTCCGGCGTCGTGCGTTAACCAGTTCACGTCCGGATAACGGCTCTGCAACCAGCCGGAAAGAAAATAGATAGTCAGGGGGTAACCGTACATCTCGGTGAATAGGGCAACCAGAAAAGCCGAAAAAGCGCTGAACGAGCGCCAGTCCCGCGGGGTCCGCGGCTTGAAAAAGCTGAAGGCGAAAATAATGAAAATCGCGGAGTTGATGATTACCAGCGACCAGAGGCCATAGGCAGGTTCAGTCTCCCTCATGCCTGCTCTCCCTCATTTCATCTCCCTCCGTAGCTTCGTGGCTCTGCCAGCTCCAGGCTATGGGGTCTAAATTATCATCGTCAGCATAAACGCGCGGGTCCGCTGTCGGTTATTCCAGAGCCTTGACGGGCGAGAGCGCCGATACTGCCATGACCGAGAAAGGTTGCGTCCTGTATCCTGTGAACGATGTCTTTACTTCTTTCAATAGATCGATAGGCGCCGCGTTCATGACACCCCCGCCTCTATAACACAGTAATGACTTGCCCCTGTCCCCAGCGTGACGTAACCATTACAATGCGGTAATGAACATAGCAGCCTCGGGGCTTGAACGTCCGATGCCACAGTGGCGTCGCCCACTATCGCGCTCAGCACGCCTGACACTGCTGTTTGGCATCGCAGCAGCCACGCTCTTCTTGAGGTTAGGCGGGCTCCCTCGGAACGTCATCTCTCGGCGCAAGACACGCAGGACATCGTACGCGCGGCACGGGACAGGCCACCCGGCGTCGGTAATACCGACGCCGGCATGCGCCTCCCACAACGCTTTGACAATAGGCTGGACGTCCATCACCGCACCCCGGACCCAAGTCACCGCTTATGGCCGCTATAGCCAATGATAATTATTCGCATACGGGGCTTTGTCATTGATCGAGGGTTTCATTCATGGCTGGAAGCGTATCTCTGTTACTTGCCGACGTCAGGCTGTTGCCGGCCGCTGGATCGGGGCCCGGCCAGAGCCCGCGTAGAACTGCTCTGCTGAGTCGGGAAACATTTTCTCGGCATCATCTCTACCTTGGCCTCTCCTCCCTGCCTTCCGTCGCCCGTGATCGGCCAGCGAACACCTCGTTTTTCCGTCTTCCAGAGGAGGCCTTGGTGAACCTCTATTGGCGTGTGGCAATCGTTAGCCGGGCGACACCCCTCCCAGCGGCCAGGCCCATTGATTCGCGGCTGCGGGGAGACGCGCGCCCGCAACCTGTTCAGGTCACAACGCAACTGCTACTCTTCGCCCTATGAAATTGGGGGGTTCGATCCGCGTCGTTGGCCTGCTGAGCATCGGCTTCAGCCTGACCATGCTGCCGCCGGTCCTGGTGTCGCTGTGGTACGGCGATCATCAAGCGATACATTTTCTCAAGGCTTTTTCCATCGCCTTCGTTTGCGGCTCCCTGGTGTGGTTGGCCACGCGCAAGGAAGACACCACTCTGCGACGCAAGGAAGGCTTTGTCGTCGTGGCCCTATTCTGGACCGCTCTGAGTCTGCTCGGCGCCCTGCCGTTTCTCTTTGGCTCCCATCTGAACTTCGTCGACGCCTTTTTCGAATCCGTCTCCGGCTTCACCACCACCGGCGCCACCGTCATCACGCATATCGAATCGCTGCCGCGCTCGATGCTCTACTACCGCCAGCAATTGCAGTGGCTGGGGGGCATGGGCCTGGTGGTGTTGGCGGTCGCCATCCTGCCGCTGCTGGGTATCGGCGGCATGCGCATCTACCAGGCCGAAACACCCGGCCCGATGAAAGAGGACAAGATCGCGCCGCGGCTCACCCATAGCGCGCGTGCGCTGTGGACGATCTACGTACTGCTGACTGTGGCCTGCGCGGTGGCTTACTGGCTGGCGGGCATGACGCCGTTCGATGCGATCGGTCATAGCTTCTCGACCATTTCCACCGGCGGCTTCTCCACCCACGACGCCAGTATCGGCTATTTCCACAGCGAAACCATTGAGTCGGTCGCCACGGTCTTCATGCTCCTGGGCGGAATCAACTTCAGCATCCATTTTCTGGCGCTGCGCGACAAGAGTCTGCGCCCGTACGGCCGCGACATCGAAGTGCGCATGTTTCTGGCCTTCGTGCTGGCCGCGGTGCTGCTCACCGCCGCGATCCTCTGGCGCAGCGGCGTTTACCCGGGGCTGTCGCACGCCACGGTGAACGCTTATTTTGAAGTCGTTTCGATCATCACCAGTACCGGCCTGGGCGCCGATGACTTTACCAAGTGGCCGTTGTTTCTTCCGCTGTTTCTGATTTTCATCAGTTTCATCGGCGGCTGCGGCGGCTCGACCGCCGGCGGCATGAAGGTCATGCGGGTGCTGCTGCTGATCAAGCAAGGGATGCGCGAAGTCGAGACCCTCATCCACCCCCGCTCGGTCAAACCGATCAAGCTGGGAGGCAAGGTGCTCAGCGAGCGCACGGTCGAGGCGGTGTGGGGGTTTTTCGCCGTCTACATCATTGTGTTCGCCGTGCTCACCCTGGCGATGATGGCCACCGGCCTGGACCAGATCAGCGCCTTCGCGGCGATCGCCACGTCGATCAACAACCTCGGCCCGGGGCTGGGCGAAGTCGCCTATACCTTCGCCAGCGTCAGCTCGGCGGGCAAGCTGATTTCAGCCACTGCAATGCTGCTCGGACGCCTGGAGATCTTCACCATACTGGTGTTGTTCACGCCTTCGTTCTGGCTGGAATGAAGGCGGCCGCGCCGCGTCCGGTCAACCCCGCTTGTAATCACCGCAACGATGGTCAATGATGGCCCGGTGCCGCCGGCGCTCACCCTGGGCATCCGTGTTTCCGGCGGCCGTTTCCACCAACCTGACATCGCCTGGAGGACGACACCAATGGGAATGATCAAAGAGTTCAAGCAATTCGCTATCAAAGGCAATATGATCGACATGGCCGTGGGCATCGTCATCGGCGCCGCCTTCGGCAAGATCGTCTCCTCGCTGGTGGCCGATATCATCATGCCGCCGCTCGGACTCTTGATCGGCGGCGTGGATTTCTCGGCGCTGAGCTATACCCTGAAAGCAGCGACCAACGGCGAGGACGCGGTCACCCTGAACTATGGCGTCTTCATTCAACACATCGTCGATTTCGTGATTGTCGCCTTCGCCATCTTTATCGTCGTAAAAATAATCAATTCGGCCAAAAAGAAGGAAGAAGCCAAACCCTCCGCCCCTCCCCGGGACGTCGTGCTGTTGGAAGAAATTCGCGACTTGCTGAAAAAATAAGGCGGACCGGCGGCGTGCCTGGCCGGACTCCTCCGGCCAGGCGGCGAGCGCCATTGCATCGTCGTCGCTCAGGCACGACCGCGCCACGACCGGGATCTACAGCTTGCCTTCGGCTTCGCTCTGCGCCTGAATCACCGCAATAAAATCCTGTCCAAAGCGTGCCAGTTTCTGCTCGCCGATACCGCTGATGTCGCGCAGTTCGGCGTCGCTGCACGGGCGGCGGCTGGCCAACTCGCGCAGCGTGCTGTCGTGGAAGATCACATACGGCGGCACCGACTGCTCGCGGGCCAGCTGCAGACGCCGCTGGCGCAGCGCCTCGAACAACGCCTGGTCACCGGCGTCCAGTTCCACCGCCGGCAGGTTTTTGGCCCGCCTCGGTGCCGCGTCGCGCGGCGGCAGTTCGCGCAATTGCAGGCTGATTTCGCCGCGCAGTAACGGCCGTGCGGCCTGGGTGAGGCGCAGCGCGCCGTGACCGTCGGCGTCGACGTCCAGGAAACCCTGGGCGATCAACTGGCGCAGAATGTGCCGCCACTGACTGAGCTTGAACCCCGCGCCGATACCGAAGGTACTCAGACGCGCGTGACCGTTGGCGACAATGCGCGCGTCCTCCTTGCCGAGCAACACCTCGATGATGTAGTTGACGCCGAAACGCTGACCGGTGCGGTAGACACAGGAGAGCGCCTTCTGCGCCGGCTCGGTGGCATCCCAGGTTTGCGGCGGTTGCAGACAGTTGTCGCAGTTGCCACAAGGCTGCGGCAGGCGTTCGCCAAAATACGCCAGCAGCGCGCGGCGCCGGCAACTGGTCAGCTCGCACAAGCCCAGCATCGCCTCGAGCTTGTGGTGGGCGATACGCTTGAACTGCTCATTGGCGTCGGTGTCGCCGAGCATGCGCCGCAGATTGATGACGTCCTGCAGGTTGTAGGCCATCCAGGCGTCCGCCGGCTGCCCGTCGCGGCCCGCGCGACCGGTCTCCTGATAGTAGGCTTCCAGGCTTTTGGGAACGTTGAGGTGGGCGACAAAACGCACGTCGGGCTTATCGATACCCATGCCGAAAGCGATCGTTGCGACAATGATCACGCCATCCTCGCGTAGAAAACGCGTCTGGTTCTCGCGCCGCGTCGCTTCCGGCAGGCCGGCGTGATAGGGCAGAGCGACGCGACCGCGTTCACCCAGCCACGCCGCCACCTGTTCGACCTTGTTGCGCGACAGACAGTAGACGATGCCGGCGGCAGTGGAATGCTCGCGCTCGATAAAGCGCCACAGCCGATCGCGCGGGCTGTTGCCCTCGCTGATGGTGTAACGAATATTGGGTCGGTCGAAACTGTGGACAAAGCACGCCGCGTCGCCCAGCGCCAACTGGGCGAGAATCTCGGCGCGCGTGCGCTGATCGGCCGTCGCCGTCAAGGCGATACGCGGCACGGCGGGGAAGCGCTCGTGAAGCACCGTCAGCTGCTGGTATTCACGCCGGAAGTCGTGTCCCCACTGCGAGACGCAATGCGCCTCGTCGATGGCGAACAAGGCCACCGGGCTGCCTGCCAGCAGCGCGAGCATGCGCGGCATCAGCAGGCGCTCGGGCGCCACGTACAGCAGATCGAGCTCACCGGCCTGCAACGCCCGCTCGACCTCGCGCTGCGCCGCGGCGTCCTGGGTGGAGTTGAGAAACGCCGCGCGCACGCCGAGCTGCCGGAGCGCCTCGACCTGGTCGTGCATCAGCGCGATGAGGGGCGAGATCACCACCCCGACCCCCTGGCGCACCAACGCCGGGATTTGATAACAAAGCGATTTGCCGCCGCCGGTGGGCATCAACACCAGCGCGTCGCGGCCCTGTATCAGGGTGTCGATGATCTCGCCCTGCTGATGGCGGAAGTTGTTGTAACCGAATACGGATCGAAGTATGTGGCGTGCGCGTTCCATGCGATGTCTGCCTCCCGAGTTGGTGGATAGTGCCTGCTGTCGCACCGTCGCTCCCTTCCCTGGGCGCGTGACGGCGCGGTTTATTCTTTCAGTTTGACCTTGACCCGGCCGTCCTCGACGCGGATGTCCTCGACCCCGTCGGCGAAGGCTTTCCAGAAGCCCGGCGAGGCGCCGAATTCGGAGACCAGATCGACATTCTTAAGACCGCCGAGCCAGGCGTTGGGCAGCGGCACGCCCATGATGCTGA
Organism: Thiogranum sp.; assembly: GCA_030148805.1. Classification (GTDB taxonomy): domain Bacteria; phylum Pseudomonadota; class Gammaproteobacteria; order DSM-19610; family DSM-19610; genus Thiogranum. The sequence goes on along the minus strand of JASBSS010000004.1, from coordinate 12,676 downwards.
TGCCTTTGAGCACCACCACCGGCCGACCGTGCAAGTAAGCCATTTCCACGCCGGCGTTCAGCCGCAGGGTTTTTCCCCCTAGCACGGGGAAATCCGGATCCATCGGCAGCAACAACTTTGCGCTGATCAGATCGCGCGACAGATCGATCGCCAGGCGGCGCGCCAGATCGGTGTTATGCGCCAGCAGCGCGTTCAGCTCACGCTCGTTGAAGCTGATCTCCCGCTTTGCCCCCTGTTCGCTGTACGGCTGCGGGATTAGGACACCTTGTGCATCATAGTCTTGCGGCCTACCCGCGGGCGAGCGCCGGGCAGGCCGCGCCGGCGTGCCATCCGGTTGATAGCCCAGCAAGCGCAGCTTATGGTCGAGTTTTTGTTCTTCCTTGGCGCTCAGGTGCACCGGCTGGAACTCGCGGGCGAACACATAGGTCTTGAGAAACCAGTAACTGCCCGCCAAGGTCACCACAATGGTGACCAGGACGATCAGCGCAACCCCGGCGGGGCCGACGCCGGGGCGGTCCCTGCGGTGGGGCTTGTCCTCGACGCCCTCAGTCATGGCGCAGTCGCCGCTCAGTTGGCATCCACATCGTCCACGTCCAATTGTCCGGACATGCGGCGGCGGATATGTGACCACGACATCCCGGTGGCCATGACCGCGGCGAGCATGCTGAGCACTACCCAGGTAAAGACCGTGGGGTCTTCGACCGACAGTAGCCCGAAGTCGATCAGCAGCCACGTCAGCGCCGCGAAGAACGCCACCGCCAGAAAGGTACCGATCTCGCCCAGCGAGCGCAGCGTGGCGCGCAGATAGATCGTCCAGCCGATCAGCAACACCACGGCGGCAAAGACCAGCAGCGCGTCAAGCTTGTCCGGCGACTGCCTGAACCAGTGATACCAGGAATAACCGCTGGGATTGTAGGTGCACAAAACCAGCCCCAGCGCCAACGCGAAGCGAACCAGAAAACTGACGAAATTGAACCGCTTCAGCGCCACCGCGGCGACTCCCTGTGTGTTTGTGCCGATGGCGGGTCTGCGCCATCCCCCCGGTAAGACCCGGTCGATCGGGTTATTGTACCGGTTACCGTCACACCGGCGCCAATCGCGGCCAGGGGGGGCAGCGCCGGTCGGCCGGTGCTTGGGCCTTGCGGCGCGCCGGGGCGTCTTATAAGCTACGCCGCTGCCGCACACCCTGGCCCCCACGCCGGGCGGACGGTTCGTCTCCGCCAGCCGCCGCGAGCGGCCACAGGAAGTATACCCAGCATGTCAGAATCCACGACCACCGGCAGCTTTGCCGCCATGAACCTGTTGCCGCCGTTGTTGCGGGCGCTGGAGGACGTCGGCTACGAACAGCCCTCGCCCATCCAGGCCGCGGCCATTCCCGCGCTGCTGCAAGGTCGCGACCTGCTCGGCCAGGCGCAGACAGGCACGGGCAAAACCGCCGCTTTCGCGCTACCCCTGCTCTCGCGCCTGGACCTGCGCCGGCGCGAACCGCAGGTACTGGTACTGGCGCCGACCCGGGAACTTGCGCTCCAGGTGGCCGAAGCCTTTCAGACCTATGCCCGTCATCTGAAAGGTTTTCACGTCCTGCCGATCTACGGCGGCCAATCCTACGAGGTGCAACTGCGCCAGCTCAAGCGCGGCGTGCACGTGATCGTGGGCACGCCCGGGCGCGTGATGGATCACATGCGCAGCGGCAAACTCGCTCTCGACGGCCTGCAGACCCTGGTACTGGACGAAGCCGACGAAATGCTGCGCATGGGCTTTCTGGAGGACGTGCAGTGGATGCTCGAGCGGATTCCGGCCAGGCGCCAGATCGCGCTGTTTTCAGCGACCATGCCCAAAGAAATCCGCAAAGTCACCCAGCAGTATCTGCGCGAGCCGTGCGTGGTCAAAATCGCCCAGCAAACCGCCACCGCGGAGACCGTCCGCCAGCGCTACTGGCAGGTCAGCGGTCTGCACAAACTCGATGCGCTGACGCGGATACTGGAGGCGGAGACCTACGACGCGGTCATCGTGTTCGTACGCACCAAGACCGCCACCCTGGAGTTGGCGGAAAAACTCGAGGCACGCGGCCACGCCTGCGAGGCGCTCAACGGCGACATTGCGCAAAAACAACGCGAACGCATCGTCGAACGGCTGCATCAGGGCAAGCTCGACGTACTGGTGGCCACCGACGTGGCGGCACGTGGCCTGGACGTGAAGCGGATCAGTCACGTCATCAATTACGACATTCCCACCGACGTGGAAGCCTACATCCATCGTATCGGCCGCACCGGTCGCGCCGGCCAGAGCGGCGATGCCATCTTGTTCGTTTCGCCGCGCGAAAAGCGGCTGTTGCACACCATCGAGAAAACCATTCGCCAGCCGATTGAACCCATGCAGATGCCCACGGCCGAGGCGATCAATCAGCAGCGCACGCAGCGCTTCAAACAACGCGTTCGCGATGCGCTAGGAGATGGCGGCAATGAATTCTGGTATCAGTTGCTGACCGAGGTGCAACAGGAAGAGTCGGCTGATCCGTTGGAGATCGCCGCCGCTCTGGCCGCCCTGCTGCAAGGAGAGCAACCTTTATTACTAACCGAGAAGGAAGCGCCCGCGCGCGCGCATGAGTCGCGCCCGGAACGTGGCGAAAGGTCGCCGTCAAAACGGGCCAAAACGCCTCCCTCCGATAAAGCGCTGCCGTTGAAAGGCCACCCGGAGATACAGATGCAGCGCTACCGTGTGGCCGTGGGTTACCAACACGGGGTGAAGCCCGGCAACATCGTCGGCGCCATCGCCAACGAGGCTCAGCTGGACAGCGAATACATCGGTCACATCGAGATTTTCACCGACTTCAGCACTGTCGACCTGCCCGCCGGCATGCCCAAGGAGACCTACTTCGCGTTGAAAAAGGCGCGGGTCTGCCAGCAACGGCTGGAAATCCGTCCGGCGACGAGCGACGGGAAGAAAAAGGCCGCAGGCGAGCACGGCTCGGGAAAGAGTGGCGCGGCGAAAAAGAAAAAAGCGAAACCCGGACCGTCCGGCCGCGGCCGCTGAAAACACGCCCAAGGCCATTCACGCAAGGCGTCCGACTCCAGCTGCTGGAACCCGCCAACAGGCGTACGCCTGGCGCCGCTCAGGACAGCCCAGCCGGAAATTGCCGGAAGCCGCGACGGCTTCCGGCAGGCCCAGGTTCGAGCACCCGCGGCGGGCTCAGAGATTCGGCTGGCGGGTGACCCGCAGGTACGGCTTCAGCGTCTTCCAGCCGTGCGGAAACTGTTGCTTGGCTTCCTCGTCGCTCAGATTCGGTACGATGATGACGTCATCCCCCTGTTTCCAGTTGACCGGCGTGGCGACCTGATAACCGTCGGTCAGCTGAATCGAATCAATCACCCGCAGTATCTCGTCGAAATTCCGCCCCGCGCTTTTCGGGTAGGTCAGGGTCATGCGGATCTTCTTGCGCGGGTCGATCAGAAAGACCGAGCGCACCGTCGAGGCGTCACCCTCGCCCGGGTGCAGCATGTCGTACAAGTGCGACACCTGGCGGTCGGTATCCGCGATAATGGGAAAGTTGACCGCGCAACCCTGGGTTTCCTCGATATCGCCAAGCCAGGCTTTGTGGTCGGCCACCGAGTCCACCGACAGGGCGATCACTTTGCAGTTGCGCTGGTCGAATTCGCGCTTCAGGCGCGCGGTTTCTCCCAGCTCGGTGGTGCAAACCGGCGTGAAATCCGCCGGGTGCGAAAACAACATCGCCCAGCTGTCGCCTATCCAGTCGTGAAAACGGATCTTGCCCTCGGTTGTCTCGGCGGTGAAATCGGGCGCCGTGTCCCCTAGTCTCAAACTCATGTTGGCCTCCTTGTGTTGCAGGTATTCCTCCGGCAGCAAGAAGTCGCGTTAGTTCCACCCCGCCCGCGGCGTGACCGGCCGACGTCGGACAAGGGCTACGCGCTCTTGCGTCCGCCAGCCCCGCCACCGATGCGGGATGAAGCGTCTTCCCCCCGCAGTCGCTCGGGGGTTATCAGATGATATAGCCGTCCACCAGGGTATGTTTCTAATATAGCGCCAGCGAAGAGGTCCGCACGACCAATCGCCGGGGCCACCCGGAGTTGTGTTTGGAACCCGCCAATTCTTAACCTAATAATGAGATGGGGAGAAACCATTTTGACCAGGCGCGCGATCAGGTGGGCGGGTACACTTTTATTGCTGCTGCCGTTCGCGGTCCAGGCGTTCAGCTACCAGGATGTGGTGGACAAAGCCGAAAAGACCGCGGCCGCGCCTTACAGCAAGCCCGACCAGATCCCCGACTGGTTGAAGGACCTGGGTTACGAAAATTACCAGAAAATCCGCTTCGACCCCGCCAAGAGCCTGTGGCGGGAAAGCCGCACCCGCTTTCAGGTCATGCTGGTGCCGGCCGGGCTGTTCTATCGCCATCCGGTGAAGATCAATCTGGTGGAAAGCTCAGGCGTCTCCACGGTGGCCTTCGACAAAGGCCTGTTCAATGTTTCCGATGCGGATCTGCAAAAGCGCATACCCGCTGATCTGGGCTATGCCGGCTTCAAGCTGACCTTTCCGTTCCAGGGCAAGGGCTCGGCCAACCAGTTTCTGGTGTTCGCCGGCGCCAGCTATTTCCGCGCCGTCGGCAGCGGCAACGGGTTCGGCATTTCCGCGCGCGGGATCGCCGTGAACACCGGGCTGAACAGCGGCGAGGAGTTCCCCTCGTTTACCGAGTTCTGGCTGGTCAGGCCCTCCCCCGAGGCCGACAGCATGACCGTGTACGCGTTGCTCGACGGCCCCAGCCTCAGCGGCGCCTATCAGATCGTGGTCCATCCGGGAGAGGTGACGCGGCTGGACATCAAGGCCACGCTGTTTCCCCGGCAGAAAATCGAGCTGACGGGGGTGGCGCCTCTGACCAGCATGTTTCTACACGGCGAAAACACCCAGCGTTCGCACGGTCATTGGCGTCCCGAGGTGCACGATTCCGACGGCCTGCTGATCCACAACGGCGCCAGCGGCGAATGGCTGTGGCGACCGCTGCTCAACCCCAGGGCCCTGCAGACCGACTACCTGCAGGTCGAGCGGCTGCAAGGCTTCGGCCTGATGCAGCGTGACAGCGATTTCGCCGACTACCAGGATCTGGGGGCGCGCTACGAACTGCGCCCCAGCACCTGGGTCGAGCCCGGCGGCGACTGGGGCCAGGGCAGCGTGGTGCTCATCCAGCTGCCCACGCCCGACGAGACCAACGACAACATCGTCGCCTTCTGGACGCCGCAACATAAACTCAAGCCCGGCCAGGCCTATCAATTCGACTACGCGCTCAAGTTCGGCGACGCGGGCCTGGTGACCCCGCCGCTGGGTTACACCGTCAACACCTTTGTCGGCGCCGGCGACATCGTCGGCGGCGGCAAGGCGAAAAACGCCTACCGGGTGGTGGTGGATCTCAAAGGCGGCCCGCTCGACAAGCTCGAGGCCGCGGCCAAGGTGACCGCCGAGGTGACGGGGATCGACAAGACCCAGGTGATCGAGCAGTTCGTGGAATACAATGCGCCGCTCAAAGCCTGGCGTCTATCCATTCTTGCCCGGCCGGCCGGCGGGAGCGCGCTTGGCTTGCGCGCTTTTCTCAAGCACGACGGTGAGGCGGTTTCCGAGACCTGGACCTACCACCTGCCCGCGGACAACGACATCCGCGACGACGCCACCTGATGACACCCGCAAGCGGCAGGGATCGATGGGATCAGATGGAAACCGCGCTGGAGCGCGTCGGCACCTGCCTGCAGGCATGCGGCGTGGTGGCCGATACCCGCACGTGCGTGGAGATTCTCGGCCTGATCCAGGAAGGGCTGCAGTCGCACCCCGACGATTTGCTGGAGTGGCTGATCGATGAGACCCGACGGCGCTTCCTGCCACCGCCGGCCGCGCTGCCCTCGCCCTGTCCGCCGCTGGCGCGCGGCAGCATCGGTTACGGAGAACCGACATGAGCATGAAATCCATCCCCCCCGGCCTGACAGGAAACCCGGTGGCTGAATCCAGCCACTGGAAACAACGCGCCGCCTGGCGGCGCCTGGGGCTGACGCTGGCGGTATTGAGCCAGACGGCGCTGGCCTGTTATTACCTCTCGCGCGTGTTGCCTTATCACGGCGGCAACCTGGTGGAAGCGGCCATTCTGGTGATGTTCGGCCTGCTGTTTTGCTGGATCAGCGTCGGCTTCTGGATCGCGGTCTACGGCTTCATGCTGCGCCGGCGCGGGGGCGACGCGCTGTCGCTGTGCGCACGTCACCCGCCGGCCGCACGCGCCGCCACGGCATTGGCCAAAACCGCGGTCGTCATGCCGCTGTACCACGAACCGATCGACCGTTCCTTCAACGGGCTGCGGGCGGTCTACCGCTCGCTCGAGCGCAGCGGCCAACTCGAGCACTTCGAGTTCCATATTCTCAGCGACAGCCGCAACCCGGAGATCTGGTTGCGCGAGCAGGCCGCTTGGTTGCGGCTGTGCCGGGAACTCGGCGCCGAGGGCCGCCTGTTCTACCGCCGCCGCCCGATCAATCTCAACTACAAGAGCGGCAACGTGGCCGATTTTCTGCGCCGCTGGGGTCGCCGCTACAGTTACATGGTGGTCCTGGACGCCGACAGCCTGGTCGCCGGCGACACCCTGGTGGACATGGTGCGCCTGATGCAGCTGGAGCCGCGCGTCGGCATTCTGCAAACCGCGCCGGCGCTGATCAACGGTCGGTCCCTGTTCGCCCGGGTGCAGCAGTTCGCCAACCGGGCCTACGGCCCCTTGTTCTCCACCGGTCTGGCGGGGCTGCAACTGGGCGAGGCCGCCTTCTGGGGGCATAACGCCGTGATCCGCACCGCCCCGTTCATGCGCCACTGCGGTCTGCGCAAGCTCCAGGGACCGGGGCTGTTCAACGGCCCGATTCTCAGTCATGATTTCGTCGAAGCCGCCTATATGGGACGGGCCGGCCTGGAAGTGTGGCTGGAGCCGGCGCTCGACGGCAGCTACGAGGAATCGCCGCCCACGCTCAACGACGACCTGACCCGCGACAAGCGTTGGGCCAAGGGCAACATGCAGCACGCCTGGCTGTTGCTGCGCGCCCGCCGCCTGCGCGTGGCCCATCGCCTGGCCTTCGTCAACGGCATCATGTCCTACCTGACCTCGCCCTTGTGGTTGACCTTCCTGATCCTGACGACCATCGAGGCGACGCGGCTGGTGTTGTGGCCGATCAATTATTTTCCCCAGGAGCACAGCCTGTTCCCGCTATGGCCCGAATGGAACCCGCAGTGGGCGGCGACCCTGGCGGCCAGCACGCTGGTGCTGCTGTTTCTGCCCAAATTCCTCGCGATTGTCGATATCCTGCTCACCCGCCGGCAGCGCGACTTCGCCGGCGCCGGGCGACTGACCTTGAGCGTGCTGGGCGAAATCGTCATCTCGGCGCTGCTGGCGCCGATCCGCATGCTCGCCCACAGCCGCTACGTGCTGGAATCGCTCCTGAATCTGCGCCTGTCCTGGGCCGGACAGAACCGTACCGAAGAGACCCGCTGGCGCGACGCGATCGTACAGCACCTGCCGGGCACCGTGATCGCCGCGGCCTGGGCTGCATTCACCTATTGGCTCGACCCGATGTTCTTCTACTGGTCGCTGCCGGTGGCCATCCCCTTGTTGCTGGCCGCGCCCACCTCGCTGTGGCTGGGACGGGTGGAAAACGGCCGTCAGGCGGCGTCCCTGGGCCTGTTCCGCACCGCCGAGGAAGTCACCGGTTCGCCCTTGCTCGAAGAGCTCGACTGCGCCCCGAAACTGCCCGGACGCAACGGGATGAGTGCCGTGGAGCGGGCGGTGATCGACCCGATCAGCAATCACCTGCAGTGCTCGCTGGCACGCGCGCGCAGCGCCGGTCTGCGCCGCCTGCAGCGACTCGACGCCAGCGTGGAGCGGATGCTGGCGGAGGGCCCCCAGGCGCTCTCGATGCGGGAGCTCTCACGCGTGTGCAGCGATCGCGAAAGCCTGCGCGAGCTGCACCGGCGGGTATGGTCCAGCCCGGTGGGCTCCTGGTGGGGCCGGCGGCTGGCGCGCGCCGATTGCGATTGCGCTCAGCGCTCGACGCGGTAACTCGCGCCGATTCGATACCGCTCCCGCGGGGCCAGGGGAATGACTTCGCTCGCGGCATTGGCGGTCTCGACACAGAGAAAGCGTCGGTAATCGTCGGCTTCGAGATCCCCCATGCGCGCGGCAATCTCCTTCCAGGGATTCCACACCACGGCGGTATGACTGCCCTCGGCCTCGATGCGAATGCGCCGCTCATATACCGGATCCTCGATCAACAGTGGCTGATCGACCCCCATATAGATTCGATCGACTTCGCCGCTGACGCTCACCGGGCCCACTTGGTCATGGCGCTCGCCATCGCCAGCTTTGTCCAGATACGGCATACCCTCCAACCCGTGCACGCGCACCTCGTCGACGCCGCCGATATTGAAATAGGTGTGCAGGGCCTGGGTCAGGTGGAAGCTGGTCTCGCCGCGGTTGTGGGTGGTCAGTGCCAGGCTCAGTCGGCTGCCGACCACAATCTCCAGTTGCAGCGTGAACTCGTGTGCCCAGACAGCGCGCGTCGCCGGTGTCGGCTCCAGACCCAGGAGCACCCGCGTGGTGCCGGGGTCGAGGGCTTCGGTGGCCACGACCGTCCAGCTCAGGTTGCGCGCAAAGCCATGGGCCGGACGCCCCACGTTCTTGGGGTCGGGACCGAACCACGGCCAGCATATCGGGATTCCACCCTTGATCGCCTTGCCTTCGCGGTAATAAGCCGCCTGACTGACAAACAGCAGATCCTCGGGCTCATCCAGGGGACGATACGCCAGCACCTGCGCGCCATAGATGGAGATCACCGCGGTCGCGTTCTCGTTGCTGACATGCAGCATGGGGAAATCGCCCTGCCCAGCACGCACGCTCAACTGCGCGTCCAGGGCGAAACGGCGGTTCAACGCTTCCAGGTTCATGCGCTGCCGGCAGGCGAGGCCCGGCCCCGCCACAGATCCTTGGCCAGCCTCACACCGGCTTCGCGACCGCCGTACATGCGTGGCTCGAGGGCGATCTCCCGGTACCCCGCGGCGCGATAAAATGCCCGCGCGGCGTGGTTCGTGCCCCGTGCCTCCAGCCGGATCAAGCCGATGCCCGCCGTCGTCGCGGTGGTCTCCACCCAGCGTAACAGCGCGCGCCCGATCCCCCGCCTGCGCACGCCGCGCTCGACCGCGAACAAGGGAATATGCACCCGGTCAGGCAGATACCGGGCGATGACGAAACCGCCGATGACTTCGCCCCGGCAGGCCACCGCCACGTTGGTTTCAGGATCCTGCACGCTGCGGATGACCCGCTTGGGGGTCCAACTCCAACCGAGGCCGACCTCGATCAGGGTGCGTGACATTTCAGCGATCGCCAACGCGTCGCGCTGGGAGGCCAGACGAATGGAGAAAGCAGGGTTCACAAGCGGGGATTTTACCGGCCTCATCGCCGGTAAAAAAAGGGGTGCCTTGCCGAAGGCACCCCGAACCACCTTTCGGTTGGAGGAGATATTACAATGACTACGAGGAATATATTGCATTTGCCGTGCCAAGAAGTGTTTATATTTCAAATCAGCTGTTTACCGATTGGTCGCCGATCCGCACCGGCTTCCCTGCACCATCGGGACACAACCACCGCACCGCGATGTGGCCGCGCGCTCAGACCTCGCGGGTGGCGTTGAACCTGACCTGCGGATGCCGCTCGATCGCCAGATCGAGATTGACCCGGGTCGGCGCGATATAGACCAACTCGCCCGCCTGGTCGACGGCCAGATACTCATAGGCCTTCTCGCGGAATTTATCCATGACGCCGGCCTCCTCGGCGGTGACCCAACGCGCCGTCGCCACGGCGACATTCTCGAACACGCATTCGACTTTGTATTCATCGCGCAAGCGCTGCGCCACCACGTCGAACTGCAACACCCCCACCGCGCCGAGAATCAGATCGTTGTTCTTCAGGGGCCGAAACAACTGCGTGGCGCCTTCTTCGCTCAGCTGTTCGAGGCCCTTTTGCAGCGCTTTCATTTTCAACGGGTCCTTGAGCACCGCGCGGCGGAACAGCTCGGGAGCGAAATTGGGAATACCGGTGTATTTCAGGTCCTCGCCCTGGGTGAAGGTATCGCCGATACGAATGGTGCCGTGGTTGTGCAGGCCGATGATGTCGCCCGGCCAGGCCTCCTCCACGTGGCCACGGTCGGCGGCGAGAAAGGTGACCGCGTTGGATACCTGGACGTCGCGGCCGATGCGCACGTGGCGCATCTTCATGCCCTTGGTGTAACAACCCGAGCACACGCGCAGAAACGCGATCCGGTCGCGATGCTGCGGGTCCATGTTCGCCTGGATCTTGAACACGAAACCGGTGAACTTGTCCTCGTGCGGATCGACCTCCCGGGTCTGGGTCGGCCGCGCCAACGGTGCCGGCGCGTACTCGACGAAGTAGTCCAGCAGTTCCTGCACGCCGAAATTGTTGATCGCCGAACCGAAGAACACCGGCGAGAGCTCGCCGCGCAGGTACGCCTCGCGCTCGAACCTGTGGCTCGCCCCCTGCACCAGCTCGATCTCGTCGCGCAACTCCTGGGCCTGCCCGCCGAGCACTTCGTCGAGCAGCGGGTTGTCCAGTCCCTGCAGCGTTCTGACCTCCTGACGTTTGCTGCTGTCGCCGGGTTGGTAAAGACTGACCTTGTCCTGCTCGATATGATAGACACCCTTGAAGCGCTTACCCATGCCGATCGGCCAGGTCACCGGCGCGCATTGGATGTCGAGCACCGCCTCGACTTCATCGAGCAGGTCGATGGCATCGCGGCCCTCGCGATCGAGTTTGTTGATGAAGGTGAAGATCGGCGTGGTGCGCAAACGGCAGACCTCCATCAACTTGATGGTTCGCGCCTCGACCCCCTTGGCCACGTCGATCACCATCAACGCCGAGTCGACCGCGGTCAGGGTCCGGTAGGTGTCCTCGGAAAAGTCCTCGTGGCCTGGCGTGTCCAGCAGATTGACCATCGCCTCGCGGTAGGGGAATTGCATCACCGAAGAGGTCACCGAAATCCCGCGCTGCTTCTCCAGCTCCATCCAGTCCGAGGTCGCGTGGCGGGCCGCCTTGCGGCCCTTGACCGTACCGGCCATGTTGATCGCGCCGCCGAAAAGCAGCAGCTTTTCGGTGAGGGTCGTCTTGCCGGCATCGGGGTGCGAAATGATGGCGAAAGTGCGGCGCCGGCGCACCTCCTGCTGAACACTGGACATACTGGGAATTCTGAAGACACAGCCCGTAGAGCGAAGGGGCGGGAGTTTACCAAAACCCGCAGCCACTGTGCGCCCCTCGACCGGCGCGGCTGACGAACATGCGACCGCCCTCGAACCCTGTTCGCAAAAACCCTTCCGGAGCGGGCGATGGGGTTCTGCGGTGTCGGATCCTTGATCGTAGAAGCCCTTCCTGAGCGGGCAAACATCCACCATCGTTGATCCCTGGTCGTAGGAGCCCGTCCCAGCGGGCGAAACACCACTCCCTTTCATTGTGGCACCCAGGCGTTGACAGTCTGCGAATGCAGCCGCCCCGGCGGAATCGTCTCATTTAACCTCGCGAGACATCCTAAGTCTCGCTCGGATCGGGCTCCGCTTGCTTTGGCGTCCTGCGTCGCTGCACTCCGCACGACGCTCGAACGCTCACCCCGGATCACTCTTTTAAGTATCTGAAATATAAGCGGAAAAAAACTGCAATTTCTCGCCGCAGACCCCTTGCTATTGGGGGTCTGGGGGGTATAATTGCGGGCTCGCTGGATTTGGCCGGGCCGGGAGTCGGCCAGATTCCGGAAACGGCGTCACCGGGGTACCAAGATGGGCTTTCGAGTGGCGCTTAAACATTTGGACGCCGGGAAACCGTAAGGCGTCCTCGGCAAATCCCGGACCGCCGGCACCGTCCGCAGACGATTGTCGGAAGCTAGGGTCAGCCCCTGAGCAAGAAGAGCGAGAGGCTCTTGGCGATGGCTGGCCCTTTCGCGTGTCTGCAGGAAACGCGAATGCAGTTGGAACGCCTGTCGAGGCGCGATTCTCGATACTCCGAAATCGCGCTTCCGTAAGCGATCCGATCAACGGTCAGTGCCAATCGTAGTGCTGATCGCGAAACGAGCTATTAATGGCGCTGGCCAATCGAAGTCGGTGCGAGGTTTGAGACATGACGATGGGTCTTGTTGGCCGCAAGTGCGGCATGACACGTGTCTTCACGGACGACGGGGTCTCGATCCCGGTAACCGTGATCGAGGCACAACCGAACCATATCACCCAGGTGAAGACCGTGGAGACGGACGGCTACCGTGCACTGCAGGTTACTGCAGGTCACCGCAAGCCCTCCCGCGTGTCGAAGCCTCAAGCCGGCCACTTCGCCCAGGCGAAGGTCGAAGCCGGCGACCTGGTAACCGAATTCCGCATTGGCGAAGCCGATGAGACGGAATATCAGGTTGGTTCGGCGCTCAAGGTCGACCTCTTCGCGGAGGGCCAGAAAGTCGACGTCATCGGCACCTCGATCGGCAAGGGCTACGCCGGCACGGTCAAGCGCCATAACTTCCGCACCCAGGACGCCACCCACGGCAACTCGCTGGCGCACCGTGCGCCGGGTTCGATCGGGCAGAACCAGACGCCGGGCCGCGTATTCAAG